>NZ_JBIRYJ010000011.1:0-229868 GCF_044389785.1 Streptomyces sp. NPDC019443
GTGGCTGGACTGCCGTGCGGAGACTGGATTGGCAATGCCCTCGCTCGCTGGCCGAGCACCGGTGGGGCAGCGAGCGCAGCGAGCCTTGAACCCGTGAAGAAAGTTGTTACTCAGCGACTGGTGGGATGTGCCAGAGCGGGCCTTGGTATTGCTCCGGGCGGCTGCTGAGCAGGAGGGCTCTGAGGTCCTGGCGCTGCCTGCCGTTGAGGTCGAGTGCTTCGGTGAGGCGGCGGAATGTCGTGTGGGTGACTCCGCGGGTGCGGGCCTGGGCCTCGAACTGGTCGAGTTGGCGGAGAGTCGTCTCGGGGTCGAGTTTCTGCTCAGGCTGGGTGCTGAGCCAACTGGCCTTGTTGCGCTCGTAGTCGATCTCGGAGTAGCCGCAGATTTCGCGGCTGTGCTGCTCCACCTCGTCGAGGGTTTCCGTAACGAGGATGGCGCGGGCGAGCTCGTTGCGGGTGAGGGCGTCGTCCAGGTCGGCTTCGTGGACCGTCGGTCCGTTGTCGGTAAGGGGGACCGGGAGGCCGGCGTCGCGGACCTCGCACAGGCCGCGGATTCCTCGGGCTGTGGCTGCCAGCATGGCCGTCGCTTCCGAGGGGTGCCATTCCAGGACTGAGCTGACCGGCTCGACGTGTTCGGCATTGAGGGTCAGGAGCGTGGGGCCCATGCGGTCGCGCAGGTCCTCGGCGGGGATCTCGCCGTCGAGGCCGGGGCCTGCCACCAGCAGCCGTACAGGCGCGTTGACTTGGCAGCACGCTGCGAGCGTGAGGGCATCGGCGAGTGGGCTGCGCAATGTCGGTTCGTCGCCCCTCGCGAGGATGTCGCCTCCCACGTCCAGCAGGTCGATCGACTCGGGCTCCAGATGCTGGATGAGTTCTTCGAGCTGACGCGTGATGCCCTCGGCACCGTGGTGCGGATCGATCAGGGCGAAGGCCTGCGGGAGCTCCGCAGCGAGCCGCGGGAGGGTCGAGCCTGCGGGAGCTACCGGACGGGCATCGCCGGGTACCACCTGGACGCTTCTCGTCAGAGGGCGCAGGCCGGTGAAGCTCGCGGGACCTCGGGGGCCCGGGACCGGGTCGACCAGGAGGCGATCCCACGCGTAGGTGAAGACAACCGCTGGGCCCTCGTCGCCGTATAGGGCGGCGTCGAGCATTGCGGCGGCGACTGCGTCGCCCCCTCCACCTGCTGCCACGATCAAGCGCGTCACCCGCGTCAGCGTACGGGCTAGCGGCCTGGCCACTCACCCTATAGTGGCCAGAGGTAATAGCCACTTAGGGAAGGGCTCGGATGCCGCAGATTGAAGAGACCCAGCCCAAGTACCTGCAGATCGCGCATCACATCCGCGATCAGATCTTGCGCGGTGACTTGCGGCCGGGGGATGAGGTTCCGTCGGAGAGGCAGCTGGCGGCCGCCTGGAACGTGTCGCGGCCCACGGCTGCGCGCTCGCTGGAAGCCCTGAGTCATCAGGGCCTCGTCGAGAAGCGGCAAGGATCAGGAACGTACGTCCGCAGTCTGCAAGTGAACAGGCGGGCACGGGAGTTGTACGGCCGGGCCAGGCAGACGGGCAAGATCTACACGCCGGGCGAGTACGCGGTCATCACCTCGGCGGGCTGGTTGGACGCTCCCGACTACGTCGCCGAGGCGCTGAACCTGGCACCCGGCAGTCGTGCCGTGCAACGCCGGCGGGTGACCAGCAACGAGTCCGGGCCGATCACGCTCTCTACGTCGTGGTTCGCTGCCGCGGTCGGTGAGCGGGCGCCAAAGCTGCTGGAGCCGGACCGGATTCGGGAGGGCACTTTGATGTACGTCGAGAGCATGACGGGACGTCAAGGCAGCTACGCCGAGGATCGGATGTGCGCCCGAGTGGCCACTGAGGAGGAGGCTGCCGACCTCAAGTTGGCTGCCGATTCGGCTGTGTTGATCGTGCATCACATCGTCTTTGACATGCAGGATCGTCCGCTTGAGTTCGCCGAAGCGACCTACCCGCCTGGGCGTTGGGCCTTCGAGCAGGGCTACCCGATCACGTAGAAACCTGTGGCGCTGTCTGCGAACCACTTGCGCACGCCAAGTGGCCAATGCCACTATCCAGTAAGTGGCTAAGGCCACTTACGGAAGGGGCGCGGACGTGATCAAAGACGGCGCAGGGTTAGCGCGCGACGCGCATGCGCCATGCGTAGGTTGCCGGGGCCGAGGCTGGAAGCGCGTAGGTTCCCGCTCCGCCCTGGCAGCCTCCGCGGCTGACGGTCGCGCTCGCACTACGTCCAAGCGGCGCTGTCTCGACTGCGACGGCACCGGTAGGGAGCAGTGAAGCGCATGACTGATGCCGATGAACGGCGCGACGAAACGGGCTCCGGCCCGGTCTCGATCGGTCGCATGACCCTCTATCCGGAACCCGAATCAGTCGCTCGGGCCCGCCGGTGGTTCCGGAAGTTCCTGGATCCGTACGACCTGTCGTGCTCGCTCGACGACTGCGTCTTGATGATCTCCGAACTCGTCACTAACGCGATCCTGTACGGGGAGGCGGAGGAAGAGTGGCGGGTGCGCGTCGAGTGGTGGCGCGTGAATGCGGCGCTGCGGGTCGACGTCCACAATCCCGGATTTCCGGCGCACGTCAGGATGCGGCAGCCGACCGCCGACGAGGCGCACGGGCGCGGACTCTGCCTGGTCAATGAGCTGTCGGACTCATGGAGCGCTCGGCCCAGTCCCTTCGGCGGCACGGTGGTGTCCTTCCTCGTCGACGGCGCCTGGAAGTCGTGACCCTCGTCGGTCTTGCACGCGAGCTAGCCTGCATGCGTGCAAGCTAGCTAGACTGGTTGACCAGTTGACTAGGCCAATCCGGGACGGCGACGCTATGGCGTACGAAGTGGCTGCACCCAAGTACGTGCGGCTGGCGCAGGCGCTCCAAGGTCGGATCGAGGACGGCACGTACCCGCCCGGCACCCTCATCCCGAGCGAGAACCAGCTCGTCCAAGCCTTCGGCATGTCGCGACCGACGGTCGTTCGGGCCCTCGAACTCCTCAAGCGGGATGGTTGGCTTGAGTCCCGGCAGGGGTACGGCACCATCGTGCGCGGCCGGCCGGAAGCCGTCGAGCAGAAGATCCGGCGTGGTCGCGAAGTGCTGGAGCGCGACGAGTCCCAAGCTGCGGGCCGCCTGGTCGAGGTGAGGGAAGTGCCCGTGCCTCCGCGTGTGGCTTCGCTGCTCGGCGTACCCAGGCGGGTCAAGGTCCTCGTGCGGCGGCTGCTGATCGAAGATGAGGGCGAACCGTTCGAGCTGGCCTCGTCGTACTTCCCTGCAAGTCTGGTCCACGGTACGGACCTTGCCGGCCCCGCGCCCATTCAGGGCGGCCTCCGCGAGCACCTGGAGTCGCGGAAGCGCGTGCGCTTCGACCACGTGACGGAGCGCGTTTCCGCTCGACTGGCGACCAAGGAGGAGGGCGAACTTCTCGGCATGGCTGCCGGGGACGCGCTGCTCAGTGTGCTCGTCGTGGCCTTCGATGCGTCCGGGCAGGCCCTCCAGGTGACCGATGTGCTGCTGCCGGCGGACCGGCAGGAACTCGAAGACACGTACCGGCTCGGCTGAGATCCACCAACTGATCCATCCAGTACGCCACTTGAATCACTTGACAAGTCAACCTGGCATCCCTAACTTCGAACTTGCTAAGTCAACCTGTCAGGTTGGCAGGTGCCCACACAGAGGAGAAATTTCAGTGCGTGTGATGCGAATCGACGCCTCGACGGCCACGATCCTGATGACGGAAGCTCCGGCGCCGAAGCTGCGAGACCGGCAGACCGGTGAGATCGCCAAGGACGCCGTAACCGGCGAGGGTCTGATGACGATCGGCGTCGTCTACATCGACCAGGGGGAGTCCTCCTTGATCTCGGTGACCGTTCCGCAGAGCGGCGTCATGGACGGGCTCGCCGTGGGTGCGCCCGTCTCGCTGCCGGGCCTGGTCGCCCGGCCGTGGGAGAGCGTCTTCAACGGTCAGGCTCGTCACGGCATCGCCTTCCGTGCGACTGCGATCGCTCCCGGCGCGTACCCGGCCGGGCAGGAGGGCTGATCCCGTGGCTGACCTGGTGACGCTCGCCGAACTCGGCGGAGCACTTACCGCCGTTGGCGGGGTGGCCTACACCCGCAAGGCTCACCCCGCCGTCTACTGGTCCATGGTCGGCCTGCCCCTCTCCACGGCGCGGCTGCTGGTCTCGTACGGCTCCACCATGGATGCGTGCGGGCTCACGGTTCCGCCGTCCCGTCTGCGGGCGCTTGCTGTCAGGGCGACCACTCGGCGCGACGTGCGCCCGGTCCCTCCCCGTCGCGGTCTGGTTCGCCCGACTGCGACGGGGCTCCGGGTACGGCTCCGCCTCGCCCCCGGGCAGGAGCCGGCCGACGTGGCTGCCTCGTGCGAACGGCTCAGGCACGCCTGGGGCGTTCACGCCGTGCACGTCCGGAGCATCAAGCCGGGTGTCGTCGAGCTGCTGCTCGTAGGCTTCGACGTGCTGCGGGACGTGAAGATGCCGCGTCGGGTGGAGAGAGACCTACTCGCCGTACCCGTGGCTCTCCGGGAGGACGCGACGCCGTTCGTACGCGACTACCGGGCCATCCCTCACCAACTGGTCCTCGGAGCCACGCTCTCGGGGAAGTCCATGTTCCTTCGCAACCTGTTGGCGGCGCTGGCGGCTCAGCCCGTGGCGCTCGTCGGCATCGACTGCAAGCGCGGTGTGGAGCTCGCTCCCTTCACACCCCGGCTCTCGGCCCTGGCCACGGACCCCGATGAGGCCGCAGAGTTGCTGCCCGTACTCGTACAGGAGATGGAGGACCGGTACGACCTCATCCGGGCCCGGCAGAGCATCGCTCCCGGCGTTCCGGACGAGGAGATCACCTCCGATATATGGGGCTTGCCGGACGACGAACGACCCGCCCCGATCGTGCTCTTCGTCGACGAGGTCGCAGAACTCTTCCTCGTCGCCACACGTAAGGACGAGGAACGGCGCGACGAGATGGTCACTCAGCTGATCCGTCTCGCTCAGCTCGGACGGGCCGCGGGCATCTATCTGGAGGTCTGCGGGCAGCGCTTCGGGGCCGAACTGGGCAAGGGGGCGACCATGCTCCGGGCCCAGCTCACCGGCCGCGTGTGCCACCGGGTGAACGACGAGGCGTCGGCCAAGATGGCGCTCGGCGACATCGCTCCTGAGGCGGTGTACGTCGCGTCCGCCATCGCGCCCGAAGTGCCTGGGCTGGCGGTCGTCGGTGACTCGTCAGGCGGCTGGTCCCGCATTCGCACGCCGTACCTTTCCCTCTCCGACGCTGCGGCGACCTGCCGTGACTCGGCCCATCTCTCCCCGCACATACCAGCGTTGGAGTCTTTCCGGCCTCACGCCTCGGCGGACCTCAGTCCGGTAGCTGGCTGACCGTCCCATCCCCTCGGCTGGCGCGACCGCATCGCGCCGAGTCCCTACCCCCGCCATGCCCGAAACCGAAGGAGTCAGCCGTGCGTGCGCTGCCCGTTCCTGTCGACGCCGTACTGATCCAAGCGGTCATCGCCGCCGCGCTGTCCTTCGCGCATCTCCATGACCTGGCTGTGGCAGCGGGCCAGGACGGCTGGAAGGCGTGGGCCTATCCGGTCAGCGTCGACCTGCTGATGGTCGCTGCGTGGAAGCGGCTGCGGTCGGGGGGTTCCAGGGCCGCTGGCTGGTCATGGTTCCTGGTGGCCATCGCCGCGAGCCTCGGAGCGAACGTGGCCACCGCGGGACTGCTCGACCTCGACAACGTTCCGGCGTGGCTCCGGATCACCGTGGCGGGTTGGCCGGCGGTCGCCTTCCTCGGCGGCACGCTGCTCGCCCACGGGGCCAACGAGCGTACGGAAGCCGTCGACGAACCGGCCGCGCTGCCCGCTGACGAGCTGGATGCGCCCACACTGCCCGCGACTCCCGAAGCACTCCGCACGCCTGACCAGCTCCCGGCCGCTCTCGTCGACCACGCCCGGAAGGTCGCGGCGGAACACCGCACCCGCACGGGATCGCCGATCGACACCGCCACCCTTCGCGCCCGGCTCGGTGTCCCGATGCCGCTGGCCGAGGCCATCGCCGCCCAACTCACCTGACCGACAAGGAAACGCCGTTGCGTCCGTCCACGCTCCGCACGCTCAAGCGCGCGGCCGAACTGACCCGCCAGAACCACTTCGTTGAAGCCGTGCTCCTGGCCGAGCCGGTGATCCTCGGCGCCGACGAGCAGGAAGCCGCCGAGATCCGCCGCTGGCTCATCGACCACACCGCCCAACTCACCCAGGAAGGGACCCACTCATGCCCGCAAAGTCGCGCTTCCGACGCGTGATCCGCGTCGGCCCGGTCCAGGTCGGCACGTACTACGACGGCCGGGGCCGCGAGAAGCACGCCGCTGCCTGTACGGCTCCGCGGTGTGGCTTCTCCACCGACTTCGACAGTCGAGCCGCCGCCGAGCTGGCTGCCCGTACTCACCGCTGTTCCGTCCGCTGAGGAGCTTCCAGTGACCGTGAGTCTGCCGCTCGTCTTCGTCCTCGGCGTCATCGCCTGGGCTGCGATCAAGTTCCTAGGCATCCGCCTCTGGGTCGCTGTCGTGATCGCGCTCTTCGGCTTCTGGCTCTCCCAGACCTTCCTTGCACCGGCGATCGAGTCCGGCACGCGCTCCGGGGTCGACGTCGTCAACGGCACCAACAAGTGAGAGGAGAACTGCCGTGCTGTTCCGCCCGAAACTGCCCGACGCTCCGCCTGTCCCGACCGCGCACCTGATCACCTCGGCGCTGCCTGCCGAGCGGCAGCACTCCGCGGCCGTGTGCGCCTGCCAGCACGCTCCGGTGGCTCCTGCTGCCCGACCGGTCGCCCCTTACGCGGGCCTCGGCGTCGGGGCTGTCGCCGCCGTGCTCGTGGTCGGCGTCGTGCTGACCGCACTCCTGGCCACGGTCGCCATAACGGCTGTGTCCGTCTCCATCGCGGCCCTGGTGCTGCGCTCCCAGCTCAGCAGCGCGCGAACGCGCTGACCGGCCTGCCGGGGCGGCCTCGATACCGCCAAGCATCCCGCCGCCCCGGCAGGCACTGACCCTCCCGACCACTGTCGAAAGGACAGCTCCATTACTACCGGACACACTCCGCCCCCGCTCAAGGACCTGGGCGGGCTCGCCGCACTCGGCAACATGCCTGCCCTTGTCCGTCAACTGCGCGGCCTGGGCGGCTGCACGCACCCCGTGCGCCTCAACGGCCACCGCACCGAACACGAACTCAACCCGCGAACAGGTGAGATCGGCCGGGTCCTGCACCACCTCAACTCGGCAGAGCTCCCGGCCGGCCATCTCCTGGTGCGCTGCAACAACCGCCGGGCGACCCGCTGCGCGGCATGCGCAGAGGTCTACCGCCGGGACACCTACCAGTTGATCACCGCCGGACTGCGGGGCGGCAAGGGAAGCCCCGAGACGGTCGCCCAACACCCCAGGGTGTTCGCCACGTTCACCGCGCCCGGCTTCGGTCCTGTCCACAACCGGCCCACCGGTCGGCGCGGAACCGTACGGCCCTGCAGGTGCGGTGCACTGCACGACCAGGACGACGACGTGCTCGGCGTCCCGCTCGACTCGGCAACGTACGACTACGAGGCCGCCGTGCTGTGGAACGCTCACGCGGGGATGCTCTGGCGGCGCTTCTCCATCTACCTGCGCCGCGAGATCGCCAAGCGCGCCGGGCTCACCCAGCGGGACTTCCCGAAAGCCGCCCGAGTGTCGTTCGCCAAGGTGGCCGAGTACCAGAAGCGCGGCGCGGTCCACTTCCACGCGGTGATCCGAATCGACGGCCCGGAGGGTAGCCAGAGCGCCCCTCCGGCCTGGGCAACTGCTGAGCTGCTCACCGACGCGATCCGAGCTGCTGCTCGCCATGCGGTGGTCAGCGGGCCCGTGGTCGACGGCCGGCCGCACGCCTTCAGGTTCGGTCGGCAACTCGACGTACGCCCGATCCGCTCGGCCGACTTCGAGGGCCCGGCCGAACTGACCGAACGCGCCGTCGCGGCGTACATCGCCAAGTACGCCACTAAGGGCGCTGAGGCAGCGACCGGGACCCTGGACCGCCCGATCAAGTTCTTGGCCGAGCTGGCCCATGCGCGCATCACGGACCACGCCGCGCAGATGATCCGCACCGCCTGGCGACTTGGCGCCCGCAAGGACCTGGCTGAACTGCGGCTGAGGGCCTGGGCCCACATGCTCGGCTTCCGCGGCCACTTCTCGACCAAGACGCGCCGCTACTCCACCACCCTCGGCGCGCTGCGCAATGCCCGAGCGGAATGGAGGCGCGCCCAAGCGCTCGCCGCCCTGCCCGAGGAATTCCGTTCGGTCGAGGTCGACCAGGACGACGAGACGACGTATGTCGTCGCCCACTGGGCTTTCGCCGGTATCGGCATGACCCGCGGCGAGGAATGGCTATCCGCCTCACTCGCCCCCGCCCTCGGTACGGAAGGAGAACCCACCCATGTCTGAGCGGCTTCTGACCGTCGCGCAGGCTGCCGAGCGGCTTGGTACGAGCGAACGCTTCCCCCGTCGCCTGATCGCCGAACGACGCGTGACCTTCGTCAGGGTCGGTCGGCACGTCCGCATCCCGGAAGGCGCTCTTTCGGCGTTCATCGATGCCAACACCGTTCAGCCGGTCCGTCGCCGGCGCTCTCGCTACGGGAGGGCTGTCTGATGGCCAACAAAAAGGGCAGGCGGCGCACGTTCGGTGCAGTACGGAAGCTGCCATCCGGCCGCTACCAGGCTCGTTATCCGGGCGCAGACGATGTGATGAGGCCTGCTCCCGAGACCTTCGAGACTGCCCGTGACGCTGACGACTGGCTCGCCGAAAAGCAGACTGAGATCCGGCGGGGCGATTGGCAGGACCCAGACGCTGGTGCCGTCAATTTCGAGGAGTACGCGCTTCGCTGGGTCAAGGAGCGTCGGCTCTCCGACACCACAGATGAGCTGTACAGGCGGCTGCTGCGGCTTCACATCCTCCCCACCTTCCAAGCTCTGAACCTGGACGAGATCACCGGGCCGCGTGTGAGGAGTTGGCGATCGGAGCGTCTTGACTCGACCGGTGCCGAAACCACGGTCGCCAAGAGCTATCGGCTCCTCAAGGCCATCTTGGAGACGGCCTTCGAGGATGAGCTGATCCGCCGGAACCCCTGCCGTATCCGGGGAGCTGGAAAGGAGTCCGCGGCTGAACGGCCGGTCGCCTCGGTCGACCAGGTCGATGCGCTTGCCGACGCACTCGGGCCCCGCTGGCGGCTGATGGTTTACCTCGGCGCGTATGGACCGCTCCGGCCTGAGGAACAGGCCGAGCTCCGCCGGAAAGATGTGGACCTCGACAACCTGACCGTTCGCGTCCGGCAGGCCGCTCCGGAGCTGACTTCCGGTAAGCGGGCTGAAGGACCGACCAAGTCCGAGGCGGGCAAGCGCCTCGTCGTCCTGCCGGCCTTTCTTCACACCGAGCTGCGACGGCATCTCGACTGGTACGCCGAAAAGGGTCCGGACGGGCTGCTGTTCGTGGGGGAGAAGGGCAAGCCGTTCCGGCGGTCCACCTTCGGGCGGAAATGGCGCAAGGCCCGTGGCACGGTCGGCCTTCCTGACGGCTTCCGCTTCTACGATCTTCGTCACACCGGGCACACCCTCACGACCCGATCCGGGGCGACGCTCAAGGACACGATGGTGCGCGCCGGGCAGTCGACGGAACGCGCCGCGCTGATCTACCAGCACTCCGATCTGGAGCGTCAGAAGGAGGTCGCTGCCGGGCTTGACCAGCTGGTCCGTGGGCAGCGCAAGGCGGCGGACGATCAAGCATCTGGCACGGATCTGGCACGAGACGCTTAGACCGGTCTAGACAACAACAAAGCCCCGGGCCGCTGGCCTGGGGCTTTTCTATGGAGCGGGTGACGGGAATCGAACCCGCGCTCTGAGCTTGGGAAGCTCATGTTCTACCATTAAACTACACCCGCGTAGCGAGCCGTCGACCGGCACCGCATCGGCGCACACTCTACCTCATCGCAGGCCCCCGGCGAATGACGCCGCGGGGCCTGTGTGCTCTCCCGTGGGCCCGATGTAGCTGCGGGGCGCGGGAGTTGAGGCGTACCTTTGAACGACGGAGTGCCGCTCGTGGGTGCGTCCTGTTCATCCCTTAATGTGGGCGTTCGTCCGCATTCTTGGGGAAGGGACTCGATGGACTTGATGGAGCGCACCGTCGTCCGCTGTGCCGAGGGGCACGTCTTCACTACCGCTTCGTTCCCGATGCAGCAGCTCGGCGCCGATCGGATCGGGCCCGGGCGGCTCATCCGGTGTCCGCGTTGTGCTCGGCTTCGGAATGTCGTGCCTGTGGAGCCGGTCAAGCGGTAGGGAACGCGGCGGTCAGGGGGCGCGTGGGGCTGTCCGATTGGGGTGGGCCCGCGCGCTCTGCGTATCCTCGGGGCGTGCTTCTCTCTGACAAGGACATCCGGGCCGAGATCGACGCCGGACGGGTGCGCATCGACCCGTACGACGAATTCATGGTGCAGCCCTCGAGCATCGATGTGCGGCTCGACCGCTACTTCCGGGTGTTCGAGAACCACCGCTATCCGCACATCGACCCCGCCGTCGAGCAGTCGGATCTGACGCGGCTCGTCGAGCCCGACGGCGATGAGCCCTTCATCCTGCACCCCGGGGAGTTCGTGCTCGCCTCGACGTACGAGGTCATCTCGCTGCCCGACGACCTCGCCTCGCGGCTCGAGGGGAAGTCCAGCCTCGGGCGGCTCGGGCTCGTCACGCACTCGACCGCAGGCTTCATCGACCCCGGGTTCTCAGGGCACGTCACGCTCGAGCTGTCGAATCTCGCGACGCTGCCGATCAAGCTCTGGCCCGGGATGAAGATCGGCCAGCTGTGCATGTTCAAGCTGAGCTCGCCGGCCGAGTCCCCGTACGGGAGCGAGCGCTACGGGTCCCGCTACCAGGGGCAGCGCGGGCCCACGGCCTCGCGGTCGTTCATGAACTTTCACCGGACGCAGGTGTGAGCAATGAGTGATGTCCGCGAGAACCTGACGTACGAGGGGTTCGGCGGCGCGATCCGCGAGCTCGCGCAGACCATCGCCGACGACGGCTACGAGCCCGACATCGTGCTCTCCATCGCGCGCGGCGGGGTGTTCGTCGCCGGTGGACTGGCGTATGCGCTGGACTGCAAGAACATCCACCTGGTGAATGTGGAGTTCTACACGGGAGTCGGTACGACGCTCGAAATGCCCGTCATGCTCGCGCCCGTACCGAACACCATCGACTTCTCGGACAAGAAAGTCCTCATCGCCGACGACGTCGCCGACACCGGCAAGACGCTGAAGCTGGTGCACGACTTCTGTGTCGACCACGTCGCCGAGGTGCGCAGCGCCGTCATCTATGAGAAGTCGCACTCGCTGGTCAAGTGCGAGTACGTCTGGAAGCGCACCGACGAGTGGATCAACTTCCCCTGGAGCGTCGAGAAGCCCGTCGTGCAGCGATCTGGGCAGGTCCTGGACGCCTGAGTGCCGCCCGCTCATGACATGCCTGCGGAAAAGGCCCCTACCGGCGCGGTAGGGGCCTTCACGGTCGTACGGGTCAGATCGTGCCCAGCTTGATGATCGACAGCAGGGCGATCAGCTGGATCGCCGACGCACCCAGCGCCTTCGGCCACGGCAGATCGTGCGACTTGCTCACCATCGAGGTGAACAGCGCGCCCGCCGCCAGCCATGTCGCCCAGCCCAGCCCCTGCACCAGGGCGTTCTCGCCGCCCAGGAAGAGGGCGAAGACCAGGCGCGGGGCGTCCGTGATCGACATGATCAGCATGGAGAGGCCGACCGTCGGCTGCCACGCGCCGTCGCCGCCGAGCTGGCGGGCCAGGGTGTGGGTCACCGCGCCCAGGATCATGCCGCCGATGACGAACGCGACCGCCGTCGTCAGTACGTACGGGATGGCCGTGGAGATCGTCGCGTTGATCGTCTCCTCGCGGGCCTTGTCGAAGCCGAACAGCGCGAGCAGGCCGTACAGGAACGTGACGATCAGCGCTGGGCCCCACACGGGGTAGTCGCGCATCTGCCAGAACGTCGGGCCCGGGCGCAGCACGATGCCGCTCAGCAACTGCTTCCAGTGCAGGCGCGGGCCGGCCGGCGCGGGGGCAGCGCCCGCGCGGTAGGTCGCGCCGTTGCCGTACGGGTCCTCGTCGACGCTGAACGCCTGGGTGTGACCAGGGTTGTTGGCCGCGTACGGGTCGGGTGCGGCGGGGTGCTGCTGGTACGGGCCCCCGAAGTACTCCGGTTCGCCGTACGGGCCTTGGGCGCCCCGTGGTTGCTGATGGCCGCCGCCGCCCGCCTGGGGCCAGTTCGGCGGTGGTTGCTGCTGCGCATACGGCGGTGCCGCATGGCCGCCGCCGCCTCTGTAGGGCGGCGGTGCCTGCTGCGGTTGCTGCTGCTGCGAGGTGCGGTTGTCCCGGCCGCGTCCGATCCTGAATCCAGCCACGTAATCGAACGTACCCGGTCCGCGTCCGCCAGGTGGCAGGAGACCGGGAACGGGGGTGCCTTTGCGGCTGAGCTGTGACATCCCCTAGGGGAACCCTGAAGGGGATGCGTACCGGGTAATCCCGCCCCTTGAAACAGGTAAGCGGCCGGTTCTGCCTCGGGGCAGATCCGGCCGCTTACCTGTACTTACAGACGCACGAACTACTTCACTGGTTCAGGCTCCGGCGCGCCCGCCGGCTCCTCGTCGTTCGCCGGGTCCGCCGGAGGCGTGCGCACCGAGTCGAGCAGCAGCTGCGCCACATCGACGACCTGGAGCGATTCCTTCGCCTCCCCGTCGTTCTTCTTGCCGTTCACGGAGTCCGTGAGCATGACGAGGCAGAACGGGCACGCCGTCGACACGATGTCCGGGTTGAGGGACAGGGCCTCATCCACGCGCTCGGTGTTGATGCGCTTGCCGATCCGCTCTTCCATCCACATGCGCGCGCCGCCGGCGCCGCAGCAGAAGCCGCGCTCCTTGTGGCGGTGCATTTCCTGCTGACGCAGCCCGGGGACCTTGTCCATGATCTCGCGCGGCGGCGTGTAGATCTTGTTGTGCCGGCCCAGGTAGCAGGGGTCGTGGTACGTGATCAGACCCTCGACCGGGGTCACGGGGATGAGCTTGCCCTCGTCGATCAGGTGCTGCAGCAGCTGCGTGTGGTGGATGACCTCGAACTCGCCGCCCAGCTGCGGGTATTCGTTCGCGATCGTGTTGAAGCAGTGCGGGCAGGTCGCGACGATCTTCTTCGACGACTTGGGCTTCTTCGTCGACGGGTCTTCGTCGTCTTCTCCGTAAGCCATGTTCAGCATGGCCACGTTCTCCTGGCCGAGCTGCTGGAACAGCGGCTCGTTGCCAAGACGGCGGGCCGAGTCACCCGTGCACTTCTCGTCGCCGCCCATGATCGCGAACTTCACGCCCGCGATGTGCAGCAGCTCCGCGAAGGCCTTCGTGGTCTTCTTCGCCCGGTCCTCCAGCGCGCCCGCGCAGCCGACCCAGTACAGATAGTCGACCTCGGACAGGTCCTCGACGTCCTTGCCGACGATCGGGACCTCGAAGTCGACCTCCTTGGTCCACTCCACCCGCTGCTTCTTGGCGAGACCCCAGGGGTTGCCCTTCTTCTCCAGGTTCTTGAGCATCGTGCCCGCCTCGGACGGGAACGCGGACTCGATCATCACCTGGTAGCGGCGCATGTCGACGATGTGGTCGATGTGCTCGATGTCGACCGGGCACTGCTCCACGCACGCACCGCAGGTGGTGCAGGACCACAGCACGTCCGGGTCGATGACGCCGTTCTCCTCGAGCGTCCCGATCAGCGGGCGCTCGGCCTCGGCGAGAGCCGCCGCCGGGACACCGGCCAGCTGCTCCTCGGACGCCTTCTCCTCGCCCTCCATCGTCTTGCCGCCGCCGGCCAGCAGATACGGGGCCTTGGCATGCGCGTGGTCGCGCAGCGACATGATCAGCAGCTTGGGCGAGAGGGGCTTTCCGGTGTTCCAGGCCGGGCACTGCGACTGGCAGCGGCCGCACTCCGTACACGTGGAGAAGTCGAGGATGCCCTTCCAGGAGAACTGCTCGACCTGGGAGACGCCGAAGACGTCGTCCTCGCCCGGGTCCTCGAAGTCGATCTCCTTGCCGCCGCTCGTCATCGGCTGGAGCGCACCCAGCGCCGTCGAGCCGTCCGCGTTCCGCTTGAACCAGATGTTCGGGAAGCCGAGGAAGCGGTGCCAGGCGACACCCATGTTGGTGTTGAGCGAGACCGTGATCATCCAGATCAGCGAGGTGCCGATCTTGATCATCGCGGTGAAGTAGATCAGCGTCTGGAGCGTGGAGACGCTCAGGCCGTCGAAGGTCAGCACCAGGGGGTACGAGACGAAGTACGCCGGCTCGTAGTGCTCCACGTGGTGGATCGCGCCCTCGAGCCCGCGCAGGGCGAGGATCGCGAGTCCGATGGTGAGGATGACGTACTCGACGAAGTACGCCTGCCAGGCCTTGGAGCCCGCGAAGCGCGACTTGCGGCCGGCCCGCGACGGCAGGTTCAGCAGCCGGATCGCCATCAGGATGACGATGCCGACGACGGTCATCAGACCGATGAACTCGATGTACATCTCGAACGGCAGGAAGCCGCCGATGATGGGCAGCGTCCAGTCGGCCTGGAAGAGCTGGCCGTATGCCTGCGCCAGGGTGGGCGGCAGGGTGAGGAAGCCGATCGCGACGAACCAGTGGGCGAAGCCCACGATCCCCCACCGGTTCATCCGGGTGTGGCCGAGGAACTCCTTGACCAGGGTGATCGTGCGCTGCTTCGGGTTGTCGGTACGGCTACCCGCAGGCACGGGCTGGCCGAGCCTGACGAACCGGTAGATCTGCGCGACTGCTCGGGCGATGAGCGCAACGCCGACCACGGTCAGGACCAGCGACACGATGATCGCGGCGAGTTGCATTGGGGGCTCCTCGGGCCTGCGAGGTGGGGAATCCAGCACTACTAAGCGGTAACTTATTCAGTTCGATGCTGAGGGTACCCACTTATTCCGCCGCACTGTAGCCGGGCAGCCGGTGATCTGTGTCGCTCAGGCAACCCTGACCGGGCGGGCCGCGCGGCGTCCGGCGAGGGCGGTCGGCAGGGTGCGGGCCAGGATCAGCATGTCCAGTCCCAGCCAGTGTTGCTCCACATAGTGCAGATCGAGCACTGCCATCTCCTCCCAGGGGAGTTCCGAGCGGCCGCTGATCTGCCACAGCCCGGTGATTCCGGGGCGTACGCCGAGCCGTGCCCGGTCCGCGTGGTCGGAGTCGTCCGGGCCCGTCGGCCGCGGGCCGACCAAGGACATCTCGCCGCGCACCACATTGATCAGCTGCGGGAGGGCGTCCAGGAAATAGCGGCGCAGCAGTGGTCCGACGGGAGTGGGGCCAAGATCGCCCGACCGCTTCGTACGGAACGTCAGCATCGCAAACGAACGGCCGCCCAGGCCGGTGCGGTCCTGCCGGGTCAGGATGCCGCCGGGGGAGGTCGCCGCGACGGCGGCGGCGACAGCGAGCAGCAGGGGGGACAGGAGAAGCAGCAGAATCAGACAGCCCGCCAGGTCGACGGCTCGCTTCGCAGGCATGGATCCAGGCCCTTCATCACGATCTTCATCACGATCTTCACGATCTTCGTCACGATTGGTGTCTCTTGACCGTTTTTTGCGGCTATGACTCTCGCAGATGAAGGCCGGTTGAGCCGAAGCGCCACGCGTGTGCCACGGTGGCCGCGCAAGCTGCACGTAAGCGCCGGATAAAAGTTGAGTGGGGTCGACTCATGTCTGTTGACTCGTTGGAGCGGGTCATGCATCCTTGAGCCAGATCCACTCAAGTAGTCAGCTGGAGGAATTGAAATGGCACGTGCGGTCGGCATCGACCTGGGCACGACTAACTCCGTCGTCAGCGTTCTGGAGGGCGGCGAGCCCACCGTCATCACCAACGCCGAGGGTGCCAGGACCACGCCGTCCGTCGTCGCCTTCGCGAAGAACGGTGAGGTGCTGGTCGGCGAGGTTGCGAAGCGTCAGGCAGTCACGAACGTCGACAGGACCATCCGGTCGGTCAAGCGCCACATGGGCACCGACTGGAAGATCGAGCTCGACGGGAAGACCTTCAACCCGCAGCAGATGAGCGCCTTCATCCTGCAGAAGCTGAAGCGCGACGCGGAGTCCTACCTCGGCGAGAAGGTCACCGACGCGGTGATCACTGTCCCGGCGTACTTCAACGACTCCGAGCGCCAGGCCACCAAGGAGGCCGGCGAGATCGCGGGTCTGAACGTCCTGCGTATCGTCAACGAGCCGACCGCGGCCGCCCTGGCCTACGGCCTGGACAAGGACGACCAGACCATTCTGGTCTTCGACCTCGGCGGCGGCACCTTCGACGTCTCGCTGCTGGAGATCGGCGACGGCGTCGTCGAGGTGAAGGCCACCAACGGTGACAACCACCTCGGTGGTGACGACTGGGACCAGCGCGTCGTCGACTACCTGGTGAAGCAGTTCGCCAACGGGCACGGGGTCGACCTGTCCAAGGACAAGATGGCTCTGCAGCGTCTGCGCGAGGCCGCGGAGAAGGCGAAGATCGAGCTGTCGTCCTCGACCGAGACGACGATCAACCTCCCGTACATCACGGCCTCCGCCGAGGGCCCGCTGCACCTGGACGAGAAGCTCACGCGCGCCCAGTTCCAGCAGCTCACCACGGACCTGCTCGAGCGCTGCAAGACCCCGTTCCACAACGTCATCAAGGACGCCGGCATCCAGCTGTCCGAGATCGACCACGTGGTGCTGGTCGGCGGCTCGACCCGGATGCCCGCCGTCGCCGAGCTCGTCAAGGAGCTGACCGGCGGTCAGGACGCCAACAAGGGTGTGAACCCCGACGAGGTCGTCGCCATCGGCGCCGCCCTCCAGGCCGGTGTCCTCAAGGGTGAGGTCAAGGACGTCCTGCTCCTCGACGTGACCCCGCTGTCCCTCGGTATCGAGACCAAGGGCGGCATCATGACCAAGCTCATCGAGCGCAACACCACGATCCCGACCAAGCGTTCCGAGATCTTCACGACGGCCGAGGACAACCAGCCGTCCGTGCAGATCCAGGTCTACCAGGGCGAGCGTGAGATCGCGGCGTACAACAAGAAGCTCGGGATGTTCGAGCTGACCGGTCTGCCGCCGGCCCCCCGCGGGGTCCCGCAGATCGAGGTCGCCTTCGACATCGACGCCAACGGCATCATGCACGTGACGGCGAAGGACCTGGGCACGGGCAAGGAGCAGAAGATGACCGTCACCGGCGGCTCCTCGCTGCCGAAGGACGAGGTCGACCGGATGCGCCAGGAGGCCGAGCAGTACGCGGACGAGGACCACCGCCGCCGCGAGGCCGCCGAGACCCGCAACCAGGGCGAGCAGCTCGTCTACCAGACGGAGAAGTTCCTCAAGGACAACGAGGACAAGGTCCCGGGCGAGGTGAAGACCGAGGTCGAGATCGCCGTCGGCGAGCTGAAGGAGAAGCTCAAGGGCGAGGACACGGCCGAGATCCGCACGGCGACCGAGAAGCTCGCCGCGGTCAGCCAGAAGCTCGGCCAGGCCATGTACGCCAACGCCGCGCCCGACGGTGCCGCCGCTGCCGGAGCCGACGCCCCGGCCGGCGAGCAGGCCAAGGCTGAGGACGATGTCGTCGACGCCGAGATCGTCGACGACGAGAGGGACGCGAAGGGTGGTGCCGCGTGACGGAGGAGACCCCGGGTTTCGACGAGAAGCCTGACGTCCCCTCCGGCGCCACCTCTGACGACGCCGCCGAGTCCGCCGAGTCCTCCCAGAAGGAGGGCGCGGCGGCCTCGGCAGGGGACGCAGCAAAGATCGCCGGCCTGACGGCGCAGCTGGACCAGGTCCGTATGGCGCTCAGCGAGCGCACGGCGGACCTCCAGCGGCTCCAGGCCGAGTACCAGAACTACCGCCGTCGTGTGGAGCGCGACCGGATCACGGTCAAGGAGATCGCCACGGCGAATCTGCTGACCGAGCTCCTGCCCGTGCTCGACGACATCGGCCGCGCCCGTGACCACGGGGAGCTGGTGGGCGGGTTCAAGTCGGTCGCCGAGTCCCTCGAGACGGCGGCGGCCAAGATGGGCCTGCAGCAGTTCGGCAAGGAGGGCGAGCCCTTCGACCCGACGATCCACGAAGCCCTGATGCACTCGTACGCACCGGATGTCACCGAGACCACGTGCGTCGCGATCCTGCAGCCTGGGTATCGCATCGGCGAACGGACCATCCGCCCCGCGCGGGTGGCGGTGGCCGAGCCCCAGCCGGGTGCGACCCCGGCGGCAGGCAAGGAAGAGACGGTGAACGACGAGGAGAGCGGTGGCCCGGACGAGGGCTGACGCAATGATCGTCCGAGAGGAGGGACGTCGATGAGTACGAAGGACTTCGTCGAGAAGGACTACTACAAGGTCCTCGGCGTCCCCAAGGACGCCACCGAGGCCGAGATCAAGAAGGCGTACCGGAAGCTCGCCCGCGAGTACCACCCGGACGCCAACAAGGGCGACGTCAAGGCGGAGGAGCGCTTCAAGGAGATCTCCGAGGCCAATGACATCCTCGGCGACCCCAAGCGGCGCAAGGAGTACGACGAGGCACGCGCTCTCTTCGGCAACGGTGGCTTCCGCGCACCCGGGTCCGGCGGTCCCGGTGGCTCCTTCAACTTCGACCTGGGTGACCTCTTCGGGGGCGCCCAGGGCGGCACGCAGGGTGGCGCCGGGGGCTTCGGCGGCGGTATCGGCGATGTATTCGGCGGCCTGTTCAACCGTGGCACCGGCACGGGTACGCGTACCCAGCCGCGCCGCGGCCAGGACATCGAGTCCGAGGTGACGCTCAGTTTCACCGAGGCGGTCGACGGGGCCACGGTCCCGCTGCGGATGTCCAGCTCGGCGGCGTGCAAGGCCTGTTCGGGCACCGGCGACAAAAACGGTACGCCCAGGGTGTGCCCGACCTGTCTCGGCACCGGCCAGGTCTCGCGCGGCGGCAGCGGCTCCTTCTCGCTCACCGACCCGTGCGTAGACTGCAAGGGCCGCGGGCTGATCGCGCAGGACCCCTGCGACGTGTGCAAGGGCAGCGGGCGCGCCCGCTCCTCGCGCACCATGCAGGTCAGGATCCCCGCGGGCGTCTCCGACAGCCAGCGGATCCGGCTGCGCGGCAAGGGAGCCCCGGGCGAACGGGGCGGCCCGGCGGGCGACTTGTACGTCGTCGTGCATGTCGACCCGCATCCGGTCTTCGGCCGCAAGGGCGACAACCTCACGATCACCGTCCCCGTCACCTACGCGGAGGCGGCGCTCGGCGGCGAGGTGAAGGTGCCGACCCTGGGCGGTCCGCCGGTCACGCTGAAGCTGCCCGCCGGGACGCCCAACGGCCGTACGATGCGGGCCCGCGGCAAGGGCGCACTCCGCAAGGACGGCACCCGCGGGGACCTGCTGGTCACCGTCGAGGTCGCCGTGCCCAAGGACCTCGGCGACAAGGCGAAGGAAGCGCTGGAGGCCTACCGCGAAGCCACCGCGGACGAGGACCCGCGGGCCGAGCTGTTCCAGGCCGCGAAGGGAGCATGAGATGGACGGCCGGACCGGACGCAGCCGCAATCCCTACGAGCTGACCGAAGAGTCGCCGGTGTACGTCATCTCGGTGGCGGCCCAGCTCTCGGGCCTGCATCCGCAGACTCTTCGGCAGTACGACCGGCTCGGTCTGGTCTCCCCGGACCGCACCGCGGGCCGGGGCCGGCGCTACTCCGCCCGCGACATCGAACTGCTGCGCACCGTCCAGCAGTTGTCGCAGGACGAGGGCATCAACCTGGCCGGAATCAAGCGCATCATCGAACTGGAGAACCAGGTCGCGGCGCTCCAGCAGCGGGTCGCAGAGCTGTCGACGGCCGTCGAGGGCGCGGCGGCGGCGATGCAGCAGCGCGAAGCCCAGGTGCACGCCTCGTACCGGCGCGATCTCGTGCCGTACCAGGATGTGCAGCAGGCGAGCGCGCTGGTGGTCTGGCGGCCCAAGCGGTCTGAGTAGGGCAGGAGTTGTACGGCCGAAGGGGCCGGAGAGCGCGTCGCTCTCCGGCCCCTTCCGTATGCGCCAGATGATCAATTTCGGGATGAAATGAAACGGAGCTCCGGCCCAGGAGGCCGACCGCGAGATCAGGACGACCTTCTGCGTACCGTCGAAGCCCGCCCCGGCGTGCGGCGGACGCCGGGGCCGTCGCGGTCAGTCCTCGTGTTCCAGAATCCCCGACTGTGCGATGAGATAGCCGAGTTGGGTCCGGCTGCCACTGCCCAGTGCGGAGCCCAGCTTGGCGATGTGCGCACGGCAGGTACGGACGTTCATACCGAGGCGCCGGGCGATGGCCTCGTCGACATGCCCCTCGACGAGGAGCTTGGCGATCGAGCGCTGGACGCCTGTGATGCCGTCCAACTGGGGCCCGTAGGAGATCTGTTCCTCCCACGGGATGCCGTGCAGCCAGAACTGCTCGAAGACGCCGACGAGATACTCGACGATGCCCTTGTGTCGCAGTTCCAGGGCGGACAGACGGTCGCTGCTCGCGGGTATGAAGGCCACTTTCCGGTCGACGATGATCAGCCGGTCGATGATCTCCTCCAGCGTGCGCACCTCCACGCCGGACGGGCCGACCTGTTCCATGTAGGACAGCGTGGTGGGGTGGTGGCGGGCCGTGTGCTGGTAGAGCGTGCGCATCCGTACGCCGCGGTCGATCAGCGGCTCCACGCGGCGCAGCGCCTTCTCCAGGATGTGCGGCTGTCGCCCGCTGCCGGGCTGGACAGTGAGAAGCTCCTCGGTGCAGTCTGCGGTGACTTGGTCGAGGGTTGTGTTGATGCGGTTGAGGCCCTCGAGGACGGTTATCCCTTGTGGGACCGTGGAGTTCTGAGCGGTGAACGCCATGAATGGCTCAAGAGCATCGGTCAGAGCGACAGTTCGTCGTCGGCGCTCTTGGATCTCCCGCTCGATGGGGTGTATCAGCTGTGTCAGCGCAGTGGTCGGCGGGACCGGGCGGAGCCACTGGGCGTCGTCGGGATCCGGGTGCAGCAGGGCCAGGTCGAAGAGACAGGGCGTGAGTTCCGCTTCTGACCGGGCTATTCGCCCGGTACGCAGCGCGGTGATGTAAAGACCCTTCCCCGCCTCGCACAGCTCGCCGTCTGCGTGAGGGTGTCCGGATTCGCCCTCATTAGCTGGCATATGTACCCCCTCAGGCTCCTGCATTACAGGAACATGATGCCTGCCGTCGCTGGTGCAAGCGTTCGGAGTGAGACATCGTCTTATGCGCGGGGGAGGAGGAATGATCAAAAGAGGTGGAGATCACCCATGTCTAGGACGCTTCGTGCTCTTTGTGCTCTTGCCATAGCGGCGGCCGCGCTCGGTGCGGTGGCCTCCGGTGAGCCCTCCTGGGGTAGCTCTCCCGCCGACGCGGTGACGGCAGCCCCTGGCGAACCTTCGTGGGGCTTCGCTCCCGCGGACGCTGTGGCCAAAACGCCCGGAGAGCCTTCGTGGGGTGTCGGTCCGGCAGTCGTCACGGGTACGAACGGTGAGCCCTCCTGGGGTGTCGCTCCGGCCCGCACGGACGCATGACCGTTCCACCGGACGACCGGGTCTTCCGGCGTGAGATGGCTACGGCTTACAGATCGGGGTGGCATTTCATCGACCTCGTCACGGCAATCCCCCACCGTGGCGACTCGTTGATGGTCACCCTCTTCGGAGAGCCGATTGTCGTGGCACGCGAGGAGGACGAGGACGTCCGCGCGTATCGGTGCCTTCGCCGGCCCCGTGGAGCTCCGCAGCCCGTCCGCTGTGCCATCCGGTACGGCATGATTTTCGTCAATCTCGACCAGCGGGACCATCAGTTGGTCGAGCCCGATACCACCACCGCCACCCCCCGCAGTGCCTGAGCGGTTCCCCCGTCGTTGTAAATCGCTCGGGCGCTTCCCCCACACAGCGGCGCCATCGTGGACCTGAAACACGATGGCGCCGCTGTGCTTTTCTGTTTCCCCGGGGCCGCGGCTTCCCGGGCTTTCCCGGGGCCGGGTCAGGCCCGGCCCATCGCCCGTGTCAGGGCGATCTCGATCAGCACCCGGTCCGCGTTCGGGGTCGGGTTGCGTCCGTAGCGTTCCGCGTAACGCTCCACCGCCTCCGCGATGAGCTCCGGCTCCGTACGGACCGTCGCGCGGCCCTCCAGGGTCGCCCAGCGCCCCCTGTCGACCTGGCAGACCGCGACCGGCGCCCCGTCGGGGCCCGCTGCCAGGATGTTGTCGACCTTGTGGCTGTGCTTGTTGGTGATGACGCGGGCGAGTCCGCCCTCCGGGTCGTAGGTGACACCGACCGCGACGACGTGCGGGGTTCCGTCCTGGCGTGGGGTCGTCAGTGTGCACATGTGGTACTCACGCCAGAAGTCGAGATAGGACGCGTCGGGGTTGCGGGGGTCGATGGCCATGCCCGGAACCTACACAGGCGGCGGCTGTTCCGCGCTGGGTTGAGTGGAATAGACTCAACTTTGTGTAGGTTAAATGAGTCAGCGTTGAGGGAACAGCCCTACCCGCAAGGACGCAAGGAGGAGAGACCGCACGTGGACGCCGAGCTGACCAACAAGAGCCGGGATGCAATCAACGCCGCCACCACCCGGGCCGTGTCCGAGGGGCATCCCGATCTGACCCCCGCGCATCTGCTGCTCGCGTTGCTCGCGGGCGCGGACAACGAGAACATCATCGACCTGCTGGCCGCCGTCGACGCGGACCAGGCCGCCGTGCGCTCCGGGACCGAGCGGGTACTGGCCGCGCAGCCCAGCGTGACGGGGTCCACCGTCGCGCCACCGCAGCCCAACCGGGAGTTGCTCGCCGTCATCGCCGACGCCGCGCAGCGGGCCAAGGAGCTCGGGGACGAGTATCTGTCCACCGAGCATCTCCTCATCGGCATCGCCGCGAAGGGCGGGCAGACCGGGGAAGTGCTGGCCAAGCAGGGGGCCACGGCGAAGAAGCTGCTGGACGCGTTCGAGAAGGCAAGGGGAGGGCGCCGGGTGACCACCCCCGACCCCGAGGGGCAGTACAAGGCACTGGAGAAGTTCGGTACGGACTTCACCGCGGCGGCCCGCGAGGGCAAGCTCGACCCGGTCATCGGCCGGGACCAGGAGATCCGCCGGGTCGTCCAGGTGCTGTCCCGTCGTACGAAGAACAACCCGGTGCTGATCGGCGAGCCGGGCGTCGGCAAGACGGCGGTCGTCGAGGGGCTGGCGCAGCGCATCGTCAAGGGCGACGTGCCCGAGTCGCTGAGGAACAAGCGGCTGGTGGCGCTCGACCTGGGCGCGATGGTGGCGGGCGCGAAGTACCGCGGTGAGTTCGAGGAGCGGTTGAAGACCGTCCTCTCCGAGATCAAGGAGAGCGACGGGCAGATCATCACCTTCATCGACGAGCTGCACACCGTTGTGGGTGCGGGCGCCGGTGGGGACTCCGCGATGGACGCGGGCAACATGCTCAAGCCGATGCTGGCGCGCGGTGAGCTGCGGATGGTGGGCGCGACGACGCTCGACGAGTACCGCGAGCGGATCGAGAAGGACGCGGCGCTGGAGCGGCGCTTCCAGCAGGTGCTGGTGGCCGAGCCGACGGTCGAGGACACGATCGCGATCCTGCGCGGGCTGAAGGGCCGTTACGAGGCCCACCACAAGGTGCAGATCGCGGACAGCGCGCTGGTCGCGGCCGCGACGCTCTCGGACCGGTACATCACGTCGCGCTTTCTGCCCGACAAGGCGATCGACCTCGTCGACGAGGCCGCGTCCCGGCTGCGGATGGAGATCGACTCCTCGCCCGTCGAGATCGACGAGCTGCAGCGGGCCGTGGACCGGCTGCGGATGGAGGAGCTGGCGCTCAAGAACGAGACCGACGAGGGCTCCAAGCAGCGTCTGGAGAAGCTCCGCCGTGACCTCGCCGACAAGGAGGAGGAACTGCGTGGCCTCACCGCGCGCTGGGAGAAGGAGAAGCAGGGCCTCAACCGCGTCGGTGAGCTGAAGGAGATGCTCGACGAACTGCGCGGCCAGGCGGAACGCGCGCAGCGCGACGGCGACTTCGACACCGCTTCCAAGCTGCTGTACGGGGAGATCCCGGGCCTGGAGCGGGAGTTGGAGGAGGCCACGGTGGCCGAGCAGGAAGCGGCCAAGGACACGATGGTCAAGGAGGAGGTCGGCCCGGACGACATCGCGGATGTGGTGGGGTCCTGGACGGGCATCCCGGCCGGACGCCTCCTGGAAGGGGAGACCCAGAAGCTCCTGCGGATGGAATCCGAGCTGGGCAGGCGGCTGATCGGCCAGACGGAGGCGGTCCAGGCGGTGTCCGACGCCGTACGCCGCACCCGCGCCGGGATCGCGGACCCCGACCGGCCCACCGGCTCGTTCCTCTTCCTCGGCCCGACGGGGGTCGGCAAGACGGAGCTGGCGAAGGCGCTGGCGGACTTCCTCTTCGACGACGAGCGGGCGATGGTCCGCATCGACATGTCGGAGTACGGCGAGAAGCACTCGGTGGCCCGGCTGGTCGGCGCGCCTCCGGGCTACGTGGGCTACGAGGAGGGCGGCCAGCTGACGGAGGCGGTGCGCCGCCGCCCGTACTCCGTCGTCCTTCTCGACGAGGTGGAGAAGGCGCACCCCGAGGTCTTCGACATCCTGCTCCAGGTCCTCGACGACGGCCGTCTGACGGACGGACAGGGCCGGACGGTGGACTTCCGCAACACCATCCTGATCCTGACGTCGAACCTCGGCAGTCAGTATCTGGTCGAGCCGCTGACCAGCGAGGAGGAGAAGAAGCAGCAGGTCCTCGAGGTCGTACGGGCGTCGTTCAAGCCGGAGTTCCTGAACCGGCTGGACGACATGGTGGTCTTCTCGGCCCTGTCCAAGGACGAGCTGGTCCACATCGCGAAGCTCCAGATCGACCGCCTCGCCAAGCGCCTCGCCGAACGCCGCCTCACGCTGGACGTCACCCCGGCGGCCCTGGAATGGCTCGCGGACGAGGGCAACGACCCGGCGTACGGCGCCCGCCCGCTGCGCCGCCTGGTCCAGACGGCGATCGGCGACCGCCTGGCCAAGGAAATCCTGGCGGGCGAGGTCACGGACGGCGACACGGTCCGCGTGGACCGCTTGGAGGACGGCCTACTGGTGGGCCCGGCGCAGTAACGGGCCCGCGGCGCGCCGCGACGGGTGAGCGGGGGTGAGGGGCGGGCCCCCGCACCGCCATCCGGCGGCGTGGCTTCCCGAGGGCGCGTCGCGCCGTGGAGCGGCTCGCCGGTGGCCGATCGGCACCCGCGGCCGGGCTCGTCCTTGCGGCGCGAAGCTGCCGCAGCGGGTGCGGGGCCTGGCCGCGCAAGCTGCCCGCCGGTGGCCGATCGGCACCGGCGGCCGGGTTCGGCCTTGCGGTGCGAAGCTGCCGCGCCGGGGTGCGGGGCTCGCCCCGTGTTCCCCTTCCCGCCCGCCTGCCCCGGCAGGGGTTGCCAGTACCCGCCCGACATGGGAGAGGATGGCAGGAACCGTACGAAGGGAAATCCACGGTGACCATCGATCCGTCCTCGATTCCGAATTTCGGGGGCCAGCCCCAGCCTCAGGCCGCAGGACCGGCGGCGGGACCCGTCGTTCCCGACCAGGACCTGGTCAAGCAGCTCCTCGACCAGATGGAGCTGAAGTACGTCGTCGACGACGAGGGTGACCTTGCCGCGCCGTGGGAGGAATTCCGCACGTACTTCATGTTCCGCGGCGAGGACGACCAGCAGGTCTTCTCGGTGCGGACGTTCTACGACCGGCCGCACGCCCTCGAGGACAAGTCCAAGGTCCTCGACGCGATCGACGACTGGAACCGTCGCACCCTGTGGCCGAAGGTCTACACGCACATCCACGAGGAGGAGGACGGCCCCACCACCGTCCGCCTCATCGGCGAGGCGCAGATGCTGATCGGCACCGGCGTCAGCCTGGAGCACTTCGTGTCGTCGACCGTCAGCTGGGTCCGCGCTTCGATCGAGTTCGACAAGTGGCTCGTCGAGCAGCTCGGTCTGGAGCCGGCGGACGCGGACGAGAAGCCCGCCGACGACGCCTGACCCGCCTGGAGGCGGCCCCCGCCGCGCCCTACAGCGCGATCGGGGACAGCGTCAGCAGATACGCCCCGTAGGCGAACGAAAGCCCGGCCAGGACGACGGTCACCACGACCGCCGCCCTCGGCCGGGCTTTCGTCAGTGCGCACGCCGGCGGCAGCAGCAGCGGGAACGCCGGCAGCAGAAACCGCGGCTTGGACTCGAAGAAGCCGGACCCGCCGACCGTGATCAGCACCAGCACCACCGTGTACACGAGCAGCGCCGTCGGCGGCCGGTCCAGCGCCAGCAGCGCGAACAGCAGCAGCGCCGCCACGACGATCAGCATCGCCACCATCAGCGAGAGCAGCGTCGGACGCAGCACGATGTCCCGCACCACCTTCAGCGCCCCGATCCCGAAGTCGAACCGCGAGGTCCACCCCCGCTGCACGGCGAAGTAGCCGCCCAGCGGGTCGTCCGTGCGGAAGCCGACCCACAGCACATACCCGCACCAGCCGAGCGGAGCCAGCGCGGCGCCCGCCCAGATCCGTCCCAGCGCGCGGTCGCGCTCACGCCGCCGGTACGCCCGGACCAGTTCGTACGCCGCCACCACCAGCACCGCCGCCGCCACCGCGATCCCATTGGGCCGGGAAAGCCCCGCCAGCGCCGCCAGCACGCCCGCCCACACCCAGCGCCTTGTGAGCACCGCGTACAGCGACCACGCGGCGAACGCGGTGAGCACCGGCTCGGTGTACGCCATGGACAGCACGATCGAGTGCGGCAGCAGGCCCCACAGCAGCACCAGCACGGTCGCGGTGCGCCGCCCGTGCAGCCGCTCCACGACCGCGTAGATCCCCCACGCGGACGCCGCCGCCGCGGTCCAGGAGATCAGCAGCCCCGCCGTGCCGCTGGTCACCGGCAGCACGGTCGTCACCGCCCGGACCAGCGCCGGGTAGAGCGGGAAGAACGCCAGATCGCTCTGGACCGCGCCGTCCGGCCAGTACAGCGTGCGGCCGTAGCCGTGCTCGGCGATCAGCATGTACCAGTCGGAGTCCCAGGCACGCGCCACGATCGCCCGCGGCGAGCGCCCGAGGTGCCAGGCCCAGCCGGCCATCACCAGCAGCCCGGTCAGCCGCGCAGCCGCGAACAGTCCCAGAGCGGGGGCGGCTCGCAGCAGCGCGGCGCGCCAACGGGGAACGGGCCGGGAGCCCTGTGCCGGTGCGCTGTCGAAAGTCTCGGCGGACAGGGGGCACCTCCGGGCGCGCACAGGGTCGGTCAACCCGACCATGAGCGGCCAAGGCACCGCGCGCGAGCGCTGAGCAGCCGGACAGGGCCGGTTCTTACCCGGTCGGCCGAACGGACGCGTGTCGCCCGTGACAGCGGACGCTTCGGCCGCTAAAGAGGCGGCCGAGAGCCGGCCGTTGGGGAGCGGGCCGCCAGAGTGCCCCTGGAGGGCGTCACCGCCTGGTCAGCGGCTCCGGTGAAGGCTTGAACACGCTCACTGGTAGGCCGGTGTTCCGCGTGGTGCCTATCGTGAGGGCCGAATCTCCTGGTTGGTGGACTCGGGAAAGCGGGATCGCATGAACACGGTGGGGACGGCCGAGGCGCGCGGCGCAGTGGGCTCGGCAGGCTGGAGCCCTGCGGCTCGGGTGCAGGGCATGGGCACGTCGATCTTCACGGAGATGACGGAGCTGGCGCGGAGCACCGGAGCCGTGAACCTCGGGCAAGGGGTGCCGGAGCTGGCCAGTCCGCCCGTGCTTCTCAAGGGCGTGGCGGATGCGGTGCTGGCGGGCAGCAACCAGTACCCACCCGCTCATGGGTTCCCGGCGCTGCGCGAGGCCGTCGCCGCTCATCAGCTGCGCCGGTACGGCCTCGAATACCAGCCTCAGGGCGAGGTGCTGGTCACCACGGGCGCTACGGAAGCACTCGCTGCGGCCCTCCTGGCGCTCTGCGACCCCGGTGACGAGGTCATCGCCTTCGACCCCTGCTACGACGCGTACGCGGCGGATGCCCGGCTTGCCGGGGCACGGCTGGTCGCCGTCCCCCTCGTCCTTGACGGCGCCGCGTTCGCCCTCGACGCCGACGCCCTGCGTGCGGCCGTTTCCCCGCGTACCCGGGTGCTGATCCTGAACACTCCGCACAACCCCACGGGCATGGTCTTCAAGGCCGAGGAGTTGGAAGCCGTCGCGGATGTGTGCCGTGAGCACTCGCTGACGGTGATCACAGATGAGGTCTACGAACACCTCGTCTACAGCGACGGTGCGCGTCATCTCCCCATCGCGGCCCTCCCGGAGATGCGGCAACGGACAGTGGTCATCTCCTCGGCGGGCAAGACCTTCAACACAACGGGCTGGAAGGTGGGCTGGGTCTGCGGGCCCGCGCCGCTTGTCTCTGCGGTGGGCGCCGCAAAGCAGTTCCTGACGTACGCCTCGGGTACTCCGTATCAGGAAGCGCTGGCGCATGCGCTCGGCTCGGTGGAGGAGTGGGCGGGGGGTCTGCGGGACACTCTGCGCCGGAATCGGGACCTGTTGAGCGACGGCCTGGCGGAGGCTGGACTACGGCCCTTCCGTGCCGATGCCGGCTACTTCGTGCAGGCGGACGTGCGGCCGTGGGGCTTTTCGGACGGCGTGCAGTTCTGCCGGGACTTGCCGGAGCGCGCCGGTGTGGTGGCCATCCCTACGTCGGCGTTCTACCTCAGCCCGAATGCTCCGGCCTGGCTGGTCCGTTTCTCGTTCTGCAAGCGCGAGGATTCGATCCGCAAGGCGGTGGACCAGCTGATCAACGCGCGCTGATCGGTGCCGGTCCGAGCCATGCCTCGAAAGGCCTCGCGCGCGAGCACACTAAGGAATCCACCAAGGCGGTCGGTGACAAACTCGTAGACCGCGTAAATGAACGCCCACGCCCCCCGTGAAGAGCCGGCCCTCGCCCGTCCGCAGGCCAGCAATCTTTGGCCGCGGAGCACCTTGCGGTGTTAGAAAGGTCAATGTGGTCAAACGCTCTGACCGATCCCGGAGCGCACCGGTTCGGTCACTGACCGACAAGCATCCCCGGAGCGTCGCCGGGCAGGTCTTCGCTCTACAGGTGGCTGTGGTGGTGCTGCTCGTGGCAGCCGCAATGCTGGCGCTTGTGCTGCAGTCCCGGCACGACACCAACACAGAGGCGAAGCACCGTTCCATTGCCGTCGCGGAAACGTTCGCGCACTCTCCGGGCGTTCTGGCCGCGCTGAGGACCCCTGACCCCTCCAAGGTGCTCCAGCCACTCACCGAGAAGGCGCGGAGGGCGGCCGGCGTGGACTTCATCGTGGTGATGGACACGAAGGGGATCCGCTATACGCATCCCCAGCCGGACCGGATCGGGAAGAGGTTCGTCGGCACCATCGAGCCCTCGCTGGCCGGCCGTGTGTACACAGAGAGCGTCTACGGCCCGCTCGGCCACGAGGTCCAGGCGACCGTCCCCATCTACGATGAAAAGCGCAAAGTCGTCGCCTTGGTGTCCGCCGGCTTGAAGGTCAAGAACGTGACCAGCGTGGTGGACCGGCAACTGCCGATCATCTTCGGCGCCGGAGCGGCCGCGCTCGCCCTGGCCACCGCAGGGACGGCGCTGGTGGCCAGACGGCTGCGGCGGCAGACCCACCGTCTGGGCCCCGCCGAGATGACCCGTATGTACGAGCATCACGACGCCGTCCTCCATGCCGTCCGCGAGGGTGTTCTCATCGTCGGCAACGACGGTCAGCTGCTGCTGGCGAATGACGAGGCCAGGCGGCTTCTGGATCTGCCGCCCGATGCCGAGGGGCGGCACATCTCGGAACTGCCCAGCCTTGATCCCTCCACGGTCGAGCTGCTGACCTCGGGCCGCGTGGCCACGGACGAGGTACACCTGGCCGGGGAGCGGTTGCTTGCGGTGAACCAGCGGCCCACGGATCGTCACGGTGGCCCCAAGGGAACGGTCGCGACCCTGCGTGACTCCACGGAGCTGCGGACGCTGTCCGGCAAGGCGGACATGGCTCGCGAGCGGCTGAAACTGCTGTACGACGCCGGTCTGGGCATCGGCACCACCCTCGACGTGGTGCGTACGGCAGAGGAACTCGCGAAGGTCGCGGTCCCCCGATTCGCCGACTTCGTCACCGTCGACCTGGCCGACCCGGTCCTGCGAGGGGAGGAGCCGGCCGGCACGGGCACGGACATGCGCCGCACCGCCGTCCACGGCATCCGGGACGACCATCCCCTCTATGAACTCGACCGCCTGATCGACTTCCTCCCCTCCACACCGCAGGCACGGGGTTTCGACAGCGGCCGGTCGGAGCTGGTGCCCGACCTGTCCGCCGCGCCCGGCTGGCATGCCCAGGACCCGGAGCGGACACGGATGATCGTCGACTACGGCATCCATTCGCTCATCACCGTGCCCCTCCAGGCGCGGGGCGTCATCCTGGGCGTGGCCAACTTCTGGCGCTCGGAGAAGCCGCAGCCGTTCGAGGAGGACGACCTGTCCCTGGCCGAAGAACTGGTCGCCCGGGCGGCGGTCAGCATCGACAACGCCCGCCGCTACACCCGTGAGCACACCCTGGCCGTGGCTCTGCAACGCAGCCTGCTGCCGCGGGCCCTGCCCGAGCAGAGCGCCCTCGATGTCGCCCACCGCTACCTGCCCGCGCTGTCCGGGGTGAGCGGCGACTGGTTCGATGTGATCCCGCTTCCGGGCAGCCGCGTGGCGCTGGTCGTCGGGGATGTCGTCGGCCACGGCCTGCACGCGGCCGCCACGATGGGACGGCTGCGCACGGCGGTGCACAACTTCTCCACGCTCGACCTGCCGCCCGACGAAATCCTCAACCACCTCGACGACCTGGTCGGGCGCATCGACCAGGAGGAGGACGGGGCGGCGGCCGGTGCGGGGGTCACCGGCGCCACCTGCCTCTACGCGATCTACGATCCCGTCTCCCGGCACTGCGCCATGGCGCGGGCCGGGCACCCCGTGCCTGCGCTGGTCCACCTCGACGGCAGTGTGTCGTTCCCCGATCTGCCGGCCGGGCCGCCCCTGGGCCTGGGCGGTATGCCGTTCGAGACCGCCGAACTGGAACTGGCAGAGGGCACGCAACTCGTCCTTTACACCGACGGGCTCATCGAGGACCGCGCCCGGGACATCGATGTGGGTATGGAGCTGCTGCGTCAGGCCCTGGCGTCCCATCCGGACCGGCCGCCGGAAGAGAGCTGTCGGGCGGTGCTCGACGAGATCCTGCCCGGTCGGCCGAAGGACGACGTGGCGCTGCTCATCGCCCGCACTCGGGCGATCCCGCCCAACAACGTCGCTTGCTGGGACGTGCCGTTCGATCCCGCCGCCGTGGCAGTGATGCGCGCCGCCGTGGCCGAGAAGCTGGACGACTGGGGTCTGTCCGAGCTCGCGTTCGCCATGGAGCTGGTGCTCAGCGAGCTGATCACCAACGCTCTCCGCTACGGCTCCGAACCGATCACGATGCGACTGCTGCGCGACCGCACCCTGACCTGCGAGGTGGCCGACGGCAGCAGTACCTCGCCCCATCTGCGGTATGCGGCCACGATGGACGAGGGAGGCCGCGGTCTGTTCCTCGTCGCGCAGATGGCTGAACGCTGGGGCACCCGGTACACCCCCCAGGGCAAGGTGATCTGGGCGGAGCTGTCGCTGCCCTGATCCGACGGCTGAGTGAGTCTGACGGCGACGCCTTGTCGAACCCCGGCGAGGTCACGACGACCCTCGCCCCGCCCCCGAACAGCGCGAGCACGCAGCCCGGTCCAGGACAGCAGGAGTACCACTCAATCCCGGCTGCGAGAAGACGGCCCTGACGGAGGTCGGTCCGCCTCGCGGCGGGTCACGCAGGCCAGGCGTCAGCCGAACGGACGACCTGGAGCAGGCGCAGAGGCTGATGGAACGAGACGGGTGGGGCGGCAGGATGAGCTGCATGAGCCGCATGAGCACTCTGGACGCCGCCACGACCGCAGACTCCGTTGCGCCGCCGCCCCGTTGGGCGATCTGGGCCGCGCATCTGACCACGTTGGTTGTACTGCCGAGCGGGCTATGGCGGATCGCCCTGGTGCTCGGCTATCCGGCCGGTTACCTGGACGAGAGCTTCGCGGACTTCGAGACGCTCGGCGCGAAGGTCTGGATGCTGACGCTGAGCGTGGTCTGCGAGCTTCTGGCCTTCCTGACGATCGGTCTGGTGCGGCCCTGGGGCGAGGTCGTGCCCCGCTGGATACCGCTGATCGGAGGGCGCGCCGTGCGCCCGGTGGCCGTCGTCGTCGCAGCCGCCCTCGGCGCTGTGGCACTGACCGTGATGTGGGGCAATGTTCCCTGGTGGTGGACGTACCCGCACGATGACATGACGGACACCGGCGACCTCGTGGTCGGCATCCTCTACCAACCGCTGGTCCTGTGGGGCCCCCTACTCGCCGCCGTCACCGTCTCCTACTACCGCCGTCACCGCTCCCCGCGCAGCCGGGACACAGAGTCTTGATCGCAGTCCTGTGCCGAAGCTCTGGAGTTGCTCAAGTCTGCTTTGGGCCCGCGGGGCCGGGGGCATCCCCCTGACACGCAAGACTTCGGGGGAACGGAAGGACGGTGGGGGCAGTGGCAGCTTTCTTCGGGATTCTGATCGTCGGGTTCGTGCTCGTCTTGATCATCAAGATGGCGTCCGGCTCGAAGAGCGGTAAGAGCCGCAAGGGCCGTCGGCGCGGGACCGCGGGTAGTGGTGGCGGCAGCTGGTGGGCCGGCAGCGACGGCGGGGGCTCATCGTGCGGGGGCGGTTCCTCGTGCGGCGGCAGCAGCTCGTCCTGCGGCGGCGGGGGCGGCGGGGGCGGATGCGGCGGCGGAGGCAGCTGACACGGGGCAGCTGGTCCGCAACCACTGAAGGCACCCGGCGGGTGAACTCCCGCCGGGTGCCTTCTTGTTGACCGCCCCAGTGACCTCCCTGACATTTTTTAGTTGAACAGTTGAACCGTGAGGCCCCCGGGGGGATGGAAACCCCTTCAAGTTGGGTAAAAACGCTGTGGGCGCCGCATAGTTCATGATTCCCTCGCTGTCGGAACCTGTTGGAACCATCCAGCCCTCGGACCTGATGTGGACCCGAGCAGGCGGTCCCCGGATCTTGTTCAACTCCCTCTCAGGGGCGCCCCTGGTCCACGTGTCCTTCACCCGCCAAAGCGTGTTTGCGGAGCCGACCCATGCTCACGACCCTCCATACGGCCTACACCGACACCCGTGCCGACGACCTCGCCTGGGCGTTGGGACGGGAGCCGCTGCCTGCCCTGGCCGTCCTCGACCTCGAACTGTCCGGAGCAAAGCTGCAGTTGAGACTGTTGGGCGCGTCCCACCAGGTGCTGCTGGAGGAGGAGCAGGGCAGCTGCTCCGAGACCGTCGCCTGCATGCCCGGCAGCAGTACGCCCCTGCCGCTCGGCGTGGCCAAGCGGCTCGGTGGGTGGGAGTACGAGTTCGCGGCCCGCGTCGAGACGCTCTCGAGGGGCTCCTTCGCGGGGCGCGCGCAGGAGTTGCTCGCGCTGGTCGCCGACCACCCCCAGGGTCTCGCCGGCACGTTTCCCGGCTCGCCGCACGCCTTTACCGCCATGCTGGCGCAGCGGCGCGAGGGCCAGGTGCGGTGGCGCACATGGCACGCATATCCGCAGGAGGGCCGTCTCGTCGTCACCCGTACGCGTGTCGGTGCCCGTATGCCTGCAACGCTGTAGTTATGCCTCCCGCGCTCCAGTAGCACCCTTGTGGGTGACAGGCGGCGCACTACCCCTGACGTAGCGTTACAAACATGATCGATCGGCTGCCGACCTCACCGCCCCCGCAAGCGGTTCGGCTGCCCGTGCGCCCCGACGCCGGCCGGTATCTCGTGTTGACGGCTGTCTTCGTCTGCGCCGCGTGTGGATTGGTGTACGAGCTCGAACTGGTCGCCCTCGCTTCGTACTTGATCGGCGACTCCGTCACCCAGGCCTCCGTCGTGCTGTCGGTGATGGTCTTCGCCATGGGCATCGGCTCGCTCCTCGCCAAGAGGCTGAGCTGCCGGCCCGCGGTCGGCTTCGGTCTGCTGGAGGCGGCACTCGCGCTGGTCGGCGGCTGCTCGGCGATGGTGCTGTACGCCGCGTTCGCCTGGATCGGCGAGTCCCGCGTCGTCCTGGTGTGTTTCTCCCTCGCCATCGGGGTGCTGATCGGCGCGGAGATCCCGCTGCTGATGTCCCTGATCCAGCGCATCTCGCGGCGTGACGCGGAGGGCACGGTCGCCGACCTGTTCGCTGCGGACTATGTGGGGGCGCTCGTCGGCGGACTCGCGTTTCCGTTTCTGCTGCTGCCGTGGTTCGGGCAGCTCACGGGCGCGCTGTTGACGGGCGGCGTCAACGCGGTGGCGGGCGGCGCGCTCGTGCTGTGGCTGTTCCGGCGGGATCTGACGGTGCGTTGGCGCGCGTGGCTGCTCGTCGCCAATGTGACGGTGCTGGCGCTGCTGGCGACCGCGACCGTGCTGGTCGACGACTTCGAGCGGGCGGCGCGGCGGGCGGTCTACGGCGACGAGGTGCGGGTCGCCGTCCACACCGATCTGCAGGAAGTCGTCCTCACCGGCGACTCGTCGGGGCCGCTGGACCTCTTCATCGGCGGGCGGCTGCGGGTCAGTGGGCGCGATGAGTACCGCTACCACGAGGCGCTGGTACACCCGGCGATGCGGGGGCCGCATGCGCAGGTGCTGATCCTTGGCGGGGGCGACGGGCTGGCGGCGCGCGAGGTGCTGCGCTACCCGGGCGTCGAGTCGGTGACCGTCGTCGAGCTCGACCCGGGCGTCGTCCGGCTCGCGCGAACGGATCCGGCGCTGGCCGTGCTGAACGAGTATGCGTACCGGGATCCGCGGGTTCGGGTCGTCGCCGCGGACGCGTTCTCCTGGCTGCGGGAGCCAAGGGGGGCGTACGACGTGGTGATCTCGGACCTGCCCGATCCGGGCATCACGCCGAGCACCAAGCTCTACTCCCAGGAGTTCTACGGACTCACCGCGCGGGTCCTCACGGACGGCGGGCGGCTCGTGGTGCACGCCGGACCGGCGCACTCCCGACCGCATACGTTCTGGACGGTCGAGGCGACACTGCGGGGCGCCGGGTTCGGGACGCGTCCGTACTGCGCCACCGGACGGCCCTCCGGCTTCACGGCGGGCCCGGACCGCTCGACCGGCACGGCGTCCGCGCCGCACGACTGGGGCTTCCTGCTAGCCGGGGCGGGGTGGGCGCCGGGGCTCGGCCTCGACCCCGAAGCGCCGCGGCTGCGGACGCTGGGCCCGTCCGCGCTCGCCGCGGGGGCGCGGGATGCGGAGCGCACGAGGCTGTCGGCGCTGCCGCCGTCGACGCTGGTGCACCCGCGGTACATGGACTGAGCCGTTCATGGACCGAGTCGTACACGGGCTGAGCTGTACCCGGGCCGAGTCGTACACGGGCTGAGCTGTACACGGGCTGAGCTGTACAGACTGAAACGCTGACGTGGCGGTCGTGTCTGAGTAGGCTCGACTTCCATGGAGCATGAGGTGTTCGTTCCGGTTGTGCCAGAGACCGTCCGCCAGGCACTGAGGGACCCTGCCCGGGTCGCCCGCTGCGTGCCGGGGCTCCAACAGGACGCGGACGAGTCGGCAGGCCCGCTCTCCGGCCGCCTGAAGGTCCGCATCGGCGGTCACACGATCACCTACCGCGGCACGCTGCGCATCGTGGAGCAGGGCGAGGTCTTCGCGGTCGAGGGTGAGGGCGTGGAGGCGCGCGGAACGGGCTCGGCGAAGGTGACCCTGACGATCCGTCCGCAACCGGCGGAGGGCGGCACGGCGCTCACGTTCACGGCAACGTCCCGCGCGGAGGGCCGCCTGGCGGAGTTGGATCCCGCACAGACGACCGCGGCGGCCCACCGCCTGCTGGACCGCTTCGCGGACCGGCTGGGTGAGGATGCTGGGACCACGCCGGGGGCTGCGAGTGTGCCGGAGCCCGCGAGCGACGCCCACGATGCGAGCCCGTCCGCTACGGCCGACGCCAACGCGCCCGACGCCACTGCGCCCGACGCCGACGCCACCGCGCCCGACGCGGACCTCGACGACGAGGCGAACGCGTCCGTGTTTGACGCTCCCGTGCCGCCGCCCTCCCTCGATCCCGTCGCAGAGGAGCAGTTCGGCGCACTGGACGGCCCCGACGCAGCGGAGGCGGAGGAACTGCACGAGATCCCCGGCATCCCAGACGAGCCCCCCGCCGAGGCCGCCCACGCACGGCGGACCATGATCGGACGGAGCGCCGAGGAGGTCGATCACGCGCCGCCGCGCGGGCGTTACGCGCCCACGCCCCCGCCCGATGCCGGCGGTGCCGGTGCCACTCTGCGGTGGGTCGCGCCGGCCGCTGCCCTCGCGATCGCCTCCGCCGTGGTCGTCGGACGCGTGCTGCGCCGGCGCAAGTAGTGTCGTGGTGTGAGTAGCAGCGAAGAGAGCATCCGGCTGGCAGCCGGAGACGCCGAGTTGACCGTGCACCCGCGAAACGGCTGCCGCGTCGCGAGCCTGATCATCGGCGGCACCGAGGTGCTGCGCCAGGGGGAGCGGTACGGCTCCTTCCCGATGGTCCCCTGGTGCGGCCGCGTCGCGAACGGCCGGTTCCGCAACGGCGACGTACCGCATCAACTCCCGCTCAACTCCCCGCCGCACGCCATCCACGGCACCGGCCGCGACACCGCCTGGCGCACCGCGCGTACGGCCAAGAGCGAGGCGGCCTTCACATACGACCTCGCCGAGCCCTGGCCGTACACCGGGCGGGTCACCCAGACCTTCGAGCTGGCGGAGAACTCGCTCACGCTCACCATGGGCGTCGAGACGTACGAGACGTCCTTCCCGGCCCAGGCCGGCTGGCACCCCTGGTTCCTGCGCAACCTCGGCGGCGAGGGCGCACCCGGCGAGGACGTGCGCATCGACTTCACCGCCGCATGGCAGGAGGAGCGTGGCGACGACCACCTGCCGACCGGCCGGCGCACCCCGCCCCTCCCCGGCCCCTGGGACGACTGCTTCGGCATGCCCGACGGCGTCTCGGTCACCCTCACCTGGCCCGGGCAGCTGGAGCTCACGATCGCCAGCCGCGCCGAATGGGTCGTGATCTACGACGAGCAGCAGGCGGCCGTCTGCGTCGAACCGCAGTCCGGCCCGCCGAACGGCCTCAACATCCACCCCCAGCTCGTCACCCCGATCGAGCCCCTGGAGATCGCGACGACCTGGAGCTGGCGCCGCCTTTAAGCTCATGGCATGACTGACGTACGCGCCGATCTGCTTCAGCAGATCAAGGACAAGGCCGTGGTGCACGGCAAGGTGACCCTCTCCTCGGGTCTTGAGGCCGACTACTACGTGGATCTGCGCCGGATCACGCTCGACGGCGCGGCCGCTCCGCTCGTCGGTCAGGTCATGTCCGACCTCACCGCGGAGCTGGACTACGACTGCGTGGGCGGCCTCACGCTCGGCGCCGACCCCGTGGCGACGGCGATCCTGCACGCCTCCGCAGCGCGCGGAGAGCGAGTCGACGCCTTCGTCGTACGGAAGGAGGCCAAGGCGCACGGCATGCAGCGCCGGGTCGAGGGCCCGGACATCAAGGGCCGGCGCTGCCTGGTCGTCGAGGACACCTCCACCACCGGCGGCTCCCCGCTGGCCGCCGTCGAGGCCGTACGCGAGGCCGGCGGCGAGGTCGTCGCGGTGGCCACGATCGTGGACCGGGCGACGGGTGCCGGCGAGAAGATCAGCGGTACGGCTGGGGTCCCGTACCTCTACGCGTACTCGCTCGACGAACTCGGTCTCGCCTGAGCGAGGGCTCTGACCTGCGGTGATGGTGAGGGGTGTGGTGTTTCACGTGAAACGCCACACCCCTCACGCACATGCATGCCGCACGCCTGGTGGAGTCGCGCGAAGAGTCTGGAAAGATAGGCGCCGACGATGACGTCGCCCCCAGGTCAGGGCCAAGCACCACACACCCGCACATCACAAGGAGCGGACACATGCCCATCGCGACTCCCGAGGTCTACAACGAGATGCTCGACCGGGCGAAGGCCGGCAAGTTCGCCTACCCGGCGATCAACGTGACCTCGTCCCAGACTCTGCACGCTGCGCTGCGCGGCTTCGCGGAGGCCGAGAGCGACGGCATCATCCAGATTTCCACCGGCGGTGCCGAGTTCCTGGGCGGCCAGTACAACAAGGACATGGTCACCGGCGCGGTCGCCCTCGCCGAGTTCGCGCACATTGTCGCCGCCAAGTACGACGTCACTGTCGCGCTGCACACCGACCACTGCCCCAAGGACAAGCTGGACGGCTATGTCCGCCCGCTGCTCGCCATCTCCGCCGAGCGCGTCGCCAACGGTCAGAACCCGCTGTTCCAGTCCCACATGTGGGACGGTTCGGCCGAGACCCTCGCCGACAACCTGGCCATCGGCCAGGAGCTGCTGGCGCAGGCCGCCGCCGCGAAGATCATCCTCGAGGTCGAGATCACCCCGACCGGCGGCGAGGAGGACGGCGTCACCCACGAGATCAACGATGAGCTGTACACCACGGTCGACGACGCGCTGCGCACCGCCGAGGCGCTCGGCCTGGGCGAGAAGGGCCGCTACCTGCTGGCCGCCTCCTTCGGCAACGTCCACGGCGTCTACAAGCCGGGCAACGTCGTCCTGCGTCCCGAGCTGCTGAAGGACCTGCAGCAGGGCGTCGGCGAGAAGTACGGCAAGACCTCGCCGTTCGACTTCGTCTTCCACGGCGGCTCCGGCTCCACGGCCGAGGAGATCGCCACCGCGCTGGAGAACGGCGTCGTGAAGATGAACCTCGACACCGACACCCAGTACGCCTTCACCCGCCCCGTCGCGGACCACATGTTCAAGAACTACGACGGCGTCCTGAAGGTCGACGGCGAGGTCGGCTCCAAGAAGACCTACGACCCGCGCACCTGGGGCAAGTCGGCCGAGGCCGGCATGGCCAAGCGTGTCTCCGAGGCCTGCGCGGCCCTGCGCTCCACGGGCACCAAGCTGAAGTAAGCGCGCTCTGTACGCAGCCGGGCCCGGCACCCCCTTCGCGGGGTGCCGGGCCCGATGCATGTCCCAGAAGGTTCCATCGTGAACGCCCGGATCCGTGCCCTCCGCCGACTCGTCCGAGCCGGGGGCGGCTGGGATGATCCGGGTATGGACAACAGTCCGGGTGACAGTCCGGGGGGTATCCGGCTCTCCACGGCCACCGGCCGTTGGGTGATTCTCACGACCGTGCTCGGGTCCAGCATGGCGCTGCTGGATTCGACCGTCGTCAATGTGGCCCTGCCCCGCATCGGGGAGGACCTCGACACCGACATGGCGGTCCTCCAGTGGACCGTCAACGCATACACGCTCACTCTGGCCGGGCTGATCCTGCTCGGCGGGGCGCTCGGCGACCGCTACGGGCGGCGGAGGATCTTCGTCCTCGGCACGATCTGGTTCGCCATCGGCTCGCTGCTCTGCGGCCTCGCCCCCAACGACCTCCTCCTGGTGGGCGCCCGCGCCTTGCAGGGCATCGGCGCCGCGCTGCTGACGCCGGGGTCGCTCGCCCTGATCCAGGCGAGCTTCCACCCGGACGACCGGGCCCGCGCGGTGGGGCTCTGGTCGGGGCTCGGCGGCGTCGGCGCGGCGGCCGGGCCGTTCCTCGGCGGCTGGCTCGTCGACGGGCCCGGCTGGCGCTGGATCTTCCTGATCAATGTGCCGCTGGCCGCGCTGTGCGTACCGGTCGCACTGAAGCATGTGCCGGAGTCGCGCGACCCGGAGCACCACGGCCGGTTCGATGTTCTGGGGGCGGTGCTCGGCGCGACGGCGCTGGCGATGGTGACGTACGGGCTCATCGCGCCGCAGGTGTGGGTGGGCGTCGCGGGCGTGGTCGTCGGGGTGGCCTTCGTGGTGGTCGAGCGGCGCCGGCCGGACCCGATGCTGCCGCCGTCGATCTTCCGCTCACGGCAGTTCACCGCGGTCAACCTGGTGACGCTGTGCGTGTACGCGGCCTTCGCCGGGTTCTTCTTCCTGGTCGCCCTGCAACTCCAGGTGGTGTCTGGCTACTCGGCGCTCGGCGCCGGGACCGCGCTGCTGCCCACCACCGTGCTGATGCTGCTCCTGTCCGCGAAATCGGGCGAGCTGGGGGAGCGGATCGGCCCGCGCATCCCGCTCACCGTGGGCCCGCTGCTCTGCGCGGGCGGGATGCTGCTGATGCTGCGCGTGGGAGAGAACGCGTCGTACGTAGGCGATGTGCTGCCCGCGCTGGTGGTGATGGGCCTGGGCATGGTGACCCTGGTCGCGCCGCTGACCGCGACGGTGCTGGCGTCCGTGGAAACCGGGCGGGCGGGGCTCGCGAGCGGCATCAACAACGCGGCGGCGCGCGTGGCCGGTCTGCTCGCGGTGGCGGCGCTGCCGCTGCTGGCCGGGATGGGGCCGGAGGCGTACCGCTCGGCGGAGGAGTTCGGGGAGACGTTCCGGCGGGCGATGCCGATGTGTGCGGGGGTGCTGGTGGTGGGGTCGCTCATCGCCTGGTCGACGGTGCGGAGGGGGGTGCGGGGGGCGGTGGGGCCGCGGCCGGAGTGCAGGGTCAACTGCGGGGTGGTCGCGCCGCCGCTGGAGCAGGCGCCCGCGCCCGAGCACTGACCGGGGGCTCCGCGCCTCAAACGCAGGCGGGGCTGGATTTCGCGTCCGGGACCGCGTCTCAATCGCCGGACGGGCTGAATCTTCAGCCCGTCCGGCGATTGAGGACAACGCCCGAAGGGCGTGCGAGGGTCTGGGGATCATCGCCTCCGGCACGTACCCCCCCGCACCGGTTCCACGGATCCTCATGGACCTGTGACACTGGAACCCATGGTCATCCATGAAAATCTGCTGGGGGGACCTCCCCCGACCCACCTGCCCGACGAACCCGAGCCGCGCGAGCTTCTCGCCGCCGGCACGGACCCGGCCGACGTCGCCGCCAAGTACCCCACCTCCTCGCTGGCCTGGGCCCGGCTCGCCGACGACGCCTTCGAGGGCGGCCGGGTCGTGGAGTCGTACGCCTACGCCCGCACGGGCTACCACCGCGGCCTCGACTCGCTGCGGCGCAGCGGCTGGAAGGGCCACGGCCCGGTGCCGTGGGAGCACGAGCCGAACCGCGGCTTCCTGCGCGCGCTGCACGCGCTGGCCCGCGCGGCTCAGTCGATCGGTGAGCAGGAGGAGTACGAGCGCTGCACGACATTCCTGCGCGACTCGTCCCAGACGGCGGCGGACACGCTGGGCTGAAGCGGCGGACACGCTGAGTCGAAGATGGAACCGAAGGCCCGTATCCCCTGTCTAGACCACCGGATACGGGCCTTCGGCCTGTCGGATCGCAAGCGTGGGAGGTCTGCCGTGGGCAAACGCGCCGCCGCCCGTCGTGGGCGCAGCCGCAGCCGCAGCCGCAGCCGCGGCAGCAGATCCACCCGCCGCCCGCTGGCCCGGATACGCCCGCTCTGCGCGGCCCTGGTCGTCCTCTCGCTCGGCGGCGGCGCCGCCCTCGCGCACTGGCACGGCACCAAAAAATCCGTGCCCGAGACGGCAGACGACCCCATCCGCACCCCCGTGTCCCCGCCCGTGACTCCGGAGGTGTCCGACCCGGCCCGCGCCGACCGCTCGATGCCGGACCAAGGCCGGACGCCCCCGTCTTCCAGGCCGTCCACGCCGAAGAAGCCGCCGGTCAAGGTCCCCGCATCCGGCGCGGGCACCTTCACCACCGCGCAGGCATCCGGCGGCGCCGCCGGTTCGGGCCCGCTGCGCCGCTACCGCGTCCAGGTCGAGGACGGTATCGACATCTCCGCGAGGGACGCCGCAGCCGAGATCCAGCAGATCCTCGCCCACCCGCGCGGCTGGGCCGCGCACGGCCGTGGCTCCTTTCAGCTGGTCTCCGGCGACGCCGAGGCCGACTTCGTGATCAGGATCGCCACGCCGTCCACCGCGGACCAGCTCTGCCTGGCGCAGGGCTTCGACACCGGCGGCGAGCTGAACTGCGAGACCGCCGACGGCGTCGTGGTGAATCTGCGCCGCTGGATGCTGGGCTCGCCGACGTTCGCCGGCCCGGCCGCGGAGTACCGGCATCTGATCATCAACCACGAGGTCGGGCACGAAATAGGCAACCGCGAGCACCTGGGCTGCCCGGGCCCGGGGAAGCTCGCGCCTGTGATGATGCAGCAGATCAAGGGGCTGAACGGCTGCCGGTCCAATGCCTGGCCGTACGACGGGGACGGGACGTACATCACAGGCCCGACGCTCTGACCTGCCCGATGACCCCCGGCTTATGATGCCCGTGGGGACCGGGGCTCCCGAGCCAACAGGAAGGGGCGGACCGCTACCCGGACACGTCGAGGAGACAGCAATGTCACATGACGCGGCCCCGAACCTGGATTTCGCGGGCACCACTCCGTACGAGGACTATGTCCAGGCGGACGTCCTCACCCACCTCCAGAAGCCGCTCTCGGACGACCCGGGAGAGATGGTCTTCCTCGTCACCACGCAGGTGATGGAGCTGTGGTTCACCGTGATCGTCCACGAGTGGGAGACGGCGGCGCGCGCCCTGCGCGAGGATGATCTGCCGGTCGCCCTCGCCGCGCTGAAGCGCAGCACGTACGAACTCGAGTCGCTCAACGCCTCCTGGAAGCCGCTCGCGCATCTGACGCCCTCTCAGTTCAACGCGTACCGCAGCGCTCTGGGCGAGGGTTCCGGCTTCCAGTCCGCGATGTACCGGCGGATGGAGTTCCTGCTCGGCGAGAAGTCCGCCTCCATGCTGGTGCCGCACCGGGGCGCGCCGCGCGTCCACGCGGAGCTGGAGAAGGCGCTGCTGGAGCCGAGCCTGTACGACGAGGTGCTGCGGCTGCTCGCGCGGCGCGGGCTGCCGGTGCCGTCCTCGGTCCTCGACCGGGATCTCTCGCAGAAGTACGAGCCGTCGGAGGAGATCGAGGAGATCTGGGCCGCGGTGTACGGCGGCGCCGACCAGGACACCGAACTGGTGCGCATCGGCGAGGCTCTGACGGATGTCGGCGAGCTGGTGTGGCGCTGGCGCAACGACCATCTGGTGGCGACGCGGCGGGCGATGGGCTCGAAGGCGGGTACCGGCGGTTCGGCGGGGGTGGCCTGGCTGGAGAAGCGGGCCCGCAAGAACGTCTTCCCGGAGCTGTGGACGGCGCGCAGCCATGTCTGAGTCACTGGCCGCGAAGGCCGCGGCGCTGGACGCCGCAGACGAACTGGCCGGGGCGCGCAAGCTGTTCGCGCTCGACGAGACGGTCTATCTGGACGGAAACTCCCTCGGCGCGCTGCCGGCGCATGTGCCCGAGCGGGTCGCGGATGTGGTGACCCGGCAGTGGGGCGAGCTGCGGATCCGCTCGTGGGACGAGAGCGGCTGGTGGACGGCGCCGGAGCGGATCGGTGACCGGATCGCACCGCTGGTGGGCGCGGGCCCGGGCCAGGTGGTGGTCGGCGACTCCACAAGTGTCAACGTTTTCAAGGCGGTTGTGGGCGCGGTGCGGCTGTGCGGGGACGACTCCCGTACGGACGTCGTGGTCGACGCGACGACCTTCCCCACGGACGGCTACATCGCCGAGTCGGCGGCCCGCCTGACGGGCAAACGCCTGGTCCCGGTCGCGCCTGCCGACCTGCCCGCCGCGCTCGGTCCTCGTACGGCGGTCGCGCTGCTCAACCACGTCGACTACCGCACCGGCCGTCTCCACGACCTGCCGTCCCTCACGGCGGCGATCCACGAGGCGGGCGCCCTCGCGGTCTGGGACCTCTGTCACACGGCGGGCGCCCTTCCCGTCGGCCTGGACGCCCACGGCGTGGACCTGGCGGTCGGCTGCACCTACAAGTACCTGAACGGCGGCCCGGGTTCACCGGCGTATCTGTACGTCGCCCAGCGCCACCAGGCCGCATTCGACTCCCCACTGCCGGGCTGGAACTCACACACGGACCCGTTCGCGATGACGGCCGACTTCACGCCGGCGCCCGGCGCGATCCGCGGCCGGGTCGGGACGCCCGACATCGTGTCGATGCTGGCCCTGGAGGCGGCGCTCGACGTCTGGGACGGCGTCTCGATCGACTCGGTACGGGCGAAGAGCCTGGCGCTGACGGACTTCTTCCTGGAGTGCGTCGAGTCGTACGTCCCGGAGGGCCGGGTCACCTCCCTGACCCCGTCGGCCCATGCATCGCGCGGCAGCCAGATCGCGCTGCGCTGCGCGGACGCCCCTTCGGTGATGGAGAAGCTGATCGCCCGCGGGGTGGTGGGGGACTTGCGCAGGCCGGACGTGCTGCGGTTCGGGTTCACGCCGCTGTATGTGGGCTTCGGCGACACAGAGCGGGCGGCTGCGGTTCTGGCGGAGGTTCTTGCCGCCTGACGCCGCGCCGAGCCGACCAGCGGGAGACTGGTACCGTCCCCGCTGGTCAGCTCAATTTCGCGGTCAATTTCGCGGTCAACTTCGCCGTCAGTACCGCGGTCGGCTCCGCGGCCAGTTCCGGAGTCGGTTCCGCGGTCGATTCCGCCACTCCGTCGGAAGGTTGGAGCAGCAATGCCGGACCCCGTCGCCCGTGACGCCGCCGAGGCCGAGTCGGTCTTTTCGCATCCTGCCGTCGCGCCGGACGCCTCCGTCGCGTACGGGGAGCATCCCGACCAGGTCGTCGACTTCTATGCGCCGCGTGGGGAGCAGGCCAGTGCGCCTCTCGTCGTCGTGCTGCACGGTGGGGCGTGGCGGGCAGCGTACGACCGGCAGCATGTCACTCCCTTCACGGACTTTCTGGCCCGGCGTGGGCTCGCAGTCGCCAATGTCGAGTACCGGCGGGGGAGCGAGATTCCGCAGCAGCGGGGGAGCGGGCCGGTGGCCGGGCGGTGGCCGGCGACGTTCGACGATGTCGCCGCCGCGATGGACGCGCTGCCCGGGCTCGCCCGGCGGGCGCTGCCGCAGGCGGATGTCCGGCGCATCGTGGTGACGGGGCATTCCGCGGGCGGACAGCTCGCGCTGTGGGCCGCCGCGCGGCATGTGCTGCCCGTCGGGTCGCCGTGGCGGCTGTCCGCGCCGCCCGCGCTGCGCGGGGTCGTCGCGCTCGCGCCGATCGCGGACTTCGCGCAGGCCGTCGAGCTCGATGTGTGCGGCGGCGCGGTGGTCCAACTCCTGGGCGGGGAGGAGGAGTTCGAGTCGAGGAGCGCGCACGCCGATCCGGCGGCGCTGCTGCCCACCGGCATCGCCACCACCGTCGTGCAGGGGCGCGTCGACATCGTCGTGCCGTATGCCGTCTCCGAGTCGTACGTCGACGCCGCGGCGAAGGCCGGGGAGACCGTCGGGCTCACGCTCCTCGAGGAGGTCGGGCACTTCCCGCTCATCGACCCGGCCGCGGACGCGTGCGCGGTCGTCGCGGAAGAGATCGCCCAGCTCGCCTGGTGAGTACCCGTAATACTTCGGAGCTACCTCACAGGTGCGCTCTCCAGCGGGACGCCGACCACCGGCCGTGATCCATAACTTCTGTTCCAGAGACAGCGTCTGGAACGGAAGGAAGAAACCTCATGGCGTCCCGCCTGCGTCGTACCCTGCTCGCCGCGCTCGTCGCCGCCGCGGTGGCCGTGCCGGTGTCGGCGGCGGCGCGGCCCGCAGCCGTCCCCGCGCCCGCCCCGGTCGCGCTCGCGCCGGTCACCGCCGCCGAACTGCCCGCTCTCGGCAACCGCTACGCAGCCAACCGCGGCAATATCCGCGAGGCCGCGCGGACGGCCGCCGACCACGGCGACCGGGGGAGGGCCGCCCGGCTGCGCGTCATGGCGGACCCGACGCGGCACTTCCTCACCTTCGACGGACGTGACGGCGGCCGCACCGCCGAGGTGTTCGGCGATCTCGCGGGCGCCGAGCGGATCGCCGTACTGGTGCCGGGCTCGGACACCAACCTCGATACGTACGAACGCTTCCGGGCCGGAGCTGCCGCCCTCCACGGCGAACTGGGCGGCCGCGCGGCGGTCGTCGCCTGGCTGGGCTATGCCACGCCGGGGACCGTCAGCCCCGAGGTCCTGACCGAGGGGCGCGCGGAAGGTGCCGCTGGCCAACTGCACTTATTCATAAGCGAGTTGGTAGGGGCAAAGCCCGATGCGCGAGTCGGTCTCCTCTGTCATTCGTACGGCTCCGTCGTCTGCGGGCGCGCCGCCGCCTCCGTCGACGTTGCCGACATCGTCCTCTACGGCAGCCCCGGCGCGGGTGTCGACCACGTGGCCGAGCTGCGCACCCGCGCCGCCGTCTGGGCCGGTCGCGGCAGCGACGACTGGATCGCGGACGTGCCGCACCAACGGCTCGAACTCCTCGGTACCACGGTGGGTTTCGGCGCCGACCCCGTCTCGCCCGGCTTCGGCGCGCGCACCTTCGACGCGGGCGACGGCGGGCACAGCGACTACCTGAAGCCCGGCTCCCCGTCCCTGCGCAACCTCGCCCGGATCGTCCTCGGCCGCGCAACGGAGGTCACCCATGCGTGAGTTGGCATGCCGTATCGACGTGGCCACCCCGCCCGGCCGGGACCGTGCCGTCGACGCCCTGCGGGCGCTCGCGATCCTCGGGGTGGTCCTCGGCCACTGGTTGGTCACCGCCCTCGTCACCGACGGCGGCGGCGTGCTCCACGGCGCCAGCCCGCTCCAGCACATGCCGTGGCTGAGCCCGGTCTCCTGGATCTTCCAGACCCTGGCAGTCTTCTTCCTGGTCGGTGGGCATGTGGCCGCCAAGAACCATGCCGCTGCGCGGGCCCGCGGCACCGGCTACCGGCAGTGGCTGGCTACCCGGCTGGCCCGGCTCTTCGCGCCGGTCGCGGCCGTCCTCGTGCTGTGGGCGGTCGCCGCGATCGGGATGCTCGCCACGGGCGCGGGCCTGCAGACCGTACGCACCCTGCTGACCCTCGCCCTCTCCCCGCTCTGGTTCCTGCTGGTCTTCGCCGCGCTCACCGCCGCCACCCCGCTCGTCGCCAGGCTGCATCCGCTCTGGCCGCTCGCCGTCGTCCTCCACATCGACCTGTTCCGTTTCGGCTTCGGCGGACCGGCCTGGCTGGGCTGGATCAATGTGGCCGCGGGCTGGCTGGTCCCGTGCTGCCTCGGCGCGGCGTGGGCCCGCGGCGGCCTGCGGGGCAGTGCGATCCGATGGGCGCTGCTGCTCGGCGGCGCCGCCGCCACCGCCGCACTCGTCCTGTGGGCCGGCTATCCCGCGTCCATGGTCGGGGTGCCCGGCGCCGAGATCTCCAACCTCAACCCGCCGACCCTCGCAGCCGTTGCCTTCGGGCTCGCCCAGTGCGGAGGTGCCCTTCTGCTGCTCGGCCCGCTGCGCAGGGTGCTTCAAAGACCCGCGGCCTGGGCGGCGGTGGCGCTGGTCAACCTCTCGGCGATGACCGTCTTCCTCTGGCACCAGACCGCGCTGATGGCGGTCACCACGACAGGCCTGCTCGCGGGCGCGCTTCCCGGACTGCACACCGCACCCGACAGCCCGGGCTGGGTGCTGGCCCGCCTTGCCTGGCTACCGGTCTTCGCGCTTGCGCTGTCGGTCTGCTGGGGTGCGTTCCGGCTGTACGAACAGGGGCGGCGGCCCGCCCGCCCGAAGGTGGTGCGCGATGCCTAGGCTTCATCCTGTGGCGGACGAAGACAACCTCAACAGATGGGAGCGCGCGGCTCTGCGCCCTCCTGAGCTGTGGAACTTCGAAGCGATGCCGCTTCCGCCGATGGCCCGCCCCCGCTGGCTCCGCCGGCTGCCGCATGTCCTGATCGGCTACGGCGCCCTCACTCTGGCGATCCTCGGTTCCGACGAACTGGTCTATCAGTTCCGCCTGCACGGCCAGTACGGCATCCCGCTCGGTGTCGCCACCGCCGCCGTGGTCGGGTACGCGATGCGCCGGCCGCTGGCCGCTTGGTGGATGTCGCTGGGGATCGCCGCACTGACCGCGTTCGCCGTGGCCGGTCAACTGCCCGGCGGGCAGCCCTGGCCGTGGACCGTACCGGGTGTCATCGCCAACGCGGCCGTGCTGTTCCTTCTCGCCCTGCGCGTCCGGACCCGTATCGCGGTCAAGGCCCTGGTGGTCACCGTCGGGGTCGGGTTCGTCTTCGACGCCTTCGGGCTCGGGATGCCTCCGTACAACTCGTCGGCCGCGACGGCCGCACTCGTGTACGCGGTCGTGGTCCTCGTCGGTGTATCGCTGCACGGCCGTCGCGAGGCCCGTGACCGGCTCGCCGAGCAGGAGTCGCTCACCGCCGAGGAGCGGTCCCGGCGCACGCTGCTCGAAGAGCGCAACCGGATCGCCCGCGAGCTGCACGATGTCGTCGCCCACCACATGTCGGTGATCTCCATCCAGGCGCAGGTCGCCCCGCACCTCGTGCAGAATCCGTCCGACGAGCTCAAGGAGAACCTGGAGGGCATCCGCGAGAACGCCCTCGAAGCGCTCACCGAACTCCGCCGCGTGCTCGGCGTGCTGCGGTCCGAGAACCCGGAAGGCGCGCCGCACGCACCGCAGCCCACCCTCGACCGGCTGGACTCCCTCGTCGAGAATGTCCGCAACGCAGGGCTGAGCATCACCACCGACAGCTCCGGCGAGCCGCACCCGCTGTCGCCCGGCGTCGAACTGTCGGCGTACCGGATCATCCAGGAGGCCCTCAGCAATGCGATACGGCACGCGCCCGGGTCCGAGGTACGCGTGGAGATCGTGTACAAGCCGAGCGTGCTGGGCGTCCGGGTGATCAACACCGCTCCGGCGAAGCCCGCCCCGCCGTCCCCCGGCGCAGGCCACGGTCTGCTCGGGATGCGCGAACGCGCCGCCATGCTCGGCGGCGGCCTCGCCGCGGGACGCACCCCCGACGGCGGCTACGAAGTCACCGCGCACCTGCCCCTGCAAGTCTCGAAGGACAACGCATGACGATCCGGGTGGTGATCGCCGACGACCAGGCGATGGTCCGGCAGGGCTTCACGGTACTGCTCAATGCCGAGCCGGGCATCGAGGTGATCGGCCAGGCCGTGGACGGCCGCGAGGCGGTCTCCAAGGTCGCCGAACTCGATCCCGACGTCGTCCTGATGGACATCCGGATGCCCGAGCTCGGCGGCATCGAGGCAACCCGCCGGATCACCAGGGCCCCGGGTGCCACCGTCAAGGTCCTCGTGCTGACCACGTTCGACCTGGACGAGTACGTCTACGAGGCGCTGCGCGCGGGCGCGTCCGGCTTTCTGCTGAAGGACGCCTCCGCCGGTCAACTCGCCGAAGCGGTAAGGGTGGTGGCGGCCGGCGACGCGCTGCTCTCGCCGAACATCACCAAGCGGCTGATCACCGAGTTCTCCCGGACGGCCGGTGCGCCGCGCACCCCGCTCAAGGAGCGCGTCGGGGATCTGACGGAGCGTGAGACGGAGGTGCTCAACCTGATCGCACAGGGCCTTTCGAACGCGGAGATCGCCGCGCGGCTGGTGGTGGCGGAGCAGACCGTGAAGACGCATGTGAGCCGGATCCTGGTGAAGCTGGGGCTGCGCGACCGTACGCAGGCGGCGGTTTTCGCGTACGAGACGGGACTCATACGTCCCACCGGCTACTGAACCCACGGTCTTGCCTTGCGGACAGAAGCTGACCGCAAGCCTTCCTACGCTGGCCACATGACGAATCGAGAGAGCACTGAAGGAATCGTCCTGGTCACCGGAGCAACCGGAACCGTTGGCCGCCAGGTCGTCGCCGAACTCCTCCGCCGTGGACACTCCGTCCGTGCCCTGACCCGTGACCCCGCCAAGGCGGACTTTCCGGGCGGCGTCGAGGTTGTGCAGGGCGACCTCACCGACCCCGAATCCCTCGCAGCCGCTCTGGAGGATGTGACCGGCCTTCATCTGATCACCTTCGGCGGGCCGTACTTCGCCCCTCTGGAGACCGGCCCACAGATCCTTGAACTGGCCCGCAAGGCGGGTGTCCGCCGGGTCACCGTGCTGCACGGCGGCGGCCCCAGCCTGCTGGAGGACGCGGTGCGGGCTGGGGGCCCCTCCCACGCCGAAGGCTGTGGGGGAGAGTTCGCGTGGACCGTGGTCATGCCGGTGGAGTTCATGTCGAACGCGCTGGAGTGGGCGGACGGCATTCGCGGCGACGACGAGGTGCGGGAGCCGTTCACCGGCCGGCTGAGCGCGATGGTCCACGAGGGCGACATCGGCGCGGTCGCCGCGGTCGCGCTCACCGAGGACGGCCACGGCGGCCAGGAGTACGTGATCACCGGCCCGGAGGTGCTGACCCTGAAGGACAAGACGGACGCCCTCGCGGCTGCTCGCGGCCGGGAGATCCGGCTCGTCGAGTTGAGCGAGGAGCAGGCGGTCGAGCAGTGGCGGGCGGCCGGCCAGCCGGACGAAGTGATCGGCTTCCTGCTGGAGGCGTACGGGAACACACCGCTCGTCGGACGTACCGTCGTCGACACCGTCGAGAAGGTCACGGGGCGCCCGGCGCGGACCTTCGCCCAGTGGGCGGCGGAGCACGCGGACGCGTTCCGCGCGTAAGAGCGTCCCAGCGCCGAATAGCGTGGGACGCGTTCCGCGCGTAAGAGCGTCCCACCGCCGAATAGCGTCCCGTACCGCTACATACCACCCGTACCGCTTCGTCTCGCTTCGTAGCGACTCGTAGCGCCTCGTAGTACTCAGGACGGACGCGGCAGGATCCGCAGCGATGCTGACGACCGCGTCCGTCCTTCCGCATACCGTTCTGTACGTGACCGAGAAGACCCGCAGCCCCGAGTTCCACCTGGCCATGGGAGCCGTGAGCGGCCTCCGCCAGGACCTCTTCCACGATGCCTTCGCCTACCGCCCCCTGCCGCGCAGGCGGACGGACGGGCCGATCACCCGCCGGCTCCCGGGCCGGATACGCGACTGGGCGGGGTGGACCCCGCACGCCGTGCTCGTGGTCGGGGCGTTCATCGTGCTCGTCGCGGCGTATGTCGCCGGCGACACTGGGGGCGCCGGACCGGAATTCGTCGTGACCGGGTTCGTTCCCGCCGCCGCGATGGTGATGACGCTGCTCAGGCCGGTCGGCGCATGGTGGCTCTCCCTGCTCAGCACACCCGTCGTCGGCGTGCTGGCCAACTACGGGGACGGCTGGCCGTGGACGCCAAGCTCGTTCATGTCGCACCTGACGGTGATGACGGTCGTGGCGGTGCGGACGCGGCCGCGGACCGCCGCCTGGATGTGGCTGCTGACCGCGGCGTACGGATTCTTCGCCGAGGTCCTGCTCTCCCAGGGTGAAATGTCCGACACCCCGCAGATGCTCTTCATCTCGGCGATGGTGCTGCTGGTGACCACCGTGCGGCACGTCCGCCGCGAGGCGAAGCAGGAGGTCGCGGCGCAGCAGACCGTCACGGCCGTCGAACGCGACAGGCGCACACTCCTCGAGGAGCGCACGACCATCGCCCGCGAGCTGCACGACGTGGTGGCCCACCACATGTCGGTGGTCGCGATCCAGGCGGAGGCCGCGCCCTACCGGGTGGAGAACCCGCCGCCCGAGCTGGAGAAGGCCTTCGCCACGATCCGCGAGAACGCGGTGGCGGCGCTGACCGAGCTGCGCCGGGTCCTCGGTGTCGTACGGGCGGAGGACTACCAGGCCCCCGACGCACCGCAGCCGGTGCTCGCAGACATCGAGAACCTGCTCTCCAACGTCCGCGAGGCGGGGCTGGAGGTGGAGAAGACGGTGACGGGCGCGGTCCGCGATCTGCCGCAGGGCGTCGAGCTGTCGGCGTACCGGATCATCCAGGAGGCGCTCAGCAACGCGCTGCGCCACGCGCCGGGGTCCTCGGCGAAGGTCGAGATCTCCTACGTACTCGGCGGCCTGGGCCTGCGCATCGTGAACACCGCGCCCCAGGGCCTGGTCAAGCCGTCGCCGGGCGCGGGCCACGGCATCACGGGCATGCGGGAGCGGGTGACGATGCTGAGCGGCGAGATGACCGCGGAGCCGACGCAGGACGGCGGCTACCAGGTGACCGCCTTCATCCCCGTCGCAGCCGTCCCCACCGACGCCGCCCCTGCCACCGCCACCGAGGAGCCGTCATGACAATCCGCGTTCTTGTCGTCGACGACCAGATGATGGTCCGCGAGGGCTTCTCGGTCCTGCTGAACGCGATGCCCGACATCGAGGTCGTCGGCGAGGCGGTGAACGGCCGCGAGGCGATCGCCAAGGTCGCCGAACTCGCGCCCGACGTGGTGCTGATGGACATCCGTATGCCGGAGCTGAACGGCATCGAGGCGACCCGCGAGATCGCCGCCGCGCACGCCGGGTCCAAGGTGCTGGTGCTGACGACGTTCGACCTCGACGAGTACGTGTACCAGGCGCTGCGCGCGGGGGCGTCCGGCTTCCTGCTGAAGGACGCGTCCGCGCGTCAGCTCGCGGACGGCGTACGGGTGGTGGCGGCGGGCGAGGCGCTGCTGGCGCCGACGGTCACACGCCGTCTGATCACGGAGTTCTCGAAGCTCTCCCAGAACCCGCGCCCGCCGGCCCTGGCCCAGGTGGGCGATCTGACGGAGCGCGAGACGGAGGTGCTGGTGCTGATCGCGCAGGGTCTGTCGAACGCGGAGATCGCCTCGCACCTGGTGGTCGCGGAGTCGACGATCAAGACGCATGTGAGCAGGGTGCTGGTGAAGCTGGGGTTGCGGGACCGGACGCAGGCGGCGGTGTTCGCGTACGAGGCGAGACTGGTCACGCCGGGCTGAGCGTTCCCCCGGAAGCCCGTTGGGGGTCTCCCCCGGACGAAGTCTGAGGGAGTTCGAGGACAACGCCCGAAGAGCGTACGGGGTCTGGGGCTTGCCCCCCAGTTACGGGAAGGGGCGGGACTGGGGAAAGAACACCCCGCCGGGTAGCGTCAGCCCATGGCCGACTTCACCCCCTGGTCACCCGCATTCGTCGCCGACCCCTACCCCGCCTACGCCGAGCTCCGCGCCCGCGGACGCGTGCACTACTACGAGCCCACCCGCCAGTGGCTGATCCCCCACCACGCCGACGTCTCCGCGCTGCTGCGCGACCGCCGGCTCGGGCGGACCTACCTGCACCGTTTCACGCACGAGGAGTTCGGGCGTACGCCCCCGCCCGCCGCGCACGAGCCGTTCCACACGCTCAACGACTACGGGATGCTCGACCTCGAAGCCCCCGACCACACCCGCATCCGGCGTCTCGTGTCGAAGGCCTTCACGCCGCGCACCGTCGAGGCGCTCGTGCCCACCGTGCGCAGGCTCGCGGCCGAGCTTGTCGCCGGGCTCAAGGACAACGGCGGGGGCGATCTGCTCGCCGAGGTCGCCGAGCCGCTGCCGGTCGCCGTCATCGCGGAGATGCTCGGGATTCCGCCCGCCGACCGCGCGCTGCTGCGGCCGTGGTCGGCGGACATCTGCGGGATGTACGAGCTGAATCCGCCGGAGGAGACAGCCGCCCGCGCGGTCCGCGCCTCGGTCGAGTTCAGCACGTACCTACGGGAGTTGATCGCCGAGCGGCGCACGGCGCCAGGCGATGACCTGATCTCCGCGCTCATCGCCGCGCACGACGAGGAAGACCGGCTGAGCGAGCAGGAGATGATCTCGACCTGTGTGCTGCTGCTGAACGCGGGCCACGAGGCGACGGTCAACACCACCGCGAACGGCTGGTGGACCCTCTTCCGCAACCCCGTCCAGCTTGCCGCCCTCCGCGCCGACCACACACTTCTGTCCACAGCTGTGGAGGAGCTGATGCGGTACGACACCCCGCTCCAGTTGTTCGAACGCTGGGTACTCGACGACATCGAGATCGACGGGACCCTCGTCCCGCGCGGCTCCGAACTCGCCCTGCTCTTCGGCTCGGCCAACCGGGACCCGGAGAAGTTCGAGAACCCGGACACCCTCGACCTCGCCCGCGCCGACAACCCGCACGTCAGCTTCGGCGCGGGCATCCACTACTGCCTCGGCGCGCCGCTTGCGCGTATCGAACTGGCCACGTCGTTCGGGGAGTTGCTGCGGGAGGCGCCGACGATGCGGCTTGCGGCGGAGCCGGAGTGGAAGGCGGGGTTTGTGATCCGGGGCGTGAAGGAGCTGCGGGTCGAGCTGTGACCTTCCCCCACCCCGCCCCTTCCCGTAACCGGGGCTCCGCCCCGGACCCGCACGCCCTTCGGGCGTTGTCCTCAATCTCCCCCAGACTTCGTCCGGGGGAGTTTGAGGCGCGTTCCCGGTCGCGAAATCAAGCCCCTCCGGCGATTGAGGCGCCGGGTACGGGGCGGAGCCCCGGTTGCCGGGGCCAGCCCCCCGCCCACCGTCAGGATCAGCACCGGCGCCCACCGAGTCTCCGGCCCCGGCAGCGACGGCAGATGCAGGCCAGCTCCAGCCCGTCGGCCGGAATCCAAGCCGGTCCGGCGCTTGAGGACGCCCGGAATCGAAGCCGGTCCGGCGTTCGAGGACGTCCCGTCTGCGGGACGGGCCGGGGAATCCAAGACGGTCCGGCGTTTGAGGACGTCCCGTCTGCGGGACGGGCCGGGCAAATCAAGCCCGTCCGGCGTTTGAGGACAAACCGTCTGGCGGACGGCCCGAGCCAGAGCGCCGCCGGGTAAATCAAGCCCGTCCGGCGTTTGAGGACAAACCGGCAGCCGGACGGCCCCGGCTACCCCCCCGCGCCCGCCACCACCGCCCCCGACGGCAGCGTCAACCCCCACGCCCCCGCCCGCAGCGTCCACGTCCGCGTCCTCACCGGCCCCGTCACCATCGCGTCCGCCCGGTAGCGGAAGTCCGCCCCCGAGACCGTCACCGTCAAGGCGCGGGCCATGACCGGCTCCGCATGCGCGCCGTGCCGGACGACCACCTCCGCGCGGCCGTCGCCCGCCCGCACCGTCACCGCCTCCACCACCCGGTCCAGGTCCGTCAGCAGCACCCCGTCCGCCTCCACCCGCAGCCGGTGCGTCCGCACCACCGGAGCCGGGGGCGTGCGGACCAGCGTGCGGACCAGCGAGCGGCAGGTGTTCCACACCGACACGCCGTTCGCCCCGGGAGCCGCCCGCGCCGACGTCGCCGGGATCGACAGATCCCCCAGCACGACCCCGTCGCTCTCGTCCACCAGCAGGTCAAGACGGCGTACGGCTCCGTCGAGCACCGCCCGCGCCGCCGCCACCGCTCCCCGGGGCACGCCCAGCGAATGCGCCAGTTCCACGGAGGCGGACGGACCCACCGGCACCAGTGCCAGCGCCCCGTCACCCAGCCAGCGATCCCGGTGCAGCAGAGCCACCGCACGCAGCAGCGCCCGGTCGTCACCGATCACCACCGGCCGCCGCGACCCCCTGCGGGCCAGTGCCCGCGCGAATTCCTCCGGCCCCTCGGGGAGGCAGATCTTCGCCTCCGACCCGCCACACAGCACATCTTTCGCGATCCGCACGGACTCGCCGTCACTTCGGCGGGCGACCGGGTCGATGACCACCAGTAGCTGGTCGTGAGCCGACACCTCGGTCCTTCCTCGGGTAGCATCTTTGTGCAAGAGCCCCTTGCGCTATTGCGCCAGGGGCTTCGTCTATTCCGGGGCAACCGGTCCGAAGACTCAGGCACGGCTCAGGCCCCCTGACCTTGGTCTTGCCCCGCCCGGAAGGGGTGTACGCCTGTGCCCGCACTTGTGCTGCTCGGTGCTCAGTGGGGTGACGAAGGCAAGGGAAAGGCCACCGACCTGCTCGGTGGATCCGTGGATTATGTAGTGCGCTATCAGGGCGGCAACAATGCCGGCCACACGGTCGTCGTGGGCGATCAGAAGTATGCGCTGCATCTCCTCCCTTCCGGAATCCTCTCGCCGGGATGTACTCCGGTCATCGGCAACGGCGTCGTAGTGGATCCGGCGGTTCTGCTCTCCGAGCTGAGCGGGCTGAACGACCGTGGCATTGACACGTCCAAGCTGCTGATCAGCGGTAACGCGCATTTGATCACTCCGTACAACGTCACCCTCGACAAGGTGACGGAACGGTTCCTCGGCAAGCGGAAGATCGGCACGACCGGCCGCGGTATCGGCCCGACCTACGCCGACAAGATCAACCGCACCGGCATCCGCGTCCAGGACCTCTACGACGAGTCGATCCTGGAGCAGAAGGTCGAGGCGGCGCTGGAGTCCAAGAACCAGCTCCTCGCCAAGGTCTACAACCGCCGCGCCATCGAGGCCGGCAAGATCGTCGAGGAGATGCTCCAGTACGCGGAGCAGATCAAGCCGTACGTCGCCGACACCACGCTGATCCTGAACAGCGCGATCGACGAGGGCAAGGTCGTCCTCTTCGAGGGCGGCCAGGGCACGCTGCTCGACGTCGACCACGGCACGTATCCCTTCGTCACCTCGTCGAACCCGACCGCGGGCGGGGCCTGCACCGGCGCCGGCGTCGGCCCGACGAAGATCAGCCGGGTCATCGGCATCCTCAAGGCGTACACGACCCGCGTCGGCGCGGGCCCGTTCCCGACGGAGCTCTTCGACAAGGACGGCGAGGCGCTGCGCCGCATCGGCGGCGAGCGGGGCGTGACCACCGGCCGCGACCGCCGCTGCGGCTGGTTCGACGCGGTCATCGCGCGGTACGCGACCCGGGTCAACGGCCTCACCGACTTCTTCCTCACCAAGCTGGACGTGCTGACCGGCTGGGAGCAGATCCCGGTGTGTGTCGCGTACGAGATCGACGGCAAGCGTGTCGAGGAGCTCCCGTACTCCCAGACCGACTTCCACCACGCGAAGCCGGTGTACGAGTACCTGCCGGGCTGGTCAGAGGACATCACCAAGGCGAAGACCTTCGCGGACCTGCCGAAGAACGCGCAGGACTATGTGAAGGCGCTGGAGGAGATGTCGGGCGCGCCGATCTCGGCGATCGGTGTGGGCCCCGGCCGTACCGAGACGATCGAGATCAACTCCTTCCTCTAGTACGGCTTACGGACAGGGGAGCCCCGGATGGTGCGGGGCTCCCCTGTCGCCCCTCGGCGTTGCGCCAGGTCGCCTTGGTGGTGAACGGCCCGGCGCTTTCGGCGAGTTCCTCGGTGCGACCCACGCGCGGCGGCGTAGAGCGCGTCGGCCGGGTAACGATGGAGGCACCTGCGCAGGGTCGTGTCACCGGCACCTCGTAGGCTCCCGCCCATGAGCGACGGGGAATCCGGCAGACGGGTCATCGACGGCGCTTCGAGCTGGAGGCGGTCCGTCACGTCGTCGGCGCGCTGTCGCCCACCGCTGCCTGGTGCTGTACTCCTACAGCTTGCTCACTCAGGTCGAGAGCGGCCACAAGCCTGCGAGTCCTGACCTGGTCGCCACGGTCGCCAAGGTCCTGTGTGTCGACGTAACGTCGCTGACGGGGCAGCCTTACGTGACCGAACTTCAGCAAGATCGGCTGGCAGAGCTGGTCCGCCCATCAGGGAAGCATTGGATCTCTACGACCTGGGGCCAGATTCCGCGATCGCACCCCGCCCCACGCCTCAGCTCGTGGCGGCGGCCGAGAACCTGTGCCGCCTGGTGCGGGCGACGAAACTCCATGACGCTGCGCTCGAACTTCCCGATGTCATCGCCGAGATCACCACGGCCGCCGACCGTGCGCCGTGGTCAGAAATCTGGGCGGCGCTGTCCAGTACGTATCGCACTGCTCACGACGAGACGGTGAAACTCGGCTACTACGACTTGTCCACCGTGGCGCTCGATCGCGTGGACTGGGCCGCTTCGCGTGCCTCTGATCCCTTGCTGGCGGCGGTCCGGCAGTACATGCGGGCGCTGGTGTACTTCCGGGAAGGCGAGTACACCATCGGCCAGCGCCTCATGGTGGCTGGTCCACCCTGGGACAGGCTCAGTCGTCTCGGGGAACGCTTCGCCGTGGCGGGTCAGCTCCACCTCGGAGCGTCGATCATCGCTGCTCGCGCTCATGATCACAGTGAGGTCACGGCACATCTGGCAGAGGCACGCGCCTATGCCTCCCGGGTGGGCGAAGCATCGGATGTGCTGTGGCTGTCGTTCGGTCCGACGAATGTGAGGATTCACGCGGTGTCGGCCCATATCGAAATGGGCGAGTTCGGCGAAGCACTGCGTCAGGCCGAAGAGGTGCGTATACCGAATGACTGGGCGGTGTCCCGGGCTTCCCACTTCTACGTGGACCGAGCTCGCGTGCAGATGGAGGCCGGCCGCACCGAGGCGGATGCAGACGCAACTGCTGCGGCGGGACTCGGCTCCCTGCTCGACGGGGGGACGCAGAGGCGCGCCATGGCCGCCATGAGCGGGCGCTACCCGTGCGTTGAGGGGTGTGCCGACCTTCCGTGGTCCGGGACACACCGGCATTGGCTGCTGTGGGGGCCGTGCTCGAGCAGGGCCTCTACCCACCGCTCGGGCTCGTAGCGAGCAGGTCATCGTCGTCGAACTGGTTGATGTACGAGGCCAGACATTCGGTGCAGCCCTCGAACGGCGGACGCTGGGAAAAGGCCAGTCAGAGAGTACGTTATGCGGACAATAGCGGTCCTATATTGGCATTTTCGGCTGCCTGCAGATGACGTTTCCTTCTCAGGGATAGTCGGATGATCGCATGCATGTTAAAGTCTGAAAGTTAAATTGAGAGAGTGGTCAGCGATGCCTCTTCGCGGCGCTCGGCAACATGAAGGGATGATTGAAGTGAAGCGAAAGCTGCTGAGGGTGACTTTGGTGTTGGCAAGCTCGCTCGGATTGAGTGTGGCGTCGACGAATTTGGCGCATGCCGGTCCCGGAGGGACGTGCGCATCGGGAGAGGTTTGCCTTTACTATAATTCGCTCGAAAATAACCTTAATGCATATTTCGTGCAAACTTCAGATATCCCTGATTATCAGGGATATAGTTTCAGGCAGTCGCAGTATGGCAGTTACGGGGCGGGGCAGGGTGTGAAGAATAATGCCGCCGCTGTAAATAATCGAAGCTCCTATCATTTCCGTGTTTTTTACAATAGCTACTACAGTTGTGCGGTTGCTTGCCAGCAGATCCCATCTCTCACATTCGTGAATCTGAACTCGGCAATGAAAAACAACAATGCGTCCGGCTCGATGTGATGATTTTTCGTCTCTGTGGTAAGGCATGCCGCCGGAGGGGCAAGGTCTAGTATGCCCCGACCTCCTAAACCTCCGGGGCGCAGGTCGATGGTAGTGATCTTTGCGGTGATGGCAGTGCTCGTTGGCTGTGTGGCTAGGAAAGAAGGGGAGACCACGCGACAGCACGCCGATACGCAAGTGCCTCGCTTGACGAATGCCAACAATCAAGAGATGCCGCTAGATCAATATCTCTTGAACCCTGATCAACTGGAGTCGGTTTCTTCGGCTTACTCCCTGCGTGTCGCAGGCTGTATGCATAAGTACGGGCTTTCGTTTGAGGCTCCGAAGCAATCGATCGGTGCTGGTATAGGGGCTGATGCGCCGAGCAGTCGCGTAGACGGTCGCTTCGGTTATCAGAGTATGGCTCACGCGAAGGAGTGGGGTTATCACCCTGCTGGCGGCTTCCCTAAAGGTGAGACGTGGAAGACCAGCCCAGATAATGATCCTGAAAAGTGGTTCGTGTTGACCGGGGCTCGAGATACGGATGTTCTATCTGGTCCTGGCGGGCTTACCCGAAGTGGCAGTAGAGTGCCTAGTCATGGCTGTGTCGGTTCTGCATTGATGGAAATCACGGGCTCTCGCAATGGGCGCATCGGGGATGCTGACATTGCGACAAATCTTAAATTCGACACCCTGGTGGCGGCTCAGAAAGATCCTCGAACACTCAGGGTATTCTCGCTCTGGTCGCACTGCATGCAAAAACATGGCTACTCTTATCGCAGCCCGCTTGACGCACTGAGTGATCCGCGATGGGTGAAGTCGAGTCGGCCGTCTAGCGCAGAAATTGAAACTGCTGTGGCTGATCAGGAGTGCCGAGCTCGGCATAATGTTGTAGGTGTTTGGTTCACGGTTGACTTCTCTTATCAAGAGCGGGCCGTGGCGGATAATCGGGATGAACTCCTCAAAGTGAGGAAGCGGATAGATTATCAGGTGAAGGCGGCTCAAGAAATCCTCAATAAAACCTAAAAGACCACTGAGATTCTTGAAATCGCGCCCGGCTTGCACCGGTTCAACACGATTGACATTTACTGGCAATCCGGCATGAGTCGGGCGGCCGGAGCAAGATCTTCAGGGCCGTTGTGGAGCGCTGAACGGCGGGCACCGGCTGGAGCTGGAGCTGACCTGCCCTCTTCCGGCACCTCGACCACCGGCATTCCTGCGGTTGAGGCTCGCCCCGGTCGGCCTCTCCGCCGCCCGGGGCGCTCTGCGTTCTTACGGACCCGTTCTTACGGACGCCAGTACTCGCGGGGCGAGTTGCCCGTGTCGAGGAAGGTTCGATTCAGCGTGCTGCCGCACCGTCAGGACCGACGAACCGGCCCGCCGCGCAGTCGCCGCTCAGTACCCGGGAAGGACCGATCACAACGCGTTCTCCCCCGAGAACAGCTCGGCGCCCGACGTGCAAGTCGCGCCGCCCGTCGTTGTGGTGAAGGTGACAACGGGGCTGCCCACCGCGCCCTGCGAGACCGTCAGCGGCTGCGCACCCGCGGAGCTGCTCAGCGATCGCTCCCAGATGCACTGGAAACGTTCCTGGGCAGCAACGAGGGTCCGGCGACATACCCGGTCGCCACCCAGGTTCCGCCGCTTCGGTGTCCGCGTCCAGCACGGGCGCGGTCCACTCCCCGCCGACCCGGCGCGCGGCGGCCACCTCCTGCCGGAACTGGTGACGGAACTCCGGCTGCCCGGCGAGCTCGGACTTGATGAGCTTGACGGCGACCGTGCGGCCGTCCGCGGAACGCGCAAGGTAGACCCGGCCCATACCGCCCTCACCAAGGCGGCCGAGCAGACTGTACTCACCTATGGAGGGCGGATCCTGGGGCGCGAGCTGTTCCATGCGCCGAAGCCTGCGCAGTCAGCCCTCGCCGCAGATCCGCAGCCCCTTCGGCGTCGCGCACGGCAGATGGCCGTGCGTGCGGATGACGTCCTGCCCGTTTCCCCGGCTCATGTAGCCGAGGAAGCTGGAGGCCAATGAGTCCGCCGGCGGCTGCCCGTAGGTGTACGCGTACTCGATCTCCCGGTACGGATACGTGCTCTCGCCGATGTCGTCCACGGACGGCGGCTCCCCGTCGATGTTCAGCCGGTGCAGCCCCTTGAGCCCTGCCCCGGCCCGCAGTTCGCTGTAGCCGATCGCTCCCGGCAGCCGGGCCACGGTGTTCAGCACCTGTTCCGTGCTGTCGAGCTCGCAGCGTACGACCTTGGCCTCGCCGTCGTCCTTGCTCTCGCAGTCGCGCGAGGAGTTCGCGGGCTCGTTCCGCCGCAGCACCCGGCGCTGGAACACCTCGCGGGTACCGGAGTTGGCGTCCCTGCTGACCAGCAGCACGGGCATGTCGGGCCCGGTCAGCTGGTTCCAGTTGTTGATCTCGCCGCGGTAGAGCCTGCGTATCTCGTCGGCCGACAGATTCCGCACCGGCACCCGGTCGTTGACGACGAGCGCGAAGACGGAGACGGCGACGCGGTTCTCGCGCAGCTGCGGATAGCCGCCCGGCTTGGGCCCGTCGGCAAGGGCGATCAGTGCGGGGGAGCCGTTCTTGGCCTGTGCGCCGGCCTCCGCGAGCGCTCTTATCCCGGCGGTGCTGCCGTGCGCGTCGACGATGACGGTGGAGCCCTCGCAGTCCTTCTCGTACTTCTTCGCCAGCTCCTTCACCACCGGCGCGAAGGCGGTCGAACCGGTCAGCGTCAGCGTGCCTTTGGCGCAGCCGATCGGAGGCCGGGTGTCGTCCCGTACGACGATGATCGACGCGAGCGTGACGACGCAGGCCGTGAGCAGCACGGTGATCAGCCGCGCGGGCCTGCTGAACTGCGGCGGCTTGTCGTCGGGCGTGATGGAACGGTTCGGCATCACCTGGCCGTCCCGGATGCCGCCGCTGACGGTGATCTCGCTGCCGACGCCCGCGCCGGTGAGCAGCACCAGCAGCTTGAAGTGCTGCCCGCGGTTGAGCGGGACGCGCGGCAGATAGATCGTGCTGCCGCTGTGCCGCATGCCCGCGGCGGGGGTGAAGTGGTCCATCAGGTGCTCGGCGCCGAGCGGCTGTGTGACGGCGATGGCGCGGATGGTGCGGTCGGTGAACTCGGCGGTCAGGCCGTGGACTTCGCGCCCGGTGTAGTCGTTGTCGGCGATGCTCTGCGAGCCGTCGTTCTCGATGCGCAGCAGTACGAGCGTGGCGTCGGACATCTCCGGCGTCTCGTTGAACAGCCCGAGCCGGAAGTTGGGCCGCCCGCTGCGTACGTTGCTGCCGATCGGGGTGTCCAGCTGGACCCGGTACCCGATGCGCTTGCGCCGCGGCACCCGGCGTTCGTACCAGAGCACGGCCCCGGAGGCCAGGATGCCGAGTACGGCGGTGAGCACGGCCACGACATTCTCGGCGCTGAGCCACTCCACGGGTTCTTCTCCTCGCACTCCCCCTGCACTGCCTGGCGGGCGGCAACGGTAGGAGGGCAGCGGGGGGTGTGGGGGCGGGTTACTGGTCCCGATGCCGGATGTTCGTCCTGAGGTCACCCTGGGGGGTGAACGGCTTCGATGGGCCGGGCAGCTGAACTCGGGCGCTGGCATAGTCCGTTGGCACGTACCCCTACTGAAGGAAGGTCGTCGTGACCATCGCATTAGAGCGCCCGGAAGTGGTATACCGTCGGTATACTGTGACCATGGCTGACACCACGATCAAGGTCGACCCTGCCGTCCGTGACCGTCTGCTGGAGCTCGCTCGCGAGCGCGGGATGACCATGCGCGACCTGGTCGCGCAGCTCGCCGGTGCCACGCCCACCAAGGAAGAGCTCCAGAAGCAGTACGAGGAGACCAAGGCGTACGTCGAGGAGCACTTCCTCGGCAGGCCGTACACGGAGGAGGACGAGAAGGCCGGCGAGCAGCTGTGGGCCGACCTTGAGGCCGGACGGATCGGGGAGATCCAGTGACGGCCCGGAAGCAGTATCCGCTGCCGCGTGCCGTCGTCTTCGACGACACCGCCGCCCTCGCGCTCGGCGCAGGCAACAGCATGGCCTCGCGCCTTGTCACCGAGGCCGAGAAGAACCCGGCGCAGCGCGTCTACATCCCGGCCCTGTGCCTGACTGCCGCGGAGGCCGAACGCGCAGGCGTGGCCGAGCACATCGGCGCGCTGCCGTCCGTGGACATCACGGCGCTCGACTTCGCCGGAGCCATGGCGGTCGGCAAGCAGCTGCGCATTGACGCCGACGACGATGCCCCGGAGAAGGCGGAGAACGACTGGAGCGGCGCGCACGCGCTGCACCTCGCGCGGCCGTCCGTCGAGTGGCCTCGCGGTCGGCCCGTGCTGACGCGGACACCTTCGCGGTACCGGGGCACTGGCATCCGGACGATCCGGATCGTGGAGTAGTACGCGGTGCGGGACCGGGGCCGTGCCTGCTGGAGGGTGCGATTCCGGTGGCCCGCGTGCACGCGCTGGAGCAGCAACTGCCGGGGCTGACCCGTGGCGAGGGCGTGCTGGAATGCGCCTTCGACCACTACCAGCAGGTCCGCGGCACAACCCCGGCCCGGCCGCGGACGGACAACGATCCGCTCAACCGCGAGGAGTACCTGCTGCGCGTCGTGCGGAGGGTGGCGGGGCGTGGGGCGGGCGCGTGAAGCGGCGCGGGGCCCGGATCACGCCCGGGCCCCGCGACTCCGCGTCAGGCGGACGCCCCGTCCACGCGGCGCAGTGCGCACCGAGCCGGGCCCGCCGCGCGCAGGGTGATCCCGGTGTCGACCGGGACGTCGACGTCGACGGCGTCCAGCTCGTACTCCTGCAGGATCGTCGCCAGCGCCAGCACCGACTCCAGCATCGAGAAGTGCTGGCCGATGCACGCCCGTGGGCCGCCGCCGAACGGGAACCACGCGTACCGCGGCCGCTCCTTCTCCCGCTCCGGCGTGAACCGTTCCGGGTCGAAGCGCTCCGGATCGTCCCAGTACCCCGGATGCCGGTGCGTCACCCAGGGCGCGAGGATCACATCCGCGCCGGCCGGGATCGTGTACCCCCCGATCTCCGCCGCCGCGACCGCCTGGCGGCCGATGACCGGAGCCGCCGGATAGAGGCGCATCGCCTCCTTCAGCACCTGTGTCAGATACGGGAGTGCGTCGAGGTCCGCGGCCCCCGGGGTCCGTCCGTTCAGTACCCGTACGACCTCGTCCCGCGCCCGCGCCTGCTGCTCGGGGTGGCGGGCCAGCAGATGCAGCGCGAACGCGAGCGAGGTGGCCGTCGTCTCGTGCCCGGCGAGCAGGAATATCAGCACCTGGTCGCGGATCTCGGACGCGTCGAGCGTCCCGTCCTCCGCGCTCTCGGCCTGGGAGAGGAGCGTCAGCAGATCATCGCCCGTCGCCGTGTCCCCCTCCGCGCGACGCTTCTCGATGATCCCGTCGCACACCGCGTGCAGATCTTCCATCGCGGCGGCGGCCCGCCGGTTGGCGGGAGTGGGCCAGCTGCGCGGGAAGTTGGCGGGGGAGTAGCCGCGGGTGAGCGTGTACTCGCCGATGATCGGGAAACAGCGCTGCACGACGTCGACCGCCGCCTCGACGTCCGTGCCGAACAGGATGCGGGCAACCGCCCGCAGCGTGAGCCGGGTCGTCTCGTCGACGACGTCCACCGTGGCGTCCGGGGCGGTGCGCCAGGTGGAGAGCAGGGCCGAGGTCTCGGCGGTGACGGCGTCGGCGTAGCCGTCGACCCGGCGGCGCGTGAACAGCGGCTGCACGAGCCGCCGCTGCCGGAGGTAGTCCCCGTCCTGGCTGGTCAGCAGGCCATTGCCGAACGACTCCCGGACCTCCTGGTAAAAGGCGTTGTCCTTGCGGAAGTTGGCCGATTCTGTCGCCAGCACCTGCTGGGCGCCCTCCGCGGAGAACACCGCGTACAGCTCGGCCCGCAGCCCGGGCGGTCCCGCGGTGATCCTGACAACGTCGCCGTGCTCGCGCTGTGCGTTGAGGTAGGTGCCGAGCGAGTCCCGCTGGAGCTCGAACATCGAGCCCAGTAACGGCAGACCCGCCGGACCCGGTACCGCCGTGCTCGTTATCGTCATGGCTTCTCCTCCGTACGGTTCAGCTCGCCCAGTCGAGGAAGTTCGTCCAGGCGGTGGGGGCGACGGCGAAGGTGGGGCCGTCGGTGACCTTGGAGTCGCGGATGTGGATGGTGTGGGGGCAGGCGGCGACCTCGACGCAATCGCCCCCGCTGGAGCTGCTGTACGAGGACTTGCGCCAGTCGAACGCGACCTCGATGCACTCGCCGCCGCTGGCGCTGCTGTAGCTGGACTTGAACCACTGCAGGGTGCTGCTCATGGATGCTCTCCTGCCAACCGCTCGATGAGGCCCAGCGATTCACGAGGACCCAGGGCCTGTGCTCGGATCTTCGCATACCGCTGGGCACACGTGCTCACCTTTGCAGGGTCCTTGATCAGCAGGCTTTCGTCCTGCGCCTCCAGGTACACCAGGTGGTCGTGTTGCGGTGTTTCCACCAGCGTCAACTCGCTGTGGGCGCCCGCGTGCTCGCCACTCAATCCGCAGTCCAGCGGTAACACCTGAAGCGTCACGTTACGCCGCCGCGCACACTCCGCAAGGTGCCGCATCTGGCCGTGCATGACCTCCTCGCTGCCGATCGTCCGCCGTAACACCGACTCCTCCAGCACCAGCTCGATCAGCGCCACCGGCTCCCGCTCGAACAGCGCCCTGCGCGCCATCCGCACCTCGACCAGCTCCTCCACCCGAGCCTCCGACAGCAGTGGATACCCGCCCCCGATCAGCGCCCGCGCGTACTCCTCCGTCTGGAACAGCCCATGCACGACCAACGTCGCGTACAGACACAGCCCCACCGCCTTCTGCTCCAGCAGCGCGTAGTTCTTGAACTGCGCCGGGTACTTGTCCAGCCGTACATGCGTCCTCGCCTCCTCGAAGATCCCCGTCCCACCCCCGAGCACCCTCTCCAGCTCCACCAGCATCTGGTCGCTCGCTGGCTGCGCGCATGTCTCCATCGCGCTCACCGCCGCGCCCGTGAAGCCGATCTCGTTCCCCAGCTGCTCCTGCGTCCATCCTTTCTGGACGCGCATATTGCGCGCGACATTCGCGACGAGCCGCGTCGCCGGACCCGCTGCTTCCTTGTTTTCCGCTCGTGCCATTTGCGATCACCGCTTCGACTCAACCGGACTCAACCGGTCTCAACCAGTCCCCCGCCGAATTCGACCCACGTAAAGGTGAGTTCGGGCAGGTCAACGCATGCCCGACGCCCTTACGCGAGCCCTGGAAAACGCTAGCCAAGGTCACTCAGACTGTCCTTGTGGATACGCAAAGTCGCCAACTAAACCTCGATTGGATTCCGGCTTCCGGATTCCAGCTCCGCAAGGCCGGCGTGCAATTCGACGCCGTACGCGTCGACGACGAGGACGGCCGTCGTCTCGCCGACCTTCTGGAGCAGCTGACCGGCGGTGACCCCGGGCCCGTCGTCATCGAGGCGTACGGGCGGCGGTCGGTCTACTTCCTCGTACCGGCGGGGACTACCTCCCACCGGCCCTGGCCGCCTGGCGTGACCCGGCTCAACTCAGGCCCCGCGCACGTGAGCTACATCCCCGTGCCCGCCCTCCGCGGCCGCACCTGGCCGCTGTCCTGGCGCTTCCCGCCGACCACGGCGGACCGGTTCGTACACCCGCTGCTCCTGCGTAACGCCGCGTCAGCGCTGCTCAGCTGACCCCGACGGGCGTCCTGCGCGATCCGACTCCGACGCGGGGTGAACAGGACGGCGCGGCGGTACGTACTGAGTGTGGGGGCCCCTGGTTTCAGGGGCCCACGGGCTTGTGACGCCATGTCGGTACGACCTTGGGGCCGCGTATGAGGCACGCACGACGCAAACTCCAGCGGATCGCGCGGCTGGCGGCCGTCGGCGGACTGGTCTGCGGCGGGCTGATGGTCTCGAGCGCGATGGCGGGCGAACCGCCCGACCCGTCCGCCGATCCGGTCGCCAGTCTGGTCTCGCGGCTCGGCGCCTCCCGTACCGCAGGGAGTTGGATGGGCGCCGACGGGCGCCCGGTCGTCGCAGTGACCGATGTGGACGCGGCGGACGAGGTACGGGAGGCGGGGGCGCGCGCCGAAGTCGTGCGCTACAGCATGGGGGAACTCCGCTCGGCCACCGAGGCCCTGAGTGCGGCGCCTCGGGTGACCGGTACCGCTTGGGCGGTGGACTACGCGTCCAACAAGGTCATGGTGCGCGCCGACAGCACCGTCTCCGCCGACGACTGGTCGCGTATGTCCGGTGTCGCCGAGGGGATCGGCGGCTCCGTCCAGATGGAACGGACCGAGGGCACGTTCACCACCAGGGTGAACGGCGGCGTCCCGGTCTTCTCCGGCGACGGCCGCTGCACCGCGGGCTTCAACGTGACCGACGGTCAGAACACCTTCATACTCACGGCCGGGCACTGCGGCCCCGTCGGCACCACCTGGTTCCAGGACCGGCAGGGCAACCAGCTGGTCGGTACCACGACGAACGGCTCCTTCCCGGGCGCTGACTTCTCCCTTGTGCGGTACGAGAGTGGCAACCCACCCGACGGAGCCAACATCGTGGGCATCGGCGGTGGCCGGGCGGTGCGGATCGTCGGCGCGGCCGATCCCGTCGTCGGTCAGCGCGTCTTCCGCAACGGCAGCACCACGGGGTTCCGCTCCGGAGAGGTGACCGCGTTGAACGCGACGGTGAACTACCCCGAGGGCACGGTCACCGGCCTGATCGAGACCACGGTCTGCGCCGAGCCCGGAGACAGCGGGGGCCCGCTGTTCTCGGAGGGTCTGGCGCTCGGCGTGACCTCGGGCGGCAACGGGGACTGCACCACCGGGGGTACGACGTTCTTCCAGCCGGCGACCAAGGCGCTGGAGGCCCTCGGGGTGAGCCTGTCGCTCGGTGATCCGGGTTCCGGTGGCGGGGGCGCTCCGGCCGACCCCGCTCCATCGGCGGCCGGAGCCGTCCCGCCGGGGTCGCCCGGGTCTTCGGGGGTGGCGGACGGATCGAGGAGGATCACGGGGATCACGGACTTCGGAAGTCTCGGCTCCGGGCTGGTCGTCATCGGCGCGAGTCTGGTCGGACTGGTGGGCGCCCGCTGGATTCTGTCGGCCCAGGAGCGGCGGAACTTCCGGAGCTTCTACAGCGCGAGCTGGGGCTGAGGTCTCAGCCCTGCTTCGTGTATGTGATCGGCTGCCCGCCCGAGCCCACCAGCTCGCGGACGATCGTGGTGTCGTCGGGCATGTCCAGGCGGCTCCACTGGCCCGGTGAGCACTGCTTCGGGTCGCCGAACGTGACCTGGGTCGGGCCCAGTTCGAGCGGCGGGCCCGGGGCACGGAGGGTGGCCGACCAGCGGCAGTCGTAGTTCGGGCCGGTGCCCGACAGGGTCATGACCGTCTCGCCCGTTGTCCCCTGGGTGATCGTCATGACGCGGGTGTTGGTGCCGTCGGCGGTGTCGAAGGAGCCCTGCCAGGTGCCGACGTACTTCTGCGGGACGCTGCCGTCCTGGGTCGGGGGCGGGGAGGAGGACGTACTCGGGCCGGGTGTCGCCGAGGTGGCCGGTGCCGAGGTCGTCGGTCCCGGCTTGGGATCGTCGGCGGGCTTCTTCTTGCCGATGTCGCCCAGGAACGCGTAGACCGAGGTGCCTGCCGCGACCGCGACGAGCAGGGCGACGGCGACGAGGGCGACGGTGCCGCGGCGCCGCGGGGGCGCGGGGGCAGGGAGTGTGGGGAAGTGCGGGGCGGGACCCTGCTGCCGGGGGTAGCCGTAAGCGGGCTGCTGGGGGGAGCTGTAGGCGTAGTTGTTGTGGCGGTACGCCACGGGCAGGGGCGGCGGGGGTGTGGGCATCCGCACGGGCGGCTTCGGGGCGTCCACGCTCACCGAGGTCATCGTCGGCGGTTGCTGCGCCGGTGCCGCGGGGGGCTGTTCCACCTCCAGCAACTGGACCGCGTGGCGGCCGAGTTGGGCGATCAGCGCCCCGGGCAGCCAGGGCTCGGGGTCCGCGTCGGAGGCCGTGCGTTCCAGGATCTGCTCGATCGTCGGGCGGGCCTCGGGGTCCTTGTCGAGGCAGTCCCGTACGAGATCCAGCAGGCTCTCGGGGAGGTCCGACAGATCCGGCTCCTCCTGCGCGATGCGGAACATCAGCGCGTGCACGCCGCTGTCCGCCGAGCCGAAGGGGAGCCGGCCGGTCGCCGCGTACGCGAGGACCGAGCCGAGGCAGAAAATGTCGCATGCGGCACTCACGCGGTCGCCGCGTACCTGCTCGGGGGCCATGAAGCCGGGGGAGCCGACGAGCGCGCCGGTGCGGGTCAGGCCACCGTCGGTGACCGTTTCCAGGGCGCGTGCGATGCCGAAGTCGATGACGCGGGGGCCGTCGATGGTGATGAGGATGTTGGACGGCTTGAGGTCGCGGTGGATGAGGTCGGCCGCGTGGATGTTCTGCAGGGCGTGCGCGAGGCCGTAGGCGAGGATGCGGACCGAGCGCTCGGGGAGCGGGCCGTGGTCGCCCGAGACGACGGTGTGCAGGGCGGGCCCGGCGATGTAGCCGGTGGCGACCCAGGGGATCGGGGCCTCGGTGTCGGCGTCGAGGACGGGGGCGGTCCACTCGCCGCCGACCCGCAGCGCGGCGCGTACCTCCTGGCGGAAGCGGCTGCGGAACTCCTCCTGCTCCGCGAGTTCCTGGCGTACGAGCTTGACGGCGACCGTGCGGCCGCGGTCGGAACGGGCGAGGAAGACCTGGCCCATGCCGCCCGCGCCGAGGCGGGCCAACAGGCGGTACTCGCCGATGCGCTGTGGATCCCCTGGTGCCAGCTGCTCCATCGCCGCGCGCCTTCCCCCCGGTACCGCTTCTGTTGGACGGACCGAGGATAGTGCGCCATCAGCCCGGGTCTTATAGGCCAGGATCTGACCTACTCGCCGCCTACCCTCGGCCCCACGAGCCCGACCCCCGTACGCGAGGAGACTGTCATGGCCGTCAAGCCGGTTTCCCGAGGGCTGCACCAGCGTCACCCCGTGGATCATTTCGCAGGACACGGCGGGCGTCATCGACTATCTGAAGGCCGCTTTCGGGGCGGTCGAGCTGGGGCGGATGACCGGCGAGGACGGCCGGATCGGGCATGGGTGGGCGGGTGCGGGACCCGTTCGGGAACCTGTACTGGATCCAGACGCACATCGAGGATGTGACCGAGGAGGAGATGGAACGGCGGCTCGGGGACCCGGCGTTCACGAAGGCGATGGACTACGTCACCAGCGCGGACTTCTTTCCGGGGGCTCCTCGCCGCTGATGGTGTCCAGGGCCTTGGACAGCTGCTCCAGGACTCTGACCGTCTCGGCGAACTGCACGGTGCCGAGGGCGGATTCGAGGCGGCCGGCCAGCCACGCGTGACCGGGGTCGATCTTCCCGATCGCCGCGCGCCCCCCGTCGGTGGCGTGGAGCAGCTTGGCCCGGCGATGGGCCGGGTTGGGGCCGTACGCCGCGAGGCCCTGCTCGACCATGATGTCGGCGATGCGCTGCACGCTCTGGCGGGTGATCCCCATCGTCCGGGCGATACCGGCGACGGTCTGGGGCTCGCGCAGCACGGCTCCGAGTACCTGCCACCGGGCCGCGGTCAGTCCGGCCTCCCTCGCCAACTCGTCGGAGACGGTGAGGAATTGGCCGTTCAGCCGGAAGACGCCCAGCGCCGTCCGGGTGAGCAGCTCCTGCGGGTGGGTCTCGGGACGGCTCATGCTTCGAGTCATCCTTCGAGGGTCTCGTACGCGGAGGCGTCCGAGTCGTGGAAGAGCCGGTACCAGGCGTCCAGCTTCTCGCCCTCGTACACACCGAGCCGCGCGAAGACCTCGCGGGCGAAGGCGACGGGCTCGGTGGGTCCCGCGGTGATCAGGTCGCCGTCGGTGACGGCGTCCGTGTCGCGGTAGTGCTCACCGCCCTTGTAGCCGGTGGCGTCGAGGTAGAAGGAGACGGCGCTGGTGTGCTCGCGATCGTCGAGCACCCCCTCGCGGGCGAGCCCGGCGGTGGCCCCGCAGATGGCGGCGACGGGCACCCCGGCATCGAGGAACTCGCGCGCCTTGCCGGCGAAGGGGGCGAGGTCGTCGCCGGTGTCCCAGAGGTTCGCGCCGGTGAGGATGAGGAGGGCGCTGTCCTCGGGGCGGAGGTCGTTGAGCGCGAGGTCGGGCTGGATGCGGATGCCGCCCATGGTGGTGACGGGGTCGGCGGTGAGGCCGACGGTCTTGACCGCGAAGCCGTTCTGGGTGAGGTGGGCGGTGGCGTGGCCGGTCTCCCAGTCGGCGTAGGTGTTGTAGACGGCGAGATGAACGGTGCGGTTCATGGTGGCCTCCTGGTTGGATGACAGCAGCCTGTCATGTCGACAGCATGCTGTCAATGCCCATCGGGACGCCCGGTCCCGGTCGAGGCTCCGCCCCGAACACTGCGCCTCAACCGCCGGCGGGGCTGGAAAATCCAACCCGTCCTCCGATTGAGGACATGCGGCCGAAGGTCGCATACGGGGGCGGGGCTTGCCACGGTTCGGGAAGGGGCGGGTAGGGGAAAGGCCCGACACACTGCCCAGCAAAGTGGCCCAAGCCATACACCGTGGCCATGTCCGCCCCCACCTGCGCGTCTCTACCCTGAGGCCCATGACCCCTCATCCCGACCCCCAGGCCGGCGCTGCCGTGAAGGCCGCAGACCGTGCGCATGTGTTTCATTCCTGGTCCGCCCAGGGCCTGATCGACCCGCTCGCCGTCGCCGGTGCCGAGGGCTCGTACTTCTGGGACTACGACGGGAACCGCTATCTCGACTTCACCAGCGGCCTCGTCTACACCAACATCGGCTACCAGCACCCCAAGGTCGTCGCCGCGATCCAGGAGCAGGCCGGCAAGCTCACCACCTTCGCGCCCGCGTTCGCCGTCGAGGCGCGTTCCGAGGCCGCACGCCTCATCGCCGAGCGCACCCCCGGCGACCTCGACAAGATCTTCTTCACCAACGGCGGCGCCGAGGCCGTCGAGCACGCCATCCGGATGGCCCGTCTGCACACGGGCCGTCCGAAGGTCCTGAGCACCTACCGCTCGTACCACGGCGGCACCGCCACCGCGGTCAACGTCACCGGCGACCCGCGCCGCTGGGCCTCCGACAACGGCACCTCCGGCGTCGTGCACTTCTGGGGGCCGTTCCTCTACCGCTCGCCGTTCTACGCGACGACCGAGGCCGAGGAGTGCGAGCGCGCACTCCGGCACCTGGAGGACACCATCGCCTTCGAGGGTCCGGCGACCATCGCCGCGATCATCCTGGAGACGATCCCCGGGACCGCCGGGATCATGACGCCGCCGCCCGGCTACCTCGCGGGCGTACGCGAGATCTGCGACCGGTACGGGATTGTCTTCGTACTCGACGAGGTCATGGCGGGCTTCGGGCGCACCGGCAAGTGGTTCGCCGCCGAACACTTCGATGTGACGCCCGACCTGCTGACCTTCGCCAAGGGCGTCAACTCCGGTTACGTGCCCCTCGGCGGCGTCGCGATCAGTCAGAAGATCGCCGCGACCTTCGAGACCCGCCCCTACCCGGGCGGACTCACCTACTCCGGCCACCCCCTCGCCTGCGCCGCCGCCGTCGCCACGATCAATGTGATGGCGGAGGAGAAGGTCGTCGAGAACGCGGCCCACATCGGTGAGACGGTGCTCGGCCCGGGCCTGCGGGAGCTCGCCGAGCGGCACCCGAGCGTCGGCGAGGTGCGCGGCACGGGCGTGTTCTGGGCGCTGGACCTGGTCAAGGACCGGGAGACGCGCGAGCCGCTGGTGCCGTACAACGCGACGGGCGCGGCGAACGCCCCGATGGCCGCGTTCGCCGCCGCGTGCAAGAAGAACGGCCTGTGGCCCTTCGTCAACATGAACCGTACGCACACGGTGCCGCCCTGCAATGTCACCGAGGCGGAGGCGAAGGAGGGGCTGGCGGCGCTGGACGCGGCGCTGTCGGTCGCCGACGAGCACGCGGCGTAGGCAGCCGGGGCTCCGCCCCGGACCCCGGTCCTCAATCGCAGGCGAGGCTTGATTTTCCCGCCGGTCGGGCTGAATTCTCAGGCCGGCCGGCGGAAACTCAATCCCGTTGGGGGTCCCCCGGACGAAGTCTGGGGAGATTGAGGACATGCGGCCGAAGGCCGCATACGGGGGTCTGGGGGCTTGCCCACAGTTCGGGAAGGGGCGGGCCGGGGAACAGCTACGCCACCGTGAGGACGATCTTGCCGGTCGTACGGCCCGCCTCGCCGATCTCGTGTGCCTTCCCCGCCTCCTCCAGCGGCAGCACCGTGTCGACATGCACGCGTAGCTTCCCCGCCTCGATCAGCGCCGCGATCTCCTTCAGACCGCCGTTGTCGGGCTCCACCATGGTGAACCCGGCCCGCAGGCCCTGCTGTTCGGCCACGGTCGTCAGCGACGCCTCGGCCGGGGACGCGATCGAGACGACGATACCGCCCGGACGCAGGGTCTTCAGCGAGCGCGGACCGTACTCGCCGCCGATGGTGTCGAGTACGACGTCGATGTCGCGGGCGGCCGTGACAAAGTCGGTCTGCGTGTAGTCGATGACCTCGTCCGCGCCGAGGCCGCGCAGGAAGTCGTGCTTGGGCGAGCGCGCCGTGCCGATGACATACGCGCCGCGGGCCTTCGCGATCTGGACGGCGAGATGGCCGACCCCGCCCGCCGCCGCGTGGACGAGGACCCGCTGACCGGGGCGTACATGGGCGGTGTCCACCAGACACTGCCAGGCGGTGAGCCCGGCGAGGGGGAGCGCGGCGGCCTCCATGTGGGAGATCCCGGCGGGCTTGCGAGCCAGATGACGCGAGGGAGAGGTGATGAACTCCGCGTACGTACCTCCCGGTTGGGGCAGCCGCGGCATGCCGAACACCTCGTCGCCCGGCCGGTACATCGTCACGCCCAGGCCGACTTCCTCCACCACGCCCGAGACGTCCCAGCCGAGCGGGATCGGCTGTTCGCCCAGCAGCCCGCCGGTCGAACGGTGCCACCAGTCGGTCGGGTTGACGCCGGCCGCGTGCACCCGGACGAGGACCTCGGAGAACCCGGGCTCGGGTCTGTCGATCTCGACGACTTTGAGGACTTCGGGTCCACCGAGGGTGTCCTGGCCGATGGCGCGCATGGTCCCAGCTCCTTGGGGTTGTCTGTCGGTGTGTGCGGACAACCCTGCGGGAGACGACCACGCCCTTCGAGTGGCCAGATGGTCAAGGTATGCAAGGATCTGGCCATGCATCGTGTCGTTGTACTCGCGCTCGACGGCGTCTATCCCTTCGAAATGACCATTCCCGTCCGGATCTTCGACACCGCGGAGGGAGCGGACGGCGAGCGGCTCTACGAGGTGATCACCTGCAGCCTCGACGGCGGTCCCGTCCGCACGAGCGCCGACTTCTCCGTCACCGTCGCCCACGCGGCCGACGTGCTGGCGACCGCGGACACCCTGGTGATCCCGCCCTTCGCCTGTGGCCCTGACGAGCAGCGGGACTGGCTGCCCGAACCGCTCGCCGAGGCGTTCGCCCGGCTGCGGCCCGGCACCCGGATGGTGTCGATCTGCACCGCCTCGTACGTCCTCGCCGCCGCCGGGTTCCTCGACGGCCGCCCTGCGACCACGCACTGGAACGAGGCCGCACGCTTCCAGCGGATGTTCCCGCAGGTCAAGGTCGATCCGGGTGTGCTGTTCGTCGACGACGGCGATGTGCTCACCGCGGCGGGCGTCGCCGCGGGCGTCGACCTGTGCCTGCATCTCGTACGCCGCGACCACGGCAGCGAGGTCGCCAACCGGGTGGCGCGGCTGTGCGTCGTACCGCCGTGGCGGGAGGGCGGCCAGGCGCAGTTCATCGAACGCCCGGTGCCGGAGCCGTCGGCGGCGACCACGGCGGCGACCCGCGCCTGGGCGCTCGGGGAGCTCGGACGGCCGCTCACGCTCGGGGAGTTGGCCGCGCATGCGCGGATGAGCGTGCGGACGTTCTCGCGGCGGTTCCGGGACGAGGTGGGGATGACGCCGGGGCAGTGGCTGACGCAACAGCGCGTCGAGCATGCGCGCAGGCTGCTGGAGACGACGGACTGGCCGGTGGACCGGGTGGCGGGGGAGGCGGGGTTCGGGACGGCGGCGTCGCTGCGGCAGCACATGGCGGCGGCGACGGGGGTGTCGCCGATGACGTACCGCCAGACGTTCCGCGCGCGGGTCTCGCCCATCAAGGATGGCCGGGGCCGTCCGGCGGCAGTTTTGTCTTCAACTTTGTCCTCAACGGCCGGACGGGCTTGAGCCCGCCGGTTCCACCTCGAGGAAGCGGCGGTGGCGGGGGCCGCGGTACAGCAGCGCATCCCAGCCCAGGGCCGTCAGCTTGGCGGCGCACTCCGTGAGCTTCGTCTCCTCCTCCTGGGGCGCACCGCTGCCCGGCGGGCCCAGCCAGTCCACGCAGACCATGCGCGGGCTGTCGGCCGCGCGTACGCGATAGCCCGTCGCCGTCCGGGTGCCCGAGGCGTCCAGGGCGGACGGCGGGATGCCCGCGGCCTCCAGGGTCAGGGCGACCGCGCGCACCATCTGGTTGAGCTCCCAGGCGGCGGGGGCGGTGCCGGTGACGCGGCGGATCTGGAGCAGGCCGTCGAACGCGGTCCGCACCTCCGCGGCCCGGTCGCGCACAACCTCGCCGTCGCCGGTGGCCGGCTCGAAGACATGAGCCATGGCCGCCACAGTAGCGGCCACGGACCAGGTCGCCGCGGCCGTCGCCGTGTTCAACGCCACAGCCGCGCCCGCGCCGTCCAATCCGTATGCCCCTCACCCGGTTCGTAACCTCTGGCCTATCGTGTCCGGGACCCCCGGCGAAGGAGAAGGCCACGATGCGCGGTACCGACAGCAGTACCGCTGTCACCCGCAACACCCTGCGGCGACAGATCGCGGACGCGCTGCGTGACGAGGTTCTGGCGGGGCGTCTGCAGCCGGGACAGGAGTTCACCGTCAAGCAGATCGCCGAGCAGTACGGCGTTTCCGCGACGCCCGTCCGCGAAGCCCTCGTGGACCTCTCCGCCCAGGGGCTGCTCGACTCGGACGAGCACCGGGGCTTCAAGGTGCACCAGTTCTCGGTCGAGGACTACCGCGGCATGATCGAGGCCCGCTCCCTGATCGTGGACGGTGTCTTCCGTCACATCGCCAAGCGCCGCCCCAAGCGCGGCCCCGGCGTCCACGGCAAGGCACTCGTATCCGTACGCCGCCGGGCCGAGGAGGCCGCCCGCGCGGCCCGCAGCGGGGACCTGGACATACTCATCGGCTACGACCTGCGCTTCTGGCGCGAGCTCAGCGCGGTCGTCGCCAACCGCTACATATCCGACTTCCTGCACCGGCTGCGCGTCCAGGCATGGGTGTTCGCCGTCCCCTATCTGCGCGCCGACGCCGAGCTGCGGGACTGGCTGTGGAGCGGCCACGAGGACCTGGTGGACGCCGTCGCGCTCGGCGACGCCGACAAAGCGCGCGCGGTCATCGACTCGTACAATGACCATGGGCTCGCCTGGGCGGATCGACTGGAGCGGTGAGCGTGGATCTGAGCGTTGTCGTCCCGGCGTACAACGAGGAAGAACGGCTGGGCCCCACCCTTGACGCCATCTGCGCGCATCTGCGCGGGGAGCCGGGCCGCTGGGGCGACTGGGAGCTGATCGTCGTCGACGACGGCTCCACCGACGGCACCGCCAAGATCGCAAAGGCTGCCGCGGCCGAGGAGCCGCGCATCCAGGTCGTCTCCGGCGACGGCAACCACGGCAAGGGCAGCGCCCTGCGCCTGGGCGTGCTCGCCTCGTACGGCCGGCGCGTCCTGATCACCGACGCCGACCTCGCGACGCCCATCGAGGAGCTCGACCGCCTAGACAAACAGCTCGCGGCGGAGGACAGCGCGGCGGCGATCGGCTCGCGCGCGCACCCAGACTCCCGTATCGAGGTGCACCAGCGGCGTTCGCGCGAATGGCTCGGCCGGATGGGTAACCGGCTCATACGTGCTGTCGCGGTGCCCGGCATCCACGACACCCAGTGCGGCTTCAAGCTCTTCGACGGCGACAAGGCGCGCGCGGCTTTCGCCGATTCGCGGCTCGACGGGTGGGGGATCGACGTCGAGATACTGCGGTTCTTCCGGCGCGAGGGCTGGCCGGTCACGGAGGTCCCGGTGCGCTGGTCGCACCAGGCGGGCTCCAAGGTCAGACCGCTGGACTACGGCAAGGTGCTGCTGGAACTCGTCAGGCTGCGGGCACGTGCCGTACGCCCCGTCGACCTCGCCGTCACCGGCCTCTTCCTGCTCGCTTCCGTACTGCTCTACAAGGGGCTGTGGACCGACCTCGACCGCGGCTACCTCGCCGACGCGGGCTCGGACCAGAACCAGTGGGAGTGGTTCTTCGCGGTCACCGCCGACAATGTCGCGCATCTGCGGAACCCCCTGTTCACGACCTTGCAGGGGTATCCCGACGGCGTGAATCTGATGGCGAACACGGTCATGCTCGGGCTCTCCGTCCCGCTCACGCCCGTCACGCTGCTGTTCGGCCCGACCGTCACCTGGGCGCTGGTGCTCACGCTGGGACTGACGGCGACGGCTACGGCCTGGTACTGGCTGATCGCCCGGCGGCTGACGACGAACCGGTGGGCGGCCGCGCTCGGCGGCGCCTTCGCCGCCTTCGCGCCGCCGATGATCTCGCACGGCAACGCGCACCCCAACTTCCTTGTGCTGTTCATGATCCCGGTGATCATCGACCGGGCGCTGCGGCTGTGCGATGGGCGCAATGTCGTACGTGACGGGGTGCTCCTCGGCCTGTTCGCGACGTATCAGATCTTCCTCGGCGAGGAGCCGCTGCTGCTCGCGTCGATGGGCATGCTGCTCTTCGCGCTCTCGTACGCGCTCGTGCGCCGCGATGTGGCGCGGACGGCCTGGCGGCCGCTGCTGCGCGGGCTCGCCGTCGCCGCGGGCGTCTGTCTGCCGCTGGTCGCCTTCCCGCTGGGCTGGCAGTTCTTCGGCCCGCAGAGCTATACGAGCGTGCTGCACGGCGACAACATGGGCAACAGCCCGCTCGCCTTCCTGGAGTTCGCGGGCCGCTCGCTGATGGGGTCGGACGAGGGCGCGGACCCGCTCGCGTTCAACCGCACCGAGCAGAACGCTTTCTTCGGCTGGCCGCTGGTCGCGCTGGCGGCGGCGATCGTGGTGCGGCTGTGGCGGGTTGCGCTGGTCAAGGCTCTTGCCTTTACGGGAGTGGCGGCGGCGTTCCTCTCGCTCGGCCCGAAGTTCCGCATCCCGTACACCGACATCGTGCTCACCGGCCCGTGGCGGGCGCTGGCCCATCAGCCGCTGTTCGAATCGGTCATCGAGTCGCGGGTGGCGCTGATCTGCGCGCCGGTGCTGGGCGTGCTGATCGCGCTGGCGGTCGACCGGCTGCTGGCCACCCGGGAGCGGGTGAACCGGGCGGTGGGTCTGGCGGCGGTGGCCGCGGCACTGCTGCCTGTGCTGCCGACGCCGTATCCGGTGCGGGAGCGGGCGGAGATCCCGGCGTTCGTCACGGAAGGGATGTACAGCGCATACCTCTCCGAGGGTGAATCGGTGGTCACGGTGCCGCTGCCCTCCCCCGGCAACGCGGAGGCCCTGCACTGGCAGTCGGCCACCGGGCTCGACTTCCCGGTCGCCGGCGGCTACTTCAACGGGCCGTGGGGCCCGGAGCGCATGGGCATCTACGGCGCGACGCCCCGGCACACCTCCAACCTCTTCAACGATGTGCGCAGCAGCGGGCGGGTACCGGTGATCGGCCCCAACTGGCAGGCGCAGGCGCGCGGCGATCTGGCGGCGTGGCGGGCGGGTGTGGTGGTGCTGGCGCCGCAGTACAACGACGCGGCCCTGTATGCGACGGTGGAGGAACTGCTCGGCCGGCCGGGCAAGCGTGTGGGCGGCATGTGGGTATGGGATGTGGGGGCGGAGCGCGTGCGGGGCTGACCGGCACCCTTCGCTGAATGTACCTGGGGCACTACGCTGTCCCGACCATCGCACGAAAGCGTTCGTACCCCTTGGAGAGCGAGCCTTCCCTTGGCCTGTGACCTGTGGCTGGTCCCACTCGTCGATGTGCTGTGCCACAGCCCCGACAACCCCTTCGCCGAAGAGATCGCGTCCTACGACAAGGCCCTCACCGACGCGGGTCTGCCGACTGTTCCCGTCTTCGCCTATATGCCGGGCCTGTCGGGCGATGTGGCCCCGGTCGCGGGCTTCGACTACGACGCGCTGCACTTCCTGCGGCGCGCGTATCTGCTGCAGCTGTGCGGGCTCGCGGTGACTCCGGTGGACGAACTGGGCGGCGACTACGAGCAGTTGCTGGAGATGTTCGAGTCGACGGCGCAGCAGTCGCACCTTGTGTGGCACTACGACCACGCGGGGGCGTATGTCCCGGTGGACTTCACCTCGCCGCTGTTCAACGACGAACTGCTGGCGGGAGGCGGCCCGTTGGGCTCCACGCAGGGTCTGCTGCGGGAGCTGGAGTATGTCGCGCCGTCGATCGGCATCGACCCGGCGAACCCGCCGGAGGCGCCGCAGCCGCCTGACCGGCCGACTTCGCTGGAGGAGCCGGCGGGGCCGATTCCGTACGACGAGAGTCCCTTCGCGCGGGAGCGGCATGTGTGGCTGGGGCTGCACGCGGCGGCGACGCGGAGCCTCGGCCAGGGATCAATGATCATTTTCAGCTGACCCACAACTGACCCACAGCTGCCGCACATCCGACGCACATCTGCTGAACGCGCGGTCTTAAGCTGCGTGACACCTCGGTCCGGTAGGACCGGTGCATGTCACAGACGAGTACCTCGGCACAGTCCCCCGCGGCGACGATCGCGGGGGAAAGCGCGGACGAGACCGCGGACGAAGCGCTTCCCAGGCCGACGCGTTTCGCGGACGTGAAGGGCTGGTTCTGGCCCGCTGACCAGTTGCTCTTCGACTGGTTCCTGAGCCATCAGCGGGACACGGACCCGGACGGCCGGGGGGACCTGCTGGAGCTCGGCGCGTACCTGGGCAAGAGCGCGATCTTCACGGGACAGTACCTCCGGGACGGTGAGGAGTTCACGGTCTGCGACCTCTGGGACTCCGAGGCGCCGGACGACCCCAACAGCGCGGAGATGGACCGGTCGTACTCGACGCTGACGCGGCGCGCGTTCGAGGCGAACTATCTGTCGTTCCACGACGAGCTGCCCACGCTGGTGCAGGCCCCGACCTCGGTGATCACCTCCCGGGTCCGCGCGGGGAGCTGCCGCTTCGTGCATGTCGACGCGTCGCATCTGTACGAGCATGTACACGGCGACATCGAGGCGGCGAAGGCGCTGCTGCAGCCGGAGGGCATCGTGTCCTTCGACGACTTCCGCGCGGAGCACTGCCCGGGCGTCTCGGCGGCGGTGTGGGGCGCGGTGGCGACGACGGGCCTGAAGCCGATCGTGATCACGGGCACGAAGCTGTACGGCACGTGGGGCGACCCGGAGCCGGTGCGCGAGACGCTGCTGAGCTGGCTGGAGACGCGTACGGACATGTGGCACGGGGTGGAGGAGGTGGCTGGGGTCCCGCTGATCCGCATCAAGGGCAACAAGGCGGAGTCCCCGGTGCACCCGAAGTCCCGCCACAAGCCGGAGCCCGAGCCCGAGCGGGCCCCTGTGCAGCCTGCCCCGGCGCCCACTGCCGCGGCTCGCCCTCGCCCCCGCCCTTCCCGCACCCGCCGCCTGGCGAAGGACCTGCTCCCCCCGATCCTGACCCGAGCACTCAGGTCCCGCCGAACCGCGTGACAGCTCTGGGGCTCCGCCCCGGCGGGGCTTATTCCGGTGCTCCGCCCCGGACCCCGCGCCTCAATCTCCCCTCGGACGAAGTCTGGGGGAGATTCAGGACACGGCCGACGGCCGTACGGGGTCCGGGGCGGAGCCCCGGTTCGGGAAGGCGCGGCGCGCGGGAGCAAACACCGCGCCCACCTCAGCGCGGCGCCTCCGGAGGCCGCTGCCTCGGCATGTTCGGCCGCGTCCCCGGCGGCAACGGCACCCGCCCCGGCCCCCCTGCCCCGTCCGCCCGCCCCGCGCCGCCGATCCCCATCCTCGTCGGCTGCATCACCAACGGCGCCGGACCCGACCGGAACTCCACCGCCCATTCCGCCGTCTCCGACCGCACCAGCTCCGCGACGTCCTCCGAGAACCGCCGCAGCACCCCCAGACACCGCTCCGTCGCCTCGCTCGCCGTGCCCTCGGTCGGGCCCAGCACCTCCCGTACGCTCTCCGACGCCCAGTCGAACTGCAGCGCCAGCAGCCTGCGCTGCACCGCCTGAGCCGTCGCGACGTCCCTTATCCAGCCCGACGTCAGCCCGAAGTACCGGTCGCAGGCCAGGCACGCCGCCCCCAGCAGCAGCGACAGGTACCCCCACCCCGCCGCCCCGTCCAGCACGCCCCCCAGGTCGAGCAGGGGGAGCGCCGCCCCGGCGATCACCCCCAGGGCCGTGCCGAGCCGCAGCATCCGCGCCGTACGCCGCTTCCACACGCGGTCCGCGAGATACCACCGCGCCGTACGCAGCGCGTCCTGTTCGACCCACCTGTACAGCTCGTGGAGGCGCTCCGCCGGCTCACCCCAGTCGCCGAGCGGAAACGGCCTCCCGGCCAGGTCACCGCGCGGCGCCTCGCCCCGTTCCTCCCGGGCCGGCCCCCCGGGCTGCATCTCCGGCTGGCTCACCGGGGCACTCCTCTACGACGTGACGACTGACGTGACACTGCGTGACGTACGGTGCGCGCGTGCGTCCTGGTGCGCAACGCTCTTCCTACCGCCGAATGGTGGGCTGTGCGCCGGAAATCCCGGTATTTCCGCCCACACGAGGGTCTTGATCAGGTAGAGGTTTCCCGGTCCACTCACTCGAAAGAGTTGGTCCCCGCAGGGTGGGGCATGGTGCCCGGCAAGCACGTAGGCTCGGCTTACCGAACAATCGTCGTCGAAATGCCAGGAGTGACCGTGATTCCCGGTGGTGGCCAGCCCAATATGCAGGAGCTCCTCCAGCAGGCCCAGAAGATGCAGCAGGATCTCGCGCGGGCCCAGGAAGAACTTGCGCAGACCGAGGTCGAGGGTCAGGCGGGCGGCGGCCTGGTGAAGGCCACCGTCACCGGCTCCGGCGATCTGCGGGCCCTCGTCATCGACCCCAAGGCCGTCGACCCCGAGGACACCGAGACCCTCGCGGACCTCGTCGTCGCCGCCGTCCAGGCCGCGAACGAGAATGCGCAGCAGCTTCAGCAGCAAAAGCTCGGCCCGCTCGCGCAGGGTCTGGGCGGCATGCCGGGCCTGCCCTTCTAGGGCCGAGGCGTACCAACTACCGTACGTACCAGCAGAGAACAGGAAGGCATTCCGTTGTACGAAGGCGTGGTTCAGGACCTCATCGACGAATTGGGCAGGCTGCCCGGCGTCGGTCCCAAGAGCGCGCAGCGGATCGCCTTCCACATCCTCCAGGCCGAGCCGACCGACGTCCGCCGCCTCGCTCACGCCCTCCTCGAGGTGAAGGACAAGGTCCGCTTCTGCGCGGTGTGCGGCAATGTCGCGCAGCAGGAGCTGTGCAACATCTGCCGTGACCCGCGCCGCGACCAGTCGGTCATCTGCGTGGTGGAGGAGCCCAAGGACGTCGTCGCGATCGAGCGGACCCGGGAGTTCCGGGGCCGCTACCACGTACTCGGCGGGGCCATCAGCCCCATCGACGGCGTCGGCCCCGACGACCTGCGGATCCGTGAGCTGCTGGCCCGCCTCGCGGACGGCACGATCACGGAGCTGATCCTGGCCACGGATCCCAATCTGGAGGGCGAGGCCACCGCCACGTATCTGGCACGCATGGTCAAGCCGATGGGACTCAAGGTCACCAGGCTGGCCAGCGGTCTGCCCGTGGGGGGAGACTTGGAATACGCCGACGAGGTCACGCTGGGGCGTGCCTTCGAGGGGAGACGACTTCTCGATGTCTGACGCCAACCTGCACGCCGTCAATCAGGACCCGGACGACTTCGCGGTCCAGATCGCGGACTCGATCGAATCCTTCATCGTCGCGACCACGGAAGTCGCGAAGGGCGACGAGCCCGACAGTGCGGTGCCCTTCCTGCTGCTGGAGGTCTCCCAACTCCTGCTGACGGGCGGCCGGCTGGGCGCGCACGAGGACATCGTCCCCGACGAACGGTACGAACCGGACACCGGCCCCGACCTGGACGTCGATGACCTGCGCGAGCGGTTCGCCGTGCTGCTCGACCCGGTGGACATCTTCTCCGAGGTCTTCGACCCGTACGAACCGCGCAAGGCCCCGGTCGCCTGCCGGATCTCCGACAACCTCGCGGACATCGTCACAGACCTGCGCCACGGCCTGGCCCACTACCGGGCGGGCCGCACCAGCGAGGCGCTGTGGTGGTGGCAGTTCTCGTACTTCTCCAACTGGGGCCCGACCGCCTCCGCGACACTGCGCGCCCTGCAGTCGCTGGTCTCCCATGTCCGCCTGGACCAGCCGCTGGAGGAGCTGGACGGCCTGGACACGGACGAGGATCTGACCGAGGAGGCGCTGGCGGAGGAGGCCGGCAAGGTCATGTCGGAGGAGATCGCGGGCCCGCTGGGCCTGCGTACGGCCACCTGACGGGAACGCTTGCCCGAATATGATCTTGGACGTAAGATCAACAACAACGGGGAGTGCGTGACCACTCGCTCTCCGTTCGGGCGAGGGGGGCGCCACCCTTACCCATGCCCTGTGCCGTATTCGGCCGGGGTTCAAACAGGGGAAGGGATTGCGCATGCAGCGCAAGATTGCCATCAGGACCGCCGCGATTCTCATCGGCGCCGCCGCAGTGATCGGCAGCTCGCCGGCCATGGCGAAGGACCTCGACTCGTACGCCACCGGCGCCCACGCGTGGAGCCACGGCACGAACACCCAGGTCGCGATCCAGGACACCAAGGCGGACGGTGACTCCGTCTACGTGAACTACTTCCGTTCGTCCAGCTCGAGCGACATGAAGACGCTGCACAACAAGAGCGGCAACGGCACGAAGGCGTACAGCCCGACCGGCTCGACGGTCAAGAAGATCCAGGCCTGCCTCTCCCTCGACTGGGAGTCGGACAGCTGTGACTCGTGGCGCTCGTAGTTCTTAGCGCGTAGCACGTCTCAGGTGTGGGACCACTGTCCGCGGCGGTGGTCCCACACCCCTGTCCAGTGAGGAACCATGGCGAGGACGAACATGACTGATCACCCCACCGCGCTCGAGATGACGGCCCTGAACTACTCGATCGGCGGCCGCAGTCTCATGTCCGGCCTCGAACTGCGCCTGAGCGCCGGGGAGTCAGTGTCCGTCATGGGACCCAGCGGAAGCGGGAAGAGCACGCTCATCTCCTGCGCGCTGGGGCTGTTGAAGCCCGATGACGGCAGTGTCAAGGTCGCGGGGGCGGAGCTCTCCGCACTGAGCAGGCGGCAGCTTGCCGAGCACCGGCGGTCGCACATCGGCGTGGTGTTCCAATTCGGCGAGCTGCTCCCGGAGTTGACGCCGGTGGAGAATGTGGCGCTCGCCGCGCTGCTCTCCGGGGCTTCCCGGAGTGCCGCCTACGAGGAGGCCGCCGGTCTGCTCCGCGAGCTGGGTGTGCCCGAGTCGAACGCGGCCACCGCGACCCTGTCCGGCGGTGAACGTCAGCGTACGGCTGTGGCCAGGGCGTTGGTGAACAAACCCAAGTTGCTTCTCGCGGACGAGCCCACCGGCGCGCTGGATGCGGCGAACCGCGACAGCGTGGCCGACCTGCTCTTCAGTGTGCCGAGCCGGTGGGCCTGCGCGCTGCTCGTGGTCACCCATGACTCCGAGGTGGCCGGACGCGCGGACCGCACCCTCGCGCTGTCGGACGGGAAGCTGCTGTGAGCACCCGCTCCGAAGGCCGCTCGCTGTGGTGGCAGTTGATCCGCATCGGCTGGGCCGCCGGCCGCTCGGGAACCTCCAGCAGGGTCCGCAATGTGGCACTCGGCTGCGCGGCGCTGGCGATGACGCTCGCGCTGTCGGCCGTGGCGGCGGTACTCGCCACCTACGACGGCCGCGACGCCCGCGCCGCGGCGCGTAGTCCGCAGTTCACCGAATCGGCCAAGGGTCCGGATGCGCGCGCCCTTTGGTCGGACAAGTTCGACGATGTCGAGAACCGTCAGTTCTCCGTCGTCCACATCGAGCCACTGACGGACGACGCGCCCCTTCCGCCCGGTCTCTCCCGCTGGCCCGCGCCCGGTGAGGCCGTGCTGTCCGGCGCCCTCCTCGAAGCGGGAGCCGACGAGGGCATCGCCGGCCGTTACGGCAAGGCCGTCGGTTCCATCGACGAGTCGGGGCTGGCGACGCCGGGGGAGCGACTGGCGTACGTACGCCCGTCGGCCGGAGTGCTGGACCGTGCCGCGATGAACCCGATCTCGGGATACGGGGCCGCGAAACCGGCGGCGCTGGGCGACATGCTCGCGGTCAAGCCGCCATACATGCTGCTGGTCCTGATGCTCTTCATGCTGATCCTGCCGGTGGGCGCGCTGGCCGTCGCCGCGGCCCGCGCCGGCTCGGACGCCCGCGACCAGCGGACCGCCCTGCTGGGCGTGCTCGGCGGGGGATGGCGAGTACGCAGCGCGCTGAACGTCGGTGAGGCTCTGCTGCCCGCCGCCTGCGGCGCGTTGCTGGGTGCGCTGCTGACCGTTCCCGCGCTGCTGACCGACATCACACTGCCCGGTGTCGCGTACGAGCTGTCGGCAGCCGACGTCCGAGGCTGGTCGTGGGCCGTCGTGGGCTCGGCGGTCCCGGCCTTCCTGCTGATACTCCTCGTTGTCGTCCTGATGCATCCCGCCCAGCACAAGCGCGGCAAGTCGACGCGCCCGCGGCTTTCCTCCTCACGGCTGCCCCGCTGGTGGCCCTATCTCTGCCCGCTCATGCTGCTGCTCGCGGTCCGCGGCCCCGAGCTCGCGCCCGGAGGCGGTCTCCGACTGCTCGTCTACGCCGTCGGTGTCCTCGGTACCGTCGCCACGCTCCCCTCACTCCTGGCCCTGCTGTGCGCCGCCGCCGGGCGTGCGATCGCCGCCACCGGCCACAAGTACGGCCGCTCGGGCGCCCTGGTCGCGGGCCGCTGGACAGCAGCCTGGCCGGGCACCACGGCCCGGGTGACCTCCGGCGTCATCATCGCCTTCGTCCTGATCGGCCAGGTCCAGCTCTGGCAGAGCCGCAACAGCGGACCGGCCGCCGAAGCCCGCGCCACGCAGGCCCGCGTCGGCAGCAGCGTCGTGGTCGTGGAAACGCCCGAGGACCGGGCCAGGACCCAGGCGTTCCTCCGGGCGCTTCCCGCCAACGCGAACGCGCTGTGGCTGGCCATCGACCACAACAAGGGCACAGCCGAGATCGTGGGCTCATGCCGGGGGCTGACCGAACTGGAGCTCCCCTGCTCGTCCAGGAGTGCGGCGCTCTCTCCCGGGCACCTGGACCCGCGGGTGAGTGAGCTCGCCTACTGGCACACCCCCATGGGTGCCGGAAACGGCCTCAAGGCGCGCGTCGCCGAAGAGCTGCCGAAGGACCCGTCCAGCCAGACACTGCTGCTGGTCGGCGCCGACGGGAAGCAGCTGTCCGTACCCGGCATCAAAACGATCGCCAATGCCCACCTCGGTACATCACCGGCAGTCGGGACGATCGGCAGCAGCTGGCTGAGCGGGGCCAACCTCCTTGCCCTGCAGAGCCGTTGGGTGCTCTTCTTCGGAGCGGCGGGCGTATTGGTGATCGCGGCCTCCATCACCGTCGGAAACCTGGCCGAGTTCCTGCGCTTCGCCCGCCGTATGTCCGCGCTGAGCGTCCTCACCGGACGCCGGACGATCTTCTTCAGCGTGGCGGCCTTCACGCTGCTGCTGCCGCTGGCACTGGCCGGCGTGGTCGGCCTGGGCACACATGTCTGGCTGGCCACTCCGCTGACCAGCGCCGCCGACAGCCTCAGTTTCGAGCTGTCCTGGTCCATGCTGTACGCGGCCACGGCGGGAGCCGGAGTGCTGGCGCTGGTGGTGTGGGTCTGGGGTTCGCTGGCGGCTGTCCGGCAGAGTGCGTCGTGGCGCCCCAAGGCGGACTGAGCCGAGCCGCTCGTGTTCTGTGACCCGCCTCGTGGGTCTGTGACCTGTCTCATGGTCTGTGGCTCGTCTCGTGTTCTGTGACCCGCCCCACACCCGGCGTACCCTGCATCCGCCGGGGCAGGCATGTCCACCGAGCGGCCGTGCCCCACTCCCGATGATCACAGAGTGAGCGGGACATCTCACGATGTGATAGCACCGGGCCGGAGTGCGGCCGCTCGTTAGACTGAGCCGACCGCAGTAATGACTACTGCAGTAAGAACCGAGCGAGGAGCGCACGTGGGCCTTGTCGTGCAGAAGTACGGAGGCTCCTCCGTTGCCGATGCCGAAGGCATCAAGCGCGTCGCCAAGCGAATCGTCGATGCCAAGAAGAACGGCCACCAGGTGGTCGTCGTGGTATCCGCGATGGGCGACACGACGGACGAGCTGATCGATCTCGCAGAGCAGGTATCCCCGATCCCTGCCGGGCGCGAATTCGACATGCTGCTGACCGCGGGAGAGCGGATCTCCATGGCCCTGTTGGCGATGGCGATCAAAAACCTGGGCCACGAGGCCCAGTCGTTCACCGGCAGCCAGGCAGGCGTCATCACCGACTCGGTCCACAACAAAGCGCGCATCATCGATGTGACGCCGGGCCGGATCCGTACGGCGCTGGACGAGGGCAACATCGCCATCGTCGCCGGCTTCCAGGGTGTGTCCCAGGACAAGAAGGACATCACCACCCTCGGCCGCGGCGGCTCCGACACCACCGCCGTCGCCCTCGCCGCCGCGCTGGACGCGGAGGTCTGTGAGATCTACACCGACGTCGACGGCGTCTTCACCGCCGACCCCCGGGTCGTGAAAAAGGCGCAGAAGATCGACTGGATCGCCTTCGAGGACATGCTGGAGCTTGCCGCCTCCGGCTCCAAGGTGCTGCTGCACCGCTGCGTCGAGTACGCACGCCGATACAACATTCCGATCCACGTCCGCTCGTCCTTCTCCGGGCTGCGCGGTACCTGGGTCAGCAACGAGCCGCAAGGGGACCAGCAGATGGAGCACGCGATCATCTCCGGAGTCGCCCACGACGTCTCCGAGGCGAAGGTCACGGTCGTCGGGGTGCCGGACAAGCCGGGCGAGGCCGCGGCCATCTTCCGCACGATCGCGGACGCCGAGATCAACATCGACATGGTCGTGCAGAACGTCTCGGCGGCCACCACCGCCCTGACCGACATCTCCTTCACCCTCCCCAAGACCGACGGCCGCAAGGCCATCGACGCCCTGGAGAAGGCGAAGACCGCGATCGGCTTCGACTCGCTGCGCTACGACGACCAGATCGGCAAGATCTCGCTCGTCGGCGCGGGTATGAAGACCAACCCCGGCGTCACCGCCTCCTTCTTCGAGGCGCTCTCCGACGCGGGCGTGAACATCGAGCTGATCTCCACCTCGGAGATCCGCATCTCGGTGGTCACCCGCGCCGACGACGTCAACGAGGCGGTACGCGCCGTGCACACCGCCTTCGGCCTGGACAGTGACTCCGACGAGGCGGTCGTCTACGGAGGCACCGGGCGATGACCCGTAAGCCGGCGCTCGCGGTTGTCGGAGCGACCGGAGCCGTCGGAGCGGTGATGCTCCAGATCCTGTCGCAGCACGCGGACGTCTGGGGCGACATACGACTGCTCGCCTCGCCGCGCTCGGCCGGCCGCAAGCTGGCCGTGCGCGGCGAGGAGTGCGAGGTCGTCGCGCTGAGCGAAGAGGCCCTGACGGGTGTCGACGTCGCGATGTTCCTCGTACCGGACGAGGTGTCCGCGCAGTGGGCGCCGATCGCCGCGGCCAAGGGCACGGTGGTTGTGGACAATTCGGCCGCTTTCCGGATGGACCCGGATGTTCCGCTGGTCGTCCCCGAGGCCAATCCCCATGCCGTACGGGTCCGTCCGCGCGGGATCATCGCGAGTCCGCACTGCACGACGCTGGCGATGATTCCGGCGGTGGGGCCGCTGCACGCCGAGTTCGGACTGCGCGAACTGGTCGTCTCGTCCTACCAGGCCGTCAGTGGCGCCGGGCGGGACGCCGTCGCCGCGCTGCGTGCGCAGCTGTCGCTGGTCGCCGGTACGGAACTGGGCGCCGGGCCCGGAGACGTACGCCGTGCCGTGGGCGACGATCTCGGGCCCTTCCACGCGCCGCTGGCGCTCAATGTGGTGCCCTGGTCCGGCACGTTGGAGGACGGCGGCTGGTCCTCCGAGGAGCTGGGGCTGCGGGCCGAGACTCGCAAGATCCTAGGTCTGCCGGGGCTGCGGGTGGCGGCGACGTTCGTACGCGTACCGGTGATCACCACACACTCCCTCGCGGTGCATGCGCGCTTCGAGAGCGAGGTCACGGTGGAGCGGGCGCACGAGATCCTGGCGACCTCGCCCGGGGTGGTGCTCTACGACAATCCGGCGGCGGGCGACTTCCCCACGCCCGCGGATGTGGTGGGGACGGATCCGACATGGGTGGGCCGCGTGCGGCGGGCACCGGACGACCTCTGTGCGCTGGACCTGTTCGTGTGCGGAGACAATCTCCGCAAAGGTGCGGCGCTGAACTCCGCCCAGATCGCGGAGGCGGTCGCGGCCGAAATCGGGCCGGGGCTGGGCTCCGGCGGTACTGCGCGACCGGGCCACCGGGGGGCTTTGTAGGATATGTGAACGCCCTGTGAGCAAGTCGAAGGTCTGTACCGCTTGAACTGGGGTGCAAGGATGTTCGAAAATTCGCTTCCCCCTTACTGCAACCGGTAGTTGGGCGGGAAGCGTCTTTGCGGTCGCCCCTTCATGGTGCCGTGAAAAATGGGGCATTGGGGAAGAGCGGGTACGCATGAGGTCATATGGATCACCGTCAAAAACGGTGGCGTACGCGTACAACCCTGACGGGGGGAAGCGTGTCCAACAGGCGTGGCAGAGGTTCTCGACATCACAGGGGTGGTCCCGGTCCGTGGCGCTTCGGTGCGCCCGCTCCGCAGGCCCCGCCCGCCCGGCGGCATGCCGGTGATCGCCCCAATGCCCGCGCCCCGCACCACCCGCATACCGTCCCAGCGCGAGGGCGCTGACGAAACGATGGCTGCGGGCACCACCGTCGATCACCTCACCGAGACCTACCGAGCCCACTACCGGTCGCTGCTCGGTCTCGCGGCCCTCCTGCTGGACGACACGGCCTCCTGCGAGGACGTCGTCCAGGAGGCGTTCATACGCGTCCACTCCGCGCGCAACCGCGTACGGGACCCGGAGAAGACCCTGGCGTATCTGCGCCAGACCGTGGTCAATCTGTCGAGGTCCGCGCTGCGCCGCCGCATCCTGGGGCTGAAGCTGCTCTCCAAGCCGATGCCGGACATGGCGAGCGCGGAGGAGGGGGCCTACGACCAACTGGAGCGGGACGCGCTGATCAAGGCCATGCGCGGACTGCAGCGCCGCCAGCGCGAGGTGCTGGTGCTGCGGTACTTCGCCGATATGACAGAGGCTCAGGTCGCCGGGACGCTGGGCATTTCCCTGGGCTCGGTGAAGGCGTACGGCTCTCGGGGCATCGCGGCGCTGCGCGTCGCCATGGAGGCCACGGCATGAGCGGGCGCAGGGACAAGTGGCACAGGTTGCACAGGTTGCACAGGTTGCACGGATTGAACAGGTTTGAGCAGTACGGGCCGGACGGGCCGTTTGACGACCGGACTGGGAACGAAATTGTGAACAACGGGCCGGAAAATGAGCTGGGCGGCCTCGGGCAGGTGCCCGGTGAGGGACTTGGCGGGAGCCTTGCCGAGGAGCTTGGCGAAGGGCTTGGCGGGGACGAAGTGGCCCTGCGCCGGATGCTGCAAGGCGCCGTGGAGGACCTCAAGCCTTCCGACGGCGCCCTCGACCATCTGCGAAGGGCGGTCCCCGCGCGGCGCGCCCGCAAGAGGCAGGCGCTCGTCGGCATGGCTGCCGCGGCGCTGCTGATGGGCACCGCGGTCCCCGCCTTCGTCCATGTGGCGAACTCCAGCGGCGACGACGCCCGCCCCGTCAACGCCGGACACGGCGAACAGGCGCAGGGCGGCACCGGGTCCGAGACGGGTGACCTGGGCGGCGAGTCGGGCTCCGACGGTCTCTCCGCCGGCAGCCAGGGCAACCGTCAGGACCAGGGCGGCGCGACCCGGACACCGGGGGAGAAGCCTTCCGGCGCCACGGACGGCGCGACGGGCGGCGTGGTCAACCCGCCGGGCACCGTGGCAGTGACCTCGCCGGTCTGCGCCGCCGACCAGCTCGGCGTCACCTCGGCGCAGGCGGCCAAGCCCGAAGCCGACGGCAAGGTGTACGGCACCTTCCGCATCGCCAATGTCTCCAAGACCGACTGCGCGGTCAGCGGCGACGGCACGGTCGGCTTCCAGGCGCTGGGCGCGGCCGACGCCGCCAAGATCAGCGTGGTCGAGCACACCGCGGGCGACCCGGCGACCGGACTGCCCGACCCCTCCCAGGAGGCGGCCGCGCTGATGCTGAAGCCCGACACGGCGTACGAGGTGAGGTTCGCCTGGGTCCCGACGGACACCTGCCCGACCACCGGCACCTCGCCCGACCCGACCCCCTCCGCGAGCGCCGGCACGGGCACGACCGGGGACAACAGCCAGCCCCAGCTCGGCAGCGAGGACGGCGGCGGTACCGCGGACGGCAGCGTCGCGGTGACCCACACGGCTGAGCCGGGCGCGCCGAACGCGGAGACGACGATCCCCAACGCGTGCTCGGGCACGATCTACCGCACGGGTGTCCTGAACGCACAGTGACGGCCCACAGCCGGGGCTCAGGGTGCCGGGGAGGGCGCCCGGCGGCTACACGGGCTCGGGCTCCAACCCCAGCTGCCGGTCCCGCGCCGCCTCCGCCTCGCGTCGCAGCAGCCGGAACCACATGAACAGCACGAAGCCGGCGAAGACGAACCACTCCCCGGTGTAACCCAGGTTCTGGAACGCCTTGAGGTCCAGCCCACTGCCCTCGGGCGCGGCTGCGGGCACAGCCTTCAGCCCGCTGTCCGCATCGGCCAGCGTGACCCACGCGTCGTACACATCGTCCGGCACAAGGTTCACCAGCGAGGCCGCGCTGATCATCCCCAGCTGCCCGCCCGGCAGCCCGCCCGCCGTGTGCACCCCGTCCGTGCCCGGGGTCTCGGAGGCCTGCAGCGCCCCGGCCACGGTGACTTGGCCGACGGGCGCGGCCGGGGCCGGCTCGCCCTTGGGCAGCCAGCCGCGGACCACCGGCAGGGTCCGGCCGGTGTCGGTCTTGAGCAGCGTCAGCACATACGAGCCGCGCTCGCCGTCCAACTCCCGGTCCGGGACGATGAATTGCTTCCCGTACCGCCCGGTGGCCATCGCCTGCCGCCCCGACGTCTCCTTGTCGACGGGCAGCAGCTCGTCGAGGGGCGCGGCCTTCTGCTCACCCGGTGCGGGCTGCTGCTTGGCCTCCTCGTGCGTGGCGACGCGGTCCTCGAACTTGCCGAGCTGCCAGGAGCCCATGAAGACGCAGAAGGGGATCGCCAGCACGACGAAGATATTGATCCCCCACCAGCGGGGAGTCAGCAGGAACCGGTACACACCCCCACGGTACGGAACGCGCCCGCGTTCGCTCGGCCCACCCCCCTGCCCGGCACCACCTCCCGGCCCATGGGGCCGGGAGCCCGGTCGTGGTTCCGCCTCCCGGTCGTGGTTCCGCCTGCGGGGCGCCACCTCCCGGTCCGGGGCTGCCTCCGGGTCCCGGGCCCACCCTCTGCCCGGCACCACCTCCCTGGGCCCCGGGGCCGGGTTCCCGGGTCCCGGGGCCGCCTCCCGGTCCTGGGCCCACGCCCTGCCCTGCACGACCTCCCCGTTCCGGGGCCGGGATCCCCGTCCTGGCGCCGCCTCCGGGCCTGGCGCCGCCTCCGGGCCTGGCGCCGCCTCCGGGCCTGGCGCCGCCTCCGGGCCTGGGGCCGCCTCCCGGTCCCGGCGTCGCCTCCCTGCCCCGGCGTCGCCTCCTCCTCCGCGCAGTGCCCTAGCCCAGGTCCGCCCCCCGCCCCAGGTGCTCCGCCGCGAAGGCGATCTCCAGCCGCACCTGCTTGATCCGCTCCTCCACCACAAGCGAGCCGTGCCCCGCGTCGTACCGGTACACCTCGTGCACCGCGCCGCGCGCTGCCAGCCGGTCCACATAGTTCTCGGCCTGGCGGATCGGGCAGCGCGGGTCGTTGACCCCCGCCGAGATGTAGACCGGGGCCCGCACCGCGTCCACGTACGTCAGAGGCGACGAGGCCTCGAACCGGTCAGGTACCTCCTCCGGGGTGCCGCCCAACAGCGTGCGGTCCATCGCTTTCAGGGCCTCCATCTCGTCGTGGTACGCCGTGACGTAGTCGGCGACCGGAACCGCCGCCAGCCCCAGCGCCCACGCCTCGGGCTGGGTGCCGAGGCCGAGCAGGGTCAGATAACCGCCCCAGGAGCCGCCCGCCAGGATCAGCTTCTCCGGGTCCGCGAGCCCGGAGCCCACGGCCCACTCCCTGACCGCCGCGATGTCCTCCAGCTCGATCAGCCCGACCCGGTGCTTGAGCGCGTCCGTCCACTCCCGTCCGTACCCCGTCGAACCGCGGTAGTTGACCCGCACCACCGCATACCCGTGGTCGACCCATGCCGCCGGGCCCGCCGCGAAGGCGTCGCTGTCGTGCCAGGTAGGGCCGCCGTGGATCTCGAAGACGGTCGGCAGCGGACCCGTCGCACCCGCCGGCTTCTGCACCAGCGCATGGATACGGCCCCCCGGCCCCTCCACCCAGGCGTCCTCCACCGGCACCGACTCCGGCGCCTTCATCCCCGGAGGATCGAGCACCACCCCGCCAGCCGTCGAGCGCACCTGCGGCGGCTGCGCGGCCGAGGACCACAGGTACTCCACCTCCCCGTCCGGCCGGGCCGTCGCGCCCGAGACCGAACCGGCCGGTGTCTCTATCCGCACCAGCGCACGCGTCGCCAGGTCGTACCGCCACAGCTCGCCGCGCGCCTCGAAGCTGTGCGCGACCAGCAGGCCGGAGCCGTCCGGATACCACTCGGCGTTCACATCGCCCGGCAGGTCGATCGCGAGATCGGTCTCCTCACCCGACGCAACGTCCCAGATCATCGGCTCCCAGCGGCCGCGTCGCTGATGCCCGATCAGCAGCCGGGTGTCGCCGTCCACCGGAGCGAAGCCGAGGACCTCCAGCCCCAGTTCCTCCGTGCCCCTCTTCGTATCGTCCAGCTCGGCCACCGCCGAACCTCCCCCACAGCCTTCGGCGTGGGAGGTGCCCCCAACGCGCACCACCCGCAGCGCCGAGTGCATCGCGTCGCCGTGCTCGGTGTGCTCGATCGCGATCAGCGTCCCGTCGTGCGACAGGTCGCCGACTCCGGCCGATTGCCGGTGCCGGTATATCTCGACCGGCTCCGCACCGGTCCTGACGACATGGATCGTCGTGCCGTCCTCGTCGGTCGACCGGCCGACCACCGAGGTGCCGTCCCGGCCGATCGCCAGCCCCGCCGGGTACGAAGGCTCAAGCCCGGGCGCCGCGGGCTCGTCCTCCCCGCCTCCGAAGGGCTGCCGCATCCACACCCCGAACTCGTCCCCGTCGCTGTCCGAGAACCACCAGATCGACGAGCCGTCGGGCGAGAGCACCCCGTCCGTCGTGCCATTCGGCCGGTCCGTCGCCTGCCGCTGCTCGCCGGTCGCCCGGTCCCAGGCATACAGCTCATACGTCCCGGTGGCATTCGACACGAAGAGCGAGCGGTGCGGCGCGTCCTCCGCCCAGTCGGGCAGGGAGACGCGCGGCGCACGGAAGCGCTTCTCCCAGTCCGCCATGCCGGGCAGCTCGGACGTGCCGGGCAGCTCCGGCGTGGAGTCAGTGATCTCAGTCATGACCCCATTCTGCGCCGGACCCCGGACAATCCGTTCGCGCCGTCCGCAGCCTGTGGATAACTTCGTCTGCATGCACTCTCCGACCCCCGCGGACTGGCGCGAGGCCAACCGCTCCCGCTGGGACGAGCGCGTTCCGATACAGGTGGCGAGCGACTACTACGACCTGGATGCCTTCCGCTCGGGCAAGGACGTCCTGCGCGATTTTGAGGTCGCCGAGGTCGGTGACGTCACCGGCCGTACGCTTCTCCACCTTCAGTGCCACATCGGCCTCGACACCTTGTGCTGGGCCCGCCGAGGCGCCGCGCACGTCGTGGGCCTGGACTTCTCGGAGCCGGCCGTCGAGACGGCCCGCGGTCTGGCCGCGGACCTCGGACTCGGCCCGGACCGCGCCGCGTTCGTCGCCGCCGACGTCTACGACGCCGCCGAAGCCGTCCCCGACTCGTCGTACGACATCGTCTGCACCGGCGTCGGCGCGCTGAACTGGCTGCCGGACATCACCCGCTGGGCCGAGACCGCCGCGTCCCTCGTCGCGCCCGGCGGTTTCCTCTATCTGGCCGAGTTCCATCCGCTCACCGACGTCCTGGACGACGCGACGGGCTCGCGGATCGTCAACGACTACTTCGCGCGCGACGCCTGGATCGACCAGACGCCCGGCACATACGCCGACTTCGACGCCGCGACCGACCACAACCGCAGCGTCCAATGGCAGCACCCGATCGGCGAGGTCGTCTCGGAGCTGATCGCCGCGGGCCTGCGCCTGGACTTCCTGCACGAGCACGACATCTCGCTGTTCGAACGCTTCAGCCCGCTCACACGCCACGACGACGGCTACTACCGCTTCCCGGCCGACCGCCCGCGGATCCCGCTGATGTACTCGTTGCGCGTCTCGAAGGCCTGAGCGTCGCAGGGCCTGAGCATCGAAAGGCCTGATCAGAGCCGGTGCAGGGCCGATTGTCAGTGGCGCGTTGCACACTTCCCGTATGACCGAACTGCGCAAGACAGTTGAGGGCTACTGGTCGGCTGCGGAGGCACGCGACTGGGCCGCATTCGCGTCCACGCTCGGCGAGGACGTGCTCTACGACCTGCCGCAGACCCGAGAGCGGATTCACGGCAGGGAGAAGTACGTCCAGTTCAACCGGGAGTATCCCGGCGACTGGCACATAAGCGTCCAGCGCATCGTCGCCGACGGCGACCAGGTCGTGACCTGGGTACACGCCGTCGTGGGGCTGGAGGAGATGTACGCGATCACCTTCTTCACCGGCGACGAGGAGGGCCGGATCACCGCGATCACGGACTTCTGGCCCGAGGAGTACGAACCACCGCCGGGCCGCGAGCACTTGGTCGCGCGCTACTGAGACGAGGACGGCAGCCGGATCACCGCGGTGCCACTCCTGAGGTCGACCGTGGAGCGGTGTGGCGGCGTGCCGTCCTCCTCGTCGTCCCGCATCACGAGCGAGCTCTGTCGTTCCTTGAGCTCGTTCTGTTTGCCCTGCGAGAACGTGGCGTGCAGCTGCTCGAACCCGGTCGCGGACACCTGCCCCTGCCGCCGCCCGTGGCCCGTCGCACGCAGCAGTTGGTCGCCGAGGGCTATGACGACGAGCAGGATCACCAGCCCTGGGAGGGTCATGAAAACGACGAACTCCATACCCCCAGTCTCCAGGACGGCCCGGACGAACGGGCAGAGTTTGGAGTGGGTCAAGATCGACGCCTACGGAAACGTGCCGGCTAGTACGACGTCGCGCCGGGCCCGGTGAGGCGTACGGCGATGGCTGCCGTATAGCCGGGGTCCGTGGGCAGGTCGGCCAGCAACCAGTCCGAGTTCGCGGCCGGTTGGGGCCCGGCCCCCACATAGGTGAGGGACAGGTCCTCGCTCAGCCCGACACCGGTCGCCTTCAACAGGGCTTCCTTACGCGTCCAGCAGCGGGTGAACGCGGCGGGGAGTTGCGCCGCCGGCAGCGCCGCCAGTTCCGTACGCTCCCGCGGGTGCAGCTGGGAGGCGACGTCGGCGACCGTGTCGGGGTCGGGGACACCCTCGACGTCGATACCGACCGGCGCCCCGGCCAGGGCGATCATCACCAGGCCGCTGGTGTGCGACAGCGAGAAGTGCACGGCGTTGCCGGGTACGACGGGCCGCCCGTGCGGGCCGCCGCAGTGGGCGCAGGGTTCGCGCGACAGCGTGACCGCTTCCGGGGCCTGCCCGAGCCGTTCGCCGAGCAGTCGGCGCAGCGCCACATGCGCCACGGCGTAGGCGTCCCGGTCAGCGTCCCGGAGGAAGGCGTCAAGGCGCGCGGACTCCTCGGCGTCGAGGAGGTGCCGGTGGGCGGCGGCGTCGGGGGCGTGGTCGGCGACCCGCCCGGACCACAGCAGCTCCACGCCGGGCAGGGCCGCCGCGGCGTCACGGTCGGTGGGTGTGTCAGTCGGCATGCTGTCCATGATCGGTGATCGTTTCGCAGCTGTGGAGGCGAGGTCGAGAGGAGAGCATCTAACGGACCCTAGGTTCCGTTAACGTGCCACTATGACTTCCGAGAATGCGGATCCGGGCACCCCCGGCACCGTACGCCCCGGCGGCCGCACCGCCCGCGTCCGGGCGTCCGTCCTGCAGGCCGCGGGCGACGCCCTGGTCGAGCACGGCTTCCGCCGGCTCGACCTCGCGGATGTGGCCCGTCGCGCGGAGGTGGGCAAGACGACCCTCTACCGCCGCTGGGGCACCACCACCGGCCTGATCGCCGATCTGCTGGCGGTCATGGCCGAACAAACCCAGCCGCCTACGGACACCGGTTCCCTGACCGAGGACCTCAAGGCCAACGCCCGCCTTGTGACCCGTACCCTCGCCGACCCCCGCCAGGGCCCGCTCTTCAAGGCTGTCATCGCCGCGGCCGGGTGCGACGAGCGCACCGCGCAAGCCCTGCACCGCTTCTTCGCGACCCGGATCAAGGAGTGGGCCCCGTGCGTCGACGCGGCCGTCGCCCGCGGCGAACTCCCCGCGGGCACGGACGCCGAGGAAGTGATCCGCGCGGTCTCGGCCCCGCTCTACTACCGCCTCCTGGCCAGCGGCGACCCGCTCGACGACGTTGCCGCGGCCCGGGCTGCCGCAGCGGCAGAATCCGCCGCCCGTGCGGGGGCGTACGTGAGCCGAAACGCGCCAAGGGTCTGACCCTCACCGAGGATCAGACCCTTGAACAGCCGGACGAGCCGGACGGAACGGCTATCGGCGGATCAGATGTTGACGCCGAAGTCCTGCGCGATGCCGCGCAGCCCCGAGGCGTAGCCCTGGCCGACCGCGCGGAACTTCCACTCCGCGGCGTTGCGGTAGAGCTCGCCGAAGACCATCGCGGTCTCGGTCGAGGCGTCCTCGCTCAGGTCGTAGCGCGCGAGCTCGGCGCCGCCGGCCTGGTTGACGACGCGGATGAACGCGTTACGCACCTGGCCGAAGGACTGCTGACGGCTCTCGCCCTCGTGGATCGAGACCGGGAACACGATCTTGTCGACCTCGGGCAGCACGCCGGCGAGGTTGACCTTGATCTGCTCGTCGTCGCCCTCGCCCTCACCCGTGAGGTTGTCACCGGTGTGCTCGACGGAACCGTCCGGGCTCTTGAGGTTGTTGAAGAACACGAAGTGCTGGTCGGACACGACCTTGCCGTTGGCGTCGACCAGCAGCGCGCTGGCGTCGAGGTCGAAGTCGGTCCCGGTGGTGCTGCGTACATCCCAGCCCAGGCCCACGATGACCGCGGTCAGGCCCGGGGCCTCCTTGGTGAGCGAGACATTGCCGCCCTTGGAAAGGCTGACACCCATGGAAATCCCCTGCGCAATCCGGCGCGGGCCGCGCCTCTTGACGATTCCTTTGCCCACGAGGGCAACGAGCGGCCGCGGGCCCAGGTTCCCGTCATCCCCCGTATGCCGACCTCATCCGTCCCACCCGCACCTTCCCGTCTTATCCGCACCTCATCGCTTCTTCTTGTCACATCGGCTCGGTCTCGTCCGTCATTGCTATGACGGACCATGACGAGGGGAACGTGACCGATGGACGAGAACGACTGGCTGGCGGAGCGATTCGAGGTCAACCGCGCCGACCTGCGGGCGGTGGCGTACCGGATGCTGGGCTCGCTGAGCGAGGCGGACGACGCTGTCCAGGAGGCGTGGCTGCGGCTGAGCCGTTCCGACACCAGCGACGTGAACAACCTGAGCGCATGGCTGACGACGGTCGTCGGGCGTGTGTGCCTGGACATGCTGCGCTCGCGCAGGTCACGGCGCGAGGATCCACTTGACGTGTACGTGCCCGACCCCGTCGTGAGCCGCGCCGACGGAATCGAGCCCGAGCAGGAAGCGCTGCTGGCGGACTCGGTCGGCCTCGCACTGCTCGTCGTACTCGACACGCTCGCCCCCGCCGAACGGCTCGCCTTCGTACTCCACGACATGTTCGCCGTGCCCTTCGACGACATCGCCACGATCGTGGACCGCACCCCCACGGCGACCAGGCAACTCGCGAGCCGGGCCCGCCGCCGGGTCCAGGGATCGGCCCCGGTCCCCGAGGCCGACCTCTCCCGCCAGCGCGAGGTCGTCGACGCCTTCCTCGCCGCCTCGCGCGGCGGCGACTTCGACGCCCTGGTCGCCGTCCTCGACCCGGACGTCCTGCTCCGCGCGGACTACGGCACTCTGCCGCTGGGCGTGTCGAAGCGGGTCCGCGGTGCGCAGGCGGTGGCCTCGCAGGCCCTGCTCTTCTCCAGGTTCGCCCCCTTCGCGAAGCCGGCCCTGGTGAACGGCGTCGCGGGACTCGTCACGGCTCCCGACGGACAGCCTCTCTCGGTCATGGCCTTCACGGTCACGGACGGAAAGATCGTAGAAATCGACATCCTCGCCGACCCCGAGCGCCTGCGCCGGCTCGACCTGGCGTTCCTCGACGACTGACGGGCCCAGGGCGAACTCGCAGTGGGCGGCAAGGTCCCTCCGTTCAGGTCCGCGGGGAACGCCGAAGGCCACCGACTCAGGTGAGTCGGTGGCCTTTGACAGGCGTCGGGGTGGCGGGAGTTGGGGTCTGCTACGCCGACGACTGCAACATCATGGGGGTGTTGCAGCCGTCTGCGACCGGGGCAGCCAGCTGGGACGCCTGTAATCAGTGGTCAGCAAGTGCGCCCGACGTACGCCGCGCCGTCGATTTGGCCAGCCGATCCCAGCCAGGTGATGCCAGGGCCCACGCATCGCTCGTAGTTGGGGCCCCATACCTCCACTTCGATGATCACGCGCGAGCCGTCGCTCGTGCAGTGGTTGTAGTACGCGTCACTGGAGGTCTCGTAGAACCCGCAGGGGTCGGCGGCCGCTGACGGCGCGGCGGCTGTGGACAGTCCGAGGATGAGGGTTACGGCACCGAGGACGGCCGGCAGGGAACGGCGAACGCTCATGGGGCAACTCCTTCTTGAGGGCGCGATGCCCGAGGACTGGATGAGCTGTGCACACGTAGAGCGTTCCATTCCTTACTCTTGGTAGTAGTTGATCTAGCTCGCACGAATGAAGGACTTCACCAGATCGGGTGCGAATGCGCCTGAACTGCAACAACGCCCGTCTAGGCAGGGGCGATAGCGACCAAGCCCATTGCTCAGCCGCGAGCACGTCCATGCATGCGTACGTCGTGCTGGCGCTGCTCACAGGGGCGTGTACGGAGGGGCGGCGCGGCGACAGTCCATCCACGATCTTCATGGTGTCCAGGCTGACCGTCACGATCCGCTTGAGGAGGTTGATGATGTATCGGGGGTCGTCGGACCAGTCGGCAGGGTCGTTGGTGATCTCCGATGCCTTGTCGACCTCGACCTGGCACCGGTCGCTGATCCACTCGATCGCGGAACGGGCGCCGAGCTGGTAGCGATACGCCTCGTCCGGGATGTTGGTGAGGGTGACGCCCAGGCGCGAGCGGACGCCTGCTCGCCGCCGATCGCGAAGGGCCTCACCCCGCACGGCATTCACCGCTCCCACCGCACACTCATGGAGGACCTGGGCACGGAGAAGGTCCTCATGGAGCAAGCACCGGGGCCGGTAGTCCCACCGCGTGCCGCGAACTGATCGTACTGGGATCAGGACTCCGAGTGGATCGCGGCCCTGGGGTGTTCGAAGGGGTCTCCGTCCGCGCTGTTCAGCAGATCACGGCGATGCCCGTTGCGGTCTGGCGCAACCGGACTACCGGGGCACTGGTCTGCCTGGCCCTTGCTGTCGTCACGAACGGCCGGTCGATTCGATGTGCTGCTGGAGCGTCTGAGCGATCTCATCGACGCTTCCGTTCGCGGGGAGAACCCAATAGGCGTCGTCGCCGTTGTTCAGCGCCAATTCGCTGGTGAAACTCCCAAGAGACCCTACAAACGACTCAGGGGCCCGATCCGCTCTCGCGGATCAGGCCCCTGACCTGGTGTTTCAGCTGTCGGGGTGGCGGGATTTGAACCCACGACCTCTTCGTCCCGAATGAGGTACGAGCAGTCCGGCCAGCTGGGTTGATGGCATTGCCGCAGGTCAGGCTGATGGCCTCGGTTGGTGTGGGGTGGTGTCGAAGGGGCTCGGGGAGCCAGTCGGCTCCCAGATGGCTCCCAGCGGGGAGCGGTAGATCGGTGCAGGTGCAGGCTGCGCAGAGCCGTGGTGGAGCCATCCGGTTGTAGTGAGACGGGGCCGAAGGGGAGGTCGGCGACCGTGCGGATGCGACTGTGGCGCTAAGTCAGGTCAGGCCGGTCCGGTGTAACCAAGCGCCTCCAGGCGAGCTCTGAGCCGTGCCGCAGTGTCCTCGCTCTGCCTCTCCAAGTCCGTGAGCGAGGTAGCGTATCGGTCGCCCCATGAGCGGTAGACATCGACCAGTCCCTGTCGTTCCGCAGCGACGAGCCTCTCCATGCGAGATCGGAGATCGTCACCAAGAACATCAAGCACGCGTTCGCGCGCCAGGGTCTCAGGAAGGTACGAACGCTGGCCGTCGGCCGCCGCCCACCGGTCGATCACCCCGAAAAAACCCCGCTGGTCCAGGCTTCTGAGGTCGTCGTGCCGGTCTGACCACCATGCTGCGAAGACGCCGGCCAGTTGGTACCGGTCCAGGATCCCCTCCGGCAGGAGCTCCTCACGGAAGGAAGCCACGAGCCGGGGGCGCAACATCAACAGCTTCCCAGAGCCCGCGAGCTCGGCAATACGTGATTCCGTTCCCTCCCACCATGCACGGCAGTGGTTGATGAAATCCCGCTCTCGAACAGCAGCCAGTTCCGGGATGCGCGCTGCAGTCGCCCCACAGCCCTCGCTCAAAAAATCGAGGTAGTCGGAACCCTGCGGCGCGAACAGGTCAGCGAGGCCGATACCAAAGACGTGGAACTTCCGTGTCTCCGCGTCGACTTCGCTTCTTGGCACACCACCGGACAGCGCCGCACGGACGTCCAGCGGTGGCTCGGCAGGCGGACCGGCGTCGACGTAGCGCCGAATGTTGAGGTTGAAGTCGTTCGCTGCGATCTCATTCAGCGAGACCACCCGAGAGAAGCCGGGGATGTCTGCCCACTCGCGGAAAGCACCCACGATCTTCTCCACGTTCTGCGGTTCCAGGCGGTTCTGCGATCGCCCCGTGACCACTTCGCGCTCGGCGTTGATGAACAGCACCTGGCCGCGCTGATCCGCTGGTGTTCCGTTCGTGCCCCGCAGCACAAGGATGCAGGCGGGGATGGCTGTGCCGTGGAAGACGTTCGGTCCAATACCGATCACCGCTTCGAGCCGGGCGTCCTCGACGATTCCCCGGCGGATCTCAGCCTCCGCCCCGCCCCGGAACAGCACGCCATGCGGGGTAACCACCGCTCCGATGCCGTCCGGACGGAGTGTGGCCAGCACATGCTGGACATTCATCAGATCGGCCTTCTTGCCTTGCCCGGGTGTCCAGCCGTACTTCATGCGCTCCGGATACCTCACTTCCTTCTCGGAGTAGTTCATCGAGAAGGGAGGATTGGTCAGCACACAGTCGAAGCGCCTGAGATGCCCGTCCTCCAGTGAGTGGAGCGGATCGGTCAGCGTGTCCCCGCAGAGCACCGAACTGTCCGTAATGCCGTGCAACAGGAGGTTCAACCGGGCCGTGGACCACGTTGCGCCGTTCACTTCCTGCCCGAAGAGGGCGAGGTCTGCACCCTCCCCGCCGTGCTCGTCGATGTACTGCCTGGCCTGAATGAGCATGCCTCCCGAGCCAGCGAACGGATCGTAGACCGACTGACCCTCTTGCGGCCGGACCAGGCGGACCATCAGCCGGACCACAGAACGGGGCGTAAAGAACTCCCCACCGCGTTTCCCGGCACTGTCGGCGAACGCGCTGAGGATCAGGTCGTATGCACGACCGCCCACATCGCCGAACTCCAGATCGTCGTCACTCAGCGGAATGTGGTCGAAGTGATCGACCAGTGCGCTCAACTCGGCACGGCCCAGCCTTCTGTCGAAGTCAAGGGCCTCGAATACGCCCTCTAGTACTTCCCGGTTGCTTCGCTCAAGTTCCCAGAGGGCCTCGTTGAGCACGTGCCCCAACGCCTTGCCCTTGTAGCCGACGATGTGGGACCAGCGCGCACGCTCGGGCAAGTGAAGGATGCCTGGCTGATCAGAGGCCCGCTTGAGGACCAGCATCCCGGAGATGACGTCACGGTACTGCGGCACATCCATTTTGCCGCGCAGCAGGTCGGCGGCACCGAAGAGGGCCCGTGCCAACTGCCCGTGGGCAAGGGGACTCATGTGTGCCTCGTTCCTTGAATCAGCTCTCCGAAGATGGCTGGCCGCAGCGCCTCCAGGCGGTCGGCAATCTGCCGCTGGATTCTGATCCGGGCGTCCACATCGGCCAGGGCTTCGACGACAGCGTGCTGCCGGTCCAAGGGCGGCACGGTGACCGGCAACGCATTCAGCATCGCCGAGTTGAGCGAGGGGACCGTACCTGGGAGGGACTGTCCCAGCATGCCCCGTTGCACGGGTGGATAGGACAGATACGACACGAGGTACGCAGGCAGGATGAGCTCACGCCGGGGCCTGATACGCAGACAAGACGAGCCGTAGAACCATGTGGCGTGCTCTGCCTCGATCAGCGCCAACCGGCCGAGTGTCCCCTGCCGCACGACGAGGAGGTCGCCTTCCCGCAGCGCGAAGCGGGAGAGCCGGTTGGCCTCGCTCCACGGCACCCGCCGCAGCCGCCGGGTGTCCACCGTGTGGTGGTCGGTGAGATCCGGCGGTGAGATCACCGGCGCCCCGTCGGGCCCGTCGTTCAGGCTGTCCAGCAGCGACCCGGACGGGCCGGCTGTCACCTCACAGAGACTCCCGAGCGGAATCTGCTCAATGTGAGCCGGGGATGCGTCGTCTACTTGCACAGCACCTCCTTCGTCTCCTCGTACCAAACTTCTCTGCTTCTGCGGGTGGGGGAGCTGTACGTGCGTGGCTCCCCCACCGCCCCTCGGTTCGTCAGACAGTGCGCAGCCAGGCATGCATCGCGGTCCGCACCAGTTCCTCCGCCACGACAGTCAGCATGGCGGCAGCGACTACGGCCAATGCGGCCATGCCATGTCCCATGAATGACGCGCACGCCACAGCCACCACGGTGATCCCCAGGAGAACCAGCACAGCTCTCCTGGCCCGGGGCGGCAGGGACCATGCATGATGGACGTCGACAATCCTCATTGGGTTGTCCTTCCTGTCCCCGCGCACTGCGTGGGAACGGTATAGCCGCACCGCCCTGCCGGGCCTGCAAACCATGCGGGGTGGTGCGGTGGATATTGGTCAGATGATCTTCCCTGCGGAGCCGGACGGGAAGCGACGAACCTCTCCCGCCCCGCCACAACGCACATAGCCCGAGCACGCCCGAGCTTCGATACTCAAATCATACACACCGTCAGACCGCGGAGCTAGCTTCGCAGTTGATTGATGGTCTTCTACGCCAAGGTCCGAGTCCCCGGGCACCTGACGGGAGGGGGAGGCGAGCTGTTCCGCCTGGCTCCGCAAGTCGGCATTGCGCCGGCGGGAAGACTTCCTTCTCCGCAGCGGCCAAAGAGCTGAGGCGCTTGTGGAGGGTCTCGGCGCCCTGCTGCGGACGGGTGCCGAGGAGGGTGGAGACCTCTTCGAGGATGCGGCGCTCGACGTCGTGGTGGCGCAGAGCGCCGTGGCTGGTCAGGGCCTCGATGCGGCGGAGGTTGGAGCCGATCGAGCCCTCGCTGAGCAGGCGGAAGGTGCCGACCTGGGAGCCGTGGGCGACCTGGGTGCCGCCGCACAGTTCGCGGGAGAAGTCGCCGATGTCGACGATGCGGACGGTGTCGCCGTACTTCACCCCGAACGAGGTTCGGGCCCTGATCTTGCCTGCGCTGATGACGTTTGTGCTGGTCAGAGGCACGGTCCCGATTGGTGTCGGGTGGTGTGGAAGAGGGTTCGGAAGCGGGTCGGCTCCCAAGCGGCTCCCAGGATGAGCCCCGTCGACTGCCTCAGGCTGTTCGGCAACAGCACACGCACGATCGTCACATTTGGGCTGATGGGCCCCTCGAGGGAGCTGAGACCTACGCATTACGAGGCCCCACAAGATCATCTTGACTGGTACCGGACAGTGTCGCCAGATCCCGTTCTTTCCCAGGTCAGAGACTTCCGCTCCAGAACCCGCGTGCCGCCCACCCCGTGCCACCCAGTCCGCTCACGCACCGCTCACGCAGTGCGTCGCCCTGGGCAGAGGGGCTCAGCTGCTTCTGGAGCTCCTCGATCCGGTTGCTCGTGGCAGCAGCACGCTGCTGCTGGCGCCGGAGCTGCTCCTTCGCCTTGGCCAACTCGGCAGCGAGACGTGCCTGATCCGCCTCGCTCTGCGCTGCCTTCACACCCGCGTCCGTATATGCGGGCCCGAGTCGCTTGCTGTCGACGACCCCGCGTCGCGTCTGACACTCAGGGCAATCGACCACTCCCCGGACGTAGGTGTTCTCCCGGTGCTGGACGAAGGTGGTCACGTGATCGCAGGTGAGGATCAGTTTCCAGGCGTCCAGGTCCTTCTTGCGTTCCTCGGCAGAGGGGAAGGACTGAAAGAGCCGACTGAGCTTCTCGATCTGCGCCGGCCCCAGCGGCGGTGGCGGGCAGCACAGACAGCAGTGAGTCACGCGCGACCCGCTGGTGCCCCAGCGGCCGCTCTTGCAGTCTGGGTGCAGCTGCCGGAAGCGCTCCTCCATCGCCTCGTGGTCGCGCTTCTCCTCCTCGGTGAGGTACATCAGCCCCGGCCAGTCCCCCAGTCCGTCATACATGGGTTCGCCACAGCCTCGACAGCGCACCCCGGCCTTGTACTCGTCCCAGGTGAGCCGTGTCCCTTCACGCGCCCATGCTTCACGCTGCTCTACATCCCGGCGATCCTTCTCCTCAGCTGCGAGAGCCTCACGGCGCGCTCGTGCAGCTGCACGCTTCGCCTTCTGCTCTTCAGTCAGCTTGGCCATCGATTCCCCTCAGGACCAGACGCGTACGGGGGCCAACAACGCTGTCGCGCCTGCGCGGCCGACGGAGGTGCTACAGGACCGACTGCGCAACCCGGGACGCAACGATTGGCCCTTCACTCTATGGCGTGATCCGACTGCCCGTGGGCCCGCGCTGCGACCTCACAGAGAACCATCCACCACAGAACCTAGGGGAAGGAGGCGCACGTTGGATCCCACGGAACGTTCGCTTCGATGCCCACGTCAGCTGGGCCAACGCAGGGAACCGCCGCGGCTCGGTACCACCAGTACCTGGTCCATCCCAGCGGCCTGCTCTCTGGTCGCCGATGCGAGGGTTTCCGGGGTGAGCAGGCGGATGCCGTCCACATCCCCGATCAGCGCCGCGTACATGCGGGCCAGGCTGCGCGCGGTGCCTATGCCGTTGGAGGCTGGGAGTTCTGCGGCCTGCACCTCGGGCGGGTTGAAGTCCATCACTGCTGGGTCGGTGGCCGTATAGGCCCTGGTGCTTTACGAGTTCGGGTCGCTCCAGGCAGCGATCTGTTCGCGGAGGTCCTCGGGGACCGATTCCGGGGGCGCGGTGGTGAGGTCGACGCCGGGCTTGCGGTGCACCATGTGGCTGAGCCGGTCGCGTTCGTCCGCCGGCAGCCCGATGAAGAAGTCGAGGACCAGCGGCGTGGCGATCTGGTCGGCGAAGAAGCGGCCCGGAGTGCGGCCGGACCCCGGCGGATGACCTCGCCAACCAGCCAGCCCCAGGTTCGGCGGTGATACCCGTGCGCGGTGCCCGGCGTCCAGACAGGACGTTGCGCGACCAGTGCCGCTGCCATCGGGTGCCAGGCCAATGCCTCGGCCAGCGGTACCGGTTGCAAGACGTCTCAGCGGCGAGGCAAATGACAGTTCCCCAACCGCCCTGCCCACGCCTCCTTGTACAGCCCGTGAGTTGACCTGGCCGACCGGCATCGCGCTCCAACCGATCCTTCCGCCCCTAGAAGTGGGTGGCTGGAATCCGCCGCTCCCACCCCTATCGCTTACGTCCCGTGTATTGGAAGTAGCTTGCAGCTACTGTAAGTTGACCAGTCGTTAGTCGGCCAAGGTTGGGGAACCCTGGGTGGCCGAGGGGGAGGGACCAGCACATGGCTTGTCCACGTCCAGCGGGTTGGCTTGTGGCCAGTCTCATCAGCTGGATTCCGGCGCGCCTTGTGGCAGATGCATAAGCATGCAGCCCCAAGGCACCTTTGAGCGAGGCCAGAAAGTACGGGTCCAGGCAGCTGGCGTACCAGAGTTCGCCACAGTCAGGTTCGCCCTGCCCGGAGACCAATCGGGGTCATGGGATCTCATCCTGGTCGATGACGAAGACCGTCGACACGAAGTGAATCTGGCAGCCGGGGATACCGAGACCGTGCGACCTCTCGTCAGCGACGGGCGAGCTGACTCCGCCCGTGTGCTGGCCGCGATGTGGACCCAGTGGATGAACGCCGCGGCGACGAACGCCGAGTCCAGCGCGATGGCAGCCACACCACTGAAGCCGTACGCGCACCAGACGACTGCCGTCTACGGAGCGATGCTCCCCCAACCCCTGCTGCGTTTCCTCCTCTGTGACGAGCCGGGTACCGGCAAAACGATCATGGCCGGCTTATATCTGCGTGAGATGCAGAGGCTCGGCCTGATAAAGCGGGCGATCATCGTGTGCCCGGCGAACCTGGCCACCAAGTGGGTGGACGACTTCCAGCGACTACTGGGAGGCGGGCTGCGTCAGCTGACCTCGGCCACGGTGCGTGAGGACGCTCTGAACTCCAACGACCTGTGGGTGGTGTCGCTGGAACTGGCAGCGGTGAACCCCGCGGTGCAGGACGCCATCCGGCCGGACAAGGCCGGCTGGGATCTGGTCGTCTTCGACGAGGCGCACCGACTGACTCCAACTGCCGCCGGATTCCACCAGGTCGGACGGCTCCTGGCCAAGAACACCCCGCGGGCGCTGCTGATGACGGCAACGCCGCACCGGGGCAAAGAGTGGCTCTTCCGACACCTGCTGCATCTGGTCGACCCAGAGATCTACCCGGATCCGGGCAACGACCCCAACATCGAGCTCAGTGCGCTGCGCCCCGGCCCCATCCACTTCCTGCGGCGGATGAAGGAGGACTTGGTCGACTACGACGGCACGACCCGGTTGTTCAAGGGGCGCACCGCGCACAACCACAGCGTCCCGCTGTCGCAGACCGAGTACGGCTTCTACAGGGCCGCACTAGATATGGTCGACCGGTTCTTCCCCCCGGTGGCGCAGCCGCTTGCCCGCATGGTCTACGGCAAGCGAGCAGCCTCCAGTCTCTACGCGCTGGCCGAGACGCTGCGCCGGCGGCACGAGCACATGGGGGCGATGAGCGAGGCGGAGGCGGCGCTCATCGCCGACCGCGAGGATCACGGTGACGAGGCCGAGGTCGATGAGGCGAAGGTAATTCACACGGTCTCGGCCTCGACCAGGGCTGAGCGGGCTGCGATCAACAGCCTCGTGCAGCAGATCGAGGCAATGGTCAGTGACTCCCGCTGGCAGCCGTCGAAGTGGAAGCGACTCACTGACGATTGCCTGGCCGCCCACGGAATCCACCCTGGGAACGGTGAACAGGCTGTTGTCTTCACCGAGTACGCAGACTCGGCAGAGTGGATCGCCCGGCGGCTCCAGGACCAGGGATACACCGCCCATCTCTACTCCGGCCGCCAAGGAAAGACCGAACGCGACGAGGCGCGCAAGGCATTCATGCGCGGCGAATTTCAGATCATCGTCACCACTGACGCGGGCAACGAAGGTATCGACCTGCAGGCCGCGCACGTGCTCGTGAACTACGACATCCCGTGGTCTTTGGTCCGCCTCGAACAGCGGATGGGACGCATCCACCGCGTCGGTCAGCAGCGAGACGTTTACCTCTACAACCTGGTCGCCACCGACACCCGGGAAGGCGAGACCCTGCTCCGCCTCCTGGACAACTTCGTAACGGCCGCCAACGAGCTGCACGGCCAGATGTTCGACAGCCTTTCAGCGGTCGCCGAAATCACCGGCGTCGACTACGACAAGTGGCTGTCGGACCTCTACGGCAACGACGAGCTGAAGAAGCAGCAGGCCATCGACGCCGCCCAGGCGGTCCAAGCGCAGGAACTCAGCCGGGCAGCCCGGAAAGTCCGGGACAACGAGCGACGCCTGGCCAGCCAGGTGGACGCGGTGGCCGCACTGACCCTGCTTCAGCGTGATTTGTTCGCACGCATCAACCCGGCCATCGTCGAGGCATACCTCGACCGGCTCGCGGCGGCTGGCGTGCTGAAGTCCGCTCCGACCGCGGCCGGGCCCGGGTTTCGGCGGCTCTCCTTAAGCGGCAAGGCCATATTTCCGGCCACTCTGGGCGGACGGAACGAGGTTCACGTCGCCACCAGCGGGGACGTGGTGCGCGAAGCCTCGGAAAGCATCGACATCGGTGACACCGTCACCCTCGGCCCCGGTGAGCCAGGCTTCAGCGACCTGATCAACACAGCCGAGCACACCCTGGCCGAGGACCTGTACCAGTCCGGCGCCGCATCCGACCCCACCAGCCTCACCCCGTACGACCTGTACGCGTACGAGGCGACGATGACCGAGAGCAACGGCAAGCGCGCCAGCGTATGGGCCACCTTGATCAAGGTGGACGACAGCGGCAATGCCCGCCCGGTGCGATGGGAGTCCCTGGCCAACCTCGTGCCCACCGACCAGAACGGCGGCTCACCGCATCCGGCTCGGGAGGGCCACGCGCTCACAGCGGCCCGCGAAGTAGCCGCCGCGACCGTCGCGGAGCACCGGAAGGTGCGCGCCGACTGGTTCGCCCAGGCCCGCCGCGACCTGACCAACCTGCCGCTGACCCTGACGGACCGTATCGACGACCGCCTTGCCCGCCTTGAGCTGCGGCACCGGCTTCAGGCCCAGACCGCTCAGCGACTCGAGGAGCTGGAGCGGCTCGCGGACGTGCATCTGACCGAACCGAAGCAGGTGGGTCGAATCCGCGTCCTGGCCACCGCCGACATCAGCGTCCAGGCCGAGATCGACGCCGAGCTGGTCTCCATGCGGCGCGTGCAGCAGCTCCTTGAGCACGACGGCTGGACCGTGGCCGATGTCCACACCGAGGGCCGCGGTTACGACTTGGAGGCCCGCCGCCACAGCCAGGTCCGCCATGTCGAGGTCAAGGGCGTGCTCGGCAGCGCGGCCAGCGACGGCATCCGGATGACAGGCAACGAAGTCCTCATCGCGACCCAGCACCGCAAGGAGTACTGGCTCTACGTCGTCGACCAGTGCGCCGACGGCAAGGGCCGATTCTTCGGCGCCTACCAAGACCCCGCCACCCTCTTCGCGAACGTCATGACCGGGAACGCGGTGTTCCGTGTCCCGGGCAGCAGCCTCAAGAACGCCCCCGGGAGCAACGCATGACCCGAATGATTGAACGCTGGTTCCCCTGTGCCGAGGTTTCGGCGAACAGTTCAGCAGGATGGGGAAGCGGTGCGACCGAGATCGGGCTGTTCCCGTGGTTCGCGAAGCGTCCAGTCGCACAGGCCAAGGCTGCCGTGGTCTGCTCGCTGCTGCCTTGGCCGGAGGATCAGGCTGAGCAACAGCGCCTTCAAGAGCTGGTGCACAGGGCCATGTCCGGGCGCTACGCCGCCTGGCAGATGCTCCACGACGAGATCCTCAAGGCGAACCCTGAGGGCGCATCAGTCCTGGACCCGTTCAGCGGGCGCGGAATGATCCCGCTCGAGGCGGGGCGGCTCGGGCTTGAGGCCCACGGTGTGGACTACAGCCCGGTCGCGGTGCTGGCCAGCACACTCCTCACCGACTTCCCCCTCCGGGACTGGTCTCAGGAGCCGAGCCTGCCGTTCGCCGAGGAGAGCGACGCCCTCTACGATGACCGGCCCCGGCTGCTTGTTGACGTTCGCGCAACTCTCGATGAGGTGGGACGCCGGTGGACGGCAGCCATGGCGGACTACTACCCCGAGGTCAACGGCAAACGACCGTGGGGATATCTGTGGGCCATCGCCATACCGTGCCAGGAGTGCGGCAACCGGTTCCCTCTGGCCGGCTCGTATGAGCTGCGAAGGCCGAGTCAGAAGCGCGGTCGGAAGGGCGCTCCGCCTGTCACCGATCCCGGCCAGTCGTTCTACATCGAAGCCGACCCGGCTGCCGGTACCTGCGCACCGGTGGTGCACGAGGGCCCTCCAAGGCGTACTCCAACACTGACGCGCGCTCGTACGGCTGAGGGGCGCACGCTCCCGGGGAAGTCGGCGATCTGCCCCTTCTGCAGTCATGTGCACCCACTCGATGTGCATCGACGACTCACCGACGAGAGGCGCGCCACAGACATGCTCCTGGTGGTGGCCGACCACTCGGACGACTTCGGCAAGGAGTACCGGGAGCCGACCCAGGCGGAGCTCTCGGCTGTCGCCGCAACGCCCGCGGCACTACGTGAGCTGTCCGACCCGAGTCCGTTTCTGAGTGCCGTACCAGACGAACGGATCGCACCGGGCAACAACAACATCATCGGGCCGTCCATCTACGGGGCGCGCACCTACGGCGACTTCATGTGCGATCGACAGACCCTGGCCTTCGTCATGCTCACCCGGTCCATCGCCGAGGTGGCCGACGAACTCATGTACAAGGCGGGGGTGAGCCCTGACTATGCGCGGGCGCTGAGTGGTTACGCAGGGGCCGTCGTCGCGCGGAAGCTGCGGAGGGCTACCCGCGGTTGCGCTCTCGATCCAAAGCTCAACAAGGTTCACGATATTTACGCGAATCAGGGGTCGATTGTGTTCTCCCAGGACTTCTTCGAGGTGGGGATCGGCACCGGTCCGGGATCATGGTCGTCACTGTGCAAAAGCAGCATGTCGACGCTCGCGAACCTGATGGCGGATATCCAGGGGATGCCGGTCAGCGTGACGCGGGGGTCCGCTACCGCGATGAACCTGCGGGACACATCCATCACCGCTGTGGTGACCGACCCGCCGTACGACGAGATGATCGCGTATGCCGACTCCTCCGATCTGATCTACGCATGGCTGAAGCGCGCCCTGCACTGCACCTGGCCCGAGCTCGTCGTCACTTCCGACGAACACGGCTGCCAGGAGAAATCGGAAGAGATCATCGTCAAACGGGTCCGGGGAGAGGCGCCTAACGAGCACCGAACTCGTGAGCACTACGACACGAAGATCGCCCAGGCGTTCGGCGAGATGCGTCGCGTGGTCCGCGACGACGGACTGGTAACCATCGTGTTCGGATCCGGAGACCCGGAGGTCTGGCAGCGCCTGCTCACGGCCATCGAGAAGGCCGGCCTGGTGATGACGGGGTCCTGGCCTGCGAACACCGAGGCCAGCAACCATCAGGGCAAGGCGAACATCGAGACCACCCTGACCATGACGTGCCGCCCCATGGCGCCCGGACGATCCCCTGGGCGCAAGGGCGCGGTCGAGGCCGAGATCAAGGCAGAGATCAAGCGGCGTTACCCGGACTGGGAGCGGTGGGGTTTGGCTCCGGCGGACATGCTGATGGCCGCTGCCGGACCGGCCATGGAGGTCGTCGGCCGTTACAGCGAGGTCCTCGACGCCAAGGGCGAACCCGTCGACATCTACACGTTTCTTCCGCTGGCGCGAGCTGCAGTCCAGGAGGCCATGGCCGTCGAGATCAACCACCAGCCGCTGGAGACCTTTGACGCTCGAACGCGGTTCGCGTTGTGGTGGATCACGCTCTACAACCGCCAGATCCGGGGGAAGTCCGAACTGCGCTGGCAGGCTCTGGCTTCCTCGCTCGACCTGACAGCGATACGCGACCTGGTCCCTGATGCCGACAAGGGTGTGCGGTTCATCGCCGCCCGCGACTACAAGGGCAAGATCGACGGAAATTCGACCGTCATCGACCTCGCCCTCGCACTCGCAGCTGCCTCGGAGGAGGGCCTGCAGGCCATGGGTCAGGTACTGGCGGATGCAGAGCACGCGGCCGACGACACCTTTCTGTGGGCCGCAGTCCAGTTCCTCGCGGATCGGCTTCCCGACAACGACCCAGACTCCGTCCGCTTCACCCGCGTGCTGCGCAACCGGGCCGGCGTGGTCAGTGCCGCCGAGACAGTCGCTGAGAACAACTACGAAGCATCCCAGCTCCAACTCGACGTCCAGTTGCGGCTCACGCGATGACGACCAACACCACCTCCGTGATCCTCGTGTCCACCAGCCCAGGAGAGAAGCCATGACGACCAGCGTGACGCCGTGGTGGAAGGCACTCAAGCTCCGCCAGGAGATCCGGAGCGCCTCCGGGCAGATCGATGACGTACAGATGTCGCTGTTCCGAGCCGTTCACGCCACGGGAGCCGACCGGCCGCCCTATGCCGACGCCGACTACTACGGTGACATCACGCACCCGACCGAACGGCTCATTGACCTGCTCACAGAAATCGCAGTCCGCATCGGTGGTGGCGACGACTACTTGAAAGCCCGAGCAGTCACCCGACTCGACCAGGGCATGGGCGGCGGTAAGTCGCACGCGTGCATCGGCGCCTACCATCTGGCCGCCAATCCAAGGGCGCTGCTGGGAACCGAGCTCGGCCAGAAGGTGACCGAGCGCGCGAGGGCCAGAATCGGCCACCCGCTTGCCGGCGGCCTTGGACGTCCACATGTCGTCGTGCTGCCCTGCGACAACATGACCCCAGGGGCCGCAGTACAGGAGCTCGATGGGCCCGCGGTCAACCTCTACGAGCGTTTCCTGTGGCGTCTTTTCTCCAAGGACTACACCCTCTTCGAACGCTACCGGCGGTTCTGGAGCGACAAGCACAAAATCGCTGAGGCCATCAGCGCGCTGAACCGACCCGTGCTGATCATCGTCGACGAGGTGCTCGACTACATCGGCAACGGACTGGACGGCGCAAACCAGATCGACCTGGCGGCCCAGGACATGGCGTTCCTACGGGCTCTGCTCGATGTCGTCAACGATGTCCCCCACGTCGCAATGCTGGTCGTGATGATTGCCTCCGACATCGATAAGACCGCGCTCTCGCCCGCCGCTCAGGCCCGCCGTGACGACGTGAATAGCCATCTCGACCGCAACGGCCTGCCGACCACTGTGACCGGCGTGGGCGACTTCGCCGACATCCTCCGCCGGCGGCTGTTCGACGCCGAACCCGCCGGCGAGGTGCTGGCTGCGACTGCTGCGCTCTACGAGGAAGTGCTGACGGACAAGACCTGGAGCAAGCAGGTCTGGGACCCGATCGGAGCCGCGTGGCGCCGCAACTGGCGTGCGGAGATGACATCTTGCTACCCGTTCCACCCCATGCTGCTGAGCCTGGCGCAGGAGGAGTGGAGCAAGGTCACCGGATTCCAACGGGTCCGGTCCACGATCCGCATCTTCGCCGCCACGGTCTATGCCCTGCAGCAGCGCGGCAAGTCAGGCGAGTGGGTGCCGGCTCTCATAGGGCCCGGCGACCTGCCGCTGTCGGACAGCACCGTCCGAGAGGCGCTCCTGGGCAGCGGCCTGGTCGAGGACGACCGCACCATCGCGAACTATCGGAGCCTGGCCGAGATCGAGGTCATCAACCACGACGGCTCGTCAGGCGCAGCGCGCCGCCAGGACCTCGAACGGCATTCCAGCACTTGGGGCACGAACAATCCGCGCGCGGCTGAACGGGCGGCCACCTTCATCTTCCTGGCGAGTGTTGTCGGCACACTGCGCCCGGGGCGGGGCCGCGGAGCTAGTGCTCCTGAGGTCAAGGCCGCCACCAGCGTGCCGGAGGCCACGTACACCGTCACCGACGCCGACGGCGTCGTCGATGAGCTGGTCAACCCGAACCAGGGGATGAGCGCGCTCGACATCACTCCCGGTCAGGGCAACAACAAGCCGGCCCGTTACTTCCTCTCCACCCGGCTCACCCACCGCATGCTGGTGAAGAACATCCGGCGCACCATCACCGAGGCCGAACGCGACCAGGTCATCGCCGATATCGCGAAGAGGCTGGCCAGCAACGGCCCGTTCCGCGATCTGCAGTTCGTCCCTGCGGACTCTCAGCGCAGTCCCGCCGACGTCCTCGCCACGGCCGGCCTGGACACCGCCTACACCACACGGCTCATCGTCCTCGACCCGGCGCAGTACAGCCTGCGAAACGGCATGGAGAAACCGACCCTCGAGGCACTCACTGTCGCCATGGGGCTCGGGCAAGGTGCGCAGCAGCTCCCCATCCAGTGGGCCAGCAGCGCGGTGTACGCCGTGGTGAACACCCAGCAGCGTGCTCTTGCGCGGAACTTGGCGGTGGAGTACCTGGCAAGGCAGAAGGCTCTGCAGGCGCCCGAGATTCAGAACGACGCCGAACTCAAGACGATCGGTGCCAAGGAGCTCGCCGAGGCCAAGACTCAACTGGAGAGAGCGCTCAAGCGGGCGTACCAGCATGTCGCCTACCTGGCCCAGCCCGACCCGGACGGGGAGCGGTACCTCGACCAACTTACATTCGACAAGGACAACATCACCGCCCTCGACGGCATGCTCGTCTGGAAGGGCCTCGCTGCTCGGGACAAGGTTTTCGACACTGGCCAGTTCAGCGCCAAGGCCCTCCTGCATAACCTTCGCGACCACGACTACGGCAAGACCCTCTCTGACATCCGAGCCGCCTTCTACAGCGCCCCACGATTGCCGCTGCTGTACGGCGGTGACCGCGACCTTCAGCAGGCGATCTACGATGCTGTCAGCCAGGGCCTGCTGAGCATCGTCGACGGAGCGGGCACCGAGGTGGAGGTCACAGCACCCGGACAGGTCAACCTCGCGAGCACGGGCCTGCGCCTCGCCAAACCACAACCCAAGACGTGCGCCAGCTGCGACCAGCTGGTTCACGAAGGTCGATGCTCCTTGAGTGCCGACGACACCGTCGATAACGGCTCGACGCGCAAGACAGGCAGCCCGGGGGGCGACACACCGAGCGTGCCCCGGCAACGGGAGACCGATGGGCCGAGTCCGGAGCAATCCCCGAAAAGGGAGCAGGCCAGGGACCGGCAGGTCGCCTTCTCGTTCACCAAGAACCTCCTGGCCAACAGCGACAGCGCCGACGGTTTTGCTGCACTCTTCCGGGCGTTCTACATGGCCCTAGACGAAAGGCAGATCAGCTATCTGCAAGGCACACTCCAGTTGGTCATTCAGGCCGATGAGGCCGAGCAGATCCAGCAACGCCTAGAAGAACTTGGCATAAATGGGATGTTCAAGGAGGTCTAATGCAAAAGTGCCTCAGCTCTCTTGAGGCGGAGCAGGGGTCCCGACAGAAGACGTCGAGCACGTCGTTAGCAGCCGGTCCGTCTCATATCGGCCAGTGTCCCGACGGGCGCCCTTACGGCTCCACAGTGAATCCCGAGACTGCTTCTGGACCTGGGGAGGATCATGGCAAGGGCACGGAAGCGGCGAGGATCGGCTGCGCGGAAGCGTCGCCAGCGACGGCTCAAGACCGGCGGCGTCAGTGGGGGCGTGATCGTCGTCTTGCTGGTGGTGTTCTGGGCGGCGATCTGGCCGTATCTCGTGGGCGCGCTCGTGTTCGGCGCCGCCACTGTCGGCGGGTGGTGGCTGTGGCGGACGGATCGGCTGATCAAGGGTAGTGATCGGCAATGGCGACAGGACGAAGCCGTGAAGGCCGGGCACCGGACGCTCGCCGAGGTCGATGCGATGACGGGCACGGAGTTTGAGGGCTTCGTGGTGGAACTCTGTCGGCGGGATGGCTGCACCGAAGTGCGGAGGGTCGGCGGCTCCCACGACAACGGCGCTGACGTGCTGGGTCGGCTCCCTGACGGCCGCAGCATGGTGATCCAGTGCAAGCGCTACACGCCCAAGAACAAGATCCCCAGTCGGGAGGTCCGTGACCTTCTCGGGGCGAAGGTGCACTTCAAGGTCGACGTGGCGATCTTCGTGGCCACGACGTACTTCAGCGGGCCGGCTGAGAGCTTCGCCACGGAGAACGACATCCTCGCCGTCCACCGTGATCACCTCGGGCTGTGGAACAACGGCGCATCGTTGGTGTCCCTCGGTGCGGTGAACGGCTCGGGGCAAGGGGACCGCCAGCATCGGGCTCGATGGAAGGAGACGTACGAGTAGGAGCGGAGGACTGCCGGAAAGCGTCGGCACTGGGGTGGGTGGAGTGGCCGGGGCGGGTGTCCGGCGTCGGTACCCTGGAGCGCATGTCTACTGCCCCGGTTCGCGTTCGTTTCGCCCCGTCCCCGACCGGCATGTTCCATGTCGGTGGTGCACGGTCCGCTCTCTACAACTGGGCGGTGGCACGACAGTCCGGCGGCACGTTCGTCCTGCGCATCGAGGACACCGACGCGGCCCGGAACAAGCCGGAGTGGATCGACGGCATCATCAACGCTCTGGCCGCGATCGGCATCCACGGCGAGGACGCCGCATTCGAGGGCCCGTACTTCCAGTCGCACAACGCCGCCCGACACAGCGAGGCCGCTCAGCAGCTGTACGCGGCGGGCCGGGCGTACTACTGCGACTGCACCCGGGAGCAGCTGAAGGAGCGCACAGGTTCGGAGCACCTCGGGTACGACGGGTTCTGCCGTGAGCGCGGGCTCGCGTTCGAGGAGGGGCGCGCGCTGCGGTTCAAGACCCCGAACGAGGGCGAGACTGTCGTTGTCGACCTGATTCGCGGGGAGCCGGCGTTCCCGAACAACGCGATCGAGGACTTCGTGATCGCGCGTGGTGACGGGTCCCCGGTCTTCCTCATCGCCAACGTGGTCGACGACCTGGACGAGGGCATCACGCAGGTCATCCGCGGAGAGGAGCACCTGTCGAACACGCCGAAGCAGCAGTTGCTTTGGGAGGCGCTCGGCGCCAAGCCGCCGGTGTGGGCGCACCTGCCGGTGATCGTGAACGAGAAGCGGCAGAAGCTGTCCAAGCGCCGAGACAAGGTGGCGCTGGAGGACTACCTCGGCGAGGGCTTCCTGCCCGAGGCCATGGTCAACTACCTGATGCTGCTCGGCTGGGGGCCGGGCAACGACCAGGAGATCCTTCCGTACGAGGAGCTGGAGCAGCTCTTCCAGATCGAGGACGTCAACACCGCCCCTGCCTTCTTCGACGTGAAGAAGCTGACGGCCTTCAACGGCGACTACATCCGCGCTTTGGCACCGGAGCAGTTCGCCGCCGCGTGCGCGCCGTGGCTCGTCGCCCCGTACGCGCCGTGGCAGCCCGAGGCTTTCGACCGGGCCGTCTTCGAGACGGTGGCGCCGCTGGCCCAGACTCGGCTTGCGCTGCTGTCGGAGATCACCAGCTATGTGGACTTCCTCTTCCTCGACGAGCCGGTCGAGGAAGAGGCGTCGTGGAACAAGGCGATGAAGGCCGGTGCCAACGACGTCCTGAGTGACGCACGCGCCGAGCTGGCTGCTGTCGCGAACTGGAGGGCGGACGACCTGAAGGCCGTTCTGCTCGCCGTCGGTGAGAAGCACGGGCTGAAGCTGGGCAAGGCCCAGGCGCCCATCCGGGTTGCGGTCACCGGCCGGACGATCGGGCTCCCGCTGTTCGAGTCCATGGAGCTGCTCGGCCGGGACCGCATGCTGGCCCGTCTGGACGCCGCGGCCAAGAAGCTGGCCGCGCAGGCGTAGCCGCCGGTCAGGCGACCTTCGCGAGGAGGTCGCCCCAGGCGTTGCCGAAGTAGTTCAGATCGAACCCGGCCAGGGCCTCGTACGCGGCCTTGGCCTCACTCTGGCGCGCCGCCGCGCGTTCCCAGACCTGCGCCGGCAGGCGGCCAAGGTCCGGGGCTGGCTGGCCGGCCAGCGTGGCAAGGTCGCCCAGGCCAGCCACCGGGCGGATCAGGCAGGGCAGGCCCAGCAGCAGGGCCTCGGCCGCACAGCGGCTCCAGCCCTCTCGCATCTGCGGGAGGAAGACGCCGACGTCGCAGGCGAACAGCAGCCGCAGGTACCGCTCGCGCTCCACGTCGAAGTGCGCGCCGTCGAAACCGATGGTGTTGCTGCCGCTGGTGATCACCCGTAGTCCGGAAGCGCCGGCCAAGGCTGCCGAGACCTCCTCCGTGCCCTTCCAGTGCACGGCCTTACCCGCATACACGCCGATCACGTCCGAGGGCAGTCCGAACTCCGCACGGCACTCGGCTCGGTCGAAGCCGCGAGCACGCTCCACCTCGGCCATGTCGAAGGCGTTGTAGATCACCCGTACGTTGCGCACTCCTCGGGCGCGGAGGAAGTCGGCCCAGTACGGGGCAACGCACACCACGGCGGCGCACTGCGGCAGCACCTGGAACATCCGTTCCCAGAGCATGGCCTCGACGGGGGCGGAGTCATGCTGCAACGGCTCGTAGTGGTGGAGAAGAAACACTGTGCGGGCCCGCATCGCGGGCGTGAAGAGCAGCAGGCTCAGGTCGTCCCACACGAACGAGCCGGTCGCACTGTGCAGTGCCCGCACGGTCGGGACCAAGCGGGCGAGGTGGCGCAGCTTGCGCCATCGGCGGACGCGGTAGGTGCGTTTGTGGTCCGGGACCGTGCGCCACTCCACATCGTCGGCCGTCGCCTCGTGGAGCATCCGCAAATAGACCCGGCCGCCGGTACGACCGACCGGCTCCATCGAGTAGACGACCCGTTTCACGGACGTACCTCCTGTTGGTGTCGGACGTACTCGGCGTGAAGCAGTGCGTGCGCGGCTCCATGCTCCGGGCTGAGGGGACGGGCGGCCTCGGCGAGCGGGAGATGGAACTCGGTCAGGTTCCGTACGAACTTCCGCCGGCGCTCGTGATTCGGCGAGGCAGCCAAGTCGCGCAGGTTGTGGATGCGGTCGGCGAGCCTTACGAGGAGTTCCTCGCCGGGAAGCGCGGCCGTCTTCCTGCGCCAGCGGGTCTCGTCTCCAGGCGCCTTCGGGCGGCGTTCGAGCCGGTGGTCGGGCGTCATCGCGCGCAGCCGGGCGGTGAACGCTTCGCCCAGCTGATGGGTGACGAGAGCTTCCGAGCCCGGATCAACCTCCAGGGCGTCGTGCAGGAGGCCCAGGAGGAGCGTCTCGGACTGCGTGACGCCGAGCTCGGAACGCAGGATCGTGACGACGGCGAGCGGGTGCTGGAGGTAGGGGGTGCCCTGGTCTCGGGTATGGCCGGCGTAGATCGTCAGGGCCAGGCCGGCGGCCACGCGGGCGCGGGAATGCTCATTGGCGGGGCATGCGGCGGTTCTGAGCGTGGACAGAACGTGGGCCAGATCGATGGCGCCCATCTGCGTCACCCTTCCCCTACGAACGAGCGGGCCTGCACACGGGGATCGGGGACGTGGTCGGCGAGCAGCAGCGTGTCGCCGACGGCGAGTGCGTCGAGCCCGAGGTCGACCGCAGCGGGTACGGCATCCTCGACGGTGCGCAGGATCGGCGTGCCCTTGCGGTTGAAGGAGGTGTTCAGCAGGAGCGGAAGGTCGGTGCGCTCGTGGAACTGCTCCAACAGCTCGCGCAGGCCCTGGTGGTTGTCCGCAACGGCCTGGACGCGGGCCGTGCCGTCATGGTGGGTCACTGCGGCGATGCGATCGGCTCGGCACTGGCGGACGCGGGCGACGCGGTTCATGAAGGGGTCGCCCTCCGACATGAACCACTGCGTGGCGTGCTCGGCGAGAACCGCCGGGGCGAACGGGCGGTACGCGGCTCGCTGCTTGATCGCGTTGAGTCGGTCCCGCGTGGCGGCGTGGCCCGGGTGGGCGAGGATCGACCGGTGTCCGAGGGCCCGGGGCCCGAACTCGAGCGGCCCCTGCACCCAGCCGACGATGCGGTGCTCCGCGAGCAGCGCGGCCACCGTGGGCGCCAGCTTCGCCCCGAGGCCAGTCAGGGCGCGGTAACCCGACGTCATCGCCCCCGCCGACAAAGTGCCGGGGCACGGGCCCCAGGCCGCGTCGGTCGGCACCGGAAGGCGCTCCTGTCCGAGCTGGTAGTGCCAGCCGTACAGCGCGGTGCCCACGGCGGTGCCCGCGTCGTGCGGCGCCGGCGCCACGAAGAGGGTGTCGAACCCGCTGTCGGCGGCCAGCTGGCCGTTGAGGTGGGAGTTCAGTGCGCATCCGCCAGAGAACACCAACGCGGAGGCCCCAGTGAGGCGTTGCAGGTGGCGGGCGATGTGGACAACCGATTCGGCGAAGACCTCCTGCACGGCGGCTGCCAGGTCGGCCTGCACGTCTTCGGGCTGCTCCGTGACGTTGTCGGCTGTCCAGGCCCGGCCGCCGAGCAGCAGCGGAGTGGCGCTGTCCGCCGAGCCCCAGGGGTGGTCGATCCGGACCTCGCCGTCGTCGCCGAGCCGGACGAGTTCGCGGACCTGCGCTCCGTAACGCTGGGGATCACCGAAGGCTGCGAGCGCCATCATGCTGCCCTCGGGCTCGTCCCCGGGCGGGATCACCCGCCGGGCGAGGTTCCGATAGAAGTGCCCGAGGGAGGAGTGGATACGCCGCGGCCCGGCGGGGCCGGGGACCACGGTCGGCATGCCCTGGTGAAGGCGGTCGATGTGATCGGGCCGCAGGTCGTAACCCGTGATGCGCTCCCGGCCCGGCCCGAAGTCGGAGCCGAGGGAGGAGCCGCCGGCGTCGATGACCAGGCCCGCCGCGTGCTCGTGCTCGGAGAGCAGGTAGCCGGAGAGCACGTGGGCCGTGTGGTGGGAGAGGAGGCGGAGGTGTTCGCCGAGCGGGGCGGGCAGGAGGGCGGCAAGTTCGTCCCGTTCCTCGGCCAGCCACCAGCCGGCGGCGGGGTTGGGGCGCATGGATGCCGCCCAGACGGCGTCCACGTCCTGCGGTTCGATGCCGGCCGCCTCCAGGCACCACTGGAGCCCACGGGTCGGGGCGGTGAGCGTGCCCTTGCGGTTGGGGTGGTTGTGCTTGATGCCGCTCCAGCGTTCCTCTTCGGCCGCGTAGAGGCGGCCGTCGATGACTAAGGCGGCGCTGGTGTCGTGGTGGAAGTTCAGTCCGAGGACTGCGGGCATGGTGGTGGACCTCCGGTCTGGGTTCAGATGGCGAGGGCCGGGGCGGGGAGGAGAGCGGCGCGGGAGTCGGTGTACTCGTGGCAGCGCAGGCAGAACTGGAAGTGGTGGCCGCGGGGCGCGAACACTTTGGCCGCGAAGTCCTCGTCCCAGATGCTGAATTCGCTGTCGTCCTTCGCCATGGCGTTGAAGCAGCGATAGCAGGACCCATCCATCTCGATCATCAGGTGCTGGTCGAGGTAGCGGTCGCAGATGCCGCGCAGCTCGTTCGCCGGCTGGCCGACGTCGACGTGGTGCACGTGGTTGGTGACGTGGATGGCGCCGTACGTGTCGCACAGCCTCGCGAGCTGCGTGAGGCGGGAGGAACTGATGCCTTCCAGGACGCTGTTGATGACCACGGTCTTGTCGGCCTCGCGGAGGCGGGGCACTACGGCGTGGACCTCGTCGTAGTTCTCGTGCTCGTCGTCGCAGCCGATGAGGACCTGGTCGTACGAGCGGAGGGTGGCCTCCATGATCCGCTTGTTGCGGGCCAGGGTGATGGCGTTCGTGCCCAGGACCATGACCTTGTCCGGCAGACGGGTACGGGCCGCGTCGCTGAGGGCGAGGAAGTTCCGGTGCACGGTGGGCTCGCCGCCGTTGATGTGCAGCTGCTGGAAGGGGATGGTCTCCAGCCGGGTCAGGATGGTGGAGAACAGCTCCTGGGACATGTTCTCGCCCTGGGCGCCGTCGGCGAAGATGCAGAAGTCGCAGGACCGGTTGCACTTCGTCGTGATCTTGATCTTCGCCGTCTTCAGGGCGCGGGGCAGGGGCGCACGCGCGGGCATGGTGGGACTCCTTGTGTCAGGGGTGGATGTCACCGGGGGTGAGGCTGAGGAAGTCCTGCACGGTGGACTTCTGCCGGTGCCAGAGCGCGAGGGTCGAGCGCAGGGTGCCGGCGGTGGTCGGTCCGGTGGGGATCAGCGTCGCCATCCGGGCGGCCAGCCGTTGGGCGGAAGTGGCCTCATCCGCCGCGAGCGCGTTCAGGGTCCGCGCGGCGGCTCGGAGTTCCTTCGCCTCGCGCCGGATCAGGTAGTCGGTCACTACGCCGGGCGGCGGGTCGAGGTAGTACAGCCAGCGGGCGACGCGTACGCGGAGCATCCCGGCGGTCATCACCCAGTCGGTACGGGCGTGCTCCTCGTCCTGGCCGGCGGGGCGGTCCGCGTCGGGGACGCGGCGCATCGCCGCCTCCAAGGCGACATGGGCCGTGCGGAGCAGGTGACGCGGGCCGCGAGGACGGGCGTTGGGTTGGTCTTCGGAGTGCCCGAGGAACAGCTCGGCGTACCCGTCCAGCCCGGTCGGCCGCCATTGCGTGAGGGCGGCCGTCTTGCCGGGACAGCGGGTCCGTGTCGCGAGCGCGGCTGCGGCGAACCAGCATGGGGCGAGGTAGTGCCAGGCCACGCAGTGGCGCCGGTACGCGGCGATGTCCTCCACCACGTTGTCCGTACTGTCCGCCGCCAGCTGGTACCGGCCGCCGAGCCGGGCCTGGAGGATTCCCCGGTAGAACCGCTCGTCGACCTCGCACCAGGGCGCCATCTGAGCCCGGGACTTCCAGCGCTGGAATTCCCGGGCGCTCCCGCTGATCAGCGACCAGGTCGCGAGCTCGGGCGCGGAGACGTGTCGCCCGTCCGCCTCGGCCAGGGTGAACGCGAAGCCGGGCGGATGCTCCAGAAGGCGCCCGTGGGAGATCTCCCGGCCGACCGCGGCGGTGTGCGCGGCGGCCAGTCGGTGGTTCCACTCCTCCCAGTCTTCAGGTGCCTCGCATAGGAGGACGCGTACGTCGACGTCGGAGTGGGGAGCCAGCAGGTCGGCCGGCTGCCACTTGTGGGTGAGCATCACCGCCCCGACGCCGTGGGCCTCCAGCTCGCGTTCGTACAACCCTCCGATCCCCGCGTAGAGGGGCGGCGCCTCGACCACGACCATCACCGCTCCCCGGTGGCGGGGCGGGCGCAGGAGGGCCGGGCCGTGTCCGTGGCGAGCACGGGGAGCAGGGGCAGGACCGGGGTGCCTTCGGGACGTTCCATCCGGTCCCAGCGCAGGTCGTAGTCGACGTAGTGAAAGCCTTGCCAGGCGTCGTTCGCGTTGCGTTCGAGCATGGCCTGGAAGAGGTGCGCGAAGGCGTCGTCGAGAGTGCCGCCGGCGAGGTGGGGCTTCAGGGGGATGTCGCGGTTGTGGAGGATGCAGGGGCGGGCCACGCCCGTGGGCGTGATCTTGATGCGGTTGGCGTCCGAGCAGGTGGCGCAGCTGGAGTTGGAGATGAATGCGATGGAGCCGGCCCAGCCTTCAGGGCTCAGGTAGCGGCCGGGGCTGCGGACGCCGAGCTGGTCCCTGGGGACCTCGCCGGCGTTCGCGAACCACTCGTGGAGACGGTCGCGGACCTCCGCCTCACTGATGAACTCGGTGTCGAACAGCGCCTGGGCCGGGCCGATGTTCTGGAGTTCGATCAGGCGGACGGCGATCGGCAGTTCCCTGGCGAGCTCGGCCACGGCGAAGGCGTCGTCCAGGTAGGTGCGCTGGAGGACACAGTTGATCTTCACGCGTAGGCCGAGGGAGAGCGCGCTGTCCACCGTGGCCCGAGCGAGGCGGGGGTCGCCGCCACCCATGATCGCGGCGGACCGTTCCGGGTCGAGGCTGTGGAGGCTGAGGTTGAGGTACGTCAGGCCGGCGCGCTGGAGCTTTTCGACGCTCAGCCCGCGGCGCAGGTTGCCGTGGCTGGTCATGCCGATCGCGGCGTCGGGCCCGAGGCCGTCCGCGAGGCCCGCGATCACGTCGAGGATGTCCGCCCTCAGGGTCGGTTCGCCGCCGGAGCAGTGCGCCTTCCTGATCTTCCAGGCTCCGGCCTCGGCGGCGATGGCCGCGTAGTCGGAGGCGGTCAAGGGACGGTCCTTGTGCCCGTAGTCCGGCATGCAGCGGGGCTTGCAGAACACGCAGTCCAGGTTGCACAGGGAGTTCAGGGTGAAGGCCAGGTAGGGGTGGTTGCGGCCGGTCGCGGCGAAGGCGGCGGCCAGGTCGTGGTGGCGGGTGGTGAGCATCGGGTCAGCCTCCTGCGAGGGGAGAACGGGCAACGGGGACCCCGGCAAGGCCGTCGAGCGGCTGGCCGGAGAGGTAGCGGTGCAGGTTGTCGGCGAAGAACGCGACCGCCTCGTCCAAGTACGTGCGGCAGAGCGTCGAGCTCTTCGGCGTGAGCACGACCCGGGGGTGGAGCCGCAGCGGATGGCGGGCGGGCAGAGGTCTCGGGTCGGAGACGTCCAGGGCGGCGCCGCGAAGGTGGCCGGCGTTGAGGGCGGCCAGGAGGGCTGGCTGGTCGACGGTTGCCGCACGGCCGAGGTTGAGGAAGAGGGAACCAGGCTTGCAGGCAGCGAAGAGGTCGTGGTCGAAGAAGTGGTCCGTGGCCCGGGTGGCGGGCAGCAGATCGACCACCACGTCGGCGACGGCGACCGCCTGGTGCACCGCCGAGGCGTGCATCCAGGTGATTCCTTCCCCAGCAGCCGCGGGCGGTGTCCGGCGTACTCCGATCACGTCCATGCCGAAGGCTCGGGCGGCGCAGGCGAGGTGTCCTCCGATGCTGCCGCAGCCGACGATGGTCATCGTTGCTCCGGCCAGGTCGAAGAACTCCTCGGCGAGGTCGTCCTTCCACCAGGTCCGGTTCCGCTGAACGCGCTGGCTCATGAACAGCCCGCGGGAGAAGCCCAGGACCAGCCCCATGGCGTGCTCGGCCATGGGCCCGCCGTGGAACCCGTACGAGCGGGTCAGGGCCACCCCGACCGAGTGGGCCTCGGCGACGGGCAGATGATCGGTGCCGGCGGCCGGGGAAGCAATCCACTTCAGCCGAGGCGCGCCGAACAGCCACGACGGCTCGAACCTCCAGCCGAAGTAGACATGCGCCTCGGCCAGCCGGTGCGGCACGTCCCCCTCGGTCGCCGTGTGGAACTCGACGTCGGGGAATGCGGCACGCAGGGAATGCTCGTGTTCGGCAGACAACCGCCAGAAGGAGTGCGGGGACTCCAGGCTTATCAGCACCGCCGGCCGGTTCATCGTGACCTGTCCTCAGCAGTAGGCGCAGGAGCCAGCGCCCACGGGGCGATCCGGCCCATGACGGAGGCGATGCTCGCCTCGTAGTCGTGGTGCGAGCGCACCAGGGCCGTCCCGGCTTGCCGAAGGCGATCGCGTTCTCGGGGCAGGGCGGTCAGGGCGCGGTGAATAGCGGAGGCCAGGGACCTGGAGTCCCGTGGCGCGGCGGTGAATCCGGTCTCACCCTCGACGACGGTCTGGGCTAGCCCGCCCGCGGTGGTGGCGACGACTGGGCTGGCACCTGCCGCGAATGCCTCCAGGGGTATCCGCCCGAAGGGCTCCTCACGCGAGGGAACGACGACCGCACGCAGTGCCGGGCTGTGCAGCCAGGCACGGACGGCGGGAGTGAAGCGAGTGATCAGCGTCGCGTCCAGGCCGTACGCACGGATGGTTGCGGCCAGGTCCTCTTGGTACGCCGTGGGTCGCTCGCGATCCTCCGAGGTCACGGCCGTCAGCACCAGGTGCGGAACACGGATCCCTCGTTCCTTCAGAACGTGGAGCGCCTCCAAGAGGTCTTCGAAGCCCTTGGTGGGCACGGCGCGTCCCATGGCCAGGAGGAATCCGGCTCGGGCGTTGGAGGGCAGGGGTGGCAGGCTTGCCGGCCTGGTCATCTCCTCCGGGATCAGCCCGTTCGGGATGCTCACGATGCTTGCTCGTGGGACGGTGCAGCTCACGGCGAGGTGGCCTCGCATGTGGGTGGAGATGGCACCGATCCGCGCGCCTCGGGCGGTCGCCGTCCGCAGGGCGTCGCGCTCCCAGCGGATTCGTGGCAGGTCCCTGGGCCGCGTCAGTGCCGCTGTGGAGCGCGGGACGAGCAGCAGGTCCATCGTCGGAGATGTGTAGGGGGCAAGCCCGAGGAAGGGGACATCGAGGCCGATGAGGAGGCATCGGCTGGCGCGATCGGCGATGCGTACGGCTGCCTCGCCCGCCAGGTCACACAACTGCACGGAGCCGTGGACCGAGTCCGGCGGCGCCTGGATCTCCGGGAGGGTGACGACCTCGGCCCCGGCCCGCCGAAGCATCTGCTCGACCTCGTCAGTCCAACGTCGATCGTGTGCTCCCGCCGTCTCCGGAACATGCGGGGCGATCACGGAGAGGCGCCCCGCCGGCAGCAGGCGGGTGAGCGCCGTGAGGAAGGCGCGGTTGCTGAAGCCGGTGCCCGACGCGGTGCCGTAGAAGCCCTCATGGAGGGCGACGACCACCCGGGGCTGGCGAACCGCTCCCGGCTCGTCCGTGGGCGTGAGTGGCGGGGTCGCATGGTGGATGCGCACCGTGTGGTGCCTCCTTCGAAGCGGGATCTCGGGGGCGGGGATCAATTGGTGTCGGCGGGCGAAGAGAGAACCCCGCGTGTGAGTCGGCACCAGGCGCGGGTGCCGTGGGTGCCGGTCGTCAGCGACCAGGCGTCGGCCAGGGCCTCGACGATGACCAGTCCCCGTCCCGATTCGGCCTCATCCTCGGGTGCCGGCAGGGAGGTAGGACCAGGGAGCGGGCAGCCGCCGTCGGTGACAGTGATCTCGACTTCCAGGCCGCCGACGGTCGGGCTCCTGCGGTCGACGCACAGGACCAGCGGCGGGCTGCCCGAGGTGAACGCGTTCGTCGCGAGCTCCGACCCGATCAAGCGGGCATCGTTGAGCAGGTCCGTCTGCATGGGGCCGTGGAGCGCGACCGCTACGGCCTCCCGAGCGACTTCCGCCGCCCTCGGCCCGTAGGGGAGATCGGTGATCAGCGTGGTCATGTCGCCGCCATCCGCGCGGCGCTGCGTCCGTGCGGCGGCGGGTCGCCCGCTGTCGCGTTGCAGCACACTGCCCGGACGGCCTCGGGAGGTACTCATGCTGTGTTCCAAGGCCCATCCCTTTCTCCGTCGGCGTCGAAGGCGGCGCCTTCTGCCGGGAACCAAGAACACCGGAGGAAGGTGGTCCCGCAGGACCCCATCAGTGGGTCAACTCGGTCAACTTCCTTGCGATGGCGGTGTTTCAGTCACCTGTGGGCATCACCATGGGGAGCGCGAGTGGATCGACGAGCCGCTGGGGCATGAGGTGGTCGCACGTGGCACTACAGGCAGGGCAGCAACCCAACGCGTTACTGGCGGGGTGCCTTGACGAACTCGGGTGGAGCCCGAAGGCGCTCGCACGGAAACTCAACAGGGTGTTCGGCGCAGGGACGGTGGCCGAATCGGCGCCGTACCACTGGAGGGACGCCGGCTCACTGCCGCGCTCGCCGCTGCCGACGATGGCGGCCTATGTGCTGTCCCAGGAACTGGGCAGAACCGTCTCGGTGGCAGAGCTGTGGCAGGGCCGCGTCGGCGACTCCTCGGCGCTCGTCTCGGCGGACACCGATCTCGCGCGGCCTTGGACCGCGCAGGGCATGGAGGCGATCGTGGAGGACTGGGTGATGGGCGGGCTCGTCGACCGGCGCCGCTTCCTCGCGATCTCGGGTGCGGGGCTCCTCGCGGTCGTCGCTCAGTATCTGGACGGCACTGCGGGACGCGGCCAGTACGCGTCCCGGATGATGCCGGCGATCGGGGTCGATCCGCTCGTGGACCAGGTGGAGCAGCACCTACCTATGCTCCAGATGCTCGACGACGAACACGGAGGAGCGCGGCATCTCCCCTACGTGGGGGCCCAGTTCCGTGCGGTGGGGCTGTTGATTCACGAAGGTGGTCACTCCCCCGCCGTGGCAAGCAGGCTGATCCGCGCTCTCGCTGAGATCGGCCAACTCGCCGGCTGGATGGCCTTCGACGCGGCGGATCACGGTCTGGCGCAGCGCTACTTCGCCACCGCGCTACGGGCTGCGCATCAAGTCAACGATCTGCCCCTGTGCGCCCACATCCTCGGCGATCTCTCCTTCCAAGCCGCGAGCCGGGGACACCCTGCGGACGCCATCGCGCTAGGTGAAGCAGCCCGCCGCGCGAGCGACGCTGCCCCGCCTGCCGTCCGGGCATCCGTCTTGTCCCGTCTCGCCTACGCGTACGCCGCGGCAGGCCGCGAAGACGACTTCGCCCACACACGCGGCTCCGCCCGCGAACTGATCGCGATTCGCGACGGCAGCCAAGAGGAGCCCCGCTGGATGTACTTCCTCACCGACAACCACCTGGACTGCCAGGCTGGCTACGGGCTTGTCCAGATGGGCCGGGCACAGCAGAAGAACGGGAACAGCGCGAAGGGCCGACGTCTCCTCGCTCAGGGGACGGAGATGCTCCGATCCGGGGCGTACGACGTTCCGCGCGGCGACCCCAGCCAGAGGAGGGCCATGTTCGAGGGAGCGTGGCTGGCACTCGGTCACAACGCCCACGGGGAGCTGGAGGCCGCCTGCGAGACCGCCCAGATCGCGGCGGACCGCCTCGACGTAGTGCGCTCACCGCGCAGCGCGGCCCTGCTCCACCAGCTCGCCGTCGACCTCCGCCGCCGCCAGCGCAACGCCCACGTGCGCAGCTTCCTGCCGGCCCTGGAGAACGCCCTCGCCCAACACGCGCCGTTGGCACCGCCCGGCCGCTAGGGTCGAGACCATGACCGCAGGCGGGCGCGTTGTCGTTGTCGGGGCCGGGGTGGCAGGGCTCACCACGGCCGTCGTTCTTGCCGAGGCCGGGACACCGGTGTACGTGATCGCCGAGCACGTACCCGGCGACACGTCACTGGCGGCCGGGGCGATGTGGGGCCCGTACCTGGTCGAGCCGAAGGACAAGGTCGACCAATGGGGACAGCGGTCGCTGAAGACCTTCCGGGAGCTGGCCGAGGATCCGGGCACGGGTGTCCGGCTGACCAGCGGCATCGAGGCGTCCCGCACGGCCGACGCCCCGCCAGACTGGGCCACTACCCTGCCGAGCTTCCGGCCCTGTGACCCGGCCGAGCTCCCGGCCGGGTTCACGGCGGGGTACCGATTCACCGTGCCGCTGATCGACATGCCGGTCTACCTGGACTACCTCCTCCGCCGGCTCCGCGCCGCCGGGGGAACGGTCGAGCAGCGGCGCCTCGCCTCGCTCGCCGACGCCGGCCCCGTCTCGGTGATCGTCAACTGCACCGGCCTCAGCGCCCATGACCTGGTTCCGGATCCCGACCTGCGGCCGATCCGTGGCCAGCACGTCGTCGTCACCAATCCGGGCCTGACCGACTTCTTCTCCGAGGACACCGGCTCCTCGCCGGACCTGCTGTGCTTCTACCCCCACGGCGACACCGTCGTCCTGGGCGGCACGGCCATCGACGGCGAAGGCGACCTGGCCCCCGACGACAAGGCGGCGGCCGGCATCCTCTCTCGATGCGCCGAGGTTGAACCTCGCCTCGCCCAGGCCCGCGTCCTGGAGCACCGGATCGGTGCTCGGCCGACCCGTTCCACGGTCCGAGTGGAGGCGGAGCAGCGGGAGGACGGCACCTTGGCCGTGCACAACTACGGGCACGGTGGTGCCGGCGTCACGCTGTCGTGGGGGTGCGCTACAGAGGTCCAGCTGCTACTGGCCTGACGTGAACTGACCGGGTACGCGTTTCAGATCGCCTGTTCGGCTCGAAGGCGTTGATTCTCTTCCTCCAGGGCAGCGATGCGCCGTTCCAGCTCCGCTCGGCTGGGCTTCCTCGGCGCCGATGGTGTCGCAGTTTGGGACTGTGGAGGTTCGCCAGCGAGGCCGATCGGCTCGAACGCAACGATCGTGGATGGGTCTTTGCCACATTCGGGGCACTTCGTAGAGCGGGGCGGCTCGTCGTTCTCCGCGTGACGCGAGGTCGTGACGATGTGCCCGCAGTAGAGCCGCACACGCCACCGCATGATCCTGTGGGGTGGCGTCTTGGACGACTGGATAAGCTTCCATACCTTCGTGAGCTGCTCGTGGTGGGCGGCCGTCAACTCGGGGTCTGCGTAAACCTCGTCCAGGTGCTTGGCGACCTGCTCGTGGGCGGCTCTCCGGATGCCCTCCAGATCCTTCTGCCACCGGTGATCGCGCCGGGTGAGTTCGTACGCCTCAAGCGGCACACCACGGCTCATGTACTGAACATCGCGCATGCGAGGCACGGTAGTTCCAGGGGACTGACTGGCATGGCCTGGGACCGTTCTTGCTCGTTTGGCGGTCAGGACGGGCATGCGCTGATCAGCTGGCGCGCGGTTCGCATACAGAAACGGATCGGCACGCACTCCGCCGCGCTCAACCGCCGGAGCTACCGACGGCGTCGGTTGTGCTGACGAGGTGTATGCCTTGGCGATGCTTTCCTGAGCCGATCCGGTTGCCCCTGATCCCGTCCCACGGCCACGAGGTGCTTGCCCCGGGTCGTGGGACGCGGCCGGCGGCTGGTTACGGGGTGAGCCGGTTCGGCCCGCGGAAGAGGAAGGTGGCCTCTCGGATGGAGTCGAGGCCGAGCATGACCATCAGTACCCGCCCGAGGCCCATGCCGAGGCCGCCGTGCGGCGGGCACCCGTATCGGAAGGCGTTGAGGTAGTCCTGCAGCGGCTCGGGACTCATGCCCTTCTCGGCGGCTTGCTTCAGCAGCACGTCGTACCGGTGCTCACGCTGCGCGCCGGTGGTGACCTCCAGCCCCTTCCAAAGCAGGTCGAAGCTCAAGGTCACGCTCGGGTCGTCGGCCGGCCGCATGTGGTAGAAGGGCCGGATGCCTACCGGGTAGTGCGTGATGAACACGAACTCGTGCCCGGTGGCCTCCTTGATGTGGGCCGAGATGCTCCGCTCGCCCTCCGGGTCCAGGTCCTCCTTGATACCCGCCGGGTCCCAGCCGCCCTTGCGCAGGATCTCGTGCGCCTCGGCCATGGTGACGCGAGGGAAGGGCGTGGTGGGGACGGTGACCTCGATGCCGAAGTGCTCGGCGATCGCCTCGCCGTGCGCGTCCGCGACCTTGGAGATCGCGTGGGCGAGCATCTGCTCCTCGAACGCCATCACGTCCTCGACCCCGTCGATCCAGGCCAGCTCCACGTCGACTCCGGTGAACTCGGTCGCGTGCCGGGAGGTGAACGACGGCTCGGCACGGAAGACCGGCCCGATCTCGAAGACCTTGTCGATCCCGGCCGAGATCGCCATCTGCTTGTAGAACTGCGGCGACTGCGCCAGGTAGGCGCTGCGGTCGAAGTAGCCGAGCTTGAAGACCTCCGCACCGGACTCCGAGGCGGTGCCCATCAGCTTGGGCGTGTGCATCTCCGTGGCGCCCAGCTTGTAGGCGTACTCACGCATCCCCTTCTCCAGGGTGGTCTGCACGGCGAACATCAACTGGGTGGCGGGACGGCGGCGCACGTCCAGGAAGCGCCAGTCCAGCCGCTGCTCCAGGCCGGTGTGCTCGTCGATCGGAAGCGGTGTGGCGGCCAGGTTCAGGACCTCGACCATCTCGGGGACGATCTCCAGGCCGCCGAGCTTCACCTGGGTGGCGTTGACGACGCGGCCGGTGATTCGTACAGCGGATTCCGGGGTGAGGGCTTCGAGCTGGGCTTCCAGGGGCCCGCCGTCGCGCTTGTGGGTCACCTGCACCATGCCGGTGCTGTCCCGCACGATGACGAACTGTATCTTGCTCTGCAGTCGGAGGGTGTTCACCCATCCGCAGACGGAAACGGTGCGGCCGACGTGTTCTCGCAGGTCGGAGACGTGTACGCGGCTGTGGATCATTTCGGTCCTCCGAAGGACGTCGTCATGATCCCTTGGGAGTGCGGGCGAGAAGGGCAACTCGCGGTACCACCGCACTTTCGCCGCCACCAGGTGGCGGCCTCATTCGAGCCCGGTGACGGGGGCCGACCGGCGGGGCATTAGACCATCAGGCGCGATCGTTCCTCCCCGCGCTCGGGAGGGTCTTCGCCTCGGGGTGCGAGACCGCCTTCACAGCTACCGGCGGCTCTCTCGGCTCGCGTGATCCGTGGCTACTCGTCTCCGTCAACGCGTTGCCCGGAAGGATAAGTAGAGCGCGATCGCGCCCGCAATCCAATAGAGCCGCACGGCCGCCTTACGCATGGACTCGGAGGCCGGGAAGCAGCCTGCCCCTGGCCTCGCGGCCACAGCCGCCGAGGCGCGAGATCACGGCACCCGGAGGCCGGTGGTCGGGCACGGACAGGACCGATGGGGAACGAGAATCAGGCAACTTCTTGACGCTCATCCGGCGAGGGACGACGAGGACGCCACCAACGTCGAGGCGTTCGGCTCGGGCGCCCCGGCGTGCGATTCGGCCGACGGCTGGACCAGCCACCTCCGCAGCGCCGGGGCCCGGTCCTCAGCGAGCTGCTGGTCGTGGAGGTCACATCTCCCACCATGACCCGGCCCCCGGAGCCGCGACCTCTACGACGTCCCGCTTCTCACGTTCGGCTGGCCGGCAGAAGCGACAGTCGCCAGGGGTGGTCTGGCGCGATCACCTGGATCGCGTCCGCCAGCCAGACGCGTTGCGACGCGTCCAGCAGCGGCAGCACCGCTTTGAAGTCGGTCTCGTCCTTGTCCCGGGTGGCCTTCGCCTTGTAGAAGAGCTGCACTTCGGGCACCAGGTAGGGAGTTCCGGTCGGGCTCGTCCGCCCCAACCGCACGATGGGAAGCCGGATCTGCGGGGCGCGCCGCGAGACCCATTGGTCGCCCTCAGCCTCATCCAGCATGAGCTGCACCGACCAGGGCGCCACCGGCGTGCGCCGGCACCAAATGTCGTGAAGCGGTGGGGGCAGCGACTCCCTGGAACGCCATGGTCGTAGCTGCCCCTGGCCGGGTGGGTCCGCTACGTACAGGTCCCAGCTGGCCAGGAGGTCACGGGCGAGGGCTTGGTCGCGACGGAGAACCAGGACGTCGAGATCGGCGTGCGGACGCAGCTCACGACCGACGGCGAGCTCGATCGCGTATCCGCCGGCGATCCACCAGGGGAAGGCCGCCTTGGCGAACACCTTGGCGACTTCTTCGGGGCTGTCCGGCACCCAGTGCCCCAATTCGTCAGCACTCACATGTCCATGCTCTCAGTAACCTGGATCTGGATCTGGATCTGGATCGGGGAGGTCGAGGCGAGCCGACTGCGTCCGCGAACCCGTCAGGATGCGGCGTCGGGCATGCGTGCCGTCGATCGGCGGAAACTGCTGCGCTGCTGTGACCTGCGCTGGAGCCCTGGGAGCAGACGTGCGTGATGCACGACCGCTCCCTAACGCTGGCCTCGCGCCCGACGGCAAACTCGTTCATGGAGTTCCACCGCGCTTGTAGCCGACCCAGAACCGGCCGCCGATCTGCGCCATCACATCGTCCACGACGGCCACGAGGGGCTCTATCCGCCCCTCCAGTACCTCGCGTAGGCCATGGTGCAGGCGCATGCTGAGCCCCGGCGCCGAGGTCTCAAGACGGCGTGCCAGCCACTTTCCGCCTCCACCCCAGGACCCGTCGATGGTCAGCGCCAACTCGCCGGTTCGCCGTACCAGTTCGGTGGCGATGAACAACCGCTCGTTCTGGTCGGTGCTGCCCGCGAGGTCGTCGAGCAGGTCGGTGATTGCGTAGCGGCAGTCGTCGATCTCTTCAGCCGACGCCATGGGCGGACCCGCGGCGGTCAGCTTCCCGGCCTCAGCGGCGAGGTGTGCCCCGACGCCATCGGTGTCGAAGAGCAGCAGTCCGTCGGCACACATCCAGAGCAGCGGTGACCGGCGCTTGCGTACTTCCCGCTCGACGTACGAGTGCCATGTTGCTTCGGTGTGCACGAACAGCTCCACTGGCCAGTCGTCGTGCCGGAGGCTTGCCCGGTACGGGGCCGGGGCACCGTGGAGCAATACCACGATGTCGAGGTCCGACATCGCCGTACGGCGGCCCGTCACGACGCTGCCTCCCAGGAACGCCGCCCGAGCGTCAGGGTGGTGTTCCTCTACAACGGCACGCGCAGCGTCAATCGCATCCATGCGGCAACTATCAGCACTCTGCTCACCGTGCGCACGGGGTTTCTTCGGGGACGGCAGTGCTGTCTCACGACCTTGTCCCCTGAGGCTGGCCTCCGCCGGCGGTGCCGTGACGCGGCTCACGGTGATGCCGTACAGAGGGGCGTGGCTGGGGGCGGACTCCTCGTACGTGGCGCTTCGGGCGCTGTAGGGGAGTGGCCCGTGCCCCGGTTGTCCGTTGACCGCGAAGTTAGTCCGCTGTTGGTCTGTGATCTGGGCGGACTAACTTGGTTGGCAAGAAGCTCCCTTGGTTGGCCTAGAGCAGGAGGCTCTTCGAGCCGGAGGAGCCAGGTGCAGGTCGAACTCCTGCGTCACCCCTCATGGAAACCCGAGGCGCACGAGCGGGCCGCGCTGGCAGGATCACCGCATGCTCATCACACCGCGCCCCGGCGCAGACCGGAAGAACATCCGGCAGGCCCTCAGCGGCGTCCACACCACGGCGATGAACCTGCAGCGGCCGTACGGCAGCGCCTTCGAGGGGCTGCTGACGTATCTGGAGTGGGCCACGGAGTCCGCGCGGATGCTGCGCTCCCAGATCAGCGACCGGGACCTCGACCAGCTCGTGTTCACCGACCGCTACCGGGCGCTGCTGGGCAGCTGCGGCACCCTCGCCGGGACCGCCCAGCAGCGGCCTCGTGAACGGCTTGGTCCAACTTGAGGTCGCCGAACGGATCGAGGCGTTCGAGGCGGCCGTGGCCGCGCTGGATACCCGGATCGGCCGCTGGAGCCAGCGGGAGGTGTTCGTCGTGGCCGACTCCAGCTTCTACATCCAGAACGAGGTGAAGCTGGCCGACGTCGACCTGCACGAGGTGCTCGACGTGCCGCGCTGGCAGTTCGTGCGCCTGCTGTTCCCGATCGTGGTGGTCGACGAGCTGGACGACCTCAAGGACGCCAGCAAGCAGCGGGCCCGCTGGCGTGCCGCCCACACGCTCGGTCTCCTCGACGGGGTCCTCAACGGCGGCAGCCACGGGGTCCTGCATGAGGGGGAGCACACCGTTCAGGACGGCGAGACCCGCGGCAAGGTCAACGTGGAGATCGTCCTCGATCCCCCCGGCCACGTGCGCCTGGACCGCCCCGATGTCGAGATCATCGACCGGACGGTGGCCATCCAGGGCCTGGCCGGCCGCGACGTTTGGTTGCTGACGTGCGATACGAGTCAGCACACCCGGGGCCGAGCTGCCGGACTGAAGGTGTCCAAAGTGGCGACGAAGGACCCCGGGCCGAGCCAGACTGGTCGGCCCCGGACAGGTCTGGCACTGGCGTCCGCGCGCAGCGGCGCGCCCGACTGGCCGAAGCCGAGGCTCCTACGGTCAGTTGAGAAACGAGGACCACGGCAGTAACACTGCGCTACACGCCACCTGACGGTAGTTAGCGAAGTGGCCGCACCGCAGCCACGTGCTCGAACAGCGCGCCGTCGCGCAGTCCAGAAGCGGACGTCGCTGACGCTCGTGCGCAGCATCCACGTACGACAGCTCGACGTACGGCTTCGCAAGATCCACCCCGATCGGTACGGCCACCCACCCCCAGCACATCACCTCGCACGACTAGGTTCGCTGGCAAGGAACCCAGGACGACTGGGTTCAATGTCAAACGCCTCGATCGGATGACAGCGGACACCGGTTCGCCGGGGGCAGACAGGAAAGAGTCTCGAAAGACTGGTCAACGGGTGCAGAGGGATGTCAACGTAGACGACCTTCCGGAACCCCAGGTCAGAGAGGTGATCGCCGTGACCGTGGCTCCCAGGAGCCCCGGCTTCTCCACCACCGTCAAGGCTCTGAAAGTGCGTGACTGGCAGCTCGGCCCGGGCGAGCCCACGCTCGTGATGGATCAGTTCTGTGCCGAGGATTTCCACATGGTGGTGGACGACCGCGCCGACGTGCACGTCAATTCGAAGGATGGTCGGTTCTACTTGGGCTGGTCTCCGCTCGGCCGTCCCGGAACCGACGGCGAGGGCTGGAAGATCGCAGTCACCGGTACAGCGAAGGTCCCCGGGTACAGCATCTCCTTCGACACCGAGACGCCGGCCGACATCGTCGCCGCCGCTGTGAAGCGCGTGCTGCAAACCACCCATCCCTGATGAGCACGCCAGCAGGCGTCAGCTGACTCGGTGCCCATCGCGCTCCACAGGTTGTGGAGGCCCGCGACGAGACCGGACGGCCGGCCCGTTGTCTGTCTGGCTGAGACGCGGGACGCTGACAGCCAACTCGGGTATCTGCCGCCCGAGGTAGCCGTAATCCTGACCTGCCAGGCTCCCGTCCCGGCGCCGCAGTGCAGCGCCGCGCCGCCCCGCCGCATCGCCGGCGGCAAGTAGACCCGCGCCAAGCCCTTGGAGGCGCCCCTGTATCCCGACCCTCTGCTCGACCCGTCCACCTCGAACCGGGGCGCCCTGCCCTCGTACTGGGTCGGTCCGCGGCACCTGGCCGGTGACGACGGACGTCTCTACGACGCCATCGCCGACACGCTCGCCGGCCTCGGCTGGACCAGCCTTGTGATCGTCCGCGGACGCCAGGAGCCCGACGAGGCACCGGAGGACCGGCAGGTTCTGCGCAGCACCGTCCTCCACATCAGCCCCGACAGCCTCCGCTGGGCCCAGTGGGTGCTGCCCGACGAGCCGTTCCAGCTTGGTGGGCTGCCGATCGCCTGGCAGGTCTCCGCACGCTCCGACGCGAGCAGTCCGCTCGCGGAATGGTCCGCCTACTTCACCCTCGATGTCCCCGGCGAGGTCCTCACCGACTTCCTCCTCGCGCTCGACGAATGCGACCATCCCACGGCCTCGTTGACCGGGCCCGAGGTGGTCCTCGACGCGGTCACCGCACAGGGCTGGCTCCGCGAGGCCGACCAGCCCCACTCGACGGCGGTGCATCCCACGTTCACCTCCCGCCTCAGCCTCAGCGAGGTCCCGCCCCTCATCCAGGACGCTGACCCCAGCGCCCTGACCACCGGGCCGGATGAGACAGGGCCCTTCGGATGGCAGGCGTGGGCTGAGCCCGCGGTGGGCGCCCCGTATCTGTGGGCTGTGTCGTTCGGTGCCAGCGTGCCGCACGACCTCGTCGCTGCGTTCGCCCACTCCCTCAGCTCCACCGCACCGGTCCTGCGCCGGGTGCTACCGGAGAGCACGCGGGAGCGCCTCCTGCGCGTCCCCGCTGGTTGATTGTCGCTCCGCGCTACGAAGCCGGGCCTCCCGAATCGGGAGGCCCGGCTTCGTGCTGTATCGGCCTGACTGAACATGACGGTGCTCTCGGCCGCGTTCACCATCCGCAGTCACGGCCTGCGGGCGCGGGTGACGGTCCGTCCCTGTGCCGGGCGCTGCGCACGGCGTCGACTGCATTCCCCTGTGCTCGTGGGGCCACATGCCGGTGGTGTCGGCGGGCAGGTCGGCAGCCCGGCGGAGCCGCCATACGAGCACGTCGCTGACCGACTCCGCGCTCTCCAGTTCCCGTTTCCCTGCCGCCTCCGAGAGGAGCGTGGCGGGGGAGTGGCCAGCGTTTTCGGCGTCGGTGAGAGTGACGGCGAGGGCGTACCAGCCGGGTTCGGCGAGGATCTTCTCGGCCAGCTCCGGCAGCGCCTCGCGCAGCGCCGCCGTTTGCCGCTGCAGCAAAGGATGGCCCAGGTGTCGGCCGCGCTGGTAGAGGACGCCGAGGGGCTGGGCTGCGGCGGTCTGGTAGGCGGCGCGCAGGTGATCGGCTGCTTGGCGGGCGGCGGCGGCCTGCTGGGCGTGGCCCTTCTTCGCGTGCCAGTGGGCGGCGGCGATGATGAGGAAGAACAGCATGTCGATCGCCATGGCGGTGGTGGCGCCGTCCTCGCTCCGGCCGAGCGCTGGGCCGCTGCGGACCAACTCTCGGGCTGCCCGGCGTAGCTGCTGGCTGTGACGGAAGTCCTCGCGAGCGTGGGAGCGGGAGGCTCGCTCGAATGCCGACGCCGCCTTCTGTAGCTGGTGCCGGGTGTGGAGGGCGGAGGTTCTGGCGAGGGCGTCGAGGACCTCGCCGGTGGCGGTGATCTGCGCGGCGGCTGCCCTGTCGTTCCCCTGGTCGAGAACGAGAAGGGCCGCCCATGCCGCGTGCGTGGCGGTGCGCCGTGCTGCGGACGGCGCGGGCCACTGCAGTGGATGGTCCTGGTGGTCGGTGCCGGTCTGCGCCGACGCGACGGCAGACGTGTCGAAGCGGGCTTGGAGGCGGGGCAGGGACAGGTCGGGTGCGAGCGTGGAGCCGGAGTAGAAGACCGGTTCTCCATCCTTGTTGCGGTCGCCGGGCAGGGCGACGGTGTAGCCGCGCAGGTCACCCGAGGGCAGGACGCGGGTGCGCACGAGGAGGCCGGCGGCTTTGAGGCGGTCGAGGAACTCCTGCTCGGTTTCAGCGCCGGCAACTGCGCGGCGGACGGTCTCGCGCAGTTCCTCCCGTACGGTGCGGTCCCGGCCCTGGCGTTCAGCTTTGTGCCGTTCGGCGCTGGTGGGCCGCTTGGCGGCGGTGCCGTCGCCTGGGGTGACGCGGTGGAGGTCGTAGTCGGCTTCGATGAGGCGGGCTTCGGCCTGGGCACGTTTGCCGGAGCGGTGGTGGTCGGGGCGGCGGCCGTCTTCGCGTACGAGCGTGGCGATGATGTGGATGTGATCGTCGGCGTGGCGGACAGCCGCCCAGCGGCAGCCCGCGCCGTCGCCGGGGTCGATGCCGGTGGCGGCGACCATGCGGCGGGCGATGTCGCCCCACTGTGCATCGCTGAGGACCGGGTCGTCGGGAGCGGCGCGCACGGAGCAGTGCCAGACGTGCCTGTCGGGACGCTGGTCCGCATCGAGGAGGGACAGGGGCTGGTCGAGAAGGTGCTGGAGAGCCTTCTTCGTCGCCGAGGGGTCGCGTCCGGGGTCCGGAGCCATGTTGTCGAAGGAACGACCAGGTGCGGGTCGACGTGTTCCTCGTGGGTGCCCTTGCCGTACAGGTAGTGAAGAAGGCCGAGGGTGTTGCTGCCCTGCTTGTGGATCCGAGGGATCAAGCTGCCTCGTTCTCCTGTCGGCTGGTGATCCTGTCGGACGCCCGCTGGACGGCCTGCGCGGCGCGTTGCAGATCGTCAAGAGCGGTGACGAAGTGTGGCGCGTCAGCACCGGAGTTGAGCGCCTTGGCGATTTGGTTGACGTTGCCGCCGGCCCAGCCGAGCTGACGGCGTACGCCGAACAGGGCGGTGAGGACGTCGCGCTCGGTGGCGATGGCGGCTGCGGTCCGCGCTTGGTCACGGGCGGCGGCCAGGGCGGAATAGGCGAGGAACCCGGCCACGCTCATGCCGACGTGTTCGGCGCCGGCCTCGATGATGGCGAGTTCTTGCTCGTTGAGACGGACGCTGTGAGCGGGGCGCTGCTTCTTGTCGCGCGGGCGCGACTTCCCCGTCTTGGCCTTGCCCTTGTGGCTGGCCCTGACTGGCTGCGATCCGCCCTCGGTCGCAGCCTTCCCGCCCGGTGCCCCCTGGCGCCGGTCGGGCCCCGTCACCCCTGGGGCGGTGTCGGGTTCGGGCGCTCCCCCTGCGGGGGAGTGTCCGAACCTCCAACTTGCTCCCTCTGGGGCAGGGGTGGTTGGTAGGGAGTTGACGTGGGTGGTGGGTTCTTCGCGGTGCGGGTCGTGCATCGGGCCTCCATCTCAGGGTGTGGTTGTTGGAGCCGTTGGACGTTGGGCGCGGCCTTGAGTTGGATCTTGAACTCGCGGACGACGCGTCCGGCGTCGTCGCTGGAGACGGTGTAGTCGGCGTCGCGCAGGGCGCCCTCCACCCGGTCGCGGCTGACGCTCCCGGTCTCGTCGTACATGCGGCGGGCGACGTCGAGGATGACCTCTTCCGAGGCGCGGGGTTTGCGGTCCTCACGTTCCTTCCGGGCAGCCCGTTTTCGTTCGCGCCTGCCCGGTGCGCTGCCCGAGGTGTCGCCCGTGAGCGACGGGCCGTCTTCGGGCGGGCGGACCGCAGGCTCCGCCCGTGAAGGCGGTCCTGGCGTCGGGCGGGCAGGCTGTGGGCGGGCAGCCGGGGGCAGTTGGTCGTCGCCCGGTTCCGACGGGTGCGGGCGGGCGGTGTCCTCTGCCTGTTGCGCTGGTTCCGGGTGGACGGAGTGCGGGCGGCTGTGTCCGAAGTTACGGGCGGCATACGAGGTCGGGGCGTGCCAGCGCGGCGGCAGTGTGATGGAGCCGAGGCCGAAAGCCTGCTTGCGGGTGGCGAGCTTGCGCAGCAGCAACTCGTCCTGGAGGGGATCACTGTCGACATCGGCCCGCTCCAGGGCCCCGTGCAAGCGCTCTGCCAGGCGTCGTCCCCGCCGCTTACCGCGCTGCTGATCGGTCATCGCCTCGACGCGCAGGATCAGGGCAACGGATTCGCTCAGCGCCTGCTCGCGGATGAGTCGGGCGGCATCCGCGTCCTGGTCGGCTATGCCCAACCGGGCCAGCAGGTGTTCGCGTGCCTGGCGGACGAGGACGGCAGCCAGGCTGCGTGAGGCGGCCTCGGGGGTGCGGTGGCGCAGCTCGATGCCCATGGCCAGGTGCCACAACATCGCGGCCATAACCGGCCCTACCAAGGCCCGCACAGTGCCGCCGACCGGTCCGAACTCGGCGTAGGCCGGGATGATCTGCACTGCGGTGATCACCCATACCAGGACTCCGGGCAGCCCCGGCGCCCGTGCGGGCCCGTTGAGGTTCTGGCGAGCCATCAGAGCAGTGGCGAACAGGGTCAGTTCGGCGGTGGCGAACATGAAGGCGCGCTCGACGGTACTGCCCATGTCCAGGTAGTCGGCGGCGAACCGCCAGCTGGTGTCCGCGCTGTAGGCGGTGCAGCCAAGCGCGGCAACGGCAGCGACTCGCACTGCGACAGTCCCGCGCCAGCGGTTGGCGCTGGGCGGCTGGCGGCGCTGCTGGCGGATCATCCATCCGGCAAACAGCGCGAGAAGCACGAGCAGCACGAGCAGCACCGCTGTCATCGTGGGGGAGGTGGCCCAGCCGCGGAGGAGCGGAGTGCCGGCACTCCCGGCAGCCAGGGGCGCGAAGGCGATAGGGGGCATGGATGGGTCTCCAAGGTCAGAGGAAGCGGAAGGGGAGGACGATCACGGCGGGGCGCTTACGCGACCCCTCCTGCAAGGAGGCGGCCACGCGTAGGTGCCGCGCAGCGGCGCGTCATACAGGGGCCCTCCAACGGGCCCGCGCGGTCCAGGGCAGGTGCGAGCCTGGGCGGTGAAGCGAGGCAGGGCGGGGGAGGAGGCGCGTGGGCCGGTTAGGCGGTGGGCGCGGTGCGGCGTCGGTCGGGGCCGGTGAGGATGACGCGTTCGGTCATCTCGGCGAGGCGGGAGGCGACGCGGTCGCCGAGTGCGGTGCGCAGCTCGGCGGTGGGGAGGTTGGTGGTGATGAGAGTGGGGCGCAGGTGCTCGTACCGGTGGTTGATGAGCCGGTAGGTGAGTTCCTCGGTCCACTCGCTGGTCTTGGCCGCGCCGAGGTCGTCCAGGAGCAGCAGCGGGCAGCGGGCCAGCGTCTGCAGGTCGCGTTCGGCGTCGTGCCCGGCCCGGGGGCGGAGGCGCGCGTACAGGTCGGCGGTCGTGATGGCTTCCCAGCGCAGACGGACGCCGCGGGCGAGGAGGGCGCGGATGGCGCCGTACGCCTGGTGGGTCTTACCGGTGCCGGTGGGGCCGGCGATCAGCAGCGACGGGCCTTCCGCGATGCCGGGTCCGCCAGGGCCGGGGCATCCGGCGTGGGCGACCTGGTCGGCCCAGGCGGTGACCTGTGGGTGGTCGGCCAGGGCGCGGCGATAACGGGCGGGGATGCGGGAGTCGGCGAGTTCCAGCGCGGTGAGGGCCGGCTCGGTAGGTTCCTCGGCTGCGGTGCTGGCGTCGATGCCGCGGCTGGCCAGGATGCCGTTGAGGCGGTCGGCGAGAGGGCCGACGCGCTGGGGCGCGCGGGTGAGGGTGTCGGTCAGAGCTCTTCTCCGTAGGCGGTGGCGATGTCGCCCGGGTTCGTCCACGGCTTGTGGGCAACCGGCATGGTGGGCGTGGGCGTGGGCGTGGCGTTCATGGCCTCGTGCACCAGGCTCGGCAAGACGCTGGCGTGCAGGCCCTTGGCGCGGTGCCGTTCGAGCCCGGACCGGATGTGGGCGGGGGCGATGCCCTCGTCGAGCAGCTTGCGCACTTCCCGGCCGAGATGGCCCAGGACGTCCCTGGGCGGGCGGTGGGTGCAGGCGGCGGCGTACTCGGCAATGAGCTGCTGGGCCGAGACGGTGTCGGGTGCGGGGGCGCTTGCGCCCCCCGAAGGGGTAGTTCCTAGATCCATGATCCTAGGTCCTAGATCCGGACCGTGAGGCGTCACCGCAGCCGCAGGGAATCCTCCGTGCTCCTTCATGGAGGGCTCCGTGAAATTCGTCTGACCTGCGGTTTCGTCATCAGCGTCTGGGTTCACCGCAGGCTCCAGCACTTCGCCGGAGCCTTCACGGTGGGCTCCGTGAGGCGGCGGTGCGGGCTCCGTGACGCTGCCGCGTGTGGCGCGCTCGGCGGTGCTCGGCATGATGCCGGCCGGGGCGTCGTGGTGTGGGCAGGCTGGGAGGCGGCTCTTGCTGGGCCGGTTGATCTTCTGATGCTGCTGCCAGGTCACGATGTGCAGGTAGCGCTTGTGATCCGGGCCCTGGTAGCGGCAGATGAGGCCGGCGTCGGCGAGTTGGGCGAGGTCCTCCTCGACGTAGGCGGGGGTGTGGTCCGGGCGCAGGACCCACAGCTGTCCGGCGATGATCGCGGCGTGGTCGCGGTGGCGACCCTGGTCGTCGGCTTGGGTGAGCAGGCCGAAGAAGGTGCGCTCGGCGGTCAGGGTGATGGCGGCCAGGGATTCGGAGACGAAGGCTTCGGGCTTGATGGTGCGGATTCGTGCCAAGAGGTGGCGGTCCTCACTCGGTTACTCGTGGGCGGGCACCCACGGCTCACCGTCGATCGCGGCTGTTCGGGTGCAAGGGCAGGGCGTTGACCGGCTGTTGGCGCCGGGTGCGCTGAGAGCCGGTCGCGTTTCCAGGGGGTGTCGTCAACATAGCCACACCCAGGTCGCGCAAGTCCAGCCCAATCCAGTCGAATCTCTGACGGCAGAAAGGCTGCCGGGAATCGGGCTGCAAAGGACGGTGCGAAAACGGTAGGGCACGATCGCCGGTTGACCAAAAAGTTGCCCCGGATGCCGAGCCAGAAGCATCACATCGCCAAGTCGTTGACGTGCTAGCGACGAGGAAGCTACAACACAACACCCCACGTCAGAGCCGTCTCTGGGTGCCGCGCAGCATTGCGGAACCAGGGCTAAAGAAGCGGCGAATCTCCACACGTGCGAACTGCGCGCGGCGGAACATAGGCCACGATCGCCGGTTAACCAAACCGGCGAATGGACGCTACAACTGGAGCCATGGCAGCACGATCATTGGAAATCGGGTCCGCAGGAATACGGGCCGCCCGAACCATCGAAATCCTCCGCATCGAACGCGGCCTTGCCCAGCGTCAGTTGGCCGACCGCGTGACCGTCCTCGGGCGCCCCATGTCCAACACGATGCTGTCCCGCATCGAACGCGCCCAGCGCCGCTGCGACGTCGACGACCTCGTCGTCATCGCCGAAGCCCTCCTCGTCTCGCCCCTCGTGCTGCTGCAGGGGCCGAGCGCCCTGTGACGAGGTCCGTCCAGCACCGCTGACCGAGCACACCCGTCACCGAGATAGGACCCGCCTCCCTTGCATCACTCCGCGATGCCCCCTGCCCGCACGCCCGGCCTTTCCGGCACAGAGGGCGAAGCTGCGCTGCCGCGCCTCTACCGCCCCGAGGAGATCGCCGAGATCCTCGGCTGCTCTGCCTGGTGGGTCAAGGACCGAGCGCGACGCCGACTGATCCCGCACACCCGGGTCGGCCGCGCCTACCGATTCACCGTCGGTCATCTCGCCGAGATCGTGCGCCTCTACGAGGAGCGTCCGGCGCGGCCTCGGCAAGGCGTCGCAGCGGTGGCTGCTCCGATCTCGACGCCGACGGCTCAGGCCACTCCGCAACCTCGCCGGTCGCTCGGTGCCTCGGCGCCGCGCCTGCGTGCCCGGCCGCCGCGTCGGACGCAGTACGACACCGTCGCGTAGCGCGCCACCAACGAAAGCGGAACAAGGGGAGGAAAGCGGGACTTGGGTTTCGCGGAGAAGCGCGGAAACTACTGGCGCGGCCGATACAAGACCGCGCCCGGCAAGCACCTCACGGTCGTCGATGACAACGGCAAGGCGATCAAGTTCGCCACCAAGGGAGAGGCCCAGCGCGCCGCGAGTGAGGCCGAGAACAAGTACCGGCGCGGGGACTGGCGCGATCCGGCGCTCGGCCAGGAGACCTTCGGCGAGTACGCGAACCGCTGGTACGAGGCTCAGGACCTGGCCGCCTCGACCATGCAGAACTACAAGCGCCACATCGAGGAGCACCTGCTCCCCGAGTTCGAGGACAAGGCCCTCGCCGGCGTCCTGCGCACGGACGTCGACCGGTGGGAGAAGAAGGAGAAGGCTCTCTACGCGGCCTCCAGCGTCAAGACCTGGCGCTCGACACTCCACCTGATCTTCGAGGACGCGATCGACGAGGGCCTGATCACGTCCAACCCGGCGGCCAGGCGGCGGGGGCGCGGTAAGCGCGCCGGGCGCTCCAGGGACCGAGGCCCGGAGAAGGTCGTCACCGACGCGCTCGGCATCCTGCTGACCGCCGAGAGGGCCGCCCTGCTCTCCGGCCGCGACGACGAGTTCGTCGCCGTCGTCCTCAAGGGATACACCGGCATGCGCTGGGGCGAGATCGTCGGCCTGGAGACCGAGTTCGCACGTCCCGGGGCTGTCCGCGTTGAGTGGCAGCTGTACGAACTCGACACAGGGGTGCTGGTGCGCTGCCCGCCCAAGGACGACAGCTATCGCACCATCGATTCCATGGACTGGCTGTCGGCCCTGGTCGCCAACCACGTCGCCCGCACCAAGCCGACGCCCTGCTCGTGCCACGGCAGGACCTACGTCTTCCGCGGGCAGGGCGCGGGTCGTACCGGTGGCCACCAGGGCGCGAAGCTCACCGACGTCGCGCACCGCGCCGGCATCTCCACGGGGACGGTGTCCAATGTCCTCAACCACCCCGACCGTGTCACCGAAGCCACGCGTGTACGGGTCGAGAAGGCCATCGCGGACCTCGGTTTCGTACGGGGCGGCGCGGCGCCGACGCACGCAGTCCATTGGCGCAGGAACGGTTTCGCGACGTGGCTGTTCACCCCTGCGGTCTCCGGCTGGTACCCGAAGAAGGCGCCGCAGGAACCACGGCCTGTGCCGCTACTCGGCGAGCCTTGGCCCGGTGTCCCGGCGCGGGGGCGCGGCGCCAGTGCGCGGGCCGACGCATGCTGGCTCCCGATCGCCAAGGGCCTCACACCCCACGGGCTCCGCCACACCCACCGGACCATGATGGAGGACCTCGGCACCGAGAAGGTGCTCATGGACGAGCGCATGGGCCACATCGACGCCTCGGTCTCGGCGCGCTACGCCCATGTCACGCCCGGCATGCGCAAGCGGCTCATGCTCGGTCTGACCGAACAGTGGGAGGCTGCGCTCGACGCGCGGCTTGCCATGCGTCCCACGTCACCGGTGCGCGTGCTCGATGACCTTCTGCGCGCACGGAGGCAGACACGTGGCCTGGCGTAACGCCAGCGGCGAGTTGCGCCTGTGCCTCGTACGGTGCACAGGCGCTTCCTTTTCGCTCGAAGCACGGTCGGCCTACCCACTGGGCCTGATCACGTCGACGGGAACCTGGTGCGCTCGGTTCCTTCTGGTGGTTTTGGCGAATCGACGGGCGCCGGAATCAACGGACCTGGCTCAATGGGCACATGGAGATGGGCGAGCACTGGGCATACCGCGCGAGGCCGAAGGAACTGGGCAGCGCGGTTCGCCAGGTAGAGATCGTTCGTGTGGGCGGACCCGGCAGGACCGGCTGGGTCCACGTGCGGTTCCTCGAAGGCGACGCCGCCGGCCTGCAGGAATGGGTCAATCCCACTTCCCTCGTAGCGCCGTGGGCGAAGGTTGGAACGTTCCGCGCGGACGACGAGGCGGAATTGGCATTGGCCGAGGCGTCGCGACACGTGAGGGGCAGCACGGACTTCGAGGCCGCGCGGCTGATCCTCGGGTTCGTCCGACCGAAGAGCAAACTACGTCTACGACGCGGCGTCCCGGATGCCGGGATTCTGGACATGGGCCGGCTGGATGAGACCGCAACGCTCGTCGGCATGGACGCCGCGGAACTGCGGGGCGACCCTATGGTCTATGAGAACCGCGACGGCCTGTGCCTGGCCGGTTGGCCGGTCACTGAACGCCTCGCCCGTCATGTGGCCGACCGCCTCGCCGAGACGATCCTGCCGGAGGTGGACCGCAAGCAGCAGAGCCTGGAGCAGGAACGTGCCCAGTCCTCCTGGTACTCCTATAGCCGCCGGGACGACTGCAAGCTGGACGCGGAAGCGGCCGTCCTGAGAACTGTGCGGGCGTGGTGTGGCGAGGACAAGTCCGAGCGCTACGACGAACTGGTTGCCCTGCGCGCCGAGGTTATTCGGCTCGGGCAATTGGTCGAGCGTGCGGTGACGGCCCTACGTGACCGCGGGCATGGTGTCATCGCCTCCACCATTGAGCGCGACCTTGGCGTCCATATCTCCAGCCTTGGTCCAGAAGTTCGTCGCTGAAGTCGCGCCGCCGGTCTGGCTCCGGCTTGGGTGGCGCGACGTCCGCCTGAGGCTTCTCCTTCTCCGGCAGCTTCTCCTTCTCCGGCCGCTGCGGGTGCCAGCCGTCGAGAAACGGCCGCAGCTGGTCTCCCGTCGGCTTCGCGTGGAAGTTGTGGCCAGCCAGTCCCCTGCCGCTCACTGTGGGGTCGAGCCGGTCTGCCTCGGCCTTCCCCCACGCCGACCACTCCCGCAGCCTTTCGGCGTCGAGGACGTCTTCGGACGTGGTGGCGGCTTTGTCCAGAGCTGCGCAGAAGTCCCTGATCTCCCCTGCGCCTCGCCACTGCTCCATGGCCGTGCCGAAGCGCTCGGCACGCACCGCGTCCACCGCCTTGATGGACGCGACGCTGACGGCCACCTCCCACTCCCGCTGCCTACGCTCCTTCTCCTCCGCTTCCCGACGACGGCGCTCTTCCTCCTGCCGCTCCTGCTCCTCGCGCAGTCGCTGCTGTTCCGCTTCCCGCTCTTCCCGCAGCCGTCGCTGCTCAGCTTCGCGCTCCAGCCGAGCCCGCTCCTGCTCTTCCGCACGGGCCTTGAGCGCTCGGAAGACCGAACCGATCTGGTCCTCCAGCGGCTTCTTGGCGGTGTCGGCCCAGTCCTTCTTCCAGCCGGAGGCGTAGCTGTAGCCCGAGTGCTGGCTGAAATGCAGCTCCAGCTCGCCGGACGGCTCGAACTGTTGCGCCGGAGTGACCCGCTGCCAGTCGTACGTACGTCGGCCCGGCTGCTTGGGCACGTATCGAACCTGCTTCTGCCGCTCGCGGAAGCTGATCTCGTACGTCCTGCCGTGGATGGTGAGCAGGGGTCTCGGCTGCCTGCGCTTCTTGGACACCGCGATCTCGCCATGGCGGACGAGGGCCTGCTCGGCGAGGAGCCGGAGCAGTGAGAGCATCCGGGGGAGGACCTCCTCGGAGATCTCAAAGGCGCTGTGGTCCGCGGTCACCGCGGCGATCACGTCCTCAACGTCGGTGATCACACGGCTGCGTGCCAGGCGAATCCGGTTCCACTCGGTGTCGTCCTCGCCGGTCACCCTGAGCAGGCCGAGGAAGAAGTCCCCTTTCGCCCGCCCGCTGTGCCTGAGGTGGTATCCCTCGGGGGCACACTGCCGCGCGGCGTCGAATGCTCTCCGGTAGCGGGCCCGCTCCTGGTCGCTAGGGTTCGGGATCCGAAGAAATCGTCCGGCTTCCTGCACCTGCGCGATCAGTGCGGCTCCGACTTCTGCTGGTGACGGGCGTGGGGGTTTGACGGCACGCTGCGGGGCTGGGTTCGCCTTGGGCGGGGGAGTAGCGTCCTGCTGAGGGCGAGGGGTAGCCGGCGCCTTGGCTCCAGACGCCGCCGAACGAGGTTTGCGTGGAGTCCGCTCCGGGTGGTCGGGATGTTGCCCGTGCTCCAGGTAGAAACGTCCCGCGTCAGTGATCTCCGCCTGCCACTTTCCAGCCTGCTTCGGCATGGTGATCAAACCCCGGCCCTTCAGAGCGCGGGCGGTGACGGCGAGCTCGGGGCTGTCCGAGGTAACGGGCTCGGTGTCCTTCCCGATACGGGTGAGGAGCGCGAGCTGGCGGTCGTTTATCGGAGACCAAGGGTGCATGGCGATCGTCGTACCGTCTGTGGTCACGTCAGCACAACCCGTGCAGGGTGACTCCTCCTGCGCGTTCAACGCGGCCATGCGTCTTTGAAGAGTGTCCAGTTGGACAGAACGGCCGGCCCTGTACGTAGCCACCGCGTCTGCGGGGCCAAACGGCCCATAGCACGCCGGTGTGACAATCTGGCCTCAGGAACGGGTGATTTTGGCCGTTCGTGAACTGCAGCCTGGGCTGATGGCTGTGAGCCTGCGCGGACTGCGACCTGCGGCCTGACGTGTGGTTGACGGGCTGAGCGGGGAGTTTGCGGTTGCCGGCCTTTGGCGGGATTTAGCCGGTCATGGCCAGATGGATCGTCCTCAGCCTTGAGGCTTGGGCGGGGCGTGGGGGAGCGCTCTCGACAACAGCCTATGGGGAGGAGATTCGCGTGAACGAGGACGAGGAGCTCATTGCAGCAGTGGAAGCACTGCTGTCGGATCCGCGGACGGATCCGGGCCTCGGCGTCGAGAACGTTGGGCAGGCCGTTCGCGCGGTGGGGCTCCTCGATGAGGGCCTTCGGAGTGGGCCTGGCGTCTTCCGGCTGATGGCCGAGGGAGGGCAAAGGGGTGCCGAAACCCTCTCGTCGGATCGACTGCAGGTCCTGTCTGAGATGGTGCAGAACGCCGACGACATGGGGGCTGGTCAGGTCCGGTTCATTTGGCGCCCCGAGGAGCTGTTGATCGCCCACGATGGCAAGGGCGTGCGACTGGCCGACGTCCTGCTGCTCGGCCTGCCGTGGCTCAGCGGGAAGACCTCCGACGCGGAGGCCACTGGGCGATTCGGCATCGGGCTGGCGACCTTGCGCGCCCTCGCGACCATCTGGGAGGTGCACTGTTACCCCTTCCACGTGAGGTTCGCCGACCTATCTATTCGGGCGGTCGAGCCGCTGATGGTGCCGGAGCAACTCGCAGGGCCCGAGTGGACAGTCTTCCGAATCCCTCTAGCCGCCGACGTACTGTCCGCCTCGGAGCTCTTCGAGTGGTTCGAGACGTGGAACGACAGCTCCTTGCTCTTCCTCCGGCACGTGAGGCGGGTCGAAGCCCTCAGCGACTGCCCTGATGAGCAGGGGGCCGATGATGAAACGCCGTCGGTGACGCTCAGGTTGAGCTGGACGGAGATCGACCGGCGAAGGCTCCGTATCGACGGTGAGGAAGCGGACGTCCGGGTCCGTGAGGCCCGGACGACCAGCGGGGGATTGTGGCGGGTCTACGACGCCCATGTCGCACCGCACGGCACGAGTACCCGTCGGCACAAGGCGGTGGGAGCCTCCATGCCGGTCGCCGTTGCGCTGCCGGTGCACGGACCGGAAATGGGGAGTGTGCACGCTGGGCTACCCGTGGTCGAGTTGAGAGCCGCAGCCCGCGTGCACGCCCAGTTCGACCCCGTCGTCAGCCGTGAAGGATTCGCTGCCAGCCGATGGAACGAGGACCTCGTCCCGCTCGTCGCGGACCTCTGGGCTGCTGCTGCCCTCGACGTACTCAGCGACGTCGAGCCGTCGGCTTGGCACCTCGTTCCGCTACCCTCCTCCGACCCCTCGTCAACCCCTCGACTCCAGGACAGCATCCGTGCGGCGTTGGTCGACCGTTCCCGCACGTGGCTGGCATCCCAGCTCTCCCTGCCCTGCCCGGATGGGAACACGAAGCCACTCTCGGCGCTCGCCGTTGAGGAGCCGCAGCTGTCGGGCGTGCTGGGCGACGAGGATATCGCCCGGTTGGCCGGGCTGCCGACTACCTTTCCACAACGCGCTCGCGACGTTGCCCACCAGTGGCGCGAAGTCCTCACCGACTGGCGCGACGAAGGCACCGCGGAACTCGCCGATGAGGTGCGGGTCAGTGACGCGCTCCTCTCACTCGACGACACCGAGTACGGCGTCGAGCAGACCATCCGCCTCACGGCGGTTGCCATCGAGGAGGACCTCGACTACCTGGTGCGCAACCAGCCGTGTGTCATCACAGCCGACGGTCGGCGTCTGCGGCCAACGGCAGTCGGCGTCGCGTTCGCGGAGCACCAGGACGCCGAGCCACGCGGTACCAGCCCGCTGGACGCGCTGGGCATCGTCGTGAACCTCCATGCCAGCTACTCGCAGGACTCGCAGTGGTCCCGGAGTGTCCTCGGCTGGCTGCGGAAACAGGACTGTCTCGTACGGCGTGACGACACTGCGGCCGTACTGCGCCGAATTGAACGGATGGGACGCGCGGGCAGACGAATCGGCGGTGACACGGTATGTGGAGTCGAGCAACTCGTTGCCATCCAGCGGGGCTTGGGAGAAGTGTCGAAGAAGGTACGTGAGCGACTCGGTCCTGGCATCGGACGGGCCGTACTCCTCGACGGCTACATGCACGACCCCGAAGGCAACGAAAAGCCGTGCATGGTGCAGCCCGCACACGCCTACCTTCCGCAAGCGCTGGAGAGCACCGACGGAGATCGTTTCGCCGCCGCCGCGGGGAAGACCCCCGGCATCAGGTGGGTGCATCGCTCATATGCGCGCACACTGCTGTCCCAAGCACAGTGTGGGCTGAGCCGTACGGCTTTCCTACGCCTCCTCGGGGTGGCGGACGCACCCCGGCTCAAGGAGCTTCAGCCAAGCTGGGAGACCAAGGAGTACGAGACGGACTCCCGCATCGGTCTGTCGCGCGACTGCCAGCTATCGCCAGCTGCGCGCAGGAGGGAATTGCGCCGATTGGGCGCGCACTACACGCTGGACGACCGAAGCAGCCCGGACCTGGACGCCGTGGTGCAGCACATCATCGCCGAGCAGAACCCTCAGGATCGCAGGCGTCGTACGGCGGCCTTGCTGCAGACGCTGGGCAAGCCAGGCATGATCACGTTCTCCGAACACGCGGACGTGCAGGCGGCGGAGGCGTACTACCGATGGAACGTGCGTGGCCAGACGGCAGCTCTCTGGGTTTGGCGGCTCCGGGAGACCGCCTGGTTGGAGGACAGCAGCGGCAAACTTCGCACTCCGGGGCAGGTGCACTTGCGCACGCGCGACGCGCAGGCGCTCTACGGCCAGGACGACCCGGGGTACCTGCATCCTGCGATCCATCAGCCCACGTCCAACCGAATTGATGTCCTGGCGGCTCTGGGGGTGAACGGAGACCCCGACGTTCCTCAGCTGATCCATCGATTGCGGGAACTGCGGGAGCGCTCCACGGCTCCCGGCCCGGTGGACGATCATCTCAAGGCCGAGGTCTATCTCGTCTATCAGGCACTGGCGGGGCGACTGCGAAGCGAGGCGGCGGGAACGTCCCGCAGCGAGCTGCGGAAGAAGGTCCGGGATGCCTTCAGCGGCACCGACTTCGTGCTCACCGACCAGGGGTGGCAGAGGGCGGGTGACTGCTTCCGTGGTCCCACGATCCTCCGCGGCTTCCGGCCATTCGCCATCCCTGACCCTGAGTTGAACCCGCTCTGGGATGCTCTCTGGATCGAAGAGCCGAGGCCCGAGGACCTTGCTGATGTGCTGAAGGAGATCGCGCAGTCCGGCACCCAGCTCCAGGCGGACCACCAGCGCGTGACGCTGGAGGCGCTGAGGTCCCTCGCCGACACTGTCACTTCGGCTGATGGTCCCGTCTCTCCCGGCCTGCGTTCCAAGCTGCGCTGGCTGCCGCTGCGCACCACCCTCGGCTGGACGAAGGCACGGCCCGTCTACGCGGTAGACCACCCCGCCATCGCGCGCACGCTTGGCGAGCACCTGCACGTTTGGCAGCCGGGCGGAGATCTGCAGCAATTCATCGGCCTGTTGGGTCTCCTCAAGGTGCACAAGTTGGAGGCGTCGGAAGCATGTGTCGTCGCCCCGGACCGTGCACGTCCTGATCGGCAGCTGACCGAGGACTTCCGATGGGCGGTGACCAGCCTGCAGGACACTCTCGTACGGGACGAGCCGGCCGCCGCCGAGGCTTTCACGGACTGGGCCTGGCTGATGGAGCTTGAAGTACGGGTCTTGCCGGAGCTGCGGATCCGGCTGAACCCGGGCGAAGACCATGAGGTGATCGAGGTCCCGGTCGATGCGCATGTCGACCCGGAAGCCAAGGCGCTCTTCGTCAGTAGCCCTGAGGCTCTGAGAACCACCCGGGGAGGCGGGTTGGCCGTGGCCTCCCTCTTCTCAACGGAGCGCGCTCACGTAGGGCATCGCTGGCGCGATCTCTGGGAGACGGACTGGCCGCAGGACGCTCCTGTCGCTCCGCTCGTCCCGTCCGGTCAGCAAGATCACGAGGACCGCGAGCGTTTGGCTTCGCAGTTGCGGGAGCGGGAATTGTCGCGGCCCTCCGGCCCCGCGGTTCCATCCCAGCCGCGCGGCCCGGTGAATCCACCTGCCGGTGTCTCGTCGATCCCGGCACCTCCGCCGGCTCCCATGCTTTCCGGCGTGGGAGCCCCACCTACCCTGCCGTCGGCCGAGCCTCGCAAGCTGGTCTCCTTGGCCGAACTGCAGGCGCGTACCCCACAGTCCACCTGTACCAATGCCTCGTCGCAGACTCGCTCCGCGTCCTCATCGGGGAAGCGTCGTGCTGGCTCGCTGCCGCAACCGCGTCAGGGCGGGGCTGCACCCACCGAGCGATCCGGACCGCTCGGCTACCAGGACCGGGACAAGGAGAAGGTCGTCCTCGAACTGCTTGCGCGGATTCTTCACGAGCAAGGGCGGACGCTGGAAGACCAGCGAGGTCTTCTTCGGTTGGGGGCGGACGCCGTCGACTCGGCAGAACACTTCTACGAGATCAAGGCTCATGGCGGGGCAGAGCCCACCGACGTTTCCCTCACCAGCGCGGAACTCACGCGTGCGCTCGCAGAGGGAAGCAACTACTCACTCGTCATCGCCTCGAACCTGGAAGAGGGCAGGGGGACCCCGACGCTCCGGATCATCACCGATCCGTTGCGCTTCTTCGAGGTCGAATCCACGGCTGAAGTGAGGCTCAAGGGCGTACGCGACGCGGATGCCGACGCAACGGTGTGGCAATGGCCGGACGCTGAGGCGTGAGAGATATGAACGGTGTCCCGCTCGTGTTCACGAACGCATGCTGATCGCGACGGGGCGAGGAGCCCGGGTTCTTTCCTCGGCTGAGGACTGGGCAGCGCCTGGCGCGGTTGTACACCTGCGATGTCTTCGAGGTCATGCGGTCGCGCTCGACAAGGGCTTCTCAGATCTGGGCTTCACACCGCAAAGGCTTGACCACATACGAGGCAATGGTAGGGCCCTGATGCGTCTTCGGGGACCTTCACTGGCTCGTATGTGTGACAGGGAGAAGCCACGATGACCATGTCGTCCGGCTCGGTGGGCGGAGCCGGTACATCAGGTGTGTCGAAGCCGCCTTTGAAGTTGAACTTCACGTACTTGGTGCTGGCGCCCTTGAACGCGTCTCGCAGTCCTCGTTCGACCTCCCGCATTGCCGCAGGAGCGGCCAAGCCTCCGGCGTAGTCGAGTTGTTCCTGCGTCCACCAGGAGTTCGGTCCTGCCGGCTGCCCGCACAGGGGGCAGTAGTAGGTCGTCGGGGTGGGCTGTTGCTCAGCCTCCTCGTTCGCCGGACCAGGATGCCACTTGAACTGGCGTACGCAGTGCGGGCATTCCCGGCGGAGGAACCCATCGTGGTCCAGGGGCAGGGTCATTGGGATATCCATGTCACGCTCCACCCACGAACTCGTCGATCTCGATCGGTGTCCCATCGACGGTCTTGCCGGTGATGGTGATGTTGAAGTACGAGTTCGAGCGCGATGCGAGAGAGTCCGAGGACATGCGCAGCACACTCACGGACTTGCCGGCGGGCAGCTTCGGCACGGGGAACTCGCCGGAGTTTCGGGTGACGAGCCCTACCGCGCCCTCCGCATCCACGTCTAGGTCGTACACGTCTCCGGGCCCGTGGTTGGTGATCTGAACGGCGCCCATCTTGTTGCGCCCATTGTCGACGTACCGGGCTTCCAACCGGGGTGTACCCGTCGCCTGCGATGACGGCAGCTTTCGGCCCATCGGGAGCCCGCCACCTGGGGGGACGGGCGGGGTCAGGTCTCCGGCCTCGTGCCAGTCCGTTCCGGTCAGCCGCGTAGCACACCCTGCGCTTTCTAGACGGGTCGCAAGGTCCTGCCGCTTCTTGACGCTGTTGTCGAGGCGTACGGCATGCCGACCGTGGATGTCGCTGAAGATCTTCACCTGCCCGAGTTCCACGATCACAGTGCGATCCGCGTCGCGACCCATGGCCATGCCTGCCTCGAAGAGCACATTCGGGCGGGGCTGCATCTGCGGGTTGCACTCTGGGTCGCCTGGGTGAGTCAGGCTCTCGTGCAGATAGGTGACATCGTCCGGGGTCTGCAGGACGATGACCGCCTGGGCGCTGCCGAATGCCGCATCGAGGATCTCACCGATATACGGGGAGCCCTTCCCTGTCATGCGGCCTGCCTCCGACCACTCGATCGGGTCGAGCCCGATGGCGCGCAGGAACTCGAACAGTCCCCGGCGTGCGTGCTCGTTGCGTCCGTGGATCACGAACACTTTGCGGCGGTTCACCTCACGCCCGTCTTCTGCTGTGGTCGGCATGCCTTGCTCCCTGCTGATGTACGAGAGACCTATGCCATTCGACGTTAGCGGCAGGGTCTGACAACGGACTCAGCTGACGAGATCGGGAGCCGGATCTGGGGCAGGGCTTCGGCGTAGTCGCCTGACGCCTGGTTTGTGATCACTTGAGGCCGAGGAAGTGCGAGGGGGTGACGGAGTCGCGGGCGTTGCGGCGGAGGCCGGCCGCGATGTTCTTCGCTCCGGCTGCCCGGAGGGCTCGAACAACCCAATGGGCCCGAAAACTGAACTGGCGAGCCGTCAACGAACATGGGCTGGGCTACTTGCTGGCCGCCTTCAGGAGCTGCTCCATTGTCTGCCCCTTCGATATGTTAAGGGTCTTCATACCGTAGGGTTCCTGTTCATCATCGGAGAGTTGCTGCTCGGCTTCGGGGTCTCTCGATATGCTGACTGTCATGTAAGGATCCGTATCGCCTTCAGCCCAGTCGGCCCCCTCGCGCCACTTCGGAAGGACCCACCACGCGCTCGCATAGTCGGACGCCCGGGTCATGTTCAAGAGTTCGCTGCTGCGATAGATTCTCGATGCATAACGAAAAAAATCATCCCCGGGTTCAGCGACCCATCCAGGCGCATCCCACGAGTGCTGCTTGTCATTGGATTCAGGATCCCAGGAGAAAAGATAGGAGTTTTTGTAGCTGTTGCTGAGCTTGCATCTATCCGCTCGTATATAGGATAGAAATGAACCTATTTCCACCCTGTTGATCCCGGTATCTGTCGGCACCTTGACGGTGACGTCTGCGGAGAAGTCATCTCCCGGATCGAGCCATGCCCCTCCATTTACAATTTCTCCAGCGCCGAGCAAACGGGAGGGCGCGAGATTGTCGTGGCGCAGAGTTGGTCGGGCGGCCCACATGTCGTTCTTCCAGTCCTCAACACTGCTTCCCTCTTTGGAGAACTTGCCGGGCAACCCTTTGGCCTTCCAAAGCGTCCCGACTACGTGGATGCGCACAGTTCCTGTGTTGCGCAGCACTAGACGGACCGGTACATGGAGAACTTTGTTTTTTGAATCCAGGGTCGGCTTGCCAAATGACGAGGAGAATGGAATGATGGTCGGCGTTGAATATGGAACATACATTTGGGAATAAGTCAAGCTTACTGCGCCAACCGCTGTGGATGCGGCAACGCCGACCGCAAATTGCTTGGGATAGGGGATTCCGCGCCATACTCTCTGTTTGTTCAATGCCCATAGCGCCCAAGCCGACCAGAGAAGGAGGCCGACCCAGAGCCATAACCACGGTGTGTAGTCGCCGCCCTCTATCTGTGTGATCAAGCACATTAGATTGGTACCCGTCACGGCTAGGACGCCGAGCAGGACAGCCTCTCCGGAGTACCTTACTGTTCTCTTTCCCCAATAGTTAATGAGGGCCAGCAGCCCGAGCGCCTCAACCAGGGCTGCGGCCACGAAGGTGACTCCGACGAGACGTCCTCCCCACGTGAGAGCTCGAAATGCGTCCTCTGACCCAACCATAAAGAGCACAGTGGCTGATGCCAGGAATCCAAGCGCCATGAAGGAGGCTGTTGCCCGCCTTCGCCAGGGCCGATCTGGCCACAACGTCTTTTCGGCCATCCAGTGGACATGCGCTCGATCGTCGAGATTCACGTTAGGAAAGCCCGCACGGCGCAGCATTCTGCGTAGATCTCGAACTGACCACGCTTTGCCGACGGATTCTCCTTGGACGGTTACCGCACGCAGGCCGCGCTCATCCGGGACGTGGACTACGATCAACGGACGATCTCTCATGGCGTCAGTGTCAAGCTCGGTCAGCGAGCGCGCATCTTGACTCGGCTGTCCACACGATGACCGTCTACGCCGTCAGGGCCTCGGCGTAGTCGCGTGAAGTCCGGTCCGTAATCAGTTGAGGCCGAGTAGAGCGAGCGGGCGTTTCGGGTCGCGGCCCTGGGATCTGGGGACTGGCTCCCAAATGGCTCCCAAGACGGCCCCCGGAACCACTCAGGGGCCCGACCCGCACTGCGGATCAGGCCCCTGACCTGGTGTTTCGCTGTCGGGGTGGCGGGATTTGAACCCACGACCTCTTCGTCCCGAACGAAGCGCGCTGCCAAGCTGCGCTACACCCCGATGTCACCGGCATCGCGGCGACATCGATTACTTTAGCCCACCCGCGCCCGCAGGCGAAATCCGGTTTTCGCGCCCCCGCCAGGGCCTCATCCGGCACCTACACCGGCGCCCCGTCCCCAGTCCCCGCACCGCCCTCAGTCCCGCGTCGTCAGCGTCAGCAGCGTCGCCTCCGGCGGGCACGCGAACCGCACCGGGGTGTAGCGGTTCGTGCCGCAGCCCGCCGAGACGTGGAGGTACGAGACGTTTGAGTCGGACCGGTGGGTGGACAGGCCCTTCACGCGGGCCGTGTCCAGGTCGCAGTTGGTGACCAGCGCCCCGTAGAAGGGGATGCACAGCTGGCCGCCGTGGGTGTGGCCCGCCAGGATCAGGGGGTAGCCGTCCGCCGTGAAGGCGTCGAGCGTGCGCAGATACGGGGCGTGGACGACGGCCAGTGACAGGTCGGCGCCCGGATCCGGGCCGCCCGCGACGCTGTCGTAGCGGTCGCGCTTGATGTGGGGGTCGTCGAGGCCGGTGAAGGCGAGTTCGTAACCGTCCAGCTTCAGGTGGCCGCGGGCGTTGTTCAGGCCCACCCAGCCCGCCGCGTCGAAGGCGTCGCGCAGGCCTTCCCACGGGTTGTGGACCACGCCGACGGCCGGGGTGTTGCCGTTCAGGCCGTGCCGGCCCTGCGCCTTCTCGAAGAGATAGCGGGCGGGGTTACGGAGCTTGGGGCCGTAGTAGTCGTTGGAGCCGAAGACGTACACGCCGGGGTATTCGAGCAGCGGGCCGAGCGCGTCCAGGACCTCCGGCACGGCCTCCGGGTCGGACAGGTTGTCGCCAGTGTTGATCACGAAGTCCGGGCGCAGGCCCGCGAGCGACTGGAGCCAGGCGCGTTTCTTGCGCTGGCCGCTCACCATGTGGATGTCGGAGACCTGGAGTACGCGCAGCGGCCGCATCCCCTGCGGCAGCACCGGAACCCTCAGCCGTCGGAGGCGGAAGGAGCGGGCCTCGAAGCTGGCGGCGTAGGCGAGGCCGGCCGCGCCGACTGCCGTGATTCCCAGGGGTACTCCGTAGCGTGCGCGCATGCGCCCATCGTTGCAGACCCCGCAGGCTGGGGGAGGGGGTGGGCGGCCGCCGCGGGCGCGCCTTCCCGGAGTGGGAGTGCGAGCAGCAGGCCGAGCGAGATCCAGACGTACGTATTGCTGCCGAGGAAGCCGTCGACACCCGTGGCGTCCCAGCTCCACAGCCATACGACGCTGCTGCACAGCACCACATAGATCGCCACGGCCCACCTCAGCAGTCGCCGTCGCCTCGGGTCGTCCTTCCTGTGGCGCAGACCCGCGTCGATGAGTACGGCGAGTGCCGGGAACAGCCAGACCAGATGGTGCACCCAGGTGACCGGGCTGATGAGACAGGCCGTGAGGCCGGTCAGCGCGAAGCCCGCCATCTCGTCGCCCGCGGCGACCGCGCGGCGTGCGCGCCAGGCCCAGACGCACAGGAGGACGATCACGCCGACCGCCCACACCAGGCGGCTGGGGGCGCCCGGTTCCGAGAGCCGGGCCAGGACTCCCTGCCAGGACTGGTTGGAGACGTACGCGAGCGAACCGACGCGGTCCGTGTCCCACATCGCCTCGGTCCAGTAGACGCGCGACGCGTCGGGGGCCGCCCACAGAGCCAGCAGCGTCGCGGTGATCGCGACGCCCGAGGCCGTGGCGGCGGCACGCCAGCGCCGGGTCACCAGCAGGTAGCAGATGAAGATGGCGGGGGTGAGCTTGATCGCGGCGGCGAGGCCGATGCCGAGGCCCGCGAACCGCTCGCGGCCCGTGGACAGCAGCCAGGCGTCGGCGAGTACGAGCGCCAGCAGCAGCAGATTGACCTGGCCGAAGCTGAAGGTGTCGCGGACCGGCTCCAGCAGGACGAACAGACAGCCCGCAACGGCGAAGGCGAACCACCGGGACCAGCCCTGCCGGCGGACGGCGGCGCCGGCCGTCCAGTACAGGATCGCGCCCGCCGCCGCGAGATTGAGCAGCGTGCTGATCGCGACGGCGCTCGGCCAGTCGAGCAGGGTCATCGGCAGCATGCACAGGGCGGCGAACGGCGGATACGTGAAGCCGTAGTGCGTCCCGGGAACCAGATAGTCGTAGATGCTCCCGCCGTGCTTCCAGCTGTCGACGGTTCCGTAGTAGACGCCGAGGTCGAACCAGTCCCGGTGGAGCGGGACCGTCGCGAGGAAGAGCCCGACGGCCGCCGCGAGACCCACCACCAGGAGCAGCCGTCCGCGCGTGCCCGTCGGCAAGGTCATGCTCGCCCTCATACGGCGCTCCCCAGCGGTCCGGTCCCGGCGCGGGACGAGGCCCGTCCCGCGATGCGGTGCGTGCACCACAGCGCGAGCACCGCGAGGATTCCGCCGAAGGTCGCCAGCGCCACCTGCGGCCCCTCCGGTGCGAAGCCACTGGGCAGTACGGCCAGGGCCAGTACGGCGCTCGCCGCGGCGACCGCCCGGCGCACCGGTCTGTCGGGCCCGGCGGCGGCAATCAGGAACAGGCCCCACAGCACGTACCAGGGCCGTATCGCGGGTCCGAGGACGGCCACCGCGGTCAGGCTCAGCCCGAGTGCGTACACCGGGCGGGGCAGATGGCGCCGCCAGGCGATCAGTATGGCCAGCGCGGTGGCGGCCAGGCCCGCCAAGTGCCAGGCAGGGGCGGCGAATTGGGCCAGGCCGCTGCCCGCGCTCTCCAGCAGCGCACCCGTCATCCGGCCGAGTGACGAGGTGATCGACCAGTTCTGCGGCGAGACCGGGGTGTCGAGGGCGGCTATCCACCCGTATCCCGTACCTGCCACGGCTGTTGTCGCCCCCGTCGTTGCTGCGCAGACTCCGAGCACGGCCAGCGCGGCCTTCACGCGTGGGGCCTTCAACTGAGGGGTACGGCCCACGAGCTGTCGGCCCCAGAGCAGGGCGATGGCCAGTAGCCCCAGCGCGGCCGGGGCCTTCACCAGGGCGGCGAGGGTGACCAGTACGACGGCCAGGATCGGCCACCGGCCCAGCGCCGCCACCAGCCCCGCGCCCAGCAGCCCGAGCATGATCGCGTCATTGTGCGCCCCGCCGACGAGATGCAGCAGCACCAGCGGGTTGAGCGCCCCGAGCCAGAGCGCGGTGGCCGGGTCGGCGCCGCAGTGCCGGGCCAGCGTGGGCAGGCAGAGGACCATCACGGCGACCCCGAGCAGCGCGACCAGCCGCATGCCGAGCACTCCGGTGAACACCTCGGTACGGGAGAAGTCGGTTATCGCGGTCGCGAAGGCGAGGAAGAGCGGTCCATACGGAGTCGGGGTGTGCTGCCACAGTGGCGCCACCTCGGCGTTCAGCGGCCCGCCGAGCCGGGATGGCCCGTTCGCGTACACATCGATCTGTGCGTCGACCATCGCCCCCTGCGCGAGATAGCTGTACACGTCCCGGCTGAACAGCGGCGGCGCCAGCAGCAGCGGCGCGGCCCACAGCCCGAGCGTGAGCAGCAGGGTTCGGCGACCCGGCGGCTCGGGACCGCGCACCGCCCGCCCGAGCAGCGCCCAGGCGGCGACCAGCAGTACGAGTCCGAAGTACGCGGCGACCAGGCCGAGTGCGGCGCGGCCGGACTCGGGGGCGAGCGCATCCCGTACGGGCAGCGCACCCGCGGTCACACCGCCCGCGGCGAGCGCTGCCGAGCCCAGCAGCCCCAGCAGTTGGCAGCGGCGGGTGTCGAGGGGGACGGGGACGGCCAGCATCTGGGCAGACTGTCAACGGGCGGTGTCCTAAAGGCGACGCAGGCATCGCCATCGAGCGGCCGCCGTATGTCGGCCGTATTACGAACGTACGGACAGCCGTACACGAGGCACGTCCTTCCAAGGCAACCCCAGGGAAATGCGCGGGCAAGGACATCACCGCACCTGACACACTTGGCCCATGACCACGCTCAAGTCCAAGCTGCACGAAGACCTCACCGAGGCGATCAGGGCGCGTGACGAACTGCGCTCCTCCACGCTCCGGCTGACCCTCGCCGCGATCACCAAGGAGGAGGTCTCGGGCAAGACGGCCCGCGAGCTCTCCGACGACGAGGTGCAGAAGGTGATCGCCAAGGAGGCGAAGAAGCGCCGCGAGGCCGCGGAGGCCTTCGCCCAGGGCGGCCGCCCCGAGCAGGCCGAGCGGGAGCAGGCGGAGGGCGTGCTGCTCGACGCGTACCTGCCGCAGCAGCTGACCGACGACGAGCTCGGCGCCATCGTCGCGCAGGCCGTCGAGGAGGCGAAGGCCGCGGGCGCCGAGGGCCCGCGCGCCATGGGCGCCGTCATGAAGATCGTGAACCCGAAGGTGGCGGGACGCGCCGAGGGCGGCCGGGTGGCCGCCGCGGTGAAGCAGCTCCTCGCGGGCTGACGGAGGTTACGAGATGTACGAGATGAGGGGGACCCGGCCACCGGCCGGGTCCCCCTCATCGTGATCTTCTGCGCGCGAACCGCCCTACGGCCAGTTGCCGCCGCCGCCGTTGCTCTGGCCGCGGTTGTTCCCGCCGCCGATCAGGTCCGGCGGGATCGAGATCCCGGGCCACGGCTGCTGCCCGCCGTTGCTCTGGCCGCGGCTGTCACCGGGCTTGCCGTCACCCGGCTTCTTCTTGTCGTCCTTCTTCGGCGGGTCCGGGATTACGACGCTGTTGAACGCGGGAGCGGGCTGCCCGTCCAGGGCACCGGTCATCGCGTCCTTCCAGATCGGTCCGGGGACCTGACCGCCGAACACCTTGGCGTGGTACTGACCGCCGATGGTGATGTTCTCCATCTCCACCTGCTGGCTGGGGCTGCCGACCCACACGGCTCCGGACAGGTTCGGCGTGTAGCCGACGAACCAGGCGTTCTTCCGGCCGTCCGTCGTACCGGTCTTGCCCGCGTTGTCACGGCTCTGGAGACCGGCCTGCTGACCCGTACCGGAGTCGACCACGCCGCGCAGCAGCGTGTTGATGGTGTCGGCCGTCCGCTCGCTCATGGCCTTGCCGCAGGTGGAACTCGGCACCTCGAGGCTCTTGCCGTCGGCCGTCCTGATGGACTCGATGGCGGTCGGGGTGCAGTACGTGCCGCGGTTGGCGAAGGTCGCGTACGCGTTGGCCATGGTCAGCGGTGAGATGCCGGTGGAGCCCAGAGTGAGCGGGGAGGGCTCCTCGGGGAGCTTCTTGCCGTTGCCCTGCACCACACCGAGCTTCTGGGTCATCTCCATGACCGGGCACAGACCTATGTCGGCGATCATCTGCACGAAGTAGGTGTTGACCGACTTCTCCATCGCTTCCCTCAGGGCGTACGGACCCACCTCGGCCTTGTTCTCGTTCTCCAGACGCTGCTTGTTGTCGATGTTGACCCACGGCTTTCCGCTGCAGGTCGGGATCGACGACGGGTACGGCATCTGGTACGGCGCCGGATACATCTGCGTCGGCGGCTTGCCCTGCTCTATGGCCGCCGAGGCGACGAACGGCTTGAAGGTCGAGCCGACCGGGAAGCCGTAGTTCGAGCCGCCCATGCCCTGGTTGACCGAATAGTTTATCTGGGTCTCGGTCTTGCCGAAGCCGTACGGCCTGGACTGGCCCATGGCCATGATCTTGCCGGTGCCGGGCTGGACCATCGTTATGGCGGTGGCGACGTTGTCCGTCTGGTAGACGTGTTTCTTGATTGATTTCTGCGCCGACCGCTGTGCCTGCGGATCCAGCGTCGTCTTGATCGTCAGACCGCCTTGGTTCCAGACCTTGGCCCGGGCCTCCTTGGTCTTTCCGAAGACCGGGTCGGAGAGGAACACCTCGCGTACGTAGTCGCAGAAGAAGCCCGCGCCGTTGGCGGCCGTGATGCAGCCGTTCTTCGGCTTGCTGACCTTCAGCTCGACCGGGGTCGCCATTGCCCGCTCGGCTTCCTCCTGCGAGATGTCGCGGACTTGGGCCATGCGCTGCAACACGATGTTGCGACGCTTGGTCGCCTCCTGTGTGTCATTGACCGGGTCGTAGCGGCTGGGGGACTGGACGATGCCCGCGAGCATCGCCGCCTCCTCCAGCTTCAGGTCCTTGGCCGACTTGGAGAAGTAGCGCTGGGACGCCGCCTCGATGCCGTACGCCTGCTGCCCGAAGAAGGTGATGTTGAGGTAGTTCTCGAGGATTTTCTTCTTGCCCAGCTCTTCCTCGACCTGGATCGCGAACTTCAGTTCCTGGATCTTGCGGCCGAGCGTCTGCTGGGTGGCCTGGGCGACCTTGTCGGGGTTGTCGCCGGCCTCCTCGACGAAGACGTTCTTCACATACTGCTGGGTGAGGGTGGAGGCGCCCTGGGAGACGCCGCCCGACTGGGCGTTGCGGTTCAGCGCGCGCAGGACGCCCTTGAGGTCGATCGCGCCGTGCTCGTAGAAGCGCGAGTCCTCGATCGCGACGATCGCCTTCTGCATGTACGGGGAGACGTCCTTGAGCGGCACCACCGTGCGGTCGCGGGAGTAGACCGTGGCGATCTGCCCGCCCTTCGAGTCCAGGATGGTGGTGCGCTGGCTCAGCGGGGGCGTCTTGAGGTTGGCGGGGATCTCGTCGAATCCCTGGACCGTTCCCTTGGCCGCGAGCCCCAGCGCACCGGCGGCGGGCAGGGCGATGCCTGCCAGCACCGCTCCGGAGAGCACGCTGACACCGAGGAACTTGGCGGCCTGCTGGGTCCCGGTCAGACCTCCGCCCGAGCGCTTCTTTGGCATGGGGGCAGCCTACGTTCTCATTCGCCGGACACGCGTATAGGCCTTGGCCTAAGCTGCTCTCAACTGTCACAGCTGTGCGGTTTCGCATCAAGGCCTCCCCACAACTTCCGCCGTACCCGAACCTGGCGGACCCCTGTCCGAATCCGCCTCATGCGTCGTTCGACGTCCGTTGTGACCCAACTGAACTGTCCCGCTTTGTCGGGATAGTCGTGTATGCCCCCAGCTCACTCCCCTGGGTGATCTGCCGCGTACCCATAGTCCGTTCGGGCCATTCAAGATTGGGCCCGAAGGGGGTGTTGCGCTGTGCCCACCTTCCGTAACGTCCTCAACTGGCAGCGGTGAATATGCCGCTGCCGCCGTGGGGGAGCCTCGATTCGGGAGAGGACGGCGCCGGCATGGGCTGGGTAACCGACTGGAGTGCGCAGGCAGCCTGCCGCACTACCGATCCGGATGAACTGTTCGTACAAGGGGCAGCGCAGAACAGGGCCAAGGCGGTGTGCACCGGTTGCCCGGTGCGGACCGAGTGCCTTGCCGATGCACTCGACAACCGCGTCGAGTTCGGCGTGTGGGGGGGTATGACCGAGCGGGAGCGGCGCGCACTGCTGCGCAGGCGTCCCACAGTCACCTCCTGGCGCAGACTGCTCGAAACAGCGCGCACGGAGTACGAGCGCAGCGCGGGCATCCTGCCCGTGGGCCTCGACGACGACGAGACATACGAGACGTACGCAGCGGTGGGATAGCCCCTGCTGTTGTTCTACGCAGCTCCGGCCGGGGTATGACCACCGGTCGCGAGCCGATCACCGATGGCCCGCAGGCCGGCGAGGTCATGTACATCGCCGGGCAGCGCGGGCACTTGGGCCACCGCCACCTCGGGGTGGAGCGCGGTGAAGCGGTCGCGCGTTCGCTGTTCACGCGCGAGCACCTGCATTCGTTCGGCGTGCAGGCGCAGCAGACCCGCCGTCAGCTGTTCTGTGGTGTGATCCGCGGCCGGGTGATTCAAGGCGGTGTGATTCACGGCATCGGTATGAGCCACGGGCGGGGATTCGGGAGAGGCGGCCGTGGCGTCATGCACACCAGCCTTCCCGGACCTCTGATCCACAATGCGGCCCTCGTCAAGATTTTCTGCGGCGGCAAGCGCCCGCTCGGCCGACAGCCGGGCAGCGCCGCTGCCATGGACCCTGTTGAGGACCAGACCGGCCAGCGGCATCTCCTCCGCCGCCAGCCGCTCCACGAAGTACGCCGCCTCCCGCAGCGCGTCCCGCTCCGGCGCCGCGACCACCAGGAACGCCGTGCCGGGTGCCTGCAGCAGCCGGTAGGTGGCGTCGGCCCGGGTGCGGAAGCCGCCGAACATGGTGTCCATCGCGGCCACGAAAGTCTGCACATCGCGTAGAAGTTGACCGCCGAGCAGTTTGCCGAGCGTGCCGGTCATCATCGACATGCCGACATTGAGGAACTTCATCCCCGCCCGGCCGCCCATCTTCGCCGGGGCCATCAGTAGCTTGATGAACTTCCCGTCCAGGAACGACCCGAGGCGCTTGGGCGCGTCCAGGAAGTCCAGCGCGGAGCGCGACGGCGGGGTGTCGACGACGATCAGGTCCCACTCGTCGCGGGCGCGCAGCTGGCCCAGCTTCTCCATCGCCATGTACTCCTGCGTGCCCGCGAAACCGGCCGACAGGGACTGGTAGAAGGGGTTCTCCAGTATCGCGCGGGCCCGCTCGGCGTCCGCGTGCGCCTCGACGATCTCGTCGAAGGTCCGCTTCATGTCGAGCATCATGGCGTGCAGTTCGCCGTCGCCCTCGATGCCCTTGACCCGGCGCGGGGTGTTGTCGAGGGAGTCGATGCCCATGGACTGCGCGAGCCTGCGGGCCGGGTCGATGGTGAGGACGACGACCTTGCGGCCGCGCTCGGCCGCCCGTACGCCAAGAGCCGCGGCGGTTGTCGTCTTGCCGACGCCGCCCGCGCCGCAGCACACGATGATGCGGGTGGCGGGGTCGTCGATCAGCGGGTCGACCTCGAGAGCGGCCGACGCGTCCAGGGTCATGAGCCGGTCCCTTGCTTTCGCAGTTCCTTCGCCAGTTGGTAGAGCCCGGCCAGGTCGACTCCCTCGCTCAGCAGGGGGAGTTCGTACGCGGGCAGGTCGAGGACGGACAGCGCCGCGCGCTGCTCGCGCTCCAGCTCGACACGCTGGGCGTGGTCGGCGGCCTGCTCCAGGAGCGGTGTGACGAGCTTCGCCGAGCCGCTGACGCCGGCTGTGGTGAGCGCCTTGGCGATGTCCGTGCGCCGGTCGCCCGCCGCGCTGCGCACCGCCCCGTCGTCGAGGATGTGCGGGCGCACCATGTTCACGATCACCTTGCCGACGGGGAGGTCGGCGGCGCGCAGCTCTGCGACGCCGTCCGCGGTCTCCTGGACCGGCATCTCCTCGAGCAGCGTCACCATGTGGACGGCCGTCTCGGGGGACTTGAGGACACGCATCACGGCCTGGGCCTGATTGTGTATCGGGCCGAACTTGGCCAGGCCCGCCACCTCGTCGTTCACGTTCAGGAAGCGGGTGATGCGGCCGGTGGGCGGGGCGTCCATCACCACGTAGTCGTACGCGAATGTCCCCTGCTTCGTCTTGCGGCGTACGGCTTCGCAGGCCTTGCCGGTCAGCAGTACGTCCCGGACGCCGGGTGCGACGGTCGTCGCGAAGTCGATCGCGCCGAGCTTCTTGAGCGCACGGCCCGCGCTGCCCAGCTTGTAGAACATCTGGAGGTAGTCGAGGAGCGCGCGCTCGGCGTCGATGGCCAGCGCGAACACCTCGCCGCCGCCCGACGAGACGGCGATTTTCCGCTCCTCGTACGGAAGCGCTTCCGTCTCGAAGAGCTGCGCGATGCCCTGCCTCCCCTCGACCTCGACGAGGAGAGTCCGCTTTCCCTCGGTCGCGAGGGCGAGCGCGAGGGCGGCGGCGACCGTCGTTTTACCGGTACCGCCCTTGCCGCTGACGACCTGGAACCTGCTCACGTATTCGAGCCTAACCAGTCGGGCCGCCGCCTACGCACGAGGCTGCCTGCGGGCTGCGTCACGAGGCTGCCCTTCGGTACGGCTACAGTCGGCTCCATGACCAAGTGGGAATACGCGACCGTGCCCCTTCTCGTGCACGCGACCAAGCAGATTCTGGACACCTGGGGCGAGGACGGCTGGGAGCTCGTCCAGGTCGTTCCCGGGCCGAACAACCCCGAGCAGCTCGTGGCGTACTTGAAGCGGGAGAAGACCCCGTGAGCGACGCGCGCGCGGCTGCCGGGCCGCAGTCGGACACGATGCCTGCACCTCTGCGCCGCGTGGGCGGAGACGGGGGCACCACCCAGGCGTCAGCTCTGGGGGAGATCGAAAGGGTAGGGGCATGAGCGGTGTTGTCGACGCGAAGCTCGCCGAGCTCGGGCTGACGCTGCCGCAGGTCGTGCCGCCGCTGGCCGCGTACCAGCCGGCCGTGATCTCGGGTGCGTACGTCTACACCGCGGGCCAGCTCCCGATGGTGGAGGGCAAGCTTCCGGTCACCGGCAAGGTGGGCGGTGAGGTCACCCCGGAGGAGGCCAAGGAGCTCGCCCGCACCTGTGCGCTGAACGCGCTGGCCGCCGTGAAGTCGGTCGTCGGCGATCTGGACCGGGTCGCGCGGGTTGTGAAGGTCGTCGGCTTTGTCGCCTCTGCCGCGGACTTCACCAGCCAGCCCGCCGTGATCAACGGCGCGAGTGAGCTGCTGGGTGCGGTGTTCGGCGACAAGGGTGTGCACGCGCGCAGTGCGGTGGGCGTCGCGGTGCTGCCGCTGGACTCTCCGATCGAGATCGAGATCCAGGTGGAGCTCGTCCAGGACTGAACCTCGGGACTGAACCTGGACTGCACCCCAGGACTGAACCTCGGGACTGAACCTGGACTGCACCCCAGGGCTGAACCCGGACTGAACCGCCGGTCAGCCTGCATATGGCCCCGTGCCTGCCGATTCTCCGGCGGGCACGGGGCCTTGTTCGTCTGTGGCAATGCCCTGCATCGCTCTTGACGTGGACGCGTCGGCTGGTGTGATCTGTCCATGGTTAGGAACGTTTCCTAACCATCTGAACGCCGTACGTCTCCATCTCCCTCGTCCCCCAACGAAAGTGGGAGGGATCCGTGGCACCAATCCCCCGTCGGTCGCGCAGAGCGATCGGCGTTCTCGCGGCTGCGGCCACCGCAGCGATAACCGTGGCCTTACCGACCCTGAGCAACGCCCAGCCCGCCGACCCCGCGAAGGCAGGGGCGGTCAAGGCCGCACCCGTCCGCTACGAAGCCGAAGCGGCGACCATCTCGCAGGGCGCCGCCGAGTCCAACCACACCGGCTTCTCCGGCACCGGTTTCGTCAACTACACCAATGTCGCCGGTGGCTATGTGGAGTTCACCGTCAACGCCCCGGCGGCGGGCAGCGCCACCCTGGCGCTCGGCTTCGCCAACGGCACCGCCGGGAACCGCCCGCTGGACATCTCCGTCAACGGAGCCGTCGCCGCCGGCAACTTGGCCTTCCAGCCCACCGGCGCCTGGACCACCTGGTCCTCCGCCACCACCACGGTCACGCTCAAGGCCGGCGCCAACACCATCCGGGCCACCGCAACCGCCACCGAGGGCGGCCCCAACCTCGACTTCATCGACGTCACACCCGCCGACGGCCAGGCAGGCACGGACTACGAGGCCGAGTCCGGGACGGTCTCCCAGGGCGCCGTTGAGTCCAACCACGCCGGCCACTCCGGCACCGGCTTCGTCAACTTCCAGGCCGTGACGGGCGCGTACGTGGAGTTCACCGTCGACTCCGCACAGGCCGCGCCCGCCAAGCTGGACTTCCGCTACGCCAACGGCACCACCGCCAACCGTCCGCTGGACATCACCGTGAACGGCACCTCGGTCGCCGACGACCTCGCCTTCCCCGGCACCGGCGCCTGGACCACCTGGAAGACGGCCACCGCCAACGCGACCCTCAAGGCGGGCGCCAACAAGATCCGCGCCACCACGGCAGCGGGCGACGGCCCGAACCTGGACAAACTCACGGTCACCGCGAGCGGCCCGGCCGACACCGAGAAGCCGACGCCGCCCGGGAACCTGCGCAAGGACAAGGAGCCGACGGCGTCCACCGTTTCGCTGGCCTGGGACGCGTCCACCGACAACGTCAAGGTCACCGGTTACGACATCTACCAGCACGGCCAGCTGATGAAGCAGGTCGACGGGAACACGCTCGCCGCCACGATGGAGAACCTCAGCCCGGAGACCTCGTACGACTGGACCGTCTTCGCCCGTGACGCGGCAGCCAATGTCTCGGCCGCGAGCAACGCCGTCACCATCGCCACGCTGCCCGCCCCGCCGGACGACGAGCCGCCGAGCGTACCGGGCAACCTGCGCTCCACCGGCAAGACCGCGACCAGCGTCGACCTCGCCTGGAACGCCTCCACGGACAATGTGAAGGTCACCGGTTACGAGATCCACCGCGACGGCGCGGCCGCCGGAACCGCCGACTCGACCTCGACGACCATCGCGGGCCTGAAGGCCAACACCGCGTACAAGTTCAAGGTCAGGGCCTTCGACCTGAAGGGCAACAAGTCCGACTTCAGCCCGGAGATCACCGTCACCACCGGCGGCAGCCAGCCGGGCGGTGTCCCGGACCCCGGCAATGTCTCGACCCTCGCCAGCGGCGTGGATGTCGGCTGGGGACTGGGTTTCCTGCCCGACGGCACCGGCGTCTACACCGAGCGGAACACCTTCAACGTCTACAAGCTCACCAAGGCGGGCCAGAAGACCCTCCTCGGCAAGGTGCCCAACTCCCAGACCACGGGCGGCGAGGGCGGCCTGATGGGCATCGAGATCAGCCCGAACTTCAACACCGACCACTATCTGTACTTCCTGCACACCTCCTCGGACGGCAACCGCCTCGCGCGGATGAAGCTGGAGAACAACGCCCTGAGCGGCTACACGGTCCTGCTCGACGGCATGGAGAAGAGCCGCTTCCACAACGGCGGGCGGCTGCGCTTCGGCCCCGACGGCAAGCTGTACGCATCCATGGGTGACGCCCAGAGCAGCAGCCGGGCGCAGGACAAGAACTCCCTCAACGGCAAGATCCTCCGCATCAACCAGGACGGCTCCATCCCGTCGGACAACCCGTTCGGCAACGCTGTCTGGTCGCTCGGTCACCGCAACCCGCAGGGGCTCGACTTCGACTCCAAGGGCCGGCTGTGGCAGGCGGAGTTCGGCAACAGCAACATGGACGAGGTCAACCTCATCCAGAAGGGCGGCAACTACGGCTGGCCCAACTGCGAGGGCACTGCCGGTGACTGCTCCGGCTACATCGCGCCGAAGAAGACCTGGCCGACCGCCTCGGCCTCACCCAGCGGCCTGACGATCATCAACGACCATGTCTTCGTCGCAACGACGAGGGGCGAGCGCGTCTACCGGCTGCGCATTGACTCCAGCAGCAACCTGGTCGAGCAGAAGACGTACTTCCAGGGGACGTACGACCGGCTGCGCACGGTCGAGGTGGACCACGACGGCGACATCTGGCTCACCACGTCGACCGACAAGGACGGCACGAACGGCAACGACCGGATCCTCTTGATCGACATCGTCTACTCGGGCGGCAATCCGCAGCCCGGCGACTTCAAGCTGGCCAGCAGCGCCTTCAGCGACAACGCCACCATCCCGGCCAGGTACACCTGCGCCGGCGACGGCACGGCGGGCCAGGATCCGTCGCCGCCGCTGGCCTGGGGAGCGGGAAGTACCGGGGCGAGGAGCTACGCGGTCGTCTTCGCCGACGTCGCGAGCGGCGGCAACAAGCTGCACTGGGCGATCTGGGACATCCCGGCGGCGAACCTCTCCCTGCCGGAGGGTCTCGGGTCGGGCTTCAACGTCCCGGGCCAGGACGGCGCGAAACAGAAGGCCATGGGCAGTGGGGCCAACTCGCAGAAGTTCTTCGGACCCTGCCCGGGCGGCTCCACACACCCGTACACCTTCACGCTGTACGCGGTGAACGCGGCGACCGTGCCGGGGCTCACCTCGGGCTCGTCCATGGCTCAGATCGAGACGGCGATCAAGAACGCGAGCACCGCGAATGTGAAACTGCGCGGCAACTCCAACGCCGGTACGTGACGGATGGCTCGAGGGGCGGCCTGCCTGGCCGCCCCTCGAACATCCCGACGGATGCGCATAGCATCCGTCCATGTCCAATGGTCAGTGGTACCCACCGGAGTGGCCGGACCGGATTCGTGCGCTCGCGAGCGGTGAGCTCACCGCCGTGCCGCCGAAGCGGGCCGCGACCGTGATGCTGCTGCGCGACACGCCGGACGGCCCTGCCGTCCACATGCTGCGCCGACGCGCCTCCATGGCTTTCGCCTCAGGCGCGTACGTATATCCGGGCGGCGGCGTCGACCCGCGCGACGACGACCATCTGGTGCGGTGGGCGGGCCCCTCGCTGGACGACTGGGCGGCCCGGCTGGGAACCGGTCGGGCCGAAGCCCAGGCCATTGTGTGCGCGGCGGTCAGGGAGACGTACGAGGAAGCGGGCGTCCTGCTCGCGGGCCCCACGCCCGGCACGGTCGTCGGCGACACGACGGGCGACGACTGGGAGGCCGACCGCAAGGCGCTGGTCGACCGGGACCTCTCCTTCGCGGACTTCCTGGACCGGCGGGGCCTGGTGCTGCGCTCGGACCTGCTGGGCGCGTGGGCGCGCTGGATCACCCCGGAGTTCGAGCCGCGCCGCTACGACACGTGGTTCTTCGTGGCCGCGCTGCCGGAGGGACAGCGGACGCGGAACGCGTCGACGGAGGCGGACCGCACGGTCTGGATCCGCCCGGCGGACGCGACGGCCGGCTACGACAAGGGCGATCTGCTGATGATGCCGCCGACGGTCTCGACGCTGCGAGGGCTGCAGCCGTACGGAACGGCGGCCCAGGCGCTGGCGGCGGCGGGGGAGCAGGATCTCACTCCCGTACTGGCGAAGGCGCGGCTGGAAGGCGGGGAGCTGGTGCTGAGCTGGCCGGGCCACGATGAGTTCACCAAGCACGTGCCGACGGGCGGCACCACGGCGGAGGGCGAGCGATGACGGAAGCCGCCGCGTCCCGCCGCCACACCGGAGGTGTGCGATGACCGACGCCGCTGCGCTGCCCGGACAGCCCCGTGGGGGTGTGCTCTCCGGGCCCGCCACCGCACGCGCCGTCAATGTCCTCGCGCCCAACGCCTCCGTGATGACTCTCGACGGCACCAACACCTGGATCGTCTCCGAGCCGGACTCCGAGCTCGCCGTCGTCATCGACCCCGGGCCCCTCGACGACATACACCTCCAGGCCGTCATCGCCACCGCCGAGAAGGCGGGCAAGCGGGTCGCCCTGACCCTCCTCACCCACGGCCACTCCGACCACGCCGAGGGCGCCGCACGCTTCGCCGAGCTGACGCGTACGCACGTCCGCGCCCTCGATCCGGCGCTGCGGCTCGGCGACGAGGGGCTCGCGGCGGGGGATGTGATCCGTGTCGGCGGGCTGGAGATGCGCGTGGTCCCCACCCCCGGCCACACCGCCGACTCGCTCTGCTTCCATCTCCCCGCCGACCGGGCCGTGCTGACCGGCGACACGATCCTGGGGCGGGGTACGACGATGGTCGCGCACCCGGACGGGCGGCTCGGCGACTACCTCGACTCGCTGCGCAGGCTGCGCTCGCTGACGGTCGACGACGGGGTGCGCACGGTGCTGCCGGGCCACGGGCCCGTACTCGACGACGCACAGGGCGCGGTCGAGTTCTATCTGGCGCACCGGGCGAACCGGCTCGCCCAGGTGGAGACGGCGGTCGAGGCCGGCCATCTCACGCCGGCGGACGTGGTCGCCCATGTGTACGCGGACGTGGACAGGTCGCTGTGGCCGGCGGCCGAGCTGTCGGTGCGGGCGCACCTGGAGTATCTGCGCGAGCACGGCCTGATCTGAAACCGCCGCCGGGCCCCAGGCGTCGGATGCCTTGACCCATGCTTTACGCTCCGCTTACTTCTGGCATCCGTTCCTGGGGGGAACCACGTGTTTGTCCTGTTCATCGTGCTCGTCATAGCCGCGGCCGTAATGTTTTTCGCCGCCCGCGGCAGCGAGCGCCGCGGCCTGAAACTCGGCGCCCTCGGCGCGCTGATCGCCGGCCTGTTCTCCGGAATCTTCAGCTGTGTGCACATCGTCAGCGCCTACGAGGTCGGCGTCCCGGTCACCTTCGGCAAGGTCGGCGCCCCTATGAACCCCGGCGTGAACCTCACCTCGCCGTTCACGAACGTCACCACGTTCTCCACCCGCCCGGTGGACCTCAACCTCTCCGACAAGGACGTGGTCGAGGTGCGCTCCTCGCAGGGCGGTGTGATGTACGTGGAGCTCACCGTGAAGTGGGCGGTGACCCCGGCCAAGGCCGTCGAGCTCTACAGGCTCGCCGGCAGCGAGGACGCCATCCAGCAGCGGCTGGTCTTCCCGGACAGCCGCGAGATCATCCGTAACGTCTTCGCCCGCCACACCAGCGAAGAGGGCTACACCTCGGCCCGCGAGAAGATCAACACCGAGATCGGCGACCTGATCAAGGAGCGGCTCGCCCCGCGCGGCATCGACGTCACCACCGTCAACCTGCGCAATGTGAAGCCGTCCGACCGGCTGCAGGACCAGATCGACCGCAAGATCCAGCAGCAGCAGGCGACGGAGCGGGCGACCGAGGCGGCGCGCACCGCCAAGGCGGAGGCCGAGCGCCGCAGGATCGAGGCCGAGGGAATCGCCAGGGCCAACAAGATCCTGAACGAGTCGCTCACCGACAAGGTGCTCACCAACCAGTGCATCGACGCCTTCAGGGAGGCCGCGGCGAAGCACCCGGTGTACGCGGTGCCGTGCGGCGGCGGCAGCGGAAACCCGCTGATCGTCGACGGCACGAAGAACTGACGGCACGAAGAACTGACGGCACGAAGAACTGACGGCACCAAGAACTGACGTACCTGCCCGTACGAACGCGAAAGGGCCGCCACGGTCGACTCCGGGGCGGCCCTTTCGCGTTCGTACGTCAGATGCTCAGCGTGAACGCTTGGCGAGGCGCTCCACGTCCAGCAGGATCACGGCCCGCGCCTCAAGTCGCAGCCAGCCGCGCTGCGCGAAGTCGGCCAGCGCCTTGTTCACCGTCTCGCGGGAGGCGCCGACCAGCTGAGCCAGCTCCTCCTGGGTGAGGTCGTGGACGACGTGAATGCCCTCCTCCGACTGCACGCCGAAGCGGCGCGACAGGTCGAGGAGCGCGCGGGCCACGCGGCCCGGCACGTCGGAGAAGACCAGGTCGGACATCTGGTCATTGGTCTTGCGCAGCCGGCGGGCGACCGCGCGCAGCAGCGCGGTGGCCACCTCGGGGCGTACGTTCAGCCAGGGCTGGAGGTCACCGTGGCCCAGGCCGAGGAGCTTGACCTCGGTCAGCGCGCTGGCGGTGGCGGTGCGCGGCCCCGGATCGAAGAGCGACAGCTCACCGATCAGCTCGCCCGGGCCGAGGACGGCGAGCATGTTCTCGCGGCCGTCGGGGGAGGTGCGGTGGAGCTTGACCTTGCCATCCGTGACCACGTACAGGCGGTCGCCGGGGTCGCCCTCGTGGAAGAGAGCATCGCCGCGGGCGAGCGTCACTTCACTCATCGAGGCGCGGAGCTCCGCGGCCTGCTCGTCATCGAGCGCCGCGAAGAGCGGGGCGCGCCGCAGAACGTCGTCCACGAGTTCTCTCCTTGTCGACCTGCTCAGGGGACCGTGGCCCCCATGATGCCGGACCGTGCTGTGCTGGTCCGGAGGACAACCCCCGGACCCCCGGCAGTAAAAATTCGTGCGATCAGTCACAACAAGTTTGACGCACGGGAGCGCCTGTTCGTACGGCAGGGGCCCGATTGGGTCCTGATTACCAGGGACTGGGGCGGATGTCAGCGGTGGCCCGTAGGCTGACCGGGTGTCCAATTCGCCGGTGAGAGCGCAGGCCAAGGGGGCTGGGAGAGTGTCCGGAAAGCAGAATTCCGCTGTGGGCGAACGGTCCTCGCCCAACCCTAAGAAAGCGACAAAAGTCACTAAATCGGAATCGCGACTGGCGATGGTCCGCCGCGCCCGCCGGATCAACAGAGAGCTGGCCGAGGTCTATCCGTACGCCCATCCGGAGCTCGACTTCCGAAATCCCTTCGAGCTGCTGGTCGCCACGGTCCTGTCCGCCCAGACGACGGACCTGAGGGTGAACCAGACCACGCCGGCGCTCTTCGCGAAGTACCCAACGCCCGAGGACCTCGCCGCCGCGAATCCGGAAGAGGTCGAGGAACTCATCCGCCCGACCGGCTTCTTTCGCGCCAAAACCAAGTCGATCATGGGACTCGCGGCCGCCATCCGGGACGATTTCGGCGGCAAGGTCCCCGGCCGCCTCGACGACCTGGTGAAGCTGCCCGGAGTGGGCCGCAAGACGGCGTTCGTGGTTCTCGGCAATGCGTTCGGAGTGCCCGGCCTCACCGTCGACACCCACTTCCAGCGCCTCGTGTGCCGCTGGAAGCTGACCGAGCAGCAGGACCCGGTGAAGATCGAGGCCGAGATCGCCGCGATGTTCCCCAAGAGCGAGTGGACGATGCTCTCGCACCGGGTGATCTTCCACGGGCGCCGGATCTGCCACGCCCGCAAACCGGCCTGCGGCGCCTGCCCCATCGCGCACCTCTGCCCTTCCTACGGAGAGGGCGAGACGGACCCTGTGAAGGCGAAGAAGCTGCTGAAGTACGAGATGGGCGGCCAGCCGGGCCAGCGCCTGAACCCGCCCCCGGACTACCCGGGCAAACCGGCTCCGGCCCTGGGAGCGGCCGGGTGACCTCGCACGTCGTACGACTCACGGAACGATCCAAGCGCCCCAAGGCGTTGTGAATGAGGGGGTGCCCATGATGCGCGCTGAAGGAGAAACGTACGACCGCGATGTGGCCGTCACGACCGACGGCCTGCCCGCGTGGCTCGACCCCGTCGTGCGCGCCGCGGACACCGTCGAGCCCCAGCAGCTCAGCCGCTTCCTGCCGCCCGAGAGCGGCCGCGGCCGGCAGTCCGCCGTCCTGATCCTGCTCGGCGAGGGCGCCAAGGGCCCCGAGCTGCTGCTCATGGAGCGCGCCGGCAGCCTCCGCTCGCACCCCGGGCAGCCCTCCTTCCCCGGCGGCGCGCTCGACCCCGAGGACGGCGACCCGGCCACCACCGGACCTCTGCGCGCCGCGCTGCGCGAGGCCGAGGAAGAGACCGGCCTCGACCCGACGGGCGTCCAGATCTTCGGCGTACTGCCCAAGCTCTACATCCCGGTGAGCAGTTTCGTCGTCACACCCGTACTGGGATGGTGGCGCACCCCGAGCCCGTTCGGAGCGGTCGATCCCGCGGAAACCGCGCGGGTCTTCACCGTGCCCGTGGTGGATCTCACGGACCCGGCCAACCGTGCGACGGCCGTGCACCCAAGCGGCCACACAGGACCGGCGTTTATGGTCGAGGGGGCTCTGGTCTGGGGTTTTACCGCCGGTGTGATCGATCGCATTGTGCACTTCGCAGGATGGGAACGACCATGGGACCGCGCCAAGCAGGTCCCGCTCGACTGGCGCTCATGACAGGCTGACCCCGTGCCGCGCCCCTGGGGCGCGGCATCGAAGGCGGCTCAGCAGCGGGCGGCCAGGACCCCCAGCCGGACGGAGCACCCGGCGACGAATCTGCGAGGCTAATGACGGTGAACGTGCTGGACATCCTGTTGCTGGTCGCCGCCGTGTGGTTCGCGATCGTCGGCTATCGCCAGGGCTTCGTCGTGGGCATCCTGTCGGTGATCGGTTTCCTCGGCGGCGGACTTGTGGCGATCTATCTGCTGCCGGTCATCTGGGGCCAACTGACGAACGATTCCGAGGTGTCCACCACGGCCGCGGTCATCGCCGTCGTCCTGGTGATCGTCTGTGCCTCGGTCGGCCAGGCCTTCACCACCCACCTCGGCAACAGACTGCGCCGGCACATCACCTGGTCGCCCGCCCGCGCCCTGGACGCCACCGGCGGCGCGCTGGTCAACGTGGTCGCGATGCTGCTGGTCGCCTGGCTGATCGGCTCCGCGCTCGCCGGGACCTCGCTGCCCACGCTCGGCAAGGAGGTCCGTAACTCCAAGGTGCTCCTCGGGGTCTCCCGGGTGATGCCAAGTCAGGCGAACACCTGGTTCACGGACTTCTCCTCCGTCCTCGCGCAGAACGGCTTCCCACAGGTCTTCAGCCCGTTCGCCAACGAGCCCATCACCGAGGTCCAGGCCCCGGACCCGGCGCTCGCGGGCAGCCCGGTGGCGGCCCGCGCCCAGCAGTCCATCGTCAAGGTCGTCGGCACCGCGCAGAGCTGCGGCAAGGTCCTCGAAGGCACCGGCTTCGTCTTCTCCGACCGCCGGGTCATGACCAACGCGCACGTCGTCGGCGGCGTGGACGAGCCGACCGTGCAGATAGGCGGCGAGGGCAGGCTGTACGACGCGAAGGTCGTGCTCTACGACTGGCAGCGCGACATCGCCGTACTGGACGTACCCGACCTGAGGGCGCGGCCGCTCCAGTTCGCCGACTCCGACGCGCGCAGCGGCAACAGCGCGATCGTCGCGGGCTTCCCGGAGAACGGCTCGTACGACGTGCGCTCGGCCCGCGTCCGCGGCAGGATCAACGCCAACGGCCCCGACATCTACCGCCGCGGCACCGTGCAGCGCGACGTCTACTCGCTCTTCGCGACGGTCCGGCAGGGCAACTCCGGCGGTCCGCTGCTCACGCCCGACGGCAGGGTGTACGGCGTCATCTTCGCCAGGTCACTGGACGACCCGGACACCGGCTACGCCTTGACGGTCGACGAGATCCGCGACGACATCGCAGTCGGCCTGACCGCCAACCAGCAGGTCGACAGCCAGGGATGCGCGCTGTAGCGGGAGGGGGCCGGCGTCAGCTTCGGGTATGCCGCAGTCGCGCCGAGACCCAGCGGGCCCGGCGCCTCAGGATGCGGGAAATGCCGATCCCTTGCCCCGGATGCTCATGGCCCTCGCTCTGAGGGCCACCCCTCTCGTGGGTGATCGGCCCACTGGCCGAGCGGCGGTTGCGTGCTGCGTCACCGTAGTCGTGCGTCCAGCCCATACCCCGAGGTCTGCCCGTGCCTCATGGTCGGTAATCGCGTCAGGGGCGGCCAATTGGCCTATGCGCCGGGCATTTGGCTACTGGTCGTACAAGCGTTCACGGGGGCGTGTGGCGGCGGGGCCTAGCAGCGGCTAGCGGTCGGGCTCGGGGTCCTTCAGCCAGTTGATGAGCTCGGTGGAGAACGCCACGGGGTCCTCCTCATGAGGGAAGTGACCGAGGCCGTCAAAGAGCCGCCAGCGGTACGGCGCTTCCACGTACTCGCCCGACCCCGCCGCGCTGCGCGTCCGCATCGCCGGGTCCAGCGAGCCGTGCAGATGCAGCGTCGGAACCCGCACCGGCCGCTTCATCCGGCGGTTGAACTGGATCCCGTCCGGCCGTGCCATCGACCGCACCATCCACCGGTACGGCTCGATCGAGCAGTGCGCCGTCGACGGGATGCACATCGCCCGCCGGTAGACGTCGACCGCGTCCTCGTCCGGCAGCTGCGGCCCGGACCAGTCCTGGATCAGCTTGCCGACCAAGGCCGCGTCGTCCGCCACCAGCTGACGCTCCGGCAGCCACGGCCGCTGGAAGCCCCAGATGTACGACCCCGCACGGCTCTGCGAGAAGTCGGAGAGCATCGCCGAACGCCAGCGGCGCGGATGCGGCATCGAGGAGACCGCGAGCCGGCGCACCAGCTTGGGCCGCATCACCGCCGCGGTCCAGGCCAGATAGCCGCCCAGGTCGTGCCCGACCAGCGCCGCGTCCGGCTCGCCCAGCGAGCGCACCACGCCGGTGATGTCGAGCGCGAGGTTCGCGGGGTCGTAACCCCGCGGCGTACGGTCGCTGCCGCCCACACCCCGCAAATCCATCGCCACCGCCCGGAACCCGGCGTCGGCGAGCGCGGTCAGCTGATGCCGCCATGTCCACCAGAACTGCGGAAAGCCATGGAGCAGCAACACAAGCGGCCCATCGCCCATCTCGGCGATATGGAAGCGCGCACCATTGGCAGCCACGTCGCGATGTGTCCAGGGACCATCGATGCGTACGGGGCTTCCAGTACCGGTATCAGGGGCCGTCATGCAGACGAGCGTGCCACAACTGAGCGCCCCACGGTCACCAAGCCCGTCCCCAACAGGGCGACGGGCCGCCCCCGAGGCCCGCTGCGCCGGTGCTCACCGGCTCCACGACCGTGGGCCTCAGACCGGGACCTTGTCCTGCGCCGTCCGGGGGTGCGGCTTGACGCCCTGCAGTACGGCCGCTGTCTGCTTGGCCGAAGCGATGGACCTCTCCGGCGGCTTGACCTTCTTGAACTTGGCGATGGCGAGCAGCGCCAGCAGCCCCGCAAGCAGCAGGAATGCCACGCCCACGATCAGGAACGACCAGGCGAGACCGAGCCCCAGGTTGTGAATCCCGTACGCCGCCGCGAAGCTCAGAACCGGCAGCGAGAAGAGCGCGAACACTCCCGCGATGGTGATGGCCAGTCCGCCGATCGCGCCGCGCTTGACGTCCTGCCGCAGCTCCGCCTTGGCCAGGGCGATCTCGTCGTGCACGAGCGCGGACATCTCGGCGGTCGCCGAGGCAACCAGCTGGCCGAGACTGCGTTCGGCGCCGACAGCCTTCGCAGCGCTGTTGCCGGGGTCGCTCATCGCTGACTCCCTCTCCTCATCAACGGATCCGTCGTCAGATCATGCCGGACTGTCGGGCATTCTGCGCCGCCAGGGGTCTTGTGGCGCTGCCTGCTCGTGACGTGCTGCCGGGTGGTGGACGTCGGTCGTTGTTGGTTGCTGTCGGCGGTCCTCCGACGGCCCACAGACGGCCCGAGCGCGAGCTTCGCCGGCCATCGGTGAAGCTTCTCTGTTCACAGGACACTTGCGAGCGAGAGCTCAAGGACGTCGAGCGATGGCTGGCTAGCGGCGCAGGGCGATGGGACCGGGCCCCACTGGAACGACTGAAACGGTAGACACAAGGGACTCGGCGTGGCTTCGGCAGCCCTCGCGGGGGTACGTGAGCCGTACCTTCGTCCGATCACAGGAGGCGGCAGCAGGGCACCTGCGTGCCTACTTCGACCAGCCGCTGGAATTCTCTCGATACCTCGCGGCGGAGCGGCTGATCGCTGACGCCGATTTAGGAGAGGAGCGGCGGGCACAGATCCGGACCACTCTGGTGCAAGCGATGATCGCTGGACCGCCTTCGAGTGCCTCACCGCCGCCGGACGCCGATCCGGGGGCATAACAGGTCAAGTGGTTTCCTGCGGGTCGCTGGCCAACTATCGATCGGAATGGTCAACCATCGTGAGACGCCACATCCGCGGGGGGCTCGTGGGTGTCATGTGTTCGATTTTTCGCGCAGGCTCCCGCGCTCTCGGCGACACACCTGCGGCTACTCCTGTGTGACTCGGGATGCTCGGGATCAGGGGCGACGGCCGAGCACGACAAGCGGGACACCCCGTGCGCTGGCGCTGTGACTGCCGTCGGGAATCGCGGTGCTGCGTGTATCGAGGGCGCCGCAAGGGGAATGTCTCCTCAGCATTCGTAGGCGTAATACGGCACGTCACCGGACTCGAGGGAGACGACGCCGACGCCGTAGCCGGGGATCCGGGTGCAGTCCGGGTCGAAGCCATCCACCTCGACGGTGGCGTTGATCTCGTGAGCACATTTGTTGGCGATCTCTGCCCAGCCGTCGCCGTAGCCTGCGAGGACGGCGCAGCCGGCCGCTCTCTCGACGTTCTCGGCCGCTACGGCGGGGGTCGTGGGCACGGCGAGCAGCATGGCCGTCGTGAGGGTGGTCAGTGCGGTGCGGATCCGGATCATCAGGGCGCCTTCCATTTCCGACAGAGGCGGGCATTACTTAACGTATCTGATCCGACACTCTGTGCATGCAAGGGTTAGTCGGCGTCGCACTTCGCCATGACGCTTGCGGGTCGGGGGCGACGCGCCCTATCGCTCAACATTCACTGGCACGCACTCAACGTTGGGCGACACGGGACAACTCCGGAACCAGTTCCCCGCCGCGCGCGCCTGGCCGGTCGCCAAGAGCTCGCCGCCGGGCGGGCCATCGTGGGAGAGTTGTCAAAATAACTCAGAAAGGGATAAGAGGAGCAGAGGGGTAAATACGCCCCCTGGAATATGCGGGCTGGACTTGCCACAATTCCCGTGGCGGCAAATTGTGTAGACCAATTCTAGAAACCGAAAAGGCACCCGCCGCGGATATTGACAGCGACAGGTGCCTTCGGAGACAGGTATTCCGCTTTCGTTACAGCGACGCCAGGGTCCGGGCGAGGCTGCCCTGCGGGAACTGGAGCTCGCTGGTCTCCAGCAGTCTGCGGACCGACGGGAACTCGTACGACCGGTAGCCGGTCACCACGATCTCTCTTTTGCGCAGCGACTTCACCGCCGCTTCCACTGAGCCGATGCTGAGCGAGAGCGCGTCAGCAAGATCGGTCTGCGACGGGCCCTTGACCATGAAGTCGTAGCTCCGCCCCGGGACCGCGCAGTGCATCAGCAGGTGCCCCAGCAGGCCGCACAGGCGCTGCTCGGGCTTCAGCGCATGGCGGTTGTAGATGCGCTCCGTCGCCTCTATTCGGTCAGTGACCGAGCTCCCGATCGCCTTCATCAAGCCGGGGTTGCTCTCGGCCATCGCCCGCATCCTCTCGATCGGGACGGCGAGCGTCCACGTCTTGTTGAGGCAGGTCGCCGTCGGCAGCGGAGCGCGCTCATCGAAGATCTCAGAGCATCCGAGTACCGCGCCGGCGCCCAGGAAGCGCGCGGTGGAGGAGGGGCCGAACTGGGTCCGCTCCAGCACACATCCGCTCAGCACGACATGCACCGCTGTCCCTATGCCTACTCCGCGCAGTTCATCCCCGCGGCGGTGCGCTCGGGAGATGGGTGCGTCCTCCAGGAAGCTGTGGCGGGCCTCCTTGGAGAGCTTGCGCAGGAAGGGGTTGCGGTCGAAGACCGTGCCCAGACGGCTGGGAGTCTCCTCCCGGTCGATCCGTCCGGTGGCTATGTCCACGTTGTAGAAGGAGGAGCCGATCTGTATGGGCTCGTCCGGCTTCCAGAAGGCCACTACTGACCCACCACCCCTGCCGTTCCCGGCTGCGCCGGGCGGACATCGGCAGGCGGCGGAGTCGGCGGGGTCTGCGGCTCAAGGGCGTTGATGATCGCGGGGAAGCCCACGATCATGCCCGTCATCGCCGTCATCACCACCGCGATACGCGCGGGGGTCGAGGACAGCACCTTGACGGTGAAGGCGATCGTCGCCGCCATGATCGCGAAGATCATGACGACGGCGATCAGGAATGCTGACATTCTTTATCGACCTCGTTCTTTAGCTATGCCCGGTCCTGCTGCTGAAGGAAGATCACGATCCGGATTGGTAGTCCGAAGAAAGTTCGCGGTCCGCCATTAGCCAAAGACGATATCCCACGGTGCGGAGCCCTCAGGTTCGGCCAGTCGACAAAGCGGCACAGTCGCGCGCGAGTCGCGGATCCATGGGGGAAACCCCCAGAGGACAGGACTTCGATGGCTACTATTCGGTAACTCCCGAAATTTGAGGAATGAGCCTCGGGGGGGCGCCGTTACATTATCCGTGCTGACGTTGAGCCATGCCCGGTCCAACAGCAGCTGTCGGGCAGCGGCCCCGGGGGGTGGTACCCCAGGGGCCGCCCGACACCTCAGAAACCACCAGCCCCACGGGGTTACTCACGATGTTCGTGACATCACGCAGAGTGGTGATGTTCCTGTCAAATCAGGAGCCTCGCCACTCTCCTCATTTATGGGGTGAAGTGCCGGGCCTGGGTGCTCACATGAGTCCACCGACCGGTCTCCGGGAGTCGAGCGGTACGAAATCCGCAGCGAGATCACTCCGCGAGACATGCGTCACATGGAGCGACTCCCTTGCCCTAAGGCCTTCTTGACCAGCCGTCACCCAGAATTGAGTGGGCGACTCCGTCTTCGGGCGGACCACAATCCCGCAGACGGCGACCCCCGCAAGCGAGCATGCGGGCGAGTCAGGAACAGTCGTGCCCTGCCTGAAGGCCGCACCAAGCCGACATCCTGCATACGGGCGCGCGGGACGTCCTCCGCAGGGGCCGCTTGGCGCTCTGCTGTCCGAGGTGGGCCGGACGAGGAGGCGGAGGCGATGCTCAACGAGTCGCGTCTGCGTCGTCCGGCACGAGTCGACTCGTGAAGCCCGCACGGCACAACCTGTCGTACGCCGTTGCAACCTCGACGGGCACCGTCTGACTGATCATGAAACCCTGCTCGGGTTAGATCAACAGCCTCTGTAGCGCACCGACAAGCATGTCGATTACCAGGCGCGCATCCTGGATGGAGTCCACGTACTCCTCCAGGGTCATTGGCGTGGACGCGCTCACGATCTCAGCCTCAGGCCACAGTTTGCGCGCCGTGGCGTACGCGCGCCGTTCCTCGTACGGCTTGCTGATCAGCAGCACGGACGAGACTTCGACATCGGCAGTTTCCAGGACCGCCCGGGAGAAGCGGATGTTCTCGCCCGTGTTGCGGGCGCGCGGCTCGACCAGCACCGCGTCGCCGGGAACGCCCAGCTCCAACGCGCGCTCGCGGTAGCGGACCGCCTCGCCGCGCGGCATGCGGTCCTGCGTCGTGCGGCTCGTAGCCCCCGTAAGGACGATGAGGGGCACCAAGCCTCGCTTGTAGAGGTTCACCGTGGTGTCGGCGACGCCGAGGTCGTGGCTGCCGAGACCGATCGCGACCGAGCACGGTTGCAGCTCGTGGTGCATCTGGTGGTAGTCCCAGAGAAGTTGCGCATCCGCCCACGCCTGCTCCGAGATCACTCCCCCGCCTCCTGGTCCTGCGCCGAGTCGGGCACCTTGAAGTCGTACTCCCATGCGAAGCGTGAGGCCGCGTGAAGTCCGATGGCGAACTCAACCACCGTGCCGTCAGCGGTGAACGTGGCGCGGTGCAGCTCGACGACCCATTCTCCCGGGGGCAGCTGAAGGAGCTTCGCCTCCTCTGCCGTGGGGACGCGGGCGAAGAGCTGTTCCTTCATGTGGTCGATCTCGTAACCCGCGTCGTACGGAACGCGAAAGCTACCGCCGCGTCCGGCCGGACCCGGTGCCGGGTCGACGATGCGCGTGCCCTCGACGTGCTGAGGGCGGTAGTAGCTGGTCAGAGTGTGCGGGCGACCCGGGGTTCACGCTGAGGACGTATACGCACCTGATGCCCAGCAGCGAGGGACGCACCCGGAAGGCCGTGGACAGCGTCTATCGGCCCGGGACTCCTGTCTCTGACCCAAGGGCAAAGTAGCGGTGTCCCCACCCACTGGTCCGCTCGACATGTGCGCGTCGCGCCCCTGCCACACGCTGTAGGCATGACCAACGATGTTCAAGAGGGGTTCCACCCCGCCCCCGTCGTCGTCCTTGGCGTCGTGCCGGGCGACCCGCCGTACCGGGTGGTGCAGATCAACGGGGAGGTGGCCGGGCCTGCCTACGACATGCTGGATGTGATCAGGCTGACGCACCAGGCGGGGCTGACCCATCTCGACCTCGACGATCCCGCGGTCGTGAGATGGGTCGGCGGAGGCAAGTACAAGTGGGTCCCCTGAGCGGGTGGGTTTCCGGCGTATCTGGGTCATGTCCCCGATAGCGCCCGCTTTCGCAACACGGACCCGGACCCCTACCTCGGACAGGGGACAAGTAACCGGCGAGTCGGTCCGTCGGAGTCCAGCGTTATGGGATGCCGGGCCACTGACCAGTGGGGACCCTGGGGTCAGAGACAAAAGTCCCGGGCCCTATCGGACGACCACCGAGGCGAACGACGGCCCCGACACGGCCCAGGGGCATGACCGAGCCCCCTACTGGTGGGAAATCCACTGGTAGGGGGCTTTTTCATGGTCGGATGCCGTCAGATCATGCCGGACTGTCGCCGCCGTCGTGCGACGCCCCCGCAAGTTCGGCCATGCGCCGGTGCTCAGCGGCCTTCTCCTCGTAGATCGCGGCCATCCGCAGGTGGTACTCCGGTTTGTCCTGCTCGTAAATATCGGGGATGCCGTCCTGGTCGTCGTCGCGCTCCTCCTCATCGGTGAGCGCGCGGTACTTGCGGTCCCGCAGCTTGAGCAGGATTCCGGCGAGTACGGCGGCGATCAGCGAGCCCATCAGGACCGCGGCCTTGACCTCGTCGGTCAGCACCGGGTCGCCGGAGAAGGCCAGTTCGCCGATGAGCAGCGAGACGGTGAAGCCGATGCCGGCGAGCGAGGCGACGGCGAAGACGTCCGGCCAGGCCAAATCGTCATTGAGCTCGGCGCGGGTGAAGCGCGCCGCGAGCCAGGTGCCGCCGAAGACCCCGACGGTCTTGCCGACCACCAGACCGAGAACGACACCGAGGGTCTCGGGCCTGGAGAAGACGTCGGTGAGCGAGTTGCCGGAGACCGAGACACCCGCGGAGAAGAGCGCGAAGAGCGGTACGGCGAGTCCCGCCGACAGCGGCCGTACGAGGTGCTCGATGTGCTCCCCGGGGGACTGCTTCTCGCCCTTGTGCTTGGTGCAGCGCAGCATCAGGCCCATCGCGACACCGGCGATGGTGGCGTGCACGCCGCTGTTGTACATCAGCCCCCAGATGACCAGGGCGAGCGGCACGTACACGTACCAGCCGCGGACGCTCTTGCGCAGCAGCAGCCAGAAGACGCCGAGGCCGATCGCGGCCCCGCCCAGCGCCGCGAAGTCCAGGTCGCCGGTGAAGAAGACCGCGATGATCAGGATCGCGAACAGGTCGTCGACGACGGCAAGGGTCAGCAGGAACGCCCGCAGCGCGGACGGCAGCGAGGTGCCGATGACGGCGAGGACGGCGAGGGCAAAGGCGATGTCGGTGGCGGTCGGGACGGCCCAGCCGGCGGCGGATCCGCCGCCGGTGGTGGCGACCAGGACGTAGACGAGCGCGGGCACCGCCATGCCGCAGATCGCGGCGATCACGGGGAGGGCGGCGTCCTTGGGGTCGCGCAGGTCGCCGGCCACCAGCTCACGCTTGAGCTCGATGCCGGCGACGAAGAAGAAGACGGCGAGCAGTCCGTCGGCGGCCCAGTGCTGGATCGAGAGGTCCAGGCCGAGGGCGGAGGGGCCTATGTGGAAGTCACGTACGGATTCGTAGCTGTCGCCCAGCGGTGTGTTCGCCCAGATCAGAGCGGCGATCGCGGCGGCGAGGAGGAGTACGCCGCCGACGGTCTCTGCACGCAGCGCGTCCGCCACGAACGTCCGCTCGGGCAGGGACAGACGCCCGAGAAACTTACGGTCGGTGGGGGTCGGCGCGGCCACGTCGGGGGACCTCCGGTCGGGTGGGCAGGACAGAGCACATGCCGACCAGACTTCCCGGCGCACCTAGGTTCTCTTGTCGCGTCGTTGACGCATTCGTTAGCTTACCCAAGCGCGAAAGGGGCGTATCCGGTGAGTGTCACTTTAGGTGCATAAAGGGCACCCGGCGCGGCTTCGCCGGGTGCCCTTCAGTGCTGTTCTCAGTGGCTCTTCCCTGGTCAGTCCTCGCTGGCGGCGGTGGGCAGCCTCGACTGGATCAGGTCCATCACGGACGAGTCGGTGAGCGTGGTGACATCGCCCAGCTGGCGGTTCTCCGCCACATCGCGCAGCAGCCGGCGCATGATCTTGCCGGAACGGGTCTTGGGCAGCTCCGCCACCGGCAGGATCCGCTTCGGCTTCGCGATCGGGCCGAGTGTCGCGCCCACGTGACTACGCAGGTCGTTCACGAGGTTCTCGTCCTCGCTCGCCGTACCGCGCAGGATCACGAAGGCCACGATCGCCTGGCCGGTCGTCTCGTCCGTCGCGCCCACGACGGCCGCCTCGGCGACCTTCGGATGCGAGACCAGCGCCGACTCCACCTCGGTCGTCGAGATGTTGTGGCCGGAGACCAGCATCACGTCGTCGACACGGCCGAGTAGCCAGATGTCGCCGTCGTCGTCCTTCTTGGCGCCGTCGCCCGCGAAGTACTTGCCCTCGAAGCGTGACCAGTACGTGTCGAGGAAGCGCTGGTCGTCGCCCCAGATGGTGCGCAGCATCGACGGCCACGGCTCGGTGAGGACGAGATAGCCGCCGCCCCCGTTCGGAACCTCGTTCGCCTCGTCGTCGACGACGGTCGCCGAGATGCCGGGCAGCGCGCGCTGCGCGGAACCGGGCTTGGTCTCGGTGACGCCCGGCAGCGGCGAGATCATCATCGCGCCGGTCTCGGTCTGCCACCAGGTGTCCACGATCGGCGTCTTGCCGGCGCCGATGTGCTCCCGGTACCAGATCCAGGCCTCCGGGTTGATCGGCTCACCGACCGACCCCAGGACGCGCAGGCTGCTCAGATCGAACTTGGCGGGGATGTCATCTCCCCACTTCATGAACGTACGGATCGCGGTCGGCGCCGTGTAGAGGATCGTGACGCCGTACTTCTGCACGATCTCCCAGAAGCGGCCCTGGTGCGGGGTGTCGGGCGTGCCTTCGTACATGACCTGCGTCGCGCCGTTGGCAAGCGGCCCGTACACGATGTACGAGTGGCCGGTCACCCAGCCGATGTCGGCGGTGCACCAGTAGACATCCGACTCCGGCTTGAGGTCGAAGACGGCATGGTGGGTGTAGGCCACCTGGGTGAGATAGCCGCCGGAGGTGTGCAGGATGCCCTTCGGCTTACCCGTGGTGCCGGAGGTGTAGAGGATGAAGAGCGGGTGCTCCGCCTCGAAGGGCTCCGGGGTGTGCTCGGCGGACTGGCGGGTGACGATGTCGTGCCACCACACATCGCGGTCCTCGGTCCACGCCACGTCCTGGCCGGTGCGGCGCACCACCAGCACATGCCGGATGCGGTCGACGCGGTCGATGGCGTCGTCCACGGCGGGCTTGAGCGCGGCGGGCTTGCCGCGCCGGTAGCCGCCGTCGGCGGTGATGACGACCTTGGCGTCGGCGTCCTCGATACGGGTGGCGAGCGCGTCGGCGGAGAAGCCGCCGAAGACGACCGAGTGCGCGGCGCCGATACGGGCGCAGGCCAGCATCGCCACGACGGCCTCGGGGATCATCGGGAGGTAGACGGCGACCCGGTCGCCCTTCACAACTCCCAGCTCGGTCAGGGCGTTGGCCGCCCGGGAGACCTCGTCCTTGAGCTCGGCGTAGGTGATGGTGCGGCTGTCGCCAGGCTCGCCCTCGAAGTGGATGGCGACGCGGTCGCCGTTGCCCGCTTCGACATGGCGGTCCACGCAGTTGTACGCGACGTTCAGCTTGCCGTCCGCGAACCACTTCGCGAAGGGCGGGTTGGTCCAGTCGAGGGTCTCGGTCGGCTCGGTGGCCCAGGTGAGCCGCCTCGCCTGCTCGGCCCAGAAGCCAAGCCTGTCTACCTCGGCCTGCTCGTACGCCTCCGCCGTCACGTTGGCGTTCGCGGCCAGCTCGGCCGGCGGCGCGAACCGCCGCTCTTCCTTGAGCAGGTTGGCCAGGCTTTCGTTGCTCACGACATCTCCCTTTCCCAGGGCGTCCTATGTGCCTATGTGTCCCAGGCCATAGCTCATCAGCCAGATGGCCGGGTGACAAGAGCCTTCCGGAAATTGGTTTAGACCTGTGGGTGAATCCCGGGGTGAAGCTATGAGTGGCCCCTCCTCCCCGGGCGGTGGGAAAGAGGGGCCATACGTTCTCACGGACAGGACCGGTGAGCGGTTCAGGCTCGCGACTTCTCCAGCGCCGAAGGTGCGGGAGCGACCCGGTCGAAGACCTCGTCGATCTCGTGCTCGTCGCTGCTCGCGAGCAGATACGCCTGGGCCTCGCCGACATGGAAGTACATGCCGTGCAGCGCCAGCGTGCCCTCGGCGAGCCGCCTCGCCACCGCCTCATGGGCGCGCAGATGTTCCAGCTGCTGCACCACATTGGTCAGGCACAGCTGCTCCACCGCGTCGCTGGGCATCCGGCCGGAGATCCTGGCCCAGGAACGGTGCCGGCTCCGCATCCGCTCCAGGCTCGGCATTCCGTGCCGCAGCCACCGCCACAGCGGAGTCTGGGTGCCTCCGGGCGGAGTGCTCAGCAGGGCTTGCATCGCGCCGCAGCCGGAGTGTCCACAGATGGTGATCGAGTCCACCTCCAGCACATCGACGGCGTACTCGATCGCGGCCGCCACCGAGTCGTCGCTGCTCTCCGCGCCGGGTGGCGGCACGAGATTTCCTACGTTTCGTACGGTGAACAGATCGCCCGGACCGCTGGCCGTGATCATGCTGGTGACCAGGCGGGAGTCGGCGCAGGTGAGGAAGAGCTGGGAGGGCCGCTGTCCTTCCCGTGCCAGCCGGGCCAGCTCCTCGCGCACCAGTGGGGCCGTATTGCGCTGGAAGGTGCTGAGCCCGCTGGCCAGTTGATGCGTGGTGGCGTTCCGGGGGCTCGCGTCGCAGTGGTGGTTGCGCCAGGGCGTCCAGGGGCGGCAGGAGCAGTGCGTCTCCGTGGCGGGCTCGCTTATCCGGCCCCCGGACCGGCCGGTGAACTCCACCGTCCCGCCCTGCGCGACATGCGAGGTCTGCCAGTCGTGCAGCGCCTCGTACGCGGCGTGGTCCATGAAGGAACCGTCCAACTCCACGACACAGTCGGTTCCATGGGGCACCTGCCCCAGCGTCCGGCTCAGCCGCGGCACGGCAAGGAAGGTCAACTGGCCGCGCACCCGCACCCGGTGGATCCCCTCCTGCTCGTCCGCGGTGATCCGTGTCCTGGTCAGCCGGTGCAGCGCGACCGCGACCGCCACCGCGACCCCGATCACCACGCCTTCGAGTACGCCGGTGACGACGACGGCGGCCAGCGTCATCGCGTACACCAGCATCTCCCGGTTCCGCTTCACGCTGCGCAGATGCGTGATGCTGACCATCTGGATGCCCACGACCATCACCAGCGCGGCCAGGGCGGCCAGCGGGATCAGATCGAGCACGGGTACCAGCAGCAGCGCGGCGACCGCGATCCACAGCCCGTGCAGCATCGTGGCGTTACGGCTCACCCCGCCCGCGGACACATTGGCGGTGCTGCGGACGGCGACCCCGGTAATGGGCAGCCCGCCCAGCGCGCCGGAGACGACATTCGCCGCCCCCTGCCCGGCCAGCTCCCGGTCGAGCCGGGCGCGCGGAATGCGAACGTCCGGCTCCTTGCGGGCAGCCACCAGCTTGTCGACGGCGACCGCCGACAGGAGTGACTCCACGCTGCCGACCAGGGTGATGGTGAGGACGGCGGCGAGGACGCCGAGCATCGGCCCTTCCGGCAGCTGGGGCAGGGCGTGGTTGCTCCAGGACGGCAGGTCGACGCGCGGCAGGCTCAGCCCGGCAACCGCGGCGAAGGTGGTCGCACCCGCCACCGCGGCGAGGGCGGCCGGGATCTTCCGTACGAGCTGACCCGCGCGCCCGGGAATCCGTGGCCACAGCAGCAGTACGGCAATGGTCAGGACGCTGGCCGAGAGCGCGGCCGGGTGGAGCTCGGCCAACTGGGCGGGCAGAGCACGGACGTTGTCGACGGCGGAGCTCTGCGGGGTGCCGCCGAGCACGATATGGAGTTGTGCGAGGGCGATAGTGACGCCGATGCCGGCCAGCATGCCGTGCACGATCGCCGGGCTGACGGCGAGAGCCGAGCGGGCCACCCGCAGGGCGGCCAGCCCTAGCTGGGCGAGTCCGGCGAGGACGGTGATGGCGCAGGTGGTGCGCCAGCCGTACTGCTGGATCAGATCGGCGGTGACGACGGTGAGCCCGGCCGCGGGACCGCTGACCTGCAGCGGTGACCCGCCGAGCCGCCCGGCGACGATGCCGCCGACGGCGGCGGCCACCAGCCCGGCCTGGAGTGGTGCGCCGGTGGCCAGTGCGATGCCGAGGGAGAGCGGCAGCGCGATCAGGAAGACGGAGATCGAGGCGGACAGGTCGCCGCCCGCGACGCGGAAGCGGCGGCGGCCGCCGGGCGATGGCGGGCTGTGCGGGCGCTGGAAGCGCGAGGGGAGAAAAGTGCGGGACGGGCGGACCTCGCGTGACGTGCCGGCGGTGCCGTCCTTCTGCGGCGTGCCGGGCTTGCGGTTCTTTTGGGGCTTGTCGTTCTTTCGGGGCTTGCCGTTCTTTCGGGACTTTCGGGATTTGCGGGTCTTGCGAGATGGGTCGTCGGTGCGAGTGGGGACGCAGGCAGACATGGTTCCCGTCTCCTCCGGGGCAGCGCGGTCGCGGAATGTGGGGGACGCGGCCGTGGGTCACGGCGTGCAGCGGCGGGATTCTCAACTCTCGGTAAATGGATAGTAATGCAGAGTAAAGACCGAGGCGGGATTATCGGGGCAAATGGGGCACTCTTTCACCCGTACTGGTGATTAGTGATTTGAATGCGGCTCGTCGCACCTCCCCCCTCACCACCTCGATGCGAGCTTGTCGGCGCCGTACGTAATGCGTCGTACAGGCATATATGCATAGAAAGAGGGTGGGCTAATGAATGCCGCCACGAGGAGGATCGCCGTCGGCGCAGTCGCCACGGCGCTGATCGCAGGACTCGCCGGCTGCTCCGGATCGGACGACCATCGCGCGGCAACGAAGGGCGCCCCCGGACCGAAGGGCGCCGCGGCTCCCGAGAGCGCGGTACGTCTCATCGGCGACGGATCCACCGCGTTCACCGGAGTCCAGCCGGGGCTGCTCAAGCCGGTGCGCCTGAAGCCCGGTCAGCAGCCCCCGCAGTTCGTGGTCTTCTCCTGGGACGGGGCCAGCGAGGACAGCCAGAAGCTCTTCTCCCACTTCCGCAACGTCGCCAAGAGGTACGACGCGACGATGACCTACTTCCTCAGCGGGGTCTATCTGCTCCCCGAGGAGAAGGCGAGCCTCTACGACCCGCCCCAGCACTCTCCCGGGCGCTCCGACATCGGCTTCAATGACACCCAGGGCATCAAGGACACCGTGCGTGAGCTGCGCGGCGCCTGGCAGGAGGGCAGCGAGGTGGGCACCCACTTCAACGGCCACTTCTGCGGCGAGGACGGCGGGGTCGGCAACTGGTCCGTCCCCGAGTGGAAGAGCGAGATCAGCCAGGCCAAGTCCTTTGTGAAGAACTGGAGGACGAACGCGGAACTGCAGACCGAACAGCCGCTGCCCTTCGACTACGAGAAGGAACTCATCGGCGCCCGCACCCCCTGCCTGGAGGGCCGCGCGAACTTTGTGCGCGCCGCGAGCGAACTGGGCTTCCGCTACGACACCAGCGGTATCAACGACCAGGTCTGGCCCAAGAAGGAACTGGGCCTGTGGGACCTGTCACTGCAGATGGTGCCGGTGCCCGGCCGCGCCTTCGAGACGCTCGCCATGGACTACAACTTCATGGTCAACCAGTCGGGCACGTCCAAGGGTGACCCCTCCCAGTACGAGTACTGGGGCGACCAGATGCGCGACGGCCTGGTGCAGGCCTTCGACCGTGCGTACCAGGGCAACCGGGCCCCGCTGATCATCGGCAACCACTTCGAATCCTGGAACGGCGGCACGTACATGCGGGCCATCGAGGAGACGATCGCCACGGTCTGTGTGAAGCGCGACGTGAGGTGCGTGTCCTTCCGTCAACTCGCCGACTGGCTGGACGTCCAGGACCCACAGGTCCTGGAGAAGATGCGCACGCTCGGAGTCGGCGAGGCCCCGAAGGGCGGCTGGGCGACGTTCCTCGCCGCCCAGCCGGCGAACTCGGCAGTCTCGCCCGCGGTCAAGCAGGTCCAGCAGGACTGACGACCGACATCCGCCTCCCGAGCCGTTTCCTCAGCTGGGCTGCGGAACTGCCGAATGCTCGCCCAGCACGAAGGTGGGGTCGACCTGCGCGGCAAGGTCGGCGCCCGTCTTCGCGTTGCCCCAACTCTCCGCGTTCTTCAGGTGGAAGTGCACCATCTGGCGTGTATAGCGCTCCCAGTCGCGGTGGGCGTACGAGTCCTCCGCGGCGTTCTGCAGGGTCTGCAGCGACATCCGGTTCTCGGCCTCCAGGAGCTCGAAGCGCGCCGGCCGGCCCTTCTCCATCCCCCGCACCCAGTCGGAGTGCCCGACAGTGACGAGCAGGTCGTCCCCCAGCTCCTCGCGCAGGAAGTCCACGTCGTCCTGGCCCTGCACCTTGTTGCCGATGACCTTCAGCGCGATGCCGAAGTCCCTGGCGTACTCCTTGTACTGGCGGTACACGGACACGCCCTTGCGGGTCGGTTCAGCCACCAGGAAGGTCATGTCGAAGCGGGTGAACATCCCGGACGCGAAGGAGTCCGACCCGGCCGTCATATCCACGACCACATACTCCTCGGGGCCGTCGACCAGGTGGTTGAGACAGAGCTCCACCGCGCCGACCTTGGAGTGGTAGCAGGACACCCCGAGATCCGACTCGGTGAAGGGACCGGTTGCCATCAGCCGGATGTCCCCGTCGTCCAGCCGGACGGTGCGGGCGCAGGCCTCGTAGACCGGGTTGTCCTCACACACACGCAGCAGACGCGAACCTGTGCCGGGTGGCGTGGTCTTGATCATCGTTTCGGCTGAGGCGATCCGGGGGTTCGTTCCCCGCAGATAGTCCTTGATCAGCGGCAGATGCGCGCCCATCGCGGGCAGTGCGGCGGCCTCCGTCTCGTCGAGACCGAGCGCGGCCCCCAAATGCTGGTTGATGTCGGCGTCCACCGCGACGACGGGGGCTTCATTGGCGGCCAGGTGGCGGATGAAGAGCGAGGACAGCGTCGTCTTTCCGCTGCCGCCCTTCCCTACGAAAGCGATCTTCATGTTCACAAAGGGTAGTGGGTCGATCGCGTGACGCAATCGAGCTGAGTGAGGAAGACCACTCCAAGGTGGGACGTGCGGCGGGGGCGCGTAGCCTCGCTACCTATGAGTACGAATGCCTCGTCGGTCGACCCCCTAGCCACACTCGGCTCCCTGCCGGGCGTCGCCGACTCTGTGGACTCCGTACGCAAGGCCGTCGACCGCGTCTACGGCCATCGGGTCATGCGCCGTCGCAGCAACGAGGTCACCTCGGAGGCGGCGCTGCGCGGAGCGCGTGGTTCCGCCGCGCTGTCCGGGGCGGACTGGGCGCTGGAAGAGGTCCGCAGGCGCACCGACTTCGGAGTCGAATCCGAGGCGCGCACGGTCGGGGCCGCGCTGCGGTTGACCGCCGAAGCCGGTCAACTCCTTTCCATATGGCGGCAGTCGCCGCTACGGGTACTGGCCCGGCTGCATCTGGTCGCGGCGAGCGGCGCGGGCGACGACGACACGGTGGGCCGGCCACGTCTCGCGGGGGAGACGGTCGACGAGCCGCTGATCGAGGCGCCGCTGCCGGACGCGAGTGAAGTGACCGGCCGGCTGGACGGCCTGGCCGGACTGATCATCGCGGGCAGCTCCGCACCGGCCCTGGTGACCGCGGCCGTGGTCCACGGCGAGCTGCTGGCGCTGCGCCCCTTCGGCTCGTACAACGGGCTCGTCGCCCGTGCGGCCGAGCGCATCGTGCTGATCGGCAGCGGGCTGGACCCGAAGTCGATCTGCCCGGCAGAGGTCGGGCACGCGGAGCAGGGCCGGGCCGCGTACGTCGCGGCCTTCGAGGGGTATCTGACGGGTACGCCGGAGGGCATGGCCGCCTGGATCGCGCACTGCGGGCGCGCGGTAGAGCTGGGGGTCAGGGAGTCGACGGCGGTGTGCGAGGCGCTGCAGCGCGGGGCCGCCTGAATCTCCCCGTAGAACTACCGCTTGACTAACCCCGGAGAAGCCCCTGAACAGGGTTGCGGCGGTACCAGAATTGGTACCGCCGCTGGCACGTCCACCGAGTTACCATGCGTCCTCGAATGTTGCCCATCAGGTCGGGAACTCCTGCCCGTCACCTGGTGCGGCTGGCCCGTAATCGACGGGTCGACGTCGCGTGGGTGCTCGGTTTTCATGCTCGGTCCGTGGGGCCTTCATGCGTTAAAGGTGATCCTCTCGGATGTCCTTGGTCTCGCGGGCCGTTGACTCATTTGTACTCCTGCGCGAGGGCAAGTGGAAGCCCTAGCTGCAGTTCTTTACTTTTAGGTTCAAATACGAGCGAATTGTTTCACGCGGTTGCGGTAGCGATTTGAGCGGCCGCGCTGCGCCGCCGGCTCGCGTACCAGACCAGTCCGGCGGTGGCGGCCGCCGCACCCACTGCGGCCACGGCGACAAGGGCTGGGCGCGTGGGCATGGAGAACGCGGGCAGCCGCTGCTTGAGGCGGACCGGCCGATTGAAGACGAGAATCGGCCAATCCCGCGCCGTCGCCTCCCGGCGTAGCGCACGATCCGGATTCACGGCATACGGATGGCCGACGGACGCGAGCATCGGGATGTCCGTGGCCGAGTCGCTGTACGCGTAGCAACGCGCCAGGTCGTACCCCTCGGAGGCGGCGAGCTCCTTGATCGCCTCCGCCTTGGTCGGTCCGTACGCGTAGTACTCCACCTCCCCCGTGAAGCAGCCGTCGTCGCCGACCACCATGCGGGTGGCCACCACCCGGTCAGCGCCGAGGAGGTCGCCGATCGGCTCGACCACCTCCGCGCCGGAGGTGGAGACGATGACGACGTCGCGGCCCGCGGTGTGGTGCTCCTCGATGAGGGAGGCGGCCTCGTCGTAGATGATCGGGTCGATCAGGTCGTGAAGGGTCTCGGCGACGATCTCCTTGACCTGCTGGACGTTCCAGCCCTTGCAGAGCGCGGAGAGGTACTCGCGCATCCGCTCCATCTGGTCGTGGTCGGCGCCCCCGGCGAGAAAAACGAACTGGGCATAGGCGGTGCGCAGTACGGCGCGTCGGTTGATCAGCCCGCCTTGGTAGAAGGACTTGCTGAAGGTCAGCGTCGAAGACTTCGCAATGACCGTCTTGTCCAGATCAAAGAAGGCGGCTGTGCGCGGCAAGGAGTGGTTTTCCACGAGCCTGAGCATAGGTGCCCGCCATTCGGCGTACGCTCGGGCGTGTGGGTTTGCCTGAGAAGGCTCTCGGGTACACCATGGAAGTCACGGATCGTTCGCGACCGTGCTAACCCGGTCCGGCTCCTCCCCCCCCGAGTCGGCCGGAGAGACGACCCCCGCTCTCCCCCCCGGCGGGGGTCGTCGCATGTCCGGACGCGTTTTCGTCCATCTGCTGCGATCCCCTTTGATCGTTCTCCTCTCGTGTGAGCCGTGTCGGCGTCGGCCTTCCATCACTCTGCACCGTCACTGTGCGTAGCGGAAGGGCTGCTCCCGGGAGTCACCGGTATGGGCGACGGGGATATTCACAAGTGGCTAGTTGTCCACAGCTTTTCAGCAAGATCCACACGATTTTCCGGTGCGCTGCACGGTGATTCCACCCGCGTAGTTCGCGGACCCAGGAATCGCAGATCTCGGAACGAAGCGAGATCGAAGTAAGTAGGGGGTGGAGATCGTGGCTGGATCCATCACATCGCAGCGGCCGCCGGTCGTCGAAGGGCGGCGGGACGGGCCTCTGATCGTCACCGAAGATATGGAACTGCTCGACGATCTGCTGCGGCTGTGCGCCGCGGCGGGAGCCGAACCGGACGTCCATCACTCGGTGCCGGAGCGAAGCGGAAGCTGGGAGGGCGCGCCGCTGGTGCTCGTCGGCGACGACGCGGCGGCGCGCTGCCGCGGCGCCACGCGCAGACGGGGTGTGCTGCTCGTGGGGCGGGACCAGGACGACCCGGACGTCTGGCGGCGGGCGGTGGAAATCGGGGCCGACTGCGTGCTGCGACTGCCCGATGCGGAAGGCTGGCTCGTCGACCGGATCGCCGATGTGGTCGAGGGCGTAGGACGGCAGGCGCTGACCGTCGGTGTGATCGGCGGCAGGGGTGGAGCCGGGGCATCGACGCTGGCCTGCGCGCTGGCAGTCTCTGCGGCCCGGGTCGGCCGACGCACCATGCTGGTCGACGGGGACCCGCTAGGCGGCGGGCTGGACGTGCTGCTCGGCGGAGAGCAAGTGGAAGGCAGACGTTGGCCGGATTTCGCCGCTTCCAAGGGACGGGTCGCCGGCGGGGCGCTGGAGGAGTCGCTGCCCGAGTTGCATGCTCTGCGGGTGCTCAGCTGGGACCGCGGGGACTCGGTGGTGATCCCGCCTGAGGCGATGCGTTCGGTGCTGGCCGCGGCACGTAGGCGCGGCGGGGTGGTGGTCGTGGATCTGCCGCGCCGGGTCGACGAGGGCGTGGCGGAGGCGCTGGCCCAGCTCGATCTCGGGCTGCTGGTGGTGCCGGGCGAGCTGCGGGCGGTCGCCGCGGCGAACAGGGTGGCGTCGACGGTGGGCATGGTGCTCCAGGACCTGCGCGTGGTGGTGCGCGGCCCGTATGCGGCGGGGCTGGACGAGCAATGGGTCGCGGACGCTCTGGGACTTCCGCTGGCGGGCGAACTGCCCGTGGAGGCCGGACTGTTGGCCGCGCAGGACGGGGGTGCTCCGCCGGGCCGTGCGCGTGGGCCGCTGGCCAGGTTCTGCACGGCCTTCTGGGAGCGGGCGCTGACCGGGGGCGGTGTCTCGTGAGCACCGGACTCCTGGACGCCGTACGACAGAGGCTCGCGGAGAGCGGGGCCGAGCCCACGCCTGCCCGGGTGGCGGCCGCGCTGCGGGCCCAAGGGCGGCTGCTCGGGGACGCCGAAGTGCTCGGCGGCACCGAGAAGTTGCGGTGCGAGCTGGTGGGGACGGGACCGCTCGAGCCGCTGCTGGCCGATCCGTCCGTGACCGACGTCCTGGTGTCCGCGCCCGACCGGGTGTGGGTGGACCGGGGGCGTGGTCTCGAGCTCACCGGGGTCACCTTCGCGGACGCGGCGTCGGTGCGCAGGCTGGCACAACGGCTCGCCGCGGTGGCGGAGCGGCGGCTGGACGACGCCCGTCCCTGGGTGGACGCCCGGCTGCCGGACGGGACGCGGATGCATGCCGTGATCCCGCCGGTGGCGGTCGGCTCGACGTGTCTGTCGCTGCGGGTGGTGCGGCCCAGGGCGTTCTCGGTGGGGGAGCTCGTCGCCGCGGGGACGGTGCCGCCGGGCGGGGACCGTGTGCTGAGGGCGCTGATCGACGCCCGCCTGTCGTTCCTCATCAGCGGCGGCACGGGCTCGGGTAAGACGACCTTGCTGTCCAGTCTGCTGGGGCTCGTGGGGGAGCGGGAGCGGATTGTCCTGGCCGAGGACTCGGCGGAGCTCAGACCCGAGCATCCGCATGTGGTGCGGCTGGAGTCGCGCGCGGCGAACCAGGAAGGCGCCGGCCGGGTGACGCTGCGGGACCTGGTGCGCCAGGCGCTGCGGATGCGGCCCGACCGACTGGTCGTCGGGGAGGTGCGAGGAGCCGAGGTGACCGAGTTGCTGGCCGCGCTCAACACCGGGCACGAGGGCGGTTGCGGGACCGTCCACGCCAACGCGGCAGCGGATGTGCCCGCGCGACTGGAGGCGCTCGGGACGGCGGCGGGGCTCGACCGGGCGGCGCTGCACAGCCAGTTGGCGGCGGCCCTCTCGGTGGTGATCCATCTCGTACGGGACCGGGGCGGGCAGCGGCGTATCGCTGAGGTGCATGTGCTGGAGCGGGACGCGGCAGGGCTGGTGGTGACCGTGCCCGCGCTGCGGTGGGGCGCGGAGGCCTTTGCGTACGAGCGGGGCTGGGAGCGGCTGCTGCCGCTGATCGGGGGTGCGCGGTGATGGCCAGTGAGTCAATGTACGCGGCCGCGGTCTGCGCGGGTGCGGCCGCATGGCTGACGGTCGGGCGGGACCAGGGGCTCAGGCGCGCGCGGCTGCTGCTCGCGGGCGGCGGTGCTGTGGAGGTCTCTCCGAGGCGGTCGTGGGAGCGGGTGCTGCCATGGGTCGGGCTGCGGCGGGAGTGGCTGTGCCTGCCGGTGGCGCTCGTCCTCGCCGTGCTGGGGGAGTCGGTGCTGCCGCTGGTCGCGGGGGCGGCGGCGGTGCCGCTGGTGAGGCGACGGCTGCGGGCCCGGGAGCGGAGGCGGGAGCAGGACCGGCGAGCCGAGGGGGTGATCACCTTGTGCGGTGCCGTCGCCGGGGAACTGCGGGCAGGGCTGCAGCCGGGACAGGCGTTGCTGTTCGCCGCCAGATCCACAGGGGCGCTGGGTGGCACGGAGGCCGCCGTGCTGGCCGCGGCGCGGTTCGGGGGCGATGTGCCCCAGGCGCTGCGGGAAGCGGCGCGCGAGCCGGGCGCGGACGGGCTCGCCGGAGTCGCGGCCTGCTGGCGGGTGGCCGTGGACAGTGGGGCCGGACTGGCCGCGGGGCTCGACCGGCTGGAGGCGGCGCTGCGGGCGGAGCGGGACCAACGGGCGGACTTGCGCACCCAGTTGGCGGGTGCGTCGTCGACGATCGCCCTGCTGGCGGCGCTTCCGCTGGTGGGCCTGGGGATGGGCTGGGCGCTGGGCGCCGATCCCCTGAGGGTCCTGCTGCACACCCCCGCGGGCCTGGTGTGCCTGGTGGTGGGCGGACTGCTGGAGGCCGCGGGCCTCTGCTGGGCCGCGCGGATCGTGCGGCGGGGGGAGGAACCATGACCGGGGACGCCGTCCACAGGCTGGGGGCAGTGGTCTTCTTGCTGGCCGTGGTGGCCTGCCTGGGCTTCACGATTGCGGGGCGGCGGGACGGGCGCAGGGTGCGCAAGCGGATCGAGTCGCTGCTGGCGATGGAGCGCGAACGGCAGCGGTGGCGACCGGAGTACGGGACGTGGGTGCGGCAATGGGCCTACCCGCTGGGCGCGGTGATCACCGGCTATGTCCTCGTCGGCGGGGTGATCGGCTGTGCCGTCGGGCTCGGCGGGGCCTATGGCGTATGGCGCTGGCAGCGGAACCGCAAACCGGACCCAGGTCCCGTGGACCGGGATGCCGGCCGTCAACTGCCGCTTGCCGCCGACCTTCTGGCGGCCTGCATCTCGGCCGGGGCGGGGCCACGGGAGGCGGCGGAGGCGGTCGGGGAGTCGCTGGGCGGGCCGGTCGGCGAGCGGCTCGTGCGGGCGGCGGCCGAATTGCGGCTCGGAGGTGAGCCGGCACGGGCCTGGGGGTGGTTGGCGCAGATACCGGGCGCGACGGGGCTGGCCCGCTGTCTGGAGCGCGCCGACTCCACGGGCGCGCCGGCCGCGGAGCCGGTGTCCCGGCTGGCCGAGCGCTTCCGGGCCGACCGGGCGCGGTCGGCCACCGCCCGGGGCCGCAAGGCGCAAGTCCTGATCACCGCACCTGTGGGGCTGTGCTTCCTGCCCGCCTTTCTGGCGGTGGGGGTGGCTCCGGTGGTGATCGGTCTGGCGGACGGACTGCTGAACGGCAACTGAGCAACTGAACGAGATCTCTTGGGGGTTGACATGTGGAATCAGATGCGGGGATGGCTGCGCGGGCTTTCGCGCAGGATGCGCAGGGACTCGGGGATGACGACGTCCGAGTACGCGATGGGGACGATCGCCGCGTGTGCCTTCGCGGCCGTTCTGTACAAGGTCGTCACGAGCGGGGCCGTCTCAGGAGCGCTCCAATCGGTGATCGGAAAAGCCCTCAATGCGCAGTTCTGACGTGCGCGACGACGTGCGGTACAAGATGCGCGACGAGGTGCGCGGCAGGGCGCACGACCGGGGGTCTGTGACTGCGGAGGCGGCTGTCGCGGTGCCCGCCCTGGTGGTCTTCGCCATGGCTCTGGTCTGGGCGCTGACGGCGGCCTCCGCGCAGATCCAGTGTGTGGACGCGGCTCGGGCCGGGGCCCGGGCGGCCGCCAGGTCCGAACCACGAGCGGCCACGCTGGCCGCCGCCCGCTCGGCGGCCCCGGCTGGTGCGCAGGTCACGGTGAGGCGGGCGGGGGACCTGTGGCGGGTACGGGTCGAGGCGCACACCCCGGGCCCGGGCGCGCTGGCCCTGACGCTGAGCGCGGAGGCGGCGGCCCTCGCCGAGGACACGGTGGGCCGGGACGCGGCGGGGCGGGACGCCTCCGCCGAGCAACCGGCTACCGGTGAGGCAGCCACGCGCCGGACCGCCACCGCGGGCCCGGCCACTCTGGAGACTCCGGAGGTGACCCGATGACCCGGGACCGGGGGCCCATGACCCGGGACCGCGGGTCGGCGACCGTCTGGGCTGCCATGGTCACCACCGTGCTGTGTGCCGTCTTCGCCGTCGTCCTGGCCATGGGGCAGGCGGTCGTCGCCAGACACCGGGCCGGCTCCGCCGCCGACCTGGCGGTGCTTGCCGCGGCCGATCACGCCCTGCGGGGCACGGCCGCGGCCTGCGCCAAGGCGGCCGAGGTGGCCACGGCGCAGGGTGCGGCGGTGCTGCGGTGTGCCGTGCGGGGCGAGATCGCCGAGGTGACGGCTCAGGCCCGCTTCGGGCCGTACACGCCGACCGTCAGGTCGCGGGCGGGGCCGCCGGTGCTTCCCGGAGCCCGGGCGGGGCCACCGGCGCTCCCCGGAGCAGTTCCGTGAGGAGGCGCACCGCGCCGCGCTTGTGCAGCGGGTCGTTGCCGTTGCCGCACTTGGGCGACTGGATGCAGGACGGGCAGCCCGCGTCGCACTCGCAGGAGGCGATCGCCTCACGGGTGGCCGCGAGCCACTCACGGGCGGTGTGGAAGGCCCGCTCGGCGAAGCCCGCGCCACCCGGGTGGCCGTCGTACACGAAGACCGTCGGCAGCAGCGTGTCCGGATGGAGCGGCACGGATACGCCGCCGATGTCCCAGCGGTCGCAGGTGGCGAAGAGCGGCAGCATCCCGATGGAGGCGTGCTCGGCGGCGTGCAGGGCCCCGCCCAGCTGCTCCGGGCCCACCCGGGCGGCGTCCAGCTGGTCCTCGGTGACCGTCCACCACACGGCCCGGGTACGCAGGGTGCGCGGCGGCAGATCGAGTTTGGTCTCGCCGAGCACCTCACCGGTTATGAGCTTGCGGCGCAGGAAGGAGACGACCTGGTTGGTGACCTCGACGGAGCCGTAGCAGAGGCGTCCGTCGCCCCACGGGATCTCGGTGTCGGTTTCGAGTACGGAGATGGAGGTCGTGTCGCGGGCGGTGGTGGAGTACGGCGGGTTGGCCTCCTCGACGAGGGCGGCCGAGTCCTCCAGGTCCAGGTGTTTCACCAGGTACGTACGGCCCTGGTGGAGGTGGACGGCACCGTTGTGGACTGCAGTGTGGGCGGCCGACTCGTCGACCGTGCCCAGCAGCCGGCCGGTGGCGGCCTCGACGATCTGGACGGGTCTGCCGCCCTCGCCCCGGATGTCGGTGAGGTCGGCGGCCCGCTCGCGGCGGGTCCAGTGCCAGCCCGACGCCCGGCGGCGCAGCAGCTTGGCGGACTCCAGCTGGGGCATGAGCTCGGCGGTCGCCGGGCCGAAGAGATCCAGGTCGGCGTCCGTGAGCGGGAGCTCGGCCGCGGCGGCGCACAGATGGGGGGCGAGGACGTACGGATTGTCGGGGTCGAGGACCGTGGACTCGACGGGCTGCTGGAACAGCGCCTCGGGGTGGTGGACGAGGAAGGTGTCCAGCGGGTCGTCGCGGGCGACGAGGACGGCCAGGGCGCCCTGGCCGGAGCGGCCCGCGCGGCCCGCCTGCTGCCACAGGGAGGCGCGTGTGCCGGGGTAGCCGGCGATCACGACGGCGTCGAGACCGGAGACGTCGACGCCGAGTTCGAGGGCGGTGGTGGCGGCCAGGCCGAGGAGCTCCCCGGAGTGCAGGGCCCGCTCCAGGGCGCGGCGCTCCTCGGGGAGGTAGCCGCCCCGGTAGGCGGCGACACGCGGGGGCAGTGAGCGGTCCACTTCCGCCAGACGTTCTTTGGCGATGACGGAGATGAGCTCGGCGCCACGCCGGGAGCGTACGAAGGCGACAGTGCGGACTCCCTGCACGGTCAGGTCGGTGAGGAGGTCGGCGGTCTCGGCGGTGGCAGTGCGGCGTACGGGCGCGCCCTTCTCGCCGTGCAGCTCGGTGAGCGGCGGCTCCCAGAGGGCGAAGACGAGCTCGCCGCGGGGCGAAGCGTCGTCGGAGACCTCCCGGACGGGCAGTCCCGTGAGCCGGCCGGCGGCCACAGCGGGTTCCGCGGCGGTGGCGGAGGCGAGGAGGAAGACGGGATTCGCACCGTAGCGGGCGCATACGCGGCGAAGGCGGCGCAGCACCTGGGCGACGTGGGAGCCGAAGACACCCCGGTAGGTGTGGCACTCGTCGATGACGACGTAGCGCAAGGAGCGCAGGAAGGAGGACCAGCGGGCGTGGGAGGGAAGTATCCCGCGGTGGAGCATGTCCGGGTTGGTGAGGACGTAGGTGGCGTACTGCCGCACCCATTCGCGCTCCTCGACGGGCGTGTCGCCGTCGTAGACCGCGGGGCGGATGCGATTGCCGAGTGGCGCGCCGAGCGCCTTGACCGCGCGGAGCTGGTCGGCGGCGAGGGCCTTGGTCGGGGCGAGGTAGAGGGCCGTCGTACCGCGTCCATTCGGGGCCTCGGCTCCGTCGAGGAGGGTGGTGAATACGGGAGCGAGGTAGGCCAGCGACTTGCCCGAGGCGGTTCCGGTGGCGATGACGACCGATTCGCCGTCCAGAGCGTGCTCGGCGGCGGCTGCCTGGTGGACCCAGGGGTGGTCGATGCCCGCATGCTGAATGGCGTTGATCACTTCCGGGCGGATGCGGTCGGGCCAGACGGCATGGCGGCCGGGCCTCGGGGGCAAGTGCTCCGTATGAGTGATGCGCGCGGCTCGGCCCGCCCCCGCGGTGAGCCGGTCAAGGACCGTACCGGGGGAGGGGCGGGTGTCCCCGCTCTCGGGAGGTCGTCTGGGACGGTGATTCATGGCCATCGGCACCGAGTCTGTCACCGGCGTGACGGACAATGGTCCCAAGGCGTCGTGCATGGCTGCTGGTAAGTGATTGAATGCCATCGCGGCTGGCGACCGTCCTCCGGCTCCGCCGGGGAGACCTCAGGGGGCGGCCGCTCGATAGCAAGGTGCTGGAGGATCCGTGGACCTGTCCCTGTCGACTCGCAATGTGTCCGGCCCTGGTGGCGACCGTACGGTCGTCGAGGTCGGTGGCGAGATTGATGTGTATACCGCGCCCAAGTTGCGTGAGCAGCTGGTCGAGTTGGTGAACGACGGCAACTATCACCTGGTTGTCGACATGGAAGGTGTGGACTTCCTCGACTCCACCGGCCTCGGCGTGCTTGTGGGCGGCCTGAAGCGCGTTCGCGCGCACGAGGGCTCGCTGCGCCTGGTCTGCAACCAGGAGCGCATTCTCAAGATCTTCCGGATCACAGGTCTGACCAAGGTGTTCCCCATCCACACCACGGTCGACGAAGCTGTCGCGGCCACCGACTGAGGTCGGCCGGAGACTGCCGGAAGAAGGGAGGGGCACCGGGCATCCAGCCCGGGCCCCTGAGATGCACGCCCGTACGTCCAAGGGGGATTGCATGGCCACCGTTGAACTCCGCTTCAGTGCTCAGCCTGAGCATGTCAGGACCGCCCGCCTGGTGGCCGCTGCCGTGGCTCGCCGGGCCGGGGTCGACGAGGCCGTGCTGGACGAGGTCCGGCTCGCGGTCGGCGAGGCGTGCAGCCGTGCTGTCGGGCTGCACCGCAGCTATGGCATCACCTCCCCCGTGAAGGTCGCGCTGTCCGAGGAGGAGAAGACCTTCTCCATCGAGGTCAGGGACGAGGTCCCGGGTGCGGGCGCCGAGGGGTCCACCGCGGCCCCGGGCGGGCGCAGCGGCACGGACGAGGACGCGGACGCCGAGGGTGAGGACGAAATGGGCCTCGCGGTCATCAGCGGTCTCGTCGACGACGTGGAGGTCAGTTCCAGTGAGGAGGGGGGCGTAATCCGGATGAGTTGGCCGACGACGCCCGTCACCGTGCTGCCCTGACTCCTGATGATCGACAACGGGCGCATACCGTCGACTCTTTGATCGTTTTTATTGGATACGGCCCTGCTGAGCAGGGCCTTTTCCCTTTTCTCTAGATCATTTAATACGCGTCAATGCCTTTGCCCCATTACTTCTTTCGGGGGCTGTTTCGGGACCCGATCATTTGCTGAGTAGCAAGCGAAGGTCAATTTCATTTGCCGCGCCCTGTTTCGATCAGGTTCCGCTCCCTACAATCCGTCCACATCTTGAGCTTGAGCGTCAAGGAGGACGAATGGCGGGGCTCGTCAATACAGAACTGTCCGATCAACCCACTTCTCTCGCAGCCGCGGTACTGACCGACGACAACCGGCTGATCGTGATCGTCATCGCCGCAGTCGCGGTGGCGGCCTTGATCGTCGCCCAGCTGCTGGTGCGCCAGGTGCTGGCCGCCGGCGAGGGCACCGATTCCATGAAGAAGATCGCGGCAGCCGTGCAGGAGGGCGCGAATGCCTATCTCGCACGGCAGTTGCGCACCCTCGGCGTCTTCGCCGTCGTGGTGTTCTTCCTGCTGATGCTTCTTCCGGCGGACGACTGGTCGCAGCGCGGCGGTCGATCGGTGTTCTTCCTGGTGGGTGCGCTGTTCTCGGCGGCCACCGGATACATCGGCATGCGTCTTGCCGTAAGAGCAAATGTGCGCGTGGCCGCGGCCGCGCGTGAGGCCACACCGGCGGAGGGCGAGCCGGAAAAGGATCTGACGGCCGTATCGCACAAGGCTATGAAGATCGCTTTCCGGACGGGAGGCGTGGTCGGCATGTTCACGGTGGGCCTCGGCCTGCTTGGTGCCTCCTGCGTGGTTCTCGTCTACGCGGCCGACGCCCCCAAGGTGCTCGAGGGCTTCGGCCTCGGCGCCGCACTGATCGCCATGTTCATGCGTGTCGGCGGCGGCATCTTCACCAAGGCCGCCGACGTCGGCGCCGACCTCGTCGGCAAGGTCGAGAAGGGAATCCCCGAGGACGACCCGCGCAACGCCGCGACCATCGCGGACAACGTGGGCGACAACGTCGGCGACTGCGCAGGCATGGCGGCCGACCTCTTCGAGTCGTACGCCGTCACGCTCGTGGCGGCGCTCATCCTCGGCAAGGCGGCATTCGGCGACGCCGGACTCGCTTTTCCGCTGATCGTCCCGGCGATCGGCGTGGTCACCGCGATGATCGGCATCTTCGCGGTCGCCCCGCGGCGCGCCGACCGCAGCGGGATGACCGCCATCAACCGCGGATTCTTCATCTCCGCGGCTATCTCGCTCGCGCTGGTGGCCGCAGCGGTCTTCACCTATCTGCCGTCCTCGTACGCCAAGTTGGACGGCGTCACCGAGGCCGCGATCCGTTCGCACCCAGGGGACCCGCGAGTTCTGGCGCTCGTCGCTGTCGCCATCGGCATCGTGCTGGCGGCCCTGATCCAGCAGTTGACGGGGTACTTCACCGAGACCACCCGCCGTCCCGTGCGGGACATCGGCAAGTCCTCGCTGACCGGACCCGCCACGGTCGTGCTGGCCGGTATCGCCATCGGTCTTGAATCCGCCGTCTACACCGCGCTGTTGATCGGCCTGAGCGTGTACGGGGCGTTCCTGCTCGGCGGTACGTCGATCATGCTCGCTCTCTTCGCGGTGGCGCTCGCCGGCACCGGCCTGCTCACCACCGTCGGTGTCATCGTCGCCATGGACACCTTCGGTCCCGTCTCCGACAACGCGCAGGGCATCGCCGAGATGTCCGGCGACGTCACGGGCGCGGGCGCGCAGGTGCTCACCGAGCTCGACGCCGTCGGCAACACCACCAAGGCCATCACCAAGGGAATCGCCATCGCCACGGCCGTACTGGCCGCTGCGGCGCTCTTCGGCTCGTACCGCGACGCCATCGCGACCGCGGCCCGGGAGGTCGGCGAGAAGGTCGGCGACGGCGCCCCGATGAACCTGGTGATGGACATCTCGCAGCCCAACAACCTGGTGGGGCTGGTCCTCGGCGCCGCGGTCGTCTTCCTCTTCTCGGGTCTCGCGATCAACGCGGTGTCCCGGTCGGCGGGCGCGGTGGTCTACGAGGTGCGGCGGCAGTTCCGCGAGCACCCAGGGATCATGGACTACACCGAGAAGCCGGAGTACGGGCGCGTCGTCGACATCTGCACCAAGGACGCGCTGCGCGAGCTGGCCACACCAGGTCTGCTAGCCGTACTGACCCCGATCGCGGTCGGCTTCTCGCTCGGCGTCGGAGCCCTGGGCTCCTTCCTCGCGGGCGCGATCGGCACCGGCACCCTGATGGCCGTCTTCCTGGCCAACTCCGGTGGCGCGTGGGACAACGCCAAGAAGCTGGTCGAGGACGGCCACCACGGCGGCAAGGGCAGTGAGGCCCATGCCGCGACCGTCATTGGCGACACCGTGGGCGACCCGTTCAAGGACACCGCGGGCCCGGCCATCAACCCGCTGCTGAAGGTGATGAACCTGGTGGCGCTGCTGATCGCGCCCGCGGTCGTCCAGTTCAGCTACGGGGACGACTCCAGTGCCGGATTGCGTGCGCTGGTGGCGGTGCTCGCCATTCTCGTCATCGTCGGCGCCGTGTACATCTCCAAGAGGCGCGGCATCGCTGTGGGTGACGACGACAACCTCGCGGAACGGAGCGCGAAGTCGCCTGATCCAGCGGTGGTTTCGTAACTCCTGCTCAAGAGGCGGGCGGGCGGCACGTATTGACGTGCTGTCCGCCCGTTTGCATGGCGCCGTGGGCCGTCGTGAGCCTTGTCTCCCTTGGTGCAAATAGTCACAAAAAGCCATCAATCGGATGTGCGACATGCGGTTGTCGCCCACTTGGCGTGTATGTTCCGGGGCCGAGAGCCTTGGAAGGGACCAATCCGGTGAACAAGAAGCTTGCGGCCGCACTGTCCGGCGGCGCGGTACTGGTACTGGCACTGTCCGGCTGCAGCAGCGACGGTGACAGCAAGGTGAATGCCTGGGCCAAGAAGGTCTGTGACCAGGCACAGCCGCAGATCCAGAAGAGGGCCAACGCCCAGCAGACCATCATCTCGACGGCGGCGGACGGCAAGCCGTCCGACATCCAGGCCGCCGACTCGAAGGCCTTCCAGGACATCGCCGACGCGGACAAGGCGCTCGCCACCGCTGTGCAGGGTGCCGGTACGCCGCCGGGCGACAACGGCGAGAAGCTGCAGCGGGACGCGGTCAAGGAGCTCAACGACACCGCCGCCGCCTACCTTGCCCTGAAGAAGCAGGTCGACGCTCTCGACGCCAAGGACCAGCAGAAGTTCGCGGACGGTCTGCAGGATGTCGCCGACGGTCTGAAGAAGATCGAGAAGATGGACCAGGACGCGCTGAGGAAGCTGCAGTCCGGTGAGCTCGGCAAGGCGATGGCGAAGGAGCCGGGCTGCCAGGCGGCGAAGACGTCGAGCCCCGCCGCCGGCGGGACAGGATCGACCCCGTCCGCACCGGCCAAGCCGTCCGGATCGGCGTCCACGAAGGAGTAGGGCCACCCCGTAGGCGGCGTTTGTCAGTGGTGGCCGCCACAATGGGCAGGTGAGTACGACCAGCCTTGTCCCAGGCCTTCCCTCGCCCGACCGCTCGCCCCGGCTGCGTGAGGCGCTCCTCGCCGCCGCCTTCACCGCCGACGGGCTGCTCGAGCTTCTCGGCGCACCCGCGTACGCCGCCCTCGCCCGCAGCGAGACCGTGCCCGCCCTGCGCGCCACCCGCGGGGACGGCGTCCTGGACACGCTCGTACGACTGTTCCTGCTCCAGCGACCCGTCGCGTACGAGCGGGCACGGGCCGTGCTGCCGATCGAGGAGTGCCTGGCCGGCGGCTGGCTGGTGCGGGACGGCGATGACGTACGTGCCACGGTGGATGTGCGGCCGTACGGCGGCCCGGAGGGGCAGGACTGGTTCATCGTCTCCGACCTCGGGTGCGCGGTCGGCGGCGCCGGCGGTGCGAGCGGCCAGGGCGAGGGAGTCGTCCTCGGCGTCGGCGGGGCGTCCACCACGCTCGCCGGGATCACCGTCCGTACACCCGTGTCCTCCGCGCTCGACGTGGGCACCGGCTCCGGCCTCCAGGCGCTGCACGCAGCGCAGCACGCGACCCGTGTCACGGCCACCGATCTGAACCCGCGCGCGCTGCACTTCGCGCGGCTCACGCTCGCGCTCTCCGCGGCGCCGGAGGCCGATCTGCGCGAGGGCTCGCTCTTCGAGCCGGTCGGGAAGGACACGTACGACCTGATCGTGTCGAACCCGCCGTTCGTGATCTCACCCGGTGCCCGGCTGACCTACCGGGACGGCGGGATGGGCGGGGACGATCTGTGCCGCTCGCTCGTTCAGCAGGCGGGGGACAGGCTGAACGACGGGGGTTACGCCCAGTTCCTTGCCAACTGGCAGCACATGGAGGGGGAGGAGTGGCAGGAGCGGCTGCGCTCCTGGGTGCCGCGCGGCTGTGATGCCTGGATCGTGCAGCGCGAGGTGCAGGACGTGACGCAGTACGCCGAGTTGTGGCTGCGCGACAGCGGCGACCACCACGACGACCCGGCAGAGTACGCGGCTCGGTACGACGCGTGGCTGGACGAGTTCGAGGCGCGCAAGACCAAAGCTGTCGGCTTCGGCTGGATCACGCTCAGGAAGTCCGGTTCCGATCGCCCGTCGATCGTCGCCGAGGAGTGGCCGCATCCGGTCGAGCAGCCGCTGGGTGAGAGCGTGCGGGCGCATTTCGCGCGGCAGGACTATCTGCGTACGCACGACGACGCGGCGCTGCTCGCCGACCACTTCACGCTGACGGCGGAGGTCGTCCAGGAGCAGGTCGGGCTGCCGGGCGCGGAGGACCCCGAGCATGTGGTGCTCCGTCAGAACCGCGGAATGCGCCGGGCCACCAAGGTCGACACGGTCGGCGCGGGCTTCGCCGGCGTGTGCGACGGGACGCTGAGCGCCGGGCGGATTCTGGACGCCATCGCCCAGTTGCTCCACGAGGACCCGGTGCTGCTGCGCGACCGCACGCCGCAGGCGCTCCGGCTGCTGGTGGAAGAGGGCTTCCTGGAGCCGGTCCGCTCATGAGGTGAAACCGGCCAACATCCAGAAGAAGAAGCCAACATCCAGAAGAGGAAGAGGAGCGGTCGCCGCCTCCGCCAAGTCCTCGGCGGGCCCCCGCTCCGAGCGGCACCGCGCGGCGCCGACCGGCATCGCGACCGGGCGGGTGAACCCACGCGGCGTTCACCCGCAATTCGCATCCGTGACGCCCGGAGGTGCCAGCCTCGGCCTCCGGGGCAGCACCTTGGCATCAGCGAAAGGCCGGGTACGGACATGGAGAGCGGGCCAGCGATCTTCGCCGGGACGGCGTTCACGCTGTTCGGGGCCGGGCTGCTGCTGTGGACGGGAGCGCGTCTGCGGCACCGGGCACCTGTCGCGCACGGAGTGAGTCCCGCCACGGCCGTCGCGCTCGCGACATTCTTCGGAGCCGCGTTCCTCGCCCTCGGCGTGTGGTGCTTCGGCCGCGTCTGATCTGCGTCCGATTCGCCCCTGACCCGCGGTCTGATCCGCGGTCTGATCTGGGTCTGGTCCGCGGTCCGATCTGGGGGCCGAAGCCCGGCCGAAGCCCTGTCGTGCCGGTCTTGTGCCGGTCCGGGCGGCAGGAATAGCCGGAGTCGGGTTACCGTTCGAGTGGCCGTTGCGGGCTTTTGCCGTTTGACACGGGGGCGGGTTGTACCGTCACACTCCGCAGCGACAGCAGCGTCACAGCCGTGCCGCACCCAGTGCCGTACTGCCGTGAACGCCCACAGAGCGTCGACCGGAGAGAAGAGCGAAGTTGTCCCCGACCAGCGAGACCGCACAGGGCGGCCGCCGACTCGTGATCGTCGAGTCGCCTGCCAAGGCGAAGACGATCAAGGGCTACCTCGGCCCCGGCTATGTCGTCGAGGCGAGTGTCGGGCACATCCGCGACCTCCCGAACGGCGCCGCCGAGGTGCCCGAGAAGTACACCGGCGAGGTGCGCCGCCTCGGTGTCGACGTCGAGAATGACTTCCAGCCGATCTATGTCGTCAATGCCGACAAGAAGGCCCAGGTCAGGAAGCTCAAGGAGCAGCTCGCCGAGTCCGACGAACTCTTCCTCGCCACCGATGAGGACCGCGAGGGCGAGGCCATCGCCTGGCATCTCCTCGAGGTCCTCAAGCCCAAGGTCCCCGTCCACCGGATGGTCTTCCACGAGATCACCAAGGACGCGATCCACGAGGCCGTCGCAAACCCCCGCGAGCTCAACAAGCGCATGGTCGACGCCCAGGAGACCCGCCGTATCCTCGACCGTCTCTACGGCTACGAGGTCTCGCCGGTCCTGTGGAAGAAGGTCATGCCGCGGCTCTCCGCCGGCCGTGTGCAGTCCGTCGCCACCCGCCTCGTCGTCGAGCGTGAGCGCGAGCGCATCGCCTTCCGCTCCGCCGAGTACTGGGACCTGACCGGCACGTTCTCCACCGGCCGCGCCGGGGACGCTTCGGACCCCTCCACCCTTACGGCCCGCCTGAACACAGTCGACGGACAGCGCGTTGCCCAGGGCCGCGACTTCGGTTCGGACGGGCAGCTCAAGTCCGGCCAGGTCCTGCACCTGGACGAGGCGAACGCCCGCGCGCTGGCCGCCGCGCTCCAGGACGCCTCGTTCGCCGTCCGCGCGGTCGAGTCGAAGCCGTACCGCCGCTCTCCGTACGCACCTTTCCGTACGACGACGCTGCAGCAGGAGGCCTCCCGCAAGCTGGGCTTCGGGGCCAAAGCCACCATGCAGGTCGCGCAGAAGCTGTACGAGAACGGCTTCATCACCTATATGCGTACGGACTCCACCACGCTCTCCGACACCGCCATCGCGTCGGCCCGGGCGCAGGTCACGCAGCTGTACGGCGCCAACTACCTGCCGGACAAGCCGCGCGTGTACGCCGGGAAGGTCAAGAACGCGCAGGAGGCGCACGAGGCGATTCGTCCTTCGGGTGATCGTTTCCGCACTCCGGCCGAGACGGGTCTGACCGGCGACCAGTTCAAGCTCTACGAGCTGATCTGGAAGCGGACCGTGGCCTCCCAGATGAAGGACGCGGTCGGCAACAGCGTCACCGTCAGGATCGGTGGCCGGGCGAGCGACGGCCGCGACGCCGAGTTCACCGCCTCCGGCAAGACGATCACCTTCCACGGCTTCATGAAGGCCTACGTGGAAGGCGCCGACGACCCGAACGCCGAGCTCGACGACCGCGAGCGCCGTCTGCCGCAGGTCGCCGAGGGCGACCGGCTTGCCGCCGAGGAGATCTCGGTGGACGGCCACGCGACCAAGCCGCCGGCCCGCTACACCGAGGCCTCGCTGGTCAAGGAGCTGGAAGAGCGCGAGATCGGCCGTCCGTCGACGTACGCATCGATCATCGGCACCATTCTCGACCGCGGCTATGTCTTCAAGAAGGGGACGGCGCTCGTCCCGTCGTTCCTGAGCTTCGCCGTGGTCAATCTGCTGGAGAAGCACTTCGGCCAGCTTGTCGACTACGACTTCACCGCAAGGATGGAGGACGACCTCGACCGCATCGCGCGGGGCGAGGCCCAGGCCGTGCCGTGGCTGAAGCGCTTCTACTTCGGCGAGGGCGACGACGCGGGCGCCGCGTCCGGCGTCGGCAATGGCAACGGCGACCACCTCGGCGGTCTGAAGGAGCTGGTGACCGACCTCGGCGCGATCGACGCCCGGGAGATCTCCAGCTTCCCGGTCGGCGAGGGCATCGTGCTGCGCGTCGGCCGCTACGGCCCGTACATCGAGCGCGGTGAGAAGGACGCGGAGGGCCACCAGCGCGCCGACGTCCCTGAGGATCTCGCTCCGGACGAGCTCACCGTGGAGTACGCGGAGGAGCTGCTGGCCAAGCCGAGCGGCGACTTCGAGCTGGGCACGGACCCGGTCAGCGGGCACCAGATCATCGCGCGGGACGGCCGGTACGGCCCGTATGTGACAGAGGTGCTGCCCGAGGGCACCCCGAAGACCGGCAAGAACGCGGTCAAGCCGCGGACGGCCTCGCTCTTCAAGTCGATGTCGCTGGACACGGTCACGCTCGAGGACGCGCTGAAGCTGATGTCCCTGCCGCGGGTCGTCGGCGTCGATGCGGACGGCGTGGAGATCACCGCGCAGAACGGCCGGTACGGCCCGTACCTGAAGAAGGGCACGGACTCGCGCTCGCTGGAGAGCGAGGACCAGCTCTTCAACATCACGCTGGACGAGGCTCTGGCGATCTACGCGCAGCCGAAGCAGCGCGGGCGGGCCGCCGCCAAGCCGCCGCTGAAGGAGCTGGGCACGGACCCGGTGAGCCAGCGCCCGGTGGTGGTCAAGGACGGCCGATTCGGTCCGTATGTCACCGACGGCGAGACGAACGCGACGTTGCGCACCGGTGACAGCGTCGAGGACATCACGCCGGAGCGCGGCTACGAGCTGCTCGCCGAGAAGCGCGCCAAGGCGCCCGCCAAGAAGACGGCGAAGAAGGCCCCGGCCAAGAAGGCGCCGGCGAAGAAGACCGCCGCCAAGAAGACGGCTGCGAAGAAGACGGTCGCGAAGAAGACCGCCGCGAAGAAGACGGTTGCTGCGAAGAAGACGGCGGCGTCGGCGGACGAGTAGGTACGTACGTCGTCGCGTATTACGGGTGCTTTGTGCCAGGGAGCTTTCTCATCCTCCGTACAAAGCGCCCGTATGTTCGGCCAGGCCTCCGGGGAGCGGGGCGCTCCGGATAGGCTGGGCGGATGACGCGAGCCGAGCAGCCAGCCGAGCAGCAGGCGGTCGTGAGCACCGTCTCAGAGACTGCCTCAGACTCCGACGCATCCGACGCACTTGCCGCGGACTCACGTGAGCGAGCCGTGCGCGCCCTGCTGCGCTTCCCTCCGCTCAGGCGGTTGTGGAACGCCCAGGTCGTAGGCGGTGTCGGCGACGCCGTCGCCGTTCTCGTGCTTCTGCTGCTGACGCTTCAGGCGGCGGTCGCCGCGGGCTCGTTCGGGTCCGGTTATCGCGGGGCGGCCTTCGCCGTCGCCGCCGTGCTCGGCGCGCGGGTCCTCGCCACGCTGTTGTTCGGAGCCGTACTTCTCGGCCCGCTGACGAGCCTCACCTCGCCCAAGGGGCCGCTCGACCGGCGCTGGACCATGATCGGCGCGGACGGGCTGCGTCTCGCGCTCCTCGTGATCGCGCCGCTGTGGATCGACTGGACCCCCGGCAACGCGCCCGCGATCCTGCTGATCACCGTCTTTGTCATGGGAGTCGCCGAGCGTTTCTGGACGGTCGCCCGTGACGGCGCGGCGCCCGCGCTGCTGCCCGCCCCACCGCTGGAGGGCGCTGCGGTGCGCCCGCTGCCGGACCACATCGACGCGCTGCGCCGGCTCTGGCTGCGTACGGGTTTCGCCGTGATCCCCGCCGGGGCCGCGGTCCTGCTGGTGGCCACGCTGATCGGCAATCTGCTCGGCTCGGGCATCGAGTGGTTCTCGCTGCACCAGGCGGCCCTCGGTTCGTATGTCGCGGCCGGTCTCTTCGCCGCGTCCGTGTCGACGCTGTACTTCGTCGAGCTGCCCGGCTCGCTGACGCCGCGGCCGCGCTCGCCGCTCGAAGGACTGCGCCGCCCGTCGACCGGCAACGGCCTGGACAAGGGGCGTACGGGCGCCATTCCGCTGTTCGTGCTCGCCTGCGCCGCGGTCGCGGGCGCGATCGCTTCCGCCGTCGCCGTCTCTGTACTGCACGCCTTTGACCTGGGCGGCGGGCCCGCCGCCTTCGCGCTGCTCGTGCTCGCGCTGACCGGCGGTACGGGGCTGGGCATCCGCGGGGCCGCGTCCGTACTGCCCACGCTCTCCCGCCGCCGTCTGCTCTCCCTCGCGGTCGCGGTCACCGGAGTCGCGCTGCTCGCCATGGGCCTGGTGCCGGACACCGCGAGCGTGCTGTTCATCGCGCTGCTCGCGGGCCTCGCGGCCGGTGTCGCCGCGAGCACCGGGCATGCGCTCATCGACCAGGAGGCGGAGGACTTCCGGCGCGCCCGGATCACCGAACACCTCCAGGCGGTCGTCCGGGTCGCCATCGGCCTCGGCGCGCTGGCGGCCCCGCTGCTGTCCGCCGCGATCGGGCCGCACCGGCTGGCGAGCGGTGACTTCGTCTTCGCGCACGGCGGCGCGGCGTTCACGCTGATGCTGGCCGGCGCGCTGCTGCTGCCCGTGGCGGCGATCGTGCTCGCGAAGACCGATGACCGGTCGGGTGTGCCGCTGCGCCGCGATCTGGGCGACGCGCTGCGCCGCGGGTCCGACCCCGCGCAGGCGCCGGCCGCCACCGGATTCTTCATCGCCATAGAGGGCGGCGACGGGGCAGGTAAGTCCACGCAGGTCGAGGCGCTCGCGGAGTGGATCCGGGCGAAGGGCCACGAGGTCGTGGTCACGCGCGAGCCGGGTGCCACGCCGATCGGGAAGCGGCTGCGGTCGATCCTGCTCGACGTCTCTTCGGAGGGGCTGTCGAACCGTGCGGAGGCGCTGCTGTACGCCGCCGACCGCGCCGAGCACGTCAGTTCGGTCGTACGGCCCGCGCTGGAGCGCGGCGCGATCGTCATCTCCGACCGCTACATCGACTCCTCGGTCGCCTACCAGGGCGCGGGCCGCGATCTGTCGCCGACGGAGATCGCCCGTATTTCCCGGTGGGCCACGGACGGACTCGTACCGCATCTGACGGTGCTGCTGGACGTCTCGCCGGAGACCGCGCGGGAACGGTTCACTGAGGCGCCGGACCGGCTGGAGTCGGAGCCGGTGGAGTTCCACCAGCGGGTGCGGGCCGGGTTCCTGACGCTGGCCGCGGCCGATCCGGGCCGGTACCTGGTGGTGGACGCGGGCCAGGAGCCGCAGTCGGTCGCCACTGTCGTACGGCACCGGCTCGACCAGATGCTGCCGCTCTCCGACGCCGAGGTGAAGGCGCAGGCGGAGGCGCGCAAGGCGGCCGAGGAGGAGGCCCGGCGCAGGGCCGAGGAAGAGGCCGCGCGCAAGGCGGAGGAAGAGCGGATCGAGCGCGAGCGGCAGGAACAGCTCGCGAAGCTCCGCGCCGAGGAGGAGGAGCGCCAGCGCCACGAGCTGGAGGAGGCGCGGCAGCGCGAGGCCGAGCGGCAGGCGGAGGAGGCCCGGCAGCGGGCGGAAGAGGCGCGGCGCCGGGCGGAGGAGGAACGCCGCCGGCGCGAGGCGGAGGAGAAGGCACTCCGGGCGGAAGAGGAACGGCGTCGCAGGCAGGCCGAGGAGGAGGCCCGGCTGCGGGCGGAGGCGGAGGAACGGCGTCTCGAGAAGCAGCGGAAGGCGGAAGAGGCGCTGCTGCGAGCGGAGGAGGCGCGGCGATTGGCGGAGGCGGCTGCTGCGGCTTCAGCTTCGGCTTCGGCTTCGGCTTCGGCGAATGACCTCACGGTGCCGACGCCGGTGGTCAGGCCGGACGAGGTGACGCAGGAGGTCCCGTCGCCGGTGACGCCGCCGTCGCCTGCGGCGGATGAGACGGCTGTGCTTCCGAAGTTCCCGGCGGACGCGGAGGAGACGGCGGTGCTTCCGCCGGTACGGGAGGACGCACGGGGCGCCGACCCCTCCGACAAAGTCCCGCCGGGCATCTTCCGCGACGAGGCGCCGAGCGCGGACGCGGGCGCGGGCGCGAACGACCGCACCCGCGAACTCCCCCAGGTCGACCCGGACTCGGGCCGCCGTCGCCGCTCGGACTGGGCGGAGGAGACGCCACTGGACGACCTCCCGACCCTGGCGGACGAACTGCTGGGCCCGCACGACGAGGACGACAACGGCGGCGGCCGGGGCAGGCGCTGACGGCCGGCGCCGCGAAGCCGGCGCTCTTGGGGGTGTGGGGGCGTCAGCCCCCCCAAACCTCCGTCCCCGGAGGGTCTGGGGCCCGCCCCCGGTTTCGGGAAGGGGCGGGGTGGGGGGAAACTCCCCGCCCCGGCCGCGCTGTCAGACCTCTCCCCCACAATGGGAGACCCCAGCACGAAAGGCGGTGACCCGCACATGGCCGTATGGGACGACGTCGTCGGCCAAGAGCGCGTCCGGGCGCAGCTTTCCGCCGCCGCGCGGGACGCCGACCTCCGCGTCACCGCCGAAGCCCGCGGTGAGCAGTCCTCCGACGCGTCGAAGATGACCCACGCCTGGCTGTTCACCGGCCCCCCCGGCTCCGGGCGGTCCACCGCCGCGCGGGCCTTCGCCGCCGCGTTGCAGTGCGTCAGCCCCGACCGTGCCCTCGGCGGGGAGCCCGGCTGCGGGTTCTGCGACGGCTGTCACACCGCCCTCGTCGGTACGCACGCCGACGTCGACGTGATCCGTACGGACCTGCTGTCCATCGGCGTCAAGGAGACCCGCGAGCTCGTCCGGCGCGCCCAGCTCTCCCCGGCCGGCCGCCGCTGGCAGGTGATCATCCTGGAGGACGCCGACCGCCTCACCGAGGGCGCGGGGAATGTTCTGCTCAAGGCCGTCGAGGAGCCCGCTCCCCGCACCGTGTGGCTGCTCTGCGCGCCGTCCCTTGAGGACGTGCTGCCCACGATCCGTTCCCGCTGCCGGCACCTCACTCTCCGTACGCCGCCCGTCGCCGCCGTCGCCGACGTACTGATCAGGCGCGACGGCATCGAGCCCGACGTCGCCGCGGCCGCCGCCCGAGCCACCCAGGGGCATATCGGCCGGGCCCGCCGCCTGGCCACCGACGAGCGGGCCCGCGCCCGCCGGGCCACCGTGCTCAAGCTGCCGCTGCGCGTCGAGGACATCGGCGGCTGCCTCAAGGCGGCCCAGGAGCTGATCGACGCCGCGGCCGAGGACGCCAAGCAGGTCGCCGAGGAGGTCGACGTCAAGGAGACCGAGGACCTCAAGGCGGCGCTCGGCGCGGGGGCCGGCGGGCGGATGCCGCGGGGGACCGCCGGGGCAATGAAGGAGCTGGAGGACAGGCAGAAGCGCCGCAAGACGCGTTCGCAGCGGGACAGCCTGGACCTGGCGCTCACCGATCTGACCGGCTTCTACCGCGATGTGCTCGCCCTCCAGATGGGCTCCGAGGTCGCGCTCGCCAATGACGATGTACGGGACGCACTCGACCGGATCGCCCGCGCATCGACTCCTGAGGGCACCCTGCGCCGGATAGAGGCGGTGGTCGCCTGCCGCCAGGCACTGGACAGCAATGTGGCGCCGCTGCTGGCAGTCGAGGCGATGGCGGTGGCACTGCGCGCCGGGTGACGGGCGAGGCGGGTGCCCGGCCGCGGGCGGGTAGCGACCGGCGGCCTGACCCGGGGCGCCGGCTGACCCGCACCTGTCACGGACGCCGCCGTCCCACTGACCGGCTCACCCGTACGTGCGCCGAAAGGCATCACCGCCCAGCGCGCACTACGCTCCGGGGATGGACACCAGGCGCCTGTTCCGCACCTCCGCCCTCGCGCTGGCCACGGCCGGTCTGCTGATCTCCGGCTGTACGGACGGGAGTTCGTCGCCGAGCGCCTCTGCGACCGCCTCCGCCGCGGGTGAAAGCGGGTCCACCCCCGACGCCGCGCTCAAGCCGTACTACGCGCAGCAGCTGAAGTGGCGGCCCTGCGGTGTTCCCGGATTCGATTGCGCCACCATGAAGGCCCCGCTGGACTACGCCAAGCCCGACGGCGAGTCGATCAAACTGGCCGTCGCCCGCAAGAAGGCCACCGGCCCCGGCAAGCGCCTCGGCTCGCTGCTCGTCAACCCAGGTGGCCCGGGCGGCTCGGCCGTCGGCTACCTCCAGGGGTACGCGGGCGTCGGCTACCCCGCCCCCGTCCGCGCCCGGTACGACATGGTCGCCGTCGACCCGCGCGGCGTCGCCCGCAGTGAGCCCGTCGAATGCCTCAGCGGCAAGGAGATGGACGCGTACACGCAGGTCGACCTGACTCCCGACAACGCTGCTGAGACGACCCGGCTCACCACGTCGCTGAAGGATTTCGCGGCGGGCTGCAAGAAGCGTTCCGGCGAGGTCCTGCCCCATGTCTCCACGGTGGAGGCGGCCCGTGACATGGACATCCTGCGCGCCGTGCTGGGCGACAAGAAGCTGAATTACGTCGGAGCTTCGTACGGCACCTTCCTCGGGGCGACGTACGCCGAGCTCTTCCCCGACCGCGTCGGCCGCCTCGTCCTCGACGGCGCGATGGACCCGTCGCTGCCTTCCCGCCAGATGAACCGCGACCAGACCGCCGGCTTCGAGACCGCGTTCCAGTCCTTCGCCGCGGACTGCATCAAGCAGCAGGACTGCCCGCTCGGCACCACGTCCTCCGCCGACGCCTCCAAACGCCTGAAGGCCTTCTTCTCCGCGCTCGACGCCCAGCCCGTCCCGACCGGCGAGAGCCGCAAGCTCGGCGAGTCGCTGGCCACCACCGGAGTGATCGCCGCGATGTACGACGAGTCCGCCTGGCCCCAGCTCCGCGAGGCCCTCGCGAGCGCCATGGACGGCGACGGCGCGCCTCTCCTCGCGCTGGCCGACAGCTACTACGAGCGCGAGGGCGACGGCTCGTACGAGAACCTGATGTACGCCAACGCCGCTGTGAACTGCCTCGATCTGCCGCCTGCCTTCACCGCCCCCGCGGCCGTGCGGTCCGCGCTCCCCGAGTTCGAGAAGGCGTCCCCGGTCTTCGGCAGGGGCTTCGCCTGGGCCTCGCTGAACTGCGGGTACTGGCCCACCCCCGCCACCGGCGCGCCGCACCGGATCGAGGCGAAGGGCGCGGCACCGATCGTGGTCGTCGGCACCACCCGGGACCCGGCCACCCCCTACAAGTGGTCGCAGGGACTGGCCGAGCAGCTCTCCTCCGGGACCCTGCTGACGTACGAAGGCGACGGCCACACGGCATACGGGCGCGGCAGCGACTGCATCGACACGGCGATCAACACCTACCTGCTGGAAGGCACGGTTCCGCCGGAGAACAAGCGCTGCCGCTGAGCGCAGGCCCGCCGGCCCGCAAGCCGCTGGTGGGCGCCAGGCCCGCCCGTGCCCGGCGTCCTTGAACTCGGGCAGCAGCCACCCCGATGGGGCGCAAGTCGACGGGGGTGTCGGGTGCCCCGGACCTGGTTCGGGGCACCCGAAACAACCCTGTAGACTTGGCGCCGCTGCTGATGCGAACGTGTCCTCGCGAGGACGGGTATATCCGCAGCTTGCCGCCTTAGCTCAGATGGCCAGAGCAACGCACTCGTAATGCGTAGGTCTCGGGTTCGAATCCCGAAGGCGGCTCAAGAAAGCCCAGGTCAGAGCCTTGAAAGCCCCCCACGAAGATCGTGGGGGGCTTTTTCTGCGTCCAAATGGGAACATCCTGGGAACGTTGATGCTCTGATAAATCTTCTATGTCCAGATTTTAGACATTCGAATACGGTTCATGCTAATCAAATGGTGGGTGCAGGGAGGACCGTTGGACTGGCGGCGGTCGTTGATGTCAGAGGGCGCACACTGCGGGCCATGGCCTCACACGACCGTTTTCGTTGCACGGCCCCCTCGCGCACTGCGCGATCCCGACGCCCTGCGTGCCCGCCTGCAGGCTGTCCGAACGGAACCTACTGCGCTTCCTTTGAACGACTGGGTGGAAAGGCTGCGCGGTCGGCTCGGTGGCGGCGAGTCCGTGCCGAGGTTCGACCCCGCTTCCGGGCGGAATCGAGGCCCGTAGCCTGTTCAGGAAAAAGCTGCGGGTAGGTGCAGCGCAGGGTCTGCTTGGAGTCCGGCGCCCGGTGGTCGACGAGGCGCGCTCGGCCCGGGTCTGGCGGCGTGTCGAGGCGCTGTCCGGCGCGTACGAGGTGGCGCCGTGACGCCCACTGCCCCCGTCCGCGCCCGTCCGCCCTCGGCCTCATCGAGGCTGAGGGCGGACGTATCGTTTCCCAATTCCCCAGACTCGGGGGAGGGGGGAGCCGGTCAGGCGGTGGTGGGGCTCGTGACGGCTGCTTGGGTGATGGCCTCGACCAGGCGCTCGCCCGTGTAGGCGCGGCCGCCCATGCCCCAGCCTCCGTCCGGGGCGTTGACGACGTTGATCCGGATGTCGTCGCGATCGTGGCCCGGTGCCATGAGCTTGTACGCGATGTCCGTGGCCCTCTCGATGAAGGCCGTCCGTGCTGCGACGGAATCCAGGCCGATGTCGGGCAGCTTCAGCTCGATCAGGACGAGGGATCGGTTGGTCCCGCCCGCGTACACGTGCTGAGGGTCGAGCAGGTGCAACGCGCCGGCGACCATGGGCGTGAAGAAGGTGTTGCTGGTCAGGCCGCTCACGTCGATGAGAGCGTCGCTGAGCTGCGGAATGATCTCCCGCTCGCCGGTCGGCGTGAGGGCGCCGGTGGGTGCGATGACGGCGATGGGCATGGGTGTGCTCCTCGATCTCGGGTGGGAATAGAGACTGTAGTACGTACGTCCTAGCGAGAATGACTCTGGAGTAGGATGGCCGTCCTAGTCAAGCGGTAAAGGGCAGAGGCGAGCGGAGGGTCGAGACGCGATGGCCAAGGAGACCCGGGGCCGGATGGTGGATGCCGCCGTTGGCGCGTTGCGCCAACGTGGCCTGCAGGGCATGTCGTTCACCGATGTGCTCGCGCGGAGCGGGGCGGCCCGTGGCGCCATCTATCACCACTTCCCCGGCGGCAAGAACGAGTTGGCCGTCGAGGCCGTCTCGCAGCACGGCCGCGAGGTGTGCGACCGGCTCGCGGAGATCGGCGCGGCCGGCCCCGGGGATGTCGCCGTGGCTTTCGTGGAGTTCGCACGGCCGGTCGCCCAGGCGGCGGCCGAGGGCGCCGGATGCGCCGTCGCGGCCGTGACCGTGCCCCCGGACGAGGACGACGGCGAGCTGTGCCGGGTCGCGGCGGTGGTGTTCGCCTCGTGGACGGAGCAGCTCTCCCGGGCCCTGCGGGAGGCGGGGCTGACGGCGGCCGACGCGGAGGAGAAGGCCGCCCTGCTCGTCGCCCTCCTCGAAGGGGCACAGGTGCTGTGCCGGGCGAGCGGCAGCACGGAGCCGTTCGAACGAGCTGTCCGGGCCGCCCTGCAGCTCTTCGCCGACTCCTGACGGCCGTCGGCCTCGGCGTGCGGTGGACCGCACGCCGAGGCCCTACGTCGGCACGAGCGGCCTGCGCAGAACCCGCTACCGGGGCTTGCCCAGAACCCACGTCCAGCACGTCCTGACCGCGCTGGCCTGCAACTTCACCCGCGTCGCCGACTGGATCGCCGAGCCGCCAATCACCCGCCGCCGATCAACACGCTTCCACGCTCTGTGCGCCGCCACCGCATGACCCGGGAACATCACCAACAGAGTCACGGCATTGGGACTAGGACTTCGGGGCTGGGAGGCGCCGTTGACCGTACAGGCCGGAGCAGTCTCTTGCGGTTCCTGCCCGACCCCAGGCGGGAACGCGGGTGCTGGTCGGGCAGGCTTGGCTGTCAGCAAGGCAAGGGTGTCACCCAGCTGGTACCAGCGGCGTCACACCCCAGTTGCGATACGTCGCGCCCCGCTGGCCCGGTCGCTCACTCGGTCGCGGTCGCGAGGTGGCGTGTCTGGGCTCCGTCGCCTCGGTGGAACGGATAGTCCGTGTAGCCAGCCTCGCCTCCGACATAGAACGTGGTCGGGTCGGCTGCGGTCAGAGGCAGGTTCTCCCGGTAGCGGTGGACCAGGTCCGGGTTGGCCAAGAACGGCGTGCCGAAGGCGATCAGGTCGGCGTTCCCGGTGTGCACTGCTGCCCGGGCGCGCGCGACGTCGTAGCCGTTGTTGGCGATGAACACACCAGCGAACCTCGTCCGCAGTGCGCGGTAGTCGATGGATGCCGTCTTCGTCATCATGTCGCCCTCCAGGATGTGCGCATACGCCAGGCCGCGCGGACTCAGCTGCCCCAGGAAGTACTCGAAGTGGGCCTGGGGATCGGAATCTGACATGGAGTTGAAGCTGTTCTCCGGCGTCAGGCGCACGCCCACCCGCTCGGCGGGCCACTCGGCGCACACCGCGTCGAGGACCTCGTTCAGCAAGCGCATGCGGTTGGCGGCGCTGCCACCGTACGCGTCGGACCGGTGGTTGCTCCCGTCGCGCAGGAACTGGTCGATCAGGTAGCCGTTGCCGGCGTGGACCTCGACACCGTCGAAGCCCGCGTGCTTCGCCAGCTCGGCTGCGTGCCGGAACTGCGCGACGATCCCTGGCAGCTCGTCGCGGCCGAGCTCGCGGGGCGTCACGAAGTCCTGCGGGCCGGCGTAGGTGGCGGCTTGGCCGGCGGGTTGCATCGCCGAGGGGGCGACGGGCGTTGCGCCGTCCAGCAGGCTCGGATGGGAGATGCGGCCGCAGTGCTGCAGTTGCACGAAGATGTGGCCGCCCGCCGCGTGGACTGCGTCGGTCAGGTGCCGCCAGCCGGTCACGTGGGCGTCGGTGTGCAGCCCGGGAGTGAAGGGGTAGCCCACCGCCTGCGGTGAGACCGTGGTGGATTCCGCGACGATCAAGCCCGCGGTGGCGCGCTGCCGGTAGTAGGCGACCATCAACTCGGGAATGCACCCGTCCGCGTCGGCGCGGTTGCGGGTCATCGGCGCCATCACCATCCGGTTGGCGAGTTTGAGGTCGCCCAGGGCGAACGGCTCGAACAAGTCGAGGGGCATGAGGAGCTCCAGTTTTCTGGCACGAGCATCGTAGGACAGCTGTCCTAGAGAGCCGTCACGCTAGGTCGGCCACGCCTGGGGTGTCAACGACTTGACGGCCTAGGACGGGCGACCTACGGTGAGTGCTCTAGGTCGGTTGTCCTACGACGAAAGGGGATCGGTGTGACTGCTGTGGCGACCCGTGAACAGATCGTGGCGGCGGCCGACCGGCTCTTCTACCACCACGGCTACGAGCACACCTCGTTCGCGGACATCGCCGGAGCCGTTGGACTGTCGCGGGGCAACTTCTACTACCACTTCAAGTCCAAGGACGCGATCCTGGACGCGGTGATAGATGCCCGCTTGGACGACACCCGGCGAATGCTGGCGCAGTGGGAGGCCGAGGCGCCCACCCCGGCCGGCCGCATCATGCGGTACGTCGAGATCGTGCTGACGAACCGCGCCGACATCCAGGACTACGGCTGCCCGGTGGGCACCTTGACCACGGAGCTGGCCAAGCTGGAGCACGCCATGCTCGGTCAGGCCGGCCGCCTGTTCATCCTGTTCCGCGTGTGGCTTCGTGAGCAGTTCGTGCTGCTCGGGCAGGCTGAGCAGGCCGATGAGCTGGCGATGCACGTGCTCGTCTTCAGCCAGGGCGTCGCCGTCATGGCCAACGCGTTCCGCGACGAGGCGTTCATCCAGCGGGAAGTCGACCGGATGCGCGATTGGCTGAGCACCTACGAGAAATGAGAGATCGCATGTTCGTGGTCCTGCTTCGGTTCTCCGGCAACTCACGCTCCGCCTCCCAGCACATGACCGGCCATCAAGAGTGGATCAAGCGCGGCCTGGACGACGGGGTCTTCCTGCTGGTCGGCAGCATCCAGCCAGGGCTCGGCGGCGCAGTCCTCGCCCACAACACCTCGCGCGAGGAACTGCAGAAGCGGGTCGACGACGACCCGTTCGTCGCCCAGGACGTCGTCACGGCGGAGATCATCGAGATCGCGCCCGGAATGGCGGACGAGCGGCTGGGCTTCCTGCTGTGACGGCGCCGTTCCTTGGCCCCGACGGCGCGCCGCGCTGCTCGTGGAGCGGAGCTGTCCCGGAGTTCCTCACTTACCACGACACCGAGTGGGGCTTTCCCGTCGGTGACGACCGGCGGCTGTTAGAGAAGCTGAGCCTGGAGGGCTTCCAGTCCGGACTGAGCTGGCGCACGATCCTGGCCAAGCGTGAGAACTTCCGCGCCGCCTTCGCGGGCTTCGACATCCCTGCCGTCGCCCGGTTCGACCAGCGTGACGTCGAGCGTCTCCTGGGCGACGCGGGCGTCGTCCGGCATCGCGGCAAGATCGAGGCGGTGATCAACAATGCCCGCCGGGCCGAGGACCTGGTCGAGCGGGAGGGATCTCTGGCGGCGTTCGTGTGGCGCTACGAACCCGACGCGGGCGACCTGGCCGAGCCGCAGACCATGTCGACCTCCCCGGCCTCGGTCGCGCTGTCGAAGGACCTGCGGAAGCAGGGCTGGAAGTTCGTCGGACCGATCACGGTGTTCGCGTTCATGCAAGCCATGGGGTTGATCAACGACCACGCTCGGGAATGCGCGATCAGGCCCGAGGTCCAGCGGATCCGTGAAGAATTCGACCGCCCAGGACGAGTCGGCACGATCAGGTGAACAGGAGACGCACGCGCGCTACATGCTGATCGAGAACTTCGATTCATGGGGAACGTGATGCCCCGGCAGTTCCGGCATCGGGCCGACCCTCCGTTGGTCAGCTCTGTTCCTGCTCGGCGTTCTGGTCGCGCAGCGGCCGAAGCGCATCACCCAATGGACCCCCGCAGCGCCACCGGACGGAGACGTGAGGCGGCGGAGTGGTCTGGGCGGACGCGGCTGACCAGCGAAAACGGTCAATGGCTCGACCCCGGGCTCAGGGGAAGTGAGCTCGCGTTCATCTCGATGCAGGTGCGAAGCTCCCTAGATCGGCCCCCCGCTCCCATCGGCAACGCTGCCGTTCAGCACTGTCCTGGGGCCGGAGCACGGGAACGGATGGGAACCTCGTGGGAACGGAAGGATCGGGAACGATGTGGCAAGGGCCAGCGAGGGCGGGCACCCGCACCCGCTCTGACCTGCTACTTTCCCTTGAATCAGGTCATGTGGATCAAGATCGTGATGATCACGTGCTGACTCGTAATGCGTAGGTCTCGGGTTCGAATCCCGAAGGCGGCTCCAAGGGAAACCGCATGTCAGGCTTCTGACCTGCGGTTTTCTTGGTTTCTTGACCATGGGAATGATAGTTCTGAGCGGCTAATGACCTACGCAGCCGAATGCGTAGGTCTGAGGTTCAACAGGGTGGCACGGGGCGGGCTCGGTCGGTGAGGAAATAAGCTCTGACCTGCTGGTTCTTCGGCGCCTGGCATCCAACACGTCATGCCTTGCGTGGAGTGGGGGTGCGCAGGGGGAGCGCATCAGTGCAGGGGTGGTGAAGGGAGCAACGCCGGAATGTCTGGAACCGCAGCGGCGAGATGGCTGTAGCGGGTCCTTTGGGATCGGCATGGTCTTTGTGGGCGTGTTACAGCGCAAGCATCGGTGGTGAAGTGGGTACGGCTCAGCCGAGTTGCCACGCCGCACCCGGAACATGTTGCCGACGGGGTGTGGGGTCGCGCACGAAACCTGCCCCCTGTCGCACGTTGGATCGACTCGACGACTACACCGGCTAAATGTGGCAACAACCGCCCCAAATCACTTGCACCGCGAACTCGGTAGATGCCCAACTCAGGCCGGCGGCATCGCAAGATCTCGGACAGAGCCGAGACTCGTGATCGTCGAGTTCCTGCCGCAGGTACAAGGTTCAACTTCGGCTGGATACAATCGAGTCAGCCTTGCCGACTCGAATCGCCGTCTGCGGCCACTTAAGATCACGTCACCCGATCCGATGGCACCTGGAGGGCGAACGCACATGACACATCAGCGTGTTGTGGTCGTGACTGGGGGAGGAACGGGCATCGGTGCGGCAACTGCACGGCTGCTTCGGGCGACTGGACATGACGTTGTCATCTCCGGCCGACGACCGGAGCCGTTGCACCGCATCGCCCAGGAAACCGGGGCTCTGGCTTGTCCAGCTGACACCGTCGACCCGGACGCTGTTCTCCGCCTCGTCGAGACTGCCGTCGCGCGATTCGGCCGACTCGACGGATTGGTTCTCAATGCTGGAGTGGGACGCAGCGGGGGTGTCGGGGAGCTGTCCGATGAGGACTGGGAGTTGGTGCTCCGCACCAATCTCACCGGCCCTTTCCTTCTGATGCGCGCGGCACTACCGCACCTGCTTCGGGCCCGGGGCTCTGTCGTCGCGGTTTCTTCGGTTTCCGCCCTGCGCAACGGGGTGGGCAATGCCGCGTACGCCACATCTAAGGCGGCATTGCTGCAGTTGTGCCGGTCGCTGTCTGTGGACTACGGGCCGCAGGGCTTGCGAGCCAACACTGTTTGCCCAAGTTGGGTACGCACAGAGATGGCCGACCGCCGCATGGCCCGGTTCGCGGAGGACGCTGGATTGGCCTCCGGCGAGGTCGACGAAGCCTACGAGGCAGCCACCCGGCTGCTGCCAGCGCGCCGCGCCGGGGATCCTCGAGAGGTCGCCGAGGCCATCTCCTGGCTGCTATCGCCGGCTGCGTCCTTCGTCAATGGTGCTGTCCTGACTGTGGACGGCGGAGTGACCGCGCTGGACCCCGGAACTGTTCCCTTCGAGTTCCACGTCACCCCGCGCGATAACGAAGGTTGACCTTGCCGCTGGACGGAGAGTCGGACTCGTGCCGGACCGCCGCGGGTCACGAGACGTACTTGAGGTCCGCGGCGGCAAAGGAACAGTCGGTTTACTCAAGGCCCATACGCGCTCAGAACTCCGAGCCCGAGCCCGGCCTGTCTCCGCCGGCGGCCTGCTCGATCGGCGGGACGTCCGGCAGAGCCGACTTCTCCTCACCCCGGAAGGTGAAGGTGGCCGTCTCGCCCTCGCCCTCGGTGTCCACGACCACGATGTGACCGGGGCGCAGCTCGCCGAAGAGGATCTTCTCCGACAGGATGTCCTCGATCTCGCGCTGGATCGTCCGGCGCAGCGGCCGGGCGCCCAGAACCGGGTCGTAACCCTTCTTGGACAGCAGCTCCTTGGCGGACTGGGAGAGCTCGATGCCCATGTCCCGGTCCTTGAGGCGCTCGTCGACCTTGCCGATCATCAGGTCGACGATCTGCAGGATGTCCTCCTGCGTGAGCTGCGGGAAGACGACGACGTCGTCGACACGGTTGAGGAACTCGGGCCGGAAGTGCTGCTTGAGCTCGTCCGAGACCTTGTTCTTCATGCGCTCGTAGTTGGTCTTCTTGTCGCCCGAGGCCGCGAAGCCCAGGTTGAAGCCCTTGGAGATGTCCCGGGTGCCGAGGTTGGTCGTCATGATGATGACCGTGTTCTTGAAGTCCACGACGCGGCCCTGGGAGTCGGTCAGCCGACCGTCCTCCAGGATCTGGAGCAGCGAGTTGAAGATGTCCGGGTGGGCCTTCTCGACCTCGTCGAAGAGGACGACGGAGAACGGCTTCCGGCGCACCTTCTCGGTGAGCTGGCCGCCCTCTTCGTAACCCACGTATCCGGGCGGGGAACCGAAGAGCCGGGAAACCGTGTGCTTCTCGCTGAACTCCGACATGTCGAGGGAGATCAGCGCGTCCTCGTCGCCGAAGAGGAATTCGGCGAGCGCCTTGGACAGCTCGGTCTTACCGACACCGGACGGGCCGGCGAAGATGAACGAACCGCCGGGGCGCTTCGGGTCCTTCAGACCCGCTCGCGTACGGCGGATCGCCTTCGACAGCGCCTTGACGGCGTCGACCTGGCCGATGACCCGCTTGTGGAGCTCGTCCTCCATGCGCAGCAGACGCGAGGACTCCTCCTCGGTCAGCTTGAACACCGGAATGCCAGTAGACGCAGCCAACACTTCAGCAATCATGTCGCCGTCGACCTCGGCGACGACGTCCATGTCGCCGGCCTTCCACTCCTTCTCCCGCTTGGCCTTCGCGGCGAGGAGCTGCTTCTCCTTGTCGCGGAGAGAGGCCGCCTTCTCGAAGTCCTGGGAGTCGATGGCCGACTCCTTGTCGCGGCGGACGCCCGCGATCTTCTCGTCGAACTCGCGGAGGTCCGGCGGCGCGGTCATCCGGCGGATGCGCATCCGCGATCCGGCTTCGTCGATCAGGTCGATCGCCTTGTCCGGGAGGAAGCGGTCCGAGATGTACCTGTCTGCCAGCGTCGCGGCCTGGACCAGCGCCTCGTCCGTGATGGAGACGCGGTGGTGGGCCTCGTAACGGTCCCGCAGGCCCTTGAGGATCTCGATGGTATGCGGCAGCGACGGCTCGGCGACCTGGATGGGCTGGAAGCGGCGCTCCAGCGCGGCGTCCTTCTCCAGGTACTTCCTGTATTCCTCCAGAGTCGTGGCGCCGATGGTCTGCAGCTCGCCCCGCGCCAGCATCGGCTTGAGGATCGAGGCCGCGTCGATCGCGCCCTCGGCGGCGCCCGCACCCAC
>NZ_JBIRYJ010000012.1:0-80199 GCF_044389785.1 Streptomyces sp. NPDC019443
GGGGGACCCTGTGGGAGAGTAGGACGCCGCCGAACAATTTTTAGCCTCAGTCCCCGGACCTTGTCCGGGGACTGAGGCATTTTTGCGTTCAGAACGATTTCCTGGGATGCACCTTGAAGAACTCCCAGATGAGGTCCGTGGCATTGACGCCGGTTACCGGATCGCCCATTCCTGGGTCCTTGCTGCCGGGCCAGTTGTGGCCCATGTCCGGGAGGCGGTACGTCAGGAACTCCGATTGGTCCCGGCACTTCGCGGGCGTGCGGGTGTTGTCCTTGACCTTCACCGCTGGGCCGGCCTTGCAGGCAAGGCGTTCGTGCCAGCTGCTGATGCCGATCTCCATGATGTTGTTGGAGATGCCCGTTGCGTAGACGCGGTCCGGATCGGCCTGCCAGGTGGTGGCATAGGCGCCGTAGCTGGGTACGGATGCATGGCGATGACCAAGGGCAGCTTCTTGGCCGGGGTGTATATAGGCGGGGCGTGGACCGCGTACACACACTTCTTGCCTTTCCAGGTGATTGTCACGCGCTGGTCGCCGGGGCGCGGGGACTCCTTGGCCGCAGGGGAGGCTTTGGGCTTCTTCTTTGTGCCATCGTCATCGCCGTAGCCGCAGTCGGCCAGAAGGAGGGGCACGGCGACGGCGACCTTGGGCGTTCTCAGGCCTGTCAGCATTGGCGCATGGTGGCAGGACGGGATCGGGCGGTCCAGAGGAATGGCTGGTTCGAAGCAGCCGTGCGTTCGGGGTATGATCTGTCCCGTTGCCGCAGCGCAGCAGGCCCCAATAGCTCAGTCGGTAGAGCGTCTCCATGGTAAGGAGAAGGTCTACGGTTCGATTCCGTATTGGGGCTCAGTAGCGAAGAAGGCCCCCGCCAACTGGCGGGGGCCTTCTTCGTGTTCAGGGCTTGCGGGGCTCCGGGACGCGCATCGCGAGGATCGCCATGTCGTCGGAGGCCGGTTCGGCGGCGAAGCGTTCGACCGCGCGCAGGACGCGGGAGGCGACCGCGCCGGCCGTGAGGCCCGTGCACGCGGCGAGAACGTCGACGAGTCCGTCGTCGCCCAGCATGCGTGTCCCCTCGCGGCGTTCGGTGACGCCGTCCGTGACGCAGAGCAGAACGTCGCCCGGGTCAAGGGTCACCATCTGCTCGTACAGCTCCAGGTCGTCCATGACGCCGAGGAGCGGCTGCGGTTCGGCCGCGGGTTCCACACTGCCGTCCTGGCGCAGGCGGAGAGGGAGGGGGTGGCCGGCGCAGACGACCTTGAGGACCGCGCTGCCGTCCTCCTGTGGCCACAATTCGCCATAAAGGAGCGTCAGGAAGCGGCTGCGGGCCCCTTCGTCGAGGATCGCGGCGTTCAGGCGCTCCAGGACAGCGGGGCCGCCGAAGCCCTCGCGGGCGAGCAGGCGCAGGGCGTGGCGGGCCAGGCCAGTGACGGCCGCGGCTTCCGGGCCCGTACCGCAGACGTCGCCGATGGCGAAGCCGTACGCGCCGTCGCGGATCGGGAAGAGGTCGTAGAAGTCGCCGCCGACTTCGTTGCCTTCGCCGGCCGCGCGGTAGATGACCTCGACCTCTACGCCCGGGATCTGAGGGAGTTCCGGCGGCAGCAGGCTGCGCTGGAGGGACTGGCTGATGGCCATGCGCTCGGAGTACAGACGGGCGTTGTCGAGGGCGAGGGCCGCCCGGCGGGAGAGGTCTTCGGCGAGTTCCAGGATCTCCTGGCGGAAGTGGTCGTCGGACGGCTTGCCGAGGGTCAGCATGCCGATGACGCGGTTGCGGGCGACGAGGGGCAGAACGACCGTCTCGCCGCCGACCGCGGCGGCCGTGGCGAGGGTGGTGCCGATGCCGGAGGAGACCGGTGGTGTGGAGCCGAGACCGAGTTCGCGCTTGGAGGTGCGCAGTGCGGCCGCCTGGCCGGCTTCGGCGGGGGCGGTCCAGACGCGGGCGCCGGGAGTGGGCACCGGGTCGGGCGGGTCGATCTTGGAGAGGAGGGCCTTGAGGCCGTCGATCCGCTCCTCGTCCTCGTGGAGTACGTAGCTGAGGTACGGCTCGGATGCCTGGTCGGCGATGGTGTAGACGGCGCACCAGGTGGCGAGGGTAGGGACCGTCATCTGGGCCATCAGCGCCAGGGTTTGGTCCCGGTCGAGAGTTCCGGCGAGCAGGTCGGAGGCCTCGACGAGGAAGGAGAGCGAGCCGCGGCGCAGGCGTTCCAGTTCGCCCAGGCGGGCCGATTCGACCGCCAGGGCGATGCGGTCGGCGGCGAACTGGAGGCGCAGGGCCTCCTCGTTGGAGTAGCGGCCCGAGGATTCGGCCGCGACGCCGAGGGAGCCGGTGAGGCGGCCCTCGACCTTGAGCGGGACGGTGACGACGGAGCGCATGCCGGTTGAGTTGAGCAGCGGTACCGCGCCGGGGACTGCCGTGAGGTCCTCGTGGACGGCGGGCATCCGGGCGGAGCCGTAGCGGCCGGTGCCGGCCTCGACCGGGACGCGGGCGAAGCGCTGACGGGCCGACGGAAGGCCGGTGGTGGCCCGTACTTCGAGTTCCGTCTCGTCGTCGGTGGCCAGCAGCAGGAAGGCCGCGTCGCCGTCGAGCATGTCGCGGGCGCGCTCGACGGTGCGCTGGAGAAGGCCGTCGAGGTCTTCGGGCGCCGGGGAGCCGATGAAGACCTCGAAGGGGTCGGTGGCGTGGCCCTCGGCGCCCGAATCGGTCACCGGGGCGCGCTGCGGGGTCTGCAGCACGGCGCGTTCGTCGTCGCGTACGAGAAGGCAAACGGTGGACGGCTCGCCACGGGTGTCGCGGACCCGGAGGTGCGATGCGTAAACGGGGACGACGCGGCCGTCGGTGCCCCGGATGCCGTAACTGCCCTCCCAGCGGGAGAGTTGGAGCGCCTCTGCGATACCGGTGCCGATGCCGGGAGTCTGCGGCCAGGCGGCGAAGTCCGTCAGGGGTTTGCCCATGACCTGTTCGGCGGCGTATCCGAAGAGGTGTTCCGCGTCTTCGTTCCAGACGGCGATCGAACCGCTGCGGTCGATCTGGGTGACGGCGACGCGTACGCGTTCGTCGGCGACCGGTAGGAGCGGGATCGGCAGAACCGGGCCGGCGGAGCGGGTGCCCACCGGTCGCTGGGGGAGGTCGAGTTGGAACCAGACCTGTTTGAAGGTGGGGGAGTACTCGACGCCCCAGCGGGAGGCGAGGGCGGCGCACAGGAGCAGTCCGCGCCCGTTCTCGCGGTCGAGGCTGCCGAGCGACCGGCCGGTGCCCTGTATCGGGATCTCGCGCTCGGGGTAGCGGTCGGCGACTTCGACCCGTACACCCTCGTCCGTACGCAGACAGAGCACATCGGCGGCGGTGCCCGCGTGCACGACGGCGTTGGTGACGAGCTCGCTGGTCAGGACGACCGCGTCGTCCACCACGTCGGAGTACCCCCACCCCTGGAGGGTGTCGCGGACGAAGGATCGGGCGGTCGCGACGGACCGCCCGACAGGGTCGAAGCTGGCAGCCGCCCGCGCGGTGATCACAGAACTCCTCGTACGCGTCTCGACGCCCGGCTCTGCCATGATGCGGCCTGCCCCTCCCGGTGCCCATTGGTAGTACTTGCGCCACGCCGCCCCCGCCGGACGGACCGGGGCGGTTGGACAGCCGGATGCCAGGTTACTTACCTTCGCTGTCCGAGCGGATGCCGGTCGCCGCTGTTTCCGCCCTCCGGGGGCGGGGACGCTATGCGAAGCTGCCGAACTGTTATGGCCTGGTTCGGCCATGGTGAAACACTGGGCAGGCTGTCCTTGGACAGCCTGGGCAGTACGGTCAACCCCTGCGGGAGGGACACGGTGGAGTCTGGCGTGGCGGCGCGTGGCAAGAACACGCGCGCAAAAGGCGGACGGTCCCGGAGCAATGGGACAACCGAAGTGGATACGGCAGCTCTGAACCGGCTGATTGCGGCCCTGGTGTCGATGCGGGACGGCAATTTCCGTCGGCGTCTGACCGTGTCGGGCGACGACGTGATGGCGGAGATCGCGGCCGTCTTCAACGAGGTTGCGGACCGTAATCTCCACCTCACGGGTGAGCTCGCGCGCGTACGCAGGATGGTCGGGCGCGAGGGGAAGCTGACCGAGCGGCTGGAGACAGGGGCCTGTGAGGGCTCCTGGGCGGCCGCCATCGACGCTTCGAACGCTCTGGTGGACGATCTGGCGCGGCCGGTGTCCGAGGTGGGACGGGTGCTCTCGGCGGTCGCCGAGGGCGACCTGGAGCAGCGGATGGAGCTGCGCTCGCACTCCGTGGAGGGCGCGGACGCGGCGGTACGGCCGCTGCGCGGCGAATTCCTGAAGGTTGCGCGTACGGTCAACAGCCTGGTCGACCAGCTGTCGGCGTTCACCGACGAGGTGACCCGGGTGGCGCTGGAGGTCGGCACCGAGGGCAAACTCGGCGGCCAGGCGCAGGTGCGTGGTATGTCCGGTTCGTGGAAGGATCTCACGGATTCGGTAAACACCATGGCGTACCGGCTGACCGCTCAGGTGCGTGACATTGCTCTCGTCACCACGGCGGTCGCCAAGGGCGATCTGTCACGCAAGGTCACTGTCCATGTGGCCGGCGAGATGCTTCAGCTGAAGAACACCGTCAACACGATGGTGGACCAGCTGTCCTCCTTCTCCTCCGAGGTGACCCGGGTCGCCCGGGAGGTCGGCACGGAGGGCGAGCTGGGCGGGCAGGCGGCGGTGCCCGGTGTGGCCGGTGTGTGGAAAGACCTCACCGATTCGGTGAACACCATGGCCGGCAATCTGACCTCGCAGGTGCGCGGTATCGCCGAGGTGACGACGGCGGTCGCCAACGGTGATCTGTCGCAGAAGGTCACGGTGAGCGCACGCGGTGAGGTGGCCCAACTCGCCGAAACCATCAATCAGATGACCGAGACGCTGCGTACGTTCGCGGACGAGGTCACCCGTGTGGCGAGCGAGGTCGGGGCCGAAGGTCTGCTCGGCGGCCAGGCGCAGGTGCCGGGAGCCGCCGGGACCTGGAAGGACCTCACCGACTCGGTGAACACCGTCTTCCGCAACCTGACCACCCAGGTGCGGGACATCGCGCAGGTGACGACGGCGGTCGCGAATGGCGATCTGTCGCAGAAGGTCACGGTCGATGTCGCGGGCGAGATGCTGGAGCTGAAGAACACCGTCAACACGATGGTGGACCAGCTGCAGTCGTTCGGTTCCGAGGTGACGCGGGTGGCCCGCGAGGTCGGCGTCGAGGGCCGTCTTGGCGGGCAGGCGGAGGTGCCGGGAGCGGCCGGGACCTGGAAGGACCTCACGGACTCGGTGAACACCGCGTTCCGTAACCTCACCGGCCAGGTGCGGGACATCGCGCAGGTGACGACGGCGGTCGCGAATGGCGATCTGTCGCAGAAGGTCACGGTCGATGTCGCGGGCGAGATGCTGGAGTTGAAGAACACCGTCAACACGATGGTGGCGCAGCTCTCCTCGTTCGCCGATCAGGTCACGCGGATGGCGCGGGACGTGGGCACGGAGGGCCGCCTGGGCGGCCAGGCACGTGTCGACGGCGTCAGCGGTACGTGGAAGGAACTGACAGACTCCGTCAACTTCATGGCGGGGAACCTGACTTCGCAGGTGCGGCAGATCGCGCAGGTGACGACTGCGGTGGCCCGTGGTGACCTGTCGCAGAAGATCGACGTGGATGCGCGCGGCGAGATCCTGGAGCTGAAGAACACCATCAACACGATGGTCGACCAGCTTTCGGCCTTCGCCGAGCAGGTGACGCGGGTCGCGCGTGAGGTGGGTACGGACGGCCGGCTTGGCGGGCAGGCGCAGGTGCCCGGTGTCGCCGGCGTGTGGCGCGATCTGACCGACTCCGTGAACGGCATGGCGGAGAACCTCACCGGCCAGGTCCGTAACATCGCGCAGGTCGCCACCGCGGTGGCCCGTGGTGACCTGTCGCAGAAGATCGACGTGGATGCGCGCGGCGAGATCCTGGAGCTGAAGAACACCCTCAACACGATGGTGGACCAGCTCTCGAACTTCGCCGAGCAGGTGACCAGGGTGGCGCGCGAGGTGGGCACCGAGGGCATCCTGGGCGGCCAGGCCGAGGTCCAGGGCGTCTCCGGCACCTGGAAGGACCTCACACAGTCCGTCAACTTCATGGCCAACAACCTGACGTCGCAGGTGCGCAATATCGCCGAGGTGACGACGGCGGTCGCCAAGGGCGACCTGTCGAAGAAGATCACCGTTGACGCCAAGGGCGAGATCCTCGAACTGGTGACGACGGTCAACACGATGGTCGACCAGCTGCTGGACTTCGCCGACGAGGTGACCAGGGTCGCCCGTGAAGTGGGTACGGAAGGTGTACTGGGTGGTCAGGCGCGGGTGCGCGGCGTCACCGGTATCTGGAAGGACCTCAGCGACAACGTCAACCTGATGGCCAACAACCTGACCAATCAGGTGCGCAACATCGCGCGGGTCTCCGCGGCGGTCGCCAACGGCGATCTGACGAAGAAGGTGACGGTCGAGGCGCGCGGCGAGGTCGCGGAGCTGGCCGAGACCGTCAACACGATGGTGACGACGCTGTCGTCGTTCGCCGACGAGGTGACCCGTGTGGCCCGCGAGGTGGGCACGGAGGGCGAGCTGGGCGGCCAGGCGCATGTGCCGGGCGTTTCCGGTACGTGGAAGGACCTCACCGAGTCCGTGAACTCGATGGCGTCCAATCTGACCGGCCAGGTGCGGCAGATCGCCACGGTCACCACCGCCATCGCCAAGGGCGATCTCACCAGGAAGATCGACATCGATGCGCGGGGCGAGATCCTGGAGCTGAAGACCACCATCAACACGATGGTGGACCAGCTGTCGTCGTTCGCCGAGGAGGTCACACGGGTGGCCCGCGAGGTGGGCACGGACGGGCAGTTGGGCGGTCAGGCCCGGGTGCGGGACGTCGACGGAACCTGGCGCGACCTCACCGAGTCGGTGAACGAGATGGCCGGGAACCTCACCCGTCAGGTGCGCGCGATCGCGGCCGTCGCGACCGCGGTGACCCGCGGCGATCTGAACCTCAAGATCGATGTGGACGCGGCCGGCGAGATCCAGGTGCTGCAGGACAACATCAACACGATGATCGCGAACCTTCGCGACACCACCCTCGCCAACGAGGAGCAGGACTGGCTCAAGGGCAACCTGGCCCGTATCTCCGGTCTGATGCAGGGCCGGCGCGACCTCGACGATGTGGCATCGCTGATCATGAGCGAGCTCACTCCGGTCGTCTCCGCGCAGCACGGTGCGTTCTTCCTGGCGATGCCGACGGGCGGCGGCTCGGACGTCTCGCCGGGCGGGGAGATGTCGTACGAGCTGTGCATGCGTGGCAGTTACGGCTACTCCGTCGGCCTGATGCCTACATCCTTCCGGCCCGGCGAGACACTGATCGGCACCGCGGCCGAGGAGAAGCGGACCATCCAGGTCAATGTGCCGCCGGGCTATCTCCGGATTTCCTCGGGTCTCGGCGAGGCATCGCCCGCGTATGTGATCGTGCTGCCAGTGCTCTTCGAAGGGAAGGTCCTGGGTGTGATCGAGCTGGCGTCTTTCCAGCCGTTCACGCAGATCCAGCGGGACTTCCTGAACCAGATCGCCGAGATGATCGCGACGAGCGTCAACACCATCAGCGTCAACACGAAGACCGAGGTACTGCTCAAGCAGTCGCAGGAGCTGACGGAGCAGCTGCGTGAGCGCTCGGCCGAGCTGGAGAACCGGCAGAAGGCGCTGCAGGCATCCAACGCCGAACTGGAGGAGAAGGCCGAGCTGCTGGCGCAGCAGAACCGCGACATCGAGGTGAAGAACACCGAGATCGAAGAGGCGAGGCAGGTGCTCGAGGAGCGTGCAGAGCAGCTCGCGGTCTCGATGCGCTACAAGTCGGAGTTCCTGGCGAACATGTCGCACGAGCTGCGTACGCCGCTCAACTCCCTGCTGATCCTTGCCAAGTTGCTCGCGGACAACGCGGAGGGGAACCTCTCGCCGAAGCAGGTGGAGTTTGCCGAAACGATCCACGGGGCCGGCTCCGACCTGCTCCAGCTGATCAACGACATCCTCGACCTGTCGAAGGTCGAGGCGGGCAAGATGGACGTCAGCCCGACCCGTATCGCGCTGGTTCAGCTCGTCGACTATGTGGAGGCGACCTTCCGGCCGCTGACCGCGGAGAAGGGGCTCGACTTCTCCGTACGGGTGTCGCCGGAGCTGCCCGCGACGCTGCACACCGACGAGCAGCGGCTGCTGCAGGTGCTGCGCAACCTGCTGTCCAACGCGGTGAAGTTCACCGACAGCGGCGCGGTGGAGCTGGTGATCCGGCCCGCGAGCGCCGATGTGCCTCAGTCGATCCGCGAGCAGCTGCTGGAGGCGGGCTCGCTGCGGGACGCGGACGGAGATCTGATCGCCTTCTCGGTCACGGACACCGGGATCGGGATCGCGGCCGGCAAGATGCGCGTCATCTTCGAGGCGTTCAAGCAGGCCGATGGCACGACCAGCCGGAAGTACGGCGGTACGGGCCTCGGACTGTCCATCAGCCGCGAGATCGCCCGGCTGCTGGGCGGCGAGATCCATGCGGCGAGCGAACCGGGCCGCGGCTCGACGTTCACCCTCTACTTGCCCCTTCACCCCAGCGAACTGCCGCCGCAGGGTTACCCGCAGCTCACCCCCGGCGCCTCCGGCCAGCAGGCCGACACCGCCGAGGTCGCATTGGAGAACGGGCTTCCGCAGGCGCGGCACGATGCGCCCGCGCCCGCGGACGCCCACGCCGGCCCGGCCGCGCTGTTCCGGCGGCGGCGCAAGGCGCTGGGCTCGATGGACCAGCGGCGCGCGCTGCCCGGCCAGGCGGGCGGTGCGTCGGCGGGCGCGGAGCAGTGGGCCGGGGCGAACGCCGGCCAGGAGGCGCTGGAGGAGCGGCGTACCTTCGCCTTCGACGGCGAGAAGGTGCTGATCGTCGACGACGACATCCGCAATGTCTTCGCGCTCACCAGTGTGCTGGAGCAGCATGGGCTCTCGGTGCTGTATGCGGAGAACGGCCGTGAGGGCATCGAAGTCCTGGAGCAGCACGACGATGTGACGGTCGTGCTGATGGACATCATGATGCCGGAAATGGATGGGTACGCGACGACGACCGCGATCCGCAGGATGCCGCAGTTCGCCGGTCTGCCGATCATCGCGCTGACCGCCAAGGCGATGAAGGGCGACCGGGAGAAGGCCATTGAGTCGGGCGCTTCCGACTATGTCACCAAGCCGGTGGATCCCGACCATTTGCTCTCGGTGATGGAGCAATGGATGCGCGGGGAGTGAGTGACGCCTGCCCGGTTCTGTTCGAGTTGCTGACTGACTGTGGCCGAAGGCGTGTGAGACGGCGGTATTCGGGGAACCTTCTGGTCTCCCGCTGCGTTTCTGCTACGTGCACAGTGACATCGCGGTGACAGGGTGTGGCGACAGGCGGGGTGCGGCTACCATGACCGGCACAAGGGCGGGCGACGTAAGGGAGTCGTCCCCTGGGGCGGCGCCCGGTGCACATCCGGGGCGAGGAGGGCGGGCCATGGTGCAGAAGGCCAAGATCCTCCTGGTCGATGACCGGCCGGAGAATCTGCTGGCGCTGGAGGCCATCCTCTCTGCGCTCGATCAGACACTGGTGCGGGCATCGTCCGGGGAGGAGGCGCTCAAAGCGCTGCTGACGGACGACTTCGCGGTCATTCTGCTGGATGTCCAGATGCCCGGTATGGATGGATTCGAGACGGCTGCACACATCAAGCGGCGGGAACGGACCCGGGACATCCCGATCATCTTCCTCACCGCGATCAACCACGGCCCGCACCACACCTTCCGGGGTTACGCCGCGGGCGCGGTCGACTACATCTCCAAGCCTTTCGACCCCTGGGTGCTGCGCGCCAAGGTCTCGGTCTTCGTCGAGCTGTACATGAAGAACTGCCAACTGCGTGAGCAGGCCGCGCTCCTGCGGCTCCAGCTTGAGGGCGGCGGCGGACATGCGAGCGCGGGCCACAGCAAGGAGCCCGCGGGGCTGCTCGCCGAGCTTTCCGCGCGGCTCGCGGCAGTTGAGGAGCAGGCGGAAGCGCTGTCCAAACAGCTCGATGACGACTCGGCGGACGCGGCCGCAGTCGCCACCGCGGCCCATCTCGAGCGCAAACTCACCGGTTTGCGCCGGGCGCTCGACGCGCTGGAACCGGGTACCGGCGGCGGCACGCCGTCGCTGCCTTCGCAGAACTGAACGGCCGCCCGGGGCTTGAGGGAGCGTCAGCTTCCCGCCCCCGGGGCGTCAGCTTCCCGCCCCACCGGCACGACACGAACGAGTGAAGCAGTGGGCACACGTGTCCGCTGCCGTCGACACCGGTAACCTCACCACCATGGCCTCACGCACGTCCGGCAAGGGTTCCCAGGGCGCGGCGGGCACCGCGAAGCCGCGCGCCGGCCGTACGACCGGCGCCGCGAAGAAGGCGGCGCCCGCCAAGAAAGCTGCCGCCAAGAAGACCGCACCCGCGAAAAAAGCGCCCGCCAAGAAGGCGGCGGCGAAGAAGGCTGCGCCCAAGCCCGCGCCGTCCCCCACAGGGGGCGTGTACCGCCTCGCGCGCGCCCTCTGGCTCGGTCTGGCGCACACCGTGGGCGCTCTGTTCCGTGGCATAGGACGGGGAGCGAAGGGGCTCGACCCGGCGCACCGCAAGGATGGCCTTGCGCTGCTGCTCCTCGGTGTGGCGCTGGTCGTCGCCGCCGGCACCTGGTCCAATCTGCGCGGCCCGGTCGGCGATCTCGTCGAGATGCTGGTGACCGGCGCGTTCGGCCGACTCGATCTGCTCGCGCCGCTACTGCTGGGCGTGATCGCCGTACGCCTGATCCTCTATCCCGAGAAGCCAGACGCCAACGGCCGGATCGTGATCGGTCTGTCCGCGCTCGTCGTCGGCGTGCTCGGGCAGGTCCACATCGCCTGCGGTTCTCCCGGCCGCGGGGAGGGCACCGAGGCGATGCAGGACGCGGGCGGGCTGATCGGCTGGGCCGCGTCCAAGCCGCTGATCTTCACCATGGGCGAGGTCCTCGCCGTACCGCTGCTCGTGCTGCTCACGCTCTTCGGCCTGCTCGTGGTCACCGCGACGCCCGTCAACGCCATTCCGCAGCGGCTGCGGCTGCTCGGCTCCAAGCTGGGCATCGTTGAGCCGGCGTACGCGCCGGGGGCGGACAGCGAGGCCGGCGAGGACGACGAGCGGTACGAGGACCAGTGGCGCGATGCCGTGCCCGGGCGGGCGCGCCGCTCGTCCGCGCGCCGGGGCGAAGCGCCCGCGGACTTCGACCCGGACCCTGCCGAGGAGGCAGCGCTCTCCAAGCGCAGGCGGCCGCGCAGAGCCTCCGTGCAGCCCGCCATGGATCGTCCGATGGACGCGGTGGATGTGGCAGCGGCGGCCGCCGCGGCGCTCGACGGAGCCGTACTGAACGGCATGCCGCCGTCGCCGCTCGTCGCCGACCTCACCCGGGACGTCACCGCCGACCGGCAGCGGGCCGCCGGCCCCGTGCCGAGCGCGCGAGAGCCCGAGGACCCCGGGCCGAAGGAGAGCGGATCGAAGGCGTCCGTACCGGATCTGACCAAGTCCGCGCCGGTACCCGATGAGTCCCAGCCCCTGCCGCCGCGCGCCGAGCAGCTCCAGCTCTCCGGCGACATCACCTACGCCCTGCCCTCCCTGGACCTGCTGGAGCGCGGCGGCCCCGGCAAGACGCGCAGCGCCGCCAATGACGCGGTCGTCGCCTCGCTCAGCAATGTCTTCATGGAGTTCAAGGTCGACGCGGCCGTCACCGGCTTCACCCGCGGCCCGACAGTCACCCGGTACGAGGTGGAACTGGGCCCGGCCGTGAAGGTCGAGCGGATCACCGCTCTCACCAAGAACATCGCATACGCCGTCGCCAGCCCCGACGTACGGATCATCTCCCCGATCCCCGGCAAGTCCGCGGTCGGCATCGAGATCCCGAACTCCGACCGCGAGATGGTCAACCTGGGCGATGTACTGCGCCTCGCGGACGCCGCGGGCGACGAGCACCCGATGCTGGTCGCGCTCGGCAAGGACGTCGAGGGCGGCTATGTGATGGCCAACCTGGCGAAGATGCCGCACGTCCTGGTCGCGGGCGCGACCGGCTCAGGCAAATCCTCCTGTATCAACTGCCTGATTACCTCCGTGATGGTGCGGGCGACGCCGGAGGACGTACGGATGGTGCTCGTCGACCCCAAGCGGGTCGAGCTCACCGCGTACGAGGGCATTCCGCACCTGATCACCCCGATCATCACCAACCCCAAGCGGGCCGCCGAGGCGCTGCAATGGGTCGTGCGGGAGATGGATCTGCGCTACGACGACCTCGCGGCGTACGGCTACCGCCACATCGACGACTTCAACCAGGCCATCAGGAACGGCAAGGTCAAGCCGCCGGAGGGGAGCGAGCGCGAGCTCACCCCGTACCCGTATCTGCTGGTCATCGTGGACGAGCTCGCCGACCTGATGATGGTGGCGCCGCGCGACGTCGAGGACGCCATCGTCCGGATCACCCAGTTGGCGCGCGCCGCGGGCATCCATCTGGTACTGGCGACCCAGCGGCCATCGGTCGACGTCGTCACCGGTCTGATCAAGGCGAATGTGCCCTCGCGGCTCGCCTTCGCGACCTCCTCGCTCGCCGACAGCCGGGTCATCCTCGACCAGCCGGGCGCGGAGAAGCTGATCGGCAAGGGTGACGGCCTGTTCCTCCCAATGGGTGCGAACAAGCCGACCCGTATGCAGGGCGCCTTCGTCACCGAGGACGAGGTCGCGGTAGTCGTCCAGCACTGCAAGGATCAGATGGCCCCGGTCTTCCGGGAGGACGTCGTGGTCGGCACGAAGCAGAAGAAGGAGATCGACGAGGACATCGGCGACGACCTCGATCTGCTCTGTCAGGCCGCTGAGCTGGTGGTATCCACCCAGTTCGGGTCGACGTCGATGCTCCAGCGCAAGCTGCGCGTGGGCTTCGCGAAGGCGGGCCGGCTGATGGATCTGATGGAGTCACGGAACATCGTCGGGCCGAGTGAGGGCTCCAAGGCACGCGATGTCCTGGTGAAACCGGATGAACTCGATGGAGTGCTTGCCGTGATCCGCGGGGAGTCTCACTCGTAAGGGTTTGGAGAGCAACCGTTTCCCTCAGCCGTACGTCAAGTTGGAGGGAGGGACAGTCAGATGTCCCACCATCAGGATGACCGGCCATTCTGTTGGCGTACAAAGTCCCTCGCCCGGTTGCCCCACCCTTTCGTTCCACCCATAGACTGAACCTCCAGCAGGTGGCTACACGCTCGAAAGGCGCCCCCGTGTCCATCGGCAACTCCCCCGAAGACGACCGGCCTTCAATCGACGACGACCAGCCTTCGCTTGAAGACGACCGGTCTTCGAACGAAGACGACCGGCCTTCGATCGGTCATGCGCTCCAGCAAGCCCGCATCGCCGCAGGTCTGACCGTTGACGAAGTCAGTTCCTCCACCCGGGTGCGCATCCCGATCGTGCAAGCGATCGAGCAGGACGACTTCTCTCGCTGTGGCGGCGATGTCTACGCGCGCGGTCATATCCGCACGGTCGCGCGTGCCGTCGGCCTCGATCCCGATCCGCTCGTCGGGCAGTACGACGCGGACCACGGCGGACGTCCTTCGCCCACCCCTGCCGCGCCGCTCTTCGAGGCCGAGCGCATCCGTCCTGATGCGCGCCGCCCCAACTGGACGGCCGCCATGGTCGCCGCGATCGTCGCCGTGATCGGCTTCGTCGGCTTCACGCTCTTCAGCGGCGAGGACGGCGGCAAGGCCAGCAATGTGGCCGAGGGGTCGGCGTCCGAGCAGAAGCCGAGCCCGGCGGATCCGTCCACGAGCAAGCCCGCCCCGCCGAAGCCCGACCCGTCGGACAGCGCCATCGCGGCGGTGCCGAAGGACAAGGTGACGGTGAAGCTCTCCGCTCTGGACGACAAGAGCTGGATCTCGGCCAAGTCGCACAACGGCAAGCTGCTCTTCGACGGGCTGCTGCTCAAGGGCGAGTCCAAGACCTTCCAGGACGACGAGCGGGTCGATCTGATCCTCGGGAACGCCGGGGCGATCGAGCTGTTCGTGAACGGCAAGAAAGTCGAGGACCAGTTCGAGGCGGGCCAGGTCGAGCGGCTGTCGTACACGAAGGGCGACCCCGAGGTCGGCTAAGCCCGGATGGGCCGCGGGGCCCCGGGAACCCTCGGGGCCGGGGCGTGGGTCAGGACAAAGTAGTCTTGAGCGCATGCCCGAACGCCGTACCGTCGCCCTTGTCACTCTTGGCTGCGCCCGTAACGAGGTGGACTCGGAGGAGCTCGCAGGCCGCTTGGCAGCGGACGGCTGGGAGCTCGTCGAGGAAGCCGCTGACGCGGATGTCGCAGTCGTCAACACCTGCGGGTTCGTCGAGGCCGCCAAGAAGGACTCCGTCGACGCCCTGCTCGAAGCCAACGATCTCAAGGACCACGGCAAGACCCAGGCCGTGGTCGCGGTCGGCTGCATGGCCGAGCGGTACGGCAAGGAGCTGGCCGAAGCGCTGCCCGAGGCGGACGGCGTGCTCGGCTTCGACGACTACGCCGACATCTCCGACCGCCTCCAGACCATCCTGAACGGCGGCGTCCACGCCTCGCACACTCCGCGCGACCGCCGCAAGCTGCTGCCGCTGAGCCCGGTCGAACGGCAGGAGGCGTCCGATGTGGCGCTGCCCGGCCACGGCGACATCGCGCCCGCCCCCGAGGATCTTCCGGAGGGGGTCGCACCAGTCTCCGGGCCGCGTGCGCCCCTGCGCCGCCGTCTCGGCACCAGCCCCGTCGCCTCGGTGAAGCTCGCCTCCGGCTGCGACCGGCGTTGCTCCTTCTGCGCCATTCCGTCCTTCCGCGGCTCGTTCATCTCGCGGCGGCCCAGCGATGTCCTCGGCGAGACGCGCTGGCTGGCCGAGCAGGGCGTGAAGGAGGTCATGCTGGTCTCCGAGAACAACACCTCGTACGGCAAGGACCTCGGCGACATCCGTCTCCTGGAGACCCTGCTGCCGGAGCTGGCCGAGGTCGACGGCATCGAGCGGGTGCGGGTCAGCTATCTGCAGCCCGCCGAGATGCGGCCCGGGCTGATCGACGTCCTCACTTCGACGCCGAAGATCGCTCCGTACTTCGACCTGTCCTTCCAGCACTCCGCGCCGGGTGTGCTGCGCGCGATGCGGCGCTTCGGCGACACCGAGAGGTTCCTGGAGCTGCTGGCGACCATCCGCGGCAAGGCCCCGCAGGCGGGTGTGCGGTCCAACTTCATCGTCGGCTTCCCCGGCGAGACCGAGGCGGACTTCGCCGAGCTGGAAAGCTTCCTCACCGATGCGCGCCTGGATGCCATCGGCGTCTTCGGCTACTCCGACGAGGACGGCACCGAGGCCGTCTCGTACGACAACAAGCTGGACGCCGACGTCATCGCCGAGCGTCTTGAGCATCTGTCGCGGCTCGCGGAGGAGCTGACCGCGCAGCGCGCCGAGGAGCGGCTCGGCGAGGCCCTTGAGGTGCTGGTCGAGTCCGTGGACGGCGAGGACGGTGCGGTGGGCCGTGCGGCGCACCAGGCGCCGGAGACGGACGGGCAGGTGGTCTTCACTTCGAGCGAGGGGCTGGTGCCCGGTCGTATCGTCGTGGCAAAGGCCGTGGGTACGGAAGGCGTCGACCTGGTGGCCGAATGTCTTGAGGAGGTTGGCACATGACCGGAGTGCCGGCATCCGCGGGGGGCGGCACCGGCAGGCCCGCGCCCGGCGGCAAGCTGGGCGCTGCGGCCGTCAATCAGGCCAGCCTCTGGAACATCGCCAACATCCTCACCATGATCCGCCTGGCGCTCGTGCCCGGCTTCGTCATGCTGATGCTGCAGGACGGCGGATACGACCCGGCCTGGCGGGCCTGGGCGTGGGCGGCGTTCGCCGTCGCCATGATCACCGACATCTTCGACGGTCATCTGGCGCGGACGTACAACCTGGTCACCGACTTCGGGAAGATCGCCGACCCGATCGCCGACAAGGCGATCATGGCCGCCGGGCTGATCTGTCTGTCGGCGCTCGGGGATCTGCCGTGGTGGGTGACCGGAGTCATTCTCTTCCGTGAGCTCGGGATCACGCTGATGCGGTTCTGGGTGATCCGGCACGCGGTGATTCCGGCCAGTCGCGGCGGCAAGATGAAGACCCTCGCGCAGGGCACGGCGGTCGGGATGTATGTCCTGGCGCTGACCGGTGCGCTGGCCACCCTGCGCTTCTGGGTGATGGCGCTGGCCGTCGTGCTGACGGTGGTCACCGGTCTGGACTATGTGCGACAGGCGATCGTGCTGAGGCGCAGGGGACTGGCCGCCCAGCGGGCGGCGGCAGCCGACGAGGCGGGGAACAACGCCGGGAACGCCGGGAACGCCGGGAACGCAGGGAAAAAGCGGTGAAGACCGCGGCTCGGGTGCTGGCGCTGCTTGCGGAGCGTGGCGAGACGCTGGCCGTCGCCGAGTCGCTGACCGGCGGCCTGGTGGCCGCCGAGCTCACTTCTGTACCAGGTGCCTCGAAGTCCTTCCGCGGGTCCGTCACGGCGTACGCAACCACTCTCAAGAGGGATGTTCTCGGCGTCGACGGGACCCTCCTGGCGGAGCGCGGCGCGGTGGATCCCGAGGTCGCACGGCAGATGGCGGCGGGGGTACGGCAGGCGCTGGGCGCCGGCTGGGGCATCGCGACCACGGGTGTGGCCGGGCCGGAACCACAGGACGGGCAGCCCGTCGGGACGGTCTATCTGGCCGTCGCGGGGCCGGGCGGCGCCGGGAAAGTGGCCGAGTTGCGGTTGAACGGTGACCGGGCGGAAATCCGTAGAGAGAGTGTACGGAGCGTGCTCGAGCTGCTCTCGGGCGAACTGCACGACAATGCGCGGACACAGGATACGGAACAGAACGGGGGGACTTGATGTTTGCAGCCCTGAGTGAACACGACATCGCTCCCCGCACGGCCGCGGCACGAGGCGGTACGGTGGGGCGTGAAGGATGCGGCTACGCGGACCGAGGAGGGAGCCACCGATGATTCTGCTCCGTCGCCTGCTTGGTGACGTGCTGCGTCGGCAGCGCCAGCGCCAGGGCCGTACTCTGCGCGAAGTCTCCTCGTCCGCCCGGGTATCGCTCGGCTATCTCTCCGAGGTGGAGCGGGGGCAGAAGGAGGCTTCCTCCGAGCTGCTCTCCGCGATCTGCGACGCGCTTGACGTACGGATGTCCGAGCTCATGCGTGAAGTCAGCGACGAGCTGTCGTTGGCCGAGCTGGCCGAGTCGGCAGCGGCGAGTGAGCCAGTGCCTGCGCCAGTACGCCCGATGCTCAATTCCGTCTCCGTGACGTCGGTGGCGGGTGTGCCGACGGAGCGGGTGACGATCAAGGCGCCTGCGGAGGCGGTGGACGTCGTCGCCGCCTGATCCGTACGGCTCTGCACGGCTTCGTTTCAGCTGAGCCCCGGTCTACTGCCCCTGCGGGGCAGAGGGCCGGGGCTTTCGCTTTGTCGGCGAATGCTCGGTTTGGGGTACTTGTGCCATGGTGGACGGGTATCTGCGAACCGAGTGGAGGACATCGATGTCTGTCGTGAAGAGCCCTCTGAACGAGTCGGACCTCAAGACGGTCGGAGATGCGCTGAGGGGCGCGCTCGTCGACCTGGTGGATCTCTCACTGGTGGCGAAGCAGGTCCACTGGAATGTCGTCGGGCCCCGCTTCCGGTCCGTACATCTCCAGCTCGACGAGGTCGTGGACACGGCGCGGATGCACTCCGACACGGTGGCCGAGCGTGCGTCGGCGCTCGGGGTGACGCCGGACGGTCGGGCCGCGACGGTGGCGGCGCAGAGTGTGATCGGCGCGGTGCCGGAGGGCTTGATCAAGGACGTGGACGCCGTGCAGACCCTGGTGGACGCGCTCGGCGCGGTGATCGGGCGCATGCGGGAGCGGATCGCGGCGACCGGGGATCCGGATCCGGTGAGTCAGGATGTGCTGATAGGGCTCACGGCGGACCTTGAGAAGCACGCGTGGATGTTCCAGGCCGAGAGCCCGTAGGTGTTGGCGCTGCGGCTCCGGCACGTGGTCGGGGTCGCGGGCTGTCTGGAGTGAGGTGACCGGTGCCCCGCGCGCCGGGGTGTGCATCCGGTGCGCCCTCCCGGTGGGTGATCGCGCCGGTCTAGCGTGGGCCGGAGGAGGCAGCCATGGCAGTACGCGGTGTCGTCCTCGTGCCGGTGGTCGCCCTTGGGCTCGTGGCCGGCGGGCTGTGGTGGTGGGCCGTGCTGCGGCTGGTGCTCGTGCCGCAGCAGGCGGGGCTCGTCGAAGGGGCAGTGGCAGCAGGCGGGTGGGGGCTCAGCCTGCTGCCAGTGCATGTCACGGCGTCCCGTGGGGGCACGCGCGGTGGGATCACCAGGGCATCGCGACGCCGCCGTTCGGGCGGAGGATCTGGCCCGTCGTGAAGGCGGACGCGTCGGACGCCAGGTGGAGGACCGTATGGGCGATGTCCTCGGGCTCGCCGACGCGGCGGAGCGGGGAGATCCGGACCATCGCCGCCTCGGCCTTGTGCTGGAGCATGGCGTCGTGCCGGTCGGTCATGGGGGTGCGGATCCAGCCGGGGGCGACGGCGTTGACGCGGATGGAGTGCGGGCCGAGTTCGGTCGCGAGGGTCTTGGTGAGCTGGACGACTGCCGCTTTGGCAGCGCTGTAGCAGAGCAGACCCGCGTTCGCGGCGTCCACGGCGCCGGAGGCCATGGTGACGATGGAGCCGGGGGTGCCCGCGGCGATCATGGCGCGGGCCGACTCCTGGCAGGCGTACAGAATCCCTTTGAAGTTGACCGCGAGGACGCGGTCGAGGTCCTCGTCCCTTGTCTCCAGGACGGGGCTGCTGTGCATGATTCCGGCGATGGCGGCCAGGATGTCGAGCCGGCCGGTGCTCTCTATGTAGTCGATCGCGGCCTTGAGCTGGGCGCGGTCGGTGACGTCGAGGGGGTGGGTGTGCGCCGTGCCGCCCGCGTCGGCGATCTGGGTGCGTGTTTCGTGGAGGCCCTTCTCGTCGATGTCGGCGCAGTGGACGGTGGCTCCCGCCTCGGCGAGGAGGGCGGCCGAGGCGCGGCCTATGCCGCCGGCCGCGCCGGTGACGAACGCGGTGCGGCCGGTGAGGTCGTACGCCTTGAGGGGCATGCGGGGACGGTACGACTGGACCTGACGGGTCGTCAACTACTGGGCCCGGATTGGCAGCCCGGGCACCAGTAGGTGGGGCGTTCGCGGCTGCCGTCGCCCTGGTCGGCCTTACGGATCGAGGTCCCGCAGCGCAGGCATGGCTGGCCTTCGCGGCCGTAGACATGAAGCCGGGGGCCGGGGCGGCGGCCACTCGTGGCGCCTCGGCGGTCCATGGCCGTGGTGGTGCGGTCGAAGCGGTTCTTGTTCGCTTCCAGGAGTCGGTGGGCGGTGACGACGAGCCGTTGAGGAGTGTCGACGGGCAGCTCGCCGACGGGCAGCCAGGGCGTCACACGGGCCAGGAAGGCCAGCTCCGACTTGTAGACATTGCCGATTCCGGCGAGATTGCGCTGGTCGAGCAGGGCCTCGCCGAGGGGGCGGTCCGGGTCGGCGAGGAGGTTCGCGACGGCGGTGTCCGCGTCCCAGTCGGGGCCCAGCAGATCCGGGCCGAGATGGCCCACGGCCTTGGCCTCGTCGGCGGTGCGCAGCAGCTCCAGGACGGGGAGGCGGTAGCCGACGGCGGTGTGGTCGGCGTTGCCGAGGATCGCGCGGATCTGGTGCGCGGGGCCGCGCCAGCGTTCGCCGGAGCCGTACACCTGCCAGGAGCCGTCCATACGGAGGTGGGAGTGGAGTGTGAGGCCGCCCTCGATGCGGGTCAGCAGATGCTTGCCGCGCGGCGTGACGTCCAGGACGGCTCGCCCGGTGAGATCGGCGGTTGCGAAGCGCGGGACGCGGAGGTCGGACCGGGTGAGGACCTGCCCGGCGAGGGCGGTGTGCAGGCGCTGGGCGGTCAGCCAGACGGTGTCTCCTTCGGGCATGGCATCCATGATGGGGGTGGCGGGGGCGGCTGCGCCTCAGCCGGTGGGCGTCCCCCCCCGGACGGAGTCTGGGGGAGATTGAGGACATGCGGCCGAAGGTCCCATACGGGGGTCCGGGGCTGAGCCCCCCCACGCGGCGGAGCCGCAAATCGATACAGCGGGAAGGGGCGGGGAGGGCGGGGAAGGGCGAAGGCCCGCCGCGGGCGTCCGTCAGGGGCGCAACCGAATGCCTCTGGGGGTGGCGTGGAAGCCCGCCGTCTCCAGGACGCGGGCCAGCGGCGAGGTGAGCGCCGGTATGCCGTTGGCGCGCTCGACGGTGACCGTGCCGAGCGCGCCCGCCCGGGCCGCGTGTGCCAGCGCCTCGACCGCCGCATGGAGCGCGGCGGAGTCCGGGTCGGTCGCCCAGGCCAGCAGAGTCTTGCCGCCGCGCTCCATGTACAGCGTGAGCTCTCCGTCGACCAGGACGACCAGGGAGCCCGCCTTCCGGCCGGGCTTGTGGCCGGCGCCGGTCGGAGGCTCGGGCCAGGGCAGCGCCGCGCCGTACGCATTGGCGGGGTCGGCGGCGGCCAGCACCACGGCGTGCGGCGCCGTCTGCCCGTCGGCCCGGTCTCTCGCCGTGGCCGCGGCACGGAGGCGGTCGACCGCGCCGTCCATCGCGAACTGGGCCGCGCCCAGCCCCTCCACCACATAGCCGCGCCGCGCCTGACCGCTGTCCTCGAAGGCGGAGAGGATGCGGTACGTGGCCGAGAAGCCGCCTTCCACGCCCTCGGCCGCCACTGCGCCCCGGGTCACCACGCCATGGCGGTCCAGCAGGGTGCGGGCGAGGGCGTGCGCCCGGTGGGTCGGATCGGGCTCGGCGGTCGGCAGCAGTGACCAGCGCCCGCTCACCGTCGGTGGCCCGGTACGGGAAGCGGGACGGGCGGCCCCCGTCAGGCTGCCGTACCGCCCGCGTGGCACCGTTCGTTTGGCGCGATGGGCCGTCGACCCTGCGGTCCGGCCCGAGCCGAGCAGCGAACGCAGCGGCGCCAGGGTGTCGTTGGTGAGCCGACCGGACCAGGCCAGGTCCCAGACGGCGTCGGCCAGTTGGGGATCGGTGGCGTCGGGGTGGGTGGTGACCCTGACCTGGTCGGCGATCTGACGGAAGAACAGGCCGTAGCCGGGGGACAGGGCGCTGAGCACGGACTCGTGGAGCGCGGTGAGTTCCAGCGGATGGGGCTGCGGCAGGAGCAGGGGTGCGGCGTCGGCGAGGTAGAGGGAGATCCAGCCGTCCTTGCCGGGCAGCGAGCCCGCTCCTGCCCAGACGACCTCGCCGGTCGTGGTCAGTTCGTCCAGGAGACCGGGAGCGTACCCAAGGACGCGGGACGGGAGGATCAGCTTCTCGAGGGCGGAGGCCGGGACCGCGGCCCCCTGGAGCTGCTCGACCGCGCGGGCAAGGCCGTCGATGCCGCGCAGGCTGTTGCTGCCCATGTGCTGCCACTTCGGGAGGAACGTCGCGAGCGCGGCGGGCGGGACCGGCTCCAGCTCATGGCGCAGCGCTGCCAGCGAGCGGCGGCGCAGCCGGCGCAGCACGGTCGCGTCGCACCATTCCTGGCCGATGCCGGAGGGGTGGAACTCGCCCTGTACGACCCGCCCGTTCGCCGCGAGCCGTTGCAGCGCGCCCTCTGTGACGGCCACGCCGAGGCCGAAGCGAGCCGCCGCCTGGGTCGAGGTGAACGGCCCGTGCGTACGCGCGAACCGGGCGAGGAGGTCGCCGAGCGGGTCCTTGACCGGCTCGGTGAAAGCCTCCGGCACGCCCACCGGGAGCGCCGTGCCCAGCGCGTCGCGCAGCCGGCCCGCGTCCTCGACCGCAGCCCAGTGGTCGGCGCCCGCGATCCTGACCCGGATGGCGCGGCGCGATGCGGCCAGGTCCCGCGGCCACTCAGGGTCGCCGCCGCGCTCGGTCAACTCGGCGTCGGTCAGCGGGCCGAGGACCCGCAGCAGGTCGGCAACGCCCTCCTCGTCCTTGATCCGGCGGTCCTCGGTGAGCCATTGCAGCTCCCGCTCCAGCTCGGTCAGCACCTCGGGGTCGAGCAGTTCGCGCAACTCGGCCTGGCCGAGCAGCTCTGCGAGCAGCCGGGAGTCGAGGGAGAGGGCCGCGGCGCGCCGCTCGGCAAGGGGCGAGTCCCCCTCGTACAGGAACTGCGCGACATAGCCGAAGAGCAGCGAGCGGGCGAATGGCGAGGGCTCGGGCGTGGTGACCTCGACCAGCCTGACCCGGCGGGACTCGATGTCGCCCATCAGCTCCGTCAGCCCCGGGACGTCGAACACGTCCTGGAGGCACTCGCGGACCGCTTCGAGGACGATCGGGAAGGACCCGAACTCGCTCGCCACCTGGAGCAGTTGGGCCGCGCGCTGGCGCTGCTGCCACAGCGGGGTGCGCTTGCCGGGATTGCGCCGGGGCAGCAGCAGCGCACGCGCGGCGCACTCCCGGAACCGGGAGGCGAACAGCGCGGAGCCGCCCACCTGGTCGGTGACGATCTGATTGATTTCCCCCTTGTCGAAGACGGTGTCCGCCGCGCCGACCGGGGCCTGCTCGCTGTCGAATGTCGTGTCGAGGTGGACCGGGTCCTGGTCGAGCAGGTCCAGGCCCATCAGATCGGCGTCGGGCAGCCGCAGGACGATGCCGTCGTCGGCGTGCATGACCTGCGCGTCCATGCCGTACCGCTCGCCGAGCCGGGCGCCGAGCGCCAGCGCCCACGGGGCGTGCACCTGGGCGCCGAACGGGGAGTGGATGACGACCCGCCAGTCGCCCAGCTCGTCCCGGAAACGCTCGACGAGGATCGTCCGGTCGTCGGGGACATGGCCGCACGCACGGCGCTGCTCGTCCAGATAGCCGAGGACATTGTCGGCAGCCCAGGCGTCGAGGCCGGCAGCCAGCAGGCGCAGCCGGGCGTCCTCGGTGCTCAGGCCGCCGACCTCCCGCAGGAACGCGCCCACCGCGCGGCCCAGTTCGAGCGGACGGCCCAGCTGGTCGCCCTTCCAGAACGGGAGCCGACCCGGCACCCCGGGGGCGGGCGAGACCAGCACCCGGTCGCGGGTGATGTCCTCGATACGCCAGGAGGTGGTGCCGAGGGTGAAGACATCGCCCACCCGGGACTCGTACACCATTTCCTCGTCCAGCTCGCCGACCCGGCCGCCGCCCTTCTTGGGATCCGCCCCGGCGAGGAACACCCCGAACAGTCCGCGGTCCGGGATGGTGCCGCCGGAGGTGACCGCGAGGCGCTGCGCCCCCGGCCGGCCGGTGACCGTACCGGCGACGCGGTCCCACACCACGCGAGGGCGCAACTCGGCGAAGGCATCGGAGGGATAGCGCCCGGCGAGCATGTCGAGGACGGCGGTGAAGGCCGACTCGGGGAGCGAGGCGAACGGCGCGGCCCGGCGCGCCAGCGCCAGCAGATCGTCGACCTGCCAGGTGTCCAGGGCGACCATGGCGACCAGCTGCTGGGCCAGTACGTCCAGGGGGTTGGACGGGATGCGCAGCGCTTCGATCGAGCCGCTGCGCATCCGCTCGGTGACCACCGCCGCCTGCACCAGGTCGCCGCGGTACTTGGGAAAGACGACACCCGTGGAGACCGCGCCCACCTGGTGTCCCGCGCGGCCGACCCGCTGCAGGCCGGAGGCGACGGACGGCGGTGACTCGACCTGGACGACCAGATCCACCGCGCCCATGTCGATGCCCAGCTCCAGGCTGGAGGTGGCGACGACGGCGGGCAGCCGGCCCGCTTTGAGGTCCTCTTCGACCAGGGCGCGCTGTTCCTTGGAGACCGAGCCGTGGTGCGCGCGGGCAAGGAGGGCCGGTGCGCCCTGTGCGGCCCCCGACTGCGCCATGATCTCGGCCGGTGGTGCCCCTTCGGGCATAGCCTGGCCCGTGGCACGCTCGTACGCGATCTCGTTGAGGCGGTTGCACAGCCGCTCGGCGAGGCGGCGGGAGTTGGCGAAGACGATCGTCGAGCGGTGCGCCTGGACGAGGTCGGCGATCTTCTCCTCGACATGCGGCCAGATCGACGGCTTCTCTCCGCCGTCCGACTCCGAGGCGGGGGAGCCGCCCAATTCGCCCAGATCCTCCACCGGTACGACCACGGACAGGTCGAACTCCTTGCCCGAGGGCGGCTGGACGATCTCCACCTTGCGCAGTGGCGAGAGATAGCGGGCCACCTCGTCCACCGGCCGCACCGTCGCCGACAGGCCGATCCGCCGGGCAGGGCGCGGCAGCAGCTCGTCGAGGCGCTCCAGCGATACGGCGAGATGTGCGCCCCGCTTCGTCCCCGCAACGGCGTGCACCTCGTCCAGGATCACCGTCTCGATGCCCGCCAGTGCGTCGCGGGTCGAGGAGGTGAGCATCAGGAACAGCGACTCGGGTGTCGTGATCAGGATGTCCGGCGGCTTGGTGGCCAGGGAGCGCCGCTCGGCGGCCGGGGTGTCGCCCGAGCGGATGCCGACTCGCACCTCCGGCTCAGGCAGCCCGAGCCGCACCGACTCCTGCCGGATTCCGGTGAGCGGACTGCGGAGGTTGCGCTCCACATCGACTGCGAGGGCCTTGAGCGGAGACACATACAGCACGCGGCAGCGCATCTTCGGGTCCGCGGGCGGTGGGGCGGACGCCAGCCGGTCCAGCGCGGCGAGGAACGCTGCCAGGGTCTTGCCGGAGCCCGTCGGGGCCACGACCAGCACGTCCGAGCCCTCCCCGATGGCCTGCCAGGCGCCCTCCTGCGCGGCGGTGGGCGCGCTGAAGGCTCCCGTGAACCAGCTCCGGGTCGCGGGAGAGAAGGAGTCGAGCGCAGTCCTGGCCATGCCCCCCATCGTGCACCGCACCACTGACAATCAGCTGTCCAGGTCATGGACGCGCGGGTCAGCGGCGAGGGCCACCGGGGGACAATGGCCGGATGGGACGGCTGACGGAGCACGAGTGGGCGAGGCACTGGCAGTACGAGGAGCTGCCGGGCCTCGATCTGCTGCGCGCCCGCTACGTCCGGCACACCTTCCCCCGCCACAGCCACGAGGGCTTCACCTTCGGCGCGGTCACCGGCGGGGTCGAGGACGTGAGCCTGCCGGAGGGCCTTGTCCGGGCGGGCCCCGGCACGGTTGTCATGATCAACCCGGAGGTGCCGCACTCCGCCCGGGCCGGCGTTCCTGAAGGCTGGACGTACTCGACCCTCTACCCCTCCGTGGAGCTCGTCTCGGAGATCGGGGGAGCGTTCACCAGCCTGCGCGGCACCCCGGGATTCGCCGAGACGATCGTCGAGGACCCGCAGACCGCCCAGTTGATACGCGGCGTGCACCGGGCGGCGGAGGAAGGCAACGCGCTCGCCGCCGACAGCCTGCTGCGGATCGCCGTCGCCCGGATGCTGGGCCGTTACGGCAGCGCTCTCCCCTCGCGTACGCCCCAGGCCTCGGGCGCCCGCACGGCCGCCCTTGCCAAGCAGCTCCTCGAGGAGCGGATGGGTGAGCCGCCCTCCCTGGAGGGGCTTGCGAAGGAGCTCGGCACGAGCCCCTTCGCGCTGCTGCGTGCCTTCAAGGCTTCGTACGGTATGCCGCCCCACACCTGGCTCACCGATGCGCGCGTGCGGCGCGCGCGCCGCCTTCTGGACGCCGGGACCGCGCCCGCCGATGCGGCCGTCGCCGTCGGATTCACCGACCAGCCGCATCTGAACCGGCACTTCACGCGGATCGTCGGCGTCCCGCCCGGCGCGTACCGCAGAGAGCGCGCAAGAACGTACAAGACCGCCGGTGAGCGCCCCGCGTAGCGTCGAAGGCGTGGCAGAACAGACAGCTCATCCAGAGTCTCTCCCGAAGACTCCCGCAGGGATATCCGCAGCCGCCGCTGAGCGGGTGCCCAAGCCGGATTCGGCGGTCGTGCGCGACGCGCTCGGCGTCGGCATCGCCGTCGGCCTGTCCGGATTCGCCTTTGGCGTGACTTCCGCCGGCGCAGGCCTCAGTCTCCTGCAGACCTGCGCGCTCAGCCTGCTGGTCTTCACCGGCGCCTCGCAGTTCGCACTGGTCGGCGCGCTCGCGGCCGGCGGCAACCCGCTCGCCGCCGCGGCCGGCGCCTTCTTCCTCGGCGTACGCAACGCCTTCTACGGGCTGCGGCTGTCGCAGCTTCTCGCCCTGCCGCGCTTCGTACGCCCCCTCGCCGCGCACTGGGTCATCGACGAGACCACGGCCGTCGCCCTCGCCCAGCCCACGCGGCGCGCCGCGCGCCTCGGCTTCACCGTCACCGGGCTGACGCTCTACGTCCTGTGGAACCTGACCACGCTCGGCGGGGTGCTGGGCGCCGAGGCCCTCGGCGACACGGACGCGTGGGGTCTGGACGCCGCGGGCCCGGCAGTCTTCCTCGCGCTCCTCGCGCCGATGCTCCGCACGACGACCGAGCGAGCAGTCGCCGGGCTCGCCGTGGTGCTGGGGCTCGCGTTCCTGCCGGTGCTGCCCGCCGGGGTGCCGGTGTTGGTGGCCGCGCTGGCAGCCCCCGCCGTCCTGTGGTTCAAGGGACGGGCTATAGCCCGCAGCAATGCAGACCGTACGAAGGGTGAGGACCGATGAGCATCTGGATCGCGATCGCGGTGACCGCCGTCGGCTGCTACCTCGTCAAGCTGGCCGGCCTGCTGGTACCGGCCGGCGCCCTTGAACGCCCCCTCGTCCAGCGGCTCGCCGCGCTCCTTCCCGTCGCCCTGCTGGCCGCGCTCACCGCGCAACAGACGTTCAGCACCGACAGTTCCCTCGTCCTCGACGCACGGGCGGCAGGACTTGCGGCCGCGGCGCTCGCGCTGGTGCTGCGCGCCCCCTTCCTGGTGGTCGTCGGGGCCGCGGTGGCAGTCACGGCGGGCGTGCGCGCGCTCGGCGGCTGAGCCGGGGGACGGACCGGGGGGTCAGGCGATCGCGCGGCCGTGTGCCCGCAGCGTCCGCAGCGCCTCGATGGTCACGATCGGCCGCGCCTCCAGGGCGGTGCCGGGTGCCCACTGCCGCCAGTTGACCGGCCAGCCGCCGTCCTCGCGCTGCTCGCTCGCGAGATGCTCCAGCGAGCGCGCCATCTCCTCGTCGGTGAACCAGCGGCGGGCGAGTGACTGGGGAGTACGGGCGTAGTCGTACGGGTAGTGGCGCTCGCCCGCCGCATAGCCGGGGGCGAGCGGGTACTCCTCGAGCCGGTCCGGGTCGAGGACCGCCAGGCCCTGCTCGCGCACCAGCCGGCCGAGCCGGTCCGCAGCGGCCTCGGCGCGCGAGCGGTCCGGGACCCCGTCCAGGAAGGCGACCGCGGCCTCGATCTCGTACGGATGGGACTTCTCAAGCCCTGCGACGGCGGCCCAGCAGAAGTCCGTGGCCCTGAACAGCCAGGCGTGCCATACCTGATTGCGGTGCAGCAGCCCGACCACCGGGCCCGTCGCGAGCAGCTCGCTGGGAGGGTCGTCGACGATCGGGATGAACGGCGCAGACGGATAGCCGCGCTGGGAGGGGTGGATCGCGGGCAGCGCCCCGTCGTGCGTCGACACCTCGGTGAGATAGCGGCACATCCGCTCCACCCGCAGTCCGCCGCAGCGGCCGATGGAGTCGAGGATGCGCAGGGCGTGCGCGGTGTGCAGCGGCTGGCTGACCGGACCTCGCAGATCGGGTTCGAGGGCGTGGCCGTAGCCGCCGTCCTCATTGAGGTACGCGGCCAGGGCGGTCTCGACGGTTTCCGAGCCGCCGCCCAGGAAGTGGTACTCGAACCGCCGCTGCTCCAGAACCCGGGCAGTCAGCCAGATGAACTGCTCGGCGCGGGCGAGGGGTGACGCGAGCGGGGGCGAGGGGGTTGCTCCGGTTCCAGCCATGTTCCGACCGTAGGGCGGAAAGGGCTTTCGGCAAGCCGGAGGGACACGGCTGCACCCCCAGGGGCGGGATACTGACGTCATGCGGTTGACGATTTTCTGGGAGCGGATGGCGGACCACTTCGGTCAGGCCTACGCCGATTCCTTCGCGCGCGACCATGTGATGGCCGAGCTCGGGGGCCGTACGGTGCATGAGGCGCTGGCCGCCGGCTGGGAGGCGAAGGACGTATGGCGCGGGGTCTGCGCCGCGGTGGGCGTCCCGGCCGACAAGCAGTGAGACCGGTGGGTGACACTGGATCTCGTGGCCGAGACTGACAAGACCGAGCAGGACACGCACGCTCAGGACGTGGCCCCGCCGAACGCCCCGCCTCCCGCACAGGCGGGCGGATCCCACGGTCCGGCCCGCATGCCTCGCTGGCTTCCGCGCGCCATGGTGTTCGCGCTGGCCCTGTACGCCTGCTTCCAGCTCGGCAGCTGGGCCTTCCACCAGCTCATCGGGCTGCTGATCAATATCCTGATCGCCTTCTTCCTGGCGCTGGCGATCGAGCCGGCGGTGGGCAGGATGGCGGCCCGTGGCATGCGCCGCGGCCTTGCCACCTTCATCGTCTTCTTCGCCGTGATCGCTGTGGGCGTCGGCTTCGTCGTCCTACTCGGCTCGATGCTGGCGGGCCAGATCGTCGACATGGTCGAGGACTTCCCCAAGTACCTCGACTCGGTGATCCGCTGGATCAACAGCACCTTCCACACCGACCTCTCACGGGTCGAGGTCCAGGACAGCGTGCTGCGCTCGGACTGGCTGCGGAAGTACGTCCAGAACAGCGCGAGCGGTGTCCTGGACATCTCCGCCACCGTGCTCGGCGGACTGTTCAAGCTGCTGACGATCTTCTTGTTCTCGTTCTACTTCGCCGCCGACGGGCCCCGGCTGCGCCGCGCGCTCTGCTCCGTACTGCCGCCGACCAAGCAGACCGAGGTGCTGCGCGCCTGGGAGATCGCCGTCGACAAGACGGGCGGCTACCTCTACTCGCGCGGCCTGATGGCGCTGATCTCCGGCGTCGCGCACTACATCCTGCTGGAGATCCTGGGTGTGCCGTACGCCCCGGCGCTCGCTGTCTGGGTCGGCCTGGTCTCGCAGTTCATCCCGACCATCGGCACGTATCTGGCGGGCGCGCTGCCGATGCTGATCGCCTTCACCGTCGATCCCTGGTACGCGCTATGGGTGCTCGGATTCGTCGTGGTCTACCAGCAGTTCGAGAACTACGTGCTGCAGCCCAAGCTCACGTCCAAGACGGTCGACATTCACCCCGCGGTGGCTTTCGGCTCGGTCGTCGCGGGCACGGCGCTGCTGGGGCCGGTCGGCGCGCTGATCGCGATCCCGGCGATCGCCACGCTCCAGGCGTTCCTCGGCGCGTATGTGAAGCGGTACGCCGTGACGGACGACCCGCGCGTCCACGGCCACCGGCGGCGCGGCGGGGGCAAGGCCCTCGCGCGGCTGCGCGGTGTGCTCCGCGCGAAACGGGACCAGGCGTCGCCCCCCGGGGACGGCGCCTGAGATGGCGGGGCGGAGTTCCGGCACCCGGTTGTGACGGAGCGCTGTAGTTGACGGGCTTCGCCAACTACAGCGCTCAGAACTCGGCTTGCTCGTCGGTCGTCGAGGGAGCGGTTCCCGTCGGCCGACGCACGAGCGTCAGTGGGCCGGAACCAGCTTGGGGTTCGGGCCGTGGCTGTTCTCGTGCGGCTTGCCGTCACTGGCCAGGAACACCAGCAGGATGATCGCGCCCACGAACGGGACCAGCCCGATGAGCAGCCACCAGCCCGACCGGTCGGTGTCGTGCAGCCGACGAACGGCGACACCGAGGCTGGGCAGGAGCACGACGAGGCTGTAGATCGCCCCGAGGATCGGGCTCGTGCCGGCGACATTGTCGATGATCGACAGCACGATGCTGATGATCACGCTGAACAGGACGAACATCCAGTACTCCTGGCGGCGTGCCCGCCCGCTGAATACCGCATATTTCTTGAGTACGTCCACATACCAGTGCACTGCGTCCCCCCAAAGGATCGCGATTGGGGCCCGTCCTCATGGACCAGGCCGAGCAGAACCTATGTGGCTTGAAGTGTGCGGGTCAAACCGTTACCTAAGGACGGCCGGACCCGGGCTGCGCGGTGCGCTTGACACCAAAATCGAACATCCATTCTCATGGGATTTCGGCTTCGGTTTCCGGGAGTTATCCACAGGCTGGACGGACGTCGGGGCCCATTGTCAGTGGCAGGGGTTAGCGTCTTTGACGTGAAGCGATCGACTCAAGCAAATCGGGTGGAACCCATGGCAGGAACCGACCGCGAGAAGGCGCTCGACGCCGCGCTCGCACAGATTGAACGGCAATTCGGCAAGGGCGCGGTGATGCGCCTGGGCGAGCGGCCGAACGAGCCCATCGAGGTCATCCCCACCGGGTCGACCGCGCTCGACGTCGCGCTCGGCGTCGGCGGCCTGCCGCGCGGCCGTGTAGTGGAGGTGTACGGCCCGGAGTCCTCCGGCAAGACGACCCTCACGCTGCACGCCGTGGCGAACGCCCAGAAGGCGGGCGGCGCGGTGGCCTTCGTGGACGCGGAGCACGCCCTTGACCCGGAGTACGCGAAGAAGCTCGGCGTCGACATCGACAACCTGATCCTGTCTCAGCCGGACAACGGCGAGCAGGCGCTCGAGATCGTCGACATGCTCGTCCGCTCCGGCGCGCTGGACCTGATCGTCATCGACTCCGTCGCGGCTCTGGTGCCGCGTGCGGAGATCGAGGGCGAGATGGGCGACTCGCACGTCGGTCTGCAGGCGCGGCTGATGAGCCAGGCGCTCCGGAAGATCACCAGTGCGCTGAACCAGTCGAAGACCACGGCGATCTTCATCAACCAGCTCCGCGAGAAGATCGGCGTGATGTTCGGCTCGCCGGAGACGACGACTGGTGGCCGCGCGCTGAAGTTCTACGCATCGGTGCGGCTCGACATCCGTCGTATCGAGACCCTCAAGGACGGCACCGACGCGGTCGGCAACCGCACCCGCGTCAAGGTCGTCAAGAACAAGGTCGCGCCGCCGTTCAAGCAGGCCGAGTTCGACATCCTCTACGGGCAGGGCATCAGCCGCGAGGGCGGTCTGATCGACATGGGCGTGGAGCACGGCTTCGTCCGGAAGGCGGGTGCCTGGTACACGTACGAGGGCGACCAGCTCGGCCAGGGCAAGGAGAACGCCCGTAACTTCCTGAAGGACAACCCCGATCTCGCCAATGAGATCGAGAAGAAGATCAAGGAGAAGCTGGGCGTCGGCGTAAGGCCGGAGGCCCCGGCGGCCGAGCCCGGCGCGGACGCCGCCGGCGCCGGTGCGGCAGCTCCGGCCGAGGACGCGGCGAAGTCAGCGCCCGCGTCCAAGGCCAAGTCGGCCAAGACGGCGGCGGCCAAGGGCTAGCAAATGGCCCGGCGAACCGAATGGCCGGGCGACAGCGCCGACTCGTCGAGGGCCGAGAAGGAGCTGTCGCCCCAGGATCCGGCCGAGCGGGCGCGGGCGATCTGCCTGCGGCTGCTCACCGGGACCCCGCGCACCCGCAAGCAGCTGGCGGACGCGCTGCACAAGCGTGAGATCCCCTCGGAGGTGGCCGAGGAGGTCCTCTCCCGCTTCGAGGACGTGGGGCTGATCAACGACGCGGCCTTCGCGGACGCATGGGTGGAGTCCCGGCACCACGGCCGGGGCCTCGCCCGGCGGGCGCTCGCGCGGGAACTGCGCACGAAGGGCGTGGACTCCGCGCTGATCGACGAGGCGGTCGGGCAGCTCGACTCCGAGCAGGAGGAGGAGACCGCCCGCGAGCTGGTCGCACGCAGACTCCGCTCGACCCGAGGCCTGGACCGCGACCGGCGTCTGCGTCGTCTGGCGGGCATGCTCGCAAGGAAGGGCTACCCCGAGGGGCTGGCCCTCAGGGTGGTCAAGCGGGCGCTCGAGGAAGAGGGCGAGGACATGGAGGACTTGGACGAGGGCGGTGGCTTCTAGCGGGCCAGGGGCCCGCGGTTGGCCCGCGCCCGCGGTGCAGGGTCGCCCGGATGCTGGACACAGCTGCCGCCCGGCGCCAGGCCGCCCGCACCCGCGCGGCGCTCAGGGACCGCACCGCTGCGTACCGCTCCGCGCCCGCGCGCCGCTCAATGTCGCGGCCGCCGGGAGAGATGGCCGTTGCCAGAAGGACACGGCTCCTCCTGGCCCGACCGCTCGCGCCGCCCGCCCAGCCCCCGTACGCCACATCAACCCGAGCCGCCGCCCGGCCCAGGCCGCCCGTCGCCATCCGGTCGCGCCCGCGCTCAAGGACCGCGCCGCGGACTACCGTCGCACCGGAAGTTCCGCCGCCCTCCATGCCTGGAAGCCCCCCACGAGGTCCGTCGCGCGGTGCAGACCCAACTGTCGTAGGGACACCGCCGCCAGCGACGACGCGTAGCCCTCGTTGCAGATCACCACGACCCGCAGATCGTGGCTGACCGCCTCCGGTGCGCGGTGGCTGCCCTGGGGGTCCAGCCGCCACTCCAGCTCATTGCGTTCCACGACCAGTGCACCCGGAATCAGACCGTCCCGCTCGCGCAGCGCCGCGTACCGGATGTCCACCAGCAGCGCGCCGGCCTCGGCCGCCTCGAAGGCCTCCTTCGGCTCGACCCGGTCCAGGTCCTCCCGTACCCGCTCCAGGAGCTCGTCGATCCCTACCTGTCCCCCGCTCACTGCCAGTCCTCCGGACGCTCGACCTGCTCAAGACGGAGCACCGCGCCGGACCGGCTGAAGCGCCGGATCAGCGGCAGCGGCGGGTAGTACGCATGGACCGAGACGGCATGCCCGGCGGCCGACTCGTTCAGCACCTCGTGCACATGGTGCTTCCCGAAGGCCCGGCCCCGGCCGGCCCCCAACTCCCGCTCGCGGTCGACCCCTTCGCTCAGCTCCAGGGTCTTCCAGCCGCTCGCGGGGAGCCGCACGGCGAGGGAGTACTCCTTCAACGCGCCCGCGGCCGTGGCGAACGCGCCGAACGACTCGGCGTGGTCGTGCCAGCCGGTGCCCGTGCCCGGCGGCCAGGCGATCAGCCAGGCCTCACTGCCGCCGGGCCCTTCGAGCCGTACCCACGTACGGCCCTCGGGATCGAGCGGGATCGAGGCGATGAGGTTCTTGTCGGCGGCGGAGCGCCGCACGAAGTCGAGCAGCTCGGCGGCGGTCGGCGCCGATGCTTCCGTACGCGTCGGCACTTCAGTACGCGCAGAGGCAGCAGGGACCGGGGTGGAGACAGGCTGGGACACGGAAACCGTCCTGGAAGTTCGCTGGAGGGCGCGCGGGTCCATCAGGCCACAGCGCGAGGAGAAGGCGAATTCAGCAGGGCGGGCGACACACGCAGCCCGCATAGCGGACGAGGTCCATATGGACCCTCCGCCACAGGCGCACATCGGTGTCGGTCACGCTCCGGAGTACACCATGTGGGTCCTCGAGGGTCAATTGATGTCCGCAGTACGGTCACCGCGCGCCGCTGACGGGGCACCGCCGCGCGCCGCGTCCGCCGCCGAGTACAGCTCCGCAGGCCGCACCCCCGCAAACGAGGCGACCAGGTGTCCGTCCGGCCGCACCAGCAGCACTGTGTGCGCCGAAGCGCCTGGGTAACTCTCCGTGACCAGAAGTTCCGCCCGCACCGGCAGCGCGGTGACCGCCGCGGCCAGCCGCGGCATCACGCCCGCGCTCACCCAGTGCCGCCGGTCCCACACCCCCGTACCCGGAGCGACCAGCACCACCAGCAGCCGCCCCCGCCCAAGCCGGTTCCGCAGCCGCGCGCTGGTGCCGTCCGGCGCGGTCACCCGTACATCCGAGACCGGAGCGCCCGCCTCTGTGCCCACGAAGGTCTGCGAAGGGGCGTATTCGGGTGCGAGGGGGGAGTGCGTGTAAACAGGGGGCGCGCCCAGTGGGCCTTGCCCCAGATGGCCGTCGGTCAGCAGAGTGTCGTGCCCGCGCGCAGCACCCGGAAGGTACGTACGCAGCCCGCTGCCGCCGCGCAGTATCGGCAGCGACTGGTCGGCAGCGCGCAGCCGAGAGGCGACGGCCGCCCGCCGCTCCGCCTGATAGCTGTCGAGCAGCGGCTCGGACACGCCGTGGTGCCAGCTGTGCGCCAGCTTCCACGCGAGGTTGTCGGCGTCCCGCAGCCCTTCGTCGAGCCCCTGCGTGCCGAGCGCCCCGAGCAGATGCGCGGCATCGCCCGCGAGAAAGGCCCGGTCCACGCGCCAGCGGCGCGCGAGCCGATGGTGCAGCGTGTAGACGCCGGTGTCGAGGAGCTCGTACGGAGGCGTCTGGCCGCACCAGCCGGCCAGGGTGTCCCGTACGCGCGCCACCAGGGCGTCGGGGGTGACCAGTTCGCCGCGGGAGGGCAGCAGCCAGTCGAGCCGCCAGATGCCGTCCGGCAGCGGCCGGGCGGTGACCTCGTCGCCGCCCGTGCGCCAGGGCGGCTGGCGGTGCAGCAACGCCTCGTCGGGCCAGGGGAGTTCGGTGCGCAGGGCGGCGACGGCATGCCGTTCCACCGCCGTACGGCCCGGGAAGCGGATGCCGAGGAGCTTGCGGACCGTTGACCTGGCCCCGTCGCAGCCGACCAGATGACTGCCGCGCCACCAGGTCGCTCCGGGCCCCCGGGTGTGCACGCTGATCCCGGTCGCATCCTGCTCCAGCGAGTCGACGCGACTCTCGGTGACGATCCGGACCAGCTGCTGCGAGGCGACGGCGTCCCGCAGTCCGCGCGCGAGGGCGTGCTGGGGGATGTGCAGCGGCGCGGGTGCGCGGTCGTCGCCGAGGGCGAGCTGCCGTACGTCCTGCCGGCGCCGCATCGAGCGCCAGCCGGTCCAGCGGGAACCTTCGTTACGGCCAGTCGCGCAGCCGAGCCGTTCCACCATGGCTGCGGTGTCGGGCCGCAGCACGACCGTACGGGCGGGCCGCTGCTCGTCGTTGCCCGCGCCTTCGTCGAGCACGACCGAGGGGACGTCTTGTTGCGCAAGTGCCAGCGAGAGCGCGAGCCCGACAGGCCCCGCGCCCACGATGATCACCGGGTCCACGGCGTGACTCCTGGGACCCGAAGGGTCATGCGGAAACGTGTGGTTGGAGCCCAGTGCGCGATCACAGAACGTATGCAACCCACTGCGGGTGCTGGCGTCAAGTGACGGCCGAATGCGGCGAGGGGCGGCCGCATTGCTGCGGCCGCCCCTCCAGTAGTACCTGCCGGTGTTACACGCCTCCGCCGTCAAGTCTGGCTTCGACGTCTTCCCCGTGCAGTACGGCTCCGGTGCCCTTCTTCGTCCGGCGCGCCCGGCCCTCCAGCCAGCTCGCGGCGCTGGTGAGCAGGAAGTTGAGCGCGATGTAGATCAGCGCGATCACAGTGAGCGAGGCGATGGTGTTCGCGCCGTAGTTCGCCGGGATCGTGCGGGCCTGCGACAGCAGATCTACCAGGCCGAGCAGGGCGCCACCCAGGGCGGTGTCCTTGACGATCACCACGATCTGGCTGACGAGAGCCGGCAGCATCGCCGTGACCGCCTGCGGCAGCAGCACGTACGACATGGTCTGGCCCTTGCGCATACCGATCGCCTTGGCGGCGTCCGTCTGGCCGGACGGCAGCGAGAGGATGCCGGCCCGCACGATCTCGGCGATGACCGAGGCGTTGTAGAGCACCAGGCCGGTCACCACCGCGTACATCGGCCGGATCTCCGACTCGATGTCCGTGAACTGCACGAACATCGCGCTGGCGAAGAACATCAGCATCAGCACCGGGATGGCGCGGAAGAACTCGACCACGGCACCCACCGGAACACGGATCCACCGGTGGTCCGAAAGCCGGCCGATGCCGAGGATCGCACCGAGCGGCAGCGCGATCACGATGGCGAACGCCGCCGCTTTCACTGTTAGCCAGAGACCGGGCAGCAGATAGGTCGTCCACACCTCGGAGTCCGTCACGAACGGACTCCACTTGTCCGCCGCCAGCTGGCCCTTGTCGGCCATGACCGACAGTGCCCACCAGATGACGAATCCGAGCACGACGAGGAACACGATCGTGAAGAGGACGTTGCGCCGCTTGGCGCGGGGGCCGGGGGCGTCGTAGAGAACGGAGGTCATCGCTTCACCGCCACACGCTTGGCCACCCAGCCCAGCAGCAGGCCGGTCGGGAGGGTAAGAACGATGAATCCGAAGGCGAAGATCGCGAAGACCGCGAACAGCGCGTCGGCCTCGTTCTCGAGCATTTCCTTCATCAGCAGCGCAGCCTCGGCGACACCGATCGATGCGGCCACCGTGGTGTTCTTCGTCAGCGCGATCAGTACGTTCGCCAGCGGTGCGACGACCGAGCGGAACGCCTGAGGGAGCACGATGAGGGTCAGCACCTGGAAGAAGCTCAGCCCCAGGGCGCGGGCCGCCTCCGCCTGGCCGACGGGCACGGTGTTGATCCCGGACCGGATGGCCTCGCAGACGAACGTGCCGGTGTAGGCGATGAAACCGAGGACGGCCAGCCGGAAGCCGATGTCCTTGAAGTTGTCGCCGCGGAGTGTGAAGCCCAGTGTCTGGTTCAGGACCAGCGAGCAGGAGACGATGATCACGGTCAGCGGCGTGTTACGGACGCAGTTGACGTATGCGGTGCCGAAGGCCCGCATCAGCGGAACCGGGCTGACCCGCATACCGGCCAGGATCGTGCCCCAGATCAGGGAACCCACGGCCGAGTAGAGGGTGAGCTGAACTGTCACCCAGAAGGCGCCGAGCAGGTCGTACTGCCCGGACTCAAGAAAATCGAACACGTTGCCCCGCGCTCTCCCCAGGTTGGCTGGTGGGGCGCGCCGCCGGCGTCGGCCGACAGCGCGCCACCGCTGACTCAGCTGCCTTCAGTGATCTTCGGGGCAGGCTCGTTCTTGTAGTTCGCCGGGCCGAAGTTCGCCTTCACGAACTTGTCCCAGGACCCGTCGTCGACCATCTTCTTGAGCGCCGCGTTGATCTTCGTCTGAAGATCCTTGTCGCCCTTCTTCAGGCCGATGCCGTAGTTCTCATCGCTCAGGCTGAGGCCCACCAGCTTGAACTTGCCCTGGTGCTCCTTCTGCGCCGCGTAGCCGGCCAGGATGGAGTTGTCAGTGGTGAGCGCGTCGACGGACTTGTTCTCCAGGCCGGTCAGGCACTCCGAGTAGCCGCCCTGCTCCAGCAGGTCGGCCTTGGGCGCGAGCTTGTCCTTGACGTTCTGCGCCGAGGTGGAGCCGGTCACCGAGCACAGCTTCTTGGAGTTGAGGTCGGTGGCCTTGGTGATGGAGTTGTCGTCCGCGCGGACCAGCAGGTCCTGGTGGGCCAGGAAGTACGGTCCGGCGAAGTCGACCTCCGCCTTGCGCTTGTCGTTGATCGAGTAGCTGGCGACGACGAACTTGACGTCACCGTTCTTGATCAGGTTCTCGCGCTCGGCGCTGGGCGCCTGCTTGAAGGTGATGTCCTTGGCGTCGTAACCGAGCTCCTTCGCCACGTACGTGGCGACGTCGACGTCGAAGCCCGCGAACTTGCCGTCCGGGGTCTTCAGGCCGAGGCCGGGCTGGTCGTACTTGATGCCGACGGTGATCTTCTTGCCGCCGCCGTCGCCCGAGTCGCTGTCGCCACCACAAGCGGTCGCGGTCAGGGAGAGGACGAGGGCCGCGGCGGCCGCGGCGCTTGCCTTGTGCAGCTTCATGATGAACATCCCTTGTGTCGTAACTCGCCGGTCGTCAGTGGTGGGGATCGCCGGTCGTCAGTGGTGCAGGATCTTCGAAAGGAAGTCCTTAGCACGATCGCTGCGCGGATTGCTGAAGAACTCGTCCGGCGTGGCCTCCTCGACGATCTTGCCGTCCGCCATGAAGACGACGCGGTTCGCGGCGGAGCGGGCAAAGCCCATCTCGTGGGTGACTACAACCATCGTCATCCCGTCGCGCGCCAACTGCTGCATGACCTCGAGAACCTCGTTGATCATCTCGGGGTCGAGCGCCGATGTGGGCTCGTCGAAGAGCATGACCTTGGGATCCATCGCCAACGCTCGCGCGATTGCGACGCGCTGCTGCTGGCCGCCGGAGAGCTGCGCCGGGTACTTCTCGGCCTGCGAGCCGACGCCGACCCGGTCGAGCAGCGTGCGCGCCTTCTGCTCGGCGGCCTTCGTGTCGGCCTTGCGGACCTTGACCTGGCCCAGCGTCACGTTCTCCAGCACAGTCTTGTGTGCGAAGAGGTTGAAGGACTGGAAGACCATGCCCACGTCGGCGCGCAGCCGGGCCAGCTCCCTGCCCTCCTGGGGCAGTGCCTTCCCGTCGATCGAGATCGCGCCGGAGTCGATCGTCTCCAGCCGGTTGATGGTGCGGCACAGCGTGGACTTTCCGGACCCCGAGGGCCCGATGACGACCACAACCTCGCCACGGGCGATGGTCAGGTCGATGTCCTGGAGCACATGCAGCGCGCCGAAGTGCTTGTTGACGTTGCTCAGCACGACCAGGTCGCCCCCGGTGGGCACAGCGTCCTCGGCGCCCTTGGTCACTGAAACTCCGCTCATCGGCTTCTTGCTCCGTCCTCCTCGGTTGGGAGGACCTTAGTCACGGGCTGCGACCAGCGTCATTACATCTGAGGGGAAATTGAGCATAACGATCCGGCCGCAACCGGACACTATGCGTGAACAGGGTGGTGATCGGCGTACCGGGTGGGTAACGGAAACAGGCATGCAACGGGTAGGCACTTGACTGTCGGGGCGAGGATCCGCCTTGATGCCCTGGTACATCGCACGAGGTATGCCATACGACCGCACGACCGAAGGGGGGCTATGAGACTGCTGCTCGTCGAGGACGACAACCATGTCGCCGCCGCCCTGTCCGCGGTGCTCGCCAAGCACGGCTTCGAGGTGGTGCACGCCCGCAACGGCGAAGAGGCGCTGAAGGCAGTGCTGCCCGCCACGCATCCCGAGAAGCCGCCCTTCGGGGTCGTACTTCTCGATCTGGGGCTGCCCGACCAGGACGGCTACCAGGTGTGCGGCAAGATCCGGAAGCTCACAACGACACCCGTGATCATGGTGACCGCGCGGGCCGACGTACGCTCCCGGATACACGGGCTCAACCTCGGAGCCGACGATTATGTCGTCAAGCCGTACGACACCGGGGAGTTGCTGGCCCGCATCCACGCCGTGAGCCGGCGCAACGCCAGTGCTGACGACGCCGCCGGGGCCGCGTCCGAGCACGCGCTGCGGCTCGGCCCGGTCACCATCGAGCTGCCCACCCGGCGCGTCAGCGTCGACGGTGCCGCGGTCCAGCTGACCCGCAAGGAATTCGACCTGCTGGCGCTGCTCGCGCAGCGGCCGGGCGTCGTTTTCCGCCGGGAGCAGATCATCAGCGAGGTGTGGCGCACCAGTTGGGAAGGGACCGGCCGCACCCTCGAGGTGCATGTGGCGTCGCTGCGCTCCAAGCTGCGGATGCCCGCTCTGATCGAGACCGTGCGCGGCGTCGGCTACCGGCTCGTCGCGCCCGCCGACGCGTAAGGCCCGTAAACCCCGGTGCGTACCCGACTTCTCCCGCTGCTCATCGTCCTCATGGCGGGCGTGCTGCTCGCGCTCGGCTTCCCCCTGGCCGTGAGCGTCGCAGCCGCACAGCAGCAGCGGGTCGTCGTCGACCGGATCGACGACACGGTGCGCTTCGCGGCGCTCGCGCAGTTCGTCACCGAGCGCTCGGGCTTGAGCCTCGACAAGCGGCGCTCCATGCTTCAGGAGCAGCTCGACCGCTACCACGACACGTACGGCATCAGGGCCGGCGTCTTCTACCGCGATGGTGACGCCATGGCGGGCGCCCCCGAGAGCTGGACGGTGCCCCAGAGCGGCAAGGGCCGCGAGGCGTTCAAGGAGGCGCTGTCCGGGCGGCGCAGCCAGGACCCGCCGCAGGTCTGGCCGTGGCAGCACGGCGGTCGGCTGGTCGTCGCCTCACCCGTCGTACGGGACGGGGACGTCGTCGCCGTCGTGTTCACCGACTCGCCCACCAGCCAGCTGCGCTCACGCGTACTGCGGAACTGGCTGCTGATAGCGGCAGGCGAGTGCGCGGCGATGCTGGTGGCCGTCGGAGCCGCCTTCCGCCTCACGGGCTGGGTGCTGCGGCCCGTACGGATTCTGGACGCGGCCACCCACGACATCGCCACCGGGCAGATGAACTCGCGCGTGGCGGCGGCCGGCGGCCCGCCGGAACTCAGACGCCTGGCTCGCTCGTTCAACGAGATGGCGGACAACGTCGAAGAAGTACTGGAACAGCAGCGGGCGTTCGTCGCCGACGCCTCCCACCAGCTGCGAAACCCGCTCGCCGCACTGCTGCTGCGTATCGAGCTCCTCGCACTCGAACTCCCCGAGGGGAACGAGGAGATCGCCTCGGTCCGCACCGAGGGCAAGCGCCTCGCCCAGGTCCTCGACGATCTGCTGGACCTGGCGCTGGCCGAGCATGCCGCGGCCGACCTCCAGCTCACCGACATTGGCGCACTGGCGGCCGAGCGCGTCGCGGCCTGGCGTCCACTCGCCGATGAGAAGGGCGTCCGGCTGACCGAGCACAGGGCCGCGGTCACCGCCTGGTCCGACCCGGTCGCGCTCTCCAGCGCCCTCGACGCGGTGATCGACAACGCCCTGAAGTTCACACCGCAGGGCGAGGAGGTCACCGTCTCGGTCGCCTCGAACGGCGAGAGTTCCACCATCGTGATCACCGACGGCGGCCCGGGCCTGACCGATGAGGAACTGGCTCGTATCGGCGACCGTTTCTGGCGCAGCGGCCGCCACCAGAACGTCAAAGGTTCGGGGCTCGGCCTGTCCATCTCGCGCGCCCTGCTGGCGGCGGGCGGTGGCTCGATCGCGTACGCCCACCACGAACCGCAGGGTCTGCGGGTGACCGTCACCGTCCCGCGTACGTCCCCTACGGCTTGACCGAGCGGTAGTAGCGCCTCGCGCCTTCGTGCAGCGGCAGCGGGTCCGTGTAGACAGCGGTCCGCAGATCCACCAGCTGCGCCGGGTGCACCGTGTTGCCGATCCGGTCCCGGCTCTTGATCACCGTACGGGTGAAGCCTTCGGTCATCGCCGGGTCCATCCGGTCGGTCGTGACCAGCAGATTCGCCACTGCCACCGTCGGCACGGGCTCCCCGTTCTGCGCCTCCCGGTAGGCGTCGGCGGGCATCACGGCGGAGCGGTAGTAGCTGGTCGCCTCGCCGGGGGCGTGCAGCTTGTCGATGAGGTCGGCCTCCAGCGACACCAGCCGGATCTGGAAGCGCTCGGACAGCTCCTCGACGGCCGCCGTGGGCAGGCCGCCCGACCAGAAGAACGCGTCCAGCTCGCGTGCCTCCAGCCGCCCCGGCACAGTGTCGATCCCGGCGGCGAGCGGTTTGATGTCCCGCTTCGGGTCGAGCCCCGCGGCCTTCAGCAGCCGATCGGCGGTCAGCCGCACTCCGGAACCCTCCTGCCCGATGCCCACCCGCTTGCCTCGCAGATCACGCACCGACAGCACCGGGGAACCCCTCGGAACGACCAGCTGGACATAGTCGTCGTACAGCCTTGCGCAGCCGCGCAGCCGGTCGGCTCCGGGTTTTTTGTCCCGTATGTACTTGGCGACCGCGTCGGCCGTGGCGATGGTGAAGTCTGCCTCGCCGGCCGCCACCCGCGCGAGATTCTGCTGCGAGCCCTCGCTGGTCTTCAGGTCGATCGTCACGTCCGGCAGATCGCGGGCGAGCGCCTCCTCCAGCAGCACGCCGTACCGCTGATAGACGCCGTTCTGTGATCCCGTGCTGAAGGTCAGGGCGCCGCTCGGCGACGAATTCCCGATCGGTAGCAGCCACCACATCAGCAGCCCGAACAGCGCCAGTGCGACCGCCGAGCCCTGGAGGGCGCGGCGGCGGCTGATGCGGGACAGGGACGAGAGCATGGCGCGATCCTGCCAGCTCACCGGCTGTAATGGCCAGGCCCTGCCGCGCGGAAGGGGCGCGGGCGCCTCTGGGCGGCGGCGTTGGTTCCCGGCCGCGTGGCGCGGCCGGGAACCACGGTCGACGGTGAGGGGTTACCGTACGTTTTCGATGTTTTAGCCTCGTTGGCCCGGGATTGTCCCCCGGAAGCCGCTTGAGCCCAGCTGCTCGAACCGCTCCTGGACATTGGCCGCGAATACCCGCTGCTCATTGCCGGGATAAAACTGCTGGCCGGCGTTCATGGCCACCGTCAGTACTCCGCTGACCGGTGCGTTGGGTGACGTCCGCACCGGAGTGCAGAGGAAGCTGAAGTTCTGGGGTGAGGGGGAGTCGTACGTGCTGATCGACGCCCGGGGAAGCGTGGTGGTCTGACCGGTGTGGAAGGCCTCGTCCATCGCGTTGAAGACACCGATGGCTTCGAGCCCGGTCAGGACCTGCCGCCCTGGGCTGAACTGCGGGACCATGCCGAAAGCAGCGCCCTGCTTGCCGTTGGCGTAGCGCAGCAGGTGGTTCGGTCCTTCTGTGAGCATGATGGGGAAGGGGGCGCCGTCGAAGACGGCGAACAGCTCCTGCTGCTGGGCGAGCAGGCTGTCCCGCAACTTGAAGTCCGACAGCAGGGTCTCGGTGAGTTCCTGCATGCCCTCCTTGAGCTTGCGATCCCAGGTACGGGCCACCATGTCGGCCACGCACACGGTGCCGAGGATCATGCCGGTGTTGTCCCGGAGCGGGGTGCCGAGGTAGGAACGAACGCCCATGTCGTTGACCAGTGGGTTGCCTCTGAACCGCGGGTAGTCGAAGACATCGTCCAGGGCCAGCTGGGACCCCTGGGCCACCACGTGGGGGCAGAAGCCGTAGTCACTGGGCGCTTCGCGGGCGATGTCGCTGAGGTCGAAGACGATGCCGCGGCCATCGGTGTTCGCCTTGTCGTCGGGCGAGGTGGGTGGGACGTACATGCCGCGGAACATCTGTCGCTCGTCGTTGATGAAGTTGACCATGGCCAGGGGTGCCTGAGTGAAGCTGGCCGCAAGCCGCGCGACACGGTCGAACGTGGCCTCGGCCTCAACGCTGTTGAGGCCGAGAACCTGCAGCCGCAGTCTCCGCTGCTCGCCCGCGAGCCGGGTCTGATCAGATGTCAGGGGATCCATGTTTCCAGATGAAATCAGATCCGGGAGCTGAGGATTGCCGCACTGGAATCATTTCTGTATCACTTGTCACACCGACATCGCCTCGGTGCTCGCGTGGCAGCCCCCGCTCCTGGCGGGTGCCTGCAGATGCCCAATCCTGGATCCTGTCCAAACTGGGCAAGGTTTCAACCTCGGGCGATCACTTCCCGCCAATCCTTGATGCCGGGACGAGCAGAAACGGTTGTGCATATGACAATCGTGCGGTGGGCAGGCTTGTTTGCGGCGATGGAGTGTGCGCTCTTACGCGGTACCGGACTGCGAACCCAGGTTCGGGTGTCCGGCGCAGGAGTGCAGGTGGTGGGCGCTCTCCCGTCGAGGCCCGTGGATGGAATGGAGTTGTGCCGAGTGACTTCGGGGAGGGGTACAGCGCCGTGGGTCAAGTGCAGTTCGGGCTGTGGGCGTACTGCCGCAGGCGTTGGCAGCAGCGTCCTGTCGGCCATGGTGCTCTGCACGATGTCACGCCAAGATCCGCCACTGCGGGGTTGACGCCGCGATCCGGATCCGGCGCCCTCGCCATCACGCCGCATGTCGTACACACGTCGGCGCTGCCCGCAGAAGCACGGTGCCGCCTCCGCCGCCACCCATCGACCGAGTTATGGACGGCGCCTCAAGTTGCGTGCTGGGCGGGGACTTCAGCGCCCACGGGCGGCGCCTGTGCCGGTCGGTGAGGCACCGCGACAGTCGACTTGCCTGCTCGAGTATCGAGCCCTGCACGATGACGTCAGGGCTCGTTTCGCCCAGTGACCCGTTCTCAACCGTCTGGATCCGGGGGGCTTCCAGCGGTATGGCGCGTGGCAGACAGCTCAGAGAGATCCATGGCCCACGCTCTCGGGAGCGCCATGGAGCAACGTGAACTGCACCAACGCACACGGACATCGGGAAAGCATCGAAGGAGTGTTCTGATGAACAGGTCGGACGTGGACGCACGGTCGGTGGCAGTGATCGGCATGGCCTGCCGGCTTCCTGGCGCATCAGGGACCGATGAGCTGTGGGAATTGCTCCGAGACGGTGTGGACGCCACAAGCGAGACACCGCCTGAACGCTACGACGTGGACGCCCTCTACTCCCCACAGCCGGGGCCAGGGATGATCGGCAGCCGTCGCGCGGGTTATGTGGACGGAGTGGCGGAGTTCGACGCGGAGTTCTTCGAGATGTCCTCCACCGAGGCGGTGGAACTCGACCCGCAGCAACGGCTGCTGCTGATGACGGCCTGGGACGCCCTGGAAGACGCGGGCCAGCGACCCGACGAGCTGGCCGGCAGCCGGACCGGGGTCTTCGTCGGCAACGCCCGCTCGGACTACCTGGAGATCCAGTTCCGCGAGGGTCTGGACGCAGTGACGCCCTCGCAGTTCAACAACTTCCGCTCGCTGCTGCCGGCCCGCCTGTCCCACGTCTTCGACTTCCGCGGCCCCAGCGTTGTGGTGGACACGGCCTGCTCCTCCTCGCTGGTGGCCGTCCACAGTGCCGTGCAGAGCCTGCGCGCACGCGAGAGTCCCCTCGCGCTTGCCGCGGGTGTGAACCTCAAGCTCCGCCCGGATGAGGGCGTCATGATGACGCAGGCCGGGGCCCTGGCTGCCGACGGCCGGAGCAAGTTCGGCGACGCGAGCGCTGACGGCCACGCGCCGAGCGACGGAGTGGGTGTCGTCGTCCTCAAGCCTCTCGCCGACGCCCTGGCCGACGGCGACCGAATACGAGCCGTCATCCAGGGCAGCGCGGTCAGCAACGACGGCCGCACGAGCGACTCGCTGCTGAACCCGTCGATGACCGGACAGGTCGAGGCCCTCCGGTGGGCGTACGAAGATGCCGGGGTGGCCCCGGCCGATGTGGACTACGTAGAGGCGCACGGGGTCGGCTCACCCACACTCGACCCGCTGGAGATCAGCGCACTGGGCGAGGTCCTGGGTGAGGGCCGGCCATCGGACAGACCGCTGCTGGTCGGCTCGATCAAGACGAATATCGGCCACGCGGAGGCCGCCGGCGGCATGGCCGGACTGATCAAAGCCGTGCTGTGCCTGGAACACGGCCAGATCCCGCCCAGCCTCCATCTCAACACCCCACATCCCCGGATCGCCTGGGACGAGCTGCCCCTGGTGATACCAGGGAAGCTCTATGACCTGCCCGACCGAGACCGGCCGGCCATCGCCGGGATCTCCGGGCAGGGCTCCTCGTCCCTCAACGCGCACGTGGTGATCCGACAGGGCGACACCCGCCCGGCCGACGCCACGGCGGCGGCGAGCGGCGCGCCGTACGTACTGGTGCTCTCCGCCCGCACCCCCGCAGCCCTGGACGCCCTGACCCGTTCCTACACCGCCTACCTCGGTCCCGACGGGCAAGGCGCCACGTTCTCCCTTCGCGACATCTGCTACAGCGCAGCCACCCGCCGTCATCATCACGAACAGCGCCTGGCGGTCATCGGGTCCTCCCATCAGGAGATGGCATCCGCGCTCAGCGGGACCGGAGGAACACCGGCATCAGGTGCGGCTCCCGCGGTACTGGCCGAGGCCGCGGACCGCTACAGCAAGGGCGAGACGGTGGCCTGGGACGAGGTGTTCGGGGAGCATGGCCGCTTCGTGCCGCTGCCCGGCTATCCCTGGCAGACAAAGCGCTACTGGCCCGGCGAGGACTGGGACGAGGACGGCGGTGACCTGGCTTCCTGGGTGCTGCGCGAGCACGCGCGCACCCCCTTCGACGACGGCTCCACGCTCGACGCGATCGGGATCGACTCGCTGGCGAAGCTGCGGATCATCGTGCAGCTGTCCAAGAAGTCCGGCCGTGAAGTCGACCCCGAGGACTTCGGCCGGCTGCGCACGGTCGGCGCGCTGCGCGAGTGGGTCCACGCACTGGAGGCACACGCGTCATGAGCAATCCGCAGACCGCGTATGCATGGTTCGCCCGCTCCGCCGACACCTTCGGCCACGACTGCACCGCCCTGGAAGTGGGCGAGGAGCGACTGACCTACGGCGAACTGCGCGACCTGGCGGAGCGGCTCGCGGCCCGGATGGTCGCAGCCAACGGCGGCGAGACGCCCCGGCGTGTGGGGCTGCTGGCAAGCCGCTCGGTGACCGCGTACGCCGGCTACCTCGCCATCCTGCGGACTGGCGCGGCCATCGTGCCCCTCAACCCGGAGCACCCGCCCGCCCGCACCGCCCACATCGCCAAGGAGGCGGGTCTGGAGCTCGCCCTGGCAGACACCCCCGAAGCCGGCGCCGACCTCGGGATCCCACTGCTCGTGGCGGGCCCCAAGGAGCTGGAGGCCCTGACAACCGAGCCGCTCCCGGAGCTGCCGCACCCGGAAGCCAACCCGGACGATGTCGCGTACATCATCTTCACGTCCGGGTCGACCGGCACCCCCAAGGGAGTGCCGATCCTGCACCGCAACCTCTCCGCCTACCTCGGCCACGTGGCGTCGCGGTACGACGTCGGGCCGGGCAGCCGACTCTCGCAGACCTTCGACCTCACCTTCGACGGCTCCGTGCACGACCTGTTCGTCGCCTGGGCATCCGGAGGCACGCTGGTGGTGCCGAGGCGCAGCCAACTCCTGTCACCGGTAAAAACGATCAATGCCCAGCGGCTCACCCACTGGTTCTCGGTGCCGTCACTGATCACCTTCGCCTCACGCCTGGGCACGCTGGCGCCCAACAGCATGCCCACCCTGCGCTGGAGCGTGTTCGGTGGCGAACCGCTGCCCCTGGCGGCGGCACAGGAATGGCAGGCGGCCGCGCCGAGAAGCACTGTGGAAGTCCTCTACGGCCCGACGGAGCTCACCATCTCCTGCACCGCCTACCGGCTGCCTCGCAGCCGGGCGGACTGGCCGAGAACAGCCAACGGGACGCTGCCGATCGGGACTTGCTACCCGACATTGGATCTCCTCCTGCTGGACGAGAACGGCAGGCCGGCCGAGACCGGCGAGCTCTGCATCCGCGGTCCGCAGCGGTTCCCCGGCTACCTGGAACCGGCCAACAACGATGGCCGGTTCCTGCCCTTCGACGACAGCGTCGCCGTCCTTCCCCAAGCTCTCGGCTCCGCTCGAGCAGGGGAGACCCCGATCCACACCGGAACCACGCCGCTGACCGATCAGTACTGGTACCGCACCGGAGACCGGGCCACCATGCACGACGGCCACCTGGTCCACCTGGGACGGACCGACCACCAGGTCAAGATCCGCGGCCACCGGATCGAACTGGGGGAGATCGAGTCCATGCTCAGGGAGCAGCCCGGGGTACGCGACGCGATCGTCCTCGCTGTGCACGCTTCTGACGGCGAGCCGGAACTGGAGGCCGCGGTCAGCGGCGCCGAGTGTGCCACCCAACAGCTGTATTCCGCACTGGGCGACCGCCTGCCGCCGTACATGCTCCCGCGCCGGATCGTCATCCTCGACGAACTGCCGCTCAACCCGAATGGCAAGATCGACCGGCACGCCCTGCTCGCCGAACTCGGGCGCCGTCACTGAATCCAATGCCGGAATGTCCACACACCATAGGCGCACGTCCCGTCCCTCGTCCGGAGCTGTCGCCCGAGGCTGCCCCCCCCACGCGGCATCGCGGCTCCCACCCAGTCCCGATGTCTGTGAGGCACGCACATGTTCGACGCCATCGTGGTAGGGGCGCGTTGCGCCGGAGCTCCCACAGCCATGCTGCTCGCCCGCGCGGGGTGCCGGGTACTCATGCTCGACCGGGCGGCATTCCCTTCCGACACCCTCTCCACCCACCTCATCCACCAACCCGGCGTCGCGGCGCTCGCCCGCTGGGGCCTGCTCGAGACCGTACGCGCCTCAGGCTGCCCGCCCCTTGACCGCGCGGTCTACGAAGTGGCCGACATCCGCCTCGAAGGCTGCGCCCGAGGCGTCGAGGGACAGCGCGCCGGATACGCCCCCCGCCGCCATGTCCTGGACACCATCCTGGTGGACGCAGCCGTCGCGGCCGGCGTCGACTTCCGCGACCGGACCTCGGTGACCCGCCTCCTGCGCGACGACACCGGACGCGTCATTGGCGTGGAGGGCAAGCACCGCGGCAGCTCCTTCAGCGAACGAGCCCACCTGGTGATCGGCGCGGACGGAATGCGCTCCACGGTCGCCAGGCTCAGCCGGGCGCGCTACACCGTTCAGGACCCGAAACTGACCTGCGCCTACTACGGGTACTGGGAAGACGTGCCGGCCGCCCTCGAACTGTATGAGAAACCCTCGAGTTGGGTGGCCGCCGTACCGACCAACGGTGACGCGACCCTCGTCCTGGCCTACTTCCCGCAGTCCCGATTCGAGGAAGTCCGCACCGACACGCGCCACGCCTACATGGGGCAGATACGCACCACCGCGCCTGCCCTGTACGAGCGGCTCCAGGGAAAACGCCGCATCGAACGTCTGCGCGGCACAGGTGACCAGCAGAACTTCTTCCGGCAGGCGACCGGCCCCGGCTGGGCCCTGGTGGGCGACGCCGGACACCACAAGGACTCCATCACCGCACGCGGGATCAGCGACGCGTTCCTCCAGGCAGAATCCCTCGCGCGACGTGTGGGCGACCGACTCGGCGGCGACCCGCAGCGGCTCGACCAAGCACTCCTGGACTACGCCGAGGACCGAGACACCTCGCTCGCTCCGGCCTACGAGTCGACGCTGGCGGTGGCGCAACTGGCACAGCACGAGCAGCGACTCTCACTGCTGCGCGCAGTAGAGACGGACCCGGACCTCACGGCGATCTATTTCGACATGGTCGCCGGAATTGAGACTGTCAGCGCCCTTTACACCCCAAAGCTGCTCGCCCTCCTCTGACCAGATCCCTCAGGAGCGTTCGAGGGCTCCGACGACGCACGACGCCCTAGAAGATTCACCCGACCGGAGCATTTTTATGAAGGGTGCGGCATGATCCTGGTACGGTTCCACCGACCGCCGACCTCTGGTGACTGTGTGTCAGGGCGTCGCGTGCGGGGGGAAGTTGGGCATTTCGGACCATCCCTTACTGCCATCATTGTTTCGCTGCCGTACGAGGAATCAGATGCCAGGCACCCGCGACCGGCGGACAAGTCATAGGTCCGCCCCTCGCAGATCTCTCCGATTGTCGTTTGCCCTACCCCTTGTCGTTCCAGCGCTCTTCCTCACCGGACTGTGGAGCTACACGGCGACCGGGCTTGTCGACGAGCAAATCCAGCTGCGTGCCGATGCGGACCGGGTCGTGTCCACGGGCCGGCCTGCCCACAGCGTGCTGGCCCGTCTGCAGGACGAGCGCCGGCTCACCGCTGCCTGGCAGGCCACACGCACCAGCTCCTCTCGCGCCGCCCTGGACGACGCCCGAAGCAGTACCGACGCTGCCGTCGAGGAGTTCCGCCGGCTATCCCCCTCCGGGCTGGACACCACGGCGTTGAAGAGCGGGGCCAAGGAGCTGAACGACTCGCTGGACACGTTGTCCGAGCGTCGCGATGCGATCGACGATCGCACCCTCAGCAGCGCCGACGCCTTCCAGTACTTCACGGACTCCATCGCTGACGGCGCCGGCCTGCTCACCGATGCCACACGGACCGACGACGGGCGCACCGCGCACGCCGTCGCCGCGACGTCCCTGGTGCAGGTCACGGAGATGCTCTCGCGCGAGGATGCGTTGATCTCCGCCGCACTGCCGTCCGGCCGCATGGCCTCCACGCCCCGCGCTCAGTTCAGCCAGTACCTGGCGATCCAGCGAGAAGCCCGCAAAGGCCTGGACGCCCGTGACCTCCTCACAGACGATGCCACCGCCTATGCAAGCATCACCGACAGCCCCCGGTGGACCTCACTGGCATCGATCGAAGACGCTGTGGCGATCAGTGGCGGCACGAAACTGCCCAACCAGGCCACAGCGTGGCCAGACGCCGCCGACACCGTCGTCAACGATCTGCAGAAGCTGAACTCGGACTCTCTCGAGAACCTGGCCGACACCGGCAAGGATCGAGCCGACGGTCTCTTGCTGGGCCTGATCCTGGGCTCCCTCGCCACGCTGGCCGCCCTGGCTGTCGTCGGGGCGCTGGCCCTGCGTGTCTGGCGCTCGGTGATCAGCCGGCTCTCCCAGCTCCAGCAGAAGACCGAGGACCTGGCCGGCACCCGGCTGCCCCAACTCGTCGCCCAACTCGAGCGAGGAGAACAAGTCGACCCGACCGCACTTCCTCCTCGCAGGCACCACGCCACAGACGAGTTGGAACGGCTCGACGCGGCAATCGACCACTTGGCACACGTCGCCGCGGACACGGTCGTCCATCAGTCCCTCGGCCGCGAGGGAACGGAAAAGGTCTTCTCCAAGCTCATCCGCCGCACCCAAACCCTGATCCACCGGCTCATCTCCCTCCTGGACGACCTCGAGCGCAAGCACGAAGACTCGGACCTGCTGAAGGACATCTTCAAGGTCGACCACCTCGCCACCCGCGTGCGGCGCCACTCGGAAAACCTCGTGATCCTCGGCGGATCCCCGCCCACCCGCCGCATGACCGCTCCTGTTTCCATCACTGACGTGATGCGCAGCGCGGTGGCGGAGACCGAGCACTACACCCGGGTCAAGGTGAAGAACCTCCCCCCCGGCCGGCGGGTGTCTCTCGCCGGCCGGGCCGTCGCCGACGTCACCCACCTGCTTGCGGAGCTCATCGAGAACGGCACGAGCTTTTCCCCGCCGGACACCCAGGTGTTCGTCAGCGCGACGAAGGTCGCCAGGGGCCTGGCGCTCCATGTCGAGGACCACGGGCTCGGAATGCCGGAGGACCACCGAGTCGGTGCCAACCAGCTTCTCGCACACCCGCCCGAGCTCGACATGATGACGCTGGGCGCGGACCCGCGCCTCGGGCACTTCGTGGTGGCCCGGCTCGCGGAGCGACACAAGATCAAGGTGGAGCTGCGCGAGTCCGTCTACGGCGGGACCCTCGCCATCGTGCTTCTTCCCGCAGCCCTGCTTGAGGAGCACGATTCCCCGCTGCTGGAGCAGCTCAAATCAGCAGCCTCAGCAGGCTCGGCGGCGGCGGGCGCACTGGGCGGCACTGCGGACGCCACCGTGCAGGCTCAACTCCAAGACCACCACGGGTATCCCGAGTATGGAGGTGCAGGTCTGTTGCCGGCCGCATCAGCTCACCCGGGAGCGCAGGCTCCAGCGCCGCCGGAGTGGACGCCTCCCCAAGGCCATCCCGACCCCGAGGTCCGGCATCCCGAACCCGCCATGTATGAGGACGCACAGGATGCATCCCCACCACTGGTGACCCCTCGTGTCCTTCCACAAAGGACACGAGGAGCGAGCCTCGCGCAGCAGTTGCGCAAGGAGGCGGCGCATGCGCAATCCCAGCAGGATGACGAGGGCGAGACGGGCGCTATCTCCCCCGGTGAGTCAGCACGCACCATGATGGCCATCCAACAGGGGATGAAGCGGGCCCAGATCGCTGAGGCCGACGAGTCGGCCGGTGTGGACAGTCAGGCGGAGTCGCGTGGCCCCAGCGCCAACTAGCCGCAGCGCCAACTAACTGTGAGGGAACATTCAGTAATGACTGAGCAGGTACACGCCGCTCCCCAGCTGGACTGGCTCCTGGACAGCCTCGTGGACCAGATTCCAGAGATTCGCTGCGCCATCGTGCTGTCCGGGGACGGCCTCCTTATCGGCAAATCGAAGGGCCTCGGCCGGGACGACGCCGAGCACCTGTCCGCGGTCGGATCGGGGATGCACAGCCTCGCCCGTGGCGCTGCCCGCCACTTCCATGGTGGAGAGGTTCAGCAGACGGTCATCCAGATGGAGAAAGCATTCCTCTTTGTCACCGCCGCCGGCAGGGGAGCACGCCTTGCCGCGATCGCCTCCGAGGAAGTGGATGTCGGGATGATGGCCTTCGAGATGGGCACGCTCGTCAAACAGGTAGGCAAGTACCTCAGCGCCGCGCCCCGCGTGCAGGCCTCCCCCCACGGTTATATTCAGGATGCCTGACCCGCGATGGTTCGACGATGAAGGGGCCGGACGTCACGTCCGGCCATACGCCATTACCGGCGGACGTACCCGCCACAGTCAGCACACTTTCACGCTGATCACGCTGGTTGTCACACGGTCCCTTCATGAGGTCAACCAGGAACCCTTGGAGCCGGAGTCGGCCGAAATCCTGCATTTCTGCCGGGATCGCGCGGTGGCAGTCGCTGAGATAGCTGCCCACCTGGATCTTCCGGTGAGCGTGGTGAAAGTTCTCTGCGGGGACTTACTGAACGACTCGATGATTTTGGTCCAGGCGCCGCCTGCGGAGGCGGACAAACCGAGCGTGGAACTCATCGAAAGGGTGATGGATGGTATCCGTCAGCTCTGAGCCGATCATGCCGACAGCAGTGAAGATCCTGATTGCGGGCGGCTTCGGCGTGGGCAAGACCACCATGGTGGGCTCAGTGAGTGAGGTGCCCCCACTGGAGACCGAGGAGCGCATCACAGAGGCGAGCCTGGGGATCGACGATCTGGCGGGTGTGGAAGGCAAGTATTCGACCACCGTCGCCATGGACTTCGGCCGGATCACCATCGCCCCGGAGCTGGTGCTCTACCTGTTCGGAACCCCCGGCCAGGATCGCTTCTGGTTCATGTGGGACGACTTGGCTCTCGGCGCCCTGGGAGCCGTGGTACTCGCTGATACCCGACGTCTGGATTCCTCCTTCGCCTCAGTGGATTTCTTCGAGGAGCGTGGAATCCCCTTCGCCGTGGGCGTCAATTGCTTCGACGGCAGACGGGAATGCACGAGCCAGCAGGTGCGGCAGGCACTGGCCCTCGAACCCACCACACCCGTCATCCTGTGTGACGTCCGCGATCGCAGCTCCAGTAAGACGGTGCTCCTTGCCCTGCTGGAAGTGGCGAGAGCGCAGGCATCCGCTCGCCTGACGCCTGTGCCGGCCGCTGACCGGGCGGCATGGAGGCCGGCGTAGGTCTTCAGCATTGCGGCCCGACCGGAGCCCTTACCCTGGACGGGTGAGCGGTAACGACGTGGTTGGCGGAGTAGTGGACGGTTTGAAAACGTACGAGGTGCGCACCTACGGGTGCCAGATGAACGTTCACGATTCCGAGCGGCTGTCGGGCCTGCTGGAGGACGCCGGCTATGTCCGCGCGCCCGAGGGCGCCGACGGTGACGCCGACGTCGTCGTCTTCAACACCTGCGCGGTCCGGGAGAACGCCGACAACAAGCTGTACGGCAATCTCGGCCGGCTCGCGCCGATGAAGACCAAGCGGCCCGGAATGCAGATTGCCGTCGGCGGCTGCCTGGCACAGAAGGACCGCGACACCATCGTCTCCAAGGCGCCGTGGGTCGACGTCGTCTTCGGCACGCACAACATCGGCAAGCTGCCGGTGCTGCTGGAGCGCGCCCGTATCCAGGAAGAGGCGCAGGTCGAGATCGCGGAGTCGCTCGAGGCCTTCCCCTCGACCCTGCCGACCCGCCGTGAGTCCGCGTACGCCGCGTGGGTCTCCATCTCGGTCGGCTGCAACAACACCTGCACCTTCTGCATCGTCCCGGCGCTGCGCGGCAAGGAGAAGGACCGCAGGCCCGGGGACATCCTGGCCGAGGTCGAGGCACTCGTCGCCGAGGGCGTCTCCGAGATCACGCTGCTCGGCCAGAACGTCAACGCGTACGGCTCCGACATCGGCGACCGCGAGGCATTCAGCAAGCTGCTGCGCGCCTGCGGAAGGATCGAGGGCCTGGAGCGGGTCCGCTTCACCTCGCCGCACCCGCGCGACTTCACCGACGACGTGATCGCCGCGATGGCCGAGACGCCGAACGTCATGCCGCAGCTGCACATGCCGCTCCAGTCGGGCTCGGATCCGATCTTGAAGGCGATGCGCCGTTCGTACCGGCAGGAGCGCTTCCTCGGGATCATCGAGAAGGTGCGCGCCGTGATTCCGCACGCCGCCATCTCCACCGACATCATTGTGGGCTTCCCCGGCGAGACCGAGGAGGACTTCGAGCAGACCATGCATGCCGTGCGCGAGGCCCGCTTCGCGAACGCCTTCACCTTCCAGTACTCCAAGCGCCCCGGCACCCCGGCGGCGGAGATGGACGACCAGATCCCCAAGGAGGTCGTCCAGGAGCGCTATATGCGCCTCGTCGCCCTCCAGGAGGAGATCTCCTGGGAGGAGAACAAGAAGCAGGTCGGCCGGACGCTGGAGGTCATGGTCGCCGAGGGCGAGGGCCGCAAGGACGGCGCCACGCACCGGTTGTCGGGGCGCGCCCCGGACAACCGTCTCGTCCACTTCACGAAGCCGGACGAGGACGTGCGCCCGGGCGATGTGGTGACCGTCGAGATCACCTACGCCGCCCCGCACCACCTGCTGGCGGAGGGCGCCGCGAAGTCCGTACGACGCACCCGTGCCGGCGACGCGTGGGAGAAGCGCAACGCCGCCGAGGCCGGGAAGCCGGCCGGAGTGATGCTGGGACTGCCCAGGATCGGTGTGCCGGAGCCGCTGCCGGTGGCCGCGGCACCGGGGTGCGGCTGCGACTGACGGACGGGCGTGGCGGGGGACGCAGGCACTTCACCCGGGCCCGGACCTGAACACGGACGCACGCCTGACCACGCATTAGGCTGGCGATCATGCTTGTCGCCGCCGCCGTGTGCCCCTGCCCGCCGCTGCTCGTGCCCGACGTCGCCGCGGGAGCCGCGCCCGAACTCGACGCGGCGCGGAGCGCGTGCGCCGACGCCCTGGGGGTGCTCGCCGCCGCCCGGCCCGACTCGCTGTTCGTGGTCGGACCCGCCGAGCAGGACGGCCGCGGCCCGCACCTCGCGGGCGCGACCGGGTCCTTCCATGGCTTCGGTGTGGACATCGACGTACGGCTCGGAGTGGGCGCGGACCAGGAGCGGCCGCTGCCGCCGTCCCTGGCAGTCGCCGCCTGGCTGCTCGGCCGCGCGCAGTGGGCGGATGCCCCGGTGGAGGGTCTCGGCGTCGGCGATCACCTCGCCGGTGACCGCTGCCTGGCCGTCGGGCGGGAACTGGGCGCCCGGGCGGAGCGCGTCGCGCTGCTGGTGATGGGCGACGGCAGTGCGTGCCGCACGCTGAAAGCCCCCGGCTATCTGGACGAGCGGGCGGCCGACTTCGACCGGGAGGCCGCCCGGGCACTGGGTGCGGCAGATGTCGATGCGCTCAAGGCGCTGGACGAGTCACTGGCGTACGAACTCAAGGCGGCGGGCCGGGCTCCCTGGCAGGTGCTCGCGGGAGCCGCCGAGGGGGCGGGCCTGGCCGGGCAACTGCTCTACGAGGACGCCCCGTACGGGGTCGGCTACTTCGTGGCCGCCTGGTCGTAGCGGATCCCGGGCCGGCGGCGGATTCCGTAGCGGCGGACCGCGACGGCGGAAGGCCGCGGAACGAGTTGTTCCGCGGCCTTCCGTCGGTGAATGTCAGGAAGCCGGCGGCGTAGTGCCGTCGTCCTTGTGGGCAATGCGGCCCAGGGCCTCCTTGGCCTTGCCGGTGCCAGACTCGATCTTGGTGCTGTACTTGCCCTTGGTCTTTGCGTCGACCGTCTTCGCGGCCCTTTCCAGACCGTGCTCGATCTTGCCCCCGTGCTGCTGCGCGAGGTCAGAGACCTTGCCCTTGGCCGGGGCGAGCTTGGCCTTCAACGTGTCCATGAAGCCCATGGGCCACCTTCCCTCGGGACTATTTGCGGGCGCCCTCGCCGGCTTCGTTGTCCGCCGCCTCCTCGGCCGACTGCTGCTTCGGAATCTCCACGCCTTCGGCGGCTGCGGTCTCGGAGCCCTCGGCCTCCGCGGCTTCGGTGACCTCCTCCGCAGCATCCGTCGACGCCTCGGCCTCGGAACCGCACTCAACCGGGGAGTCGGCCGTCAGAGTACTGGCGGTCGCCTCCTCGGTTGACGCCTCGGCGGTCGTCTTGGACTTACGACGAAACCGTGAAAAAACGCCCATATCTACTCCATAGCCTACTCGTGAGGGCGAAGTTCCGCGTCGCCCCGAGCGTCCCATTGCGCCGCCCGCGGGCACCGGTCGAGAAACCGGCGTTCGGAACCTCGCAACAGGCAACGAACCCGCCCCTGTGTCGTCACCTCGCTCGTTCGGGGACACGTCCGTGGGTTTGCGAGACTGGGACGGTGAGAAGCGCAGCTCCCGCCTCGCGGGTCATCGCAGTTGTCGGTCCCACCGCGGCCGGAAAGTCTGATCTAGGCGTTTTCCTTGCCGGGTGGTTGGGCGGCGAAGTCGTCAACGCCGACTCCATGCAGCTCTACCGAGGGATGGATATTGGCACCGCAAAGCTGACGACCGACGAGCGCGGCGGGATCCCGCACCAGCTCCTCGACATCTGGGACGTCACTGAGACCGCGAGCGTCGCCGAGTACCAGAAGCTGGCCAGAGCGGAGATCGACCGCCTTCTCGCCGAGGGTCGTACGCCCGTCCTCGTCGGCGGCTCCGGGCTGTACGTACGCGGCGCCATCGACGCCCTCGAATTCCCCGGCACCGACCCCGCGATCCGCGCCCGGCTCGAGGAGGAGGTGACGGTGCGCGGCTCCGGTGCCCTGCACGCCCGCCTCGCCGCCGCCGACCCCGAGGCCGGCAAGGTGATCCTGCCCAGCAACGGCCGCCGCATCGTCCGGGCCCTCGAAGTCATCGAGATCACCGGCAAGCCCTTCACCGCCAACCTTCCCGGCCATGACGCCGTCTACGACACGATCCAGATCGGCGTCGACGTGGGCCGCCCCGAGCTCGACGAACGCATCGCGCTGCGCGTGGACCGGATGTGGGAAGCGGGTCTTGTCGATGAAGTGCGCGCACTGGAGGCGCAGGGCCTGCGCGAGGGGCGCACGGCATCGCGTGCGCTCGGCTACCAGCAGGTGCTCACGGCGCTCGCGGGGGAGTGCACCGAACAGGAGGCGCGCGAGGAGACCGTGCGCGCCACCAAGCGCTTCGCGCGCCGCCAGGACTCATGGTTCCGCCGGGACCCGCGCGTGCACTGGCTGAGCGGGGCGGCCGAGCACCGGGGGGAACTTCCGCACCAGGCGCTGGCGTTGGTCGAACGAGCGGTCACAGCCTGATCACGTGATGGCATCGGGACGCTCTGCCAGTCATTTCGGCGCCTTGTAGCGTGCCATCATCGAGCATCGATCGACGTGGAGTCCGAGTTGGGAGGGCGCGTGGCGATGGAGGCCAGCCCTCGCGACACAGAACAGGAAAGACGGGACGCAGCGGTCAGCGCGTCCCGTCTGAGTCCGGACGGGCCTGACGACCAGGACGTGCTCGCGGACGAGGTCGAGGTCGAACTGCGGCCGCAGCGCAGGCTGCGGATCTGGCAGCTCGCCCCCATTGTGGCGCTCGCCGCGGTCGGCTCTCTGATGTTCGCCTTCCCGCTCGCCTTCGGCACCGGCGACGGCGGCGCGGTGGTCGCCATGCTGGGTCTGCTGATCAGCTGCTGCGCCGCGGGCTGGGGTGTGATGGCCGCCCGCCGTGTGGGCCACACCTGGCCGGGACTGCCGCCCCGCGGCTCCGGCGAGCGCGCCGACTGGCGGGTCATCGCCCTGTACGTCGGCGTGGGCGCGGTGCTCGTCGCGTTGGCCGTCTGGCGAGTGGCCCGGCTCCGCTGACTGCGGGTCGATCGGCCCGGCCCCGCTGACTGTGGGCCGAGCGGTCCGGCTCCGCCGGGTGCAAGTTGAGCGGACCGGCCCCGCCGAGTGTCCGAGGGCCCTCGTACGATGGACGGCGTGAGCACCTCGCAGACCTCGCCGATTGCCTTCCTCAAGGGCCACGGGACCGAGAACGATTTCGTGATCGTCCCCGACCCGGACAACACCGTCGACCTGCCCGCCCCCGCCGTCGCCAAGCTCTGCGACCGCCGGGCCGGCATCGGCGGCGACGGTCTGCTGCATGTCGTACGGTCCGCCGAGCACCCCGAGGCGGGCGCCATGGCCGACGAGGCCGAGTGGTTCATGGACTACCGCAACGCAGACGGATCGATCGCCGAGATGTGCGGCAACGGCGTACGTGTCTTCGCCCGCTATCTTCAGCGCGCGGGCCTTGTCGAGGCGGGCGACCTCGCGGTGGCCACCCGCGGCGGCGTCAAGAAGGTGCACCTCGCCAAGGACGGTCACGTCACGGTCTCCATGGGCCGCGCGCTGTTCCCGGAGGAGAGCGTCACGGTCACCGTCGACGGCCGCAGCTGGCCCGCCCTGAACGTGAACATGGGCAATCCCCACGCGGTCGCCTTCGTCGAGGACCTGGACCACGCCGGGAACCTGTTCTCCGTGCCCCCCTTCACCCCGGCGTCCGTCTACCCGGACGGGGTGAACGTCGAGTTCGTCGTCGACCGCGGCGAGCGCCATGTCGCCGTGCGCGTGCATGAGCGCGGTTCCGGCGAGACCCGCTCGTGCGGCACGGGTGCGTGCGCCGTAGCTGTGGCGGCGGCCCGCAGGGACGGTGCGGACCCTTCGGAAACCGGCGCCCCCGTCACGTACACCGTGGATCTGCCGGGCGGGCGTCTGGTGATCACGGAGCGGCCGGACGGCGAGATCGAGATGACCGGCCCCGCCGTGATCGTCGCCGAGGGACACATCGACCCCGCCCTCTTGACCTAGATCACCCCGGTAAGGACCGAAACCGTGATCGCTTAGAGCTTCGCTCGAATGGGTGATCCGTTTCACGCTGAGCGAGAGCTGGACTGCGCCGCGTGGTGGGCTCGGTAGCATCAAGCACCGGCCCGGAGGGCACGCCTGTCCTTCCCACCGCCGGTCGAAGCTGCCGGAGGTGCCCCATGAGTGCAGAGGCCGCCAACCCTGGTGCCCACAGTCGCAGGCGTGGGCGTCCCAGGATCGACCTCCGCAGGCTGGGCCGCGCCGCGCTCCTGGGGCCCGCAGCCCGCGACCGGCTGCCCGACGCGATCGGGCACGTGGCAGAAGCGCACCGGGCACACCACCCGGAGGCAGACCTCGCCATCCTGCACAAGGCGTATGTCCTGGCCGAGTCCTCCCACCGCGGACAGTTCCGCAAGAGCGGCGAGCCCTACATCACGCATCCGCTAGCCGTGACGCTCATCCTCGCCGAACTGGGCGCGGAGACCACGACCTTGACCGCGTCACTCCTTCACGACACCGTCGAGGACACCGAGGTGACGCTCGATCAGGTACGGACGGAGTTCGGCGCCGAGGTCTGCTATCTGGTCGACGGCGTCACCAAGCTGGAGAAGGTCGACTACGGCGCGGCAGCCGAGCCCGAAACCTTCCGCAAGATGCTCGTCGCCACCGGCAACGACGTCCGCGTGATGTCGATCAAACTCGCCGACCGGCTGCACAACATGCGCACCCTCGGCGTGATGCGCCCCGAGAAGCAGGCCCGCATCGCCAGAGTCACCCGCGATGTCCTCATCCCCCTCGCCGAACGGCTCGGCGTCCAGGCGCTCAAGACCGAGCTGGAGGACCTCGTCTTCGCGATCCTCCACCCGGAGGAGTACGAACGCACGCGCGCCCTCATCGCGGACAACGCGACGGCCTGGGACGCCCTCGACGCCATCGCCGAGAAGTTCAGGGCAGTGCTGCGGGACGCCGACATCGCCGCCGAAGTCCTCATCAGGCCACGCCACTTCGTCTCCGTGCACCGCGCGCGGCTCAAGCGCGGCGAGCTGCGCGGCACGGACTTCGGACGGCTGCTCGTGCTGGTCGGCGAGGACGCCGACTGCTATGGCGTGCTGGGCGAGCTGCACACCTGCTTCACGCCGGTGATCTCGGAGTTCAAGGACTTCATCGCCGCCCCCAAGTTCAACCTGTACCAGTCACTGCACACTGCCGTCGCAGGGCCGGACGGCGCGGTCGCCGAAGTCCTCATCCGTACGCACCAGATGCACAAGGTTGCCGAGGCCGGGGTGATCGCCCTCGGCAATCCGTATGTGCCCCCGGAAGGTGCGGCGGGGACCGAGCCGGCCGACGGCGAGCGTGCCGACCCCACCAGGCCCGGCTGGCTCTCCCGCCTCCTGGACTGGCAGCAGTCCACCCCCGACCCCGACACCTTCTGGACCTCCCTGCGCGCGGATCTGGCGCAGGACCGCGAGATCACCGTCTTCCGCGCCGACGGCGGCGCACTCGGTCTGCCGGCCGGTGCGAGCTGTGTGGACGCCGCCTACGCGCAGTACGGCGAGGAGGCGCACGCCTGCATCGGCGCGCGCGTCAACGGCCGTCTGGCGACGCTCAGTACGGTGCTGAGCGACGGCGACACGGTGCACCTGCTGCTTGCGCAGGACGTCCAGGACGCCGCTTCCGGACCGTCGCCCGAGTGGCTCGACCACGCCCGCACACCCGCGGCGCGCATCGCCATCACCACCTGGCTCGCAGCGCATCCGGAGGGCACGAACGTCGCGGCGGCCGCCCCCCGCAGACCCGCGCCGGTCACCGCCGACCGGCGCGCCGCCCCGAACGCCGTCGTCGATCTGCCGGACGCGACCGTACGTCTCGCCGGTTGCTGTACGCCGGTGCCGCCCGACGCCGTCACCGGCTTCGCGGTACGCGGCGGCACCGTGACGGTCCACCGCGAGGAGTGCCCCGCTGTGGCCCGTATGAAGGCCCTCGACCGCGAGCCCATCCCAGTGCGTTGGGGCGACGCCGCAGAGTGCCGCGTCACCCTCATCGCCGAGTCCTTCGGCCGCCCGCGGTTGCTCGCCGACCTCACCGAGGCCATCGCCACCGAGGGCGCGGCGATCGTGTCGGCAACCGTCGAGCCGCCGAGCGAGCAGCGCGTACGGCACACGTACACCCTTCAACTCCCTGACGCAGCAGGTCTTTCCGCCTTGATGCGCGCCATGCGCGATGTGCCCGGGGTGTACGACGTGAGCCGCGCCCAGCATCCGGCGGCCACCGCCTGACCTCATTCGGGTGGGCACGGCGCGCGCCGTCACGGTCATCGCCGGGCGCGCTGATAGCCGTAGGACATGCTGCTCACCTCTCGGCGCCTGCGTGCCGCCCTGCTGGCCACCGCCTCGGCCACCCTCGTCGCCGCGACCCTGCCACCGCCCGCACCGCTCGGCATCGGCGACTCCCTCTTCCCGCACCTGGGTAATCCCGGCTACGACGTCCTCGCGTACGACATCGCCTTCACCTATCGCGGCAGCAACACCCAGCCGATGGACGCCGTCACCAGGATCGACGCCAGGGCGGCGCAGCGGCTGGAGCGCATCAACCTCGACTTCTCGCACGGCACCGTCCGCACGGTCGAGGTGAACGGCCGTCCCGCCGAGTTCATGACCGTCGGCGAGGATCTGGTCGTGGAGCCGGTCGCCGCCGTCGAGCAGGACTCGCGGATGCATATCACGGTCACCCACACCAGCGACCCGACCGGCCCGGCGGGCGAGGGTGGCTGGGTGCGCACCGGCGACGGGCTGGCGATGGCGAACCAGGCCGACGCCGCGCACCGGGTTTTCCCCTGCAACGACCATCCCGCCGACAAGGCGTACTTCACCTTCCGTATCACCGCTCCCAAGCAGCTCACGGCGGTGGCCAACGGTGTGCGGACGGTTAAGTTCTGGACGGGTACCAACACGACATGGGCGTACCAGACGAAGCACCCCATGGCCACCGAGCTCGCGCAGGTGTCGATCGGCCGCTCGGCCGTCCTCCAGCGCCAGGGGCCGGGCGGACTGGTCGTACGCGATGTGGTGCCGGCCGCGGATCGCGAGAAGCTGGAGCCCTGGCTGAAGAAGACACCCGGGCACCTGGCGTGGATGGAGAAGAACGTCGGCCGCTACCCCTTCGAGACGTACGGACTGCTGATCGCCGACGCCGCCACGGGATTTGAGCTGGAGACGCAGACGCTTTCGCTGTTCGAGCGCTCCCTCTTCACCGGCGGCAAATATGCCGAGTGGTACGTCGACTCGGTGATGGTGCACGAGCTGGCCCACCAGTGGTTCGGCAACAGCGTGTCGCCCCGCACCTGGTCCGATCTGTGGCTGAACGAAGGGCATGCCACCTGGTACGAGGCGACGTACGCCGAGGAGAAGGCGCACATGCCGCTGGAGACGCGGATGCGCGAGGCGTACATGATGTCCGACCAGTGGCGGGCGGACGCCGGGCCGCCCGCGGCGCCCAAGCCGCCTACGCCGGGGCAGAAGATCAGCCTCTTCCGGCCCGTGGTGTACGACGGCAGCGCGCTGGTTCTGTACGCGCTGCGGCAGACCATCGGAAAGGGCGCCTTCGCGAACCTTGAGCGGGCCTGGGTGAGGGAGCACCGGGACGGGACGGCGACGACCGCCGACTTCACCGCTCTGGCCTCGCGGATCGCGGGGCGTGACCTGTCGGCGTTCTTCGCGGAGTGGCTGTACGCGGACCGGACGCCGCGGATGCCCGGGCACCCGGACTGGCGGAGCACCGCTCCCACGGCCCCCCAGGCCCGCTGAAGGCCCGGCGCGGCCCGCTGAAACTGGGGTGACGGCCCTGGCAGGACCGTGCGACCATCAACGGGTCGGCGACGCTGCCGGGGCCGGATCCCCTTCGGGGAATCATCCGGGGCCGTTACGCGTTGTGACTGACGTACCGGGCTTCTTCTCCGGAACTTTTCGGTAGTTTTCAGCAGTTTTCCAATCGACGTAAGGATCCAATGACCTCCTCTTCATCCCCTTCCCAGGACGAGCAGAGCTTCGCGGAGACGCGCACCGAGAGCCTTCGGGCTGATGCCCTGATGGAAGAGGACGTCGCCTGGAGCCACGAGATCGACGGAGAGCGGGACGGCGATCAGTTCGACCGCTCCGAGCGGGCCGCGCTGCGGCGTGTGGCGGGCCTCTCCACCGAGCTCGAGGACGTCACCGAGGTCGAGTACCGGCAGCTGCGCCTCGAGCGTGTGGTGCTGGTCGGCGTATGGACCACGGGGACGGTGCAGGACGCGGAGAATTCCATCGCGGAGCTTGCGGCGCTCGCGGAGACGGCCGGCGCACTGGTGCTCGACGGCGTCATCCAGCGCCGTGACAAGCCGGACCCGGCCACGTACATCGGCTCGGGCAAGGCGCAGGAGCTGCGCGACATCGTGCTCGAGACCGGAGCCGACACCGTCGTCTGCGACGGTGAGCTCAGCCCCGGCCAGCTGATCCACCTCGAAGACGTCGTCAAGGTCAAGGTGGTGGACCGCACCGCCCTGATCCTCGACATCTTCGCCCAGCACGCCAAGTCCCGAGAGGGTAAGGCGCAGGTCGCGCTGGCGCAGATGCAGTACATGCTGCCCAGGCTGCGCGGCTGGGGTCAGTCGCTGTCCCGTCAGATGGGCGGCGGCAGCGGTGGCGGCATGGCCACCCGTGGTCCCGGTGAGACCAAGATCGAGACGGACCGGCGTCGGATCCGCGAGAAGATGGCGAAGATGCGCCGGGAGATCGCGGATATGAAGACGGGCCGCGAGATCAAGCGCCAGGAGCGCCGGCGCAACAAGGTGCCCTCGGTCGCGATCGCCGGTTACACCAACGCAGGAAAGTCGTCGCTGCTCAACCGCCTCACGGGTGCCGGCGTCCTGGTGGAGAACGCGCTGTTCGCCACCCTGGACCCGACCGTCCGCCGGGCCGAGACGCCGAGCGGCAGGCTCTACACCCTCGCCGACACCGTCGGGTTCGTACGGCATCTGCCGCACCACCTCGTCGAGGCGTTCCGCTCCACCATGGAGGAGGTCGGGGACTCCGATCTGATCCTCCATGTCGTGGACGGATCGCACCCGGCGCCGGAGGAGCAGCTGGCCGCTGTGCGCGAGGTGATCCGCGATGTGGGCGCGCTGGACGTGCCCGAGATCGTGGTGATCAACAAGGCGGACGCGGCCGATCCGCTCGTAATGCAGCGGCTGCTGCGCATCGAGCGGCACGCGATCGCGGTATCGGCGCGGACCGGCAGGGGCATCGACGAGCTGCTCGCGCTGATCGACGTCGAACTGCCGCGGCCCGAGGTCGAGATCGAGGTCCTCTTGCCGTACACCCAGGGCGGGCTGGTCTCGCGGGTGCATGCCGAGGGCGAGGTTCTCTCCGAGGAGCACACCACCGAGGGCACGCTGCTCAAGGCGCGGGTGCACGAGGAGCTGGCCGCGGCGCTGGCGCCGTATGTACCGGCGACTCGCTGACAGCGCGCCGATCCGGCTCAACTGATCAAAGCGGAAGGCCCGTACCCCTCACGAGGGGTACGGGCCTTCCGTTCCTCCGGCTCAGCCTGCGGACCTACCGGCTCGCGAACTTGTCGCTCATCGTTGTGTAGATCTGCTGCGCGCCCTCGCCCAGGCGCGGACCCGCCAACCAGCCCGAAGTGACCGGGCCGATCGAGGTGTTGGAGACCAGTGCCAGCTTGCCGCCTGGCTGCTCGGCGAACCAGCCGCCACCGGAGGAACCACCGGTCATCGTGCAGCCGATGCGCCACATCGTCGGCGTACCGGGCGCGATCGAGAGACGGCCGGGACGGTCGACGCACTTGTGCATGATCGCGCCGTTGTACGGAGGGGCAGCCGGGTAACCCCAGGCCCCCATCGCGCTGACGCTCTTCGCCTCGGGCGCGTCGAAGTCGACGTCGAGAGCGACGCCCACCGTCTCCTCCAGCGACTTGGTGCCCTTCTCCGGCTTCACGTGCATCACGGCGTAGTCGTACGGAGCACCCGTGCCGCCCGTCGGGCCGCCCTGGTTGATCCACTCACCGGAGGTCGAGACCCAGTCGGCCCAGTAAACGCCGTAGGGAGCGATCTCCTGCGGCTGCGCGTTCTCCAGCGCGGCCGGGGACTTGCCCTTGTCGTTGTAGGCGGGGACGAAGGCGATGTTGCGGTACCAGCCGCCCGCCCGGCCCGAGTGGACGCAGTGGCCCGCGGTCCACACCAGGTTGGACTTGCCGGGGTTCTTCGGGTCCTTGACGACGGTGGCCGAGCAGACCATCGAGCCCTCGGGGGAGTCGAAGAAGACCTTGCCGACCGGTGCGGCGTTCTGGTGGTACGGCTTCTTCTCCTCCTGGGCCTGGACCGGGCGCGGCTCCGGGTCGGTGACGTCCTGGTCACCGGAGATGTCGCCGGCCGCGAGCGTCTTCGTCGGCGCCTTGGCCGTCGTCATCCTCTCGGGCTTCCACAGGCCCTCGATCACCGGGTTGACGAAGTCCTTGGCCTCACGAAGCCACTTGTCCTTCTCCCAGTTCTTCCACTCGCCGTTCTTCCACTTGTCGAGGTCGATCCCGTGCTCCTTGAGCCTGTCGGCCAGGTCCGCGGGAAGGTCGGCGCCGCCCTTGTCTGCGGCCGGGCTGGAAGAAGCGGGCTTGTCGGCGGCCTTGTCCTCGCTCGGGCCACAGGCGGTGGCCGTCAGCGCGAGGGCCGCGGCGAAGCCGGAGGCAGCCAGCAATGGACGTATGGATCGCATGGAACGATTCCCCCTGAAGTACAACGGATTTGCGCCATGAACGGTCATGCAAAAGGGCGGCCTTCCGGGGCCGCCCCTACTGCGGTACCACTCTATGTCGGTGCGTATACCCGGAGTTGGGACAGGGCTTCACCTGCACGGAGTCTCCACGAGGAAGGAAGAGGGGCCTGCGGCCGACCGGCCGCAAGCCCCCTACCTTCCGTCACTCACATGGACTTGCTCGCGCCTACTGGCCCGCGAACTTCTTGCTGACCGCGTCGTAGATGCCCTTGGCCTCGTCGCCCAGGCGCGGACCCGCAAGCCAGCCGGCCGTGACCGGGCCGATCGAGGTGTTCGACACCAGCGCGGGCTTGCCGTCCTGGCCCTTGGCGACCCAGCCGCCGCCGGATGAACCGCCGGTCATGGTGCAGCCGATCCGGTACATCGTCGGCTCGTTGGCCTTGATGGACAGCCGGCCCGGCTTGTCCGAGCACTGGTAGAGCTTCTGGCCCTCGAAGGGCGGCGCCGCCGGGTAGCCGGTGGCGGTCATGTTGTCGATCTTCGGCGCGGCCGGGGCGTTGAAGTCCACCGGGAGCGCCGAACCGACCGTCTCCTCCAGCGACTTGCCCGTGCCGCCCTTCTCCGGGGTGACGTGGATCACGGCAAAGTCGAACGGAGCGCCCTGGCCGCCCGTCGCGGCGCCCTGGGAGATCCACTGCTCGGAGGTCTGGGCCCAGTCGCCCCACCACACGCCGTACGGAGCGATCTCTTCCTTCGGCGTGTTCTGCAGCTCGGAGGTGGACTTGGCGCTGTCGTTGTACGACGGGACGAAGGCGATGTTGCGGTACCAGCCGCCGTTCTTGCCGGCGTGCACACAGTGGCCCGCCGTCCACACCATATTGGACTTGCCGGGGTTGGCGGGGTCCTTCACGACGGTCGCGGAGCAGACCATCGAACCCTCCGGGCCGTCGAAGAGGACCTTCCCGGCCTCGGCGGCGTTGGAGTGGTACGGAGCGTTCACGGCCTGCGCCTTGACCGGCGCGGGAGTCGGGTCCGTGACACCCTCGTCGCCCGAGATGTCGTTGTCGACGGGCTTCTCCGGCGGCTTCTTGGCATCGCGCATCCGGTCCGGGTCCCAGAGGTCCTCGATGATCGGGTTGACGTAGTCCTGGGCCTCACGCAGCCACTTGTCCTTGTCCCAGTTCTTCCACTCGCCGTTCTTCCATTTGTCCAGGTCGATCCCGTGCTCCTTGAGCCGGTCCTTGAGATCGTCCGGGATGGTGATTTTCCCGTCGGCGGACTGGCTGGCGGGCGCGCTCGGCTTGTCGCCCGCGTTGTCCTCGCTCGGACCGCAGGCGGTGGCAGCCAGCGCGAGGACGGCGGCGATGGAAGCCGCAGCCAGCGTCGGGCGAATGGGTCGCATGTCGTGATCCCCCTGGGACTTCGGTACTTCTGCACTGTCTGAATCTTTTGGAACTGCAGGAACTTGCAGGACTGCCGGAACTGCTCGAACTGCCGGAACCCTACAAAGGCGTTGCTCACCCGGCCGTTGGGCACGAGCCGGAGTGCGGCCCCCACTATGCCGGTGCCGATGGGGACGGCGTGCACCAGGTCCGCGGTTCCGTCACCGCAAGGATCTTCCGATTGCCCGTGATTCCCGGCTTCCGGCGTCGTTGGTACGTACGGGGTACACGCGGTCAGCGTTCAGCCGGGCTTGGCGGCGTACGAACGCGATATCGATGTGCAACGCAACTGTGACAGCTGGAGGACCAACAGCCGTGGCCGTGACAGAACCTGCTCCGGTGGCGCCGCCCGCTGCGCACGAGGGGATTCTGCGCCGCCAGTCGCTCCGCGAGTCCGCGGCCCGTACCTACGCGCGCTCGCTGCCCATCGTCCCCGTACGGGCCAGAGGGCTGACGATCGAGGGCGCGGACGGCCGGCGCTATCTTGACTGCCTCTCCGGGGCGGGGGCCCTGGCGCTCGGGCACAACCACCCCGTGGTCCTCGAAGCGATCAAGAAGGTCATCGACTCGGGGGCGCCGTTGCACGTCCTCGACCTCGCCACCCCGGTCAAGGACGCCTTCACGACAGAGTTGTTCGCCACGCTGCCGCGGGAGTTCGCCGATGACGCACGGATCCAGTTCTGCGGGCCCGCCGGCACTGACGCCGTCGAGGCCGCCCTCAAACTCGTCCGCACGGCCACCTGCCGAAGCGGCCTCCTCTCGTTCACCGGTGCGTACCACGGGATGACGGCCGGCGCCCTCGACGCCTCGGGCGGCGCCACCGATGTACGCGTGACCCGGCTGCCCTTCCCGCAGAACTACCGTTGCCCTTTCGGGATTGGCGGCGAGCGCGGCGCCGAACTCGGTGCCCGCTGGACCGAGAACCTGCTCGACGACCCCAAGGGCGGGGTGCCCAGGCCGGCCGGGATGATCCTGGAACCGGTGCAGGGGGAGGGCGGGGTGATTCCGGCCCCCGACGCCTGGATGCGCAGAATGCGAGAGATCACCGCGGCCCGCTCCATTCCGCTGATCGCCGACGAGGTGCAGACGGGAGTCGGGCGGACCGGCACCTTCTGGGCGGTCGAGCACAGCGGAATCGTGCCCGATGTGATGGTGCTCTCCAAGGCGATCGGCGGCTCCCTTCCGCTTGCCGTAGTCATCTACCGGTCCGAACTCGATGCCTGGCAGCCCGGTGCCCATGCGGGCACCTTCCGCGGCAACCAGCTCGCCATGGCAGCGGGCGCGGCCACCCTCGCGTTCGTACGAGAGAACCGGCTCGCCGACCGCGCCGCGACCCTCGGCGCGCGCATGCTGGGCCGCCTCCAGGGGCTGGCCGCGGCCCACTCCTGCATCGGGGACGTACGCGGCCGGGGTCTCATGATCGGCGTCGAACTCGTCGACCCGGACGTCGCATCCCCGGACGTCCTCGTCCCGCCGCCCGCTCCCGCCCTCGCCGCCGCCGTCCAGCAGGAGTGCCTGGACCGCGGGCTCATCGTCGAACTCGGCGGACGCCACTCCGGCGTCGTTCGGCTGCTCCCTCCTTTGACCCTCACCGACGAACAAGCTGTGGCCGTCCTCGACCGCTTTGCCGATGCCCTGGCCGCCGCAGAGCACTCCCTGCAACGCCGGACCGATAGCGGGCAGTCCTACTGACCCGTACAAATCACAAGGAAGACCTCCGTGAACCCCACTCCCGCACCCGATGTGCCCGAGGCCGACGGCCGTCCCACCGCCCAGCACCAAGGGCAGGGCGGAATGCGCGGCCCTCTCACGATCGAGGCGGCGACGGTGCCGCGCCAACAGACGGGGGGCCACGGTGAGCAGCACGCCCCCACTGCGGGCACGCCCACAGGCGCGAGTGCCGTCGAGCTCCTCGACCACCCGGATCCATGTCGCGCTGCGGACGCGGCGGCCGTCGAGAATCTGCTCCGCTGCTGGGTGCGGGAGAACAACCTCGACAGGCCCGACGGACACACCCTGCGTATCCCACTGCACGCCAGCGGCACCGCGCTGCTCGTCCCCGTCCACTACTGGTCGGTCAGTGGATGGCACCGCTTCGGTCTGCCCGCCCTTGAAGGAGGGCCGCGCGACGCGCCTGCCACCGACGCCGTCACCGTCGCCGCCCTCGTCGGCCGGGAAGCGGGCCAGAGCGAGGGAGCCGACCTGGTCGGCCGGGTCGCCGACTCCGTACGGCGCACCGCCGACTTCATCGCCGACCGCCGCGACCGCGCCGCCCCCGATCCCGAGGCGGACCTCTTCCTCACCGCCGAGCAGTCGCTCCTGCTCGGCCACCCGCTGCACCCCACACCCAAGAGCCGCGAAGGACTGTCCGAGGCCGAAGCCCGGCTCTACTCACCCGAGTTGCGCGGCTCCTTTCCCTTGCACTGGATGGCCGTAGACCGGTCCGTCCTGGCCACCGAATCGGCCTGGACCGAACAGGGCCGTACCCTGCCGACCGAACAACTCACCACCCGCCTCTGCGGGGACCTCCAACTCCCCGACCAATCCGTTCCGTTGCCGCTGCATCCTTGGCAGGCCCGCGAACTGAAGCACCGCCCCGCCGTCGTCGCCCTCCTCGACGCCGGTCTCCTGCATGACCTCGGTCCCCACGGAGACCCCTGGCACCCCACATCCTCGGTCCGCACTGTGCACCGTCCAGGCGCCCCGGCCATGCTCAAGCTCTCTCTTGGCCTACGCATCACCAACTCCCGTCGTGAGAACCTCCGCAAAGAACTCCACCGCGGCGTCGAGGTCCACCGGCTGCTCCGCACCGGCCTGGCCGAGCAGTGGCAGGCAGCCCACCCAGGCTTCGACATCGTGCGGGACCCCGCGTGGCTCGCCGTCGACACCGCTGAAGGCGAGCCTGTGCCCGGACTCGACGTCGTGGTGCGCCACAACCCGTTCGGCCTCGGCGACGACGCCGTCTGCATCGCGGGACTGACCTCGCCCCGCCCCTGGCCGGGCCGTCCCGGGATGCACTCGCGTCTCGCCGAAGTCGTGGCCCGGCTCACCGCCCGCACCGGCAGGCCCACCGGCGCCGTCGCCGCCGAGTGGTTCCTGCGCTACCTCGACCACGTCGTACGCCCGGTGCTCTGGCTGGACGCCACGGTGGGCATCGCACTCGAAGCCCACCAGCAGAACACCCTGGTGATCCTGGACCCCGACGGCTGGCCCGTCGGCGGCCGTTACCGCGACAACCAGGGCTACTACTTCCGCGAGTCCCACCGCGCCGAACTGGAACGCCGCCTTCCCGGCATCGGCTCCGCAAGCGACACCTTCGTCTCCGACGACGTCACCGACGAGCGCTTCGCCTACTACCTCGGCATCAACAATGTCTTCGGCCTGATCGGAGCGTTCGGAGCGCAGCGCCTCGCCGACGAGCGCGTACTCATCGCCGCTTTCCGGCAGTTCCTCTCGGCGACCGCGGACCTCGGCTCGCCACTGCCCGCGCAGCTCCTCGACGCCCCCACGCTCCGGTCCAAGGCCAATCTGCTCACCCGGCTCCGCGGCCTCGACGAGCTCATCGGCCCGGTCGACACCCAGTCCGTCTACGTCACGATCACCAACCCCCTTCGTCCTTAAGGCAACCCAACCTGACAGAACTGCGAGAGGAGAGCCCCGCTGTGCCTCACACCGATGCGAGCACCGACACCGGAGCCGGTCCCACCCCCCAGCTCGGCGGGAACGTCGAGGACACCCTGGACCTGCGGCTCCCTGAAGAGCTCCTCGCGCTGTTCCAGGAGGACGAGCAGTCCGGTGACCTCGAGGACGGGGACACCACCGAGACCAGCGATCTGCTGGACAATCCCGCCGGCTGGGGCTCCGCCAACACCTCCGCCGGGGCCTTCCATCTCGCCCCCGTACGCATCGAACGCGATCTGGCACGGATCAGCCGCTGGATGAACGACCCGGCAGTGGCTGCTTTCTGGGGACTGGCGGGACCTGACTCCGTCACCGCCGCCCACCTGCGCGCCCAGCTCGACGGTGACGGACGCAGCATCCCCTGCCTAGGCGTGCTCAGCGGCATCCCCATGAGCTACTTCGAGGTCTACCGCGCCGATCTCGACCCCGTGGCGCGGCATTACCCGGCCCGCCCCCATGACATCGGTATCCACCTCCTGATCGGGGGCGTCGCCGACCGCGGCCGCGGTGTCGGTTCAACCCTCCTCAGAGCTGTCGCCGATCTTGTACTCGACAATCGGCCCCGATGCGCACGCGTCATCGCAGAACCAGACCTGCGCAACACCCCCTCCGTCTCCGCCTTCCTGAGCGCCGGCTTCCGCTTCTCCGCCGAAGTCGACCTCCCCGACAAACGAGCCGCCCTCATGGTCCGCGATCGCGCGCTTCGCAAACTGCTGTGAACGACCCGCTGCCTTACATACACCGCTCGACCCGCATCGGTTCCACTCGAGGAGTCCCCGTGCCGAAGTCCCCTGCCACCCATGACTCCGAACAGCCGTCCGCCGTCCCCTTCACCCCGCCCGGACTGAACGCACAGGCCTGGGACCGTGCGGCCGTGCGGCTCCTCGCCAAGATGCTCGGCGAGTTCGCCTACGAAGAGATCATCGAGCCGGTCGTCGGCCGTGGATGCGACCAGTACACCCTCACGCTCGACGACGGCAGCAACCTGTCCTTCCTCGCCCGGCGCGGAGCGTACGGAAGCTGGCGCGTCGATCCGGACTCCATCGACCACAAGGGCCGGCGCTTCGCCGACCCGCTCGCCTTCCTCGCCCGCGCCCGCCATCTCTTAGACCTCGACGGAGCCACCCTCGGCCACCTGGTCCGCGAGCTGACCGCCACCCTTGTCTCGGACACGGGATTCGGTCACCACGCGCTGACCGCGGACGAGCTTGCCGACCTCGGCTATGCCGAACTCGAAGGCCACCAGACCGGCCACCCGTGGCTCGTGCTCAACAAGGGGCGCATCGGGTTCTCCGCCACGGACACCGCCCGCTGGTCGCCCGAGGCCCGCAGGCCCGCCCCGCTCCCCTGGATCGCGGTCAGCCGCGCCCTGGCCGCCTACCGAGGAGTCCCCGGGCTCGCCGGATCCGACGATCTGTACGTCCGTGAACTCGACGCGCCCGTCCGCGACTCCTTCGCCGCCGTGCTGCGCGCCAGGGGGCTCGACCCCGACACGTACCTCTTCCTCCCCGTACACCCCTGGCAGTGGGACGAGGTGCTCCTGCCGCTCTTCGCACCCGCCGTCGCGCGGGGCGACATCGTCCCGCTCCCGACGGACGGTGATCTACGGCTGCCGCAGCAGTCCATCCGTACCTTCGTCAACATGGACCGCGCCGACCGGCACACAGTGAAACTGCCGCTGTCCATCCTCAACACCCTGGTCTGGCGCGGTCTCCCCACAGAACGCACCCTCGCCGCCCCCGCCGTCACCTCCTGGGTGCACGGACTGCGCGACGGGGACCCCTTTCTGCGCGACGAATGCGGCGTGATCCTCCTCGGAGAAGTCGCATCGGTCACCGTCGAGCACCCCCTCTACGACCACCTCCCCGAGGTGCCGTACCAGTACAAGGAACTCCTCGGCGCGATCTGGCGCGAGCCACTGCAGCCCCGCCTCGCCCCTGGCGAGCGGGCCCGCACCCTCGCCTCGCTGCTGCACACCGACACCCGGGGCCGCGCTTTCACCGCCGAGCTGGTCGCACGATCCGGACTCGCCCCCGTGCTCTGGCTCCAGCGGCTCTTCTCTGCGCTGCTGCCGCCGCTGCTGCACTTCCTCTACCGCTACGGCACTGTCTTCTCCCCGCACGGCGAGAACGCCATCGTCGTCTTCGACGACCAGGACGTGCCGGTACGCCTGGCGATCAAGGACTTCGTCGACGATGTGAACGTCAGCGCCCAGCCGCTGCCCGAGCACGACTCGATGCCGGACGACGTACGGAAGACCCTCCTTGCCGAGGAGCCGGCCTTCCTCACGCAGTTCATCCACTCTGGGCTTTTCATCGGCGTCTTCCGCTTTCTCGCACCCCTCTGCGAGGAGCAACTGGGCGTACCGGAGGAGCAGTTCTTCTCGCTCGTACGGGCGGAGATTCTGCGGCACCAGGCCCGATTCCCGGAGCTCAAGGAGCGTTACGAGACGTTCGACCTGCTCACGCCCCGTATCGAGCGGCTCTGTCTCAACCGGAACAGGCTGCATCTCGACGGTTACCGCGACCGCGCGGACCGCCCCCACGCCGCCGTTCACGGCACGGTTCCCAACCCGCTGAGCGCCTCTTGATGAGACGAGGTGTGATCGGGTTGTCAGTGGTGCCCCGTAGGCTGGTCGGGCTATGACGAAGCCATCCCTCCCCGAACTCCTGCACGCAGCCGTCACCGCCGTGGGCGGTGTGGAACGGCCTGGCCAGGTCACCATGGCCGAGGCCGTCGCCGAAGCGGTCGACGACAATTCCCATCTGCTCGTCCAGGCCGGCACCGGCACCGGAAAGTCGCTCGGCTATCTGGTGCCCGCCCTGGCGCACGGGGAGAGGGTCGTCGTGGCCACGGCCACCCTGGCCCTGCAGCGGCAGCTCGTGGAGCGTGATCTTCCACGTACGGTCGAGGCGCTGCACCCGCTGCTGCGCCGTCGGCCGGAGTTCGCCATGCTCAAGGGGCGTTCCAACTACCTCTGTCTGCACCGCCTGCACGAGGGTGTGCCGCAGGAGGAGGAAGACGGCCTGTTCGACCAGTTCGAGGCCGCCGCGCCCACCAGCAAGCTCGGCCAGGATCTGCTGCGGATGCGCGACTGGTCGGACGAGACCGAGACCGGGGATCGCGACGATCTCACCCCCGGAGTCTCCGACCGGGCCTGGGCGCAGGTCTCGGTCTCTTCCCGGGAGTGCCTCGGGGCCACGAAATGCGCGTACGGCGCCGAATGCTTCGCAGAGGCGGCCCGTGAGCGCGCGAAGCTCGCGGATGTCGTCGTCACCAACCACGCGCTTCTCGCGATCGACGCGATCGAGGGCGCCCCGGTGCTTCCGCAGCATGAGGTTCTGATCGTCGACGAGGCGCATGAGCTGGTCTCCCGGGTCACCGGCGTCGCCACCGGCGAGCTCAACCCCGGTCAGGTCAACCGTGCCGTGCGCCGCGCCGCCAAGCTGGCCAACGAGAAGGCAGCGGACGCTCTCCAGACCGCCTCCGAGACCTTTGAGCGGGTGATGGAGCTCGCCCTCCCCGGCCGCCTCGAGGAGATCCCCGAGGATCTCGGATACGCGCTGATGGCCCTGCGCGACGCCGCTCGCACGGTCATCTCTGCCCTCGGCAGTACCCGCGACAAGTCCGTCCAGGACGAGGACGCCGTACGTAAGCAGGCCCTGGCCTCCGTCGAGAACATCCATGACGTCGCCGAGCGCATCACCCAGGGGTCCGAATACGACGTCGTCTGGTACGAGCGCCACGACCGCTTCGGCGCGTCACTGCGGGTGGCACCGCTTTCCGTATCCGGTCTGCTGCGCGAGAAGCTCTTCGCCGAGCGCTCAGTGGTGCTGACCTCCGCCACGCTCAAGCTCGGCGGTGACTTCAACGGGGTAGGGGCTTCGCTCGGGCTTGCCCCCGAGGGCACCGAAAGTGAAGACGCTCCGCAGTGGAAGGGGCTCGACGTCGGCTCGCCCTTCGACTATCCGAAGCAGGGCATCCTCTATGTCGCGCGCCATCTGGCAACACCCGGCCGTGAAGGCTCCCGCGGCGACATGATGGACGAGCTCGCCGATCTGGTGGAGGCGGCCGGCGGCCGCACGCTGGGCCTCTTCTCCTCCATGCGGGCCGCCCAGGCGGCGGCCGAGGAACTGCGCGGCAGGCTCGACAAGCCGATCCTGCTCCAGGGCGAGGAGACCCTCGGCGAGTTGATCAAGTCCTTCGCCGCCGACCCGGAGACCTGTCTGTTCGGCACGCTCTCGCTCTGGCAGGGCGTCGATGTGCCGGGAGCCAGCTGTCAGTTGGTGGTGATGGACCGGATTCCGTTCCCGCGCCCCGATGATCCGCTGATGAGCGCTCGCCAGAAGGCGGTGGAGGAGGCGGGCGGCAATGGCTTCATGGCTGTCGCCGCGACGCATGCCGCCCTGCTGATGGCCCAGGGCGCGGGCCGTCTCGTACGGGCCATGGGTGACCGCGGCGTCGTCGCCGTGCTCGATCCGCGGCTGGCCAACGCCCGCTACGGCAGCTATCTGCGCGCCTCGCTGCCCGACTTCTGGTACACCACGGACCGCAACCAAGTGCGTCGCTCGCTGGCCTCGATCGACGCCGCAGCCAAGGCGGACGGTCAGTAAGCCCGGACGGACTGCATCCGGACGGATTGCATCCCGACGGACAGCATTCCGGACGGAGTGCAATCCGTCCGGAATGCTGTCCGGGCAGAGCAGGGCCCCGGGACCGGCGCAGTGGGTCCCGGGGCCCGGTCAGAGCCGGCGGGTCGGTCAAACCCGCCGCAACACCGCCACCACCTTGCCGAGGATGGTCGCCTCGTCGCCAGGAATGGGCTGGTATGCCGCGTTGTGCGGGAGCAGCCACACATGGCCGTTCTCCCGCTTGAAACGCTTGACCGTGGCCTCGCCGTCCAGCATCGCTGCCACGATGTCGCCGTTCTCCGCGACAGGCTGGCGGCGCACGGTGACCCAGTCGCCGTCGCAGATCGCGGCCTCGATCATCGAGTCGCCGACGACCTTCAGCACGAACAGCTCGCCGTCGCCGACAAGCTGGCGGGGGAGTGGGAACACGTCCTCGACCGACTCTTCGGCGAGGATGGGGCCACCGGCCGCGATCCGGCCGACGAGGGGTACGTACGACGCTGCCGGCTTGCCCGTCGTGTCGGTCGGCTGAGTGCTCGGCTGGTCGGAGCCACGCACCTCGTACGCCCGGGGGCGGTGCGGGTCCCGGCGCAGGAAGCCCTTCCGCTCCAACGCCATCAGCTGATGCGCGACGGAGGAGGTGCTGGACAGCCCGACCGCCTGGCCGATCTCGCGCATCGACGGCGGGTACCCCCGCCGCTGCACGGAGTCACGGATCACCTCGATGACGCGCCGCTGCCGATCCGTGAGACCGGAGCTGTCCGCCCTGATCCCTGGAGGTCGGCCGGGCAGTGAACGCGTGGGCTTGGGTCCCTCGGGACTCGTGGCTGCGTCATTCATGGCATGCACCGGCTCGAATCGGTTCTGGGAGCGGTCCTGGGCAGTGATGGTGGCACTGTCTGCGGTGGTGGTCACGTCGGCCCCTCTCGAATGGTCTCCCTCGCTGGACAACGGTAGTGGGTTTCGAAAGGTTGCGCCAAACACACGTTCGAGTGAAAAATCGCAGATTGTCTGACGCGGGCGCCTGCCTGGGTGTATGTGCGAACGCTCGGACCGTAGGGCATTCGGGCCACTGCGGCAATGTCCCCGCCGGATCGCGGTGGGGGCGGGGTGGCGCCGGCCGATTCCGGGGGTGCTTCCCAGTCTTGCACCCGGCGGCCCGGAATCCACTGAGCCGCGCGTCTCCCGTACCCTCGTGGCCGGCCTCGCGCCGCGTTCGTGTCGCTGCGTCACCACTCGTACGCCGCCCGTACGGTGCTGCCGCCGCGCGACACGCGTTGAGCGTCGAAAGTGCGGCCAAACCCCAGATCTAGTGGTTGGATTGTGTCAGCCGCCCAGAAGTTGTGGTCCCTGGTCCTCCAAGACCGTGGCCATCGCCTATGCTTGGGGCTGCTTCGGAGGGCTTCGACCGGCCTGTCGAGGCTATTCAGTCGTGCTGTGAAGGAGGGTTGGGAGCCATGCACTGCCCCTTCTGCAGGCACCCCGACAGCCGTGTCGTCGACAGTCGCACCACCGACGACGGAACGTCGATCCGGCGTCGTCGGCAGTGTCCTGACTGCTCCCGCCGCTTCACGACGGTGGAAACCGCCTCGCTGATGGTGATCAAGCGCAGCGGAGTGACCGAGCCCTTCAGTCGTACCAAGGTCATCTCCGGCGTGCGCAAGGCATGCCAGGGGCGGCCGGTCACCGAGGACGCTCTCGCCAAGCTCGGCCAGCGGGTCGAGGAAGCGGTGCGCGCCACCGGCAGCGCCGAGCTGACCACCCATGACGTGGGTCTGGCCATACTCGGCCCCCTGCAGGAACTCGACCTCGTCGCGTACCTGCGCTTCGCGTCCGTGTACCGGGCTTTCGACTCGCTCGAAGACTTCGAGGCCGCCATCGCGGAACTCCGCGAGCAACGGCCTCCCGCAGGAGAATGCGGGACCGGCGGGACCCTCGAGGTCCCCGTGCCCGCCGCCGACTGAGGAACACCGGCTGAGCGGCTTGGGCCCGCCCCATCGGCCCGCCGATCGGCAACAAGGCGGCAAAAGACCTGCCACGGGCGCTGTGAGCGGCGTCCGCGGCATCAGACACAGACTGTGCCACGGGAAGATCTGGGCACTTCAGGGCGTTTTTGCCCATGTATGGGAGGCGGCATGACAGAGACGACGAGCGGCCCGGCACGAGGGTCCCGCGCCAAGGGATCCAAGGCGAGCAAGGGTCTGCGTATCGAGCGAATCCACACCACCCCCGGCGTGCATCCGTACGACGAGGTGGTCTGGGAGCGCCGTGACGTCGTCATGACCAATTGGCGCGACGGCTCGGTCAACTTCGAGCAGCGTGGCGTCGAGTTCCCCGACTTCTGGTCGGTGAACGCGGTCAACATCGTCACCAGCAAGTACTTCCGCGGGGCCGTCGGCACCCCGCAGCGCGAGACCGGTCTCAAGCAGCTGATCGACCGGATCGTGAAGACGTACCGGAAGGCAGGCGAGGACCACAGCTACTTCGCCTCGCCCGCCGACGCCGAGATCTTCGAGCACGAGCTGGCGTACGCCCTCCTGCACCAGATCTTCAGCTTCAACTCGCCGGTGTGGTTCAACGTCGGCACGCCCCAGCCGCAGCAGGTCTCGGCCTGCTTCATCCTTGCCGTCGACGACTCCATGGAGTCGATTCTCGACTGGTACAAGGAAGAGGGCATGATCTTCAAGGGCGGCTCCGGCGCCGGCCTGAACCTCTCCCGGATCCGTTCCTCCAAGGAGCTGCTCTCCTCCGGTGGCAATGCCTCGGGTCCTGTCTCCTTCATGCGTGGCGCCGACGCGTCCGCAGGAACGATCAAGTCGGGCGGCGCCACGCGCCGCGCGGCCAAGATGGTCATCCTCGACGTCGACCACCCCGACATCGAGAACTTCATCGAGACCAAGGTCAAGGAAGAGGAGAAGATCCGCGCCCTGCGTGACGCGGGCTTCGACATGGACCTGGGCGGCGACGACATCACGTCCGTCCAGTACCAGAACGCCAACAACTCGGTCCGTGTGAACGACGAGTTCATGAAGGCCGTCGAGAACGGCGGGAAGTTCGGCCTGCGCGCCCGCATGACCGGCGACGTCATCGAAGAGGTCGACGCCAAGTCGCTCTTCCGCAAGATGGCCGAGGCCGCCTGGGCCTGTGCCGACCCGGGCATTCAGTACGACGACACCATCAACCACTGGCACACCTGCCCCGAGTCCGGCCGGATCAACGGCTCGAACCCGTGCAGTGAGTACATGCACCTGGACAACACCTCGTGCAACCTCGCCTCGCTGAACCTGATGAAGTTCCTCAAGGACGACGGCGAGGGGCACCAGTCCTTCGACGTCGAGCGCTTCGCCAAGGTCGTCGAGCTGGTCATCACCGCGATGGACATCTCCATCTGCTTCGCGGACTTCCCGACCCAGAAGATCGGCGAGAACACCCGCGCCTTCCGTCAGCTGGGCATCGGTTACGCCAACCTCGGCGCGCTGCTGATGGCCACGGGTCACGCGTACGACTCCGACGGCGGCCGCGCGCTCGCCGGTGCCATCACCTCGCTGATGACGGGTACGTCGTACAAGCGCTCCGCCGAGCTCGCCGCGGTCGTCGGTCCGTACGACGGTTACGCCCGCAACGCCGCGCCGCACAAGCGCGTCATGAAGCAGCACGCCGACGCCAACGCCGTGGCCGTCCGCATGGACGACCTGGACTCGCCGATCTGGGCCGCCGCCACGGAGGCCTGGCAGGACGTGATCCGTCTCGGTGAGAAGAACGGTTTCCGCAACTCCCAGGCGTCCGTCATCGCGCCGACCGGCACCATCGGTCTCGCGATGTCCTGCGACACCACCGGTCTCGAGCCCGACCTCGCCCTGGTCAAGTTCAAGAAGCTGGTCGGCGGCGGCTCGATGCAGATCGTCAACGGCACGGTCCCGCAGGCGCTGCGCCGCCTCGGCTACCAGCAGGAGCAGATCGAGGCGATCGTCGCCCACATCGCCGACCACGGCAATGTGATCGATGCCCCCGGCCTGAGGACCGAGCACTACGAGGTCTTCGACTGCGCCATGGGTGAGCGCTCCATCTCCGCGATGGGCCATGTCCGCATGATGGCGGCCATCCAGCCGTGGATCTCGGGCGCGCTCTCCAAGACCGTCAACATGCCGGAGTCGGCGACCGTCGAAGAGGTCGAGGAGATCTACTTCAAGGCGTGGAAGATGGGCGTCAAGGCGCTCGCGATCTACCGCGACAACTGCAAGGTCGGCCAGCCCCTCTCCGCCAAGACCAAGGAGAAGGAGAAGGCCGAGGTCACCGAGAAGGCCGAGGGGACGATCCGGGCCGCGGTCGAGAAGGTCGTCGAGTACCGTCCCGTCCGCAAGCGCCTGCCGAAGGGCCGTCCCGGCATCACCACCTCCTTCACGGTGGGTGGCGCCGAGGGCTACATGACCGCCAACTCCTACCCGGACGACGGGCTTGGCGAGGTCTTCCTGAAGATGTCGAAGCAGGGCTCCACCCTCGCGGGCATGATGGACGCCTTCTCGATCGCCGTCTCTGTGGGTCTGCAGTACGGCGTTCCGCTGGAGACGTACGTCTCGAAGTTCACCAACATGCGCTTCGAGCCGGCCGGCATGACGGACGACCCGGACGTGCGGATGGCGCAGTCGATCGTCGACTACATCTTCCGCCGCCTGGCGCTGGACTTCCTGCCCTTCGAGACGCGCTCCGCGCTCGGTATCCACTCGGCCGAGGAGCGTCAGCGTCACCTGGAAACCGGCTCGTACGAGCCGTCCGACGAGGACATGGATGTCGAGGGTCTGGCCCAGTCCGCCCCGCGTCACCAGGAGACCTTGAAGGCCGTCGCCGCCCCGAAGGCGGAGGTTCCGGCTCCGAAGGAGGCGCACACCTCGGCGGAGCTCGTCGAGATGCAGCTGGGCATCAGCGCGGACGCGCCGCTGTGCTTCTCCTGCGGGACGAAGATGCAGCGGGCCGGCTCCTGCTACATCTGTGAGGGCTGCGGCTCGACCAGCGGCTGCAGCTGACACTGCCTGATGGAGAGGGGGGGGGGGCGGGGGGGGGGGCCCCCCCCCGGGGGGGGGGGGGGGGTTTGTTGAAACACTGCGCACGAACCTATATTGTGCATAAGCCCCCGGAAAAGAAGACGGTC
>NZ_JBIRYJ010000012.1:80209-206251 GCF_044389785.1 Streptomyces sp. NPDC019443
GCTGGCTTTCTTGTCCCTGTTCTGGGTGCTCGCTCTCGCCGCGCGCCGGGCGGCGCGGGGGGGGGGGGGGGGGGGGGGCGGGGGGGGCCCGCCCCGGGGGGGGGGGGGGGGGGGCGGGGGGGGGGGCCCCCCCCCCCTCTCTCGTGCTCTCGTGCGTATCGATACAACGCGTGCTCAGTAAGTACTGTTGCCCATCAGCGCGATGAACGACTGCGGATCGGCGTCGAATCCGCGGACGGTCTCGCGGAACTCCCAGGCGCCTGCCTCGCTTTTGGTGAAGTCGCCGACGACCGCGCCGGTGGCTCCAGCCACGCTGGTGAAGTCGTTCTTCCCCAGCTCGGTGTGTCCCTCGAGGACCCGCACGAGGGGGTTCGCTATGTCGCCGAACACCTTTCGCCCGTCCCGCTGCTGGATGACCACCCCCACGACGACGCGCCCGTACGTGGCCGCCAGCCGGTCGAACTCCAGCGTCATGACCTCGTCGGAGCCGAAGCCCTGACCGGTCTTGCTGTCCCGGGTCAGGATGATGGTGCCGTCGGGCGACCGGCTGTCGAAGTGGACGACGTACACCGGTTCTCCGGTCGGGGCGTCCGCCTTGTACGTCGCGGCGACGATGTCGAGGTCATGGGGCGACTCGCCCAGAGGGCTCGGATCCCACTTGAGTGTCACCTCGGCCTTCCGGATCCCCTTGTTGAGACTGCTCACCGGATTCCCCTTCCCCGTAACTGCCGGGTGTTTTACGTCGGTTGACCATGTTGCCACGCTCACTCTTCCGCACCACGGGGTTCGTATCACCGGTTCGCGCCGTCATTACGATCATTGGGCAGTCTGGGGCCGTTCGAGCCGTCGGTGTCCAGGATCGAACTGGACGCCGGGGATTCGGCCGAGCTGGTACGAGTGCACTCTGCCGGAGCGTGACCGGGGCCACGTTCCGCGCCGTACGATGGCGCGGTGCTGGTCAAGTGGATTCGCTGCACAGTGGTGGACCGTCGTGGGTTCGAGCGGGGACAGCGGAAGTGGGCGGGGCTGCTGGGTGAGCCGGGATTCCGGGGCCAGGGCGGTGGGTGGAGTAAAGGGCGGCCTCATGTCGCCCATGTCTTCGCCTTCTGGGAGAGCCGGGCGTTCTACGACTCGTTCATGGCGCGCTCCCACGACCGGCTGGCGTCCGGGCAGTCAGGGACGTACAAGGACATACAGGTCAAGCTGTTCGACTACCGCTTCGATGTGAAGACCGGGTTCGAGCCGCGGTTCACGGACGCCGACGTGGTGCGGGTCGCCCACTGCAGGGTGCGCGAGGACCGGGTCGAGCACTATTCGCTGATGCAGGAAAAGGTGTGGAACCCGGCGATGGCCGGGTCGCCCGGGATGGTGCGCGGCGTGTTCGGGGAGGCGCCGGGGAGCGAGTTCCTGGTGATGTCGATGTGGCAGTCGGCGGCCGAGCACGGGAAGTACCGCAGGGAGCGGGTGGAGCGGCTGCTGCTGCGCGCGCAGACCGAGGCGGATGTCGCGGCGCTGGCCGGTGATGTGGTGCAGCTCGAACCGTCCTGGACGGTCTGAAGCCACGGGCGCACCCAGTGGAGGCGCAGCTGACCGCCGGCGCAGCGGGCGGTCCGACCGGCTACCGCTAGCTTCTGGCGCCGTGCCACCGGCCGGCCCGCCACGCCGACGCACGGAGCCCGCTGCGCCGCCGACCGCCGACCGCTTGCGCCGCCGCCCCGCCCTGATACGCCGGATGGACTCGGCCCGGCTGCTCGGCCGAGCCCGGCCCGATCTACTGTCGTGCCATGGCACGACCGCGACGCATCGTCCTCGTCCGGCACGGCGAGTCGGAAGGAAACGCCGATGACACCGTGTACGAACGCGCGCCCGACCATGCGCTGCGGCTGACCAGCACCGGCTGGGCCCAGGCCGAGGAGACGGGCGTGCGGCTGCGTGAGCTTTTCGGACGTGAGCGCGTCAGCGTCTACGTATCGCCCTATCGCCGCACCCATGAGACCTTCCGCGCGTTCGGCCTCGATCCGGAGCTGGTGCGCGTCAGGGAGGAGCCGCGGCTGCGCGAGCAGGACTGGGGGAACTGGCAGGACAGGGACGACGTACGGCTGCAGAAGGCCTACCGGGACGCCTACGGCCACTTCTTCTACCGCTTCGCCCAGGGTGAGTCGGGAGCGGACGTGTACGACCGGGTCGGGGCGTTCCTGGAGAGCCTGTACCGCAGCTTCGAGGCGCCGGACCACCCGCCGAACGTACTCCTGGTGACGCACGGACTGACCATGCGGCTGTTCTGCATGCGCTGGTTCCACTGGTCGGTCGCCGAGTTCGAGTCGCTGTCCAACCCGGGCAACGCCGAGACCCGGATACTGCAGCTCGGCGAGGACGGCCGCTACACGCTTGACCGGCCGTTCGAGCGCTGGCGCACCCCCGAGCCGTATGGCGTCACCGGATAGAGTGGCAGGAAGATGACCGCTGACTCCTCTCGCGACCGGCGCTTCGAACGCGCCCTGGACAGCCTGCGTGGACTGTCCGTGGGAGACGCCCTGGGCTCCCAGTTCTTCGTTCCCTCGAACTATCCACTGCTGAAGCGGCGGCAGCTGCCGCCTGGCCCCTGGCACTGGACCGACGACACCGAGATGGCCTGCTCGGTGCTGACTGTGCTCGCCGCCCACGGCCGGGTGGACCAGGACGCACTCGCCAGGTCCTTTGCCGAGCACCACGACTTCGACCGCGGCTACGGCCCCGCCGTCAACCGGATGCTCCGGCTGGTCAGGGAAGGGGGCGACTGGCGCGAGCTGGCCGCCGAGCTTTTCAACGGCCAGGGCTCGTGGGGCAACGGCTCGGCGATGCGTATCGCGCCGCTCGGCGCCTGGTACGCCTCCGATCCGGAGCAGGCCACCCACCAGGCCGAGATCTCCTCGTACACCACGCACCAGCACCGTGAAGCGGTGGTCGGGGCCATGGCCGTGGCGGCCGCCGCCGCGATCGCCGCGAATCCGGCCGGGCCACCAGGGCCCGCGGAGCTGCTCGACGGTGTCGTAGCGCTCGTACCGCGCAGCGCGGTGGGGGCGGGTCTTCGCCGGGCGCGGGACATGCTCGACTACGACGACGCGGGGACCGTCGCCGCCGTTCTGGGCAGCGGCCGGCGCACGAGTGCGCATGACACCGTGCCGTTCGCGCTGTGGTCCGCGGCTCGCTCGCTCGGCGACTTCGAGCGCGTGTTCTGGACGACCGCGCAGGTGGGGGGCGATGTGGACACCACGTGTGCGATTGCCTGCGGCGTGGTCGCTGCGGGCAAGTCGGGGCAGCCCCCCGCGGCCTGGCTGGAGCAGACCGAAGCCCTCCCGGACTGGGTGCCGGAACAGGCCCGCTGAGCCGCTGCCGCGGGTCCCGCAGCCTGCCTGCGGCTCGCCCCTACCGGCACGCGCGCGTGCCGGTAGGGGCGAGGTCCCGTGTCAGGCGTACGGCCGACTGAGCCGCCTGGCTTCCGACTGCTGAGGTGGGGTACGGGCCATGCCCCCATACACGGCCCGTACCCCGGCTCCGGAAGGCTGCGCTTCACGCGTCGGCCCCAGGCGGCAGCCCTACCCGGCGTGGCCACCCGCGCCCGCCGAGCCGCTGAGCGCCTCCAGGTCGCTCTTGCGCACCCGGATGACGAAGACCGCGGTCAGCACGGCGAGGCCGACCAGACCCACCCCCGCCCAGAACGCCGTCGCGATGCCTTCGGCCAGCACCTGATGCCCCCACGGCGGCGGCAGCTCGTGCGTTTTGGCGAAGATCTCCTTCTGCGCGGGCGTCGAGTCCGCGAGGAACGACGGCAGTTGACGCTCGGCCTCGTCGCGGCTGGCGGTGCTGAAGACGGTCATCAGAATCGACAGTCCCAGGGAACCTCCGACCATCTGTGTGGCGTTGAGCAGGCTGGAGGCCGCACCCGATTCGTGTTGCGCGACGCCCGAGACCGCCGTGAGCGTCGCCGTCACGAAGACCAGACCCATGCCGAATCCGAAGAGCAGCATCGGCCCCAGCACCCCGCCCAGATACGAGCTGCCCGGGTCCAGCGCGGTCAGCCACGCCATGCCGCCCCCGGTGAGCACCGCGCCCGCGGCCAGGAACGGCTTGGGCCCGAGCACCGGCAGCAGCTTCGAGGAGATCCCGGCCGCGGCCACGATCATCACCGTGACTGGGAGGAACGCGAGACCGGAGGTGATGGGGCTGTAGCCCAGCACGTTCTGCACGAACAGGACAATGAAGAAGAACATGCCGAACATCGCCGCGGCGAGGCTCATCATGATCAGATATGTGCCTGAACGGTTGCGGTCGGCGAACATCCGCAGCGGAGTGATCGGTTCCTTCGCCCGCCGCTCGGTCAGTACGAACGCCGTGAGCAGCACGATGGCCGCCCCGAAGGCGCCCAGCGTGAGCTGGTCGCTCCAGCCGTCCTCGGAGGCCCGGATGAAGCCGTAGACCAGGGACGCCATGCCCGCGGTCGAGGTCAGCGCGCCCGTGATGTCGAACCGGCCGGAGTGCCGCTCGGACTCATTGATGAACACCGGCGCGAGGACGGCTATCAGGATCCCGATCGGAAGGTTCACATAGAACACCCAGCGCCAGTTCAGCCACTCGGTGAGCATGCCGCCGGCAAGCAGGCCGATGGCCGCGCCACTGGCCGAGACCGCCGCGAAGATGCCGAACGCGCGGTTGCGCTCGGGCCCTTCGCGGAATGTCGTGGTGATGAGCGCGAGCGCCGTGGGTGAGGCGATGGCTCCGCCGACGCCCTGGAGGGCGCGGGCGGCGAGCATCTGCCACGGCTCCTGCGCGACGCCGCACAGCAGCGAGGCGAAGGTGAAGAGCAGCACGCCGAAGACGAACACCCGTCGACGGCCGAGAATGTCACCTGCCCGGCCGCCGAGAAGCAGCAGACCGCCGAAGGTGAGGGTGTAGGCATTGACCACCCATGACAGCTGGGTCGTGGTGAACTCAAGTGCCCCCTGGATGTGTGGGAGCGCGATGTTCACAATTGTCGTGTCGAGGACCACCATGAGCTGCAGGGCGGCGATGACGGCGAGGGCGATTCCGGGGCGTCCTTGTCTGCGGGCCGCTCCCGGTTTGCTTGGAGCTGTTAACTGAGAGGTTGTCACCATGGGTCCCCCACAAGTGCGTTAGTGAACGCAGTCGTTCACTGTCTCGTCAACCGTAGAGAATCCCCGTCAGTGAACGCAAGCGTTCACTCGACCTCCCGTCCCCAACGGAGAGAAGAAGATGGTCAATTCGCGCTGGACTGCCGCCGCTGAGACGCGCCCGGTCTCGCTGCGCCGTCGAGGACCCGTACTGGAACGTGCGATCCTCGACGCCGCTCTGGAGCAGTTGAGTACGGTCGGCTGGAGTGGGCTCACCATGGAGGGCGTCGCCGCCGGAGCCCAGACCGGGAAGGCCGCCGTCTACCGGCGGTGGCCCTCGAAGGAGGACCTTGTCGCGGACGCCCTGCAGGCCGGACTGCCGACACTGGACGTGGCCGCCGACCATGGGAGCATCCGCGAGGACCTCTTTCAGCTCTGCCGGAGGGTGCGGGACGCGATGTACTCCAGATCCGGCTTTGCCCTGCGTTCAGTGCTTTACGAGTGCGACATCGCTACCGCCGAACGGTTCCACGGGGTGATCGTGCGCGGGGTCATCGAGCCGTCCAACCGGCTCCTCCGTGAGGTGGTACGCCGTGGTGTCACGCGTGGTGATGTACGCCCAGACGTCACCGGCGACCTGGTCTTCGACGTGATTCCGGGCCTGATGATGTACCGCTCAAAGGTGTGCGGAAGCGAATGGCCCGACGGTGACATCGCCGACATGATCGATCAGGTGATGGTGCCGCTGCTCCGCCCGGGCGACGGCTGAGTGCGGGCGTGGAGCCGGTTGGCAGCCGACGCGGAGCCGGTGACGGGAACCGGGTGTCGCGGGCGGGGTCAGGCGGCGTAACCTTGCTGGCGCCATGCCGTACGAACCACCCACACACACAGTCGAGCGCTCGATCCGAGCCACCACCGGCGCCAAGATCATTGCTGGTGTCGACGAGGTCGGACGCGGGGCGTGGGCCGGTCCGGTCACTGTGTGCGCGGCGGTCACCGGCCTGCGCAGACCGCCCGAAGGGCTCACCGACTCCAAGCTGATCGCCCCCAAGCGCCGTACGGAACTGGCCGTGCTGCTGGAGAAGTGGGTCACGGCGCACGCCCTGGGACACGCCTCGCCGGAGGAGATCGACGAACTGGGGATGACCGCGGCGCTGCGGCTGGCCGCAGTCCGAGCGCTGGACGCGCTTCCGATTCGTCCGGACGCGGTCATCCTTGACGGCAAGCATGACTACCTGGGATCCCCCTGGCAGGTCCGTACGGTCATCAAGGGGGATCAGTCCTGCGTCGCGGTCGCGGCCGCCTCGGTGATCGCCAAGGTGCACCGGGACGCGATGATGGCCGAACTTCGGGGGGAGTTCGCCGACTTCGGCTTCGACGACAACGCCGGCTACCCCTCGCCCGTGCACAAGGCGGCGCTCAGGGTGCTGGGGCCCACGCCCTACCACCGGCTCTCCTGGGCCTATCTTGACGCGTTGCCCCAGTGGCGGCACCTCAAGAAGGTCCGCATCTCCGCGGAAGCGGCCGCACTGGAAAGCGGGGGCCAGCTCGGCTTCGAATTCTGAACCCGCCCTCCCAGCAGGCCAGTCGCACTTTTGTACCCACCCGCCGATGCCCTCTTCACCGGCATTTGATAGACATCCACCCATGCCTCTCATCCCCGAGGAGCCTCAGATTCACGAGAGTGCCCAGGGTCCCCGCGCCACGCCGGCCGCAGGCCGCACCGCGCCGACCCCCCGTCCCGTACCCGGTCCGCGTTCCGCGGCCTCGCCGCGTCCCGGACACCCGGGTCCCGGTCCCGCCAAGCCGGCGCCGCCGACACCGCGTACGCACCACTCTGCCGGGCAGCCGCAGGCCTCCCGGCCGGGAAAGCCCTCAACGCCGCAGATCCAATTGATCCCCGCCCCGGCGGACGGCGCGCTCGACGCCGCCGGCGAGGCGGTCGACCTGCTGCTCGACTCCGGCCGTGCTCCGGGCGAGGTCCTGGTGCTCACCACCGGTGAACAGCACCCGTGGGCCGCGCACGAGCTGTCCTTCGGCGCGGCCGCCTACTGGGCCCAGCACGATGCCCAGGACGACGTCTTCTACGCGGACGCCGCCGCGGCGGGCCGGGCCTTGGCCCGTCCCGTGGTGGTCGTCGCGGTCAACGGAGGCGCCGACGACGCAGCCGCCCGTGCACTGCCCGCGGCCCTGGCGAAGGCGACCGCGCTGCTGATCGTGTGTGGCGATCCCAAGCGGATCAATACCGTGCTCGGCAGGGGCGTCTGAGCCGTCGCCGTACGGCGATTAACCGGACGGCTGCCCCTTCGTGGGCAGCCGGAAGGTGGCACCCTCAGCGGGCCGCCGTGCGCCGAAGTGCTTCGGCCGCGCCACTCGCGCTGCGCAGCGGCATCGGTTCGATGTCGGTCGTGATGTCGGCGAGGTCGCCCGGCAACGAGGTGGAGTTGGGCCGTCGGCCACCTCGGCCGTCGCCCAGTACCTGCCATCCCCCGCGCGTCAGCGTGATGTACGCACCGCAGCGCAGCCCGTGCAGGGTGCATGCGTCCCGCAGTCCCCACATCCACGCTCCGTCCTCCTCCGTCCAGCGCTCGTCGCCCTCGCGGCAGTAGAGCAGCACGGCGGTGCGCACGGGCGTACGGCGGCGCAGGTCGTGCGGGATGACCCGGCGCAGATGAGCCAGCACTATGTTGCGGAACTCCCAGCCGTCGACAGGCGCGGATCGCCGGGGGAACGACGCGCTGGCAGCAAGCCGTTCCTCGTGGTCGAGCACGGCGACGACGGCGGTCGCCGGCGTCGGCTGATGCCGGGTGTGCAATCCGCTGACCACCTCGCGGGGGTTGCGCAGCAGCGGTATACCTGCCGCCGCCCACTCGGCGGGCTCGAGCATCCTGGCGAGCCGGCTGGCGGAATTGGCCGACGTCGCGAGCGAAGTGGCTGCGGACGGAGCGAATCCGAAGGTCACGGTCCTCCCTTCGCATACGCGCCGACAGTGCGGGCAGGGTCGAGTGGGGGCGCACCGCGGCACGGCCCTTCCGGACCACGAACGGGCCGCACGGGGAGCACTCCAATTCTTCCTGTCGCGTGAGCGTGGGGCAACGAGCAATTTGGCGGCACCGACGGGAATCGGCGGGTATGAGGCTCATATTCCTGCCGTATCCCTGCCCAGCTGCGCCGCCGGCGACCCCTCATGTCACGTCTGAGTCGCGAGGACCAGCGGAAACACCCCCCTCGCACCAGACCTGCGCAGCAACCTCGCCGCCACCGCGAGGGTCCAGCCACTGTCCGAAAGATCGTCCACCAGCAGGACAGGTCCGTCGGCCGAGACCAGTTCCTCGGCCAACCGGGGCGGCACGACGAACGCCTCATGCAGGGCACGCACCCGCTGCGCGCTGTTGGTGCGCGAGATTCGAGTATCCATTGCCTCAGGTGCGTACTCCACGGTGCCCAGCAGCGGCATCCGGCCGACCTCAGCGATCCGGGCTCCGAGGGATCCGACCAGCTGGGGCCTGCTGCGCGAGGCGACAGTGACCACACCGACCGGCCGGGGCGGTGCGTCCGGCGCGCCGGACGCCCATCCGCCCGGACCCTTGGCCCAGTCGGCGAGCACGGTCACCACCGCCTTCACCACATCGTCCGGAACCGGACCGTCCGGAGCCTGTGCCGCGAGCATCGGGCGGAGCCTGTTGCCCCAGCCGATGTCGGACAGCCTGCCCAGCGCGCGGCCTGCGAAGGACTGCTCCCCTTCAGGGATTCGGCCCTTGAGAGCGACCCCTACCGCTGCCAGCCCGGTCGGCCACATCTTGCGGGGCTCCACCTCCACACCCGGCCTGCCCAGCTCCCCGCGCGCGGCATCCAGGGCCGCTCCGGAGACCTTGTCGCTGAACCGGGCTCCCGAGCAGTTGTCGCAGCGCCCGCAGGGAGCGGCTTCCTCGTCGTCCAGCTGCCGCCGCAGAAACTCCATCCGGCAATTTGTCGACCGTGCGTAGTCGCGCATTGCCTCCTGCTCGGACTCGCGCTGCCGTGCGACCCACGCATACCGCTCGGCGTCGTACGACCAGGGCTGCCCCGTCGTGGTCCAGCCGCCCTTCACCCGGCGCACCGCACCGTCCACGTCCAGGACCTTGAGCATGGTTTCCAGCCGGGTACGCCGCAGCTCGACCAGCGGCTCCAGCGCGGGCAGGGAGAGCGGCCTGCCCGCCTGTCCCAGTACGTCGAGGGTGCGCCGCACCAGTTCCTCGGGCGGGAAGGCCACCGAGACGAAGTACTGCCAGATCGCCTCGTCCTCCCGGCCCGGCAGCAACAGGACTTCCGCGTGCTTGACGCCACGGCCCGCGCGGCCCACCTGCTGGTAGTAGGCGATGGGGGACGAGGGCGAGCCCAGGTGCACGACGAATCCGAGATCGGGCTTGTCGAAGCCCATGCCCAGCGCGGACGTGGCGACCAGGGCCTTGACACGGTTGGCCAGCAGATCTTCCTCGGCGTGCTGCCGGTCGGCGTTCTCCGTGCGGCCCGTGTACGAGGACACAGTGTGGCCGCACTGCCGGAGATACGCGGTCACCTCCTCGGCCGCGGCGACAGTCAGGGTGTAGATGATCCCTGAGCCGGGCAGCTCACCGAGGTGATCGGCCAGCCAGGCCAGCCGGGTCGCGGCATCGGGGAGCTGAAGCACGCTCAGGCTGAGGCTTTCCCGATCCAGCGGGCCACGCAGCACCAGGGCGTCCGTGCCTGCTCCCGTGCCCAGCTGCTCAGCGACGTCCGCGGTCACCCGGGCATTGGCCGTCGCGGTGGTGGCGAGCACCGGGACTCCCGCCGGCAGCTCCGCCAGCATCGTGCGCAGCCGTCGGTAGTCCGGCCGGAAGTCATGGCCCCAGTCGGAGATGCAGTGCGCCTCGTCCACCACCAGCAGTCCGGTGGCGGCGGCCAGCTTGGGGAGCACTTGGTCACGGAAATCGGGGTTGTTGAGCCGCTCGGGACTGACCAGCAGCACATCCACCTCGCCCGCGGCCACCTCGGCCTGGACCGTGTCCCACTCCTCGGTGTTGGAGGAATTGATGGTCCGGGCACGGATGCCGGCCCGGGCCGCGGCCTCCACCTGGTTGCGCATGAGCGCGAGCAGAGGGGAGACGATCACGGTCGGGCCGCTGCCGCGCTCGCGCAGCAGCGAGGTCGCGACGAAATACACCGCGGATTTGCCCCAGCCGGTCCGCTGCACGACCAGCGCCCGGCGCTTGTCGGCGACGAGCGCCTCGATCGCCCGCCACTGGTCCTCGCGCAGCCGGGCGGTGCCCGTGGTGTCCGAGACGAGGCGGGCAAGTACGGAATCGGCCGAGGCCCTGAGGTCTGCGGGATCTGCGACGTCTGCGTTGGTCATGCCCCCATGCAACCCGATGCCGCCGACATTGCGCGAACGAGACCGCCAGCCTGTGGATAACGTTATCCACAGGGGTCGCGGAGCCGGGGCCCCCGCGAGACGGTCGTGCCATGAACAAGCACCACGAACCCACCGGTCCGGCCGACGAGCAGCAGATCACCTTGCGCGGCCCAGCCGAACTGGCCGACGCCCTCCCGTACATGATGGGCTTCCATCCGAACGATTCGATTGTGCTCGTCGCGCTGCACGGCGCCCGCGGCCGCTTCGGCGGGCGGCTGCGGCTCGGCATCCCGCGCTCACCGCGCGAATGGTCGCCCGTGGCCCAGCAGCTCGCGGAGTGCCTGATCGAAGGCAGCGAGCGCCGCGGCTCCCGCCCCGACGGCATCGTCGTCTTCCTATGCCAGGACCCGGCTGAAGGCGAGACCAGCCACCGGGTCATGGAGCGGCTGCGCCCCCTCGCGCAACGGCTGAGGACCGCCTGCGGCACCTTCGACGTGCCCGTCTTCGAGGCGCTCTGCATCTCCGACGGCCGCTTCTGGTCCTACTGCTGCCCCGACTCGCGCTGCTGTCCGCCCGAAGGCGATGTCCTGGCTCTGCCCGGCACCTCGGTGATGGCCGCGGCCGCCGCATACGCCGGGATCCAAGTACGCGGAACCCTGCGGCAGATGGAGGCGCGGCTCGAGCCTATGGCCACTGCCTCCGCGGCCGACCAGGAGAAGGCACTGGACGCCGCGGGCGCCGCGCTGGTGCCCAGGATCCTGGACGGAGAGGGGCGTCAACAGGTCGCCGCGGAGACCGTGGCGCTGGCCCGCCGACTGATGAAACGCATTGCGGAGACTCCCCGGTCCGGGGGCTGGGCCGAGACGGATGTCGCGGATGACAGGCTCCTCACTCACGACGAGGCCGCCGCCGTGATCCTTGGCCTTCAGGACCGGGACACCCGGGACCGGGCCGCGGAATGGATGGAGGGACCGGACGCGGATCCCGCGCTGCGGCTCTGGCGGGCCCTGTCCCGCCGTTGCGTCGGCCCCTACTCCGAGCACGCCGCCGCACCGCTCACGCTCGCCGGCTGGGTCGCCTGGTCCACCGGCGACGAACCTGGCGCGAGAGTGGCTCTCGGACGTGCCCTGCGCGTCGACCCCGAGTATGTCTTCGCCCGCCTACTGCACCAGGCATGCAACGAGGGACTTGACCCGGAGGCTCTGCGCAGCTGTCTGCGCAAGGAGCACGGCTCGGGGGCGTCCGCTGCTGCCCGCGGGGCAGGCGAGCGGCCGCGCCGTCCGCGTTCTCAGCAGGTCCGTCCGTCCTCAGGGAAGAAGGGCCTGTCGCCTGCCGGGACGCGTCCCGAAAAGTCGGTGTCGAGGCATCGCAGCAGGGGGAGTAGGCGCAGCGGGCAGCGTGGCACAAGGAGCGGACGATGACGGCCGTGACCTGGGCGCCCGTGCCGCCGTTCACCGTTGTGGCGGAGTCGTACGACCCGTGCCGTCGTATTCGCAGCGGCTGTCCGGAGCGCACGGAAGGCACAGCAGAACCCCCATGGCCATCACCGCCCCTCGCCCGCCCCACCTGCCGCAGACGGGACAGAGCTCCGGCTCCGGTCCAGCGCCGCCCGGAGCCGGACGGCCCGGTGATCTTCCGCCGGTGCACAACATGCTCATCTGCGTCGCCCTGCCGTGCCTGGCGATCTCCCCCGAGCACGGCCAGCTCACCGGGACGGGGCTCGAAGGCGTCTACCACTCGGGTCGACGACTGCTCTCCCGATGCCAGTTGCGGGTCGCGGGGCGCGAACCGGTCGCGGTGCAGGGCAGATTGGTCTCCGCCCACCGGGCCAGATTCATCGCGGTGGTGCGCACGCCCGCCGACACCGGACCCGATCCGAAGGTCGGGGTGGAGCGCTCGCGCGACGCCGACGGCACGGAACGAATCACGCTGCGCAGCTCGGCGGAGAGACCCCTCAGGCTCCCGGTGGAGATCACGCTCGGTACCGACCTCGCGAGCCTGGGCGCGGTCGCGGCCGGACGGCCCGGCCCCGAACTGCGCGCCAGCGTCCATGACTCGGGCATGCGCTGGTCCGCCGGTCAGGGCGCCCATGTCGTGGTCACCGCGGATCCGCCCCCGAAGGACGCTCTGGCCTCCGCGGGAATGCTGCGCTGGGAGGTGGAACTCGCACCCGGGGCCTCCCGCACCATCGAGCTGCATGTCCGCTCCGACCGCCCGGCCCGGTCGTCCGGCCGGACATGCAGTCATACCCTGCCCGAGGCGCGAGCAGAGGGGGACGACCCCAGGCTGCAGGCACTGCTCAGGGCCGGCCTGGGTGACCTCAGGGCGCTGCTGCTGCGGGACCCCGGGGGATCCGCCGATGTGTATCTGGCCGCCGGGGTGCCATGGCGTTGCGGGCCGGCACCCGCCGAAGCGCTATGGGCCGCACGCATGGCGCTCCCGCTCTCGACCCGGCTTGCCTCGGCCACCCTGCGTACGTTCGCCCGTACCCAACTTCTGGGTCAGGGACCGGACTTCGGGCGCATCCCTGGCCCGATGAGGGATGCGGGCCCGCATCTGCCGTCGAGTTGTACGGGCGTCGAAGCGACCCTCGCGTTCCCCGTGGTCCTTGCCGAGGCGTGGCGCTGGGGACTGCCCGAGCAGGAGCTGGCGGGGCTGCTGCCGGTGGCGGAGCGCTGTTTGCACTGGCTGCGGCAGGCCGCGGGCGACGACGGCATCCTGTCCGAGCCGGTGCCGTCGGGAGTCCAGCGCGCCGAGACCCAGGCCCATGCCCATCGTGCCGCACTGCTGGGCGCCGACCTGCTGGAGGCCTACGGCCGTCCAGGAGCCGACGCCTGGCGCGAGTGGGCGAGCGAACTGCGCCACCGCTTCCGGGAGGACTTCTGGATGGACGACAGAGCGGGCGGCCGTCCCGCGGCGGGGCGGCTGCCCGACGGCCGGCTGGTGCCTCACCTGGGCGGTGGTGCCGCGCACCTTCTCGACACCGGACTGCTCGGCGGCGGTCGGTACGCCCCCGGGCTGCTGAACAGGGTGCAGACCGGGCAGCTGGCCAGACTCCTCGGCGGCCCTGCACTGGACTCCGGCTGGGGCCTGCGCAGCCTGGGGGCCAAGGAGCCGGGGCACAACCCGTTCGGCCACCGCGCCGGAGTCGTCCGTGTACACGACACGGTCGTCGCAGTCGCGGGACTGGCCGCCGCCCGGTATGAGAAGGAGGCGGTGTCACTGCTGCGTGGGGCCCTCGACGCAGCCAAGGCCTTTGGGTACCGGCTGCCCGAGATGTACGCGGGGGAGCAGCGCACGGCGGACGGCGTTCCGGTGCCGCACCCGGCCGCCTGTCGCCCGTCGGCCCTGGCCGCGGCCGCCGGGGTTCAGCTTCTGACGACCCTCGTCGGCATTCGCCCCGATGCCCCTGGCCGTACGGTCGCGCTGCACCCGGTGCGCTGCGCTCCCCTCGGTGCCGTACAGATCTCCGGGCTGTGGGTGGCGGGAGAGCCGTTCGCTGTACGCGTCAGTAGGCTCGGCCTGGGGATGGTGGAGGAGGCCGCCGACGGCCTTCAGCTGGGGGTGTGAGTGCGGTGGGTGGGCGGGCGGGGGAGCGGGCGAAGAAACAGTTGCCGCAGGTGGCGAAGGGAGTGTTTATCGTCAGGCAGACGACTATGATCACGGCATGTCGCCCTACGACCCGTCGGCCTTTCCGCCCTTTGCTGTCACCGTCGACCTGGTCGTGCTCACCGTGCGTCGTCATGCGCTCTGCGCGCTGGTGGTACGTCGCGGAGAGCCGCCGTTCCAGGGCCGGTGGGCGCTGCCCGGTGGCTTCGTCAGGGGTGACGAGGATCTGGCGGCGGCGGCAGCGCGCGAGCTCGCCGAGGAGACCGGACTGTGCGCGCACGATCCTGCCTCCCCGGCACCGGGAAACGGTGCGCATCTCGAGCAGTTGGCGACGTACGGCGACCCCAAACGGGACCCCCGTATGCGAGTTGTCAGCGTCGCCCATCTGGTGCTTGCGCCCGACCTTCCCGCGCCCCGAGCGGGCGGTGACGCGAACAGCGCGCGGTGGGCCCCTGTCGAGGATCTCCTGGGCCAGGAGAACGGGTTCGGCCGCGAAGGCGAGCAGCCCGCCCCGCTCGCCTTCGACCATGCGCGGATCCTGGCGGACGGCGTCGAAAGGGCCCGCTCCAAGATCGAGTACTCCTCCCTGGCTACAGCGTTCTGCCCACCGGAGTTCACGGTCGGCGAGCTGCGACGGGTGTACGAGGCCGTGTGGGGCGTCGCGCTCGACCCCCGCAACTTCCACCGCAAGGTCACCGGCACCCCTGGGTTCCTGGTGCCTGCGGGCGGCACGACCACCCGCCAGGGCGGCCGCCCCGCGCAGCTGTTCCGGGCAGGCGGCGCGACCTTGTTGAACCCGCCGATGCTGCGCCCGGAAGTCTGACCGAAGCCGTCCCGAGCCCGGTCGAGGCTCGGCCGTGCCGTCTGGCCGGAGCCCCGTAGAAACACGCCCCCCGCGTCCGGACAGGACTCCCGGCCGACGTCGGTGAGGGGCTGACACCCGGGCCCTGGCCGTTGCGTGAAAAGTCAGAAATGTCGCGTTATCTTGCTGGGGACCCGCCCTGCCGCCGAGCGGTCTCACCTTCCGCGAGAGAAGCGATGCTCCAGGCCATCGGACTGACCAGCACCCCCCGCCGAGACCTCCCGCCCGCCGTCGACGACCTCACCTTCGAGGCCAGGCCAGGCAGTGTCACGGCGCTTGCCGGAGCCGACGGCTCCGGCAAGACGACGGCGCTGCGGCTGATGCTCGAACTCGAGTCGGGCCGGGGCATCACCTACTTCCGCGGCAACCCCCTCCACCGCATCGCCCACCCAGCCCGCGAGGTGGGGGTGCTCCTCGGCGATGTGCCCGGCCATCCGGCACGGACCGCCCGGGGCCAGCTCCGTATGCTCTGCGCCGCGGCCGGAGTGCCTGCCTCACGCGCCGACGAGCTGCTCGAAGTCGTCGGTCTCACCGGCCTCGGCGGCCGACGTCTCGGCACGCTCTCGCTCGGCATGGACCGCAGGCTCGGGCTCGCCTCCGCACTGCTGGGTGACCCACAGACGCTCATCCTCGACGAGCCTGCGAAGGGTCTCTCGCCCCGCGAGAACAGCTGGCTGTACGGACTGCTGCGCACCCACGCCGCCCGCGGCGGCACCGTCCTGTGCACCACCAGCGACCCCAAGGAGGCCGCGCGTCTCGCCGACCGCGTCATCACCCTCGACGCTGGCCGCCTCGTCGCCGACCAGGACGCAGCCGCCTTCTCCCGCACCAGGCTCCGCCCCCGCGTGGCAGTCGGTACCCCGCACGCCGCACGCCTTGCCGCCGTTGTCACCCGCGAGGCGCGTGCCGCCCGGCGCTCGGTCGAGGTTGTCGCCGAGGGTGGCAGCCTGCTCTCCGTCTACGGCAGCAGCTGCGCCGAGATCGGCGAAACCGCCTTCCGGCACGGCGTACTCGTCCACCGGCTCACCGACGAGGTGGGTGACACGGGCCCCGCGCCGTCCGCCGCCGCCTCGGCGCCCGCGCCGGCCGCCGCCCCCGCCCCTGACGCCGAGAAACTCTTCGCCCCCGCCCCTGACGCCGAGAAGCCCCCCGCCCCGCCCGCCCCCCGAGCCACGCAACACCCCGATCCCCATCCACCTCCAGCGCCGCCCCCGGTCCGGTCCCAGCCGCGTCCCGTACGCAGCCCCCTCTGGCCCCTGCGGTACGAACTACGCCGCCTCCTCGGAGTCCGTACCGCCCTCCTGGTCGCGACAGCCGTGCTCGTCGCCTCCGCCGCCCTGTGCGTCCTGCTGGCCAGTGCCGGCTCCACCCCCCTCCCGACCGCGCTTGCCGCCTGGCCCGAGTTCCTTCCGCTGCCGCCCGCGGCCTTCGGCGCCGGACTGCTCGGGGCGCTTTCCTTCGGCGAGGAGTTCCGCTACCCCGCGCTCGCCGCCGCCCGCGGCACCGTGCCCCGCCGCCTCAGCCTCCTGCTGGCCAAGCTCGCGGTGACCGCCATGGCCGCGCTGTTGCTCGCGTTCCTCACCGTGGCGGCCGACGTCCAGGCCCTCCGCCTCGTGTACGGAAGCGGTTTGGCCCAAGTCCCGCGGAACTGGCCCGACCTGGCCGCCAGTTGGGGAGGGCTCGCGGTTGGCTGTGCCTGGGCGGGGCTGCTCGCCGCCGGAATCTGCCGGGTCACGGCCGCGGGAGTGGCCGCCGTACTCGCCGTGCCGGTCGTCATCGCCCCGCTCGTGCAGACGGCGCTCGCCGCTCCGCCAGTCCGTTCGATCGCCGGACTCCCGGGCAGGCTGCGCGAGCTGGCCTGGGTGCAGCTGCCGTGGCAGACGGACGACTGGCTGGCGGCCGGGGGGAGCCTCGTCGCCCAACCTGTCGGCGCGGCACTGGCGTTGTCGTTGTCGGCTCTGATCTGCGCATATCTGTTCACGGGCCTTCGTCGTAGCGCCCGTTGGTGATCATGATCGACCGGGTCTCGGCGAACTGCTCACAACTCCCTTGAGTACGCCCGCTTCCTTCCGATAAGGCGTCAATTGCGGGGCTGGCGCCGATCACCCTTTCGTGTGCTTTTCACCAAAGACCTCAAGGGCCGCTGAACCCAAGCCGACAAAGGATGCGTGAGTACCCTTGCGCACACCATGATGACCGCCGCCCGCCCCGCCGAGTCCGGCCTCGCCGGCCCGGGCGAACTCGACCGATACCCCTACGCGGAGTCGCCCGGCGCCGACCGCGTCGGCCCTCCCTCCTGGGACGGCTCCGAAGCCGAGTTGGGCCGGGTCGGCCGCCGTGCAGCAGGCAGCCGCGGCCGCGGACTGCACGGCCAACTCGTCCAGCAGCTTGGGCAGATGATCGTCTCCGGAGACCTCGGAGCCGACCGCCCGCTCGTCCCAGAGGAGATCGGCCAGCGCTTCGAGGTCTCCCGCACCGTCGTCCGGGAGTCGCTGCGAGTCCTCGAGGCCAAGGGCCTGGTCAGCGCCCGCCCCAATGTCGGCACCCGGGTCCGTCCGGTCAGCGACTGGAATCTGCTGGACCCCGACATCATCGAGTGGCGCGCCTTCGGTCCGCAGCGTGACGACCAGCGCCGCGAGCTGAACGAGCTGCGCTGGACCATCGAGCCGCTCGCCGCCCGCCTCGCTGCAGGTCACGGCCGTGAGGACGTCCAGCAGCGGCTCGCCGACATGGTCGAGATCATGAGCCATGCGCTCGCTCAGGGTGACGGGATCACCTTCTCGCGGGCCGACGCGGAGTTCCACTCCCTGCTGATCCAGCTCGCGGGCAATCGCATGCTGGAGCACCTCTCCGGCATCGTCTCCGCGGCCCTCCAGGTGTCCGGCGGCCCGGTCACCGGCTGTGACCGCCCGACCGAGGTCTCTCTGACCCATCACGCGCGGATCGTCGACACCCTCGCCGCCGGCGACTCGCACGCCGCGGAGTCGGCCATGCGTCAACTGCTCACCGTCCACCCGGAGGTGGAGCGAGTCGTGCCCGCGCCGCGCGAGCACTGACCGCGGGGCACGGTCAGGAGTATGGAGGCGTACGCATCGCGTGTCGCCGGATTCCACGGGGGTCCGGCGGCACGATTGTGTAGTGATCGCCCCATCTGGTCGTTTCGTCGTAAATGAGGTGTGACTCGGGCCACGTGGATTGGGCGTAACACTCCTCGAAACAGTGCGATGACCTAAGAGGTGACAGCCGAGGAGGGAATACAGCCGCCAGCGAGCGCGCTGTTCAAATCTGAGGCTCATCCCGCGCCACCGGCACATCCGCAGCCCGGTGGTCGTCGGCTCCGGCCCGATCATGGGCGGGGCCGGAAGCCGTTTCCATCGTTCCGAGAGGTTGTTCGTGTCGGCCAGCACATCCCGTACGCTCCCGCCGGAGATCGCCGAGTCCGAGTCTGTGATGGCGCTCATCGAGCGGGGAAAGGCTGATGGGCAGATCGCCGGCGATGACGTGCGTCGGGCCTTCGAGGCTGACCAGATTCCGCCAACCCAGTGGAAGAATGTTCTGCGCAGCCTCAACCAGATCCTCGAGGAAGAGGGTGTGACGCTGATGGTCAGTGCCGCGGAGTCGCCGAAGCGCGCCCGCAAGAGCGTCGCAGCGAAGAGCCCGGCAAAGCGCACCGCCACCAAGACTGTCGCGGCCAAGACCGCCACGGCGAAGACCGTCGCGGCCACCGCGGCGCCGACGGCCGAGACCGTCGACGTCCCGGCCGACGAGGTCGAGGCAACCGCGCCTGCCAAGAAGGCCGCCGCCAAGAAGGCGCCAGCCAAGAAGACGGCAGCCAAGAAGACCGCCGCCAAGAAAACCGTGGCCAAGAAGACCACGGGCAAGAAGGACGCCGACGAGGCCACCGAGGGCGAAGAGCTGCTCGATGAGGTCCAGCCCGGTGGCAAGGGCGAGGAAGAAGAGGCCGAGGGCGAGAGTAAGGGCTTCGTGCTCTCCGACGACGACGAGGACGACGCGCCTGCGCAGCAGGTCGCCGTCGCCGGCGCCACCGCCGACCCGGTCAAGGACTACCTCAAGCAGATCGGCAAGGTCCCCCTCCTCAACGCAGAGCAGGAGGTGGAGCTCGCCAAGCGCATTGAGGCGGGTCTGTTCGCCGAGGACAAGCTGGCGAACTCCGACAAACTCGCGCCGAAGCTCAAGCGCGAACTGGAGATCATCGCCGAGGACGGCCGTCGCGCCAAGAACCACCTGCTGGAGGCCAACCTCCGCCTGGTCGTCTCGCTGGCCAAGCGGTACACGGGCCGCGGCATGCTCTTCCTGGACCTGATCCAGGAGGGCAACCTCGGTCTGATCCGCGCGGTCGAGAAGTTCGACTACACCAAGGGCTACAAGTTCTCCACGTACGCCACCTGGTGGATCCGTCAGGCGATCACCCGCGCCATGGCCGACCAGGCCCGCACCATCCGTATCCCGGTGCACATGGTCGAGGTCATCAACAAGCTCGCGCGCGTGCAGCGCCAGATGCTCCAGGACCTGGGCCGTGAGCCCACCCCGGAGGAGCTGGCCAAGGAGCTCGACATGACCCCCGAGAAGGTCATCGAGGTCCAGAAGTACGGCCGAGAGCCGATCTCGCTGCACACCCCCCTCGGTGAGGACGGCGACAGCGAGTTCGGTGATCTGATCGAGGACTCCGAGGCGGTCGTCCCGGCCGACGCGGTCAGCTTCACGCTGCTGCAGGAGCAGCTGCACTCGGTGCTCGACACCCTGTCAGAGCGTGAGGCGGGCGTGGTCTCCATGCGCTTCGGTCTCACCGACGGCCAGCCGAAGACCCTGGACGAGATCGGCAAGGTCTACGGCGTGACGCGTGAACGCATCCGGCAGATCGAGTCCAAGACCATGTCGAAGCTGCGTCACCCGTCGCGTTCGCAGGTTCTGCGCGACTACCTCGACTAGGTCGCGGTCGTACGTCGACGAAGGGCCCGCATCCCGTCGGGGGAGCGGGCCCTTCGCCGTGCGCCCTGCGCGTGTACCCGCGTCTGCGCACCGTGTGTGCCCGGGTGCGGGCTGTGGTCTGCTGGCTGACTCTGAGTGGACTTGTTTCACGCTGCGTCAGGAGGCCCTTATGCGTCGTTCCCTCGCCCGAGCCCTGACCGGGGCGCTGGCCCTGATCACCGCGGCGGCATTGGCGCCGTTGACATCGCCCGTGCCGGCCGCCGCCGACGGAGTGGTGGTGGGTGGCTATCCGGCACGTGTCGCCGACAGCCCATGGGTTGTTGCGCTGGCCAGCCGTGACCGGTTCGGGGGTACGCGCGCCGGTCAGTTCTGCGGAGGTGTCGTGGTGGCGCCGACAAAGGTGCTGACCGCCGCCCACTGCCTGAGCCGGACCGTCCTCGGCAAGGAGGTGAGCGAGATCCGCGACCTGCGCGTCCTCGCGGGTCGCTCGGAACTGGTCGGCGCAGGAGGCCAGGAAATCGCCGTCAGCGGCACCCAGGTCGCGCCGAAGTACGACCCGACGACGAACAACGTGGACGTCGCGATGCTGACGCTGGCCAAGGCGCTGCCCGCCTCCCAAGTGATTGGTCTGGCACGTTCCGGAGACCGGGCGTACCAGCCGGGGACGAGCGCCACCGTCTACGGCTGGGGCGACACGAAAGGGGATGGCAGCTATGCGTCCACCCTCCACGCCGCGCAGGTGACGATCCTTTCGGACCAGACCTGCGGACAGGCCTATCCGGGCGGCCTGAGCGGGCGCTACGTCGCGTCTACGATGCTCTGCGCAGGAGACGCCAACGGTGGGCGGGACGCCTGTCAGGGAGACAGCGGAGGGCCGCTGGTGGCCGGCGGGAAGCTCATCGGCCTCGTCTCGTGGGGCAGCGGCTGCGGGCAGGCGGGCAGCCCGGGGGTGTATACGCGGATCTCGGCCGTGGTCCGGTGGTGAACCGGGGCATGAAACCGGACGCCGGCCCTGAGGCCTGAGGCAAGACGCCTGAGGCAAGACCTCCTGAGCGGCCGCGGCCGCGGTCACGGTATGAGAGCGGGCGGCCGCCCCTGGTGTTCAGGGGTGGCCGCCCATCGGCCGGTCCTGGAGACCGGCCCGTGGCTCGTCGTGGGATGCGAGGTGTCAGTGTTCCTCTTCACCGACAGCGGCCGGCACGGCCGTGAGTCGGTCGGTCTCATCCTGTATTTCCGCGGCGATCTTCTTGAGTTCCGGCTCGAACTTACGTCCGTGGTGGGCGCAGAAGAGCAGTTCACCGCCGCTGGTCAGGACGACACGCAGGTACGCCTGGGCGCCGCAGCGGTCGCAGCGATCAGCGGCCGTCAGGGGGCTCGCGGGGGTCAGAACAGTAGTCACGTCGCCTCTTCTCTAGCTCGACGAGCTGTCGTACCAGGGTCAACATCCAACCAGCCCGAAAACGTTCCCGCTCGGGGCTTTTCCTCGAAACTTCTTCTTAAGGTGGCTGTCTGCTGCCGGTTGGCGGCGAATGAGCCGTATTGCTTCGCTCTACGGATTTCGCGTTGCTTGTCTCGTTTGGCCCTCCCGGCTGGGTTGCCGGTTGTTCATGAGGACGTGCCCGGAGCCTAAATGGTTCATGCCTGGAAGGGAACGTGATGTGCACGTCACTCCATCGAGGGATCGAACATGTATGCGAGGCTGGACTAGCATGAGAATTCGCGAGGGTGGCGTTACATCGGCTCTACCAGGCCTCGGTACCCTCTGACCGGCGACCGACGCCGGGGCCTATACCCCACTGGGCCACATCTGAAATTCAGCGAGGAGCGAACCGCGTGACCGCCGAAACGTCCGTGCCGTCCACAGCGGTGCTGACCGCAGACCGTGACGGCTCCAACTACACCGCGCGGCACCTGCTCGTACTCGAGGGGCTCGAGGCGGTTCGCAAGCGCCCCGGAATGTACATCGGGTCCACCGACAGCCGCGGTCTGATGCACTGCCTCTGGGAGATCATCGACAACTCCGTCGATGAGGCCCTCGGGGGCCATTGTGACCACATCGAGGTGATCCTGCACGAAGACGGATCCGTCGAGGTCAAGGACAACGGCCGGGGCATCCCTGTCGACATCGAGCCCAAGACCGGCCTCTCCGGCGTCGAGGTCGTGATGACCAAGCTGCACGCCGGCGGCAAGTTCGGCGGCGGTTCGTACGCCGCGTCCGGCGGTCTGCACGGCGTGGGCGCCTCCGTCGTCAACGCCCTCTCCGCCCGCCTCGACGTCGAGGTGGACCGCAGCAGCGCGACGCATCTGATCAGCTTCCGGCGCGGGGTCCCCGGTATCTTCACCGAGTCGGGCCCCGACGCCCCCTTCGACCCGGCGAACGGGCTGCTCAAGGGCAAGCGCGTGCCCAAGACCCGTACCGGCACGCGCGTGCGGTACTGGGCTGACCGACAGATCTTCCTCAAGGACGCCAAGCTCTCTCTGGAGCACCTCCACCAGCGCGCCCGCCAGACCGCCTTCCTGGTGCCCGGCCTGACCATCGTGGTGCGCGACGAGCGGGACCTGGACGGCGAGGGGAAGAGCGAGGAGATCTTCCGCTTCGACGGCGGCATCAGCGAGTTCTGCGAATACCTCGCCCAGGACAAGGCCGTCTGCGACGTGCTGCGGCTGACCGGGCAGGGCACTTTCAAGGAGACCGTCCCGGTCCTCGACGACCGCGGCCATATGACCCCCACCGAGGTCACCCGGGAGCTCGGCGTCGACATCGCCCTGCGCTGGGGCACGGGATACGACACCACCGTCAAGTCCTTCGTGAACATCATCGCCACCCCCAAGGGCGGCACCCATGTGACGGGCTTCGAGCGCTCCATCACCAAGACGGTGAACGAGGTGCTGCGCTCCGCCAAGGTGCTGCGCGTCGCCGAGGACGACATCGTCAAGGACGACGCCCTGGAGGGTCTCACCGCGGTCGTCACGGTCCGGCTGGCGGAGCCGCAGTTCGAGGGCCAGACCAAGGAGGTGCTTGGCACCTCTGCGGCCAACAGGATCGTGGCCAATGTCGTCGCCAAGGAGCTCAAGGCGTTTTTGACCTCCACCAAGCGGGACGCCAAGGCGCAGGCCCGCGCGGTACTGGAGAAGGCCGTGGCCGCCGCCCGTACGCGTATCGCGGCCCGCCAGCACAAGGAGGCGCAGCGCAGGAAGACGGCCCTGGAGTCCTCCTCGCTGCCCGCCAAGCTCGCCGACTGCCGTAGCGACGACGTGGAGCGCAGCGAGCTCTTCATCGTTGAGGGGGACTCGGCGCTCGGCACCGCCAAGCTCGCCCGGAACAGCGAGTTCCAGGCGCTGCTGCCGATCCGCGGAAAGATCCTCAACGTACAGAAGTCGTCCGTCTCGGACATGCTCAAGAACGCCGAGTGCGGCGCGATCATCCAGGTCATAGGAGCGGGGTCGGGCCGGACCTTCGACATCGACGCGGCGCGTTACGGCAAGATCGTCCTGCTGGTCGACGCCGATGTCGACGGCGCCCACATCCGCTGTCTGCTGCTCACGCTCTTCCAGCGCTATATGCGGCCGATGGTGGAGGCCGGCCGGGTTTTCGCCGCCGTGCCGCCGCTGCACCGGGTCGAACTTGTCCAGCCCAAGAAGGGCCAGGACAAGTACGTGTACACGTACTCCGACAACGAGCTGCGCCAGACGCTGCTGGAGTTCCAGCGCAAGGGGGTCCGCTTCAAGGACTCCATCCAGCGCTACAAGGGCCTCGGTGAGATGGACGCCGATCAGCTCGCGGAGACCACGATGGACCCGCGCCACCGCACCCTGCGCCGGATCAACATCGGCGACCTGGACTCCTCCGAGCAGGTCTTCGACCTGCTCATGGGCAATGAGGTCGCGCCCCGTAAGGAGTTCATCACCAGCTCCGCCGCGACTCTGGACCGCTCGCGGATCGACGCCTGACGTCGGCCCCGCCCACCCAGGGGTGGAGCCGTCGGCTCCACCCCTGATCCGATCCCGGGCCGGGGTCCCGCTCCGTAGCATCGAGGGCGACGGAGGGGGACCCGACGTGCCCAGCAGCCAGTGGACCGAGTGGCCCACGCGGGAAGCGCTGTCCCGGGTGGGCGTACCGCGTGTGCGCATCGCCCTCGACATCGCCGTGCTGGCCTCCATGGCAGCCTGGGCCGTCTCCAGCGCGTACGCATCGGGCGCCTTCCACGGCTGGCGGGCGATGCTTCCGGCGCTCGGCCTGCTCTGCTGCACCGCGGCCGTCCTCGGCTACCACCAGACGACCCTGGCCAACCGGATGCTGCCCTCGCTCGGACTGCTCGCAGCCGTCGCCGCGGTGGGGGCGGGGTCGTACGCGGCGGGAGCGGACGTTCCCTCGGCGGTGCTGTGGATCTCGGCCTCTGTCATGGCGATGGAACGCCTGCCGCTGGCCCCCGGTCTGGTCACCGGCGTGGTGATGGTCAGCTTCTTCGCGCTGATCCAGGACAGCAGCGCCCTGGGGGCCGGGATCACGATGGCCTCCGTGCTGCTCGGCGGCTACTCACTGCGCCTCGACGCCCAGGCCCGCAGTGCCGGCTTCCGGCTGCTCGCCCAGGAGCGGGCCGCGCGCGAGGCCGAGGCCACCTCCGCGGCCCTCGCCGAGCGGGCCCGAATAGCGCGCGAGATCCACGACGTCCTCGCGCACAGCCTCTCCGCGCAGCTCGTGCATCTGGAGGCCGCCCGGCTACAGATCGAACGGGGCCCGGAAGGGCCGTTCCGCGAACAGATCCTGGAGCGGGTGGTGGCCGCCCGGGTGATGGCTCGCGAAGGCCTCGCGGAGACCCGGCAGGCGCTCTCCGCCCTGCGCGGCGAGATGGCTCCCGTCGAGGACTATCTGCGCGAGCTGGGAGTCGCCGACGGGGCGGAGACCGAGGTGACGGGTGAGCGACGGCAGCTGACCGCCGAGGCCTCGCAGGCGGTTCGGCGGGTTGCGCAGGAGGCCCTGACCAACGCGCGCAAGCACGCGCCCGGCGCAAAGGTACGCATGCTGCTCGTGTACGAGGACGGTGAAGTGGCTTTGGAAGTACGGGATTCGGGAGCCGCCGGCCAAGCCGGTGAGCTCGGGACCTCCGGCTCCAGGTACGGTCTGCTGGGGATGCGCGAACGGGCCGAACTGCTCGGCGGCACCCTGGAGGCGGGATCGGAGGGAGAGGGCTTCGTGGTGCGGCTGCGAGTGCCGGCATGACCGCGCGGATCGCCAGAGTGATCGTCGCCGACGATCAGGCGGTGGTGCGCGAGGGCATTGTGATGCTCCTGGGGTTGCTGCCCGGAATCGAGGTCGTCGGCTCGGCAAAGGACGGTGAGGAAGCCCTCGCCCTGGTCGCCGAACTCGCCCCCGACGTCGTCCTGATGGACCTGCGGATGCCCCGCTGCGACGGGGTCGAGGCGACCCGCCGTATCCGCGGCGAACACCCCGGCACCCAGATCGTCGTGCTCACCACCTATGCCGACGACGACTCGCTCTTCCCGGCCCTGCGGGCGGGAGCGCGCGGCTATCTCACCAAGGACGCCGACGGCGACGAGATCGTACGGGCTATCCAGGACGTCATGGCCGGCCGGGCCGGGCTTTCGCCGGTTGTCCAGCGCCGGCTGCTGGAGCAGGTCACCTCGGCGCCCGAACCCTCAGGGCCGAAGCTGCCCGACGGGCTGACCGCGCGCGAGGGCGAGGTGCTGGCCCTGATCGCGGACGGCCTCACCAACGCGGACATCGCTCGCAGGCTGCACATCTCCACGGCCACCGTGAAAACCCACATCAACAACCTCTTCTCGAAGGCAGGCCTTCACGACCGTGCGCAGGCGGTGCGGTACGCCTACCGGGAAGGTCTCGCGCAGCCACCCGGGTCGGGGATCACCTGATGGGGTGAAGACCGGCGGGAGATGCGTCCGGGATCTTCCTGCTCTGTCCATCCTTGTACACGCGGCCGAAACGGTTCGCCGACAAGGAGAGTTGATCGGTGGAGAAGCAGGAAGGGCGGGACGCCGCGGGGGTACGGCTCGACGACCCGTGGTACGACGCGCTGGCCTCCGGCTGGGGCGAGCTGGACGGCACAGGTGCCCCCGCGCCCGTCCAGCCGCCGCAATCCGCGGACCGGCAGAGCGCCGGGCCGTGCGCGGCCGACATCTATCTTGAAGTGCAGCGCAGCGCCGCCTTCCAGGAGGTGCGCGGCCGCTACCGGAGGTTCGTCGTCCCCGCCGCCCTCGCCTTTCTCACCTGGTACTTGGCGTACGTCGTCGCGGCCACCACGGCTCCCGGGATGATGGCCCGGCCGGTGGCGGGCGCGGTGAATGTGGCGATGGTCGCCGGGCTCGGACAGTTCCTCACCACCTTCCTGCTGACCTGGGCGTATGCCCGCCATGCGCGGTTGCGCCGGGACCGAGCCGCGCTCGATCTGCGCTGGACCGTGTTCGATCAGACAAGGGCGCAGGAGCAGACGAGAGCCCAGGAGCAGACGAGAGCCCGGGAGCAGGCAAGGGCGCAGGAGCAGGCGAGAGCACAGGAGATGACGCGGGGGCACGAGCGTTGAGCGGCGACCACCAGACTCTGGCGCTGCTGCTCTTCAGCGCGTTCATCGCGCTCACCCTCGCCATCACGACCTGGGTGAGCCGCAACAGGCGTGGTTCCGCGGAGGAGTTCTACGCGGGCGGGCGGCTTTTCTCCCCCATGGAGAACGGGTTTGCCATCGCCGGCGACTACATGTCCGCCGCCTCGTTCCTCGGCATCTCCGGCCTCATCGCCCTCTACGGCTACGACGGAATGCTTTACTCCGTCGGCTTCCTGGTCGCCTGGCTGGTCGTCCTGCTCTTTGTCGCCGAACTCGTGCGCAACTGCGGCCGGTTCACACTCGCCGATGTCGTCGCGTCGAGGATGAGCGAGCGCCCGGTCCGCATCGCGGCGGGAACTTCTTCCGTCGCCGTGTCCGTTCTCTATCTGGTGGCGCAGATGGTGGGGGCGGGCAGCCTTGTCGCGCTGCTGCTGGGCGGTACGAGCGAAGCCGCGCGCTCGTGGACCGTGATCGGCGTGGGTGCACTGATGGTGATCTATGTGTCGCTGGGAGGGATGCGAGCCACCACCTGGATCCAGATCGTGAAAGCCGTGCTGCTGATGGCCGGCGCGATCGCGATGACCGTGCTCGTACTGACCCGCTTCCACGGCGACTTCAACCAGCTGCTGAACTCCGCCGCCGAACGGAGCGGCCACGGCAAGGACTTCCTCTCGCCCGGCCTCAAATACGGCGGGAACTGGACCGCACGCCTCGACTTCATCAGCCTCGGCCTGGCGCTCGTCCTGGGCACGGCGGGGCTGCCGCACATCCTGTCCCGCTTCTACACCGTGCCGACCGCGCGGGCCGCCCGCCGCTCGGTCGTCTGGGCGATCGGCCTCATTGGCAGCTTCTATCTGATGACGATCGTGCTCGGCTTCGGCGCGGCCGCGGTGGTGGGCTCCGATGCGGTACGGGCGTCGAACGCCGCTGGGAACACGGCGGTTCCGCTGCTCTCCCTCGATCTGGGCGGGGGCGCCGGATCGACCGGCGGCACGGTTCTCTTCGCGGTGGTCGCGGCCGTGGCCTTCGCGACCATCCTCGCCGTCGTCGCCGGTATCACCCTCGCCTCCTCGGCCTCGGTCGCCCACGACCTGTACGCCTCACTCAAGCGGCGCCACTCCAAGCAGCGCAGCGAGGTCGCGGTCGCCCGGGTCGCCGCGGTAGCCATCGGGGCGGCCGCCATCGCGCTCGGCCTGCTCGCCCGCGATCTGAACGTCGCGTTCCTGGTCGGCCTGGCCTTCGCGGTCGCCGCCTCCGCCAATCTGCCCGTACTGCTCTACTCGCTCTTCTGGCGGAACTTCACCACGCGCGGCGCGGTGTGGTCGGTGTACGGCGGGCTGATTCCGGCGGTGCTGCTTGTCGTGTTCTCGCCAGTCGTGACGGGCAGCCCGGAGGCGCTCTTCCCGGGGGTGGACTTCCATGTCTTCCCGCTGCAGAACCCGGGGCTGGTCTCCATCCCGCTGGGCTTCCTGGCGGGCTGGATCGGCACCGTGACGTCTGCTGAGCCGCCGGACGCCGCGAAGCATGCGGAGACAGAGGTACGGGCGCTCACGGGCGCGGGAGCGGTCTGAAGCTCGTGGGGCGGTCGAAGGCCACCGCGGACCGGTTTTCTCAGATGCTCGCCGACGAAGGCCGCCCGCGGACCGGTTTTCTCAGATGCTCGCCGACGAAGGCCGCCCGCGGACCGGTTTTCTCAGATGCTCGCCGACCAGAGGTACCGGTGTTCCGGGCGGCCCGTCTCGCCGTACTTCAGGCTCAGTTGCACTCGGCTCGCCCGCTCCAGCAGCTTCAGATAGCGCTGCGCCGTTTGCCGGCTCACCCCCGCACGCTCCGCGATCTCCTGGGTGGACAGCGGTCCTTCGGCGGCCAGCAGCACCTGGCGCACCAGCTCGGCGGTCGTCGGCGAGTGGCCCTTGGGCAGGTCCGGGGCGATCGAGCCGGCCGACAGTGCCCCGAAGATCCGGTCCACCTCGGCCTGTTCGGCCTCGCCGCCGCCCTCCAGGGTGCGGCGGAGCGAGGCGTACGCCTCCAACTTGGCGCGCAGGCCCGCGAAGTTGAACGGTTTCACCAGGTACTGGAGTGCGCCATGGCGCATCGCCGCCTGGACAGTGGCCACATCGCGGGCCGCGGTCACCATGATCACATCGGTCTGGTGGCCCAGCCTGCGCAGCTCGCGTACGATCGCGAGCCCGTTCCCGTCCGGCAGATAGTGGTCGAGCAGGATCAGATCCACCGGACTGTCGGCGATCCGGGCGAGTGCCTCGGCCGCCGAGTAGGCCTTCGCGGAGACTCGGAAGCCGGCCACCTTGGACACATAGGCAGCGTTGATCTCCGCGACCCTGATGTCGTCGTCCACCACCAGTACGTCGATCATCGTGCCTCCACAACCGTGGCCAGCCCAGGCTCGGTCAGCGCTTCGGGGAGTACGACGGTGAACTCGGCGCCGCCGCCCGGCGCCTCGCGCACCCGTGCGCTGCCGCCCTGCCGTTCCGCGAGCCTGCGCACCAGCGCCAGGCCGAGTCCGCGCTTGCCGTGGGCAGGGAGTTCCTTGGTGGACCAGCCCTCGGTGAAGATCAACTCCCGCTGTTCGGGCGGGACTCCGGGGCCGCTGTCCGCGATCCGCAGGACGGCCGTACGGCCCTCGGCCCGCAGCTCGACCTCGATCCACGGGTCCTGCGATCCGGCGGCCGCGTCCAGCGCGTTGTCGACGAGGTTGCCGACGACCGTTACCAGACCGCGCGGGTCCACCAGCCGGTCGGGCAGCAGCGTTCCCGGCGCGATGCGCAGCGAGACACCGCGCTCCGCAGCTACCGTCGCCTTGCCCACCAGCAGTGCGGCCAGCAGAGGGTCATGGATCCTCTCGGTGACCTGCTCGGCGGTGGCCCGGTGCACGCCGACCACCTCGGTGACGAACTCCACTGCCTCCTCGTGCATCTCCAGTTCGAGGAGTCCCAGCAGGGTGTGCATCCGGTTGGCGTGCTCATGGTCCTGTGCGCGCAGGGCGTCGATCAGTCCGCGGGTCGAGTCCAGCTCGCGGCCGAGCTGCTCCAGCTCGGTACGGTCGCGCAGGGTGGCGACGGCGCCGCCGTCGTCGGTGGGCATCCGGTTGGCGATCAGCACCCGGTTGCCTCGTACGGTCAGCAAGTCCTCGCCGGTGACCCGGCCGGCCAGTACATCGGTCGTTCGGCCCGCGCCCAGCACCTCGTCGAGCGGCCGCCCCATCGCCTCGTGGCCGAGGCCGAGTAGCCGCTGCGCCTCGTCGTTCATCAGCCGGATCCGGCCCGACCTGTCGAGGGCCACGACCCCTTCCCGGATGCCGTGCAGCATCGCCTCGCGCTCCGCCAGCAGCGCTGAGATGTCGGAGAAGGCCAGGTCGTGCGTCTGCCGCTGGAGCCTGCGGGAGATCAGATAGGCGGCCAGGGCCCCGACGGCCAGTGCCCCGCCGGCGTACGCGAGCAGCCCGGGGATCGCGGCCAGCAGCCGGGCGCGCACGCTGTCGTACTCGATGCCGACCGACACCGCGCCGACGATCCTGCCGCTGTCGTCACGCAGCGGCACCTTTCCGCGGGCGGAACGGCCAAGTGTCCCGCTGTCGATCTCCATCACCTCGTTGCCCGCCAGCGCCGCGCTGGGGTCGGTGGAGACGACGCGGCCTATCTCCTGGGGGGCGGTGTGGGACCAGCGCACCCCGCGCCTGTCCATGATCACGACGTATTCGGCACCGGTGGCCTCCCGGATCCGCTCGGCCTCGGCCTGTACCGGACCGCCGGCCGTCGGCCGTGAGCCGAGCAGCTCGTCGGCGACCTCCGGGGACGCGGTGGTCTCGGCGATGGCGAGCGCCCGGCGCATCGCCTGGTCGTCGAGCTGGGCGCTGAGCGGCGCGAGGAAGAGACCGGTGGCCAGCACAGTGACACCGGTGGCGATGGCCAGCTGCATCAGCAGGACCTGGGAGAAAACCCGCTGCGGCCAGCCGAACCGCCGGCGCCGGGCGGGGGTGGTCGGAACGGGGCTCATGCCTATGAACGGTAGATGGCCGAGCGGACTTTCCGAAATTTCCATTTCAACGCAAATGGCTTGCGCATTTTGCGGCGCGGTCGTCGGCGTCTGGAAGGACTTCCTCTGGCCGATGCTCACCCTGCCCGATCCGACCAAGCAGACACTCAACGTCGGCATCTACTCCCTGGCGAACGGCCGCAGCCAGGCCACCGTGTCCTGGGGGAGCCGGCCCTCGTCGTCCAGGGGGCCGCTCGTCAGCAGGACGCTTGTGTGGCCGGGGCGGAGCTGACGCCGCGGCCGGCGTCGCCGGACATCGATCCCCCACCCCAGGAGGCTGAGTGTCATGAGCGCAACAAGAGCCCCCACCTGCCGCACTCTCTGCACCTGCTGCGTCTGCCGCACCCGCCGCACCCTCTGTCCGTGCTGGGGAGCGCCGACGGTTCGTCGTGGTCCACGCTCGTGGCGGGGAACGGCTACCGCTTCGACCCGGTGACTGGGAACACGGTCACCGTCCGGCTCCCGGCCGGTACGAGCATCTGCCATCTGCGCCTCACTGTGACGGCCAACACCGGCTGGCCGGCAGCGCAGTTCAGTGAAGTGGAGGCCTATCGCTCCTGACGCATCGAATCCTCCGCCCGCTCACGGCAACGGCCTGGGCGGGCGGGGGCCGTCGTACTGCCCGCTCGGACGCATCCGCAGCGGGCGCTCCTCGTACTCCTCCATCGCGTGCGCGATCCAGCCGGCCGTACGCGCCACGGAAAAGACCGTCTCGCCCGCCTCGGCCTGCATCCCGGCCGCCACCGAAAGCACCGCGAGCGCCAGGTCGACATTGGCGTGCAGCTCCACATGGCGGGCCGTCGTGGCCTCCACCTCGCGTGCCGCCTCGAGCGCGGGGCGGGCGGCGGGCAGCTCGGCCAGTACGCCGAACAGCGCCTCGGCGCGGGGGTCCTTGCCCGGGTAGAGCCGATGGCCGAGACCCGGCACACGACGGCCCGCCCGAAGATGGTCCGCCACGACGGCCGCGGCGCTCCCCCGCTCCAGGACCTCGGCCAGCATCCGGTGCGCGAGACCGCTGGCGGCCCCGTGCAGCGGGCCGTCGAGTGCGCCGAGCCCTGCCGAGACCACGGCGTACGGATGGGCGCGCGCGGATGCGGCGACCCGCACGGCGAGCGTCGAGGCGGCCAGATCGTGGTCGATCAGCAGGGAGAGCGCCATGTCCAGGGCCCGAATGAATGACTCGTCCGGGTGCTCGGCGGTCAGCCGCGACCAGAGCCGCCAGGCGATCCTGCCCTCGCCCCGGTGCCGCCTGCCGACCGTCGGCAGGGCGTCGACCAGGGTGGGGATCAGCGTCCGGGCGCTGCCGAGCACGGCGTCCCGGTCGAGGTCGAAGCGCAGCGGATCCGCGACCGCCGCCGCGATGGCGGCCACCCGGAGCCGGTCCGCCGAACCGCTGTGCGCGGGCAGCGCCTCGACCGCGCGACGGGCGGCGGCGAGCGGCTCGGCGGGGGCGGTGAACCGGACACCGGCCCGCAGGGTGCCGGTCCAGAGCCAGTCGGCGATCTCCTCGTAGCCGTAGCGGCGGGCGAGTTCGGTCGCGTCGACGCCGCGGAAGTAGTAGCGGTCCTTGTCGATCAGCGTGATGCGGGTGCGGATCCGCTGAGTGACGTCGCCGCCGGGAGAGGGCTCCCTTCGGCCCCTGCGGGAGAGCGCGTCGACCTCATTGGCGTCGAAGGTGCTGCCGCGTCCGCTGGGATCGCGCCTGCTGGAGAGCTGGCCGCGGCTGACATACGCGTACACCGTCTCGGGTTTCACGCCGAGCCGTGCGGCCGCCTCCTTGGTGGTCAGCCGCTCGCCGTCCGCCTGGTCCGTCATAGCGTCACCGTACACATATTGATTCAATCAATGTTGACACTGATCCTGTCAAGCATGGACAGTCGAATCAAGTTCAGGGAGGACACCATGCAGAGCACCGGGACCACCGCACCCGTCGACGTACCGCGCGGACTCGCGGGCGTCGTCGTCACCGACACCGCGCTGGGTGACGTCAGAGGGCGCGAGGGCTTCTACCACTACCGCCAGTACTCGGCCGTCGAACTCGCCGAGAAGCGCCGCTTCGAGGACGTCTGGCATCTGATGTTCTACGGCGAGCTGCCGGACGCGGCGCAGCGTGCGGCCTTCGTGGAGTACACCGCGTCCCTGCGTCATCTGCCCGACGACGTCCGCGCCGCACTGCCCGCCATAGCCCGCTCGTGCGCGCTGTCCGGGCCGCTCGCCGGACTGCGCACGGCGCTCTCCCTGCTGGGAGCCTCCGCGGGGCTGCGCCCGGTGTACGACCTCGACGCCGACCGTCGCCGGACGGACGCGCTCGCGGCGTGTGCGACGGTGCCGACGCTGCTCACCGCGCTGTACCGGCTGGGCCAGGGACTGGAGCCGGTCGAACCGCGTGACGACCTGCCGTACGCCGCCAACTACCTCTACATGCTGACCGGTTCCGAGCCGGAACCGACGCGGGCCCGGGCGGTCGAGCAGTACCTCGTCTCCACCGTCGACCACGGCTTCAACGCCTCGACCTTCACGGCCCGCGTGATCACCTCCACCGGAGCCGATGTGGCCGCCTGTCTGGTGGGAGCAATCGGCGCACTCTCGGGTCCCCTGCACGGCGGAGCCCCGAGCAGGGCTCTCGACACCCTCGATGCGATCGGCACGCCGGAACGCATCGACCCCTGGATCAGGGAACGGGTCCTGGCGGGGGACCGGATCATGGGCTTCGGCCATCCCGTCTACCGCACCGAGGACCCTCGCTCGCGGATGCTGCGGGGGATCGCGGAGAGCTTCGGCGGACCGCTGGTGGAGTTCGCGGTCCAGGTGGAGGCGCGCGTCGAGGCGATCCTGGCCGAACTCAAGCCGGGCCGCGAGCTGCACACCAATGTGGAGTTCTACGCCGGGGTGGTCATGGAGCTGTGCGGGCTGCCGCGTGAGATGTTCACGCCCACGTTCTGTGCGGCAAGGGTCGTCGGCTGGAGTGCCAACATCCTTGAGCAGGCGGCGGACTCGAAGATCATCCGCCCGTCTGCCCGCTATGTGGGACCGCCGCCGCCTCAGCCTGTTCCGGTGGCGTCCTGACGCATGCCTCAGCCCGGTACCGCTTGGCGGAACTGGGCTGTGCGTGCCTGATGTACGGGTTAGGCGTCGGGGATGTCCGCCTTCGCGCGCACAAGGGTCTCGCGGCTCACCACGACGATCCGTTCGTACTCGGCCCGCCCCGCGTCGGGCGGTAGCTCGCTTTCGAGCGCAGTGGTGCGGTCTGTCCCGATGACTGCGAAGTTGCCGTCACTCAACTCGAAGATATCGGGACATGTCTGACCTGACAGGCTTCCCCGCTCGCGTGGGGAAGCGCCAATTCTGCGCACGATCTTCACGTGTGGCCGTTCCTAGGTTCTGGTTTCGGACCCCCGGAAGGATTCCGCGCGCGCGCCCTCAACATACGCGACTTGCCCAAACCGTAATCCGAATGGAGGACCATGCGGTGGGCAAATTGCCTAATCACGGCGGATCGGTCCACCAGTTCGCACGGTCCAGGCGCTGCCTCGCGATGATGCCGTCGACCACGCGGCCGAGCTGTCCCTCCCGCGACTCGTATCTCAGGCTGGCGCGGTGATGGCGCGTCAACTCCCAGTACTCTCGGAAGATGGCGTTCTGGCAGATGACCCGGAGATGTCCGTACACCTCCGTTTCGTTCGTCGAGCCGATCTGGTACGCGTGGAGGACGTTGTTGTAGACGGCGTTGGCGAAGAGATACTGCCGTTGCTTCACCAGCGGGACCTCAAGCTCATAGGTGTCCAGTACGGCGACCAGATCCGGGTCCTCCATCGCCTTGCTCAGCAGTTCGAACTGAAGGCGGTGCTGATTCGTCAGGGCGCTGCGCTCGTGAAAGCCGTTCGCCTCGGCCATGTGCTTGAGCTGAATGCTCAGATTGGTGTTCTGGCGGTGCAGCTGTCGGTGCTGGACCGCCAGGGCGATGACCACCGCGCCGAACGCAAGGCCGGAGAACACGGCGTTGGCGGGTGAGACGTCGGTGTCCGGAGAGAGCTCGTGCATCACTGCACCGATTGCCAGACTGAGGGCGGCGACCAGTGTGATCACCCCTACTGTGGCAGCGATCCCCAGTGCGATCGCTGCCACGACCCCCCTTTGCGGCTCACTTCCCTGTGTGGTCATGTCAACCCCCGATCCACAGGCGGCCGTTCGCTGGGCACCGGGCAGGGACGTGCTGAGGGCCGGCGAGCGGTCGCAGTCTGCGCGTGCTGTCGCCCTGCCGCCGAGCGGCTCTGATCGGTGAAGGGCGAGAAGTGGAGGCGAGGATGAACCAGTCGCCGTCCCAAGGAGGTTGCCCGGCGGGCGGCTGGAGCAATCGCGTAGCTGAACGCCTGACACGAAGATTTTGGCCGATGAGGGCAGCAGGGGCGCAACATTTGCCGCCTCCAGCCACGGGAGTAACTGAATATCGGGTCGACTACGATCCTGGTGCGTGGCAAGAAATCCGATACCTGTCGTCGTTCTCGCGGGCTTTCTGGGATCCGGCAAGACGACCTTGCTCAACCATCTGCTGCGAGCGAGCCGCGGCACCCGGATCGGCGCGATCGTCAATGACTTCGGCTCCATCGAGATCGACGCCATGACCGTGGCCGGTCAGCTGGGCGATTCCACCGTCTCCCTCGGCAACGGGTGTCTGTGCTGCGCGGTCGACGCGAGCGAGCTGGACGTCTTCCTCGACAAGCTCACCCGACCCGCCGCTCGCCTTGATGTGATCGTCATCGAGGCCAGCGGACTCGCTGAGCCGCAGGAACTCGTCCGCATGCTTCTGGCCAGCGACAACGAGAGCATCGTCTACGGCGGACTCGTCCAGGTCGTCGACGCAGCCGAGTTCGACGGGACACGGGAGCGACACCCCGAGATCGACCGGCATCTCGGCATCGCCGATCTGATCGTGCTGAACAAGGCGGACCGTATCGGTGAGGCCGCCGGTCAGCGGTTGCTCGAGAAGGCCGCTTCTCTCGCCGGGGGAGCCGCGGTGATGCCGGCGACGTACGGGCGGATCGACCCGGAACTGCTCTTCGAGTGCCGCCCCCGGACCGAGCGCGTGGGGCAGCTGTCGTTCGAGGATCTCCACGACGACGACCAAGATCACGACGATCACGACGGCCATCTGCACACCGCCTACGAGACCGTGTCCTTCAGCTCGGGCGAGCCCCTCCACCCGCGCAGACTGCTGGACTTTCTCGACTCGCGGCCCGACGGCCTCTACCGCATCAAGGGCTTTGTCGACTTCGGCTTGCCCGACCCGCGCAACCGGTATGCCGTCCACGCCGTCGGCCGCTTTCTCCGGTTCTATCCGGAGCCTTGGCCGGACGGCGCGCAGCGGGCGACCCAGCTGGTCCTGATCGGCTCCGGAATCGACACCGGAGCCCTGGTCAAGGAACTCGACGCCGCCCGGGTGACCCGGCCGCAGGACGCCCCCGATGAGCACAGCATGTGGGGCGTCCTGCGGTTCGTACAGGAAGAAGCGGCTGCGGGCTAGCTCGCCGGCCCCGCCAGCACCGCCACCGGCGATGTCAGCGGCGTGCCCGAACCGTCGCGGCGCGGGTCGATCTCCGGCAGCTCGGCCGGTGCGCCGTTCTTCTGCGCGGCCCGCGCCGGAGCCGCGCCCGCCCAGGCCAGTACGAGCACGTCCTCGCCCTTGAGGAACCGCTGGCAGCGCACTCCGCCCGTCGCCCGCCCCTTGCGGGGGTACTGGTCGAAGGGCGTCAGCTTCGCCGTCATCACCGAGTCGTCCAGCGTGCCGTGCGAGCCGGCGACCGTGAACACCACCGCGTCCCCGGCCGGATCCACCGCCGTGAACGAGATCACCTCGGTGCCGTCCGCCAGCTTGATGCCGGCCATGCCGCCCGCCGCCCGGCCCTGCGGCCGCACCTGCGAGGCCGGGTAGCGCAGCAGTTGCGCGTCGGAGGTGATGAAGACCAGGTCCTCGTCGCCCGTACGCAGCTCGGCGCCGCCGACGACCCGGTCGCCGTCCCTGAGGGAGATGACCTCCAACTCGTCCTTGTTCGCGGGGTAGTCGGGCACAACACGCTTGACGACACCCTGCAGGGTGCCGAGCGCCAGGCCCGGCGAGGACTCGTCGAGCGTGGTGAGGCAGATGATCCGCTCGTCCGCCTCCAGCGACAGGAACTCCGAGACCGGCGCCCCGCCCGAGAGGTTGGGCGTCGAAGCGGTGTCCGGCAGCTGCGGCAGATCGATCACCGAGATCCGCAGCAGCCGCCCGGCCGATGTCACCGCGCCCACGTCGCCGCGCTGCGTCGCGGGCACCGCGGAGACGATCACATCGTGCTTGGCGCGTCTGCCTCCCTCGTCCACCGGCGGCTCGCCCGTGGCCGTACGGGCCAGCAGACCCGTCGAGGACATCAGCACCCGGCACGGGTCGTCCGCGACCTCGAGCGCCACCGCGGCGATCGGCGTGCTCGCCGACTCCAGCAGCACGGTGCGCCGCTCGGTGCCGAACTTCTTCGCCACCGCGGCCAGTTCGCCCGAGACCAGCTTGCGCAGCTCGGCGTCCGAGTCCAGGATCCCGGTCAGCTCGTCGATCTCGCCGTTCAGCCGGTCGCGCTCGCTCTCCAGCTCGATGCGGTCGAACTTGGTCAGCCGGCGCAGCGGGGTGTCCAGGATGTACTGGGTCTGGATGTCGCTGAGCGAAAAGCGCTCGATCAGCCGCTCCTTCGCCTGCGCGGAGTTCTCGCTCGACCGGATGAGGCGGATGACCTCGTCGATGTCGATCAGCGCGACGAGCAGGCCCTCGACCAGGTGCAGCCGGTCGCGCCGCTTTGTCCGCCGGAACTCGCTGCGCCGGCGCACGACCTCGAAGCGGTGGTCGAGGTAGACCTCAAGCAGCTCCTTGAGGCCCAGCGTGAGCGGCTGCCCGTCCACCAGCGCCACGTTGTTGATGCCGAAGGACTCCTCCATCGGCGTCAGCTTGTAGAGCTGCTCCAGCACAGCCTCCGGAATGAAGCCGTTCTTGACCTCGATGACCAGACGCAGACCGTGCGAGCGGTCGGTGAGGTCCTTGACGTCCGCGATGCCCTGGAGCTTCTTCGACGAGACCAGGTCCTTGATCTTCGCGATCACCTTCTCCGGGCCGACGGTGAAGGGCAGTTCGGTGACGACCAGGCCCTTGCGGCGCGCCGTGACGTCCTCCACGGAGACCGTCGCGCGGATCTTGAAGGTACCGCGCCCCGTTTCGTACGCATCCTTGATGCCGGTCAGGCCCACGATCCGGCCGCCGGTCGGCAGGTCGGGCCCGGGGACGAAGCGCATCAGCGTCTCGAGGTCCGCGCCCGGGTGCTTGATCAGATGGCGGGCGGCGGCGATGACCTCGCCCAGATTGTGCGGCGGCATGTTCGTCGCCATGCCGACCGCGATCCCGGACGCGCCGTTGACCAGCAGATTCGGGTAGGCGGCGGGGAGAGCGACGGGCTCGCGCTCCTGGCCGTCGTAGTTCGACTGGAAGTCGACGGTGTCCTCGTCGATCGACTCGGTCATCAGTGACGTCGCGTCGGCCATCCGGCACTCGGTGTACCGCATGGCGGCCGGCGGGTCGTCATTGCCGAGCGAGCCGAAGTTGCCGTGCCCGTCGACCAGCGGCAGGCGCATCGAGAACGGCTGGGCCATCCGCACCAGGGCGTCGTAGATCGACGCGTCGCCGTGCGGGTGCAACTTACCCATGACCTCGCCGACGACACGGGCGCACTTCACATACCCCCGGTCGGGGCGCAGGCCCATCTCGTTCATCTGGTACACGATCCGGCGGTGCACCGGCTTCATGCCGTCACGTGCGTCCGGCAGGGCCCGGGAGTAGATCACCGAGTACGCGTACTCGAGGAAGGAGCCCTGCATTTCGTCCACCACGTCGATGTCGAGGATCCTCTCCTCGAAATCGTCCGGCGGCGGGGTCTTCGTGCTGCGGCGGGCCATCGCGGCTGCTGCTCCTTCGCGTACCAGGTCTGGAACTGACGCCGACCATTGTGGACCGTCCCACTGACAACGCCGACCGCGACCCGGGAACTTCGCCAGGTGTCAGCGCGCTTGCATACAGTGGCAGGACTTCTCCATATCGCGATCGAAGGGACGTACATGCCCATGGGTCACACGGCCACAGCGCAGGCCGGTTCCGGCGGCCTGACAGCGACTGAGCACCGGCTGGCCAACGGCCTGCGCGTGGTGCTCTCCGAGGACCACCTGACCCCGGTCGCCGCTGTCTGCCTCTGGTACGACGTCGGCTCACGCCACGAGGTCAAGGGCCTTACCGGCCTCGCCCACCTCTTCGAGCACCTGATGTTCCAGGGCTCGGGCCAGGTGAAGGGGAACGGCCACTTCGAGCTGGTCCAGGGCGCCGGTGGCTCGCTGAACGGCACCACCAGCTTCGAGCGCACCAACTACTTCGAGACGATGCCCACACACCAGCTGGAACTGGCGCTCTGGCTGGAAGCCGACCGGATGGGCTCGCTGCTCGCCGCGCTCGACGACGAGTCGATGGAGAACCAGCGCGACGTCGTCAAGAACGAGCGCCGCCAGCGGTACGACAACGTTCCGTACGGCACGGCTTTCGAGAAGATGACCGCCCTCGCCTACCCCGAAGGCCACCCGTTCCACCACACGCCGATCGGCTCGATGGCCGACCTGGACGCGGCGACCCTCGAGGACGCCCGCACCTTCTTCCGTACGTACTACGCGCCGAACAACGCCGTGCTGTCGGTCGTCGGCGACATCGACCCGGAGCAGACGCTCGCCTGGATCGAGAAGTACTTCGGCTCCATCCCGGCCCATGACGGAAAGCAGCCACCCCGTGACGGATCGCTGCCGGAGATCATCGGTGAGCAGCTGCGCGAGGAGGTTGTCGAGGAGGTCCCGGCCCGTGCGCTGATGGCCGCCTACCGGCTGCCGCACGACGGCACGCGCGAGTGCGACGCCGCCGATCTGGCGCTGACCGTCCTCGGCGGCGGCGAGTCGTCCCGGCTGCACAACCGTCTGGTGCGCCGTGACCAGACGGCTGTAGCGGCCGGCTTCGGTCTGCTGCGGCTGGTCGGCGCGCCCTCGCTCGGCTGGATGGACGTGAAGACGTCCGGCGGCGTGGAGGTCCCGCAGATCGAGGCCGCGGTCGACGAGGAGCTCGCGCGGTTCGCCGCGGAGGGCCCCACGCCCGAGGAGATGGAGCGCGCGCAGGCCCAGTTGGAGCGCGAGTGGCTGGACCGGCTCGGTACAGTCGCGGGCCGCGCCGACGAACTGTGCCGGTACGCAGTGCTGTTCGGTGACCCGCAGCTCGCGCTGACCGCCGTGCAGCGGGTGCTGGACGTCACCGCCGAGGAGGTGCAGGCGGTCGCCAAGGCCAGGCTGCGCCCCGACAACAGGGCAGTGCTGGTCTACGAGCCCATCTCGGCCGACGACGGCGAGGGCGACGACAGCGACGAGACCGACGAGCACGAGGGGACCGACCAGTGAGCGACGCTGCCGTGACCATGCAGTTCCACCCGCAGCCGGCCGCCGGAGAGGCCCGGCCCTGGGCGTTCCCCGCCCCCGAGCGCGGCACGCTGGACAACGGGCTCACGGTGCTGCGCTGCCACCGTCCCGGCCAGCAGGTGGTGGCTGTCGAGATCTGCCTCGACGCGCCGCTGGACGCCGAGCCGGAGGGCCTCGACGGCGTCGCCACGATCATGGCGCGCGCCCTGTCGGAGGGCACCGACAAGCACTCCGCGGAGGATTTCGCGGCCGAGCTGGAGCGCTGCGGAGCGACACTCGACTCGCACGCCGACCACCCCGGCGTCCGCGTCTCCCTGGAGGTCCCGGTCTCCCGGCTGCCCAAGGCGCTCGGCCTGCTCGCCGACGCGCTGCGCGCACCCGCCTTCGCCGACAGCGAGGTGGAGCGGCTCGTACGCAACCGTCTCGACGAGATCCCGCACGAGACGGCCAATCCGGGCCGCCGTGCCGCCAAGGAGCTTTCCAAGCAGCTCTTTCCGGCCTCCCTGCGCATGTCGCGCCCCCGTCAGGGCACGGAGGAGACGGTGGCCCGGATCGACTCCGCGGCCGTGCGGGGCTTCTATGAGGCGCATGTGCGGCCCGCCACGGCCACCGCGGTGATCGTCGGCGACCTCACCGGGGTCGACCTGGACGCCGTGCTGGCCGACACCCTCGGCACCTGGAAGGGCGACAGCGCCACGCCCCGTCCCGTACCGCCGATCACGGCCGACGACACGGGCCGCGTGGTCGTCGTGGACCGGCCGGGCGCCGTGCAGACGCAGCTGCTGATCGGCCGCATCGGGGCGGACCGCCACGACCGCGTCTGGCCCGCGCAGGTGCTCGGCGCGTACTGCCTGGGCGGCACCCTCACCTCCCGCCTGGACCGCGTACTGCGCGAGGAAAAGGGCTACACCTACGGCGTGCGGGCCTTCGGCCAGGTCCTGCGGTCCGCCCCCGACGGTTCGGGCGCCGCGATGCTCGCCGTCAGCGGCTCGGTGGACACCCCCAACACCGGACCGGCGCTGGAGGACCTCTGGAAGGTGCTGCGCACGCTCGCGGCCGAGGGGCTCACCGACGCCGAGCGGGATGTCGCCGTGCAGAACCTGGTGGGCGTCGCCCCGCTGAAGTTCGAGACGGCGGCGTCCGTCGCGGGCACGCTCGCCGATCAGGTCGAGCAGTCCCTCCCGGACGACTACCAGGCGCAGTTGTATGTACGGCTGGCCGAGACCGGCACCGTGGAGGCGACGGCCGCGGCCGTCAACGCCTTCCCGGTGGACCGGCTTGTCACGGTGCTCGTCGGCGACGCCTCGCAGATCGAGGAGCCGGTCAGGGCACTGGGCATCGGTGAAGTGACCGTTGTCACGGGCTGATTGACCGCAAGACGATCCGTCATACCTGGCAAACAACTTAAAACAGACAAGCGGAACCCCGGCCTCCAAAGCGACGCCGGGGTTCTGTCTTATGCCCGGTTTGTTGGAGAGGCTGCCTGTCTGCCCTGTGGCATGCACTACAAAAGGGCCTGTCTGTTTGGTGAATGAAAGATGCCCCGCCTAGCGTCGGTCCGGCTGTCCGCCAGTTGCCCGCCGCACCCGCGGCATCGGACAGTCATCGCCGAGTCCCCGTCAGGCGCGAGCCTGGGGAGCCGGGGACCCAATCAGTCCCTGGGGTGAATCGGACGCCTTCGCACCGTGCGGAGGGGCCCGTAGGAGACCTTCCTGCTCCGAACCCGTCAGCTAACCCGGTAGGCGAGAAGGAAGGAAAGGATCAGCCACTACATGGCGTTCACCCGTGCCACCGGGAAGCACCGTGCCCCGAGCCGTCTGACGCGCAAGAGCGCGAGCATGGCGGGCGTCGCGGCCCTTGCCACCACCGGCGTCATCGGAACCCTCGCTTCCCCGGCGCTCGCCGCCGAGCCCGGTGCCACCGCGGTCGAGGACACCGGCCTGACCCAGATCGTGGCCGCCGACTCGCTCGCCGACCAGATCGCCGACCAGGCCGCCGCCCAGAAGCAGGAGGCCGCAGAGGCCGCCGCCAAGGCGAAGGCCGAGGCTGAGGCCAAGCGCAAGGCCGAGGCCCGCGCCAAGGCTGCCCGCGAGGCCAAGGAGCGCGCCGCCCGTGAGGCCGAGCGCAAGCGCCTCAACTCCTTCGTCTCGCCGATCTCCGGCTCGTACGTCTCCACCGGCTACAAGACCGGCGGCGCCGTCTGGTCCTCCGGCAGCCACACAGGCATCGACTTCCATGCGGCGTCCGGCACCACCGTGCACGCGGTCGGCTCCGGCACCGTCGTCGAGGCCGGCTGGGGCGGCGCGTACGGCAACAACGTCGTGATCAAGATGAACGACGGCTCGTACACGCAATACGGCCATCTCTCGTCGATCAGCGTCTCAGTGGGTCAGAGCGTCACCCCTGGCCAGCGGATCGGCCTCTCAGGCGCGACCGGCAACACCACCGGGCCACACCTCCACTTCGAAGCCCGCACCAGCCCGGAGTACGGCTCCGACATCAACCCGGTCGCGTACCTGCGCGCGCACGGCGTCGGCGTCTGAGCGACACCCGAGTGGACGAAGGCCCCGGCCGCCGCCGGGGCCTTCGGTGTTCGGTCCTCTGGCCAAAAGATATCCATGAATTTCCAGGTGCCATCGGAAAATCCGGCCCACTGCAATAGAGTCACCGAACAGGCGTCAATCGGCTGCGTTTCGCGCGGATTAAAGCGGAGGTTCGGTCATGCGCATTCCCGCGCACTCGGTATGCACGGCGATCCGCGACGACATCGTCTCCGGTGTATTCGAGCGCGGCAGCCGGCTCACCGAGGAGCAGCTGGCGCGCCGCTACGGCGTCTCCCGGGTCCCCGTGCGCGAGGCCCTGCGCACGCTGGAGTCCGAGGGTTTCGTCACCACTCGCCGGCACGCCGGCGCCTGCGTCGCCGAGCCCACCGAGCAGGAGGCGGCCGACCTGCTGGAGGTCCGGATGCTGCTGGAGCCGCTGGGCGCTGCCCGGGCCGCCAAGCGCCGTACGGAAGCGCACCTCAAAGTCCTGCGTGGTCTGGTCAGGCTGGGGCAGGAGCGGGCCCGCCGTGGCCAGGGCGAGGATCTGCGCTCGCTGGGCGGCTGGTTCCACGAGACGCTCGCCCAGGCCTCCGGCAGCCCCGGTCTGACCGCCCTGCTCACCCAGCTGCGGCACAAGATCACCTGGATGTACGCCGTCGACCAGCCCGCCAAGCCCATCGAGTCCTGGGCCGAGCACGGCGCGATCGTGGACGCCGTGGCGCGCGGCGATGTGGAACGGGCGCGGGCGCTGACCGCCCTGCATGCCGAGCGGGCCACGGCCGCGCACCGGCTGCGCGGTCCCGAGCGGGTGAGGACTTCGCAACATGCCGTAAACACCGCGAGCGCCCGTAATTAACAGCCGCACCGTATACAAAGAGAAGATATTCGTGGGGCGGATTTTATGCTGCCCGAATTCATGGTGCCCGGACCGCAAAAAGCGGAGCCGCGGTCTCCCGAATTCGGGATGCCGCGGCTCCGTCGTTGAGCAATTCGACTGGCAGGTTCAGACGGTCTCGGGAAGCTCTTCGAGCCCCTCGGCAACCAGCTTGGCCAGACGGTCCAGGGCGGCGTCGGCGCCGTCCGCCTCGGAAGCGAGCACGATCTCCTCGCCGCCCTGAGCGCCCAGGCCGAGCACCGCGAGCATGGAGGCGGCATTGACCGGGTTGCCGTCAGCCTTGGCGATCGTCACCGGGACGCCGGCGGCCGTGGCGGCACGGACGAAGATGGAAGCGGGGCGGGCGTGAAGGCCCTCGGCCCAGCCGACATTGACGCGGCGCTCAGCCATGGTGTTGCCCTTCAAGTCTTAGCGGTTGTCTAGACCAGTCTCTCATGCGTTGCGGCGTGCTCGTACCGGCCTTGGGCCGGGGGCGGCCGCCGATCGGATCTCCCCAGACTGCCCGCGGCCAACGGCCGCCGCTACTGGTGGGTGAGCCTTACGCTTTCGGCATGCAGACCGAGCCGGACCACGCCTACCCCGATCACTGGGAAGCAGACGTGGTGCTGCGCGACGGCGGCACCGCACGCATCAGGCCCATCACCACCGAGGACGCCGAGCGACTGGTCAGCTTCTACGAACAGGTCTCGGACGAGTCGAAGTACTACCGCTTCTTCGCGCCCTATCCACGGCTCTCCGCCAAGGACGTCCACCGCTTCACCCACCACGACTACGTGGACCGGGTGGGTCTCGCGGTCACGGTCGGCGGCGAATTCATCGCGACTGTCCGCTACGACCGGATCAACGCGCAGGGCCGCCCCGCGAGTGCCCCTGCCGACGAGGCCGAGGTCGCCTTCCTCGTGCAGGACGCCCACCAGGGGCGCGGGGTCGCGTCCACGCTGCTCGAACACATCGCGGCGGTCGCCCGCGAGCGCGGGATCCGGCGCTTCGCCGCCGAGGTGCTGCCGGCCAACAACAAGATGATCAAGGTGTTCCGGGATGCCGGCTACACCCAGAAGCGCAGCTTCGAGGATGGCTCCGTCCATCTGACCCTCGACCTGGAGCCGACCGCCGAGTCCCTCGCCGTGCAGCGCGGCCGCGAGCAGCGCGCGGAGGCCCGCTCCGTGCAGCGCCTCCTCGCGCCCGGATCGGTCGCCGTCATCGGCACCGGCCGTGCGCCGGGCGGTGTGGGCCGAACCGTGCTGCGCAACCTCCTCGATGGCGGGTACACCGGGCGTACGTACGCGGTGAACCGCGCCTTTCCCGAGGGGCAGCGAGAGGTGGACGGCGTACCCGCCTTCCGCTCGGTCGGCGAGATCGGGGAGCCGGTCGATCTCGCGGTCGTGGCGGTTCCCGCCGAACGGGTACCGGAAGCGGTCGCCGACTGCGGCGAGCACGGCGTCCAGGGTCTGGTCGTCCTCACCGCCGGATACGCCGAGAGCGGCGCGGCCGGGCGGGAGCGGCAGCGCGAACTGGTGCGGCAGGCCCGCTCGTACGGCATGCGCATCATCGGCCCGAACTCCTTCGGCATCATCAGCACATCGGACGCCGTCCGCCTCAACGCCTCCCTCGCGCCTCAGTCGCCGGCGCCGGGCCGTATCGGCCTGTTCACCCAGTCCGGCGCGATCGGTATCGCCCTGCTGTCGGGCCTCCACCGGCGCGGCGCGGGCCTGTCCTCCTTCATCTCGTCGGGCAACCGCGCGGACGTGTCCGGCAATGACTTTCTGCAGTACTGGTACGAGGACCCGGACACCGATGTCGTCCTGCTGTACCTCGAATCGATCGGCAACCCGCGCAAGTTCACCCGCCTCGCGCGGCGTACGGCGGCGGTGAAGCCGGTCGTCGTGGTCAAGGGCGCCCGCCACAGCGGCAGCGAGCCGCCCGGGCACGCGGTGCCGGTGACCCGGATCCCGGACGCCACGGTCGGGGCCCTGCTGCGCCAGGCGGGCGTGATCCGCGTCGACACGGTCACCGAACTCGTCGACGCGGGCCTGCTGCTGGCGGGCCAGCCGCTGCCGGCCGGGCCGCGGGTGGCGATCCTCGGCAACTCCGAGTCCCTCGGCCTCCTCACCTACGACGCCTGTCTCGCGGAGGGCCTGCGCCCGCTGCCGCCGCGCGACCTCACGACGACGGCCACTCCGGCGGACTTCCGGGCGGCGCTCGCCGAAGCGCTGACCGGCGATGCGTGCGACGCCGTCGTGGTTACCGCGATCCCGTGGGTGGGCGAGAACGGCGTCACGGAATCGGGTGACGGCGAGGTCCTGGCGGCGGCCCTGCGCGACGCGGCGGCGACGTCTCCGGCAAAGCCGGTGGCCGTGGTCCACGTGGAAATGGGCGGCCTGGCCGAGGCGCTGGCAGCGGCCACGAGCACGCGTACGAACACGGCCCCGGCAGTGGCCACGAGCACGCCCCCGGCAGCGGCCACGAGCACCCGCACGGGCACGGCCCCGGCGACCGACGACCCGGACCCTGGCGCCGGCCACAAGGCACCGGAAGCTGCCGCGCGGCCCGCAACCACCCCCCGCCGTCCCCCGGGGCAGAGCGCGTCCCCCGTGTCCGCCGCCGCGCGCTACGGGGCCCCGGCCCCCACGACCGCCCCGCACGACTACCGCATCCCCGCCTATCCCGCCGCCGAGCGCGCCGTCCGCGCGCTCTCCGAGGCGGTGAAGTACGCCCAGTGGCGCCGGGGCGCCGCCGAGCTCGGCAAGGTCCCCCAGTACGAGGACATCGACGAGCCCGGCGCCGCCGCCCAGATCGACGCGCTGCTCGGCGAGCACGCCGACCCCCGCGGCATCACCCTCGCCCCCGCCGCCGCCCACGAGCTCCTTTCCCGGTACGGCATCTCCGTACGGCCGACCCTCCCCGCCCCAGGCCCCGACGACGCCGCGCGGGCAGCCGCCCGCCTCGGCTATCCCGTCGCCCTCAAGACCACCGCCCCGCACCTCCGCCACCGCGCCGACCTCGGCGGCGTACGGCTCGATCTCGCCGACGAGGTCCAACTGCGGCAGGCATACCACGAGTTGACCGAGGTCCTCGGCAAGCCCGAGGAGCTGCAGCCCGTCGTGCAGGCCATGGCCCCCCGCGGTGTCGACACCGTCGTGCGCGCCGCCATCGATCCCGCCGTCGGCGCCGTGCTCTCCTTCGGGCTCGCCGGTGCCCCCTCCGAGCTGCTCGGTGACACCGCCCACCGGCTCGTCCCCGCCACCGACCGCGACGCGGCCGAGCTGATCAGGACCATCCGGACCGCGCCCCTTCTCTTCGGCTGGCGCGGCTCCGCGCCCGTCGACACCCCGGCACTCGAAGAGCTGCTGCTACGGGTGTCACGGCTGGTCGACGACCACCCGGAAGTGGTCGCGGTCAGCCTCGAACCGGTCGTCGTCGCCCAGCGCGGCCTCTCCGTGCTCGGCGCGTCCGTCCGCCTCGCGCCACCCCCCGCCCGCACCGACCTCGGCCCCCGGCGACTCCCCAGCTACTGAGCGCTCACCCGCCCCGCGGCCCCGTAGGATGGACCGCATGGCGAAGACCGGTACGACGACCCAGGGGCTGCGCGCGGCGATCGAGCGCAGCGGCTACTACCCGGCCCTCGTGGCCGAGGCGGTGGAGGCCGCTGTCGGTGGTGAGCAGATCGCGTCGTACCTGGTGCACCAGGAGACCACCTTCGACGCGAACGAAGTGCGCCGCCATGTCACCGTCCTCGTCCTGACAGTCAACCGCTTCATCGTCAGCCACACCGACGAGCAGGCCGCCGACTCGTCCTCCCCTACGCCGTACGCCACCACCTCCACCGAATCGGTCAAGCTCGGCCGGATCTCGTCCGTCGTGGTCAGCCGCGTCGTCGCCAACCCCGAGTCGTACACCCCCGGCACCCTGCCCCGCGAGGTCGTCCTCACCATCGGCTGGGGCGCCGTATCCCGCCTCGACCTGGAGCCCGCCGCCTGCGGCGACCCCAACTGCGAGGCGGACCACGGCTACACCGGCAACTCCACCGCCGACGACCTGAGCCTGCGCGTCAGCGAGGCCGGGGACGGTCCGGACGCCGTCCGCCAGACGCTTGCCTTCGCCCAGGCACTCTCCGAAGCTACGGCAGCCACGCGCTGATGGCTCAGCCCGCAGCCTGGCCGGAGGAACCCGTTCCCCTCGCTCTCGACACCGCGCCCGTCCCCGATTACGGCACCGGATCGCTCGCCGATCTGCTGCCGACGCTCGCCGCGGGCCAGGGGGTGCCGGGCCTGACCCAGTCCATCCCCGAGCTCACCCCCGCCGACCGGAACTGCGTGTTCCTGATCGACGGCCTCGGCTGGGAGCAGATCAAGGCCCACCCGGAGGAGGCCCCGTACCTCACCTCGCTGCTCGCCACTTCGCGCGGCGGCACGGGACGGCCGATAACCGCCGGCTTCCCCGCCACCACCGCCACTTCGCTGGCCTCCGTCGGCACCGGCCTGCCGCCCGGTGCGCACGGTCTGCCCGGCTACACCGCGCGCAACCCGGAGACCGGCGAGCTGATGAACCAGCTGCGCTGGAAGCCGTACACCAATCCAAGGGCCTGGCAGCCGTACCCCACCGTCTTCCAGCTGGCCGACGCGGCAGGCGTGCACACCGCGCAGGTGACGTCGCCGACCTTCGAGCACACCCCGCTCACCAAGATCGCGCTCAGCGGCGGCAGCTTCCTCGGCCGGCTCTCCGGGGAGGAGCGAATGGACCTCGCGGCTGACCAACTGGCCGCGGCAGACCGGTCATTGGTCTACACGTACTACAGCGACGTGGACGGCAAGGGCCACCGCTTCGGAGTCGACTCCGACGCCTGGCGCGGCCAGCTCATGTACGTCGACCGGCTGGTGCAGCGTCTCGCCGAGCAGCTCCCGCCCCGCGCGGCCCTGTATGTCACTGCCGACCACGGCATGATCGACATTCCCTTCGACGAGCAGTCGCGCATCGACTTCGACGAAGACTGGGAGCTGCGCGCGGGAGTCGCCCTGCTGGGCGGCGAGGGCCGGGCCCGCCATGTCTACGCCGTCCCCGGCGCCGAGTCCGATGTGCTCGCGGTCTGGCGCGAGGTGCTCGGCGAGCAGTTCTGGGTGGCGAGCCGGGACGAGGCGATCGCCGCCGGCTGGTTCGGCGCGCGGGTCGATGAGCGGGTGTTCGGGCGGATCGGCGATGTCGTCGCCGCCGCCCACGACGACGTGGTGATCACCGCATCCGTCAATGAGCCGCACGAGTCGATGATGGTGGGGATGCACGGCTCGATGACCCCCATCGAGCAGCTCGTCCCGCTCTTCGAAGTACGCTCATAAGCGCCCGTGGACGCTCCTCTCACGCAGACCCGAAAGGTCCTCAACTCCCCATGCCCGAGCTGGTGTTCTTCTCCGGAACGATGGACTGCGGAAAGAGCACCCTCGCTCTTCAGATCGAGCACAACCGGTCCGCGCGCGGCCTCCAGGGGATGATCTTCACGCGCGACGACCGCGCGGGTGAGGGCAAGCTCTCCTCCCGGCTCGGCCTGGTCACCGACGCGGTCGAGGCCGCGGAGGGCTTCGACTTCTACGGATATCTCATCGCCCATCTCTCCAAGGGCGGACGCTGCGACTACGTCATCGCCGACGAGGCGCAGTTCCTCGCGCCCGAGCAGATCGACCAGCTCGCGCGCGTTGTCGACGACCTCGACCTGGATGTCTTCGCCTTCGGCATCACCACCGACTTCCGCTCCAAGCTCTTCCCCGGCTCGCAGCGGCTCGTCGAACTCGCCGACCGGGTCGAGGTGCTGCAGGTCGAGGCGCTGTGCTGGTGCGGCGCGCGGGCCACGCACAACGCCCGTACCGCCGGCGGGGTGATGGTCGTCGAAGGCGCCCAGGTCGTCGTCGGCGACGTCAACCAGTCGCCGGACGAGATCGGTTACGAGGTGCTGTGCCGGCGCCACCACCGGCGGCGGATGACCGCCGCCACCGCCCGCGCCGCCGCGCTCTCCCCGGACGTCCTGCCGGTCGAGGTCGCCGACGTCAGCGACCGGCCGTCCGTACGACCGTGAAGACGGCGCCCTCCGGGTCCGCGACGGTCGCGGTCCGCCCGCCGGTATCGTCCCTCGGTGCCTGCAGCACATGCCCGCCGAGCTCCATCACGCGGCGTGCGGCCTCGTCGGTGTCCTCGACCTCGAAGTACGTCATCCAGTGCGTGCCCCGGTCGCGCGGCAGGGCATGGCCCACGCCGTGCAGGGCGGCGACCTGCCGCCCATCCAGATGAAGCGTCACATAGTCGAAGTCGGCCGAGACAGCCCGCTCCAACTCATAGCCGAAGACCGCCTGGTAGAACTTGCTGACCGAAGCGGTCTCCGTGGTCAGCAGCTCTTCCCAGACCGGTGTGCCGTGCGTGCCGTACACGGCGGTGCCGCTGAGGGCGGCCCGCTGCCAGATGCCGAAGACCGCGCCCGCCGGGTCGGTCACGATGGCCAGCCGGCCCGCGTCCCCGGCATCCAGGGGGCCGACGCCGACCGTGCCGCCGTAGCTCCTGATCTTTTCGACGGTCGCGTCCGCGTCGTCGGTCGCCAGGTACGGCGTCCAGGCGACCCCGAGATGCCGGTCGGCCGGGAGCCGGCCGATGCCCGCGACCTCCTTGCCGTCCAGCAGCGCGCGGACGTACGGCCCGAGCTGCTGCGGGCCGGGTGCGAACTCCCAGCCGAACAGCTCTGCATAGAAGGTCTGGGTCGCGTCAAGGCTGTGCACCATCAAGCTCACCCAGCAGGGCGCGCCGGGTGTGTGCCGAGTCGCCTCGGTCATCGTCACTCTCTCCTCGGACCATCGTGGTGGTCGTGCGGGGGACCAGATACGCGCCGTTGTGCGGAACGGTGTGCGCCCCGTGCAGATGCTCGCACCCCCCGGCGTCCGGTGCGCCCCGGCCGCGCCGCTTTTGGCCGGTTCCCGATGGAGGATGCCCGTTTTGGCAATAACCATCCGTTTCGGAGGCGCTACTCTCTGCCCGGCCGCTGCGCAAGGATGGACACATGAACCCCATCGTTTCCGCGACCGATCTCGCGAGCGAGCTTGCCGGAGCCCGCCCTCCGGTGCTCCTGGACATCCGCTGGCAGCTGGGCGGGCCGCACGGGCGGCCGGACTACGAGGCCGGTCACATCCCCGGCGCGGTCTTCGTCGACCTGGACGCGGAGCTGGCCGGCCCGCCCGGCGACGGCGGCCGCCACCCGCTGCCGGATCCTGAGACCTTCGGCGCGGTGATGCGCAGGGCGGGCGTTTCGGCCGGTTCGCCGGTTGTTGCGTACGACGGCGGCCAGGGCTGGGCGGCGGCCCGCGCCTGGTGGCTCTTGCGCTGGACGGGCCACACGGACGTACGAGTCCTGGACGGGGGACTCGCCGCGTGGACGGGACGGCTGGAGACCGAGACCCCCACCCCCGCCGAGGGCACCTTCACCCCCGCACCGGGCGCGCTCCCGCTCCTGGACGCCGACGCGGCGGCTGCCCTGGCCCGCTCGGGCATCCTCCTCGACGCACGCGCGGCGGAGCGCTACCGGGGCGACGTCGAGCCGATCGACCGGGTCGGCGGACACATCCCGGGCGCGATCTCGGCCCCGACGACGCAAAACGTCGACCAGGAAGGCCACTTCCTCCCGCCCGGGGAACTCGCGGCCCGCTTCGCCAAGCTGGGAGCCTCCGAGACCACGCCCGAGGTGGGCGTCTACTGCGGCTCCGGCGTCTCTGGCGCGCACGAGGCACTGGCTCTGGCCATCGCGGGCTTCACTCCGGCGCTGTACGCGGGCTCCTGGTCGCAGTGGTCCAGGGACGAATCCCGCCCGGTGGCGACGGGCCCCCAGCCGGGCTGACGCCCGGGCATGCCAGGGGGCCCGGCACCGTCGTGGTGCCGGGCCCCTGCGCAGTCGGTCGAGGCCGGCGCGCCCTAGTCCTGCTTCTTGCGGCGTGTGCCGAACACGATCTCGTCCCAGCTCGGCACCGCCGCGCGGCGGCCCGGGCGGACGCCGTCCGCCTCCGCCTGCCTGTCCGTCGTACCTGTCAGGCGGTCGCGGTGGCCCGCCACCGAGCGCGGCATGAGCACGTCCGCGTACGCCGAGCCCGCGCCCGCCGAGGCCGCCGGAGCGACCGGCTCCTCCGCCTCGGGCTCCTGGACGGGCTCCGTCGCAGGAGGCTCCGGCGGTGCGGGCCGCTCGGGCACGACCATGTCGCCCCGGAAGCTCGGCACCGCCTCCAGCAGGCTCGTCAGGGAGTCCCGCTCCCCGCCGCTCTCCTCCGGCTCGGCCGAAGGCACGGGCGGGCGCTCCATCTGGCGGTCGAGCGCGCGGTCCAGCGGACGGTCCCGCGGCAGCCGTGCGATGCGCGGTACGAACGGAAAGCTCGGCTCCTGCGACGCGATCGTGTCGTCCGTCTCGCCGATCAGCGCGCGAGCCTCGTCGTCGACGGCCTGGACGAGCCGCCGGGGCGGGTCGTACGTCCAGCTCGCCGAGTGCGGCTCGCCCGCCACCCGGTAGACAAGCAGGACCTCCCAAGTGCCGTCGTCCCGGCGCCAGGAGTCCCACTGCACGGTGTCCTTCTCGGCGCCGCGCAGCGTCAGCCGCTCCTGCACCGCCTCACCGAGCTGCGGCCCGGTGTTCTCGCCGGGACGGCGTACGGGAGTCTTGCGCGCCCGCTCCGCCATGAACGCACGCTCCGCGAGCACGGGGCCCTCGAAGCGCCGCACCCGGTCGACCGGAATGCCGGCGAGCTGCGCGACCTCCTCGGCGGAGGCTCCGGCGCGTATACGTGCCTGGATGTCGCGAGGGCGGAGATGGCTCTCCACCTCGATCTCGATCTGGCCGAGGCGGGCGCGGTCATTGCGCACGGCAGCGCGCAGCCGCTCGTCAATCGGAAGCGTGTACTCCGTGCTGTCCGCAGCCTTGAGCACCAGTCGTGTGCCGTCGTTGGAGACGGCCACGACACGCAGTTCGGGCATGGGGACCTCCCGGGTGGTGCCTGCCGACGTCACGTGCGTCGCTGCTTCCGCTAGTCGAGTGTGGCCTGCCCGGGTGCAGCCTGCCACAACCTTGCCGAGTTGCCCGGCGTGTCGGGCACAGGCCCTGGATCGCCGTTATGGCACGGTTACCTATTTGCCACTCTGAGTAACAGGTCGGTCACTCTATGCATCCAGTACCCATGCGGTGCCGCGGCGCCGCCGGATCGAGCGCCGCTTTCGGCCCCCTACCTGGGGTCCGGACACCCGAGAGGGAGGCCGGGCCCAGGGCTCGCCACAGTACTCCATTCGGGCCACGGGGGTGGACCGCCGCGCCGCCGAACTTCTGCTCGAGCGCGGGAGTTGGGCGTCTGGGACATGGGTGACCAGGTGCCCTGATTCACAGAACCTTCCCAAAGGGAACTATTCACTTCGCTCAACTGCCCCTACATGATGCACGGTTGCACAGATGGGCATGGTTGGGCGGATGGACAAGCAGGCGCCCGCCGACGAGGCCGCCCTCTGTCCTCAGTCGCCCAGAACTCGCCGCAGATAGTCGTTGCCGAACAGCCGCTCCGGGTCCAGCCGGTCGCGCAGCGCCGTGAATTCACCGAACCGCGGATACACCTCCGCGAAGTACTCCGCATCTCGCGTGTGCACCTTGCCCCAGTGCGGCCGACCGCCGTGCGCGGTCATGATCCGTTCCACCGCGGTGAAGTACGACCGGTACGGCGTGCCCTTGTAGAGGTGCACGGCTATGTACGCGCTCTCCCGGCCCGAGGCCGTCGAGAGCGCGATGTCGTCGGCCGGGGCCGTCCGTACCTCCACCGGGAAGCTGACGCGCAGCGGCGAGCGTGCGATCATCGCCTTCACCTCGCGCAGCGCGCCGACCGCCGCCTCCCGCGGAAGCGCGTACTCCATCTCCACGAACCGCACCCGGCGCGGAGATGTGAAGACCTTGTAGGGGATGTCCGTGTACGTACGGGCGGTGAGGGCGCGGCTGGAGATTCTGGCGATCGTCGGGATGGTCGCGGGGACCGCGCGGCCGAGCGAATTGACCACCTGGAAGAGGCCGTTGGACAGCAGCTCGTCCTCGATCCAGCCGCTGATCTGTCCGGGCGGGGCGGCTGGGCCCGCGCTGCGGTTGTTGCGCTTGGTGTTGCAATTGCCGGTGTGCGGGAACCAGTAGAACTCGAAGTGCTCGTTCTCGGCGAAGAGCGCGTCGAATTCGGCGGTGACCTTGTCGAAGGCCATCGGCTCCTCGCGGGCCGTCAGCAGAAAGACCGGCTCCACGGCGAAGGTGATCGCGCTGACGACGCCGAGCGCGCCGAGCCCGATCCGGGCCGCCGCGAAGACGTCCGGATTCTTCTTCTCGGAGCAGGTCAGCACCGAGCCGTCCGCCGTGACCAGCTCAAGTGCCCTGATCTGGGCGGCGATCGAGGCCGATTCGCGGCCAGTGCCGTGCGTGCCGGTGGAGGTCGCGCCCGCCACCGTCTGATCCATGATGTCGCCCATGTTCGTGAGCGAGAGCCCCTCACGGGCGAGGGCCGCGTTCAGTCGCTTGAGCGTAGTGCCCGCCTCGACGGTGACGGTCATGGCCGTACGGTCGATGTCCCGGATCCCGGCCAGCAGTTCGGGCCGGATCAGCACCCCGTCGGTGGCCGCGGCGGCGGTGAAGGAGTGGCCCGTGCCGACGGCCTTCACCTTGAAGCCGTCCTCGGCCGCCTTCCGTACGGCGTCGGCGAGTTCCTCGGCGGAGGCGGGTGAGACCTCCCGTACCGGACGGGCGGTGACATTCCCCGCCCAGTTACGCCACGTGCTGCGCCCCGTCTTCGTACTCCCGCTCACGCTGCCCCTCCCGCGTCGGCACCGGCCTGCCCAGCCGGCGGTACCCCAGGAACGCCACCGCGGCCGCGAGCGCTCCCGCAACGGCGGGCACCACGTACCCCGCGTCCGCTCCCGACGCGTCGACCACCCAGCCGGCGGCCGAGGAGCCGAGCGCCACTCCGACCGCGAGCCCGGTACTGGTCCAGGTCATGCCCTCGGTCAGGTTGGTGCGCGGTACGTGCGCTTCGATCAGGGCCATCGTGGTCACCATCGTGGGTGCGACGGACAGTCCCGCGACAAAGAGCGCCACGGCCAGGAAGGGAAGGTTCCCGGCCAGTTGGAGGGGGATCATACTCACGGCCATCGCACACACTCCCACCAGCCACCTTCGGGAGGCCGAGCCCTTGAGGTGGAGCAGTCCGAAGACCGCTCCGGCGAGGCAGGAGCCGAGCGCGTACACCGCGAGGACCAGGCTCGCCGCGGCCTTGTGCCCCTGCTCCTCCGCGAAGGCCACCGTGACGACGTCGACCGCGCCGAAGATCGCGCCCGTCGCCACGAAGGTGGCCACCAGCACCTGCAGTCCGGGGGAGCGCAGTGCGGAGCCGCCGGTGTGGTGCTCGCGCGGATGCGGCACGGGCTCGGTGGCGCGCTGCGCGGTCAGCCAGAAGACGCCGACGACCAGGAACGCGGCGGCGAGCAGCGGGCCCGCCTCGGGGAACCAGGCGGTGGAGAGCCCGATGGAGATGATCGGGCCGAAGATGAAGCACACCTCGTCGACGATCGACTCCCACGAGTACGCGGTGTGCAACTCGCGCGGCGAACCCCGGTAGATCTCGGCCCACCGGGCGCGGGTCATCGAGCCCACGCTCGGCACACAGCCCGCGGCCGCGGAGAAGACGAACAGCGTCCAGTCCGGGGCGTCTTGCTGGGCGCAGACCAGCAGGCCCGCGACGGCCGCCACCGAGGCGAGGGTGGCCGGGCGCACCACCTTGGCCTGGCCGTGCCGGTCGACCAGCCGGGAGATCTGCGGGCCGAGCACCGCGGCCGACATCGCGAGCGTCGCCGCGAGCGCGCCCGCGAGGCCGTAGCGCCCCGTGAGCTGGGAAATCATGGTCACGATGCCGATGCCCAACATGGACAGCGGCATCCGGCCGAAGAAGCCTGCGGCGGAGAACCCCTTGCTGCCTGGGGCGGCGAATATGGCGCGGTACGGACTGGGCAAGGAGTGCTCCGGTAAGGCGCCTCACCGGGGCCCGTGGTGGGCGTGGGCCGAGGGGCGTTGTTGGTTCGCTGTGCCTGGGTGGCTTCGCCAGCGTAAGGCGTATGAGAGGCATTGGCAGATTACGCCGGTACCACTGCTCCGCGCACGGCGGTTTTCTCACCGTCAGAGGCTGGTGGCAGGATCGGTCCCATGTCGGATCAGCGTGACCCAGCCCCTTACGACGCCCTGCTGCTGCTCTCCTTCGGCGGTCCCGAAGGCCCGGACGACGTCGTCCCGTTCCTGGAGAACGTCACCCGCGGCCGCGGCATCCCCACGGAACGGCTCAAGGAGGTGGGGCAGCACTACTTCCTGTTCGGCGGGGTCAGCCCGATCAACGATCAGAACCGCGCCCTGCTGGACGCCCTGCGCAAGGACTTCGCCGAGCACGGCCTTGGCCTGCCGGTGCACTGGGGCAACCGGAACTGGGCGCCGTATCTGACCGACACCCTGCGCGAGATGGTCCAGGACGGCCACCGGCGCATCGCCGTCCTCGCCACCAGCGCGTACGCCTCCTACTCGGGCTGCCGCCAGTACCGCGAGAACCTCGCGGACGCGCTGGCCACCCTGGAGGCGGAAGGACTCGAGCTGCCGCGCGTGGACAAGCTGCGGCACTACTTCAACCACCCCGGTTTCGTACGCCCCATGATCGAAGGCGTCCTCAAGTCGCTGGCGGACCTTCCCGAGGAGGTGCGCGCGGGGGCCCATCTCGCGTTCACCACGCACTCCATCCCGACGTCCGCGGCCGACGCCTCGGGCCCGGTCGACGGGCACGGCGAGGGCGGTGCGTATGTACGCCAGCACCTCGATGTCGCCCGGCTGATCGCCGACGCCGTGCGCGAGCAGACAGGCGTCGAGCACCCCTGGCAGCTCGTCTACCAGTCGCGCAGCGGGGCCCCGCACATCCCGTGGCTGGAGCCGGACATCTGCGACCACCTGGAGGAGCTGCGCGGCTCCGGCGCGCCCGCGGTGGTGATGGTGCCCATCGGCTTCGTCTCCGACCACATGGAGGTCCTGTACGACCTCGACACCGAGGCCACCGCGAAGGCTGCCGAGCTGGGGCTGCCCGTTCGGCGTTCGGCGACGGTCGGCGCCGACCCGCGGTTCGCCGCCGCGGTGCGCGACCTCGTCCTGGAGCGTGCCGCGACGGAGCGGGGCCTGCCCGCCGAGCGCTGCGCGCTGGGGGCGCTCGGCCCCTCGTACGAACTCTGTCCGGTCGGCTGCTGCCCGGCCCGGGCGCCGAAGCCCGCGGCCGCCGGCGCCGACAGCCCTTACGCGTAAGGAAGCCCCGTGACCGATCCTCTCCTGCCCGAACTGCTGGACCTCGCCCTGGAGGCCGCCCGCCGGGCGGGGGAGCTGCTGCGCGACGGCCGCCCCGCCGACCTGGGCGTCGCCGCCACCAAGTCCAGCCCCATCGACGTCGTCACCGAGATGGACATCGCAGCCGAGAAGCTGATCACCGGCTTCCTGGCCGAGCACCGTCCCGACGACGGCTTCCTCGGCGAGGAGGGCGCCTCCACGGCCGGCACCAGCGGCGTCCGCTGGGTCATCGACCCGCTCGACGGCACCGTCAACTACCTGTACGGCCTGCCCACCTGGGCGGTCTCCATCGCCGCCGAGCGCGACGGCGAGACGGTCCTGGGGGTCGTAGCGGCCCCGATGCGCCGCGAGACCTACCGGGCGGTGCTCGGCGGCGGCGCGTACGCCGACGACAAGCCTCTCCGGTGCCGCCCTGCGCCCCCGCTGGACCAGGCCCTGGTCTCCACCGGCTTCAACTACGTCGCGGCCGTACGCACCCACCAGGCGGACGTCGCCCAGCGGCTGATCCCGCGCCTGCGCGACATCCGCCGCAGCGGCTCCGCGGCCGTGGACCTCTGCGACGTCGCCGCGGGCCGCCTGGACGGCTTCTACGAGCGCGGCCTGCACCCCTGGGACCTGGCGGCCGGCGACCTGATCGCCCGCGAGGCGGGCGCTCTGACCGGCGGCCGTCCCGGGCAGGCACCTTCGTACGATCTGACGGTGGCGGCGAGCCCGGGCGTCTTCGAGCCGCTGCAGGGGCTCCTGGAGGAGTTCGGCGCCTGGCACGACTAGGGCCGCGCGGCTGGAACAAGCCGCGCGACTGGAACAAGCGGCATGAACTGGAACAAGCGGAACAGAAGGGCCCCGGCGCCGTCGCGCGGCGTCGGGGCCCTTCTCATGTCCGGTACCTGTGCGGCCCGGCGCTACGCGGCGCTGACCTCCACGCCGTGCTCCGCGGCCAGGCGGCGCAGGTCGTCCAGCTCTGCCTGCTCGACATCCGCAAGGAAGTCGTCACCCGTCTCGCGAGCCAGCGTGAGGTCTGTCTCCGCGGCCTTTATGCGCTGCAGCAGTCCTGCGGTGAATGCGTCCATGGTGCGCCCCCTCGTCGTGGGTCGGTGGCACGGGGGTGTGCCGACGGTGGAGTTGATCAACCCGGGAACAGGTCGTGGCGTGCCACATACAGGGCGTGATCTCGGGTGTGCAGTCGTCTTCCCCAGGCCCTCCCTCAGAGAAACCTCAACCGCCCCGGGAATCCGGATATTTCCTCGAGGCTCCGGACGGTCGTCACGGACCTGCATCCGCCTTACAGCCGGTTTACGCGCGTAACGGGCAGGATGGATGCGCACAGCCAGTGCTCACACACCTGCCCTGATCACGGGGTGACGGGCCCAGAGGAAGGATCACGACGTGCGCGTACTCGTCGTCGAGGACGAGCAGCTGCTCGCCGATGCGGTGGCCACCGGACTTCGCCGGGAGGCCATGGCCGTCGACGTCGTGTACGACGGCGCGGCGGCCCTGGAGCGCATCGGGGTCAACGACTACGACGTGGTCGTCCTGGACCGCGACCTTCCGCTGGTCCACGGCGACGACGTGTGCCGCAAGATCGTCGAGCTGGGAATGCCGACCCGGGTGCTGATGCTGACCGCGTCCGGTGATGTGAGCGACCGCGTCGAGGGCCTGGAACTGGGCGCGGACGACTACCTCCCCAAGCCCTTCGCCTTCAGCGAGCTCACCGCCCGCGTACGGGCGCTGGGCCGCCGTACGACCGTGCCGCTGCCGCCCGTCCTGGAGCGCGCCGGCATCAAGCTCGACCCGAACCGCCGTGAGGTCTTCCGCGACGGCAAGGAGATCCAGCTCGCCCCCAAGGAGTTCGCGGTCCTGGAGGTCCTGATGCGCAGCGAGGGCGCTGTCGTCTCGGCCGAGCAGCTGCTCGAAAAGGCATGGGACGAGAACACCGACCCGTTCACCAATGTCGTGCGCGTGACCGTGATGACCCTGCGCCGCAAGCTCGGCGAGCCGCCCGTGATCGTCACCGTGCCCGGCTCCGGCTACCGGATCTGATCGATGGCCACCACCCCGGCGCCACCGGCGGCGCCTCCGAAACCGACCTGGGACCCGCGGGAGCCTGTGCGGCCCTGGCTGCGCCCGACCATCCGGATACGGCTCACGCTGTTGTACGGCGGGATGTTCCTGATCGCCGGAATCCTGCTGCTGTCGATCATCTATCTGCTCACCGCGCAGGCGCTGCAGGTCAGGGTCGGCGACCTGCCCTTCAAGATCGTGACAGGACAGGTGCAGCCCACCACCGAGTGGTGCCGGCTGCCGGAGCAGGGGACCGGCGAGCAGTTCAACGAGGCCGTCGCGGGGTGCCTCCAGCACCAGCGCGAGATGGCACTCGACGACCTGCTGCGCCGTTCGCTCTTCGCGCTGCTCGGCCTCAGCATCATCGCCTTCGCCTTCGGCTACGCCATGGCGGGCCGCGTCCTGTCCCCGCTCGGCCGGATCACCCGCACCGCCCGTCAGGTGGCCGGCTCCGACCTCGCGCGGCGGATCGAGCTGGACGGCCCGGACGACGAGCTCAAGGAGCTCGCCGACACCTTCGACGAGATGCTGGACCGCCTGGAGCGGGCCTTCACCGCGCAGCGGCGATTCGTCGCGAACGCCTCGCACGAGTTGCGTACGCCGCTCGCGATCAACCGCACGCTGCTGGAGGTCCACCTCTCCGACCCCGGGGCGCCGGTGGAGCTTCAGCAGCTGGGCAAGACCCTCCTGGCCACCAACGAGCGCAGCGAACAACTGGTCGAAGGCCTGTTGCTGCTCGCCCGCAGCGACAACCAGATCGTCGAGCGCAAGCCGGTGGACCTCGCCGAGGTGGCAACGCGCGCCGTCGACCAGGCGCGCGCCGAGGCCGAGGCGACAGGCGTGGAGATCCGCGGGAGGCGCGCGCCCGCCGTCGTGCAGGGCAATGGCGTGCTGCTGGAGCGGATCGCCCTGAACCTGGTGCAGAACGCCGTGCGCTACAACATCCCGGAAGGGGGTTGGGTGGAAGTCACCACCGAGACCGAGCAGGGCCAGGCGGTGCTGGTGGTCTCGAACACGGGGCCGGTGGTTCCCGCGTACGAGATCGACAACATCTTCGAGCCCTTCCGGCGGCTGCGGCAGGAGCGCACCGGCAGCGACAAGGGCGTCGGCCTGGGGCTTTCGATCGCCCGCTCGGTGGCTCGGGCTCACGGAGGCCGTATTATCGCGGAGCCTCGGGAGGGCGGAGGCCTCGTGATGCGCGTCACCCTCCCGGTCTGAGATGCTGAGCGACGCGCCTCGCTTCGTTCGCTTTACGCGGAATTTTCGGGACGCGTGCCCGAGAAGGCCGTGTGTGATCGATCACAGAGGCGAATTTCAGGCCATCCACTCTCCGTGATCAAGGATCTGCCGGAAAACCGGGAAAAGTCCGGGTTTCCGGGGGCCGAGATCACGGGAAGTACACGGGGTGGCGCCCGTGAAGTGCGACATTCGGACCGTGTACGGTCCCGATCGCCATCCAACCAGAGCACTCTTGAGGAATCCGGTTGGGTGTCGATTGAGTAACAGACCTTGATGTGAGGCAAAATCTCCGCCTCGGGTCGGGCACAAGTCCGGCCTCTCACGCGTTACGTGCGCTGGAGACACCGCAGACACCCAGAGGGGGAGAGCGACATGGCAACGGACTACGACACCCCACGCAAGACCGACGACGACGTCGATTCGGACAGCCTTGAGGAACTGAAGGCTCGCCGGAACGACAAGACGACGTCGTCCGTCGACGTCGACGAATTCGAGCAGGCCGAAGGCCTGGAGCTGCCCGGAGCGGACCTTTCCAACGAGGAACTGTCCGTTCGCGTGCTGCCCCGGCAGGCTGACGAGTTCACCTGCATGAGCTGCTTCCTGGTGCACCACCGCAGCCAGCTGGCACGAGAGAAGAACGGTCAGCCGATCTGCCGCGACTGCGACTGAGGTCCGGCCGGCCGTGGCAGGCGATACACCGTCCAGGAAGCGGCGCCTTCGGCGTCACAAGCCGCCGGAGGCGCATCAGGGCGGTACGGGCCCGGCACACGACGCCAAGGCGTCTGCCGAGCACTCGGCCGCCTTGCTGCCCCACGGCGCAGCAGACGACGACGGGCGGGGCCTGCCGGCCTCGCTCGAAGCAGCCGGTCAGGCGGGGTCCCCGAGCAGGGCTCCACGCCTGACCGCCGTACGGCACAGCGTCCGGAAGGGTGGCGAGAGCGCCAGAGCGGTGCTCGCGTACATCGCCGACCGGATCATCGAGAACGCACCACGCGTGCCGGTGCGCGATCTCGCGACGCTGCGCAAGCAGTTCCCCGGCCTCGCTCCCGAGCAGCTTGCGGACAAGCTGGTCGCGGGCGCGGCAAACGGCACATCCACGGTCGGCGCGGGTATCGGCGCGGCCGCGATGATGCCCGTACCGCCGGCGATGCCGGCCGAGCTGGCCGCGGAGATCATCAGCGTCGCCGCGATCGAGCTCAAGCTCATCGCCGAGCTTCACGAGGTCTATGGCATTCGGGCGCCGGGCACCCTCACGGAGCGCAGCGCCGCCTATCTGACCTCCTGGACGGAGGAGCGCGGGATCGACGTGACCAAGCCGTCCTCGGTGAACGCCGCACTCGGCGGCCGTTTCAAGCGCGAGCTGCGGCAGCAGATCACGAAGCGCATGGTCCGCAATCTGCCGAACCTGATGCCGTTCATGGTCGGCGCGGCCGTCGGAGCCGTGCTGAACCGCAGGGACACCAAGAAGCTCGCAGAGCGCATCCGCAAGGACCTGCGCAGCAAACAGGTCCCCTGGGACGCGCTGCCGCCACTCCCGCCGCTGGAGCAGCCCAAGGACCCGCTGGAGACGGGTCAGGGCCCCCGCGAACTGGGCCGCTGACGCCTTGGGCCGTCAGGCCGTGCGCACCGCCGTCAGGGCGGCGGCCAGCGCCTTCGGTTTCCGGGTCGAGAGATAGACGTACGGCGTCGGGTCGGCCGGATCAGTGATCTCGATCCGCAGGGCCGTCGGGACATAGCTGCGCAGCAGCATGAAGGCCCGGGGATCCGCCTTGTACGAGCGCCAGGCGCGCGCCTCGTCCGCGTCCAGCACCTCGGCGTCACCGAGCGCCGTCAGCGGGATCCGGGCGTCGCCCGCGACCAGCGAGTCCGCCACCACGCGGATGCGTACCGAGCCGTACGAACTGACCACGATCGCCGCCACCGCTGCCGCGCCGATCAGGCCGCCGAGCATCGGCAGCGTCCCCAGCGGCAACATCAGCAGGCCGCCCGCGACGCCCACGAGGGCGGTGATGACCCACCACGAACGGGGTGCGGTCAGACGTTCTTCGTAGTGCGGGACGGAAGGCTGCATGAAGCCAAGCTTGGCACGGTGCGGCCCGCGGGTAGCCGCGCGGGTAAGGTCTGCGCCTGTGAGCACTGCGAAATCCCGGGGGGCGCCCCCCGGACCCTCGGGCCGGGCCGCGGCTATGACCCCTCCGGCCGACGCCATACCGCCGGTGAGGCACCCCGAAGCCCCGGCGCCCGGTGAGCTCCTCGGCGCGCACTACGAGCACTGTTTCGGCTGCGGCGAGGCTCAGCCGCACGGACTGCACCTTCAGGCGCGGGCCGGCGAGGGTGTAAGCGTCACCGCCGAGTTCACCGTCAAGCCCGCGCACCAGGGCGCGCCCGGCCTCGCGCACGGCGGCGTACTCGCCTCGGCTCTCGACGAGACGCTCGGCTCGCTGAACTGGCTGCTGCGGACCATCGCGGTCACCGGCCGGCTCGAGACCGACTTCGTACGCCCGGTGCCGGTGGACACTGTGCTGCACCTCCAGGCCGAGGTGACCGCGGTCGCCGGACGCAAGATCTTCTCCACTGCCGTCGGCCGGATCGGCGGCTCCGACGGACCCGTCGCCGTCCGTGCCGACGCCCTCTTCGTCGAGGTCAAGGTCGACCACTTCATCGACAACGGCCGCCCGGAGGAGATCCAGGCAGCCATGGCCGACCCCGACCAGATCAGGCGCGCCCGCGCCTTCGAGGTGAACCCCTGATGCGCAACCCTGTCGATGTGCTGATCCGTCGTGTGGACCCCGAGGTGCCGCTCCCGGCGTACGCACACCCCGGCGACGCCGGCGCCGATCTCGTGACCACCGAGGCGGTCGAACTCGCCCCCGGCGAACGGGCCGTGCTGCCCACCGGGGTGTCGGTCGCCCTCCCCGACGGGTATGCGGCCTTCGTGCACCCGCGGTCCGGTCTCGCCGCCCGCTGCGGAGTAGCCCTCGTGAATGCCCCGGGGACGGTGGATGCCGGGTACCGTGGGGAGATCAAGGTGATCGTGGTCAATCTCGATCCGCGCGAGACCGTGCGGTTCGATCGGTTCGACCGGATTGCCCAACTGGTCGTCCAGCAGGTCGAGAAGGTGCGCTTCCACGAGGTGGCGGAGCTTCCCGGCTCGGCGCGGGCCGAGGGGGGCTTCGGGTCCACCGGCGGTCATGCCGCCGTGGACGGCTCAACGGGTGGGAATCGATACGCTTCGGTCGTATCCGACCGGGAAGGACAGTGACGTGTTCGGACGTCGCAAGAAGAGTGGTTCCGCCAGGGACGCGGCGGACGCAGCGGGCGAGGCCGAGCAGGTCGTCGACGAGCGTGACGCTCGGTACTCCGACGAGGCAGCCGAGTCTGCCGAGGAGGGGACGTCCCGCCGGGCGAACCTTCCGCCGGCGCCCCGGCCCGACGGCCCCTGGGACGTCTCCGAGGTATCCAAGCCCGGCGAGGGCCGGGTCGATCTGGGCGGCCTTTTCGTGCCCGGAGTCGAGGGAATGGAGCTGCGCGTCGAGGTCGCGGGTGACGCGATCGTCGCCGCCACCGTCGTGCTGCGCGACAGCGCCGTACAGCTGCAGGCCTTCGCAGCGCCCAAGAAGGAAGGCATCTGGGGCGAGGTCCGCGAGGAGATCGCCTCCGGCATCACGCAGCAGGGCGGCATCATCGACGAGGTCGAGGGGCCTCTCGGCTGGGAGCTGCGGGCCCAGGTGCCGGTACAGCTGCCGGACGGCACGGGCGGTGTGCAGCTGGTGCGCTTCGTCGGCGTCGACGGGCCGCGCTGGTTCCTGCGCGGAGTGATCTCCGGGCAGGGCGCCGTCCAGCCGACGGCCGCCGGGCTGCTCGAGCAGATCTTCCGGGACACCGTCGTCGTACGGGGCGACGGGCCGATGGCGCCGCGCGACCCGATCGTCCTCAAGCTGCCGGACGATGCGCAGATGGTGCCCGAGGGCGTCCAGCAGGAGGAGCAGGGGAGCTCCCGCTTCTCCGGTGGTATGGGGCAGCTGCAGCGCGGCCCCGAGATCACCGAGGTGCGCTGACACCTCGGGCGGAAGTCGACCGGGCCGGTGGGCCGCACTCCTTTACGGGAGTGCGGCCCACCGGTCTGTCCGGCCCCGGCGGGAACGGGCTGCATCAGAATCGCGTCAAATACGCAGCTGAGGCCTGCCTCATGCCCGAAATATCGGAAACTCTGGCCGTAGGGTCGAGGCAGTGTGAACAACTGTCTGAAAGACAATGGGGCCATGGGACGCGGCAAGCTACGGATCTATCTCGGCTCGGCACCGGGCGTCGGAAAGACCTACGCCATGCTCTCCGAGGCGCATCGCCGTGTGGAGCGTGGCACCGACTGCGTGGTCGCCTTCGTCGAGCACCACTGCCGAGCGCGCACCGAGGTGATGCTGCACGGCCTGGAGCAGATCCAGCGCCGCGAGATCGAGTACCGCGCCACGGCCTTCACCGAGATGGACGTCGACGCGGTCCTCGAGCGCCGTCCGGCCGTAGCGCTCGTGGACGAACTGGCTCACACGAATGTGCCGGGCTCCCGCAACGCCAAGCGATGGCAGGACGTCGAGGAGCTGCTCGCGGCGGGCATCGACGTCATAACGACGGTCAACATCCAGCACTTCGAGTCCCTGGGCGACGTCGTCGAGTCGATCACGGGTGTACGACAACGGGAGACCGTCCCTGACGAGGTCGTCCGCCGGGCGGACCAGCTCGAACTGGTCGACATGTCGCCACAGGCGCTGCGCCGTCGCATGGCCCACGGCAACATCTACAAGTCGGACAAGGTCGACGCGGCCCTTTCCAACTACTTCCGACCCGGAAACCTCACCGCGCTGCGGGAGTTGGCCCTGCTCTGGGTCGCGGACCGGGTCGACGAATACCTCCAGCAGTACCGCGTCGAGCACAATATCCGCTCCACCTGGCAGGCGCGTGAGCGCATCGTCGTCGGCCTCACCGGCGGCCCCGAGGGCCGCACTCTGATCCGGCGCGCCGTCCGGCTCGCGGAGAAGGGCGCCGGCAGCGAGGTGCTGGCCGTCTACATCGCCCGCAGCGACGGGCTGACCTCGGCCTCGCCCAAGGAGCTGGCCGTCCAGCGGACCCTCGTCGAGGACCTCGGCGGCACCTTCCACCACGTCATCGGCGACGACGTCCCGTCCGCGCTCCTGGAGTTCGCCCGCGGAGTCAACGCCACCCAGATCGTGCTCGGTGCCAGCCGCCGCCGGACCTGGCAGTACATGTTCGGCCCCGGCGTCAGCGCGACGGTCGCCCGCGAATCCGGTCCCGACCTCGACGTACACATCGTCACGCACGACGAGGCGGGCAAGGGCCGGGGACTGCAGGTGGCCCGCGGCGCCCGGCTCGGCCGGTCCCGTATCGTCGCGGGCTGGCTCGTCGGCGTCGCCGGTCCCGTGCTGCTCTCGCTGATACTGACCAGCCTCGACGACAGCCTGGGGCTCGCCAACGACGTCCTGCTCTTCCTCTTTCTGACCGTGACGTCAGCGCTGCTCGGCGGACTGCTGCCTGCGCTTGCCTCGGCCGCCGTCGGCTCGCTGCTGCTGAACTACTACTTCACGCCGCCAACCCACACCCTGACGATCTCGGACCCGAAGAACATCGTCGCCATCGTGATCTTCTTCGCGGTGGCCGTCGCTGTGGCCTCCGTGGTGGACCTGGCGGCCCGCCGCACCGATCAGGCGGCCCGGCTGCGTGCCGAGTCCGAGATCCTGTCCTTCCTGGCCGGCAGCGTGCTGCGGGGCGAGACCACGCTGGACGCGCTGCTGGAGCGGGTCCGCGAGACCTTCGGTATGGAGTCCGTGGCGCTGCTGGAGCGGCAGAGCGACGTCGAGCCGTGGACCTGCGCGGGCAGCGTCGGCCCCAGCGCCGTCCGGCGCCCCGAGGATGCGGACGTGGACATGCCGGTCGGCGACCATATGGCGCTCGCCCTGTCCGGCCGCGTCCTGCCCGCCGAGGACCGCCGGGTGCTCGCCGCCTTCGCCGCCCAGGCCGCCGTCGTACTGGACCGCCAGCGACTGGTCGGCCAGGCGGAGGAGGCCCGCAGGCTGGCCGAGGGCAATCGCATTCGTACGGCTCTGCTCGCCGCCGTCAGCCACGATCTGCGCACCCCGCTGGCCGCGATCAAGGCAGCCGTCTCCTCGCTCAGGTCCGACGACGTCGCCTGGTCCGACGAGGACGAGGCGGAACTGCTGGAAGGGATCGAGGACGGCGCCGACCGCCTCGACCATCTCGTCGGCAACCTACTTGACATGTCCCGCCTCCAGACCGGCACTGTCACCCCGCTCATCCGGGTGACCGATCTCGACGAGGTCGTCCCGATGGCGCTCGTCGCGGTGCCTGCGGAGAGTGTCGAGCTCGACATACCCGAGACGCTGCCCATGGTGGCCGTCGACCGGGGACTGCTGGAACGTTCCGTCGCCAACATCGTCGAGAACGCCGTCAAGTACAGCCCCTACGCCACACCCGTCACCGTCTCCGCGAGCGCCCTCGGCGACCGCGTCGAGGTGCGGGTCGCGGACCGCGGCCCCGGTGTCCCCGATGACGAGAAAGAGCGGATTTTCGAGCCGTTCCAGCGCTACGGTGACGCTCCACGCGGTGCCGGTGTGGGCCTCGGTCTCGCGGTCGCCCGCGGCTTCGTCGAGGCCATGAGCGGCACGCTCACCGCGGAGGACACCCCCGGCGGTGGCATGACCATGGTCCTCACCCTCAGGGCAGTACCCGGAGCCGCTCCGGTCAGCCCTGAACTTCCCGCCCGGGTCATCTCCTGACCGGGACGCCAGTGATGGCGGTGCAGAGCCGAAATGTCAGTGCAGAGCAGAAAGGCAGGCCCGCAATGACCCGGGTGCTCGTGGTCGACGACGAGCCGCAGATCGTACGCGCCCTCGTGATCAATCTGAAGGCGCGCAAGTACGAGGTGGACGCGGCCCCCGACGGCGCGACGGCGCTCCAGCTGGCTGCGGCCCGCCACCCCGACGCCGTCGTACTCGACCTCGGTCTGCCCGACATGGACGGTGTAGAGGTGATCAAGGGCCTGCGCGGCTGGACCCGCGTCCCGATCCTGGTCCTCTCCGCCCGCCAGACCTCCGACGAGAAGGTCGAGGCGCTGGACGCCGGTGCCGACGACTACGTCACCAAGCCCTTCGGCATGGACGAACTGCTCGCCCGGCTGCGCGCCGCGGTCCGCAGGGCGGAGCCCGTCGGCGGGGACGACGACGCCGTGATCGTCGAGACGGAGGGCTTCACAGTCGATCTCGCGGCGAAGAAGGTGCACCGCGACGGGCGCGATGTGCGGCTGACCCCGACCGAGTGGCATCTGCTGGAGGTCCTCGTACGCAACACCGGCCGGCTGGTCAGCCAGAAGCAGCTGCTCCAGGAGGTCTGGGGCCCGTCCTACGGCACCGAGACCAACTATCTGCGGGTCTACATGGCGCAGCTGCGGCGCAAGCTGGAGGCCGACCCCTCACACCCCAAGCACTTCGTCACCGAGCCCGGTATGGGTTACCGCTTCGAGCGCTGATCCAGAATCGGATCTCCGGCCGGATCCCGTGTCTGTGGCGGCCGGTACGCTTTCTTGTATGAGTGCCGTACCCCGTTCCGAGAAGGCCGAGAGGCCGGCGAAGCCCGCCGGCCGATTCCGCCGCATGCTCGACCGGCTGTCCACGTCCCAGCAGGACCTCGAGTCCGAGGAACTGCAGGAGGACGCGGAGGCATCGGGGTGTACCCGCATCGCGGAGTGCAACGACCGCCAGATAGTCCGGGTGACTGGTACCTTGCGCACGGTCACCCTGCGTCCGCGGGCCGGGGTGCCCGCGCTGGAAGCGGAGCTTTTCGACGGTACGGCCCCGCTGGACGTCGTCTGGCTCGGCCGGCGGTCCATCGTGGGCATCGAACCGGGCCGCAGGCTCATAGCCTCGGGCCGGATCTCGATGAGCCACGGCCGCCGGGTGCTTTTCAACCCCAAATACGAACTCCGACCGCTCGGACAGGAGTAGCCGGTGACGTCTCTCGACAAGCCGACCACCACGACGAACGACCAGAAGCAGCAGGACAGCGACGCCAAAGCAGTCACGGAGGCAGCGCTGTTCGAGGCCTTCGGCGGCGTGCGCGGAATGGTGGAGACGGTCCTTCCCGGACTGCTGTTCGTCACGATCTTCACGATCAACAAGGACCTGCACATCTCGGCCATCGCGGCCCTGGCGCTCTCGCTGCTGCTCGTCGCGGTCCGGCTGATCCGCAAGGACACCGTCAAGCATGCGTTCAGCGGGGTCTTCGGAGTGGCCTTCGGCGTCATCTTCGCGATGATGACGGGCAATGCGAAGGACTTCTATCTGCCGGGCATGATCTACACGCTCGGCCTGGCGGTGGCATACATCGCGACGACGATCGCGGGCGTCCCACTGATCGGCCTGATCCTGGGCCCGGTCTTCAAGGAGAACCTCTCCTGGCGGACGCGTAACCCGGGCCGGAAGAAGGCGTACGCGAAGGCGAGCTGGGCGTGGGGGCTGATCCTGCTCGCGAAGTGCGCGATCCTCTTCCCGCTCTACTGGTGGGCGGACACCACGCACCTCGGCTGGGTCCTGGTCACCCTGAAGATCCCGCCGTTCCTGCTCGCGGTGTACCTGACCTGGGTCTTCCTGGCGAAGGCGCCGGCGCCGATCGACGTCTTCGCGGAGATGGAGGCGGAGGAACGCGCCGAGAAGGAACGCGAAGCGGCGTCGGCGCAGCGCGAGGTGTAGCCGCGGCCGGCACGTAACCGCGGCCGGACACGCGCGAAGGGGCCCGGGGAACCGATCAGGTTCCCCGGGCCCCTTCGCGTACGGAACCCGTCAGCTCGTCGCGTCCTCGCGGCGGACCGACAGCAGGTCCTCCAGCTGCTCCTCGCGGGCCTGCGCCGCCACGAACAGCAGCTCGTCGCCCGCCTCCAGCGTCTCCTCCGCGCCCGGCGTCAGCACCCGCGAGCCGCGGATGATCGTGACCAGTGAGGTGTCCTCCGGCCAGGCCACATCGCCCACCTGCGTGCCGGCGATCGCCGACTCCGGCGGCAGGGTCAGTTCGACCAGGTTCGCGTCGCCGTGGCTGAAGCGGAGCAGCCGTACGAGATCGCCGACGCTCACCGCCTCCTCCACCAGCGCCGACATCAGGCGCGGCGTGGAGACCGCGACATCGACGCCCCAGGACTCGTTGAAGAGCCACTCGTTCTTCGGGTTGTTGACCCGGGCGACCACCCTCGGCACGCCGTACTCCGTCTTGGCGAGCAGCGAGACGACCAGATTGACCTTGTCGTCACCCGTCGCCGCGATCACAACGTTGCACCGCTGCAACGCGGCCTCGTCCAGCGACGTGATCTCGCACGCGTCCGCCAGCAGCCACTCGGCCTGCGGCACCCGCTCCACCGAGATCGCGGTCGGCGCCTTGTCGACCAGCAGCACCTCGTGCCCGTTCTCCAGCAGCTCGCCCGCGATGGAACGGCCCACCGCGCCGGCGCCCGCAATAGCGACCCGCATCAGTGACCGCCTTCCTCAGGGCCCTCGGCGAAGGCCGCCTCGACCTTCTCGATCTCGTCCGTACGCATCATCACGTGGACGAGGTCGCCCTCCTGCAGCACGGTCTGCGACGTCGGCAGAACCGCTTCCCCCAGCCGGGTGAGGAAGGCGACGCGCACGCCCGTCTCCTCCTGCAGCGTGCTGACCTTGTGCCCTATCCAGGACGGCGAAGTGTGCACCTCGGCCAGCTGCACCCCGCCGCTCGGATCCCGCCACAGCGGCTCCGCGCCGGACGGCAGCAGCCGCCGCAGCATCTGGTCGGCCGTCCAGCGGACGGTGGCGACGGTCGGGATGCCAAGGCGCTGGTACACCTCGGCGCGCCGCGGGTCGTAGATACGGGCCGCGACGTTCTCGATGCCGAACATCTCCCGAGCCACCCGCGCGGCGATGATGTTGGAGTTGTCGCCGCTGCTGACCGCGGCGAACGCACCGGCTTCCTCGATCCCCGCCTCACGCAGAGTGTCCTGGTCGAAACCGACTCCGGTGACGCGGCGGCCGCCGAACCCGGAGCCCAAGCGGCGGAAGGCCGTGGGGTCCTGGTCGACGACGGCGACCGTGTGCCCCTGCTGCTCCAGGGTCTGCGCGAGAGCGGCTCCCACTCGCCCGCATCCCATGATGACGATGTGCACGACCGTCCTTCCGGCTGTCAATGGTCTGGCTCAGGCTTAACAGGGTCTCAGACCGCGGCCCAAGCTACACACGCGCGGTCCGTCCCGGGACCCCTTTGTGCTGCGAGAACGGAGATTCCGGGGGAGAGCGGGGTAGTGAGTGGGCGTCGTCGATACGGAACGCTTACGATCCTCTGCGTGTCCAAACTGACCGACGTGCCCAAACGGATCCTGATCGGCAGGGCGCTGCGCAGCGACAAGCTGGGGGAAACACTTCTCCCGAAGCGCATCGCACTGCCCGTCTTCGCGTCCGACCCGCTGTCCTCGGTGGCGTACGCACCGGGCGAAGTCCTTCTGGTGCTCTCCATCGCGGGTGTGTCGGCCTACCACTTCAGCCCGTGGATCGCAGTCGCTGTCGTGGTGCTGATGTTCACGGTGGTCGCCTCCTACCGGCAGAACGTCCGCGCCTACCCGAGCGGCGGCGGCGACTACGAGGTCGCCAACACCAACCTCGGACCCAAGGCCGGCCTCACCGTCGCCAGCGCCCTGCTCGTCGACTACGTCCTCACGGTGGCCGTGTCGATCGCCTCCGGAGTGGAGAACCTCGGCTCCGCGGTCCCCTTCGTCGTCGAGCACAAGGTCCCCTGCGCCATCGCGATAATCGTCCTGCTGACGCTGATGAATCTGCGCGGCGTGAGGGAGTCGGGCAAGCTCTTCGCCATCCCGACGTACGTCTTCGTCGCCGGCGTCTTCATCATGATTGCGTGGGGCGCCTTCAGGGGCATCGTCCTCGACGACACCATGAGGGCCCCGACCGCCGACCTCGAGATCAAGCCCGAGCACCAAGGGCTGGCAGGCTTCGCGCTGATCTTCCTGCTGCTGCGGGCCTTCTCCTCCGGCTGTGCCGCGCTCACCGGCGTCGAGGCGATCAGCAACGGCGTGCCCGCCTTCCGCAAGCCCAAGAGCAAGAACGCCGCGACCACCCTGCTGCTCATGGGCGCCCTGGCCGTCACCATGTTCTGCGGCATCATCGGCCTGGCCATGGCCACCGATGTGAGGATGGCCGAGACGCCCGCGCACGACCTGCTCCGAAACGGCATCCCGGTCGGCGGTGACTACGTCCAGAACCCGGTGATCTCCCAGGTCGCGGCCGCCGTCTTCGGCGACGGCACGTTCTTCTTCGTACTGCTCGCCGCGGCCACCGCGCTGGTCCTGTTCCTCGCCGCCAACACCGCGTACAACGGCTTCCCGCTGCTCGGCTCGATCCTCGCGCAGGACCGCTATCTGCCGCGCCAGCTGCACACCCGCGGCGACCGGCTCGCCTTCTCCAACGGCATCGTGCTGCTGGCCGGGGCGGCAATCCTGCTGGTCTGGCTCTACGGGGCCGACTCGACCAAGCTGATCCAGCTCTACATCGTCGGCGTCTTCGTCTCCTTCACGCTCAGCCAGACCGGCATGGTGCGGCACTGGAACCGCCATCTGAAGACCGAGAAGGCCCCGGCCAAGCGCCGCGCCATGATCCGCTCCCGCGCGATCAACACCTTCGGCGCGTTCTTCACGGGCCTGGTGCTGGTCGTCGTGCTCGCCACCAAGTTCACGCACGGCGCGTGGGTCGCGCTGCTCGGCATGGTGATCTTCTACGGGACGATGTCCGCGATCCGGAGGCACTACGACCGGGTCTCGGAGGAGATCGCCGCGGAGGAGGAGCGCCCCGACGACTATGTGCGCCCCTCCCGCGTGCACTCCATCGTTCTGGTCTCCAAGATCCACAAGCCGACGCTGCGCGCCCTCGCCTACGCCAAGCTGATGCGCTCCGACAAACTCGAAGCCGTCAGCATCAGCGTCGACGTCGCCGAGACGAAGGCGCTCAAGGAGGAGTGGGAGCGGCGCGGCATCAATGTGCCGCTGAAGATCCTCGACTCCCCGTACCGCGAGATCACCCGGCCCGTCATCGACTATGTCAAGGGGCTGCGGCGCGAAAGCCCGCGGGACGTGGTCAGCGTCATCATCCCCGAGTACGTGGTGGGGCACTGGTACGAGCATCTGCTGCACAACCAGAGCGCCTTGCGCCTCAAGGGGCGGCTGCTGTTCACGCCCGGTGTGATGGTGACCTCGGTGCCGTACCAGCTGGTGTCCTCCGAGGTCGCGAAGAAGCGGGCGAGGAAGCGCCAGGAGTGGAACGCGCCGGGTTCGGTACGGCGCGGGCCGGTGGACCAGCGCCCCAAGGAGCCCAGCGGCAAGAGCTGAGCCATATGAGTGGCGGGCGGCCGGACGAGGCGCACGTAGACTGGTGGGCTGGTCGTCCGGCCGTTTTCCGTTGCACCCCTTGATCTCTGGAGTCCCCCCGCCATGCAGAACGCATCCGAGTCTTCGCTGGTCGGGGAGGAGTACGAGGTCGAGGTCGGCCCCGTCGCGCACGGCGGCCACTGCATCGCCCGCACCGAGGAGGGGCGGGTGCTGTTCGTACGGCACACGCTGCCCGGCGAGAAGATCGTGGCCCGCGTCACCGAGGGCGAGGTGGACTCCCGCTTTCTGCGCGCCGACGCCGTACGGATCATCGAGGCGTCCAAGGACCGCGTCGAGGCTCCCTGTCCGTACTCCGGCCCGGGCAAGTGCGGCGGCTGCGACTGGCAGCACGCCAAGCCGGGCGCGCAGCGGCGGTTCAAGGGCGAGGTGATCGCCGAACAGCTGCAGCGGCTCGCGGGCCTCACGCCCGAGGAGGCAGGCTGGGACGGCACGGTCATGCCGGCGCCGGGGGACAAGCTGCCGGCGGGCGAGGTGCCCGCATGGCGCACGCGCGTGCAGTATGCGATCGACCCGGAGGGCCGCGCGGGCCTGCGCAAGCACCGCTCGCACGACGTCCAGCCGATCGACCACTGCATGATTGCCGCGCCTGGCGTCACCGAACTCGGCATCGAGAAGCAGGACTGGCCGCAGATGGCCACGGTCGAGGCGATCGCGGCGACGGGTTCGAGCGACCGCCAGGTCATCCTCACCCCGCGCGAGGGCGGTCGGCTGCCGCTGGTCGAGCTCGACAAGCCGGTCTCGGTGCTGCGCGTGGACGAACGCGACGGCGGGGTGCACCGGGTGCACGGCCGCGCCTTCGTACGGGAGCGGGCCGACGAGCGTACGTACCGCGTCGGCATGGGCGGCTTCTGGCAGGTCCACCCGCAGGCCGCCGACCTCCTTGTGAAGGCGGTCATGCAGGGCCTGTTGCCGCGCAAGGGCGACATGGCGCTCGATCTGTACTGCGGAGTGGGCCTGTTCGCGGGCGCGATCGCCGACCGCGTGGGCGAGAAGGGCGCGGTGCTCGGCATCGAGTCGGGCAAGCGCGCCGTCGAGGACGCCCGTCACAACCTCCAGGACTTCGAGCGCGTACGCATCGAACACGGCAAGGTCGAACAGGTCCTGCCGCGCACCCGGATCACCGAGGTCGACCTGATCGTCCTCGACCCGCCGCGCGCGGGGGCGGGCAAGCAGACGGTGAAGCACCTCGCGGCTCTGGGCGCGCGGCGCATCGCGTACGTGGCCTGCGACCCGGCGGCGCTCGCGCGTGACCTGGCGTACTTCCGCGAGGGGGGCTACAAGCCGCGCACGCTGCGGGCGTTCGACCTGTTTCCGATGACGCACCACGTGGAGTGCGTGGCGATCCTTGAGCCTGCGGCAAAGGGCGTCTGACCTACAGGTTCGTGCCGTGTGCGTTATATGCGCTGTGGGCGTTACGGGCGATATCTTGACGCATATTCGACGCACATGACGCACGTTTGACACACGTTCTGAGGGGTCGTCACCACGCTGATCCTGCAGCTCACGCAGGATGGCGATCCTTGCCCGCCGTCATCCCTGGCCTGGTCGCTGACCGCGCGGTGCGGGCGCCGCGCTCCTGGGCTGCCGCCGGCCCGGCAGCCCGTCACGTCCACACCCCGCCCCCACCGCGTCCCAGCGCGCGGGGGCAGCACGAAGCCGTGGTCCCGGGCGGACCAGGGCTTCGATTGACGGCCAGGAAGGGGGGAACGGGTATCTGCGGCCCCGGCGCCCGCAGCACGATCCCGTGGGGTCTTTGCAACCCGTGTACGCGTCACCGTGACCAACGCGCCCGGCGCCGGATGGACACGGCGCACTCAGGCGGCGGGGGTGAGTTCGGCGCGGCCGAACAGCAGCGCGAACCCGGAAGGGAGCTGGCGCAGGATGCGGGTGAGGAGGTCGGGGCCGGCCAGGGCGGCGACGGCGGCGAAGACGGCTCCGGTGTCCCAGCGGGTGGTGGCCAGGGAGGCTTCGGCGCGGGCGGCGAGGTCCTCGACGAAGGCCCAGCCGGTCAGGGGCTGGGTGTCGGGGATCTGAGCGCTGAGGAGGCGTGCGGCTTCGAAGGGGAGATGGGCGGCGAGTTCGACGCGCTCGTCGCCCGTCAGCTGGCGCCCCAGTCCCGCGACGACCAGACGGATGGCCTCCTCGGCCCGCTCGCGGGTGGGGTAGGCGCCTTCGTAGCGGACCTTCTCCAGCATCTGCTCGTACGACATCGCGGGCACAGTCTGCAGCGGGACGCGCGGGTCGGGGAACACTTGCTGTGGTTGCCTTTCTGTCGCCGGGATGGTGGTCACCGGGTGAGGGGGTGGGTGATCAGGCGGGCTGGGGGCGTCCGAAGAGGAGGTCGTAGCCCGCGGGGAGCTGGAGCAGGATCTGCCCCAGCAGGTCGTCACCGGCCGCGTCGGCGGCAGTGCTGAGGACGGCGCTGACGTCCCAGGCCGCGGTCTGCTCGGTGGCCCCCTCGATCCAGGCCGCCGTCGCCCGAACGAACCGCTCCGGTGGCAGCGGCTCGGCGCTCTGCAGCGGGTTGAGGAGCATCAGGGCGAAGTCTTCCGGCAGGCGCGCCGCGAGCTGGGCCCGCACCTCGCCGACCAGGTGCGCCCCCAGCAGGGCGAGCACCACGCGGGCCGCGCGTTCTGCTTCCTGCAGGCTGTCGTACTCACCGCGTTCCTTCACCCGGTCGAGGAACGCCTCGCGTCGCAGGGTCACCGCCGCCACCTTCTTCGGTCAATGGGGTGCGGAGGACGGGAGAGGGGGGAGATCAGTGCCCCGTCCTCCGCCGCTGTTCGGCCCTTGTCGCCCTCGGGTCAGCCGGAGATCTCCCTGCGGCCGGATCCGCCGCCGATGGCGATCTTGCGAGGCTTGGCGCGTTCCGCGATCGGGATCCGCAGGGTGAGCACCCCGGCGTCGTAGTCGGCCTCGATGTGCTCGGTGTCCAGCGTGTCGGCCAGCACGATCTGGCGGGAGAAGACGCCCAGCGGCCGCTCCGACAGTTCCATCTGCACGTCGTCGGCCTTCGCAACGGGCCGGCGCTCGGCCTTGACGGTCAGCATGTTCCGCTCGACGTCGATGTCGATCGCGTCCGCGCTGACGCCGGGAATGTCGAAGGCCACCACATACCGGTCGCCCTCGCGGTAGGCGTCCATCGGCATCGGGGACGGCCGCGACCAGGTGCCCGGGCCCGTCAGCTGCTGAGCCAGCCGGTCCAGCTCACGGAAGGGGTCAGTGCGCATCAACATCGTGAAAACACCTCCAGAAGGTTCGGGCAGTTGCTGCCAATGCGCTTCACTGAAATCGTTGTAACATGTCATCCAATGGATGACAAGCACGGTGTCGTCCATTCGATGACAAGCCCGAGGGAGGTGCCCGTGACAGCAGCCGACCAGCCGGCCCCGTCCAGCGCCGACGGCCGAAGCCCGGCCTCGCTCCTCGCCGCTGCGGCGGCCCTGCACGCCATAGACGACGCCCTGCACGCCGCCCGGCAGGAGACCTCCGACACCCCCGCCGCCAGCCCCGGCGCGGGGCAGGCCCTGGCCTCCCTGCTGCTGCTGCGGCAGGTCCGCGAGCAGCTCGCCGGATGGGAGACCGGCCTGATCGAAACGGCCCGGCACGCGGGTGCCAGCTGGGCCGACCTCGCCCACCCCCTCGGCGTCGCCAGCCGCCAGGCGGCCGAACGCCGCTACCTGCGCAACCGGCCCGGCCCCGCCGGAGCCACCGGCGAACAACGCGTCCAGGCCACCCGCGAACGCCGCGCCGCCGACCGCACCCAAGCCCAATGGGCCCGCCGCAACGCCGCCGACCTGCGCCGCATCGCCGGCCAGATCACCGCCCTCACCGACCTCCCCACCGCCGCCCGCCACCCGCTCGACCAACTTCACGCGGCCCTCGCACACAACGACCCCGCCGACCTCATCCACCCCCTCAACGCCACCCGCCCCCACCTGACCACCACCCACCCCGACCTCGCCGCCCGACTCGACACCCTCACAGGTCCCGCCACGGCCCCGCCCCCACCCGACTGACCGAACACCCGCGTCGGAGCAGACGACCGTTCCGGCATCGGGTATCCCGCGTACTTCCTGGTCCTGGCACAGTGATCCTCATGCAACCGCTGCCCACACCGTGTCCGCCCGGCCTGGTCCCGGACGCCACCGACGTCGACGCCTTCAACGCCGCCTACCGGCAGGCCAAGCAGCAGCACCAGGCGTTCGTCGCCGTCGAGGAGCAGGCAGGCGGTGGGCGGTGAAGGCCGAGACACTCAACCGCGGGACTGGACCACACTGTCGTCGACAGCACGTACGACGCGATCCGCGCGGCCGTCATCCAGCTCATCCGCTCCCGCCAGATCCGCGCCGACTCCTCGGCCGGCCCGATCTACTTCGTGCTGTACGACGTGGAGAGCGAGCAGCGGGCCCGTGACCTGGCCGCCGCACTGCACGCCGCGCACCGCCACTCGGCCGGCATCCGTAGGGTCCAGGTCTCGCACTGGCGGCGGCACCGAGCCCCTCTCTTCCGCTTCATGCCGTCCTCGGGGAACAGCATCTTGTCCGGGCGGCTCAACTCGACCGTCCGGCCGCCGACCCTGATGGTCTTCGTGGTCGTCATCCGGTCCTCCCGGTGGGTTGTTCACGGACCACCTCGCGGGCGGGCTTGTCGTCGCGCAGCCCGAGGTAGCGGGGATGGCGCAGCATGCCGTCGCGCGTCCACTCGGTGAAGCCGATCTGGGCGACCAGCTCGGGGCGCACCCAGTGCGCGCGGCGCTCCCGGACCTCGCCGTGGAAGGGCGAGCGGGGCTGTTCGAGATGGTTCAGCCTGGCCCGCAGGGTGCGCAAGGCGGCGGCGTCCCAGCCCGTGCCCACCTTCCCCGCGTAGCGCAGGCGCCCGTCCTCGTAGTAGCCGAGCAGGAGCGCGCCGAAGCCGACCCGGCTGCCGGCTGGTTCGGTGAAACCGCCCACCACGAACTCCTGCCCGCCGGCGCACTTGAGCTTGAGCCAGTCGGTCGAGCGGCGATGGACGTACGACGTATCGGCCCGTTTGGCGATCAGGCCCTCCCAGCCACGCGCGCAGGCCTGGTTAAGCAGTTTGTGGCCGTTGCTGTTGCGGTGCGGTGTATAACTCAGCGGCCGGTGGAAGTCGAGAGCGTCACGGAGCAGGATCTTGCGGGTGCGCAGTGGCAGGCGGGTGGTGTCGTGCCCGTCGAGGCGCAGCAGGTCAAAGAGGTAGAGGGTGACCTTGACGCCGCTGCGTCGGGCTGCGGCCGGATCCGTCAGTCCGCTGCGCTGCTGGAGGCGGGCGAAGTCGGTGCGTCCGCGGTGGAGCGCGACCATCTCGCCGTCCACGGTGAAGTCCGCCCGCTGCTCGGCGGTGAGCGCGTCCACGACTTCGGGATAGGTGTCGTTGAGTGATGTGCCGCCGCGGGAGAGCAACCGCGCCTCTTCGCGGTTGCGGGTGGCCAGCACGCGGATGCCGTCGAGCTTTCTTTCAAAGATCCAGTCGTCGTCGAAGTCCCTGCGATCGGTCAGCGTGGCGAGCATTGGGGCGCCGGGCGCCTGCGCGGCGGGGCGGAGCAGCTCGCGCTGCTCCGCAGGGAGGCGGTCCAGCGGCCCGTTCATCACCGTCCACCGCCCGCCTCCGCCGCAACCTGGCGCAGGGTATGGCCGGTGCGGGCCGAGCGGGCGCGGTGCGGGTCCGGCGTGCCGTCGGCCGCAGCACGCTCGTCGGCGATCTTGACAAGCAGCCAGGCATCCCGGCCGCCGTCCCCGCCGGTACGGATGCGGGTGAGCGAGTAGCCGCCGTGCAGCTTCCGGCCGTACAGCCAGAACGAGGCATGTCCGTCATCGAGGGCCCGGGCGAACGGGATCTCGCGGCCATCGCGATCGGTGGAGAGGTTGCGATAGGTGCCCTCGTCCCAGACGATCACGGTGCCTGCGCCGTACTCGCCCTCGGGGATCAATCCCTCGAAGGTCCGGTACTCGATCGGGTGGTCCTCGGTCGGCGTGGCGAAGCGCCTGTCGTGCGGGTCGTTGGACGGGCCTTTGGGAACCGCCCATGACTTGAGCACACCGTCCACTTCCAGCCGGAAGTCGAAGTGCAGGCTCCGCGCATCGTGGATCTGCACCACGAAAACGGGCTTGTCATCCGACGGCCCGTCGTGGCCGCCCTTCGGCTCGGAAGTCCTGGAGAAGTGGCGTCGGCGGCGGTACTCCGCCAGCGCATCCTGCGGGGTCATCGGGAACCTCCTCCCACGAGCTCGGCATGAGTCGTCGGCGCCACGGGTCCGGTGCTGTTGCACACGATGGGGACGACCACACCGCGACCGGTTACCGGGCTGACCATCCGCCCTCGGTGGCCCATGACCAGCATCCCCGCCGCAACGGCCTCGCACGGTGGTGTGGGGTGTGCCAACGGTGATCGGTCGCGCCCTCGAAGATCTGCCAGAGCCCACACCAGAAGCCACTCTCCGGTCTCCCTCACGCCGGACCGGAAACCGCGGCACGTCAGTGCGTCTTCCCCGCATGGTGCGCATCAACCACGTTGTTCGGGCAGCAGTGAGTACGTGCGTCCCTCCCGGCCCCATTCGCCCCACTCGGGCGTCAGCCCGGCGCCCATGGCGCGCAGGCACGGCCGCCCAATGTGGGCGTGGACCAGGCGCCGCACCTGGCGCCGGGCGGCTTCCCGGCCGACCTCGAGAACGTGGGCGTGGCCGCCGACCCCGCCTCGGAACCGGATCCGCCGACCCCAGCCGGCGGCCTCCGCGAACATCAGGTCGGCACCGCTCGCCCATGACGGAAACTCCCAGAACTCCGGTGCCCACACGGCCACGACACGACACCGTCGGCCTCGATCCTGTAGCCGCAGGCCGGGTGCGCGGTGTGCGCGACCGGACTCGGCCTGGCCACTCCGCCCGCCGCCACCGCCAGCAACTGAGCGCCGAGACACACCCGAGCACCGGCACATTCGCGGCCAGGGCGGTCCGCAGCAGCGCCAGTTCCGCATCGCGCGTAGGGAACCCGTTGTCGCCGTACGCCGACATCGGCCCGCCCATCACCACCAGAGCCTCGACCCCGATGAGGCTCTCCGGCAGAGGATCGCCCTCCCGCACCCGGCACAGTCGCGTGCGCGGCCCTGCCGATTCCAGCGCCGTGGCGATCGCACAGGGGGCCTCGTCGGGCACGTGTTGCACGACTATGACGCTCATCGATCCGTCCCTTCGCCCACTCGATCCACAGATGTATCCCGCATGGCGTGAATGGGCGGCAGATGCGAAAGCGTGCCGCAGTTTCGCCTGGCACATGCAGGATTCTGATCGATCTCACAGTGCCGGTCCAGGGTGTGTGTGACGAGCGTTACCGTCCATGATCGGCCGAGGTCACATAGGCGTAACGGGCATTTCGTACGGTCGGGGGCACGATCCGATCCACAGAGAGGCCACCCGGTGACCACACAGGAGTCGCGGATCGGTAGCGCCCAGGTTCGGACGGTCTGCTCGTACTGCGGTGTGGGCTGCGGCATCGTCCTCGACATCACGTCCGGCCCCGATGGCCGTCGTAAGGTTCTCAAGGCATCGGGCGACAAGGCGCATCCCGCCAACTTCGGCCGACTGTGCACCAAGGGTGCGACGACGGCCGACATGCTGGCCGCGCCCGGCCGGCTGACCACCGCACTGATGCGTCCCGAGCGCGGGGCTGAGGCCGTACCCGCTGGTGTGGACGAGGCGATCACCAGCACGGCACGGCGACTGCGGACCATCATCGACGAGCATGGGCCCGACGCCTTCGCCTTCTACGTGTCCGGGCAGATGAGCCTGGAGGCCCAGTACTTGGCGAACAAGCTGGCCAAGGGCTTTGTCCGCACCAATCAGATCGAGTCCAACTCCCGTCTGTGCATGGCGAGCGCGGGCACCGGCTACAAGCTCTCGCTCGGTGCCGACGGCCCGCCGGGTTCCTATCAGGACTTCGAGCACGCGGATGTCTTCTTCGTCATCGGCTCCAACATGGCCGACTGCCACCCGATCCTCTTCCTACGGCTGATGGAGCGGGTGAAGGCGGGGGCCAAGTTGATCGTCGTCGACCCGCGGCGCAGCGCCACCGCAGACAAGGCGGATCTCTTCCTGCAGATCAAGCCGGGGACCGACCTGGCTCTGCTCAACGGCCTGCTGCACCTGCTCGTGGAGAACCGTCACACGGACGCCGGGTTCATAGCGGGGCGCACCGAGGGCTGGGAGGCGATGCCGGAGTTCCTTGCGGACTACCCGCCCGCCACGGTCGCCGGGATCACCGGCATCCCGGAGGCGGACATCCGCCGGGCAGCGCAGTTGATCGGTACGGCGAGGGAGTGGACGAGCTGTTGGACCATGGGGCTCAACCAGTCCACCCACGGCACGTGGAACACCAACGCGCTGATCAATCTGCATCTGGCCACCGGTGCGATATGCCGCCCCGGCAGCGGCCCGTTCTCCCTCACCGGCCAGCCCAACGCCATGGGCGGCCGCGAGATGGGCTACATGGGGCCCGGTCTTCCCGGGCAGCGGTCGGTGCTGGTGGATGAGGACCGCGCCTTCGTGGAGGAGTTGTGGGGCCTCGAGCCCGGCACTGTACGCAAGGACGGATCCGGCAAGGGCACCGTCGAGATGTTCCAGCGGATGGCGGACGGCCAGATCAGAGCCTGCTGGATCATCTGCACCAATCCCGTCGCCTCGGTCGCCAACCGCAGAACCGTCATCGAGGGGTTGGAGCGGGCCGAACTCGTCATCACTCAGGACGTGTTCGCCGACACCGAGACCAACTCCTACGCCGACGTCATGCTGCCGGGTGCCCTGTTGACCGAGACCGAGGGCGTGCTGATCAACAGCGAACGCAACCTCACCCTCGCCCAGCCGGCTGTGGACCCGCCTGGGGAGGCGCTCGCGGACTGGCAGATCATCGCGCGCATCGCCTGCGAGATGGGCTACGAGCATGCCTTCTCCTACACCAGCGCCGAGGAGATCTTCGAGGAGATCAAGCGCGCCGCGAACCCGAAGACCGGATACGACCTGCGGGGCGTGACCTACGAACGGCTGCGCACCACGCCCGTTCAGTGGCCAGCCGCGACTACCGACGGCTCGGACCGCAACCCGATCCGCTACCTGGGCCAGGACCGCACCGGCCCGGTGTTCCCCACCGCGAGCGGACGGGCCGTCTTCTTCGCCCGCCCGCACATCCCGGCCGCGGAGATGCCCGACGACGACTACCCGTTCGTCCTCAACACCGGACGGCTCCAGCACCAGTGGCACACCCTGACCAAGACCGGAAAGGTCCCCAAGCTCAACAAGCTCAACCCGGCACCGTTTGTCGAGCTCCATCCGGAGGATGCCCGACGGCTGGGGATCGGGGAGGGCGACTCGGTGGAGGTGGCGTCCCGGCGCGGCCGGGCCGTGCTGCCGGCCGTTCTGACGGACCGGGTGCGGCCGGGCTGCTGCTTCGCGCCGTTCCACTGGAACGACCTGTTCGGGGAGTACCTGAGCATCAACGCGGTGACCAGCGACGCCGTGGACCCGATCTCGTTCCAGCCCGAGTTCAAGGTGTGCGCGGTGACACTGGCGAAGGTCGCCACGCCGGTAACCGTCGCTCCGGTGGCAACCGCTGCCGCCCCCGTCGAGGAGTCGGAGGAGTCGGAGGAGTCGGAGGAGTCGGCGGTGATCGTGCCGACCGCCGTCACGCCCGGCACGGCAGCCGTGTTCGGGCTGGAGAGCACACCGCCGCCCGTGCTCGCCGAGCAAGAACGCCAGTACCTGGTCGGGTTCCTTGCCGGGCTGGAGTCGGGTGCGCCCGGTGTTCCCGTGCTGCCGCCCGGCGCGCCTTTCAGTGAGGAGCACGCGCGCTGGGTGAACGGTGTGCTCGCCGGCATGTACTCGCGCGCGCCGCAGACGCCCGCCGTGGAATCGGCGACGACCCCCGGAACACCGCAGGGCCGTGAGGTGGTCGTCCTGTGGGCCTCGCAGACGGGCAACGCCGAGGAGTTCGCCGCCGCGGCCGCCGACCGGCTCACCGCAACAGGACACCGCGCCGCGCTCATCGGCATGGACGACACCGATCCGATGTCCCTCCCGCCCGCCGCGGACCTACTGCTGATCACCAGCACCTTCGGCGACGGCGACGCACCCGACAACGGATCCGGGTTCTGGGACGCCCTGACCGCTGCCGACATCCCGCGCATGGACGGCAGACGGTACGCGGTCCTGGCCTTCGGGGACTCCTCGTACGACGACTTCTGCGGCCATGGACGTCGCCTGGACCAGCGTCTGGACGAGCTGGGGGCCGTACGCCTGGCCCCGCGCACCGACTGCGAACCGGAGTACGAGCCCTCTGCCCACGCATGGCTCGACCACGTTCTCAGCAACCTCACCGCACAACCGACGACCGGCTCGGCCCCCGCCCCGGCTGCCGCACCTGTCCGCAGCGCCAAGCCGGCCCCCGCCGCCGCCCGGCTCACCGGCAACCGGCTCCTCAGCCTCCCCGGCGCGGGCAAGGAGGTCCGCCGGTTCACCTTCGACACCAGCGACAGCGAGACTCCGCTCGCCTACGAGGTCGGCGACGCACTCGGCGTGCATCCCGTCAACTGCCCCGATCTCGTGACCGAATGGCTGGCCGTCACCGGTCTCGACCCTGCCGCCGCGGTCGACGTCGCCGGCGTTGGCGAGATCCTCCTCACCGACGCCCTGCACCGGCACCTGGACATCACCAAGCTCACCCCGGCACTGCTGGGCTTCATCACCGAGCGCACCGGCGACCGCGACCTGAAGAAGATGCTGCGCCCCGACAACAAGGGCGAGCTCGCCCGGTGGTCCTGGGGCCGCCAGGCCGTAGACGTCGTCGCCGAGCACCCCGTCCGCGCCACCCCGAACGAGTGGGCTGGTGTTCTCAAGCGCCTGCAGCCCCGCCAGTACTCGATATCGTCCAGCCCGCTCACCGACCCCCACCAGGTGTCGCTGACGGTCTCCGTCGTCCGGTACGAGAACGTCCACGGCCGCTTCCGCAAGGGTGTGTGCTCGCCGTTCCTCGCCGATGCCGTCGACGACGCCACGGTGCCGGTCTTCGTCCAGCGCTCCCCGCACTTCCGGCCTCCGGCGGACCCCGGCACCCCGATGGTGATGGTGGGCCCCGGGACCGGAGTGGCTCCGTTCATCGGCTTCCTCGAAGAACGCCGGGCCCGCGGCCACCGCGCCCCCAGCTGGCTCTTCTTCGGAGAACAGCACCGCGCCACCGACTTCTACTACGAGGACGAACTGGCCGCCTTCCTCGCCGACGGCACCCTCACCCGCCTCGACACCGCCTTCTCGCGCGACCAGCGCGCCAAGATCTACGTTCAGGACCGGATACGCGAACACGGTCCCCAGCTCTGGTCCTGGCTCCAGGACGGCGCACACTTCTACGTCTGCGGCGATGCCGCGCGGATGGCCAAGGACGTCGACCAGGCACTGCGCGACATCGCCGTCTCCCACGGCGGCCTCGACGAGGCCGGGGCGGCTCTGTACGTCAAGCAGCTCGCCGCCGACAAGCGGTATGTCCGCGACGTCTACTGATCCGTGTTGGTCGAGTAGGAGTGGGCTCCGGTTCCCGCCAGGGCACCCTGGTCATCGTCCGCCCGGTTCGCGCGCGGCGGGATCGGCTCAGAGGGCCACTACGGTTGCTTCGGCAGCGGCCGCTGAGACGGCCGTTTCCGGCGGCCGAGCGGACCGGTGCCCCACCCGCCTGTTGCGAATGGGGCACCGGGATCGCCTGTGTCAGCACTCGGTCGTGACCTACACCTGGCCGAAGCCATTGAGGGGGTGCGGGCTGAGGCAGACGTGCCCTGCCAGGGGCTGCTGGATAGTCACCGCTTCTTGACGGCGTCGCAGTCGCCGGCGGCGCACTTGCTCAGCCAGCTTGCGAAGTCGGGGTCGTACTTGGTGCCGATGGTGCTGGTGAGCAGGGTGCGGGCGGCGTTCCAGTTGCCGGTGCGGTAGTGGCCGAGCAGGGTGGTCACGTCCTGGGGGTGGGACTGGATCAGGTAGCGGATGGCCAGGTAGCCCCACTGGTAGATCCGGGTGGTGTCGGAGTTTTCGTAGGTGGTGTCGACGAGCTGGCTGAGCCTGTAGGTGTTCTTGCCCGCCTCGGTGATCGCCTTGTCGTAGGTGACGTTGCGGTACGAGTAGGAGATGTACTCGGCGAAGCCCTCCACCCACATCACGGTCGGGGTGGTCATCCCCGCTTCGAAGTCGCCGTACATGTCGAAGCGGCCGTCGAGGTAGTGGGTGTACTCGTGGTTGAGGTTCCAGATCTGGAAGTCGGGGCGCAGCCACTCCGCCTCGTAGGCGATGAAGCGCGGCAGGTTCCCGGCCTGGGCCGGGTCGCCCTCCAGGTACATGCCGCCGTTGTCGGTGGAGATGCCGTAGAGGACCCCGGCGTAGGTCTTGTAGTCGGTGCTGGAGTCGAAGGCGACCACTTCGAGGGTGGTGTTGTTGTCGTCCTTGACCGGCCCGTTGTCCTTGACGATGCCGTGGAAGTAGGTGTCCTGCTTGAGGAGGCTGTTGCAGCTGGCCGACAGCTCGGTGTCGGTCATCTGCTGGGCAAGGATCTTCAGGCTCGGACCACAGGTGTGCTCGACCTTCAGCACGGCGTCGCGCACCCGGTTCTGCAGGTCGCAGGTGTCGTAGAAGGAGCAGTTGGCCTTGTCGTACTCGTCCGTCATCTCGGCCACGCCGACCCAGAGCGCGGCGGTGCGGCCGGTGATTTCGCTGCGGTCGAGCAGTTGCTTGGCCATCGGGCGGACGGTGGGCTGGAGCGCCGAGTGCTGCACGAAGCGTCCCAGTTCACGCCCGGCGTTGCTGGTCAGGTAGGTCTTGTCGGTGCCGAGCAGGTCGTCGTGGGCGACGGCGAAGTCGCGCAGCACGGTGAGGACGCTCGGGTCGGCCTGCACGGCTGACACGAACTCCGGAAGCTGGTGGCCGCGGAACAGGATGGTGTAGGTGTTGTTGACCGCCGCGAGCATCGACCAGGAGCCGTCGTACGAGGAGTCGTAGTCGGTGAGCAGGCGCTTGACCACGCTGAGGTAGCGGGCGTTCTCCCCAGCGCTGTCGACCAGGGTGACCGTCTCGGACAGGATCTCGCCGTTGCCGTCGTTGACGTCGAAGGCGCGGGGCGAGGCGAAGAAGGCATCGAGGCTGCCCTGGATGGCGCTCTTCAGCGCCGGCCCGTAGTCGCCGACGGTTTCCGGCTGATTCCACTGCACGTAGTACCCGGCACGCAGGTAAAGCACCACCTGGGCGGCCGAAGTGCTGTTGTTGCCAGGGTAGTTGGCGGCTGTTTCGCGCAGTGCGTCCGCCACCGTGACCATCTGTTCCTCACGGAAGAGATCCTTGGCGTTCGAACCGGTCACGATGAAGAACGTGTTGATACAGGTGGTTTCCGAGTCCTTGATCTGCTCGATCAGGGCGCTGCCGGTCTTCGAGGTGAAGTCGCTGACATTGCAGTCCGCCGCGGCCTTCGGTGCGGTCTTGGTGCGCCGAACAGCATCCTTGGTACTGCGGAGCGGGGGACGGTCGGCCGCGTGCACGGCCGGCTTCATCGCTCGCGCGGCGTCGGGGGCGAGTGCGGTGGCAGCCGAGGTGGGGGTGGCCGGCTGCGGGGCGGGGGCCGACCTCGGCTTGAGGGCCTTGGCCCCGGCCGGGGTGGCCTGCCCGTTGGGGGTGAGCAGGGTGAGACCCATGCAGGCGATCAGGGTGGCTATCAGCAGGCGGGCGAACTGCCTTGTTGTGGGGGAACTGCGCATGAGGGTGTGGCCTCCAGGCCGGTCGGCGGTGTGGGGGTCCGCGGACCGTGGTGACAGCGGGAGTCGGACATTCCCAGAGCTGTCATGCCCACGGAAACTGCGCAGGTACAATTTCACATTTCACATGACAATGGAAGGGTCTCGCGGCGATACCAAAGCTGACGTACGATCAGAGATCGCCGAGAGGGAGCCGGTTGCGCTCGTCTGTGCACTTTGTGCGCTTGCCGTTCGCGCTCAGCGCCTTCACCTCGACTGCGGCCAGGCGCGGTGGTGACTTTGCGGGGCTGGTGGTAGCCGGGCAGGTCAGGCGACCGAAGTGGAGTTCCTCGGCGACGGCGATGAAGTAGCGCGCCTGAGCTGCTTCGGAGCCTGAGTGGGAAGCGGTGGGGGCACGCTGATGTCCACGCCAATATCGGGATTCGCAGGAAAATGTGATCCCTGACCCGATTTGATGGCACCGCCGGGCCTGGCTCCCGGCAGGCACACGCAGGGGGCTCCGTGGTGTTCGTCGCTGGCACCCGCGCATGTGACGAGCTCGTCGTCACGTGGAGTGGCAAGGCCAGCCGCTTCCTCCCGCAGGACGCCGATGAAACCGCCCACCGGGCCACGGATCTGCTCAGGCATGACGGACCGCCGTCCGGTTCATCGGGATCCGCCGCTGCTTGATCGCGCGTGCGTCGCGGCGAGAAGCGCCTCGTCGGACAGCCGAAAATCGGACATCACGCACGGGTACGGGCACGGGTCCGGAAGAATGGATCGACGATGACATCCCAGACCGCCCAGCTCTCCCAGCCCTCCGGCCCGGACCCTGTCGACTACGGCCCCTTCGCCCACCTGACCGTCCCCAACGCCGCCCTCTACCGGCAGGTGATGCGTGCGTTCCTCGCCGCCAAGGAGGGGTTCGCGGTGCACCTGCGGCCGGAGGACGTGTACGCCGCACTGGACGCGGGGAGTCGGCCGGCCGATGTGGAGTCGGTGGTGAAGGCGTTGGACAGCCTGGTCACCTGGGGGAATTTACGGGCCGATCCGGACACCGCGCGGGTGACGGCGGTCGAGGACTTCTACCGCAAGCGGTTCATCTACCAGCTCACGCGGGCCGGCGAGGCGGCCGAGGCGGCGCTGGGGACGTACGACGAGGTGCTGGGACGGCGCGGCGAGCTCCAGGCGGTCGCGCTGCACGACATCGTCACCCAGCTGCGGGCGCTGCTGGTGATCGCGTCGGAGGACGAGCCCGACCCGGCCAAGGCATACGTCGCTCTGTCCGTGCTGACGGCGCGCTTCACCGACCTCGCGGACAATGCCCGTGCTTTCATGGGGTCGCTCCAGGGCACCATCGACCTGCACGACATCGAGGTCGAAGCGTTCCTCGCGTACAAGGACCGGCTGATCCAATACCTGGAGCGGTTCATCCAGGACCTCATCACCCTCGGCGGGCGGATCGCCCTGCTGATCGGTGAGCTGGAGGCGCAGGGGCGGGTCGGGCCCCTGCTGCGTCTCACCGCCGCGCGCGAGGCCGCCGACGCCGCTCCCGAGGACTCCGAGCACGCGGAGGCGGCGGCGTACGAGAAGTGGGCCGCTCGGTGGTCCGGGCTCGCCCAGTGGTTCGTGTCGGCGGAGGGGCGTGAGTCGCAGGCCAGGCTCCTGCGCGGGCGGGCGCTCGGTTCGATTCCGCAACTCCTCGCTGTCGTACGGCAGTTGAACGAGCGGCGAGCCGGGCGTTCGGATCGCTCGGCCGACTTCCGCGCGCTGGCGCGCTGGTTCGCCCAGGCGCCGAACGACGCGGCGAGACACCGGCTGTGGCGGGTGGCGTTCGGGCTGTACTCCTCCCGGCACCTCACCGTCGACGCCGACACCCTCGCCGAACGGACGGCCGCGCCGGAGCCGGCCTCGACCCCGTGGGGCGAGGCGCGACCGCTGCGGATCAGCCCTCAGCTGCGCCGTACCGGCAGCTACGAGCGGCGCGGCAAGCCGCGCAGGGTGGCCGACCGGGGCGAGGCGAAGCGCAGGCTCGCCGAGATCGCCGCCCGGCAGGCGGAGCAGGTCGGCGCGGCACGGGATCGCATGGCGACGGGCGGCCCGGTCCGGCTCTCCCGTTTGGGAGACCTCGACCCACTCGCCTTCCAGTTGTTTCTGCGACTGCTCGGCGACGCCCTCGCCACTTGGCGGCCGGGCATGATGACCACCGCGGCCACCAGCGGGGACGGCTCGATGGAGATCCGGCTGACCGCGCTCGACGACGGCTCGACGGCCGAAGTGCACACGCCGGACGGGGTGTTCAGCGGACCCGACCACCTGATCGACATCGTCGACCTCACGGCGGGGATTGGCGGCGGGGTCGGTGCGCCCGGCGGGGCGTTCTCTGCGCCTGCCGTGTCAGGTCCGCAGCCCGCGCCCCTGTCGGTCCCACGGCAGGGCGCCCCTCTCCGGCCCTCCCGCGACACCCGACACTTCACGGAGGACCGATGAACGGCCCCCTGTCCGAGGTCCTGGACGGCCAGCGCGAGGCCGACCTCCAACGGGCCGCGCGAGCCCTGCTGAAGGAGCCGCTGCTCACCGCCGACGGGCCATACACCGATGAGTTCCGGCTGGTGCGCAGGCACGCCGCCGAACTGCGGGAGTGGTTCGAGCGCAACGTCGGCTGGACGCTGCGCACGGACGCCGACGCCGCACGGCTGCGTAAGACGCCGGGCACCCTCACCGACGCCACGCACCCCGCACGTGAGGCCGCCCGGACCGCGCTGCCCTTCACACGCCGCCGCTACGTCCTGCTCTGCCTGACCCTGGCCGCGCTGGAGCGGGGCGAGTCGCAGGTGGCACTCGGACGCCTCGCCGAACAGGTCGTCCTGGCCGCGGCCGATCCCGAACTCGTCGCCGCCGGGATCACGTTCACCCTGGAACGGCGCGACGAGCGCCTCGACCTCGCGGCCGTCGTCCGACTGCTGCTGCGGTTGGGTGTGCTGCGGCGGGTGGCCGGTGATGAGGAGGCGTACGTCAGCGGATCGGGGGACGTGCTGTACGACGTGCGGCGGCGCGTGCTGGCCGGGATGCCCGCGTCCCTGCGTGGCCCCTCCATGATCGAGGCCGAGCACTTCGAGGAACGCCTGGTGGAGATGACGGCGCAGACCGCGCTCGACAGCGACGAGCTCAGGTTCCGTGCGATCCGCTGGAAGCTGACCCGTCGGCTCCTCGACGACCCGGTGCTGTGCTCTACTACGACGCCCTGACCGACGACGAACTGGCCTACCTCACCCGGCAGCGCGGCTTCATCACCGCCCGCATCAGTGAACTGACCGGACTGGTCGCGGAGGTCCGTGCCGAAGGCATCGCCATGGTCGACCCTCTGGACGACCTCACCGACGTACGCATGCCGGAGCAGGGCACACACGGTCACATCACCCTGCTGCTGGGAGGACACCTGGCGCAGGCCGCCGGGCCTGTCGAACCGGCGGAGCTGGCGTCCCGCGTACGGGAACTGGCCGTGGAACACGGCGGTTTCTGGTCCAAGTCCGCGAGAGAGCCGGGAGCGGAGCCCGAACTCGTGGAGCAGGCGCTGACGAAGCTGGTGGCGCTGGGACTCGCCGAGCGCACGGAACGGGGCGTCGTGCCGCGACCGGCCCTCGCGCGGTACGCGGTCGGTGAGCCCGTCGTCAGGGAACCAGGACCATCCCGCCAACCTGCCGTGCTGCCGGAGACGACCGTGAAGGACGAAAGGTGAACCGCGCCTTGACCGCGCTCCCCAGCCCCGCGCCCGGCCGGTGGCGGCCCCTGCGCGTCGGGCTCGTCGACCTGTTCCACTACGACGTCGAGGAGTTCTGGTTCCGCGACGGCCGGCTGCTGCTGCGCGGCAACAACGGCACCGGCAAGTCGAAGGTGCTCGCCCTCACCCTGCCGTTCCTGCTGGACGGCGACCTCTCCGCCCGCCGCGTCGAGCCCGACGGCGACCCGGGCAAGCGGATGGAGTGGAATCTGCTCCTGGGCGGTGAACACCCGCATCCGGAACGGCTCGGCTACACCTGGATCGAGTTCGGACGGCTCGACGAGACCACGGCCGAGCCGCATTTCCGTACGCTGCTCTGCGGGCTTAAGGCGGTCGCCGGACGCGGCATCGCCCGCCACTGGTTCGCGGTGACGGACCAGCGGATCGGCGCCGACCTCGACCTGCTGGACGCGACCGGCACGGCTCTGTCCCGGGACCGGCTCGCGGAGGCCGTCGGTAGCCGCGGCATGGTCTACGACACCGCGAAGACTTACCGCAGAGCGGTCGACGAAGCTCTCTTCGGGCTGGGGGAGCGGCGCTACGGCGCACTCGTAGACCTCCTGATCCAGCTGCGCCAGCCCCAGTTGTCCAAGCGCCCCAACGAAGCCGCCCTGTCCCGGGCGCTGACGGAGGCGCTGCCGCCGATGGACCAGGCGGTCATCGCCGACGCGGCAGAGGCGTTCAGGTCGCTGGACGAGGAGAAGGAGGAGCTGCGGGCGGCCCGCGAAGCCGAGCAGGCCTCGTCGGGGTTCCTCGACCACTACCGGCGCTACGCCCGTATCGCCTCCCGGCGCCGGGCCCGCCTGCCCCGCCGCGAACACGCCCGGTACGAGCACCTCCAGCGTGAACTCCTCAAGGCACAGGGCGACCGCGACCGGGCTGTGGCGGACCGGACGGAGGCCCAGGCGAGGGGCGCCGCACTCGACGAGCGGGCCGCGCGGCTGAGCGCCCAGGACGCGGCACTGCGGTCCGGACCCGAGATGCGTGACGCCCGCGCACTCGATCAGGCGGCGGCCGACGCCTCCCGCACGGCAGGAGAACTGACGCGTGCCGAGGCGGACCGGCAGACGGCGGCCGAAGCACACACCCGGGCCCTGGGCCGGCTCGCCACCGCGAGTAATCGGCTCACCGCGGCTCAGGAGGCCCTGGACGACATCCAGCGCCGCGTGGCGGAGAGTGCCGCGGTGGCCCGGCTCGATGTCCCCAGGACACAGGGGGCCCCCGATGCGGCCCTGCGCCGGGAAGCGGACGAGGCGACAGCGAGCAGGCGGCGCGCCGTCGACCATGTGGAGGAACTCGCCACGCGGGCCGAGCGGACCGAGGAGACGCGCAGGGCCGCCCAGCTGCGCGCCGGCGAGGCCGACGAGGAGGTCGTGCACAGCGGGGATCGGCTGGCCGAGGCGGAGGAGAGCGTCGCCGAGGCAGGACGTGTGCTGATCACGGCTGTGAAGGAACATCTCTCCGGGTGCGTCGAACTGCGTGTACCCGGACTGCCGGGGGTCCTGGACGCGGTTCAGGACTGGGCGAGCACTCTGGACGGCCCTCACCCGGCACGCGCGGCGGCGGCCGCATCCCATCGCACCGCCGCCTCCCACCTGGCCGACCGGGCGGCCGGTCTGGCCCACCGCGAAGCGGCCAGGGCGGAACGCCGGCGCCTGGCGGCGGAGGAGCTGACCGCCCTCGAAACGGGCGGGGAGCGCGGCCCTTCGGCTCCGTACACGCGCACGCCGGATGTCCGGGACCGAGGCCTCGGCGCCCCGCTGTGGCGGCTCGTCGACTTCCGTCCGCACGTCACCGAGGCCGAACGCGCGGGACTGGAAGCCGCGCTGGAGGCGTCGGGGCTCCTCGACGCCTGGGTACGGCCGGACGGCTCCGCGGTCGCGGCGGACGGTCACGACGTGCTGCTCGACCCCACGGGTACGCCCCTGGGAAACGGCCTCGACCGCGCGCTGTGCCCGGCGGTCAACCACGCGGACGTGCGGGCCGCCGCCGTGGGGGAAGGGACGGTTGAGCGTCTGCTCGCCTCGATCGGGCTGTCCGGAAAGAACGGCGACAGCTCCGAAGAGGCCTCCTGGGAGACCGATGGCAACGACACCTGGGTCACCACGGACGGGCGTTTCCGCGTCGGCGCGCTGAGAGGAAGCTGGGCCAAGGACAGTGCCCAGTACGTGGGAGAAGGGGCGCGGGAACAAGCGCGCCGCGCTCGGATCGGCGAACTGCGCACCGAACTGGAGGCGTTGGAAGCGGAAGGGGAACAGCTGGCCGAGGAGTTGCGCGCCGTGGCCGAGCGCCGTGGTGCGCTCGACGCCGAGCTCGCCGCGGTACCGGGTGACGACGACCTGCGTCACGCCCACGCACGCGTCACCGCAGCGGCCGACGCGGCCCACCGGGCCCGTACCCGGCAGGACGAGCGGGCCGCAGAACTGGCCCTGGCGGCCGGGAAGGCCGACCGTGCGGCGGCCGAGCTCACCGAGACCGCGGCCGCCCTGAACCTTCCCACCGACCGGACGGGACTGGGCTCCGTGCGCCAGGCGCTCGCCGACCACACCGCTCTCCTGGCGGCGCTGTGGCCCGCGCTGCGTGAACGCGCGGAGGCCGAGCGCTCGGTCACCGGCGAGCAGGTGGAGACCGGCCGGGCGGAACGCCGCGTGTCAGAACTCGCGGAGCGGACGACGGAAGCGGCGCGTCTCGCCGCGGCGACGGACGAACGCCTCAGGACACTCCGCTCCACCGTCGGAGCGGCCGTCGCCGAACTCCAGCGGCGGCTGGAGGAGACAGCGGCGGCCGTCCGCGTCTGCGAGAGCGAACAGCAGTGCGCCCAGGCGGACTTCGGCGACGCGGACCGGCGCGCCAGTCACGCGGATGGGCGCATCGAGCGGCTCGCCGAGGATGTCACCGTTGCGACAGCCGCGCGTGAACGCGCCATCGCGGCTCTTCAGCGGTTCGCCTCGACAGGACTGCTCGCAGTCGCCCTTCCCGACGTTGTCGTACCGGACGGCGACGGCGCGACGTGGGCAGCGACCCCAGCTGTCAATCTCGCTCGCGCCATCGAGTCCCGTCTTTCCTCCACCGACGACTCGGACGCGGCCTGGGAGCGCGTACAGAAGCGGCTGAGCGAGGAGTTCGGCAGGCTGCAGGATGCGCTCTCCCGGCATGGCCACGCCGCCACCGCCCGTTCGAGCGAGGACGGCATGCGGGTCGACATCGTCTACCAGGGCCGTGAACGTGCCGTTCCCGAACTGGCCGACGCCCTTGCCATCGAAGTCGTCGAACTCACCCGCATCCTGTCCGCACACGAGCGCGAGATCCTGGAGACCCATCTGATCACCGAGGTCGCCGGCACGCTTCAGGAACTGATCGGTGCCGCCGAACGACAGGTGCGCGCGATGAACAGAGAACTGGAGGAGCGCCCGACCTCGACGGGAATGAAGCTGCGGCTGGTGTGGCGGGCGTCCCGCCGGGCCCCGCAGGGACTGGCACAGGCCCGTGAACGGGTGCGCCAGTCCGCCGACGCCTGGTCGCCACAGGACAGGGCCGCGGTTGGCGTATTCCTCCAGGAACAGATCGCACGCCGGCAGGCAGACGACAGCGCCGGCAGCTGGCTGGAGGATCTCACCGCCGCCCTCGACTACCGGGCCTGGCACGAGTTCGGCGTCGAACGTCACCAGCACGGCAAGTGGGTACCGGCCACAGGGCCCGCCTCGGGCGGTGAACGGGTACTGGCGGCGTCCGTGCCTCTCTTCGCCGCGGCATCCTCCCACTACGCGAGCGCGGGTGGCGCCCACGCCCCACGTCTGGTCACCCTGGACGAGGCATTCGCCGGCGTGGACGACGACTCGCGCGCCAAGTGTCTCGGCCTGCTGCGCGCCTTCGACCTCGACGTCGTCATGACCAGCGAACGGGAATGGGCCTGCTACCCCCAGGTTCCAGGAATCGCCATCGCACAGCTCTCGCGCGTCGACGACATCGCCGCTGTGCTGGTGACGAGGTGGGAGTGGGACGGCAGCGACCGACGACGCGGCAGGGAGCCGGGCGGACACGTGGGCACGCCGACGGGCACCCCTGCCAACAGCCTCGACGATGCAGCTGGTGGGGCGGAGAGACCGTTCGTCGGGCCGGGGCGGGCCGCCGTCGCGGACGGCACCGGAGAACAGGAGTCCCTGTGGACATGAAACCTCCGGTGACTCCGTCCGCACAGACCGGGCGGTCGCCCGGCCCCGGGGAACCGGTGGGGCGGGAGAGGCCGGCGGACGTCGTGGAAGCGGTGCCGCCTGCGACACCGCAGGCCGGCGAACAGGTCGACGTTGAACGCCTCGGCCGGTTGCTCGGTGATCCCGGCCTTGCCTGGCTCGTGGAACGCGCTCGGCAGCGGATGGCACGCGCCCGGCCTCTCACCGGCCCGGTCACCCTGTCCAACCCCGGTGAACCCCAACGCCGCGCTGCCGAAAGCCTGTTGGGACGGGCACCGCGCGCCGGTCGCTCCCTGACCGTTCGCCTCGACACAGTGGACGCGATCCTGCGCCGCTCTGGTGTCAGCCCTGACGGACTGGCGCCCGCCGTCATGGCACTCACCGGCCCCGTCACCCTCCACGCAGAGGCGCGGGACAGAGAAGAGCGGGCATGGGAGGAGGCGTACGCCCCGTTCGGCACCCTGGACGCCGAGCTGGCCGAGTGGGCGGAGCGGATACGCAAGGACGGCCTCGTACGGCGACTCGCGCGCACACCTGAAGCCGCCGGACCTTTGGTCAACGCAGCAGTGCGGGCGCTTCGCTCCCTGCCCGTCGTACCTCCAACGTCACGCGCGACGTTCGCGGCGCGACACCTTTCGGGCGCCCACGCCCTGGACGAGGGGACGCCGCTCGCCACTCTCGTCCTGTCAGGGCTCCGTTGCCTCACAGGCTTCCCCGACGGCGCCGGTGCCGAATGGCGACGGGAAGCATGGGCGTCGGCCGGTCTGCTGAAGGACGACGTGTCATCGACCGTCCTTTCCCTCAACCTGCGAGGCATCCCGTTCCTCGACTGGATGGCCGATGCTGGTGAGCCAGCGGTCCTGACGCTACGCTGCCTCACCCGTCACCCACCGGTTCCCGCTCTGCCGACGACGGGAACCGTCCACGTATGTGAGAACCCGGCCGTGCTGTCCGCCGCCGCCGACACCTTCGGCCCGGCATGCCCGCCCATGGTGTGCCTTCAGGGACAGCCGTCAGCCGCCGCGCTTACCCTGCTGCGTGGCCTGTCCGCCCGGGGAGCGGGCCTTATCTACCACGGCGACTTCGACTGGGGTGGTGTGCGCATCGCGACCGCGCTGCGGCGAAGTGTCCCGTGGCGGCCGTGGCGCTACACGGCCGCCCACTATCGAGCAGCGGTGGCCAGGGCAGCCGAGGCCCCGGACCTGACGGGCGCGCCTGCCGCGACTCCGTGGGATCCCGCGCTGGGCGTCGCTCTCGCCGAACGCGGTGTTCGTGTCGAAGAAGAGGTGGTGCTGGACGATTTGCTGTCGGACCTGGAGAGGCAGGCTCGTTGAGACGTATCCCCGGAGGGGCCACGCCGGATGGCCGGGATGGCCCTCCGCCGGATCCGGTCAGCCCTTGCTCCTTTCGCCGGCACTCGCCTGCCACTTGCGTCCGATCGCTCGAAGCATCGCCGAATACACCCCCAGGTACCGGAAGGGCTTGATGGCTGCCATGTACGCGGCGCCGAGCAGCCCGTTCGGCTTCACCAGGACGGCCATCTGGCCGCGGTAACCGCCGGCCCCGTCCGGGACCCAGCCGATGTGCATCACCCCGTGCACGGTCCGGTTGGCCATCTCGGCCACCCACTCGTCGTGCGTCTGGTAGATGGAGGTGAACGGAAGCGCGGCGGGGTCGGGCCCCCGGGGACCGTCTCGGAGGTCCTCCGGCAACCGGTCCCGCAGGGTCCGCACCCGGGCGCCGATGCCGGCGCCGGGCTTGTCCCAGCCGAGCAGTTCCCCGAGCTTCCAACGGACCGCGAAGAGCATGCGCGGCACAGGGGAGGAGAGGTGTGACGCCTGTGCCGGGTCACCGTTCGTGAACTGGCGCACCAGCCGCGCGAGGTCGTCGGGACCGCCTGGTGTCGGTAGCGCCCACACGTCCTCGACGTGGAAGTCGCCGGCGATCTCGTGAATCCGCCAGGGACGGGAAGTATGCGCGGTTCTGGGGAGTCTCATGAGCGGGCCCCGATCTATACGATGGCGTATAGATCGAGGCTAGCACTCATCTATACGGCACCGTATAGATGGGGGGAGACGTGAGGGGAGACACATCATGGGCGCGACCCGCACGCCTCGCGGCAAGTGGATCGAGGAGGGGCTGCGGGCGCTCGCCGCCGGTGGCCCGGAGGCTGTCCGGATCGAGCCGCTGGCGCAGGCGCTCGGCGTCAGCAAGGGCGGCTTCTACGGGTACTTCGGCAATCGGGGCGCGCTGCTCACCGAGATGCTCGACACGTGGGAGCGCGAGGTCACCGAGGCGGTGATCGAGCGTGTCGAGAGCGGCGGGGGAGACGCCCGGGCCAAGCTGGAGCGGCTGTTCACGATCGCCTCGTCCAGCGACGGGCCGATGACGGGCGTCGCGGCCGACCTCGCGATCCGCGACTGGGCCCGGCGCGACGAGGCTGTCGCGCAGCGACTCCGGCGCGTCGACAACCGGCGAATGGAATACCTGCGCTCACTGTTCGGCTCAATCTGTCCCGACGAGGACGACGTCGAGGTCCGCTGCATGCTCGCTTTCTCAGTGCGGATCGGCTACCACTTCATCGCCGCCGACCATCGTGGTCACAGCCGCGCGGAGGTGATGGAGCTGACCAGAAAATGGCTCCTGAGGTAGCCGCCTCCTGGACGACGGCCGGCATCCGGCCCGACCCCTGCCGCCGGGCACTTGTGCGGGTGCCTGCGCCCCTGCCCTCGCTTGCGCCAGTGCCCGCGGAGGTGAACCTCCGGAACCTACCGGCGGAAGCTGTTCATTTGACACTCCCTCAGCGTCCTGTTCGTCATGCTCCGAGACGGAACCTCTGCGAGGCACGCACCTCGGAAGCCACCCCCGCATGACCCACACAGGCTTGACGAAGGACATAGAGGCACCCCTCAGCCGCCCCCTCGAACAGTCATGCCTCGGTGGGGGTGTTGCCGGCTATGACCCGGGCCGTACGGGGCTGTCGCTGGGGTCCTTTCTAGGGGGCGGTTAAGGGTAGGGGTGTGGAGCTCTGTTGCGTAGCGTGTGACGGGCCATGGGATGCACTCCAGATGTGGTTCTTCCGGCGCCTTGTTCGCGCTGATGATTCTCCTTCCTGTGGCACAGCTTTGAATTGAGCTGCTTCCCGGCGGGCGACGACGGCTGCGCGGGAGGGGCGGTTTTGTGCTGAGCGAAGAAGGGAAATCATGGACTCTTTGACTGAGGCACTTCTCGAAGGCGCCTCGCCGGAGGAGCTGGAAAGGCAGACGCTTCCCGCCGAATATCTGGCCGCGCATCTGCGCGCGGAGGACGTCGGCATGTTCGGCAAAGTCGAAGACAAAGACGTCCGGAAGTCGCTGCACGTGGGAAACGTGGAGATGCCGGAAATCGCGCCCGACGAAGTGGTCGTCGCGGTGATGGCGAGCTCCATCAACTACAACACCGTGTGGTCGGCGACCTTCGAGCCGGTTCCCACCTTTGAATTCCTCAAGCGCTACGGCCGGCAGGGCGGCTACGCGGCACGCCACGACCTGCCGTACCAGGTGGTGGGTTCGGACGCGGCCGGGGTCGTGGTGCGGGTCGGCGCGGGGGTGCGGCGCTGGCGGCCCGGTGATCACGTGGTGGTCAGCTGCGTCCAGGTCGACGAGCAGGAGCCCGCGACGCACGCCGACGCGATGCTCGGCGCCGAGCAGCGGATCTGGGGCTATGAGACGAACTTCGGCGGCCTCGCCCACTTCACGGTCGTACGGGCGAGTCAGCTGCTGCCCAAGCCACCGCATCTGACCTGGGAGGAGTCGTCCGCCAATCTGCTGACCGCGGCCACCTCCTACAGGATGCTGGTCGGCGAGAACGGCGCGCGGATCAAGCAGGGCGACATCGTGCTCATCTGGGGCGCCACCGGCGGCCTCGGCGCGTTCGCCGTGCAGCTGGTGAAGAACGCGGGCGGTATCGCGGTCGGCGTGGTCAGCTCCGAGCGCAAGGCGGAGACCCTGCGGCGGCTCGGCTGCGACGTGGTCATCAACCGCAACGAGATCGGGCTGGGCGGAGACGATCCGCTGACCCCGCAGCGCACCATCGAGCTGGGCAAGCGCCTCGGCCGGGCCATCCGGGCGGAGGTCGGGGAGGACCCGCATGTCGTCTTCGACTACATCGGCGCCGCGACGTTCGGGATTTCCGTATTCGTCGTACGCCGGGGTGGTGCGGTCGTCACCTGTGGCTCCAGCACGGGTTACCAGCACCAGTTCGACAATCGCTATCTGTGGATGAACCTGAAGCGGATCGTGGGCAGCCATGCGGCGAATCTCCACGAGCAGGCCGAGTGCAACCGGCTTTTCCGACTCGGTCATCTTTCCCCGATTCTCTCCGAGGTCTATCCGCTGCAGGACGTGGCGGAGGCCGCCCGGCTGGTGCAGACGAACAGGCACACCGGGAAGGTCGGGGTGCTCTGCCTGGCTCCGGAAGAAGGGCTCGGGGTCACGGACCCCGAACTGCGCTCGAAGATTGGTGAGGCACGGCTCAATCCGCTGCGCTCCGTATCGCCGGAAAGGGTTGCCTGAGATGTCGGAACGTGGAATAGGGATACTGTCGACCGGTTCTTATCTGCCCAAGGCGGAGATCGGCAATGAAGAGGTCGCCGAGCGCGTCGGTGTCACCGCCGAATGGATCGAGCGGAAGACGCAGATCCGGTCCCGCCGCTTTGCCGCCTCCGACGAGGCCACCTCCGACCTGGCCGCGCGGGCCGGGGCCGACGCCCTCGAGCAGGCCGGTCTGAGCGCCGACGAGATCGACTACATCATTGTCTCGACGTCCACCGGCGACTTCCCGCAGCCGCCGACGTCCTACCTGGTGCAGCATGCGCTGGGTGCGTACGGTGCCGCGTGCTTCGACGTCAATGTTGTGTGCAGCGGTTTTGTGTACGCGCTCGCCCTGGCCCGCAGCCTTGCGGCGCTCACCCCCGACACCCGTGTCCTGGTCATCGGCGCCGATCTGTACTCCCGGATCCTCGACTTCTCCGACCGCAAGACGGCCGTGCTGTTCGCCGACGGGGCGGGTGCCGCGGTGGTCGGTTCGGTGCCCGCGCCGTACGGGATCATCGGCATCGACCTCGCGAGCCGCGGCGACGCGCACCACCTGATCCGAGTGGAGGCCGGCGGCAGCAGGAACCCGGCGACGGCGGAGACCGTCGCGGAGGGCGGCCACTTCTTCAAGATGGACGGCCGCGGTGTACGGGACTTCGTCGCGGAGCACGTGCCACCGGCGCTGGTCGCGCTCGCAAGGCGAGCCGGCGTCGGGCTCGGCCAGGTCGACCACTTCGTACCGCACCAGGCGAACGGAGTGATGCTCAGCGAGGTCGTGGAGCGCGCGGGCCTGTCGAACGCGCAGACTCACCGGACGTTGAAGAAGTACGGAAACGTGGGGAGCGCGTCGGTCCCCGTCGCGCTCGACGAGGCCAACCGGACGGGCGCCCTGTCCGACGGAGACCTCGTGCTGCTCGCCGGATTCGGCGGCGGCATGTCGATCGGGGCGTCGCTGCTCACCTGGGGGACCGGAGCATGACCATCACTCTGGACACGATCAACGCCGTGGGTACCGACCTCGGCCCGGCCGCAGAGGCCGCGGAGGCCGCGGAGGCCGCGGAAGCAGCCGAGATCGCACGGCGGATCCGCCGTGTAGGCGTGGTCGGCAGCGGCATCATGGGCACGGGGATCGCCGAGCTGTGTGCCAAGGCCGAGCTGGACGTCATCGTGGCCGTCTCCTCCGACGCGTCTCTCGTCAGGGGGCCGCAGCAGCTCACCCGGTCGCTCGACCGCGGTCTGAGCAAGGGCAAGATCACCGAGGAGGAGCGGGACGCGGCGCTGGGCCGGGTGGTCTTCACCCAGGATCTCGGCGAACTGGCCGACCGGCAGCTTGTGATCGAGGCGGTCAAGGAGCACGAGCCCCTCAAGCTGGAGCTGTTCACCACTCTGGACAAGATCGTCGAGGATCCCGAGGCGATCCTGGCGAGCAACACGTCCTCCATCCCGATCGTCCGGCTGGCGAGCGCGACCAGCCGCCCCGGCCGTGTCGTGGGGATCCACTTCTTCAACCCGGTACCGGCGCTCCCGCTGGTCGAGCTGATCGACTCAGTACTGACGGATCGTCACATCAGCCTGCGTGCCGCAGCATTCGTCGCCGACGTGCTCGGCAAGAAGCCGATCGGCTCGCCCGACCGGGCCGGCTTCGTGGTGAACGCTCTGCTGTTCCCCTACCTGCTCTCCGCCATCCGGATGGTCGACTCCGGCCTGGCCACCCCCGAGGTCATCGACCAGGGCATGGTCCTCGGGTGCTCCCACCCGATGGGGCCGCTGCGGCTGGCCGATCTGATCGGGCTCGACACCACCGTCTCGATCGCCGAGGCGATGTACGAGGAGTTCAAGGAGCCGCTGTACGCGCCTCCGCCGCTGCTGCTGCGCATGGTCGAGGGCGGCCTGCTGGGCAAGAAGTCCGGCCGCGGCTTCTACGCATACGCGTAACCACCACGGGGTCCGGCACCGTCCCGCCCCGCTGCAACCGAGCTATCCGAAGCACCTTCCTGCGCGTGGCGGGCTGAGTCACGCGCGGTCGCTGAAAGGAAGAGCCACCTCATGGCTACTGCACCCGGGTCCGGTCTTCCGGAGCGTCACGAAGTACTGGACGTACTGGACGAATCTGTCGCCGTCGTCGGGCTGTCCTGCCGCTTCCCCGGAGCCCAGGGGCCGGAGGCGTACTGGGAGCTCCTCAAGAGCGGGACGAGTGCCGTCTCCGACGGGCCGCCGGACGCGCGCCCTGCGCTGCCGGCCGGGTCGGTGTCCAGGCCCGCCGGATTCCTCGACGGGATCGACCGGTTCGACCCCGAGTTCTTCGGCATCACGCCCCGCGAGGCGGCGGGCATCGACCCGCAGCAGCGGCTGATGCTCGAACTCGCCTGGGAGGCGCTGGAGTACGCCGGGATCGTCCCCGGTGACATCAAGGGCGCAGCGGCCGGGGTGTTCGTCGGTGCGATCTGGGACGACTACGCCAAGCTCGCGCACCAGTACGGAACGGAGGCTGTCACCCACCAGACCATCACCGGCCTCAGCCGGAGCATCATCGCCAACCGGGTGTCCTACCTGCTCGGTCTGCGCGGCCCCAGCCTGGCCGTCGACTCGGCGCAGTCCTCCTCGCTGGTCGCGGTGCAGCTCGCCTGCGAGAGCCTGCGCAAGGGGGACTGCGAGCTGGCTCTCGCGGGTGGCGTCAGCCTGAACCTCGTACCCGAAGGCTTCCTGGTCGCCGAGAAGTTCGGCGCCCTGTCGCCGGACGGCCGTACGTACACCTTCGACGACCGGGCCAACGGCTATGTGCGCGGCGAGGGCGGCGGGCTCGTCGTCCTCAAGACGCTGCGCCGGGCCCTCGCCGACGGGGATCCCGTCCTCAGCGTGATCCGGGGCGGAGCCGTCAACAACGACGGCGGCGGCGAGAATCTGACGGCACCTCATGGTGCCGCCCAGGAAGAGGTGTTGAGGCGGGCCTACCATCGGGCAGGCGTCGACCCCGCGGCCGTACGGTTCGTCGAGCTGCACGGCACCGGCACCCCCCTCGGCGACCCCATCGAGGCGACGGCGCTCGGCGCTGTGCTCGGCAGCGGCGCGGACCGCGCCGCCGACGCCCCGCTGCTGGTCGGCTCCGCCAAGCCCAACATCGGCCACCTGGAGGGGGCCGCGGGAATCGCGGGCCTGATCAAGGCAGTGCTGTGCATACGGGAGAGGACGCTCGTCCCGAGCCTCAACTTCCGTACCCCCAATCCGGCCATCGCCCTGGACGACCTGCGGCTGAGGGTCAACGACGGCCTGCTCCCGCTGGAGACCGAGGACGACACTCCGCTGATGGCCGGCGTGAGCTCCTTCGGCATGGGCGGCACCAACTGCCACCTCGTCCTCACCGACTGGACTCCCGCCCCGGAGAGCCGGACCGCCCCGGACGCGCCCGCCCGTACCGTCGGGGCGCCCGTACCCGCCCTGGTGTCCGGACGGACCGAGGACGCGCTGCGCGCCCAGGCCGCCCGGCTGTACGAGCACCTTGCCGACCGCCCGGACCAGGACCTCGACGATGTGGTCCACTCGCTGGCCGCGACCCGGACCCACTTCGAGCACCGCGCCGTGGTGTTGGCGGACGACCGCGACGACTTTGCCGCGGGCCTGTCCGCACTGGCGGCGGGGAACGCTCCCGCCGGTTCGGCCGTCGGCACCGCCCGGCCCGGCGGACTGGCGTTCCTCTTCACCGGGCAGGGCAGCCAGCGCGCGGGCATGGGCCGGGCGCTGTACGAGACGTTCCCCGTCTTCGCCGCGGCGCTCGACGAGGTCTGTGATCTGCTGGACGCCCACCTGGACCGCCCGCTGCGCGAGCTGATCTTCCTCGCCGACGATGCCGTGGAGGCCGCGGACGCCGAGGGCTCCGCGGACGCGGCCCTGCTCGACCTCACCGGCTACACCCAGCCCGCGCTGTTCGCCTACGAGACCGCGCTCTACCGGCTGCTGGAGGACTGGGGCGTCACCCCCGACGTCGTCCTGGGCCACTCGGTCGGCGAACTCGCCGCGGCGCACGCCGTCGGCATCCTGTCGCTCGCCGACGCCTGCGCCCTGGTGGCGGCCCGCGGCCGGCTGATGCAGGAACTCCCCCCGGGCGGCGCGATGGTGTCCGTCCAGGCCTCGGAGGAGGAGCTGCTGCCGACCCTCGCGCCCCACGTGGGCCAGGTCGCGGTCGCGGCGGCCAACGGCCCCGTGTCCACCGTGATCGCGGGTGACGAGGACACCGTCCTGGAGGTCGCCGCACAGTGGCGGGAGCGCGGGCGCAAGACCAAGCGGCTGCGGGTGAGCCACGCGTTCCACTCGCCGCACATGGACGGCATGCTCGACGCCTTCCGCGAGGTCGCGACGGGTCTGGAGTACCACCCGCCGCGCATCCCGATGGTCTCCAACCTGACCGGCCGCATCGTCACCGCGGAGGAGATCTGCACGCCCGAGTACTGGGTGCGCCACGCCCGCGAAGGCGTCCGTTTCCTCGACGGTGTACGGGCGCTGGAGGAGTCCGGTGCGCGCACCTTCCTGGAGGTCGGACCGGATGCCGTGCTCGCGGCGATGGGCCGCGACTGCGTGAGCGCGGAGAACGAGGCGGACACCGCATTCGTGCCCGCCGCACGCCGGGCCCGGCCCGAACTGCCCGCCCTGCTCACCGCGCTGGCCGAACTGCATGTCCGCGGCGTCCCTGTGGCCTGGCAGAAGCTGCTGTCCGACCGGGGCGGCAGCCGCGTTGCGCTGCCCACGTACGCCTTCCAGCGCGAGAGCCACTGGCTGACGGCACCGGACCGTACGGTCGCGGACGTCGGCTCGGCGGGTCTCGCACCGATCGACCACCCGCTGCTCGGCGCGGTCGTACCGCGCGCCGGCGGCGGGGAGCTGCTGCTCTCCGGGCGGCTGTCGCTGCGGACCCACCCGTGGCTCGGCGACCACCGGATCCTGGACACGGCGGTGCTGTCGGCCGGCGTCTTCGTGGAACTGGCCGTGCAGGCCGGTGCCGAGACCGGCGCCGTGCGGGTAGAGGAGCTCACGCTGGAGGCGCCGCTGGTGCTGCCCGAGGACGGTGCCGTGCAGTTCCAGGTCGCAGTCGGCGACCCGGACCCGGACGGCCGCCGCACGCTCTTGGTGCACACCCGGCCGGAGGGGGACGGGCCCGGCCGCGAGTGGACCCGGAACGCCGACGGCGTACTTGCGCAGGCCGGCCCCGACACCGGTTTCGACCTGAGTGTGTGGCCGCCCGCCGGGGCGGTCCCGGTGGACATCGCCGACCGCTACGAGGCCCTGGCCGACCGCGGGCTGAACCTCGGCCCGGCCTTCCCCCGGCTGCGGGCCGTCTGGAGCCTCGGCGAGGAGCTCTTCGCCGAGGTGTCGGCGACCGAGGAACACCGGGCGTATGCCGCCGAGTTCGCGCTGCAGCCCGGTCTGCTGGACGCCGCCCTGCACGCGACCGCCCCGCACGCCCGGCAGGACGGAACGTCCGACGACCCGGCAGCGGAGCTGCCCTGGCTACCGAGGGTGTGGCGCGGAATCCGGCTGTACGCGGCTGGAGCGGCCGACCTGCGCGTCCGGATCACCCCGGCCGGCCGCGGAGGCGCCCCGTCCGGCCGCGGCGGCGAAGGTACCTTCTCGCTCGCCGTCGCCGACGGCGCGGGGCTTCCACTCGCCGCTGTCGAGGCCGTGCTTCCGGCGCCCCTCTCCGAAGAGGAACTGCGGCGTGCCGCCGGCACGCAGGCCCACGACGCGCTTTTCCGCGTTGCGTGGACGGGCCTGCCGCTCACCCCGGGCGGTGCCCCGTCCGGACGCTGGACCGTGGCCGGGAGCGACAACTTCGGCCTGGCCACCGCCCTCACCACCGCCACCGGAGGCGTGGCGGTCTACCCGGATCTGTCCACGCTCGCCGCGGCCGGCGGCTCCGCCGTGCCCGAGGTGATCCTCGTGCCGCGCCCCTCGCCCGCCGCGTCCGTGACGGCCGGGGGTCTCGCCGGGGCCGTGCGCACCGTCACCGCGGACACCCTCGGTCTGCTGCGGTCCTGGCTCGCCGACGAACGGTTCACCGGATCCCGGCTGGTTCTCGTCACCCGCGGCGCCGTGGCCGCCGCTCCCGGCGACGCCGCACCGGACCTGTCCGGCGCCGCGCTGTGGGGGCTGGTGCGGTCTGTACAGGCGGAGCACCCCGGTCGGATCGCCCTGCTGGACCTGGGCGACGAGCGCGGATCCCTCCGCGCGCTGCCGGCGGCCGTCGCTTCGGGAGAGTCCGAACTCGCCCTGCGCGAGGGCGCCCTCCTCGTGCCGCGGCTGGAGAGGCCGGCCGTGCCCGAGGGCCGTACGGCCGCTTGGGAGTCCGGCGGCACCGTCCTGATCACCGGCGGTACGGGCGCGCTCGGCGCACTGGTGGCCCGCCACCTCGCTGCCGAACAGGGCGTCCGTCACCTGCTGCTGGTGAGCCGCCGGGGTCCGGAGGCCGACGGGGCTGCCGAACTGGCCGCCGAGCTCCGGGAGTCCGGCGGATCGGTGACCGTCGCTGCTTGCGATGTCGCCGACCGGGACGCGCTCGCCGCGCTGCTTGCCTCCATCCCCGCCGCGCATCCGCTCACCGCGGTCGTGCACGCCGCGGGCGTACTGGACGACGGGGTCGCCGAAACCGTCACCACCGAGCAGATCGACCGGGTGCTCCGGCCGAAGGTGGACGGCGCGCTGCACCTGCACGAGCTGACGCGGCACCTCAATCTCTCCGACTTCGTGCTGTTCTCCTCCGTGGTCGGCACGCTCGGCAACGCCGGCCAGGCCAACTACGCGGCGGCCAACGCTTTCCTCGACGCTCTCGCCCGGCGCCGCTGGGAGGAGGGGCTGCCCGCCGTCTCCCTCGCCTGGGGCCTGTGGGATCACCCGGCCGGTCTCACCCGTGACCTGGAGGACGCCGACCGAGCCCGGCTGGGCCGGTCCGGCCTACTGCCGCTCGGGGCGGACGAGGCGCTGGCTCTGTTCGGCCGGGCCCGCTCGGCCGATGCGCCGGTGGTGGTACCCGCCCGGTTCGACCGGGAAGCGCTGCGGGCCAGGGCCGCCGTGGAGAAGCTGCCGAGCGCGCTGCGCGGGCTCGTACGGCTGCCGCTGCGTCAGGCCGCCGGGCCGGAGCGGAGCACCGCTACTGCCGTGCCCGGCGCGTCGGGGCTGCGGGAGCGGCTTCGGAACCTTCCCGAGGGCGAGCGCGAGACGCTCCTCGGCGAGGTGGTTCGTGCACAGGTCGCGGCGGTCATGGGGTACGCATCCGCGGACTCTGTCGACACCGGCCGGAGCTTCAAGGATCTCGGATTCGACTCCCTCACCGGTGTCGAGCTGCGCAACAAGCTGAGCGCGGCAGCGGGGATCCGCGTGCCGGCCACGCTCGTGTTCGACCATCCCACGACCGACGCCGTCATCCGGTATCTGCGTGCCGAGCTCCTCGACATGACGGACCAGGCCGCGGTGCTGCCGGTCTCCACCACGACTGCCGACGGCGACGATCCGGTCGTCATCGTGGGCATGAGCTGCCGCTACCCGGGCGGGGTCTCCTCCCCCGAGGAGCTGTGGCAGTTGGTGGCCTCGGGCGGGGATGCGATCTCCGGCTTCCCGGTCGACCGCGGCTGGGACCTGGAGCGGCTGCACTCCGCCGACCCGGAGCAGTCCGGCACGTCGTACGTGCGCCACGGCGGTTTCCTGCACGAGGCGGCGGAGTTCGATGCGGAGTTCTTCGGGATCTCGCCGCGTGAGGCGCTGGCGATGGACCCGCAGCAGCGCCTGCTGCTGGAAGCATCGTGGGAGGCCGTCGAGCGGGCGGGCATCGACCCGGCCACCCTGCGCGGCAGCAGGACCGGCGTGTACGCGGGAACGTTCACGTTCCGCGGCCACGGTGAAGGACAGGGCGGAGCCGAGGGCCAGCGGATGACCGGCACCGCGGCCAGTGTGCTGTCCGGCCGGGTGTCGTACAGCCTCGGCCTGGAAGGCCCGGCGCTGACCGTGGACACGGCCTGCTCGTCGTCCCTGGTGGCCCTGCACATGGCCGCGCAGGCCCTGCGGCAGGGCGAGTGCTCGATGGCGCTCGTCGGCGGTGTCACGGTCATGTCGACCCCGGACACCTTCGTGGAGTTCAGCCGGCAGAAGGGGCTGTCGCCCGACGGGCGGTGCAAGCCGTTCGCGGCGGCGGCCGACGGCACCGGCTGGGCCGAGGGCGTCGGGGTGCTGGTCGTCGAGCGGCTCTCGGACGCTCGGCGCAACGGCCACCAGGTGCTCGCGGTCGTACGCGGCTCCGCCGTCAACCAGGACGGGGCGAGCAACGGGCTCACCGCGCCGAACGGCCCCTCGCAGCAGCGCGTGATCCGCGCGGCCCTGGCGAACGCCGGGCTCTTGGCCGCGGACGTCGACGCGGTGGAGGCGCACGGTACGGGCACCCGGCTCGGGGACCCGATCGAGGCGCAGGCGCTGCTCGCCACGTACGGACGCGAGCGCTCCGCCGAACAGCCCCTGCTGCTGGGCTCGTTGAAGTCGAACATCGGACACGCCCAGGCGGCGGCCGGCGTCGGCGGTGTCATCAAGATGGTGCAGGCGATGCGGCACGGTGTGCTGCCCCGCACGCTTCATGTCGACGAGCCGTCGCCGTACGTGGACTGGGAGTCGGGCGCGGTCGAACTGCTCACCGATCAGCGGGAGTGGCCGCAGACCGGTCACCCGCGCCGGGCCGCCGTCTCGTCCTTCGGCATCAGCGGAACCAACGCCCATGTGGTTCTCGAACAGGCGCCTGCGGCAGGGGAGTTGGCGGACCGGGCGATTGATGCCTCGTCGCCCGCCGCCGTACCGCTGGTGCTGTCCGCCAGGACCCCGCAGGCGCTCGCCGCACAGGCGGAGCGGCTGAGCGCGCACCTCGACGCGGCCGACGGCGTGGCTCTGCTGGACCTCGGCTACTCGCTCGCCACCGGCCGTGCCGCGCTCGACCACCGGGCGGTGCTGCTCGCCGGGAACCGGGAGGAGCTGGCCGAGGGACTGGCGGCGCTGGCCACGGGCGGCACCTCCGCCCGGCTCGTCACCGCGGAACCGCAGGCAGAACTGTTCGCAGAACCGTCCGGCGATCCTGCCCGCGGCAAGGTGGCGTTCCTCTTCACCGGACAGGGCAGCCAGCGACCCGGCATGGGGCGCGAGCTGTACGAGACGTATCCGGTGTTCGCCGAGGCGCTCGACGCCGTGTGCGCCGAACTCGACACCCGCCTGGGCCGTTCGGTACGCGAAGTCGTCTTCGCCGACGACGAGTCGTGGGACGCGGAGCTGCTGGACCAGACGGTGTTCACCCAGGCCGGTCTCTTCGCCCTGGAGGTCGCCCTGTTCCGGCTCGCCGAACACCTCGGCCTGGCGGCGGACTTCGTGACCGGCCACTCGGTCGGCGAACTGGTCGCCGCCCATGTGTCGGGCGTGCTCTCGCTCGCGGACGCGGCAGCGCTGGTCGCCGCCCGCGGCCAGCTGATGCAGGCCCTTCCGCAGGACGGCGCGATGGTCTCGGTCCTGGCCCCCGAGGACGAGGTCGCGGCACTGCTGGCCGGCCGCGAGCACGAGGTGTCGATCGCCGCCGTCAACGGCCCCGCCTCCGTCGTGATCTCCGGGGACCTGCGGGCCGTACTGGCCGTGGCGGAGCAACTGAACGGGGCCGGGCGCAAGACCCGTCGGCTTCGGGTGAGCCATGCCTTCCACTCGCCGCACATGGAGCCGATGCTCGACGACTTCCGCGCGGTGGCGGAGAAGCTGACGTACACCGCGCCGCGCATCCCGGTCGTGTCCAACGTGACCGGCGAGATCGCCACGGACGAGATCCGCTCGGCCGGGTACTGGGTGCGGCATGTACGGGAGGCCGTCCGGTTCAGCGACGGCATCCGGGCGCTGCAGGACGCCGGCGTCACGACCTTCCTGGAGCTGGGTCCTGACGGCGTGCTGTCGGCCATGGGCCGGGACTGCGTGGTGGACCTGGGCGGTGCCGAGCCGGAGTTCGTGACAGTGCTCCGCAAGGACCGCCCGGAGACCGCGGCGCTCGCCCACGCGCTCGCCCGGCTGCACGTGCGGCAGGCCGGCCCCTCCTGGGAGAAGGTGTTCGAGGGTACGGGCGCCCGCCGGGTCGACCTGCCCACGTACGCCTTCCAGCGCAAGCACTACTGGGCGCAGGCTGTGGCCCGTACCGGCGATGTGAGTTCGGCCGGTCTCGCGGCTGCCGACCACCCGCTGCTGGGCGCGACGCTCACTCGCGCCGACACCGACGAGGTCCTCTTCACGGGCCGGCTCTCCCTGCGCACCCACCCCTGGCTCGCCGACCATGCGGTCCTGGGCCGGGTGCTGCTGCCGGGCACGGCGTTCGTGGAACTGGCCGTACGGGCCGGGGCCGAGGCCGGAGCCGGGCAGCTGGAGGAACTGACCCTGGAGGCACCACTGGTGCTGCCGGAGGACGGCGCGGTGCGCTTCCAGGTGGCGGTGGGCACCGCGGACGAGTCGGGACGCCGCGCGCTGAGCGTCCACTCGCGCGCGGAGGGCGGCACGTTCGAGGAGCCGTGGACCCGGCACGCGAGCGGCACCCTTTTCCCCGAAGGACCGCCGGCGGGCTTCGACCTGGCGGTGTGGCCGCCGCGCGGTGCCGAGCGGGTGGACCTGACCGGACGCTACGACGCCCTCGCGGAGCAGGGCTTCGACTACGGCCCGGCGTTCCAGGGGCTCAGGTCCGTGTGGCGCCGCGGCAACGAGGTCTTCGCCGAACTCGCCCTGCCGGACGCGCAGAACGAGCAGGCGGCCGCCTTCGGTCTGCATCCGGCACTCCTCGACTCGGCGCTGCACGCCATCGAGCTGGGCGTCCTGCCGGGCACGGGTGACGCGCGGCTGCCGTTCGTCTGGAGCGGTGTACGGCTGTACGCCTCAGGGGCCGCCGCGGCCCGGGTGCGGCTGGCCCCGGCCGGCACCGACGCGGTGACCATCGAGGTCGCCGACGCGGCGGGCGGCGCTGTCGCCGCGGTGGAGTCGCTGGTGGTGCGGAGCGTGTCCGCGGAGCAGCTCGGCGCGGCCGGCGGCCGCAGCCACGAGGCGCTGTTCCGGGTGGGCTGGGCGCCGGTGAAAGCCGGGCCGGGCGCGCCGGGCGGATCGCGGGCGGTGCTGGGCGGCGAGGTGCCGGGACTGTCGGGCGCGGAGCGGTTCGCGGATGTGGCGGCGCTGAGCGCCTCCATCGACGCGGGCGCCGCAGTACCGGATGTCGTGGTGGTGCCCCTGACGGCTCCGGAGAGTTCCGTACGTACCGCTGTGCACGGAGCCCTGACGCTGGCCCAGACCTGGCTGGCCGACGACCGGTTCGCCGCGTCCCGGCTGGTCGTGATGACGCGGCACGCGGTGGCCGCGTCGGTGGACGAGGACGTGGCCGATCTGCCGCGGGCCGCCGTGTGGGGCCTGCTGCGATCGGCGCAGACGGAGAACCCCGACCGGCTGGTGCTGGTGGACGTGGACGACGAGGGGGCCGCGGCCCAGGGCGTCGAGCGGGCGCTGTCCTCCGGCGAGCCGCAGGTGGCCGTCCGTGACGGCAGCCTCTCCGTGCCCCGTCTGGAGAGGGTCGCGGTGCCCGCGGACGCCTCCGGGCCGTGGGGCCCCGACGGCACCGTACTGATCACCGGCGCCACGGGCGCCCTGGGCGGCCTGCTGGCCCGGCACCTGGTCACCGAACACGGCGTGCGGCACCTGCTGCTGACCAGCCGCCGCGGACCGGCGGCGGAGGGCGCGGCCGAGCTGGAGGCCACTCTGGCGGCGCTCGGCGCGGAGGTGACCATCGCGGCCTGCGACGTCGCGGACCGCGGGGCGCTGGACGCCCTGTTGGCCACGATCCCCGCCGGACGCCCCCTGACCGGGGTGGTGCACGCGGCCGGTGTGCTGGACGACGGTGTGCTGGGGGCGTTGACGCCCGAGCGGTTCGACGCCGTACTGCGGCCCAAGGCGGACGCCGCGTGGAACCTGCACGAGGCCACCCGTGACCTCGGGCTCACCGCCTTCGTCCTGTTCTCCTCCATCCAGGGCCTGGTCGGAGGCGCGGGGCAGGCCAACTACGCCGCCGCAAACACCTTCCTGGACGCGTTGGCGCACCACCGCAGGGCGCAGGGCCTCCCGGCCACGTCGCTCGCCTGGGGACCGTGGGCGGAGGGCGGCATGGCAGCCGCGCTCACGGAGGCCGACCGTAACCGGTTCGCCCGTACGGGCATGACCGCGATCACCTCCGTCCAGGGCATGCAACTGTTCGATGCCGCACTGGTGCTGGACTCGGCCGCGGCGGTTCCGCTGCCGCTCGACGCCGCGGCACTCAGGGCGCTCGGCAGCGCACTGCCGCCGCTGCTGAGCGGACTGGTCCGGGTCCCGGCCCGGCGCGCCGCGTCGGCGGGGGCAGCCACGGCAGGCGGCCCTCCCCAGCAGTCCCTGGCCGACCGGCTGGCGGCACTGACGGAGGAGGAGCAGCAGCAGGTCCTGCTGGATCTCGTACGGGCCGAGGTCGGCGCGACGCTCGACTACGACGGTACGGACTCCATCGATGTGAAGCGGGGTTTCAAGGAGCTCGGACTCGACTCGCTCACCGCCGTCGAGCTGCGCAACCGGCTGGGCAGGGCAACCGGACTGCGGCTGCCCGCGACCCTCGTCTTCGACTATCCGACCCCCGCCGCGGTCGCCGGGCATCTGCGGGCCGAACTGGCGCCCGCCGCCTCGGCCGCTCCGGCCGGCGAAGTCGACGAGGCGAGGATCCGCGGCATCCTCGCGGCTCTTCCGATGCATCGCATCGAGGAGGCCGGTCTGCTCGACGGTCTACTGAGGCTCGCGGACGCGACGGGCGCCGACAGCGGCGGCCACGGCAGCGGCCCGGACCCGGCCTCCGACGACAGCGGCACGGACCGCATCGACGACATGGACGTCGACGCCCTCATCCGCATGGCCCGGACAGGCGCCGAGTTCTAGAGAGTTCTGAAGGAGAGAGATCATGACGAACACATCGTCCGAAGCAGTCGTCGAGGCCTTGCGGGACTCCCTGAAGGAGACCGCCCGACTGCGGCAGCAGAACCAGCAGTTGGTCGCCGCCTCGCAGGAGCCGATCGCGATCGTGGGCATGAGCTGCCGCTACCCGGGCGGGGTGTCCTCCCCCGAGGAGCTGTGGCAGTTGGTGGCCTCGGGCGGGGACGCGATCTCCGGCTTCCCGGTCGACCGCGGCTGGGACGTGGAGGAGCTGTACGACCCGGAGGCCGAGCGGCCGGGGACGTCGTACACCCGTGAGGGCGGCTTCCTGCACGAGGCGGCGGAGTTCGATGCGGAGTTCTTCGGGATCTCGCCACGTGAGGCGCTGGCGATGGACCCGCAGCAGCGGCTGCTGCTGGAGGCATCGTGGGAGGCGTTCGAGCGGGCGGGCATCGACCCGGCCACCCTGCGCGGCAGCAGGACCGGCGTGTACGCGGGCCTGATGTACCACGACTACGGTCCCTACCTGCACCAGCCGGTGGAGGGCGTCGAGGGCTACCGGCTGACCGGTGGTCTGGGCAGCGTGCTGTCCGGCCGGGTCGCGTACACCTTCGGCCTGGAGGGCCCGGCCGTCACCGTGGACACGGCCTGCTCCTCGTCCCTGGTCACGCTGCACATGGCGGTCCAGGCCCTGCGGCAGGGGGACTGCGCCCTGGCGCTGGCCGGCGGTGTCACGGTCATGTCGGCGCCCGGCACCTTCGTGGAGTTCAGCCGCCAGCGCGGGCTGTCGGCCGACGGCCGGTGCAAGGCGTTCGCGGCGTCGGCCGACGGCACCGGCTGGGCCGAGGGCGTCGGGGTGCTGATCGTCGAGCGGCTCTCGGACGCTCGGCGCAATGGCCACCAGGTCCTCGCGGTCGTACGCGGCTCCGCCGTCAACCAGGACGGTGCGAGCAATGGCCTGACCGCGCCGAACGGCCCCTCGCAGCAGCGCGTGATCCAGCAGGCGCTGGCCAACGCACGGCTCACGCCGCGCGAGGTGGACGCGGTGGAGGCGCACGGCACGGGCACCAGGCTCGGGGACCCGATCGAGGCGCAGGCGCTGCTCGCCACGTACGGCCGGGACCGGGGTGAACACCCGCTGTGGCTGGGCTCGATCAAGTCCAACATCGGGCACACCCAGGCGGCGGCCGGTGTCGGCGGTGTCATCAAGATGGTGATGGCGATGCGGCACGGCGTGCTGCCCCGCACCCTGCATGTCGACGAACCGTCCCCGTTCGTGGACTGGGAGCCGGGCGCGGTCGAGCTGCTCACCGAGGAGCAGAAGTGGCCGGACAACGACCGGCCCCGCCGGGCAGCCGTGTCCTCCTTCGGCATCAGCGGCACCAACGCCCACGTCATCATCGAAGAGCCGCCCGCCGACGAGCAGCCGCCCGCCGACGGGGAGGGCGCCGGACCGGCCGTACTGCCGCTGCTGTTGTCCGCCCGCAGTGGGCAGGCGCTCCGGGCGCAGGCGGGCCGACTGCGCGAGCGGCTGGAGGCGACCGGCGAAAGCCGGCTGCTGGACACCGCGTTCACGCTCGCCACCACCCGGTCCTCGCTGGACCACCGTGCGGTGGTGGCCGGCACCGACGCGGCCGAGCTGCGTGCCGGACTGACGGCACTGGCAGAGGGGCGGCCCGCACCCGGACTGGTGCAGGGCATCGCTGACCGGGACGGCAAGGTGGCGTACCTGTTCACCGGCCAGGGCAGTCAGCAGCCGGGCATGGGACACGGCCTGTACAAGGCATATCCGGTGTTCGCCGAGGAGCTCGAAGCGGTCTTCGGCGCTCTGGACGGGCGGCTCGAACGACCCCTGCGTGAGGTGATGTTCGCCGCGGACGGCACCGAGGACGCCGCCCTGCTGAACGAGACGGTGTACACCCAGGCGGGACTCTTCGCCCTCGAGGTCGCGCTGTACCGGCTGGTCGAATCATGGGGCCGGGCACCGGACTTCGTGATGGGCCACTCGATCGGCGAGCTGGCGGCCGTGCATGTGGCCGGAGTGCTCTCGCTCGACGACGCGGCCGCGCTGGTGGCCGCCCGGGGCTCGCTGATGCAGGCGCTTCCGCGCGGCGGCGCGATGGTGTCGGTGCTGGCCGACGAGGACGTGGTCGCCGGACTGCTGGCCGGCCGGGACCACGAGGTGACGGTCGCCGCCGTCAACGGCCCTGCCTCCACGGTGATTTCGGGCGATGAGGAGGCGGTGACGCACATCGCCGCCGAGCTGGACGCGCGCGGGTTCAAGACGCGCCGGCTGCGGGTCAGCCACGCCTTCCACTCGCCGCACATGGAGCCGATGCTCGACGAGTTCCGCGCGGTCGCCGGCCGGCTGACGTTCGCCGCACCGCGGATCCCGGTCGTGTCGAATGTGACCGGCCGGCTCCTCACACCCGAAGAGGCAACGTCTCCCGAGTACTGGGCGCGCCACATCCGTCAGGCAGTGCGCTTCCACGACGGCATCCGCACCCTGCGGGACCAGGGCGTGCGGACGTACGTCGAACTCGGCCCGGACGCCGTACTGACAGCCATGGCACAGGACAGCCTCTCCGGGCCGGACGAGGCGGAGCCGCTGCTCATCGCCGCGCAGCGGCGCGGCAGGCCGCAGCCCCTGACGCTCACGGCCGCCGTCGCCGAGGTCCATGCCCGCGGGGCCGCCGAGGTCGACTGGAAGGTGCTGTTCGCCGGTTCCGGCGCACGCCGCGTGGACGTTCCCACCTACCCCTTCCAGCGGCAGCGGTACTGGCTGGACACCCGCTCGGGGCAGGCAGGCAGCGGCACCGCCGAGGACGGCACCGACGCCCTGTTCTGGGAGGCGGTGGAGGGCCAGGACCTCGGGACGCTCTCGGACACGCTGGGTCTGGCGGATTCCGGCGCCCTCGCCGAGGTGCTGCCGGTGCTGGCGGCCTGGCGCGAGGGCAGCAGGCAGCGGTCCGTGGTGGATTCCTGGCGCTACCGGACGGCCTGGTGGCCTGCCCGCCCGGCCGACGAAGCAGCCCTCTCGGGCACCTGGCTGGTCGTCGTGCCGGCCGCCCTCGAGGACTACGGCACCGGCCTGGCCGATGCGGCGGAGGCCGCGCTCGCGGAGCGCGGGGCGCACCCCGTCCGGGTCGTCGTCGACGCGGCAACGACCGGTTCGGCCGCACTCGCCCGACAGCTCGCCGAGACCGCGGGCGACCGGCCGGCCGAGGGGGTCGTGTCGCTGCTCGCGCTGGACACCGCCCCGCACCCCGCCCACCCGGTGGTGTCGCGGGGAACGGCGGGCACCCTGCTGCTGATCCAGGCGCTGGCCGCCGACGGGGCAGTCGCCCGCGGCCCGCTGTGGCTGCTGACCCGGGGCGCAGTCTCGGTCGGCGGATCGGACACCCTCGACGCCCCGGCGCAGGCACCGGTCTGGGCCCTGGGCCGCACCGCGGCGCTCGAACACCCCCAGCTGTGGGGCGGGTTGATCGACCTCCCGGCGGTGCCCGACGAGCAGGCCCTGCGTCGCCTGACAGGAGTGCTGGCAGACCCGGGCGGCGAGGACCAGCTGGCCGTACGGCCGGCCGGTGTGCTGGCACGCCGGTTGGTCCGGGCGGCTGCCGCACAGCGGCCGGGCGGTGCGCAATGGACGCCGCGCGGCACGGTGCTGGTCACCGAAGGGACCTGGGGCATGGGCGCGCGGATCGCCGGCCGGCTGGCCGACGTCGGCGCCGAGCACCTGGTCCTCACCAGGGCCCCCGGTACGGAGGTGCCCGGGGCGGCGGAGACGGTGGCGGAACTGTCCGCACTCGGGGCGCGGGTGACGGTCGTCGCGTGCGACCTCGGCGACCGGGACGACGTGGCCGCGCTGCTCTCCGGCATCCCGGCGGAGCAGCCGCTGAGCGCGGTGTTCCACGCGGCCGGGGACCTCAGGACCGCGGCGCTGGCCGAGACCGATGTCGCGGAGTTCGCCGCCACCATGGCGGCCAAGGCGGGTGGCGCCGCCCATCTGCACGAGCTGGTGGACGCCGGTTCGCTGGACGCCTTCGTGCTGTTCTCGTCCATCGCCGGGGTGTGGGGCAGCGGCGGGCAGGGCGCGTACAGCGCCGCCAACGCCTACCTCGACGCCCTCGCCGAACACCGCCGCGGCCTGGGCCAGGCGGCGACCTCCCTGGCTTGGGGAGTCTGGGCGGACACTGCCTCGACCGCAGCCGAGAACGCGGACCCGGCCGCCGAGCAGCGCCGCCGGGAGCAACTGCGCCGGCTCGGACTGTCCGAGATGGCACCGGACCTGGCGCTCACCGTCCTGGCGGAGGCGCTGGAGGGGACCGAGGCCGCGCTCGTCGTGGCCGATGTGGACTGGGAGCGGTTCGCTCCGGCCTTCACCGCCGTGCGGTCCAGCCCGCTCATCAGCCAACTGCCCGAGGTCGAGCGGATCCTGAGCGCCGAGGGCAGTGAGGACGAGGCGGGCGGCTCCGACGCGGCGGACAGCCTGGCGCAGACGCTGGCCGGGCTGTCCGATGCGGAGCAGGAGCGGCTGCTGACCGATCTCGTACGGACGGAGATCTCCACCGTGCTGGGCCACTCCGGCGCGGAGGCGGTCCCGGCCGGGCGGGCGCTCAAGGACCTGGGGCTCGATTCCCTGGCCGCGGTGTCCCTGCGCAACCGACTGGGGGCGGCGACCGGTCTGCGGCTGCCCGCCACGCTGGTCTTCGATCACCCGACCCCGGCGTCCGTCGCCGCGTATCTGCGGACGGAGATCGCCCCCGCGGACCGAGGAGCCCGGGTGGACGAGGAACTCGACAAGCTGCAGTCCCTGCTGGCCGAGGCCGCGGGCGAGGAGGCGGTACGCGAACGGATCGGCGTACGGCTCCAGGCCTTCCTGGCCGAGCTGACCGGTGCGAGCGCCGTGCCGGGAGCGGACGACGTCGCCGCCCGGCTCGACGACGCGAGCGACGACGACATCTTCGCCTTCATAGACAGCGAACTCGGAACCCCCTGAACCGGCGGCACGGCATCTCCACTGCCCATCACCAGCGAGGAACGCCAATGAATGCGACACCTGACGAAAAGAAGCTCCGGGACTACCTCAAGCGCGTGACCGTCGAGCTCCACGATTCCCGCCGACGCCTGCAGGAAGCGGAGGAGAGCCGGCACGAGCCCATCGCCATCGTCGGCATGAGCTGCCGGTTCCCGGGCGGTGTGCGGTCGCCCGAGGATCTCTGGGCGGTCGTGGAGTCCGGGGCCGATGTGATCGCGGACTTCCCGTCCGACCGCGGCTGGGACGTCGACAACCTGTACGACCCCGATCCGGACCGGGCGGGCAAGACCGTCACCCGGCGGGGCGGATTCCTTTACGAAGCGGCCGAGTTCGACGCGGATTTCTTCGGGATCTCGCCGCGTGAGGCGACGGCGATGGACCCGCAGCAGCGGCTGTTCATGGAGGCGTCCTGGGAAGCGCTGGAGCGGGCGGGCATCGATCCGGCGACGCTGCGCGGCAGCAGGACCGGGGTGTACGCGGGCTGTGTCACCGACGACTACCAGCTCACGCTCCAGTCGGCCGCCGACGAGATCGAGGCGTACAAGATGACGGGCGCCGCGCGAAGCGTGCTGTCGGGCCGTGTCGCGTACACCTTCGGCCTCGAGGGCCCGGCCGTGACCGTGGACACTGCCTGCTCCTCGTCCCTCGTGGCGCTGGACCTGGCGGCCCAGGCGCTGCGCCGGGACGACTGCTCGCTGGCGCTGGTCGGCGGCGTAACGGTACTGGCCACCCCGACCGAGTTCGTGAACTTCAGTCGGCAGCGCGGCTTTTCCCCGGACGGGCGGTGCAAGGCGTTCTCGGCGTCGGCCGACGGCACCGGCTGGGCCGAGGGTGTCGGAGTGCTGCTGGTGGAGCGGCTTTCGGACGCCCGGCGCAACGGCCATCAGGTGCTGGCGGTCGTACGGGGCAGCGCGGTCAACCAGGACGGTGCGAGCAATGGTCTGACCGCGCCGAACGGCCCGGCGCAGCAGCGCGTGATCCAGCAGGCGCTGGCCAGTGCGCGGCTCACGCCGCGTGACGTGGACGCGGTGGAGGCGCACGGCACGGGCACCCGGCTGGGCGACCCGATCGAGGCCTCGGCGCTGCTGGCGACGTACGGACGCGAGCGCGACGAGCACCCGCTGTGGCTGGGCTCGATCAAGTCCAACATCGGGCACACGCTGGCTGCCGCGGGCATGGCCGGGGTCATCAAGATGGTGATGGCGATGCGGCACGGTGTGCTGCCCCGCACGCTCCACGTCGACGAGCCGTCCCCGTTCGTGGACTGGGACTCGGGCGCGGTCGAGCTGCTCACCGAGCAGCGGAAGTGGCCGGAGAGCGACCGCCCGTGGCGCGCGGCGGTGTCGGCCTTCGGGATGAGCGGCACCAACGCCCACGTCATCATCGAGGCGGCGCCGGCCGACGAGCGGGGGTCCGCCGAGGGCAAGGCCACCCCGGCGCCCGCTGCGACCGGGACCGGGACTGCGGCTGCCGTCGTACCGGCCGTCGTGCCGTTCCTGGTGTCGGCCAAGAACCAGGAGGCGCTGCGGGCCCAGGCCGGCCGGCTCTCCGCGTACATCGCCGGCCACCCGGAGCTCGACGTCGCCGATGTCGGTCTCTCCCTGGCCACGACCCGTTCGCTGCTCGACCACCGGGCCGTCGTCATCGGCTCCGACCGCGCCGCCCTGAGCGCAGGACTGGAGGCGCTGGCCAACGACGAAACCGCCGCGCAGCTGGTCCGCGGAGCCGCACACGAACGCGGCAGAACCGTCTTCGTGTTCCCCGGGCAGGGCTCGCAGTGGGCCGGGATGGCCGTCGAACTCCTCGACACCGCACCGGCCTTCGCCGAGCGGCTGCGCGCCTGCGCCAAGGCCGTGGGCGCCTACGTCGACTGGGATGTCGAGGCCGTGCTGCGCGAGCAGGACGGCGCGCCCTCGCTGGACCGCATCGAAGTCGTCCAGCCCGTCCTGTTCTCCGTGATGGTGTCCCTGGCGGATCTGTGGCGGTCCCACGGAGTGGAGCCCGACGCCGTCGTAGGGCACTCCCAGGGCGAGATAGCGGCCGCATGCGTGTCCGGGGCACTGACTCTCCAGGACGCCGCCCGGCTGGTGGTGCTGCGCTCGCAGCTCTTCGCCGACGAACTCGTCGGCCGGGGCGCGGTGGCTTCCGTAGGCCTCTCCCGCGCCGAGGTGGAGCCGTGGCTGGAGTCCTACGGGGAGCGGCTGTCCATCGCCGGTATCAACAGTCCCCAGCTGGTCACCGTGGCCGGTGAGCCGCAGGCCCTGGAGGAGCTGGTGGCCGCCCTCTCCGCGGAAGAAGTCCGGGCCCGGATCATCCCGGCGACGGTCGCCTCTCACTGCGCCCAGGTGGATCCGCTGCGCGAACGCCTGGCCGGGCTCCTCGAGTTCGTACGCCCCACCGCAGGCCGGATTCCGCTGTACTCCACCGTGACCGGCGAGGTGCTGGACGGTTCGGAGCTGACGGCCGACTACTGGTTCGAGAACTGCCGGCGTCCCGTCAGCTTCGAGCCCGTGGTACGCAAGCTGCTCGACGACGGCTTCGGCGTCTTCGTCGAATCCAGCGCCCACCCGGTGCTGGCCCTGAGCGTGGAGGAGACGGCCGAGAGCGCCGACGCCGACGTGGTCGTCGTGGGTACGCTCCGCCGCGGGCACGGCGGACTTGAACGCTTCTACGCGTCCCTGGGCGAGGCCCATGTCCACGGGGTCGCCACCGACTGGACCGCGGTCTTCGCGGGAACCCGGGCTCGCCGCGTCGAGCTGCCTACCTATGCCTTCCAGCGCCGCAGGTACTGGGTGGAGCCCTCCGGGGATCGGGGGACCGCGGCGCCGGACGGTATCGAGGCCGCGTTCTGGGCGACCGTCGAGCGGGAGGACCTGGAGGCCCTCGCCGCCACACTGCGGCTGAGCCAGGACACCCTGGAGGAGGTTATGCCTGCCCTGGCGTCCTGGCGGCGCGACAGCCGGGCCGGCTCGGAGCTGGACTCCTGGCGGTACCGCGTGGTCTGGCGGCCCGTCACCGACCCGGCACCGGCCGCGCCCACGGGCACCTGGCTCGTCGCGGTGCCCGCCGCGGCCGACGGTGAACCGCTGGTCGACGCCGTGGTCTCCACGCTGGAGCGCCACGGCGCCCGGGCGCTCACACTGACCGTCGAACCGGGCCTGGACCGGGACACGCTCGCCGCCCGGCTGCGCACCGCCGGCGAGAGCGCGGGCCTCACCGGAGTGCTGTCCCTGCTGCCGCTGAACGGCACGGCCGACGAGCGTCACGCGTCGCTGCCCGCCGGACTCGCCGCGACCCTGCTACTGCTCCAGGCCGTCGCCGACGCCGGGATCGACCGCAGGGTCTGGTCGGTGACCCGAGGGGCGGTCTCCGTCAGCGACCCGGACCCGCTCGACCATCCCGTACAGGCGCATGTCTGGGGGCTGGGCCAGGTCGCCGAGCTGGAGATCCCGCATCTGTGGGCCGGCGTCGTGGACCTGCCGGACTCGCCCGACGAGCGCGACCTGGCCCGGCTGGCGGCCGTGCTCGCCGGAGCGGGGGAGGAGAGCCAGCTGGCAGTACGTCCGTACGGTGTTTTCGCCCGGCGCCTGGTGCGCGCGCCCCGCAGCCGGACGGCCCCGACGCCCGGCACCTGGCAGCCGCGCGGCACCGTGCTGGTCACCGGCGGAACCGAGGACGCGGGCGCACAGGTCGCCCGTCGGCTCGCGGCGGCCGGAGCCGAACACCTGCTGCTGGCCGGAGGATCGGACACGACCCCCGACGCGTCGGCGCAGTTGCGGGCCGAACTGGAGGCCCTCGGCGCCCGGGTGACCGTCACGGCCTGCGATCCGGCCGACCGGGAGGCGCTGGCCGCCGTCCTGGCCGCGGTACCGGACGACTCACCGCTGACCGCCGTCTTCCACACGACCGGGCTGCTGGAGGAAGAGGCGCTGGGCACGCTCACGCTCGACGGCCTGGACCGGGTGCTGCGGTCCAAGGCACACGGCGCGCGGAACCTTCATGAACTGACACAGCATCATGACCTGTCGGCCTTCGTGCTGTTCTCGTCCATCGCCGCAACGCTCGGCGCCGGTCTGGGGCTGGCCGGCTACGCGGCGGCCAACGCCTACCTGGACGCCCTCGCCGACCACCGCCGCGCCCGTGGCCTCACCGCGACCTCGGTCGCCTGGGGGGTGTGGGACGAGGCGCACGCCGTGCCCGAGGCGGCGGCCGCCGAAGGCAGCAGGCAGGAACGGCTCGCCCGGCGCGGCCTGCCCCCGATCGACGGGGAGCGTGCGCTGTTGGCCCTCCAGCAGGCCTTGGACGACGACACGGCGACCCTGGTCGTCGCCGACCTGGACTGGGACACCTATCTGCGGGTCCTCGCCGCAGGCGGGCCCCGTCCGCTGATCCGCTCCATCCCGGAGGTCGAACAGACTCTGCGGGACGCCTCGCCCGCCGCCGACCGCGGATCCGCCGTACTCGAACGGTTCCGCGGAGCCACTGCGGCCGAGCGGTACGACCTGCTGCTCGGCCTCGTACGCGCCGAAATCGCGTCGCTACTGGGCCACAGCGATCCGCAGGCCATCGACGCGCGGCGGGACTTCCTCGAACTCGGCATGGACTCGGTCGCCGGCGTGGCACTGCGCAATCGCCTGGACACCGTTCTGCGGCGACGGCTGCCCGCCCGGATGATCCTGGACCGGCGTACGCCCGACGCTCTGGCCCGCTTCCTGCGGGACGAACTGGCGGGCCAGACGCCCGCCGGTGACGTGGGCAGTGCGGACGGCACCCTGGCGGCGCAGTACCTCCAGGCCCGGGAGCAGGGCGAGAGGGACGCGCTCAACGGCCGCCTCCTCAAGGCCGCGCGGACCCGTCCGGCCTTCGAGGCCCCCGAAGCCACCGACCTTCCCGCGTCCGTGGTCATCTCCCCGGGCGACCGGGAAGCCGCTCTGATCTGCTTCCCGACGGTTCTCGCCACCTCCGGCCCGCACCAGTTCGCCAGGTTCGGCGCCCACTTCGGGGGCAGCCGGGAGGTCTCGGCGCTCTCCCTCCCCGGCTTCCTCGAAGGCGAGCGACTGCCCGCGTCACTCGACGCGATAGCCGCCGCGGCGGCCGAAGCCGTACGACAGCGCGCGGACGGCGCCCCGTTCGTACTCGTCGGCTACTCCTCCGGGGGAGTCCTGGCGCACGCCGTGACCGGCCTTCTGGAGTCCACTGGCGTCTTCCCCCACGCGCTGATCCTCCTCGACACCTACCTACCCGGCAGCGAGGCGCTCGCGGAGATCGCCCCCGCCCTGATGGACGGGATGGTCGAGCGGCTCGGGGAGTTCGCCCCCCTGAGCGACGAACGGCTCACCGCGATGAGCAGCTATCTGGAGCTCATCTCCCGCTGGGAGCCGGCCGACATCAAGACACCGGTGCTCCTGGTCCGCCCGGCCGGGCCCGTGCCCGGCGCGCCCGCGTCGGCGGACGGCCGGGTGCGGTCGAGCTGGCAGCAGCGCCACGACGCCGTGGAGGTGCCCGGCGACCACTTCTCGATGATCGAGGAGTACGCCCCGGACACGGCACGGGCCGTGCACGAGTGGATCGCCGCGGCCGCCCCCGGAGACCAGGCAAGGAAACAGACAGGCACATCAGGGAAGACGCGGAAGACAGAGGAGCAGCCGGCATGAAACAGCGGACACCTGTGCTGATCGTGGGCGCCGGACCGGTCGGCCTGGCCACGGCCTGCCAACTGTGGCGGTACGGCGTACCGGCCCGGATCGTGGAGGCCGCAGAGCAGCCGAACACGGGCTCCCGTGCTGTCCAGCTCCACCCGCCGACCCTCCGCATCTTCCGCGAGATCGGGATGCTCGACGAGGCGGAGCGGCAGGGGCTGCGCATCCGCTCGACCAGCTACCACCTTGCGGGCGGCCGGACCTTGCGCGTCGAACTCGGCGCGCTGAACGAGCCGTTGATGCTTCCTCAGGAGGACACCAGCAGGCTGCTGGAGGAGACGCTCATACGGCTCGGCGGCCGCGTGGAGCGGGCCACCCGGGTCACCGACGTGGCCACCACGGGCGACTTCGTCACCGCCAAGGCGCAGGGCCCGGACGGCTCGGAGCTGATCGAGGCCGACTGGCTCGTCGCCGCGGACGGCGTACGCAGCGGCGTACGCGATCAGTTGGGCATCGACTTCGTCGGCAATCAGGTGTCCACCAGCTTCCTGCTGGCCGAGGGGAAGATCAACGGATCCTTCGAGCGGGCCGCCGTGCACTACTTCCTCGGCCGCGCCGGCTCAGTGGTATTCGCCTCGATGCCGGGCGACCGGATACGGATCTCCGGAGCGGTCCCCGAGGGCTACCCCCTGACACCTGAGGGCGTGCAGCAGCTGCTCGACGAGCGAGGACCCGGCAATCTGCGGGTCACCGACCTTGAAATGATCAACAGCTTCAGCAGCCAGGAACGCATCGCCTCCGTCCTGCGCAAGGAGCGGTGCTTCCTGGTCGGCGACGCCGCCCACACTCACTCACCGCTCGGCGGCCAGGGCCTCAACCTCGGGCTCCAGGATGCACACAACCTGGCCTGGAAGCTGGCCGGCGTCGTCAGCGGCACGCTCGGTGCGCAGATCCTCGACACCTACGAGCCCGAGCGGCGGCAGGCGGCCGAGCAGATCGTCCGTACCACCCATCAGTTCCTCAAGGTGTTCATGCTCGGCCCCTTCGCGGCCCGGGTGCGCAACACCGCGTGGAGCGCACTGGAGGCGACCGGAATACTCCGGCGCTGGTTCGTCCCGCTGCTCGCGGGCTGGCGCGTCCACTACCCCGACACTCTCTCGGCCGCGGCCAACACCCCAGCGCGCTCCCGGGTCCCCGCGCGACCCGGGCGCCGGCTGCCGGCGCCCGGCATGCGGGCGCCGCACTGGGTGCCCCCGGCGCCGGCGGGCGAGCCACCCGGGTTCCGGCTGCTGACCCTGGGACCGGCGGGCCGGGGCGGTCTCGCCCCGCGCGGCCGGGCCCTGGCCGAGCAGGCGCCCCTACGCGTCACCCATGAGCATCTGGCCCGGAGCACCACCGGCTTTCTGCTGCTGCGCCCGGACGGCTATGTCGCCGCCGGCGGCACCGAACCGGCGGAACTCGCGGCCGCCGGGCGCCTGCTGAACCGTATGGCGCCGTAACACCGATCACCGTCCGACGCTGAGGAGGAGCGTGGCCATGCCGGCCCAGGATCGCTTGGCAGAACTGACCGAACTGAAGACGGCGGCCCGAGAGGGGCCCGACCCGGCTGCCACCGAGCGCCAACACGCCAAGGGCAAGCTGACCGCCCACGAACGCATCGAACTGCTCCTGGACAAGGGGTCGTTCCAGGAGGTCGAGGCGCTGCGCCGGCACCGGGCGAACGGTTTCGGCATGGAGCGCCGCCGCCCGCACTCCGACGGAGTGGTCACCGGATGGGGAACCGTCCACGGGCGCACGGTGTTCGTCTACGCGCACGACTTCCGGATCTTCGGCGGTGCACTCGGCGAAGCCCACGCGGCGAAGATCCACAAGCTGATGGACCTCGCAGAGGCCGCCGGCGCCCCGCTGGTGTCCCTGAACGACGGGGCCGGGGCGCGCATCCAGGAAGGCGTTACCGCACTGGCCGGGTACGGCGGGATCTTCCGCCGGAACACCCGCAACTCGGGCGTGATCCCGCAAATCAGCGTCATGCTCGGGCCGTGCGCGGGCGGTGCGGCCTACTCGCCCGCACTCACCGACTTCGTGTTCATGGTCCGCGGGACCTCGCAGATGTTCATCACCGGCCCCGACGTCGTTCAGACGGTGACCGGTGAGGAGGTGTCCATGGACGGACTGGGCGGCGCCGATGTGCACGCCGCCACCTCCGGTGTCGCCGGTTTCGCCTACGACGACGAGGAGACCTGCTTGGAGGAGGTCCGCTACCTGCTGTCCCTTCTTCCGCAGAACAACCGCGAGACACCGCCGGTCGAGGCGACCGACGACCCGGCCGACCGGCGCAACGACGCCCTCCTCGACCTCGTGCCCGCCGATCCCAACCAGGCGTACGACATGCGCGGCGTGATCGAGGAGATCGTCGACGACGGCGAGTACTTCGAGGTCCACGCGCTGTGGGCGACGAACATCGTCTGCGCGCTGGCCCGCCTGGACGGACATGTGGTGGGCATCGTCGCCAACCAGCCCGCCTCGGTCGCCGGAGTACTCGACATCCACGCCTCCGAGAAGGCGGCCCGCTTCGTCTCCACGTGCGACGCGTTCAACATCCCCCTCGTCACGCTCGTCGACGTTCCCGGCTTCCTGCCGGGCGTGGACCAGGAGCACAACGGCATCATCCGGCACGGGGCCAAGCTGCTGTACGCGTACTGCAACGCGACTGTGCCCCGGGTGCAGGTCATCGTCCGCAAGGCGTACGGCGGCGCATACATCGTCATGGACTCGCGCTCGATCGGGGCGGACATCTCGCTCGCGTGGCCGAGCAACGAAATCGCGGTGATGGGCGCCGAGGGCGCGGCCAATGTGATCTTCCGCCGGGAGATCGCGGCCGCCGACGAACCCGACATCGTCCGCAACCAGAAGATCAAGGAGTACAAGGCGGAGCTCATGCATCCTTACTACGCGGCGGAACGCGGACTCGTCGACGACGTCATCGACCCCCGGGACACGCGGCAGGTGCTGGTCCGCTCCCTGGACATGCTGCGCACCAAGCATGCTGATCTGCCGTCCCGCAAGCACGGCAACCCCCCGGCGTGAGAGGCGACGGACATGAGCGAGCTCAAAGTCGTGCACGGCAACCCCAGCGCGGACGATCTGGCCGCGGTGGTGGCGGTGCTGCTCGCGGTGGGGCAGCAGCGGTCGTCCGCCGCCCTGCCCCGCGCCCTCGGGAGCGGGGCAGGGAGGGGCGCCGGCTGGAACCGGGCCCGCCACTCCCCGCACGTACAGGCCGGTTCGTGGCGGCACGTGTCGTGAGCGGACAAGGAGTCGTGAGCGGACAAGGAACAGTCATGCGCAAGGTGCTCATCGCCAACCGTGGCGAAATCGCTGTTCGCGTTGCCCGTGCATGCCGGGACGCCGGGATCGGGAGCGTAGCCGTCTACGCC
>NZ_JBIRYJ010000013.1:0-191248 GCF_044389785.1 Streptomyces sp. NPDC019443
ATGATCTCGCCGCCCCGCGGCACATCGGCAATGTTCGCCCTCAGAGCGGCGGGATTCATCGCCACCAGCACGTTCGGCGCATCACCCGGAGTGAGGATGTCGTGATCGGCGAAGTGCAGCTGGAAGCTGGAAACGCCCGGAAGGGTACCGGCAGGCGCCCGGATCTCGGCAGGAAAGTTCGGCAGAGTGGAGAGGTCATTTCCGAACGACGCAGTCTCAGAAGTGAACCTGTCACCCGTGAGCTGCATACCGTCACCCGAGTCACCCGCAAAACGGATAATCACCCGGTCCAGACGGCGGATCTCTTTCTCTCCGGCGGGTCTGCGCTGTCCGCCGACGACGGCCTCGTTATTGGCCTCGTCGGCCTGCTCGGCTGGGCTACTGACCTGGCTGGTCACTGGACTGGACCTCCCTCGAGGCGGCTGCTCGGGCCCGGCCGGCCCACCGGCCGTCCCATTAGCCACCCTACGTCGGTAAGGGTGGCCTTCCCTGGACCGCTCATATTTCGGACATCCTTTTGGGACACCCTCACGCCCTGGTTTGCCATGCTTTGCTCGCCCCCTGGGTCCTTCTGGTAAGACGCTCCCCGCTCATTCTTCGGTTCTCGGGCCGCCGGTCGACTGGACATCTGACAGAGTGTCAGTCAATTACGAGTTGAGGTAGGTCAACACTGCCAGGACACGCCGGTGATCCCCGTCACTGGGGGACAGTCCGAGCTTGAGAAAGATGTTGCTGACATGCTTTTCCACCGCGCCGTCGCTCACCACCAGCTGTTTGGCGATCGCTGAATTCGTCCGCCCTTCGGCCATCAGACCCAGGACCTCCCGTTCGCGCGGGGTGAGACCGGCCAGCACATCCTGCTTACGGCTGCGACCGAGCAGCTGCGCGACGACCTCGGGGTCCAGCGCGGTGCCGCCCTGGGCAACGCGTACCACGGCGTCCACGAACTCGCGCACTTCGGCTACCCGGTCCTTCAGCAGATATCCCACGCCGCGGCTGCTGCCCGCGAGCAGCTCGGTGGCGTACTGCTCCTCCACGTACTGCGAAAGGACCAGCACACCGATCCCGGGGTGCTCCCGGCGCAGCCGCACCGCCGCCCGTACGCCCTCGTCCGTATGAGTGGGCGGCATCCGCACGTCGGCGACCACGACATCGGGCAGCGCCTCCTGGGCGGCCAGATCACCGACCGTCTTGATCAGCGCTTCCGCGTCTCCCACGCCGGCTACGACATCGTGCCCGCGGTCGGTCAGCAGCCGGGTCAGGCCCTCCCGAAGCAGCACTGAGTCCTCGGCGATGACCACCCGCACCCTGTCCTTCACAACCCTGCAGCCCCCATGTCGATCTGCTTCCCACCCCTGCGTCTTCCAGCATCCCAGTATTCGGACCGGACCGCGCCCAGGCTTAGGGAATCGCCGGGATTGGGGGTCTGGGGGGTTGACGGGATGGAGGTCTGGGGGGATTCAGGGGTCCGGCGGGTGGTGACCGGTGTGGTGACGGGCGCGGTGATCGGTGCGGTGAAGGGTGTGGTGAGGGGTGTGGTGATGGGTGTGGTGATCAAGAGATGGGGTCAGCCGCGCCAGGGGAGCTCGGCGGTCACCGTCGTAGGGCCGCCGGGCGGCGAGTCCACGGCCAGGATCCCGTCCACGGCGTCCAGCCGCTCGGCCAGGCCCGCGAGACCACTGCCCGCCGAGTCCGCGGCGGAGCCGCTGACGGGCAACGCCGCGCCGCCCCGGCCGTCGTCGGTGACCTGCAGCATCAGCCGGTCCTGGGAGCGCCAGACGTCCACCGATGCGCGGCCTGCCCGGGCGTGCTTGCTGACGTTCTGCAGCAGCTCGGAGACGGTGAAGTAGGCGATGCCCTCGATGGCGGGCGCGGGCCTGGAAGGCAGGTCCACCTCAACCGTCACCGGGACCGTGCAGCGGGAGGCGACGGAGGAGAGGGCCGCGTCCAGGCCACGGTCGGTCAGTACGGCGGGGTGGATGCCGCGGGCCAGATCGCGCAGCTCCTGCAGCGCCACCTTCACCTCGCCGTGCGCCTCGCCCACCATCCGGGCGGCCGCGTCCGGGTCCTCGAGCAGCTTCTCCTTGGCGAGACCCAGGTCCATGGCGAGGGCGACCAGGCGGGCCTGAGCGCCGTCGTGCAGATCGCGCTCGATGCGGCGCAGGTCGGCGGCAGCCGTGTCGACGACCACACCGCGGTCCGACTCCAGCTCGACGACCCGGGTGGCGAGCATGGAGGGCCCGAGGAGCCCGGTGACCATGAGCCGGTCGACGGAGGCCAGACCACGGATCAGCCAGGGGGTCGCGAGTACCAGCACCAGGCCGACAGCTGCGGTCGCGCCGATCTCGAAGGGGGTGTCGAGGAAGAACTCGTTCCCGCCGGTGTCGCCGTAGAGCGCGATGCCGGGCTCGCCGAGATAACGGGGGAAGGTCCACCGCCACAGCGGGTAGAGCAGCAGGCTCCAGCTGGTGACCCAGAACGTGACCGAGACGGTGAACGCGAAGATCGCCCACGGGAAGTGCAGTATCGCGTAGAGCAGATGCCGCCAGGAGGCGCCGCTCTTGAGGACGGCGCCGACCCAGGGCATCAGCCCGCTCTTGCCGGCGCGTACGGGAGTGGGGTCGCCGACGGACAGCCGCAGCAGCCCCCGGGCGCGGGCCCGCTCCAGCGCGCCGAGGCCACGGCAGCCGGCCAGCCCGGCGGCGAGTACCGGGATGCCGAGGAAGGTGATGAGCAGACCCGAGCCGAGGGAGATGGTCACGACGGCGAAGGTGAAGAACACGATGCTGATCGGCAGGCTCAGCAGCAGATAGCCGAACTCTCGCCAGGTCCGGCCCTCGAGCGGCGCGCGCAGAGCCGGGGGGAGGAGATGGCCCCGGGGCTCCGGCCGCTCGTGGTTCTCCTGGTGCTCCTGCCACTGCGGTCGCGGCGCCTGCTCCGGTCGGTAATCCGTGGCCATCGAAGTCGTCCGTTCTGCGATGCGGGCTGTCATGCCTCAAGACTGCGGCGTCACGGGGGTCCGCACCATGAGGGCGGTTACCGTGTTGGAGCGGGGGTTTTCCCCACCATGGCCGGGCGCCCGGGCTCGTGGATCCCGTCGGGCAGCCGAACGGGACATGCGGACGCCGAAAGGGACGGGCGGGCCCTGAAGGGGAGGGGCGGGCCTTCCCTGAACGGGACAGGCGGGCCTTCCCCGAATAGGGAGAGACGGGCCTTTCCTGAACGGGACAGGCCCCGACGGGAAAGGCCCGCAAGGGAGAGGCGCGAAAGGAAGAGGCGCGCTGCCGCAGGGGGTCAGCGATTGGCGCGCTCACGCCAGGGCAGCTCCGCCGTGACCGTCGTCGGACCGCCCTCCGGCGAGTCCAGGACGAACAGGCCGTCCACCGCGCCCAGCCGCTCCGCGAGGCCGGCCATGCCGGTGCCGCCGTCCAGTCGCGCGCCGCCGCGCCCGTCGTCCTTGACCTGGATCAGCAGCCGGTCGTTCGCCCGCCACACATCCACGGTCACGCTCTTCGCCTGCGCGTGCTTGCTGACGTTCTGCAGCAGCTCGGAGACCGTGAAGTACGCGATGCCCTCGATAGCTTCGGCCGGTCGCTGGGCCAAGTCGACGGTCACCTTCACCGGCGCCGTACAGCGGGAGGCGACCGAGGAGAGGGCCGCGTCCAGGCCGCGGTCGGTCAGTACTGCGGGGTGGATCCCACGGGCGAGGTCGCGCAGTTCCTGCAGCGCGAGCTTCACCTCGCCGTGCGCCTCGTCGACCATCGCCGCGGCCGTGTCGGGATCTTCGAGCAGCTTCTCCTTGGCGAGACCGAGCCCCATGGCGAGCGCCACGAGCCGGGCCTGCGCGCCGTCGTGCAGATCGCGCTCGATGCGGCGCAGGTCGGCGGCAGCCGTGTCGACGACCACGCCCCGGTCCGACTCCAGCTCGGCGATGCGCCGCTCCAGTTCGTCGGAGGGCGAGAGCAGCCCGCGAACCATCGCCCGGTCTGCGTTGGTCAGCCCGCGCGCGATGAAGGGAAGCACGGGCCAGAGCACGAACAGGCTCACCATCATCACGCTGAAGGTCAGCACGCCCCACGGCAGCCGGATGAAGGAGTACAGGACCGACCGCCACGCCACGGGGTCCTTCAGGCTCGTCCACAGCCGGGGGACGAGCCCTTCGCCGCGGTGCGGCCGGAACAGCGGGCTCGGCTCGTCGATCCGTACGCCGAGCAGCGCCCGGGCCCGGGCCCGCTCCGCCCGGCCGAGAAGGCGCGCGCCCGCGAGCCCGAGGGCGAGGAGCGGCAGACCGATCACCGTCACCGACAGCCCCACGCCGGTGAAAATCGCGAACGCCACGTAGACAAAGCCGATCAGCGCGACCGGCAGATTGCCGAGGAGATACGCGATCTCCTTCCAGGCGTGGCGGTCGAAGGCGAAGCGCGCGGGCGGCGGCCGGTCGTCGCGGTCGTTGTCGCGGCCATTGTCGGGGGCGGTGATGCTCTCGGTCATGCGGCACAGCCTGCCGGGCCCGATCGCCGCACGCCATGGGGTCCATGGGTGGGGCGAAGTAGGGATAACCCCACCTGATCCATGACGCGACTGCTTACCGTCCCTTTAGCAGGGCCTAGACTCCGGTTCGTAGAGATAGATCGTCGAACAGGTCGAACATCACGATCACTGCGATCAGGAACGATCACGGTGATCAGGGCGATCAAGGCGATCCATCTGGTCGAACGTATCGACAACGAGGTCAGGGAGCGAGGGGCGGACGTGCCGGAACCGACCGTGGCCGTGCTCGCGGCGGACTATTTCGAGGGTTATTCGGTCGTCGGACTGCTCGCGATGATCGGCGTGCTGTTCGTCGCCGTCGCCTTCGGGGCAGGCCGGCTGCTGCGGCCTGTGGTGCCCACGCCGGAGAAACTGCTGACGTACGAATGCGGAGTGGACCCCGTCGGCGAGGGCTGGGCGCACACCCAGGTCCGCTACTACGTCTACGCGTTCCTGTACGTGATTTTCGCCGTCGACTCGATCTTCCTCTTCCCATGGGCGACGGTCTTCGCCGCCGCGGGATACGGAGCGACGACGCTCGTGGAGATGTTCATCTTCCTCGGCTTCCTGGCCGTGGGACTCCTCTACGCATACAAGAAGGGCGTCCTGACATGGACGTGACCCAGCCCGAGGCCCAGCCCCACGCCCAGTCCGGGGCGCAGCCCGAGCTGCTGCCGGAGCCGAAGCGCCTGGGCGTTCTGTCGCGCCTGGCTCCGGAACCAATGAAGGTGATCCTCAACTGGGGCCGCCGCTACAGCCTCTGGGTCTTCAACTTCGGGCTCGCCTGCTGCGCGATCGAGTTCATCGCGGCGTCGATGGCACGCCACGACTTCATCCGCCTCGGTGTGATCCCCTTCGCGCCCGGCCCGCGCCAGGCGGACCTGATGGTCGTCTCGGGCACGGTGACGGACAAGATGGCCCCGGCGGTGAAGCGCCTGTACGAGCAGATGCCCGAGCCCAAGTACGTCATCTCCTTCGGAGCCTGCTCCAACTGCGGCGGCCCGTACTGGGACTCGTACTCCGTGACCAAGGGCGTCGACCAGATCATCCCCGTCGATGTGTATGTGCCGGGCTGCCCGCCGCGGCCCGAGGCGCTGCTCCAGGGCATTCTGAAGCTCCAGGAGAAGATCGCGCGGGAGTCGCTCGGCGAGCGGTACTCGAACTCCGCACGACCCTCCGCCGCCGCCCTGCAGAGCGGCCTGGTGCTGCCGCCGACCCCGGGGGAGGGTGGCGCATGAACGGGTACGACCGTCTTCCGGACGCCGCGGCCGAGATCTTCGGCGAGGAGGCCACGGCCGAGCGGACGTACGACCTGCTCACGGTCGACGTCCCCGTCGGCTCCTGGATCGCCGCCCTCGAGACCGCCCGCGACAGGCTGGGCTGCACCTACTTCGACTGGCTGAGCGCGGTCGACGAACCGGGCACCGGCTTCCGAGTCTGCGCCCACGTGGTCGCCCTGGAGCAGGGGCGGGTGCGACGGCTGCTCGTGCGTACGACAGTCCCGCACGAGGCTCCCGTACTCCCCTCCGCCGTCGGGATCTACGCGGGCGCGGGCTGGCACGAGCGCGAGACCTACGAGATGTTCGGCGTCACCTTCACCGATCATCCGCACCTCGTCCCACTGCTCCTCCCGGAGGGCTTCGAGGGCCACCCGCTGCGCAAGGACTTCGTGCTGGCGGCCCGGGTCGCCAAGGCCTGGCCGGGCGCGAAGGAGCCGGGGGAATCGGAGCACGGCGGCCCGAAGCGCCGCCAGATGCTCCCGCCGGGCGTCCCCGACCCCAACGAATGGGGCCCGCTCAAGGGCCAGCTCCCCCCGGCTCCCGCCCGCCCGGCAAGGGCGGCCCGCGGCGCGGCCGGCGCGACGGGCGACCGACCGCCGCGCCGTACGCGGAGTGTGTCGGAGGGCTCGGCGTCGCAGGCGACGGAGGCACCGGGTGCGGTAGCGGGGACGGCGACGCCCGAGGCACCCGAGGCACCCGAGGCACCGAAGGCTTCCGAGGCGCGGCCGCGCCGGGCGCGCAGCGCGACCGAGGGTTCGGCGACACAGCGCGAGGAGACCCCCGCCACGCCGGATGCATCGGCCCCGGCCCAGGACGCTTCGGCCCCGGAGGGATCCGGGCCGACCGGGCCGCGGCGCTCCCGCAGCGCGGGCGCGGGCTCGGCGAGCCAACGGCAGGAGGCCGACGCCGCCCCGGCTGAGCCTCACGCGCAGGAGCCCGCGCAGACCGGGGAAGCCCCGGAACCCTCGGAACCCCCGGCTTCGCCGCCGCGAACCCGCAGCGCCGACGCCCCGTGGCACCACGCACGCCCGGCGTTCGACGACACCGACACGACGAGCACCGACACGAGCACCGACACGAGCACCGACGTCGATACACCCACGGGCACGCCCACGGACATACCACCCACCCCTCGGCCGAAGACCGGGTCCGCCGAAGGACCCGACGACGAGCCGACCGAATCCGCCGGAGGAGACGCGTGAACGACGCTCTCGACGTCGCCTTGCGGCTGGTCGTCGTCTTCGCCGTGTTCCTTGTACTTCCGCTCGTCATCGGGCAGACCGAGCACAAGGTGATGGCCCATATGCAGGGCCGCCTCGGCCCGATGTACGCGGGCGGCTTCCACGGTTGGGCCCAGCTCGTCGCGGACGGCGTGAAGTTCGCGCAGAAGGAGGACGTGGTCCCGGCGGGCGCCGACCGCCGTATCTTCCAGCTCGCCCCGGCTGTCGCCCTCCTCCCGTACCTCCTCGTATTGGTCGCGATCCCGATCGGCCCGAGCGAGAGCGCGGTCGGCCAGGTCGTCGACGCGGGCATCTTCTTCGTGCTCGCCGTTATGGGCGTCGGGGTGCTCGGCTCGCTCATGGCGGGCTGGGCTTCGGCCAATAAGTTCTCCCTCCTCGGCGGTCTGCGCACCGCCGCGCAGCTGCTCGCGTACGAGCTGCCGATGCTGCTCGCCGCCGCCTCCGTCGCCATGGCGGCTGGCACGGTTTCGCTGCCCGGCATCCTGAACGCCTTCGAGTGGTGGTGGCTGCCCTGGCAGATCGTGGGCGCCCTGGTCTTCTTCGTGGCTGGCCTCGCCGAACTCCAGCGCCCGCCTTTCGACATGCCGGTCGCCGACTCCGAGATCATCTTCGGCGCGTACACCGAGTACACCGGCCTGCGTTTCGCTCTGTTCCTGCTCGCCGAGTACGCGGGCATCGTCGTCCTGTGCGGTCTGACCACCGTCCTCTTCCTGGGGGGCTGGCACGGCCCGTTCGGAGCCGAGGGCCTCGGCTGGGTCTGGACCCTGCTCAAGACGGCCGTGCTCGCCTTCATCGTCATCTGGCTGCGCGTGACGTATCCGCGGATGCGCGAGGACCAACTGCAGAAGCTCGCCTGGACCACTCTCGTCCCGCTCGCCCTCGCCCAGATCGCGCTCACCGGCATCGTGAAGGTGGTGATCCAGTAATGCCTCCGATCCCCGGCTCCGGGCTCGCGAAGGGCCTCGCCGTCACCCTGCGGACGATGACGAAGAAGACGGTCACTCAGCAGTACCCGGACGCCCAGCCCGAACTCCCGCCCCGCACCCGTGGCGTGATCGGCCTGTTCGAGGAGAACTGCACGGTCTGCATGCTCTGCGCCCGTGAGTGCCCCGACTGGTGCATCTACATCGACTCCCACAAGGAGACGGTCCCGGCCGCGGCCCCCAGCGGCCGCGAGCGCAGCCGCAACGTCCTCGACCGGTTCGCCATCGACTTCGCGCTCTGCATGTACTGCGGTATCTGCATCGAGGTCTGTCCTTTCGACGCGCTGTTCTGGTCGCCGGAGTTCGAGTACGCGGAGACGGACATTCGCGAGCTCACCCATGAGCGCGACAAGCTCCGCGAGTGGATGTGGACGGTGCCCGCACCGCCCGCGCTCGACCCGGGCGCCGAGGAGCCGAAGGAACTCGCCGCTGCCCGCAAAGCGGCCGAAAAGCTCGCGACCGCGCAGGCGGACACAACGACGGAGCCCGCTACGGGCCCGGCAGGCCCGGGTGACACCGCAGCGCCGCCCGCAAGCCCCGCCGGCCCGGGTGACACCGCCGCGCCGCCCGCCGGCCCCGACGGTCCGGATGATGCCGCCGCGCCCCGCTCCGGCGAGGGAGGACCGGCATGACGCTCGCCGCAACCACGCACGGCTTCCTCTCCCCGACCGGTGTCGAGATCGCCTTCCTCCTCGTCGGCATCGCCACCCTCGGCGCGGCCGCCATAACCGTCAAGACCAAGCAGCTGGTGCACGCCGCCCTCTGGCTGGTCGTGGCGCTCGGCGGCCTCGCCGTCGAATATCTCCTGCTGACGGCCGAGTTCATTGCCTGGGTGCAGGTCCTCATCTACGTCGGTTCCGTGGTCGTCCTCCTTCTCTTCGGGCTGATGCTCACCAAGGCCCCCATCGGCCGCTCCCCGGACGCCGACTCGGGCAACCGCTGGGTCGCCCTAGCCGTGGCCGTCGCCGCCGCGGCCGCCCTGGTCTGGGTGGTCGTCGACGCGTTCCGTACGACCTGGATCGACCTCGACGGACCCGCCCAGGGCTCCACACAGGTGTCCGGCGAGATCCTCTTCCGGCACTGGGTGCTGCCTTTCGAGGCGCTGTCCGTACTGCTGCTCGCCGCGCTGGTCGGGGCAATCGTCCTGTCCCGCAAGGACGCCAAGGACGCCAAGGGCGCCAACGCTGCCAAGGGCGCCAACGCTGCCAAGGATCCGGAGGGGAAGAGCTGATGCACCTCGCCTATCCCGCCGTGCTCGCCGTCCTCCTTTTCTGCGTCGGGCTGTACGGAGTGCTCGCGCGCCGCAACGCGATCCTGGTCCTGATGTCCGTCGAGCTGATGCTCAACGCGGTCAACCTCAACCTCGTAGCCTTCGACGTCTGGATGCGCGACACCCTGCATGCCGGCCAGGCGCTCACCCTCTTCACCATCGCCATCGCCGCAGCGGAGATCGGCATCGGCCTGGCGATCGTCCTGATGGTCTACCGCAACCGCGGAACCTCGGACGTCGACAGACTCCGCGACACCGCCGAGGGCCCCGACGGCATCCCCGACGCCCCTGACGCGACCGCCCCGGCGCAGAAGGCTGAGGCCACCGCGTGACCACCACCACCCTCGCCGTCCTCGTCCCCCTCCTTCCGTTTCTGGGCGCCGCGGCCGGACTGCTGCTCGGCCGCACCGCCCCCGGTTTCGTACGGCCCCTGGCCGTCCTGCCGACTCTCGCCGCGGCCGCCATCGCCGTGCTCGTCGCCGTACGCCAGGGCGGCGGGAAGGCGATCGACGCCTCGACCGAGCTGACCCCCACCGGGTCGGTCCCCATCGAACTCGCCCTGCACCTCGACGGCTTCGCGGTCCTCGTCGCCGTCCTGGTCGGCCTGGTCGCGTCCTGCGTGCAGATCTACTCGACCGGCTATCTGCGCGACGACCCGCGCTACCCCTCGTACGCGGCTCTCGTCTCCCTCTTCACCTCCGCGATGCTGCTCGTCGTCTACTCCGGTGACCTGATGGTGCTGCTGGTCGGCTGGGAGATCATGGGCATCTGCTCGTACTTCCTCGTCGGCCACTACTGGGAGACGCCCGAGGCGCGCGCCGCCTCTCTCAAGGCCTTCCTGGTCACCAAGCTCGGCGATGTCCCCTTTCTGATCGGTCTGTTCGCACTCGCCGCCGACGCCGGCACGTTCCGGATCACCGGGATCCTCGGCTCCGTCGCGGCCGGCGGGATCGAGAACCCCACGCTGATCGCACTGCTCCTCCTCGCGGGCGTGGCGGGCAAGTCGGCGCAGTTCCCGCTGCACACCTGGCTGCCCGACGCGATGGCGGGCCCCACCCCCGTCTCCGCGCTGATCCACGCCGCGACGATGGTCGCGGCAGGCATCTACTTCGTGGCCCGGCTCCTTCCCGTCTTCGCCGCCTCCGCGGCAGCGCTCACCGTCCTCGCCGTGATGGCCGCCGTCACCCTGGTCGGCTCGGGGCTCGCCGCCCTCGCCCAGGACGACATCAAGCGCGTCCTCGCCTACTCGACCATCGGCCAACTCGGCTATATGGCGGGCGCCCTGGCCGTCGGGGACCGTGGCGCGGCCGTTTTCCACCTCCTGTCGCACGGTGCGTTCAAGGCGCTGCTCTTCCTCGCTGCCGGCGTGATCATCCACGCCGCCGGCACCAACTCGCTCGCCGCCATGTCCCGGATGAGCGGCCTCGCCAAGCGCGTCCCCGACGCGTACTGGACGATGACGGTCGCCCTGCTCGCGCTCGCCGCCATTCCTCCCTTCGCCGGCTTCTTCTCCAAGGAAGCCGTCCTCGTGGCCGCCGAGCACGCGGCGCTCGGCGAATCCGACATCGCACCGGGCGCCGCGGGCTGGACGGTGCTGGTCTCCGGTCTGATCACCGCCCTGCTCACCGCCGCGTACGCAACCCGTCTGTGGCTGCTCACCTTCCGCGGCCGCGGAGCCGAAGCCCCCGACCACGGCCGCCAGCCGATCGTCATGAATGCCGTGCTCTGGGCGCTTGCCATCCCCTCTCTGGCCTTTGGCCTGACCGTCGGCTACCTCGACGACTGGTTCGACGGCCACAGCCTCACCCCGACCGTCACGACTGCCGTCCTCGGTACCGGTGTCGCACTCGTCGGCGGACTGATCACCTACGGCACCTGGCGCGCGATCCAGTACCGTGCGGACGCCGCCCGCATCCCCCTGGGTGCCGTCGCCGCACATCCGGAAGCCGCGCCGTCAGTAGTCGAGGCCGAGGCCATCGCCGCCCACGTCTCCGCATACGGCGACATCGCGGCAGCCCCCGACCCGGCGGATCCCGGCCGACTGCTGCTCGGCCCGCTCCACCGCCACGCCGCGGCCGGCTTCCACATCGACGCCGTCTACTCCGCCCTGTTCGTACGGCCCGTCCGGGCCGCCGCCCAGCTGGTCAGCTTCCTTGACCGGGAGGTCGTGGAAACGTACGTACGCGGATCGGGCACCGGAACCCGCTGGCTCGGCACGGCCGTCCGCCGCGCCCAGACCGGCAATGTGCAGACCTACCTCAGTGCGCTGCTCGCCGGCTCCGTCGTCCTGGCGATCGCCGCCGTCGTCCTTTCCAACGTCAACGCCGGATCGTGAGCCGTGATCGATATCAGCGAGTCCGTGATGCAGTTCCTTCTCGCGTTCATCGTCGTAGGCCCGCTCGTCGGGGCCGGGGCGGCGCTGCTGCCCGCCCCGCCCGGGCTGCGCGGCAGGAGCCCGGACCAGGCCGTCCTGCGGCACGGCGTGACCGTCACCGGCGCCATCCTCGCCGCGGCGATCGTGCTGGCCCTCGGCTTCGACCACGACCACCCGTCGAAGATGCAGGCCACGACGGACATCAGCTGGATCGCGGCACTCGATGTGCGGATCCACTTCGGCATCGACGGCATTTCCCTCCCCCTCTTGGTCCTTACGGCGCTGCTGACCTTCCTGTGCGCGTTGTACAGCTACTTCAAGATGCCCGCGGGCCCGTCCCCAAAGGCCTTCGTCGCACTGCTGCTTGTCCTCGAATCCGGGACCCTCGCGACCTTCGCCGTCCTCGACCTGCTGCTCTTCTTCCTGGCCTTCGAGATCGTGCTCATCCCGATGTACTTCCTCATCGCCCGCTGGGGCGGTGAGGCGCGGCAGCCCGCCGCCTGGAAGTTCATCCTCTACACGCTGCTCGGCTCGGTCGTCATGCTGCTCGGCCTGCTGCTGATCGGGCTGAAGACCGGCACATTCGACATGGTGGCACTCGCCACTGACAACGGCCGTGGGCTGACCGCATCCACGCAGGTCATCGCCGTTTTGGCGATCGGTCTCGGGCTGGCCGTCAAGACTCCGATGTGGCCGCTGCACAGCTGGCTCCCGGACGCGCACACCGCCGCTCCGACCGTTGGCTCCGTCCTCCTCGCCGGCGTACTGCTGAAGATGGGTACGTACGGATTTGTCCGCATCGTGCTGCCCATCACGCCGGACGGCATGCAGACCTTCGCGCCGTACCTCGCCGCCTTCGCCGTCGTTGGCATCATCTACGGATCCCTCGCCTGCCTCGCCCTCGCCAAGCAGGGCGCGGGCGGCGACCTCAAGCGCCTGATCGCGTACTCCTCCGTCGGCCACATGGGCTTCGTACTCCTCGGCATCGCGACGATGACTCCCACCGGCGTGAACGGCGCGCTCTTCGCCAACATCGCCCACGGCCTCATCACCGGCCTGCTCTTCTTCCTGGTCGGAGCGCTCAAGGACCGTTACGGCACCGCCGACCTCGACACCCTCGCCGGCGCCACCGGAGCGGCCCTCTACGGCCGCGCCCCCCGCCTCGGCGGCCTCCTCGCTTTCGCCGCCGTAGCCTCCCTCGGCCTCCCCGGCCTCGCCGGATTCTGGGGCGAGATGCTCGCGCTGTTCGGCGCGTTCGACCCCGCCGAGGGCCTGAGCCGCCCCGCCTTCCTCACCTTCATGGCGATCGCCGGCTTCGGCACTCTGCTCACCGCCGCGTACCTGCTCATCGTCGTGCGCCGCGTCTGCATGGGGGCGCTGCGGCACGAGGGGGAGCGGGACGCGAAACCGCTCGCCGACGTCCAGACGTACGAATTCGCCGCCTGGACCCCGCTCGTCGCCCTCACCGTCCTCGCCGGACTGTGGCCCGCGGTCCTCCTCGGCCTCACCGACCCGGCCGTGCAGAAGCTCCTCGCAGGAGGCAAGTCGTGACCGTGGCAGCCGACAGCGTCACCAGCCTCGTCCAGTCCGTCGACTGGCTCACCATCGCGCCGCCCACCATTACCGCGGTGGTCGCCCTGATCGTGCTGGTCGCCGATCTGTTCGTACCTGAGCAGCGCAAGCGGCTGCTGGGTGCCGTCGCGATCGCCGGTCTCGTGGCCGCGCTCATCACTCTGGTGCCGCTGCGCAAGGGCAACCGCGCGACGTTCTGCCTCACGACGGACGCCGACGCCTGCAGCTACACCGCCGATCACTTCACCCTGGTGATCCAGCTGCTGGTGCTCGGGGGCGCGCTGCTGACTGCCCTGCTCTCGCTCCACGACACCCGCAACAAGCTCCCGGCAGGGGAATTCTGGTTCCTGCTGCTCTCTTCCGCGGCCGGCGCGGCCCTGCTGCCCGCCTCGCGCGACCTGGCCACCCTCGTCGTCGCCCTCGAAGTCGCATCGCTGCCCGCGTTCGCGCTCGTCGGCCTGAGGCGTGGCGACCGGCTCTCCAGCGAAGCAGCCCTGAAGTTCTTCCTCTCCTCGGTCGCCGCGACCGCCGTGATGCTGCTCGGTGTCAGCTTCGTGTACGCCACGACGGGCACCCTGCACCTCACTCAGATCGCCGCCGACCTCGACAAGGTCCCTGGCCAGCTCGACACCCTCGCCAAGGTGGGCGTGGCGCTGACACTCGTCGGCTTCGCGTTCAAGACTGCCGCGGTCCCCTTCCACTTCTGGGTCCCCGACACCTATGTGGGCGCACCGCTGCCCATCGCCGCGTACCTCTCCGTCGTCGGAAAGGCGGTCGGCTTCTCCGGCCTCATCCTGGTGACCGTCATCGCCTTCCCCGGATACGCGAACGTCTGGGGACCGGCGATCGCCGTTCTCGCCGGTCTCACCATGACCGCGGGCAATGTCGCGGCGCTGCGCCAGTCGGCCACGCGCGCGTGGAGCGCGGTACGCCTCCTTGCATGGTCGTCCGTGGCGCAGGCCGGCTACCTCCTGGTGCCGATCGCGGCCGCCGCATACTCCAGCGACGACCAGATCGGCGCCACCGTCGCGTACGCCCTCATGTACGCGGTCGTGAACCTGGGTGCCTTCGCGGTGGCGGCGCTCGTCGCCCGTACGCACCCGCTCAACCGGATCTCCGACTACCGCGGCCTCTACACCACCCGCCCGCTCACCGCCCTCGCGATGGGCTTCTTCCTGCTCTGCCTCGCCGGTCTGCCGCCCGGCATCATCGGCCTGTTCGCCAAGGTGACCGTCTTCTCGTCGGCCATCGACGCGGGCCTGGGCTGGCTGGCGGTCGTCATGGGCCTCAATGTCGTGATCGCTCTGTACTACTACCTGCAGTGGACAGCGATCCTCTTCCGCGCTCCGGCGGGCGCCGAGGAGACTGCCGATGAGGCCCAGCCGGTCAGAAAGCGCGCCCCCGCTGCGGTCACCGTGGCCATCGTCCTGACCGCCGCCGTCGGCGTCGTACTCTCCGGCTACCCCCAGTTGGTGCTCCGCGTCGCGGCGAGCAGCCTGTTCTGAGTACCACCCGAACGGCCCACTCCAAGGCCGACGGCACAAGGGAACTAGCGACCTTCGCCTGGCGTTGACCAGTACAGAAGGGTCCACTGGAGAGTGGAGACAACCACGCAAAGGGTTCCCCTGCCGCACGACTTGGAGGGCGTACCGTGCACCGCCGGCACAACAGGCTGAAGACCGCCGTACTCCTCGGGGGACTGTCCGCCCTCATCCTTGTCATCGGCAGCTTCTTCGGTCGCACGGGCTTGCTGGTAGCGCTCGTCGTGGCGCTCGGCACCAATGCGTACGCCTACTGGAACAGCGACAAGCTGGCGCTGCGGGCCATGCGCGCCCGCCCTGTCAGCGAATTCGAGGCCCCCGCGCTCTACCGCATCGTCCGTGAGCTCTCCACCGCCGCCCGTCAGCCCATGCCCCGCCTCTACATCTCGCCGACCCAGGCCCCCAATGCCTTCGCGACCGGCCGCAACCCGCGCAACGCCGCAGTGTGCTGTACCGAAGGGATCCTGCAGATCCTCAACGAGCGCGAGCTGCGCGGCGTCCTCGGGCACGAGCTGAGCCATGTCTACAACCGCGACATCCTGATCTCCTCGGTCGCGGGCGCCCTCGCCTCCGTGGTGATGTTTCTGGTGAACTTCGCCTGGCTGATCCCCATAGGCCGCTCCGACGACGATGAGGGCCCGGGTCTCCTCGGCATGCTGCTGATCATGATTCTGGGCCCGCTGGCCGCCTCCGTGATCCAGCTCGCCGTCAGCCGTTCGCGGGAGTACGAGGCCGACGCCTCGGGCGCCCGGCTCACCGGCGACCCGCTGGCCCTCGCCAGCGCCCTGAGCAAGCTCGACGCCGGTACGAAGCAGTTGCCACTGCCTCCCGAGCCGCGCCTGGAGACCGCAAGCCATATGATGATCGCGAACCCTTTCCGGCCAGGCCCGGGCCTCTCCAAGATGTTCTCGACACACCCGCCCATGGCGGAACGCATCGCCCGACTCGAGCAGATGGCAGGTCGCCGCCCATGAAGACAATCCTGAATGTCATATGGCTCATCCTGTGCGGCTTCTGGATGTTCCTCGGCTACATCTTCGCGGGGCTGCTGCTTTGCATCACGATCATCGGCATCCCGTTCGGTCTGGCCGCGTTCCGCATCGGCGTCTACGCCCTCTGGCCCTTCGGCTACACCGTGGTCGACCGCCGCGACGCGGGCGCGCCGTCCTGCGTCGGCAATGTGCTGTGGCTGGTCCTCGCCGGCTGGTGGCTGGCGCTCGGCCACATCTTCACCGGCATCGCCCTCTGCATCACGATCATCGGCATCCCGCTGGGCATCGCCAACTTCAAGCTGATCCCGGTCTCGCTGCTGCCCTTCGGCAAGGAGATCGTCCCCACCGACCAGCCCTTCGCCTCGCGGTAGGCGTTCGCGGATCCGCCGTTGCCGGTCCGCGGAACGGTACGAACTGCTCGGCTGCGCCCCTGAGGGGGACCTGCCGAACGCCGTCTTGCAGGCCAGGTCCGAAGGGCCCGCGCCGCTGGGCTTCCTGGCCTGATTGCGCGGCTGGCCTAGCGCCGCCGCCGTACCGCGTACACCACCACTCCCACGGCCAGCACGGCCGCACCCGCGGCCACCGACAGCGCCGGCAGCGCGAATGCCAGCACCAGACAACCCACCAGCCCGCATCCCGCCGTGACCCGGACCATCATCGCTCGAGACTCCGCCACTCGAACGGGTGTATCCCGATCCGAATCGGAACTCAGCGTCCACGCCGAGGCGTTGGCAATTGCGTAGTACACCAGCACTCCGAACGACGAGAAGCCGATCGCCCCGCGCACATCCGCCGTTGCGGCCACCACTGCGACGACCGCCCCCACAGCCAGCTCCGCGCGGTGCGGCACCTGGAAACGAGGGTGCACGGCGGCGAGTGCACCCGGCAGATGGCCGTCCCGGGCCATCGCCAGCGTCGTCCGGGAGACCCCGAGGATGAGCGCGAGCAACGACCCGAGCGCCGCCACTGCGGCGCCCACCCGCACCACAGGCGCCAGCCACTGCGCGCCCGCCGCCCGTACGGCATCGGCGAGCGGAGCCGTCGCCTTGCCCAACTCCCCTGCTCCCAGCACAGAAAGGACCGAGACCGCGACACAGACATAGACCACCAGCGCGATGCCCAGCGCCAGCGGGACGGCGCGCGGGATCGTACGTGCCGGGTCCCGAACCTCCTCGCCCAGCGTGGCGATCCGCGCGTACCCCGCGAACGCGAAGAACAGCAGTCCCGCCGCCTGAAGAACCCCGTCCACGGTGGCGTCCGCGCCGACATCCAGCCGCCCGAAGTCCGCCGAGTTCGATCCGAGGGAGACCACCACGATCGCAGCGAGGACCGCCAGCACGACTGCCACGATCGCCCGCGTCAGCCACGCCGACTTCTGAACGCCCCCGTAGTTCACGGCAGTCAGCGCCACCACCGCGGCGACCGCCACCGCGTGCGCCTGCTCCGGCCACGCATACGCCCCGACCGTCAGCGCCATCGCCGCGCACGACGCGGTCTTCCCCACGACGAACGCCCAGCCCGCCAGATACCCCCAGAACTCGCCGAGCCGCTCCCGGCCGTACACATAGGTCCCGCCGGACGCCGGATAGCGGGCTGCGAGCCGCGCCGACGACATGGCGTTGCAGTACGCCACGACCGCGGCCAGTGCCAGTCCCAGCAGCAGCCCCGATCCGGCGGCCCGGGCCGCCGGGCCCAGTGCCACAAAGATGCCCGCCCCGACCATCGACCCGAGCCCGATCACGACGGCGTCGAACAGTCCCAGGGACCGCCGCAGTTCCTGTGTCATGCGCCGAACCCTACTGATCTCCGCAACCGCGCCCCGTTCCACCGTCGTCCTTCAGTTCAACACCGTACGAAAGGCAGGTTCACGGCATGGGCATCATCAGCTGGATCATTCTCGGGCTGCTCGCCGGGGCCATAGCCAAGATTCTGCTCCCGGGCCGCGACCCGGGCGGCCTGATCGGCACGACGCTCATAGGCGTCGCCGGCGCGTTCATCGGTGGCTGGATATCGGCACGCTACCTGGACCGGCCGATCACCAACGAGTTCTACGACGGGGCCACCTGGGCAGCGGCCATCGGCGGCTCGCTCGTGCTGCTGATCGTCTACCGGATCCTGTTCGGCCACTCGCGTTCGCGTTAGCCGCCCAGCCCTGTCTCCCGCAGGGTGATGTTCAGTCGCCCGCTGCTCATCCCCGTCGCCGGGTCGGCCGTGCCGGGGTACACCTTCGGCGTGGTAGGCGAAGCGCGAGGGGCCTCCGAAGACGAACAGGTCCCCGGACGCCAGCTCCACATCGGTGTACGGCCGCCCCCGCGTCTCGGTGTTCCCGAACCGGAAGACACAGGTGTCACCGATACTCAGCGACACCACCGGCGCACCGGACCGCTCCTCCTTGTCCTGGTGCATCCCCATCCGCGCGGTGCCGTCGTAGAAGTTGATCAGTGCGGTGTCGGGGGTGTACCCCTGATCGGCCCCGGCCCCGGCCCCGACCGCACCCGCTACGCCCTCCGCCCCGTCCGTGCCGCCCACCTCGTACGCCGCGGCCAGCGCCGCACGCCCCAACTCCACCAGCCAGTCCGGGAATTCGGCGACCCGGGCGCCGTTCACATCGTCCGCGGTGCGGCTGTACCGGTACGGCTGCCAGTGCCAGCCCACGCACACCGTCTGCACGGACATCACGCCACCGCCCGGCAGCACGGTGTGGCGGATCGGCACGGGACCGCGAGCCCAGCCGCGGCAGGCTTCGACCAGTTCCCGCTGACGCTCGACCGGCAGCCACCCGGGCACATGCACCGCTCCCGGGGCGACCACCGCCCGCTCTCTCGGGAACAGTGCCTCGCCGCTCACGACGCCAGCGCTCCCTCGAGTCCGAGGAGCCGCTCCTTGCGCTCCAGGCCGCCCGCGTACCCCCGAAGGGCGCCGTCCGACCCGATCACCCGGTGGCAGGGCCGGACGACGAGCAGCGGATTGCGCCCGATCGCAGTGCCCACGGCCCGTACTCCCACGGCCGAGGTGCCGACCCGCTCGGCAATCTCTCCATACGTCGCCGTCGCCCCGTACGGAATCTCCTCCAACGCCCGCCACACCCGCCGCTGGAACTCGGTGCCGCCGAAGACGTACTCGATCTCGAAGCGCGTCAGCCGGCCGTCGAAGTACGAGGTCAGCTGACCGCCGATCTCCTCAAAGGCCGCCGGGTCGCACCGCCAGCCGTCCCGGACGACGGCCGCGCCCTTCTGGCCCGGCAACGACAGCGAGGCGAGCGCAGTGCCGCCCTTTGCGGTGGCGGACTCCTCGCCGACCAGCAGCAGTTCGCCCAGCGGGCTGTCGATGGTCGTGTAGACCGTCATGGCTCGTTCCCTTCCTCGCGGCGTGTCCCGCGCCGTACTCCCGCCCGGGCACTTCCTGCGCCGTACTTCTTGCGCCGTACGCCTACGAGTCTGCGACCCCCACTCCGGCGAAGCTGGCGGATATCGGACGTCGTATCGATGGCCCGCTGACACGGGGCGGGGGCGGGGCGGCCGAGCCGCTCCCGCCCCCGGTCCGCCCGGAGCGCCCGCCGGAATCAGCGGTAGTTCACGAACTGCAGCGCGAAGTCGAAGTCCTGCCCCTTCAGCAGCGCCTGCACGGCCTGCAGGTCGTCCCGGCTCTTCGAGCTGACCCGCAGCTCGTCGCCCTGGACCTGCGCCTTGACGCCCTTCGGGCCCTCGTCGCGGATGATCTTCGCGACCTTCTTGGCGTTCTCCTGGGAGATGCCCTCCTCGATCGAGGCGAAGATCTTGTACTCCTTGCCGGACAGCTGCGGCTCCCCCGCGTCCAGCGCCTTCAGCGAGATCCCGCGCTTGACCAGCTTGGACTGGAAGACGTCGAGGATGGCGGCGACCCGCTCCTCGGCGTTCGCCTGCATAAGGATCTTCTCGCCGGACCAGGCGATCGAAGCCCCGACGTTCTTGAAGTCGTAGCGCTGAGAGATCTCCTTCGCGGCCTGGTTGAGGGCGTTGTCGACCTCCTGCCGCTCGACCTTCGAGACGATGTCGAAACTGGAGTCGGCCATGTCCTGTGGCTCCTTGTATCGGGTGCGTGGAGACGCGGCCGGAAGTCCCCCGACCGCTCCCGCAAGCCTAGCCACCCACACCCGCCCCGAGGGCTGATCAATCCAGTGGCAGAGCACCCCTGGGCATCAGGTATCGTTTACGTCGTTGCCACGGAGCACCGCCCCACAGCGGTCACTCTCGCGGCGACATCCCATGGCGGTGTGCCCGAGTGGCCAATGGGAACGGACTGTAAATCCGTCGGCTCTGCCTACCCAGGTTCGAATCCTGGCGCCGCCACGTGATGAAGATGGCCCCTGATCTGCGGAAACGCAGATCAGGGGCCATCGTCGTATGCGCGGCAGGACGGGCTCACTGTCCCGCTCTGTCCCGCTCGGGCACGCTCTCTACCAGTAGTTGTGGACGGCATTCCGGCTGGGCGCACGGCCTTCGCCCGCGAGCCAGGGACAGCAGAGGAGCTCCTTGGAGGGGATGCCTATCGCTCGCCACTCGCTGAGAGCCGGCCTGCGTTGTGCATCGGCGTCGCAGGTGTCGCCGGCGTTGCGCTGGGTTCTGGGTCGGTAGACACGGCTCCGTCAGAAGCGACAGGCGATAGCCTCCGAGTGGTACGGAGGTGCCAGAGCTCGATCGCAAGCCGATTGGGCGGGGCGTGACGCGTGAGGGGGAATTTCGTGGAATTGGCGCGTACAGCGATCGGCTTCATTGCAGCAATAACCGTCCCGGCGGGTTTGCATTGGTACAAGAAAAGGCCCTGGGTTGCAGTAGGGTTCGCTTCGGGGTATGCGGCGGCAGTGGTTCTGCCTGTAAGCCGCAGTCTCGGCGCCTGGCTCACGTTACTCGGAGTCGGGCTCCTGGCCATCTGTATGGCAATTCTCAACAGGCCGTGGCCTCCATTTCCCGCGTCCTTCGGCAGGCTCCGGCGACCCACGATGACGTCATCGCGCTATTCCGCAGCTGCTGGCATCGTCGCTGCCGTCATCATTCTTGCATTCGTGGGATGGAAGGCGGTTCTGGAGTATGTGGACAGCCTGGTTGTCGCCAGCGATCGGTTTTTGATCACTCTGTCAGGTCTGCTTGTGGCCGTATTCGGCTGCCAGCTCATTATTGCCCGCGCTGTGCGGCCGCTGTTGAGCGAGATCGAGGCGAGGATCACAGCCGGCGAGCTCCCGGATAGTACGCGAGACTTCATCAAAGTGGGACCGCACGTCGGATGGATCGAGAGGTTCATCCTGTTCGTGTTCCTGGTCGCTGGCAGTCCCCCAGCGGCCGCACTTGTGGTGACGGCCAAGACTCTCGCCCGGGCGCCGGAAGCGAAGGAAGGTGGGAAGCTGGTCGGTGACTACTATCTGATCGGAACGCTAGTCAGTGTGGCGGCAGCTCTCGTGGCAGCCTGTCTCACCAGACTTATCCTTGGGCTACCGCCCCTTTAGGAGACCGGATGCCATGCTGCGCGATCACCGATTCTTCCGAAAACTACTATCCTTGGGTTTTCCACCCGAGGACTATGTGATTGCCGGGAGTGGCCCACTATTGGCGCACGGCATCCGGCGAGATATTGGGGATATTGATGTTGTGGCGCGTGGCGTTGCCTGGGAGCTTGCTGCAAAATGGGGCGCGCCTCAGCAAGCTCCCTTTGGTTGGGCTCAGCATGTGGTTCTTTTTGATGGATCGATCGAAGTTCTAAATGGCTGGTTCGACTATTCCGTTGATTCGCTGATCATGGAGGCTGAAATCTTTGAAGGTATGAGATTCATGCCTTTGGAGAGGGTGGCTGAGTGGAAGGTCAGATTGTTGGATGGCGGGGCGGGTCGTGACAGCGATCTTCGGGATATTGCATTGATCAAGAATTACCTGAAATGACCCCTACCAGCCGCTGGTTGCTGGAATTCTGTATCTCCGTCTTCGTGAGCACATCGACGACCTTCTCGCCCACCTGATCCGGCTGGACTGGCATGCCTTGGTCGAGCCGGCATGCTGTTCGGCTCGACCAAGGGTGGGTTGGATCCGGTCGATTGAGAGCGCTCGGTGTATTGACCTGGAGCGTTGTTCACGCGGGTGATCGGTGGCTGGCCTGCGAGTGCGGTGTGGCAGCGGTGGTGGTTGTAGGTGTGCAGGAAGTCTGCCAGGGCTTCGGTGCGTTCGGCGTTGGTGGTGTAGGGCCGGACGTAGGCCCATTCGTCGAGCAGGGTGCGGTTGAAGCGTTCGACCTTGCCGTTCGTTTGTGGCGGCCTTGTCCCCGTGGAGCTTGGCCGGCTTGCGTCGGCGGGGACCACGGCGCGACCGCATCGCCCGGGGGTACCGCCTCCCCAGCCACTTCGCGGTGACCGCGCTGGTCGTGCACATCGCGCGAATCCAGGACGAACTGAACCACCACTCGGACCTGACGCTGGGCTACAACACCGTCGCTCCGTCGGTGAACACCCACGACGCCGGGGGCGCGGTCACGGAGAAGGACTTCACGCTCGCGACCCGAGTGGAAGGAAAATCGCGGACTGCCACGGCGCGGCGCCGAATGGGGTGGGCGTCTGCTTGGGTGAGCGGCGCCCAGGACCCGTGCAGCCAGTAACCCGCACGGCGTAGCACTCAGCTTGTCCAAGACTTGCACGTTGACCTGGACACTCCAGTTGGACAGCGCCACGAAGGCGTGCAGGATACCTACCTTGCTGGCGCGCGAGGTTACAGGGCCGAAACGCGCCCATTGGGTGGTGTCGCCGGGCCAAGGCCGGGCCTGCGAACAGCCGACCGGTTGATGACCTGCGCACCTCAGTCCGCCGCGTCCAGCTGGAGCACTGCCCGCACGTAGTTCCGGCCGCGCCTGCCCCCGCCGCGACTCCCGCCGCTTCCGAATTCCCCCTCCACCGCGCCCCCCACTCGGCCGGTCTCAGTCAGCCAGCCGGAAAGCCAGCTCGACCTCCCACTTGGACATGTCCGGTTCCACCCGCGGGTCGGTCAGATATGACTCCAGTCGGCACGCCCAGCGCTCAACGCCGTCGACCACCGTCATGTCCCACTCCAGCCCCTTCCGCTCGGCCCACTCCCGAACAGCCGTGATCACCCCGAACAGCTGGTCGGGATGGCCGACATGAGTGACCGTCACATAGCGCCCCGCGGGCAGCACGGCGATCCCGATGTCCCCTTCGGGCTCCGGCATGGACACGACGGGCATGCCCGCCTCGACCTCCGACTCCGCGTCCATGTCGATGCTGTTGAAGCGGAAGAAGGGGGCGCCGGCGAACTCCGCCCCGCGGCCGGTCAGCCAGCCGACCAGTTCCGGCAACCGGTCCGCGATCTGGGCGAAGTCGTCCATCCGAACGGACCCGCGGATGAAGGCGTACAGCTGCTCCCCGCGTTCCACGATCGCGGGCTGAATCTCAGGCATGTGTTCCCTCATGACATCAAGGACCATACGGAGACGGGAAATTCATCGGCGACCAATCCGCGAATAAGCCGGTCAGTTTCCGGCGACGTCCTTCACCGCAACGGTCACCGGCACCGAGCCGCTGATCAGTTCCAGCGTCAGCCCCGCCGTGGCCGGCGTCTCCACCAACTCAGCGAGCACCGCCGCCACATCGTCGCGCGGCACCATCCCGCGACCCGTCGAAGCCTTCAGTTGTACGAGACCTGTGCCCGCGTCGTTCGTCAGCGTGCCCGGCCGCAGAATCGTCCAGTCGAGGCCCGACCTGGACCGTACGTCGTCGTCCGCGGCGCCCTTCGCCCGCAGATAGGCGTCGAACTCCCCGTCGCCAGGGTGCTTCGCGCCGGCGCCCATCGACGACACCACGATGTACCGCCGTACGCCTGCCCGTTCCGCCGCGTCCGCGAAGAGCACTGCGGCGCCGCGGTCCACTGTCTCCTTGCGGGCGCTGCCGCTGCCAGGGCCCGCGCCCGCCGCGAAGACCGCCGCCCCGGCGCCCTGCAGCACCGCGGCGACCTCCTCGACCGAGGCCGACTCCAGGTCGAGTACGACTGGTTCGGCTCCGGCTTCGCGCAGGTCGGCGGCCTGTTCAGGTTTGCGGATGATGCCTACGACCTCGTGCCCGCCCGCCGCGAGCAGCCGCTCCAGACGGAGTGCGATCTGACCGTGTCCTCCAGCGATGACAATGCGCATGACTACGACGTTACGTCCGAAGCGCGGAGCCCGCTCAGGGACTGACGCGTTCCCTGCTCAAGGCCCCCGGCTCAAGGCCCCAGACCGCAGGCTCAAGGCCCGGGCTCACGGCTCAAAGGCCGGGCCTTGAGCTCAAGAAGCAAGGCTCAGGGCCCCGGATCCGGGCGTCCCTGACGCGGCAGTTCCAGCGCCACCGCGACCGCCGAGTCGCAGTACTCGCGTACCGCGCTCGTACGCGCCACTACCCGCCCGCGATGGATCACGATCCTGCTGTAGGCCAGCGACAGCACCCCCGAGATCCGCTCGCCACGCACCGCCAGCAGCTCCGCGGGGAAACCGGCCTCCACCCGCACCTCGGGCAGTCCCATCGCCTCCCGCGCCGCCCCGGCCACCGACCCGTACGCGTCCTTCGCCCGCATCCCGCCCTGCGAGGCCAGCAGATACGCCGCTTCCAGCGGATCGCCGCGCCCCACCGGATTCGATACGTCCCGCAGAGCCCCGCTGCCCGCCGCGACCCGCACCCCGGCCGCGCGCAGCAGACGCACCGGCGCGTTGCCCCGGAGTTCCACGGCCGCGCAGCCGCCCTGTGGCACGCAGACCACCGTCACGCCGGCCGCCGCGAGCTGGTCCGCGGCCCTTGAGGCCACTTCACGCGGCAGTCGGGCGAGCCCCGCGCACGGCCCGATCACCACCCCGGACCGCAGCCCGCCCGCCATCGCCGCCAGCCGTGCGAGCCGCGCCGGGTCGTCACCGTGCGTGTGCAGATCGACCGGGCAGCCGTGCTCCGCCGCGACCTCCAGCACCGCCTCCGCGTACCCGGTCGGATCCGGGTCGGCGTCCGGGCATCCGCCCACCACCCCCGCGCCCATCTTCACCGCGTCCCGCAGCATCGCCAGACCGTCCGCGCCCGCGACGCCCGTCAGCAGCCGGGGCACGGCCACAGCCGTCAGATCGGCGAGCCCGCGCAGCGAGCGCCGCGCCTGCAGGACCGCCTCCAGCGGGCCGAGCCCCTGCACATCCCCGATCCGTACGTGCGAGCGCAGCGCAGTCGCTCCGTGGCCGAGCTGCAGCAGCGCGGCCTCTGTGGTGCGCCGCTGGACGTCCTCAGTGTCGTACGAGACGGGCCCGGGGGAGTCGGCGGTGAGTGCGGTGTCGCCGTGGGCGTGCGGCTCGGCGGGGGCAGGGAGCAGCAGATAGCCGCTCAGATCCACTCGGGTGGAGCGCGGGGTGAGGCTGCCCGCGGTGCCGACAGCCTCGATGCGGCCGCCGCTGAGCCGTACGTCGACGGTGCGGCCGTCCGTGAGCCGGGCACCGCAGAGCAGCAGCGCAGTGGTGTCCGCGGTGGTGCCGTCGGGTGGCTGCGGCTGGCTGTCGGGCATCGCGCTCCTGGGTGGGGCGGTGGGGCTCGGGCGGCGCGACGAGGGGCAAGATCACGCGGCGTGGGTCGAGCCTAGGGGCGCACCGAGCGCGCTTCGAGGAGGAGCGCAATAGTCGTACCGGTGTGGCCACGAGTGGCGTACGGGACGGGCGAGGTGGAGGCCATGAGGGGAGCGGGAAACGGATTTGGGCGATCGGCGACCGACCGTGTAATGTCTTCATCGCTCGCCCCAATAGCTCAGTCGGTAGAGCGTCTCCATGGTAAGGAGAAGGTCTACGGTTCGATTCCGTATTGGGGCTCTGATGTCGGAGATCCTCACCTCCGGGTGAGGGGATCCGGTATCGCAGCGGTGTAGCTCAGTCGGTAGAGCAAGCGGCTCATAATCGCTGTGTCACCGGTTCAAGTCCGGTCACCGCTACACACAGTAGCCGATTGTGGGGTCGGTCCTCCGGTCGGCTACTCTCTTATGCGTTCATCCGTCCATCCGTCCAAGGAGCACTCACGTGGCTGCCACCGACGTCCGCCCGAAGATCACGCTGGCCTGCGTGGAGTGCAAGGAGCGGAACTACATCACCAAGAAGAACCGGCGCAACAACCCGGACCGTCTTGAGATGAAGAAGCACTGCCCGCGCTGCAACTCGCACACGGCGCACCGCGAAACGCGCTGAATCAGGCTCGTATACGAGGCCGTCCCCACTGGGGGCGGCCTCGTGTCGTTTGTAGTGGTCAATCCATCAGCTTGTGGTCAATCCATCAGGAGGGAGCCAGTCCATGGCGCTCGACCAGTCCTTCGTCGGGCGGACCTATCCGCCCACCCCGCCCTATGAGGTCGGCCGGGAGAAGATCCGTGAGTTTGCCGAGGCGGTGGGTGACGCCAATGCCGCGTACACCGACCCGGAAGCCGCCAAGGCTCTCGGCCACTCCGATGTGATCGCTCCGCCGACTTTCGCCTTTGCGATCACTTTCAAGGCAGCGGAACAGGTCATTCAGGATCCACAGTTGGGGCTGGACTACGACCGGGTGGTGCACCGCGACCAGAAGTTCGCGTACACGCGGCCGGTGCGGGCAGGGGACCGGCTGACGGTCACCTCGACCATCGAGACCATCAAGTCCCTTGCGGGCAACGACGTCGTGGACATCCGCGGCGAGGTGCACGACGAGGCCGGCGAGCATGTCGTGACCGCGTGGACCAAGCTGGTGGCGCGCGCCGCCGAGGAGGCGTCATGACGGCGAAGATCTCTTACGCGGACGTCGAGGTCGGCACCGAGCTGCCGGCGCAGAGCTTCCCCGTCAGCCGGGCCGCACTGGTGCAGTACGCGGGCGCCTCGGGCGACTTCAATCCGATTCACTGGAACGAGAAGTTCGCCACGGAGGTCGGACTTCCCGACGTGATCGCACACGGCATGTTCACCATGGCCGAGGCGGTCCGCGTGGTGACCGACTGGGCCGGCGACCCGGGTGCGGTCATCGAGTACGGAGTGCGCTTCACCAAGCCCGTCGTCGTGCCGAACGACGAGAAGGGCGCGCTGATCGAGGTCAGCGGCAAGGTCGCGGTGAAGCTGGACGACAACCTGGTGCGGGTCGACCTGACGGCTACGAGCGCCGGGGAGAAGGTGCTCGGGATGTCCCGGGCCGTCGTGCGGCTCGCCTGAGCGATACTGGCGACGAGGTAAGGGGCACCCCGCAATGGGGGGTGCCCCTTACTCGGTCCCGCCTCTCCTTGACTTCGTTAGTGATTGGACACTAACTTAGCCTCATGGCCAGGATGAGTGCAGAGGAGCGACGCGAGAGCGTCATCCGCGCCGCGATCACCGAATTCGCGCACGGCGGCTACAACGGCACCTCCACCGAGGTGATCGCCAAGCGGGTCGGGGTATCGCAGCCGTATCTCTTCCGCCTCTTCAAGAACAAGCGGGAGCTGTTCCTGGCCGCGGCACTCCGCTGCCTGGAGGAGACCCCCAAGGCATTTGCCGACGCGCTGGAGCGGCGTCCCGACAGTTCGCCGATGGAGGCGATGGCTGCCGCGTACATGCGGCTCATCGATGACAGCGACAAGCTTCTGATGCAGATGCAGACGTATGTCGCGGTGGCCTCCGCCGACGCGGCCGGGGACCACGAGTTCGGTGAACGGATCAGGGCCGGCTGGGCCGAGGTCTGGGACCAGGCTCAGGTCGCCTTCGCCGGGGACTCGAAGCAGACGACCGACTTCCTCGGCTGCGGCATGCTGATCAACGTTCTGGTGGCGCTGGGCTTCCCGGAGGAACACCGGGTGTGGTCCGGACTGGACATGTCGGACATCAAGGTCGCGTCGGACATTAAGGTCGCGTCGGACGTCAAGGCTGCGTCGGACGTCAAGGGTCCGCGTTAGTTGCAGCAGCCGCCCCTTTCTCGGGGTGAGTTGCGCCTGTGAAAGTTAGTCATTAATAACTAACCCTCTGGGGGAGCAATGAACCAGCAAGCAGGCCGCCGCCCCAGCGCCGCCTGGGCCCTCGTCATCACCAGCGTCGCCGGCTTCATGGCGGCCCTCGACAATCTCGTCGTCACCACCGCTCTTCCCTCCATTCGCAAGGACCTTGGGGGCGCGCTGGAGGACCTCGAGTGGACGGTGAGCGCGTACACCCTCACCTTCGCCGTCCTGCTGATGCTCGGCGCCGCCCTCGGTGATCGCTTCGGCCGCCGCAGGCTCTTCATAGCGGGCCTGGCGATCTTCACCGGAGCATCCGCAGCGGCCGCCCTCGCGCCCGGTATCGATGCCCTCATCGCGGCCCGCGCCGTCCAGGGCGTCGGCGCCGCGGTCATGATGCCGCTCACCCTGACCCTGCTCACCGCGGCTGTCCCCGTCGCCCGTCGTGGTGCGGCCCTCGGCATCTTCAGCGCCGTCACCGGCCTCGCCGTCGCCAGTGGACCCCTCATCGGCGGCAGTCTCACCGAGCACATCTCCTGGCAGTGGATCTTCTGGCTGAACGTTCCGATCGGCCTTGTCCTGCTGCCGTTGGCCCTGCTGCGCCTGGACGAGTCGTACGCCCCCAACGCCCGGCTCGACGTCCCCGGCACCCTGCTCGTCAGTGGTGGCCTCTTCGGCATCGTCTACGCCCTGGTCAACGGCCAGGCCGACGGCTGGACCAGCACCCCGATCCTGGCCGGTCTGATCGTGGGCACGGCGCTCATCCTCGCTTTCGTCCGCTACGGGATCACCAGCAAGAACCCCATGCTCCCCATGCGGCTCTTCCGCGACCGCGCCTTCTTCGGGATCAATGTCGCGAGCCTGCTGATGTTCCTTGGGATGTTCGGCTCGATCTTCCTGCTCAGCCAGTTCCTGCAGGGCGTCGCCGGCTATTCGCCCACCGAGGCGGGCCTGCGGATGCTCCCCTGGACGGGCATGCCGCTGATCGTCGCGCCCATCGCCGGCTACCTCTCCGACAAGATCGGCGGCCGTCCGGTCGTCGCCACCGGCCTCGCCCTCCAGGCGGTCGGCCTCGGGCTCTTCGCCATCGTCCTGGAGCCGGGTGTCTCGTACGCGGCTCAGCTCCCCGGCCTGATCCTCGGTGGCGTCGGTATGGCGCTGTACTTCGCCCCCGCGGCCAGCGTGGTCATGTCCAGCGTCCGCCCCGCCGAGCAGGGCATTGCCTCCGGCGCCAACAACGCCCTGCGCGAGGTCGGCGGAGCCCTCGGCATCGCGGTCCTGGGCGCGGTCTTCGCCGCCCAGGGCGGCTACGAGACCCCCGACGCCTTCACCGACGGCACCGTCCCGGCGCTCTGGATCGGCGCGGGAGCAGTGGCACTCGCGGCACTGGTCGCGCTGCTGATCCCGGGCCGCCGCCGCGCCGCCCTGGCGGGGACGGAGGAGGCGGCCGCGACCGCCGATGAGCGCGCGCCCGTCGCTGTGTGACAGCCGCCTCACGGCAGCCGTATCGCAGCCCGATGGCAGCCCTGTAGCAGCTGTACGACAGCGTGTGTACGCATGCGGTCCGTGGCCCCGCCCGAGCGGCGGGGCCACGGACCGTACCCTTGTCCCCGTGCAGGAACTCCACGACGCCCCCCTCGCCCCCCTGACCACCTTCCGGCTCGGCGGCCCCGCGACCCGCCTCGTCACGGCGACCACCGACGACGAGGTGATCGCCGCCGTACGTGAGGCGGACGCCGCCGGCACCCCGCTGCTGATCATCGGCGGCGGCAGCAATCTGGTCATCGGCGACAAGGGTTTCGACGGCACCGCGCTCCGCATCGCCACCCGCGGCTTCGAACTGTTCGGCACGAAGCTCGAGTTGGCGGCCGGCGAGGTGTGGACGGACGCCGTCGCCCGCACCGTCGAGGCGGGCCTCGCGGGCATCGAGTGCCTGGCCGGCATCCCCGGCTCGGCCGGTGCGACCCCGATCCAGAACGTCGGCGCTTACGGCCAGGAAGTCTCCAGCACCATCACCGAAGTCGTCGCCTACGACCGCCGCACCGGCGAGACGGTCACCGTCCCGAACGCCGAGTGCGCCTTCTCGTACCGCCACAGCCGCTTCAAGCAGCACCCGGAGCGCTATGTCGTCCTGCGCGTGCGCTTCGATCTTGAGGACGCGGACGGCCTCTCCGCCCCCCTCAAGTACGCCGAGACGGCGCGCGCCCTCGGCGTCGAGGCGGGCGACCGCGTTCCGGCCGCCGCGGCGCGCGAGAGCGTACTGAAGCTGCGCGCCGGCAAAGGCATGGTGCTGGACCCCGAGGACCACGACACCTGGTCCGCGGGGTCCTTCTTCACCAACCCGATCCTGACGGCCGGGGAGTACGAGTCCTTCCTCACCCGGGTCCGTGACCGGCTCGGCGAGGACGTCGCGCCGCCCGCCTTCCCGGCGGGGGACGGCCTCACCAAGACGTCGGCGGCCTGGCTGATCGACAAGGCGGGCTTCACCAAGGGGTACGGCACGGGCCCGGCCCGTATCTCCACCAAGCACACCCTCGCCCTGACCAATCGTGGCGAAGCCACCACCGAGGACCTGCTGGCCCTGGCCCGCGAGGTCGTGGCGGGCGTGCGCGAGGCGTTCGGCGTCACGCTGGTCAATGAGCCTGTGACGGTCGGCGTCAGCCTCTAGAACCCTGATGGAACCTGCAGGGCTCCCCAGGTTGTCGAGTGGGTGACAGGGTCTTCGGACCACACACTGCTCGGGGGGAGCGCCAGTGCGTCAGGGCGGCTCGGCTCGCGATTCGGAATTCGCGGATTTTGTGACAGCGTCACATGTGTCCCTGCTGCGGACCGCCCGTCTGCTGACAGGTGATCCGCACACGGCCGAGGATCTTGTGCAGGCCGCGCTGATACGGGTCTATACGCACTGGGGCCGCTCGGCAGGCTGGGAATCGCCTCAGGCGTACACACGCAAGGTCGTAGTCAATCTCTACGCGACCTGGCGTCGCCGCCGCTGGCACACGGAGGTGGTCCGCCCGGAAGGGGATATCGCCCCGGACAGCCACGACATGGCGGGGAGCGCGGAGGCCAGGCTCGAACTGGGCCGTGCGCTCGCATGCCTGCCCCGTGCTCAGCGTGCTGCGGTAGTGCTCCGCTTCTACGAGGACCTGTCGGTGGAACAGACGGCCGAGCTGCTCGGCTGTTCGCCCGGGACGGTCAAGAGCCGTACCAACAGGGCATTGGAGAGGCTGCGCGCTGCGGGCGCGCTCGCCGGTTATGCGGGAAGGGGCACGCGGTGAGCGACGACGAAGAGGTGCTGAGGCGGGGCCTGCGGGACCTGGCCGAGCTGGACGGCCCGCCTGGGGGCCTGACCGCGGTGGAGACGTTCCTGGCGAAGGGCCGCCGCGCTCGCCACCGCCGCCGGTCCCTGGCGGTGTGCGGTGCGGTGGTGCTGGTCGCGGGCGGATCGATGCTGGGCGTGCGGTGGGCGGATACGGATACGGGACCTGCTCCCAATCCGCCGCCGCTCGCCTCGAAGGGGCCACACCCGAACCGCGGGACGTACGAGCCACAGCTACCGTCGGAGGCGGGTGGGCCCCTGGACACCGGACCCCTGAAGCCGGAAACGGGGGTGCGCTACCGGTACGACCTGTCGGCCGCCTGCGACCTGAAATACGCCGTCTTCGGCGGCCGCGTGTGGGAACGCCGCGAGGGCGGGACCCAGTTCACGTTCAGCTGGGTGTCGGATCGCCTCCACGGGTACATGCGTTGGTCGGACGGACAGCGGACCCGGGCAGAGGCGGACACGGCCACCTTCGAGACCGACTCGCCCGCGACGCCCGTTCTGACCTACCACCCCGTGACCGGCGAAGCGCCGCCCTGCCTCGCCGAGGAGCCGGAGCGGAGGTTCTCCGATGCTCCGGCGGCCACGCTCGGCCCGAAGGACCCGCACATCGGCACCAAGTACGTGTACGACATGACCACGGAGTGCGACATGCGCTACGCCGAGTTCGACGGCCGGCTCTGGAGGGCCGAAGGCCCGAGCGCGCCGGGCAGCCTCGTCGACTCGAACGGCTTGCCCATCCCTGCCCACATGACCCTGGTGTCCGAGGACACGGCCGTTCTTGAGTTGTCGGGCCCGCCGAAGACAAGGAAGATCACATACCGCCTCGTGGAACGTCGTGCCGACGACTGCCCCAAGCCAGCCGCCGACCCGTACGCCACCAACTAGTACGCCACCCCCACCGCCTGCTTCAGCGTCGCCGCGTCATCCACCATCGCCAGCATCGCGTGCGCCACATCCGCCCGCCCGATCTTCGCCCCGCCTCGCAGGTTCGCCCCCACGGCCGTCCGGTACACCCCGGTCACCGGCACATCCACCAGCTTCGGCGGCCGCACCGACGTCCAGTCGGTCGCACTGTTGCGGAGCTCCGCCTCCATCGTCCGCAGGTCGTCGTAGTGCTTGCGCAGGATCCGCGAGATCAACGGCGTCCCGATATAGCGCAGGAAGAACGTCTCGTTCTCCGGTACGGGCCCGAGCGGCGCGGCGCTCACCACCAGGAAGCGGCGCACCCCCTCCGCGTCCAGCGCCCGAAGGATCATGCGCGTCAGGCCCGACGCGATGCCCACCTGCTTCATCGTGCGCGGACCGAGCCCCGAGAACACCGCGTCCCGGCCCGCCACGGCCGGCCTCAGCGCCTCCGGGTCGTCGAGGCCGGCCGTGACCGTCTCCAGACCCTCGCCCGTCACCGTCAGCCGTGCCGGGTCCCGCACCACCGCCGTCACCTCGTGCCCCGCCGCCAGGGCCTGGCGGACGATCTCCTGGCCGATCCCGCCGGTCGCACCGAAAACTGTGAGCTTCATGGCGCACCCTCCTCAGGTGGGTAAGTATTCACTCACCCCTAGAGTGGGTAAGCACTCACCCACCAGTCAAGCCCCGACAAGGCCTCACGAGCCCCGATGCGAGGATCCCTTGCAGAAACCCGCCCGCGTCCGCATCCTCGACGCCGCACACGAGCTCATGCTCACCATCGGCCTTGCCCGCGCCACCACCAAGGAGATCGCCAAGGCGGCCGGCTGCTCGGAGGCGGCGCTCTACAAGTACTTCGCGAACAAGGAAGAGCTGTTCGTGACCGTGCTCAAGGAGCGGCTGCCTAAGCTCAACCCGCTGCTGGAGCGGCTCGTCGAGCACCCGGGGGAGCGGACCGTCGAAGAGAACCTCACCGAGATCGCCCGCGAGGCTGCGCACTTCTACGCCGAGAGCTTCCCGATCGCCGCCTCGCTCTATGCCGAGCCCAAGCTCAAGCAGCGCCACGACGCGGCCATGCGCGAGCTGGGCCGGGGCCCGCACTTGCCCATCCGGAGGCTCGACGCCTACCTCCGCGCCGAGCAGGCCGCCGGCCGTATCGGGCCCGACGCCGATACCTATGCCGCCGCATCCCTGCTGCTCGGTGCCTGCGCCCAGCGGGCCTTCGCGTACGACATGACCGAGGACGGAAAGCCACCGCAGCCGGTCGACGAGTTCGCCGCAGGCCTCGTCCGCACCCTGCTGCGCGGAATCGGCTAGCGCCCGCTAGCCGGCCAGCCAGTCGTCGATCCCCGCCAGCAGCTTGCTCCGGACATCCTCCGGCGCCGCCGAGCCCCGCACCGACTGCCGCGCCAGCTCCGCCAGTTCCGCGTCCGTGAAGCCGTGGTGCTTCCGCGCCAGTTCGTACTGTGCCGCCAGCCGCGAGCCGAACAGCAGCGGGTCGTCCGCCCCCAGCGCCATCGGCACCCCCGCGTCGTACAGCGTCCGCAGCGGCACGTCCGCCGGTTTCTCATAGACGCCCAGTGCCACATTCGACGACGGGCACACCTCGCACGTCACCCCACGCTCGGCCAGCTTCCGCAGCAGCCGGGGGTCCTCCGCCGCCCGCACCCCGTGCCCGATCCGGGACGCGTCCAGATCGTCCAGACAGTCCCGTACGGACGCCGGTCCCGTCAGCTCGCCGCCGTGCGGCGCCGCCAGCAGTCCGCCGTCCCGGGCGATCGCGAAGGCGCGGTCGAAGTCCCGTGCCATGCCGCGGCGTTCGTCGTTGGAGAGGCCGAAGCCGACGATCCCCCGGTCCCGGTACCGGACCGCGAGCCGCGCCAGTGTGCGGGCGTCCAGCGGGTGCTTCATACGGTTCGCGGCGACCAGCACCCGCAGTCCGAGACCGGTCTCCCGCCCGGCACGCTCCACGGCGTCCAGGATGATCTCCAGCGCTGGGATAAGGCCGCCCAGCATGGGGGCGTACGAGGTCGGGTCGACCTGGATTTCGAGCCAGCCCGAGCCGTCCCGCACATCCTCCTCGGCCGCCTCGCGCACCAGCCGCTGGATGTCCTCGGGGGAGCGCAGACAGGACCGCGCGATGTCGTAGAGCCGCTGGAAACGGAACCAGCCGCGCTCGTCGGTCGCCCGCAGTTTGGGCGGTTCACCGCTGGTCAGCGCATCGGGCAGATGGACGCCGTACTTGTCGGCGAGCTCGAGCAGGGTGGTGGGCCGCATCGATCCGGTGAAGTGCAGATGCAGATGGGCCTTCGGCAGCAGCCTGAGGTCTCGTACGTGCTCCATTGCAGGATCTTGCCGCACGCGCGCGCAGACCGGCAGCCCCTTTCCCCGATCGGGCGCTTGCCCGAACGAAGAAACGGCCCTCAAGCGGGGCTCCCGCCGCCGAGCCTGGCAAAAACGCCGGACGGGCTGGATGTCCAGCCCGTCCGGCGTTCGAGTACAGAAAGGGACGTAAGGGGATGGAGCGGAATCAGTCGCGGGCCTCCGCCAGCAGCTTCTGCATCCGCGACACACCCTCGACCAGGTCCTCGTCGCCCAGCGCGTACGACAGCCGCAGATAGCCCGGCGTACCGAACGCCTCGCCCGGTACGACCGCCACCTCGGCCTCGTCGAGGATCAGCGCCGCCAGCTCCACCGAGGTCTGCGGGCGCTTGCCGCGGATCTCCTTGCCGAGAAGCGCCTTCACCGAGGGGTACGCGTAGAACGCGCCCTCCGGCACCGGGCACAGCACGCCGTCGATCTCGTTGAGCATCCGCACGATCGTCTGGCGGCGGCGGTCGAAGGCGGTACGCATCTCGGCGACCGCGTCCAGCGAACCGGAGACGGCGGCCAGCGCGGCCACCTGCGCCACGTTCGACACATTGGACGTGGCGTGCGACTGAAGGTTGGTCGCGGCCTTCACCACATCCTTCGGGCCGACGATCCATCCCACACGCCAACCGGTCATCGCATAGGTCTTGGCCACACCGTTGACCACGATGCACTTGTCGCGCAGCTCGGGCACGAGCGCCGGCAGCGAGGTGAAGGTGGCGTCGCCGTACACAAGGTGCTCGTAGATCTCATCCGTCAGGACCCACAGACCGTGCTCGAGGGCCCAGCGTCCGATCGCCTCCGCGTCGGCCCGGTTGTAGACCGCGCCGGTCGGGTTTGACGGCGAGACGAAGAGCACGACCTTCGTACGCTCCGTGCGCGCCGCCTCCAGCTGCTCCACGGAGACCTGGTAGCCGGTGGTCTCATCGGCCACGACCTCGACCGGGACACCGCCCGCGAGGCGGATCGACTCGGGGTACGTCGTCCAGTACGGCGCCGGGACGATGACCTCGTCGCCCGGGTCGAGGATCGCCGCGAACGCTTCGTAGATGGCCTGCTTGCCGCCGTTGGTGACCAGGATCTGGGCGGCCTCGACCTCGTAGCCGGAGTCGCGCAGCGTCTTCGCGGCGATGGCGGCCTTGAGCTCGGGGAGCCCGCCGGCCGGGGTGTAGCGGTGGTACTTCGGGTTGCGGCAGGCCTCGATCGCGGCCTCGACGATGTAGTCGGGTGTCGGGAAGTCCGGCTCACCCGCGCCGAAGCCGATCACCGGACGCCCGGCGGCCTTGAGAGCCTTTGCCTTGGCGTCGACGGCGAGGGTTGCGGACTCGGAGATCGCGCCGATGCGGGCGGAGACCCGGCGCTCGGTGGGAGGGGTTGCAGCGCTCATACGGCCATCGTCCCAGACGGCAAACGCACCCGGCACACAGGTTTCGAGTAGCGGACAGGAACCGTCCGGGAGCTATCTGTTCGACGCCGGGCCTGCGACCACGTACACTCACTCGTCGTTGGCCCCTCACCAACCACATCTGCGGATGCGGTAGGTTGGGGAAACCACAAAGGGTCGTAGCTCAATTGGTAGAGCACTGGTCTCCAAAACCAGCGGTTGGGGGTTCAAGTCCCTCCGGCCCTGCTACACACACCTTCGCCAGGATGTGTGCGCATGTATGCACGTAATTCATTGCACAGCCGTGCGGCTCAACCGGGCGCGGCACGGCCACGACCCGGAATCAGGTGAGAGATCGTGACGGACGCCGTGGGCTCCATCGACATGCCTGATGCCGATGACGAGGCGCCGGAGTCGAAGAAGAAGACTCGTAAGGGCGGCAAGCGCGGAAAGAAGGGCCCTCTGGGTCGTCTCGCGCTCTTCTACCGCCAGATCATCGCCGAGCTGCGCAAGGTCGTCTGGCCGACTCGCAGCCAGCTGACGACCTACACGACAGTGGTGATTGTCTTTGTAGTCGTCATGATTGGTCTTGTGACCGTGATTGACTATGGGTTCCAGGAAGCCGTCAAGTACGTCTTCGGCTGATCCCGCGGAGGGCGCCGGCAGCGGCGCCCCTTTCGCATGTTCCACCCATCTGTATCCAGGAAGAAGCAGCCACCGTGTCTGACCCGAACCTGAACGACGCCGTCGAGCCCGTGGAGGGCGAAGAGGCTGCGGCGACGGCCGAGGCGGCCGAGGCTGCGCCGGACACGGTCGACACCGACGCGCTCGACATCATCGAAGGGGCCGACGAGGTCGACCTCGTCGAGGCTGCCGACGCCGCGGCGGGCGAGCCGGCCGAGCAGGCCGCGATGCACGTCGAGGACGAGGCCACCGCCGTCGCCGAGGTGGCAGAGGACGAGACCGTCGCGGCCGACGCCGGCGATGTCGAAGAGGCCGCCGAGCCGACCGAGCCCGAGGCCCCGGCCGACCCGATCGCCGCCCTCCGCGAGGAGCTGCGCGGCCTGCCCGGCGAGTGGTACGTCATCCACACGTACGCCGGATACGAGAAGCGCGTGAAGGCCAACCTTGAGCAGCGCGCCGTCTCGCTGAACGTCGAGGACTTCATCTACCAGGCCGAAGTGCCCGAGGAAGAGATCGTCCAGATCAAGAACGGCGAGCGTAAGAACGTCCGCCAGAACAAGCTTCCCGGGTACGTCCTGGTCCGTATGGACCTGACGAACGAGTCCTGGGGTGTCGTCCGCAACACCCCCGGCGTCACCGGCTTCGTGGGCAACGCCTACGATCCGTACCCGCTGACCCTGGACGAGATCGTCAAGATGCTCGCCCCGGAGGCCGAGGAGAAGGCCGCGCGCGAGGCCGCCGAGGCCGAGGGCAAGCCGGCTCCGTCGCGCAAGGTCGAGGTCCAGGTGCTGGACTTCGAGGTCGGTGACTCCGTCACCGTCACCGACGGCCCGTTCGCGACGCTGCAGGCGACGATCAACGAGATCAACGCCGACTCGAAGAAGGTCAAGGGCCTCGTCGAGATCTTCGGCCGCGAGACCCCGGTCGAGCTGAGCTTCGACCAGATCCAGAAGAACTGAAACCTTCTGGAACATACGCCTCCGAACAGGTCAGACCGGCTCTCGCGGCCGCTCTGACCTGCTCGGTTTTTGGCCGCGCAGCTATACCCGTTATCGTTGTGCGGTATGCCTCCATCCGGATGATCGGGTGGAGCGCTGAAAACTCTCACTAGGACCCGGAGAGAGCAATGCCTCCCAAGAAGAAGAAGGTCACGGGGCTTATCAAGCTCCAGATCCAGGCCGGCGCGGCCAACCCGGCTCCGCCGGTAGGCCCCGCGCTCGGTCAGCACGGCGTCAACATCATGGAGTTCTGCAAGGCCTACAACGCCGCGACCGAGTCGCAGCGTGGCATGGTCGTGCCGGTGGAGATCACGGTCTACGAGGACCGTTCCTTCACCTTCATCACCAAGACTCCGCCGGCCGCCAAGCTGATCCTCAAGGCCGCGGGTGTGGACAAGGGCTCCGGCGAGCCTCACAAGACCAAGGTTGCCAAGCTCACCGGCGCCCAGGTCCGCGAGATCGCCACGGTCAAGATGCCCGACCTGAACGCCAACGACCTGGACGCCGCGTCGAAGATCATCGCCGGCACCGCCCGTTCGATGGGCATCACGGTCGAGGGCTGATCAGCCCCCGCGTGACCTCAGTGGTAGGACCAAGCGCTGGTCCGCACCACGACTCCATACCTGAAACGACACAGGAGCAGAAGTGAAGCGCAGCAAGACTCTCCGCGCTGCGGACGCCAAGATCGACCGGGAGCGCAACTACGCCCCCCTCGAGGCCGTCCGTCTCGCCAAGGACACCGCCGCCACCAAGTTCGACGGCACCGTCGAGGTCGCCATGCGTCTGGGTGTTGACCCGCGCAAGGCCGACCAGATGGTCCGTGGCACCGTGAACCTTCCGCACGGCACCGGCAAGACCGCCCGGGTCCTGGTCTTCGCGACCGGTGACCGTGCCGAGGCCGCGCGTGCCGCGGGCGCCGACATCGTCGGCGCCGACGAGCTCATCGACGAGGTTGCGAAGGGCCGTCTGGACTTCGACGCCGTCGTCGCCACCCCGGACCTCATGGGCAAGGTCGGCCGCCTCGGCCGCGTGCTCGGTCCGCGTGGTCTGATGCCGAACCCGAAGACCGGCACCGTCACCCCCGATGTCACCAAGGCTGTGAACGACATCAAGGGCGGCAAGATCGAGTTCCGCGTCGACAAGCACTCGAACCTGCACTTCATCATCGGCAAGGTCTCCTTCGACGAGACGAAGCTGGTCGAGAACTACGCCGCGGCGCTGGAGGAGATCCTCCGTCTGAAGCCGTCCGCCGCGAAGGGCCGCTACATCAAGAAGGCGACCCTCACGACGACGATGGGCCCCGGCATTCCGCTGGACGCCAACCGCACCCGCAACCTCCTCGTCGAGGAGGACCCGGCCGCCGCCTGAATCTGACGGCAGCCGCGGGTCTCGCGTGCTTGAGCCGGCCCCCGCACCTCTTCGGAGATGCGGGGGCCGGTTTTCGTTGTCCCCGTGTCGTAGGCGTGCGTTACCGTTCAAGCGTTCGCAAACAACAAGGGGTGGGGCATGACCATGTCCGCATGGACGCGCGCGGGCGTCTCTTTGACGGCTGTGGCCGTCGTAGTCGGCGTAGCAGGCTGTCAGGGTGGCGACGGGGAGAAGAAGGCCGCCGAGGCGCCCAGGAAGACCGAGACGCAGTCCCGCGCGGCGGTGACGCAGGTCCTCACGGCGGCGTACAAGAAGACCTCGGCCGCGAAGTCGGCGAAGGTCCGTATGACGATGACGATGCCGGCGGCCATGGGGGGCGGCGGCACCATGGAGATGTCCGGAGTCATGGGGTGGGACCCCACGCTGATGGACATGACCATGAAGGGTTCCATGTTCAAGGCTGACCCGGCCGCCCCGGAGCAGATCCGCATGGTGTGGCTGAACAACGCCATGTACATGGACATGGGCGCCAAGGCCGCCAAGGACATGGACGGCAAGCGCTGGATGAAGCTCGACCTCGGGGCCGCCGCCAAGGCGTCGGGGGACAAGGCGCTGCAGAAGCAGATGACCGGCAGCCTGGAGAGCATGAACCAGGACCCGGCCCAGCAGCTCGCGATGCTGCTCGAGTCGCCGAACCTCAAGCACATCGGCGCGGAGAAGATCGACGGGGTCGAGGCCCAGCACTACAAGGGCACGCTGACGCTCGACGAGATGGTGGCGTCGAACAAGTCGCTCAAGACGCTCAGCGAGCAGGAGCGCAAGGACCTCCTCGCCAATATGAAGAAGTCCGGCATCAAGGGGTACGACACCGAGGTCTGGGTCAACCAGGACAACTACCCGGTGAAGATGGACATCGGCATGGACAGCCCCGAGGGCAAGGTGAAGATCGTCGCCAACTACTCGGACTACGGCGCCAAGGCCACCGTGCAGGCGCCGCCGGCCGGGGACACCTTCGACCTCATGGAGATGCTGAAGAAGGCCGGCGAGGGCATGGAGTCCGCGGGGCAGAGCTGACGCCCGCCCGATTTGCCTGACCGGGATCTCTCCCGTACTCTTCCACAGAAGCCAAAGACCGCTGGTCGTTGCCGTGTTCTCGCAAGAGGGTGCGGCGGCCGAAGGATCCGCTAGCTGCGGACGTCCTGCGCAGGTGACTGTGGAAAGCTCCCGGACTCGTTCCGGTCGAGCTACGCCCCGTGCGCCTGCGCCGGGGCGTTTTGTTTGCCCAGCCCCTTCTGAGCGGTCCTCATCACCCGGAAGGAGGCCGACGCTCTATGGCAAGGCCCGACAAGGCTGCCGCGGTAGCCGAGCTCGCGGACCAGTTCCGCAGCTCGAACGCCGCCGTGCTGACCGAGTACCGGGGTCTCACCGTGGCTCAGCTCAAGGAGCTGCGCCGTTCGCTCGGTGAGAACGCCCAGTACGCCGTGGTGAAGAACACGCTGACCAAGATTGCGGCCAACGAGGCCGGGATCAACGCGCTCGACGACCTGTTCGCGGGTCCGACGGCGGTTGCCTTCGTCACCGGTGACCCGGTGGAGTCGGCGAAGGGTCTTCGTGACTTCGCCAAGGACAACCCCAACCTCATCATCAAGGGCGGTGTCCTTGATGGTAAGGCGCTCACCGCTGATGAGATCAAGAAGCTTGCGGACCTCGAGTCCCGCGAGGTTCTGCTCGCCAAGCTGGCGGGCGCCATGAAGGGCAAGCAGTCTCAGGCTGCCGCGCTCTTCCAGGCGCTTCCCTCGAAGTTCGTCCGCACCGCGGAGGCGCTTCGTGCCAAGAAGGCCGAGCAGGGCGGTGCCGAGTAATTCGGCTCGCGCATTGACCGTAGCCGCGTAGTGCGGCCGGTCGCAGCGGGCCGATGTACGCCCGCCGACACAGACAACCGGCACCAGCCGAATTAGTGGAAGGACCGCCATCATGGCGAAGCTCAGCCAGGACGACCTGCTTGCGCAGTTCGAGGAGATGACCCTCATCGAGCTCTCCGAGTTCGTGAAGGCCTTCGAGGAGAAGTTCGACGTCACCGCCGCCGCCCCGGTCGCCGTTGCCGCTGGTGGCGCCGCTGCCGCCCCGGCCGAGGCCGAGGCCGAGCAGGACGAGTTCGACGTCATCCTCACCGGCGCCGGCGAGAAGAAGATCCAGGTCATCAAGGTCGTGCGCGAGCTGACCTCCCTGGGTCTGAAGGAGGCCAAGGACCTCGTCGACGGCACCCCGAAGCCGGTCCTCGAGAAGGTCGCCAAGGAGGCCGCTGAGAAGGCCGCCGAGTCCCTCAAGGCCGCTGGCGCGTCCGTCGAGGTCAAGTGACTTTCTGAGTCTCTGACTCATGGTTCCGCAAGGGACCGCTGAAGGCACTGCAGAAGGGCGATCACCCATACGGGTGGTCGCCCTTCGGCGTTGCCGTGGCGGCTGCCTTGCTCTTCGGCCCGCGGCGAGTATCGTGATCTTCGTCGTACGCCTCGCTCTGTCCCAGCAGCCCCGTTTGGGCTGGGGGGCCTTGACGAACCGCACGCAGCGCGCAATTCTCAGGACGCGTCGTCACAACGATCCGTATCCGAGGCATGGATCGACGACCGAACGGGCAGTATCGATGTGCGCCACACGGCGCGAGGGTGTCGCGGAGTTGAGAACAACGAGGGTCTCGAAAACCCGCACTGGACATCAGTGTGCCAAGTGGCTACACTGACCCTTTGCGCTGCCTGTTAGCTGCCCCCTGCCCGTCACCAGGGGCATCCCCACGTATGAGCACCGTAGATTGAATCATCCCTGACCTGGGACTTCTATCTCCGTGCCCAGCATGGGACCGGTACGCGCGTAGTGAGTCCGAGCCCTCGGAAGGACCCCCTCTTGGCCGCCTCGCGCAACGCCTCGACCGCGAATACGAACAACGGCGCCAGCACCGCCCCGCTGCGCATCTCCTTTGCAAAAATCAAGGAGCCCCTCGAGGTTCCGAACCTCCTCGCGCTGCAGACCGAGAGCTTTGACTGGCTGCTCGGCAATGCCGCCTGGAAGGCTCGTGTCGAGGCGGCTCTGGACAGCGGACAGGACGTCCCCACCAAGTCCGGCCTGGAGGAGATCTTCGAGGAGATCTCTCCGATCGAGGACTTCTCCGGGTCGATGTCGCTGACCTTCCGCGACCACCGCTTCGAGCCTCCGAAGAACTCCATCGACGAGTGCAAGGAGCGCGACTTCACGTACGCTGCCCCGCTCTTCGTCACGGCCGAGTTCACCAACAACGAGACCGGCGAGATCAAGTCCCAGACGGTCTTCATGGGCGACTTCCCGCTCATGACCAACAAGGGCACCTTCGTCATCAACGGCACCGAGCGTGTCGTTGTGTCGCAGCTGGTCCGCTCGCCGGGTGTCTACTTCGACTCCTCCATCGACAAGACGTCCGACAAGGACATCTTCACGGCCAAGATCATCCCGTCCCGGGGTGCCTGGCTCGAGATGGAGATCGACAAGCGCGACATGGTCGGTGTCCGCATCGACCGCAAGCGCAAGCAGTCCGTCACCGTCCTGCTCAAGGCTCTCGGTTGGACCACCGAGCAGATCCTCGAGGAGTTCGGCGAGTACGAGTCGATGCGCGCCACCCTGGAGAAGGACCACACCCAGGGCCAGGACGACGCGCTGCTCGACATCTACCGCAAGCTGCGCCCGGGCGAGCCCCCGACGCGCGAGGCCGCTCAGACGCTGCTCGAGAACCTCTACTTCAACCCGAAGCGCTACGACCTCGCCAAGGTCGGCCGCTACAAGGTGAACAAGAAGCTCGGCGCGGATGAGCCGCTGGACGCCGGCGTGCTCACCACCGACGACGTCATCGCGACCATCAAGTACCTGGTCAAGCTGCACGCCGGTGAGACCGAGACGGTCGGCGAGAGCGGCACCCAGATCGTCGTCGAGACCGACGACATCGACCACTTCGGCAACCGTCGTCTGCGTAACGTCGGCGAGCTCATCCAGAACCAGGTCCGCACGGGTCTGGCTCGTATGGAGCGCGTCGTGCGTGAGCGCATGACGACCCAGGACGTCGAGGCGATCACGCCGCAGACCCTGATCAACATCCGGCCGGTCGTCGCCTCCATCAAGGAGTTCTTCGGCACCAGCCAGCTGTCGCAGTTCATGGACCAGAACAACCCGCTGTCGGGTCTCACCCACAAGCGCCGTCTGTCGGCGCTTGGCCCGGGTGGTCTCTCCCGTGAGCGGGCCGGCTTCGAGGTCCGTGACGTGCACCCGTCCCACTACGGCCGCATGTGCCCGATCGAGACCCCTGAAGGCCCGAACATCGGTCTGATCGGCTCGCTCGCCTCGTACGGCCGGGTCAACGCGTTCGGCTTCGTCGAGACGCCGTACCGCAAGGTCGTCGATGGCGTCGTCACCGACGAGGTCGACTACCTGACCGCTGACGAGGAAGACCGCTTCGTTATCGCCCAGGCGAACGCGACGCTCTCCGAGGACCTGCGGTTCACCGAGCCGCGCGTCCTGGTGCGCCGCCGTGGCGGCGAGGTCGACTACATCCCGGGCGACGACGTCGACTACATGGATGTCTCGCCGCGCCAGATGGTGTCGGTCGCGACCGCCATGATCCCGTTCCTCGAGCACGACGACGCCAACCGTGCCCTCATGGGCGCGAACATGATGCGCCAGGCAGTTCCGCTGATCACGGCGGAGGCGCCGCTGGTCGGCACCGGCATGGAGTACCGCTGCGCGGTCGACGCCGGTGACGTCATCAAGGCGGAGAAGGAAGGTGTTGTCCAGGAGGTCTCCGCGGACTACATCACCGTCGCCAACGACGACGGCACGTACACCACGTACCGCATCGCCAAGTTCTCCCGGTCGAACCAGGGCACCTCGGTCAACCAGAAGGTTGTCGTGGACGAGGGCTCCCGGGTCGTCGAGGGCCAGGTCCTCGCCGACGGTCCGGCCACCGAGCAGGGCGAGATGGCGCTCGGCAAGAACCTGCTGGTCGCGTTCATGCCGTGGGAGGGTCACAACTACGAGGACGCGATCATCCTGTCGCAGCGCCTCGTGCAGGACGACGTCCTCTCCTCGATCCACATCGAGGAGCACGAGGTCGACGCCCGTGACACCAAGCTCGGCCCGGAGGAGATCACCCGGGACATCCCGAACGTCTCCGAGGAGGTCCTCGCGGACCTCGACGAGCGCGGCATCATCCGTATCGGTGCCGAGGTCGTCGCCGGTGACATCCTGGTCGGCAAGGTCACGCCCAAGGGTGAGACCGAGCTGACCCCGGAGGAGCGGCTGCTCCGCGCGATCTTCGGTGAGAAGGCGCGTGAGGTCCGTGACACCTCGCTGAAGGTGCCGCACGGCGAGACCGGCAAGGTCATCGGCGTACGCGTCTTCGACCGCGAGGAGGGCGACGAGCTGCCGCCGGGCGTGAACCAGCTGGTTCGCGTGTACGTCGCGCAGAAGCGCAAGATCACCGATGGTGACAAGCTCGCCGGCCGTCACGGCAACAAGGGCGTCATCTCGAAGATCCTGCCGATCGAGGACATGCCGTTCCTGGAGGACGGCACCCCGGTCGACATCATCCTCAACCCGCTGGGTGTCCCGTCCCGAATGAACCCGGGACAGGTCCTCGAGATCCACCTCGGCTGGCTCGCCAGCCGAGGCTGGGACGTCTCCGGTCTCGCCGACGACTGGGCGCAGCGCCTGCAGGCCATCGGCGCCGACCAGGTCGCCCCCGGCACCAACGTCGCGACCCCGGTCTTCGACGGTGCGCGCGAGGACGAGATCGCCGGTCTCTTCGAGGCCACGATCCCGAACCGTGACGGTGACCGGCTGGTCCAGGCGTCCGGCAAGGCCAACCTGTTCGACGGCCGCTCCGGTGAGCCGTTCCCGGACCCGATCTCGATCGGGTACATGTACATCCTCAAGCTCCACCACCTGGTCGACGACAAGCTGCACGCTCGTTCGACCGGTCCGTACTCGATGATCACCCAGCAGCCGCTGGGTGGTAAGGCCCAGTTCGGTGGCCAGCGGTTCGGCGAGATGGAGGTGTGGGCCCTCGAGGCCTACGGCGCCGCCTACGCCCTTCAGGAGCTGCTGACCATCAAGTCCGACGACGTCACTGGCCGCGTGAAGGTCTACGAGGCCATCGTCAAGGGCGAGAACATCCCCGAGCCCGGCATTCCCGAGTCCTTCAAGGTGCTCATCAAGGAAATGCAGTCGCTCTGCCTCAACGTGGAGGTGCTGTCCTCGGACGGCATGTCCATCGAGATGCGTGACACGGACGAGGACGTCTTCCGCGCTGCGGAGGAGCTCGGTATCGACCTGTCCCGGCGCGAGCCGAGCAGCGTCGAAGAGGTCTGACGGGTCTGGCCGGGGCTCTCGCAAAGAGCCCCGGCCCTGCCCCGGACCCGTACAGACCATGATTGAGACTCGACCCCGAAAGAGGGATTGACGACAAAGTGCTCGACGTCAACTTCTTCGACGAGCTGCGGATCGGCCTTGCCACCGCGGACGACATCCGACAGTGGTCCCACGGCGAGGTCAAGAAGCCGGAGACCATCAACTACCGCACGCTCAAGCCCGAAAAGGACGGACTCTTCTGCGAGAAGATCTTCGGTCCGACCCGGGACTGGGAGTGCTACTGCGGTAAGTACAAGCGTGTCCGCTTCAAGGGCATCATCTGTGAGCGCTGTGGCGTCGAAGTCACCCGCGCCAAGGTGCGCCGTGAGCGGATGGGCCACATTGAGCTGGCCGCGCCTGTTACGCACATCTGGTACTTCAAGGGCGTCCCGTCGCGCCTTGGCTACCTGCTCGACCTCGCGCCGAAGGACCTCGAGAAGGTCATCTACTTCGCCGCTTACATGATCACGTTCGTGGACGAGGAGCGCCGTACGCGCGACCTGCCCTCGCTGGAGGCGCATGTCTCCGTCGAGCGCCAGCAGGTCGAGAACCGCCGCGACGCCGACCTCGAGGCCCGCGCCAAGAAGCTCGAGACCGACCTGGCCGAGCTCGAGGCCGAGGGCGCCAAGGCCGACGTGCGCCGCAAGGTGCGCGAAGGCGCCGAGCGTGAGATGAAGCAGCTGCGTGACCGTGCGCAGCGCGAGATCGACCGTCTCGACGAGGTGTGGAACCGCTTCAAGAACCTCAAGGTCCAGGACCTGGAGGGCGACGAGCTGCTCTACCGCGAGCTGCGTGACCGCTTCGGCACGTACTTCGACGGCTCGATGGGTGCCGCGGCGCTGCAGAAGCGCCTGGAGTCCTTCGACCTCGAGGAGGAGGCCGAGCGTCTCCGCGAGATCATCCGTACCGGCAAGGGCCAGAAGAAGACCCGTGCGCTCAAGCGCCTCAAGGTCGTCTCCGCGTTCCTGCAGACCAGCAACAGCCCCAAGGGCATGGTGCTCGACTGCGTGCCGGTCATCCCGCCGGACCTGCGTCCGATGGTGCAGCTGGACGGTGGCCGCTTCGCGACCTCCGACCTGAACGACCTGTACCGCCGTGTGATCAACCGCAACAACCGCCTCAAGCGTCTCCTTGACCTCGGTGCCCCCGAGATCATCGTGAACAACGAGAAGCGGATGCTGCAGGAGGCCGTCGACGCGCTGTTCGACAACGGCCGCCGTGGTCGCCCGGTGACCGGTCCCGGTAACCGCCCGCTGAAGTCCCTGAGCGACATGCTCAAGGGCAAGCAGGGTCGTTTCCGTCAGAACCTGCTCGGTAAGCGAGTCGACTACTCGGCCCGTTCCGTCATCGTCGTCGGCCCGCAGCTCAAGCTGCACCAGTGCGGTCTGCCGAAGGCCATGGCGCTGGAGCTCTTCAAGCCGTTCGTGATGAAGCGTCTGGTCGACCTGAACCACGCGCAGAACATCAAGTCGGCCAAGCGCATGGTCGAGCGCGGCCGCACGGTCGTGTACGACGTGCTGGAAGAGGTCATCGCCGAGCACCCGGTTCTGCTGAACCGTGCGCCGACGCTGCACCGCCTCGGCATCCAGGCCTTCGAGCCGCAGCTGGTCGAGGGCAAGGCCATCCAGATCCACCCGCTCGTCTGCACCGCGTTCAACGCGGACTTCGACGGTGACCAGATGGCCGTCCACCTGCCGCTCTCCGCGGAGGCGCAGGCCGAGGCCCGCATCCTGATGCTGTCCTCGAACAACATCCTGAAGCCGGCTGACGGCCGTCCGGTCACCATGCCGACCCAGGACATGGTGCTGGGCCTGTTCTTCCTCACGACCGACGAGGAAGAGCGCAAGGTCATCGGCGAGGGCCGGTCCTTCGGCTCCACGGCCGAGGCGATCATGGCGTTCGACGCCCGCGAGCTCTCGCTCCAGGCGAAGGTCGACATCCGCTTCCCCGTCGGCACCATTCCGCCGCGCGGCTGGGTTCCCCCGGTCGCCGAGCAGGGTGCCGCGGACATCAGCGGCTCCGCGGGTGAGTGGCAGCAGGGTGACAGCTTCCGGCTGCGTACGACTCTGGGCCGCGCGCTCTTCAACGAGCTGCTGCCCGAGGACTACCCCTTCGTCGACTACTCGGTGGGCAAGAAGCAGCTCTCCGAGATCGTCAACGATCTGGCCGAGCGCTACCCCAAGGTCATCGTGGCGGCGACGCTCGACAACCTGAAGGCGGCCGGCTTCTACTGGGCGACCCGTTCCGGTGTCACCGTGGCCATCTCCGACGTCGTGGTCCCCGAGGCCAAGAAGGCGATCGTCGCGGGCTACGAGGCGCAGGACGAGAAGGTCCAGAAGCAGTACGAGCGCGGTCTGATCACCAAGGACGAGCGCACCCAGGAGCTCATCGCGATCTGGACCAAGGCGACCAACGAGGTTGCCGAGGCCATGAACGAGAACTTCCCGAAGACCAACCCCATCTTCATGATGGTCAACTCGGGTGCTCGTGGAAACATGATGCAGATGCGTCAGATCGCCGGTATGCGTGGTCTGGTGTCCAACGCCAAGAACGAGACCATCCCGCGGCCGATCAAGGCGTCGTTCCGTGAGGGTCTGTCCGTGCTGGAGTACTTCATCTCCACGCACGGTGCCCGTAAGGGTCTGGCCGACACCGCCCTGCGTACCGCCGACTCGGGTTACCTGACCCGTCGTCTGGTGGACGTCTCGCAGGACGTCATCATCCGCGAAGAGGACTGTGGCACCGACCGCGGCCTCAAGCTGCGGATCGCCGAGCGCGGCGCCGACGGTGTGCTGCGCAAGGCGGAGGACGTCGAGACGTCCGTGTACGCGCGGATGCTCGCCGAGGACGTCGTCGTCGACGGCAAGGTCATCGCGCCGGCCAATGTCGACCTGGGCGATGTGCTCATCGACGCGGTCGTCGCCGCGGGCGTCGAGGAGGTCAAGACCCGTTCGGTCCTGACCTGCGAGTCCGCGGTCGGCACGTGTGCGTACTGCTACGGCCGTTCGCTCGCCACCGGCAAGCTGGTGGACATCGGTGAGGCGGTCGGCATCATCGCCGCCCAGTCCATCGGTGAGCCCGGTACCCAGCTGACGATGCGTACCTTCCACACCGGTGGTGTGGCCGGTGACGACATCACCCAGGGTCTGCCCCGTGTCGTCGAGCTCTTCGAGGCTCGTACGCCCAAGGGTGTCGCCCCGATCTCGGAGGCGGCAGGCCGCGTCCGTATCGAGGAGACCGAGAAGACCAAGAAGCTCGTTGTCACCCCCGACGACGGCGCCGAGGAGACGGCCTTCCCGATCTCGAAGCGTGCCCGTCTGCTGGTGGGCGACGGCGACCATGTCGAGGTGGGCCAGAAGCTCACCGTGGGTGCCACCAACCCGCACGACGTGCTGCGGATCCTCGGTCAGCGCGCGGTCCAGGTCCACCTGGTCGGCGAGGTCCAGAAGGTCTACAACTCGCAGGGTGTGTCGATCCACGACAAGCACATCGAGATCATCATCCGGCAGATGCTGCGCCGCGTGACGATCATCGAGTCCGGCGACGCGGAGCTGCTGCCGGGCGAGCTTGTCGAGCGCTCGAAGTTCGAGACCGAGAACCGTCGTGTGGTCACCGAGGGCGGTCACCCCGCCTCCGGCCGTCCGCAGCTGATGGGTATCACCAAGGCCTCGCTCGCCACCGAGTCGTGGCTGTCGGCGGCGTCCTTCCAGGAGACGACCAGGGTTCTGACCGACGCGGCGATCAACGCCAAGTCGGACTCCCTGATCGGCCTCAAGGAGAACGTCATCATCGGTAAGCTCATCCCGGCCGGTACGGGCCTGTCCCGCTACCGCAACATCCGGGTGGAGCCCACCGAGGAGGCCAAGGCCGCGATGTACTCGGCCGTCGGCTACGACGACATCGACTACTCGCCGTTCGGCACCGGCTCCGGCCAGGCCGTTCCGCTGGAGGACTACGACTACGGTCCGTACAACCAGTAGGCGATAGCAACGACCACAGGGCGGTCATCCCACGCGGGATGGCCGCCCTGTGCCGTATGTTGCAGCCTGGTGTGTCCTGCGCGTGTGCATTTGTTTTGACCGCAGCCGATGCGGTAGGTACGCTCTGTCCTTGTGCCTGGGGTGTGCCTGGGCTCGTGTGCGTGTCCTCAACCGCATGGCGAGTCTGAAAAATCGGCCACCGTAATCTGCGCTCTCTCTGCCTAGCGGCGGGGGCCTGCAGTATTCGACACACCCGACCGCGTGGGTCGGCGACGTTCCAGGTTAGCTTCACGAACGGCACACAGAAACCGGAGAAGTAGTGCCTACGATCCAGCAGCTGGTCCGGAAGGGCCGGCAGGACAAGGTCGAGAAGAACAAGACGCCCGCGCTCGAGGGTTCCCCTCAGCGTCGTGGTGTCTGCACGCGTGTGTTCACGACCACCCCGAAGAAGCCGAACTCGGCCCTGCGGAAGGTCGCGCGTGTGCGTCTGACCTCCGGCATCGAGGTCACGGCCTACATTCCGGGTGAGGGACACAACCTGCAGGAGCACTCCATCGTGCTCGTGCGTGGTGGCCGTGTGAAGGACCTGCCGGGTGTTCGTTACAAGATCATCCGCGGTTCCCTCGACACCCAGGGTGTCAAGAACCGCAAGCAGGCCCGCAGCCGCTACGGCGCCAAGAAGGAGAAGTAAGAATGCCTCGTAAGGGCCCCGCCCCGAAGCGCCCGGTCATCATCGACCCGGTCTACGGTTCTCCTCTTGTCACGTCGCTGATCAACAAGATCCTGCTCAACGGCAAGCGTTCCACTGCCGAGCGGATCGTCTACGGCGCCATGGAAGGCCTCCGCGAGAAGACCGGCGCTGACCCGGTCATCACGCTGAAGCGCGCTCTCGAGAACGTCAAGCCGTCTCTCGAGGTCAAGTCCCGCCGTGTCGGTGGCGCCACCTACCAGGTGCCGATCGAGGTCAAGCCCGGTCGCGCCTCCACCCTCGCGCTCCGCTGGGTCGTGGGTTACTCCCGCGCCCGTCGCGAGAAGACCATGACCGAACGCCTCATGAACGAGCTGCTCGACGCCTCCAACGGCCTCGGCGCTGCGGTCAAGAAGCGTGAGGACACGCACAAGATGGCCGAGTCCAACAAGGCCTTCGCGCACTACCGCTGGTAGTCGCTACCCACATCGAGACCGAGAGAAGATTGAGCCTTATGGCCACCACTTCGCTTGACCTGGCCAAGGTCCGCAACATTGGGATCATGGCCCACATCGACGCGGGCAAGACGACGACCACCGAGCGCATCCTGTTTTACACCGGTGTGAGCTACAAGATCGGTGAGGTCCACGACGGCGCTGCCACGATGGACTGGATGGAGCAGGAGCAGGAGCGCGGCATCACGATCACGTCCGCCGCGACGACCTGTCACTGGCCGCTCGAGGACGTCGATCACACCATCAACATCATCGACACCCCGGGTCACGTCGACTTCACGGTCGAGGTGGAGCGTTCGCTCCGCGTGCTCGACGGTGCCGTCACGGTGTTCGACGGTGTCGCCGGCGTTGAGCCCCAGTCCGAGACTGTGTGGCGCCAGGCGGACCGCTACGGCGTTCCGCGTATCTGCTTCGTCAACAAGCTCGACCGCACCGGCGCGGAGTTCCACCGCTGCGTCGACATGATCGTGGACCGCCTCGGCGCAACCCCGATCGTGATGCAGCTGCCGATCGGTGCCGAGGCGGACTTCAAGGGCGTCGTCGACCTCGTTCGTATGAAGGCTCTTGTCTGGTCCGCCGAGGCCACCAAGGGCGAGATGTACGACGTCGTCGACATCCCGGCCACGCACACCGAGGCTGCCGAGGAGTGGCGCGGCAAGCTGGTCGAGACCGTGGCGGAGAACGACGAAGAGGTCATGGAGCTGTACCTGGAGGGCGTCGAGCCCACCGAGGAGCAGCTGTACGCCGCGATCCGTCGTATCACCATCGCGTCCGGCAAGGGCGGCGGCACCACCGTCACCCCCGTCTTCTGCGGTACCGCGTTCAAGAACAAGGGTGTGCAGCCCCTGCTCGACGCGGTTGTGCGTTACCTCCCCTCCCCCCTGGACGTCGAAGGCATTGATGGCCACGACGTCAAGGACGCGGAGAAGGTCATCACGCGCAAGCCGTCCGAGGACGAGCCGCTGGCCGCCCTGGCCTTCAAGATCGCGAGCGACCCGCACCTGGGTAAGCTCACCTTCATCCGGGTCTACTCGGGTCGCCTGGAGTCCGGCACCGCTGTGCTGAACCCCACCAAGGGCAAGAAGGAGCGCATCGGCAAGATCTACCGTATGCACGCGAACAAGCGTGAGGAGATCGAGTCGGTGGGCGCCGGCGACATCGTCGCCGTCATGGGCCTGAAGCAGACCACCACCGGTGAGACGCTGTGCGACGACAAGAACCCGGTGATCCTGGAGTCCATGGACTTCCCGGCGCCGGTCATCCAGGTCGCGATCGAGCCCAAGTCCAAGGGTGACCAGGAGAAGCTGGGTGTCGCCATCCAGCGTCTCGCGGAGGAGGACCCCTCCTTCCAGGTCCACTCCGACGAGGAGACCGGCCAGACCATCATCGGTGGTATGGGCGAGCTTCACCTCGAGGTGCTCGTCGACCGTATGCGGCGCGAGTTCCGCGTCGAGGCGAACGTCGGCAAGCCGCAGGTCGCGTACCGCGAGACGATCCGCAAGACCGTCGAGCGTATTGACTACACGCACAAGAAGCAGACCGGTGGTACCGGTCAGTTCGCGAAGGTGCAGATCGCGCTGGAGCCCATCGAGGGCGGCGACGCGACCTACGAGTTCGTGAACAAGGTCACCGGTGGCCGCATCCCCCGTGAGTACATCCCCTCGGTGGACGCGGGCGCGCAGGAAGCCATGCAGTTCGGCATCCTGGCCGGGTACGAGATGGTGGGCGTTCGCGTCACCCTTCTCGACGGTGGCTACCACGAGGTCGACTCCTCCGAACTCGCGTTCAAGATCGCCGGTTCGCAGGCGTTCAAGGAGGGTGCTCGCAAGGCGTCCCCCGTGCTCCTCGAGCCGATGATGGCCGTTGAGGTCACCACGCCCGAGGACTACATGGGCGATGTCATCGGCGACCTCAACTCCCGCCGTGGCCAGATTCAGGCCATGGAGGAGCGCAGCGGTGCCCGGGTCGTCAAGGGCCTGGTTCCGCTGTCGGAGATGTTCGGCTACGTCGGAGACCTCCGCAGCAAGACCTCGGGTCGCGCAAGCTACTCGATGCAGTTCGACTCCTACGCCGAGGTTCCGCGGAACGTCGCCGAGGAGATCATCGCGAAGGCCAAGGGCGAGTAACTCTCCCGAGTACACGCTTTAGGCTTGTCACCGGAGCCTGCTGGGGCATTCCATCCGAATCCCGGATGGAATGCCCCGGGCCCCGGCATCCCAGCAAAGATCACCTGGCGCCGATGAGTAAGGCGTACAGAACCACTCCACAGGAGGACCCCAGTGGCGAAGGCGAAGTTCGAGCGGACTAAGCCGCACGTCAACATCGGCACCATCGGTCACATCGACCACGGTAAGACGACCCTCACGGCCGCCATTACCAAGGTGCTGCATGACGCGTACCCGGACCTGAACGAGGCCTCGGCCTTCGACCAGATCGACAAGGCTCCTGAGGAGCGCCAGCGCGGTATCACCATCTCCATCGCGCACGTCGAGTACCAGACGGAGTCGCGTCACTACGCGCACGTCGACTGCCCGGGTCACGCGGACTACATCAAGAACATGATCACGGGTGCGGCGCAGATGGACGGCGCCATCCTCGTGGTCGCCGCCACCGACGGCCCGATGCCGCAGACCAAGGAGCACGTGCTCCTGGCCCGCCAGGTCGGCGTTCCGTACATCGTTGTCGCCCTGAACAAGGCCGACATGGTGGATGACGAGGAGATCATGGAGCTCGTCGAGCTCGAGGTTCGTGAGCTCCTCTCCGAGTACGAGTTCCCGGGCGACGACCTCCCGGTCGTGCGCGTCTCGGCGCTCAAGGCTCTCGAGGGCGACAAGGAGTGGGGCCAGTCGGTCCTGAACCTGATGGCCGCCGTCGACGAGGCGATCCCGCAGCCCGAGCGTGACGTCGACAAGCCGTTCCTGATGCCGATCGAGGACGTCTTCACGATCACCGGTCGTGGCACCGTCGTCACCGGCCGTATCGAGCGTGGTGTCCTCAAGGTCAACGAGACCGTCGACATCGTCGGTATCAAGACCGAGAAGACCACCACCACGGTCACCGGCATCGAGATGTTCCGCAAGCTGCTCGACGAGGGCCAGGCCGGTGAGAACGTCGGTCTGCTCCTCCGTGGCATCAAGCGCGAGGACGTCGAGCGCGGCCAGGTCATCATCAAGCCCGGTTCGGTCACGCCGCACACCGAGTTCGAGGCCCAGGCCTACATCCTGTCGAAGGACGAGGGTGGTCGTCACACCCCCTTCTTCAACAACTACCGCCCGCAGTTCTACTTCCGTACCACGGACGTGACCGGCGTTGTGACCCTCCCCGAGGGCACCGAGATGGTCATGCCGGGCGACAACACCACCATGACGGTCTCGCTGATTCAGCCGGTCGCCATGGAGGAGGGCCTGAAGTTCGCCATCCGTGAGGGTGGCCGGACCGTCGGCGCCGGCCAGGTCATCAAGATCAACAAGTAATTGCTGATCTGATCTGGTTGCTCCCTGGAGCATCAGCAAGGGCCTCGCACCATCGGTGCGGGGCCCTTGTTCGCGTCTGGTTCGCGTCTGGTTCGCGTCTTGCCGGTCTCAGCCGGCCGTTCCCGCCTCGGGCAACCAGGTCCAGGGGTGCGCGTCGGCCCCCAGGCCCACGACGGTGGCGCCCGAGTGGCCTACGTGGAGGGCGGGCGCGTCCAGCGCCGCGATGCCATGAGTGCGCGTCAGAAGCCCTCTGCGGGTGCGGAGTTGGATCCGGCCGCGGGTGTCCTTGCCGAGCAGTACGAGGCCGCCGGGGGCCGCGGACGCGCTGAGTGGGCCGTAGCCGTCGAAGCCTTCCTTGCGGGGCCGGGCGGGCGCGCCGCCGGTGCGTACGGCCATCACCACCGAGTCCGTCGGCTTGCGGTAGTACAGCTCGATTCCACCGTCGTCGGTCAGCACCGGGGCGAGCGGCCCCCCGGGGACCGGCAGCCGGCTGTCCGGGCGGAAGGTGAGCGGCAGGCCCATGGTGTCCTGCGTCCAGTGGTGCACGCTCTCGCGGCCGGAGCCGAAGACATGGACCCGGCCGGCGCTGTCCACGACCGTGGACAGACCGTCCTGGATCTCCGCTCCACCGAGGTCGCGCCAGCGGTCCCAGCGCCCGGCCCTGTCGCGGACCCGGGTGCTGATGCCCTTGTCGGCATTGCGGACGAAGACGTGGACCCGGCCGTCGGGTGCCGCCACCGCCACCGGGACGCCGATGCGGCGGCCGCGGTCGTCGTCCCGCTCGGGGTTGCCCAGACCGTTCCAGGCGAGGAACTCGCCGCCGGGGGAGCCCTGCTCCAGCAGGACGACCTCGCGCTGGTTGGGGCCGCCGTGGCCGTCGAGGGCGGCGAAGCGCAGCGCGAACAGCAGCTGACGGCCGTCCTTGAGGGTGGCCGCGCCGAGGGCGGGCGCGAGCGGGCCGCCGCCGAGGTCGTCCGGGGCGCCCCACTGGCCGCTTCCGGGCCGGGTCTCCCGCCAGCGGACCGCACGCAGCCCGAGCACGCCGTAGGCGACCAGCCGGCCGGATGCCTCGGTGGCGACGGTGGTGCGGGGGCCGGGGTAGCGGTGGTGAGTGGCGCGGACCCAGCCCTTCTTGTTCTTGAGCGGGCGGACGCCGCCGACGTTGTAGTCGCCGCAGCCGGCCGTGTTGCCGCAATCCCAGTCCGGGCTGCCGCCGTACGGGACGAGGGCCGCGGCCTTCTCCCGGAGCACCGCGGCCGGGAGGTTCTTCGGCCAGTGGCGGTTGTAGTAGCCGCGGAAGGCAGTGGCGACGAAGCCGGGCACCTCACCGCTGTCCTTCGTCGCACGGGCGACCCAGCGGACCATTGCGGCCCAGCTGAACAAGGCGACGGCGGTGTGGTCGGCGTGATCCGAGTAGCCGCGCTGTTCGCTGTCCTTCTTACGGGTCGTCTCGTCGCTGTGCTGGATGTCGGGATCGGGGTCCAGGGTCTGGATCACGGTCGGCCGGTACTGCTCCATGAGCCCGACGAGTACGTCGATGAGCTCGTCGTAGTCGTACGAAACGGTCCCGCGCAGCGGAGAGCCCGCGGCGACGACGGTGTTGAGGCCGAGCGAGCGGTCCCGCCACAGGCTGGGGAGGGCCATGTAGCGGCGAGTGGTGTGCATGGGGAGGTTGAGGAAGATCAGTTCGACCGAGGCCCGGCCGTTGGTGAGGGTGTTGATCTCGGCCCGGTGGCCGCCGTGCAGCGAGGCGACATCCTTGGTCCAGTCGGCGAACCTGTCGAGCCCGAGCAGGGCCGCGTAGGCCTGGCGCAGGCCCTGGTGGCGGGCGGAGGAGTAGGCGGGCCGGTCCGCGGGGACGTCCCAGTCCCCGGGTATGTGGTTCTTGCCGTCGTGCTCACCCGCGGTGACATATATGCAGACCAGCGGAACCCCGGCGTCCAGCATCCGCTGGGTGTCGGGGTTCATGAAGTACAGATCGTCATCCGGATGGGCCAGTATCTGCATCGCCTGCGCCCGCCGCGAGCTGGCGATCGGCATGCCGGGCGCGGGGTCCGCGGCGGGGGTGGAGCGCCGCGGGGCGGGTACGGAGCAGGAGCTGAGGGCCACGGCGGCGGCGAGGACGGTTGTGGCGGTGACCACATGGCGTCTGCTCGGGCCGCCGGGGCGCGCCGCAGCCGTCCCCTGGGCAGGCGCGTTGTTCATCTGTCGTGCTCCGTCCGCTCCCCCGCAGCGGGCAGAAAGGCCCCCCGTGCTGCGTACTGCCGATCTCAGACAATGGCGGACGGGCTGCTGGTCAGAGCCGTTCCGCGGTCAACAAGACGGCTGAGTGACACGCGAGGTTGCTTCACCATCGGAAGCTTGTGCGTGAGGCGGAGCGGTGCGGTACTCTCTCCGGCCGCGATTGGCGCGGGGTGCGCCCCATATGGCACACTGACCAGGTTGCTCGGTTGAGTTGCCGATGCTGCGCGCCTCCCGCCGGGAGGACCGGAAGCGAGTCCCACAGTACTCGTCGCCCCATCTGCCATTAAGGCAGCGCTGGAGCGGACGTACGGGAATCTTCCGGGAAGTGTCAGCGGGGTACCAGCCAGGCACTCGGTGGGTGTTCTTCCCCCGACGCGTGGTCTTCGGCCCGCACCCCCTTGGTTGGGAAATCCTTCGGGAGATCTTCGTAGAGGGAGTGCGACACGCCCGACCGCGGGGGTCGGAGAAGATCGCAGGACCGACCGAGTTCCAGAGCGTTTCTAGAGACAGGACTACTGAGTAGCCATGGCGGGACAGAAGATCCGCATCCGGCTCAAGGCCTACGACCACGAGGTCATCGACTCATCGGCGAAGAAGATCGTCGAGACGGTGACCCGCACTGGTGCGTCGGTCGCGGGCCCGGTGCCGCTGCCCACTGAGAAGAACGTGTACTGCGTCATCAAGTCGCCGCACAAGTACAAGGACTCGCGCGAGCACTTCGAGATGCGCACGCACAAGCGCCTGATCGACATCCTCGACCCGACGCCCAAGACCGTTGACTCGCTGATGCGCCTGGACCTTCCGGCCGGCGTTGACATCGAGATCAAGCTCTGAGAGGCGCGGAAGAGATGGCTAAGCAGATCAAGGGCATCCTGGGCGAGAAGCTCGGCATGACCCAGGTCTGGGACGAGAACAACCGTGTCGTCCCGGTCACCGTGGTCAAGGCCGGTCCGAACGTTGTGACCCAGGTCCGTACGAATGACTCCGACGGCTACGAGTCGGTCCAGATCGCCTTCGGCGAGATCGACCCGCGCAAGGTGAACAAGCCCCTCAAGGGTCACTTCGCCAAGGCCGACGTAACCCCGCGCCGCCACCTGGTGGAGCTCCGTACCTCCGACGCCAGCGAGTACACGCTCGGCCAGGAGATCACTGCCGAGGTGTTCGAGTCCGGCGTCAAGGTCGACGTCACGGGCAAGAGCAAGGGCAAGGGCTTCGCCGGTGTCATGAAGCGTCACAACTTCAAGGGCCTCGGCGCCGGTCACGGTACCCAGCGCAAGCACCGCTCGCCCGGTTCCATCGGTGGCTGCGCCACCCCTGGGCGTGTCTTCAAGGGCATGCGTATGGCGGGCCGCATGGGTAACGAGCGGGTCACCACCCAGAACCTGACCATCCACGCGGTTGACGCGGAGAAGGGCCTGCTGCTCATCAAGGGCGCAGTTCCTGGTCCGAACGGCGGCCTCGTCCTGGTCCGCACTGCGGCCAAGGGGGTCTGAGGACTATGAGCACCATTGACATTCTGTCGCCCTCCGGCGACAAGTCCGGGACCGTCGAGCTCCCGGCCGAGATCTTCGACGCCAAGGTCAGCATCCCGCTGATCCACCAGGTGGTCGTCGCGCAGCTGGCCGCCGCCCGTCAGGGCACGCACAAGGTCAAGCGTCGTGGCGAGGTCCGTGGTGGTGGCAAGAAGCCTTACCGCCAGAAGGGCACCGGCCGCGCGCGCCAGGGTTCGACCCGTGCGCCGCAGTTCGCCGGCGGTGGCGTTGTCCACGGCCCCACGCCGCGTGACTACTCGCAGCGGACCCCGAAGAAGATGAAGGCCGCCGCCCTGCGCGGTGCCCTCACCGACCGGGCCCGCAACTCCCGTATCCACGTCGTCACCGGCGTGATCGAGGGCGAGGTCTCCACCAAGGCCGCGAAGACCCTGCTGGGCAAGATCAGTGAGCGCAAGCACGTGCTCCTGATCGTCGAGCGGGCCGACGAGGCCGCGTGGCTCTCCGCCCGCAACCTGCCCCAGGTGCACCTCCTGGAGCCGGGCCAGCTGAACACGTACGACGTGCTCGTCTCGGACGACGTGGTCTTCACCAAGGCCGCCTTCGAGTCCTTCGTGTCTGGTCCCAAGGCCGATGAGACCGAAGGGAGCGACGCCTGATGTCTGAGGCGACCGTAACCAGCAAGACCTTCTCGGACCCGCGCGACGTTCTCGTCAAGCCGGTTGTCTCCGAGAAGAGCTACGCCCTGCTCGACGAGAACAAGTACACGTTCATCGTCGCGCCCGGCTCCAACAAGACCCAGATCAAGCAGGCCGTCGAGGCGGTCTTCTCGGTCAAGGTCACCGGGGTCAACACGATCAACCGTCAGGGCAAGCGCAAGCGCACCCGCACCGGTTTCGGCAAGCGCGCCAACACCAAGCGCGCCATCGTGACCCTTGCCGAGGGCGACCGTATCGACATCTTCGGCGGCCCGACCTCCTGACGGAGGTCGAGTCGTCCGGAATCGGACGAGGACTGAGAAATGGGTATCCGCAAGTACAAGCCGACGACCCCGGGCCGTCGTGGCTCCAGCGTCGCCGACTTTGTCGAGATCACGCGGTCCACGCCGGAGAAGTCGCTGGTCCGCCCCCTGCACAGCAAGGGCGGCCGTAACAACACCGGTCGTGTGACCGTCCGTCACCAGGGCGGTGGCCACAAGCGCGCCTACCGCGTGATCGACTTCCGTCGTCACGACAAGGACGGCGTTCCGGCCAAGGTCGCTCACATCGAGTACGACCCGAACCGCACCGCGCGCATCGCGCTCCTGCACTACGCAGACGGCGAGAAGCGCTACATCATCGCGCCGCGTGGCCTGTCGCAGGGCGACCGTGTCGAGAACGGCCCGGCCGCCGACATCAAGCCCGGCAACAACCTGGCGCTGCGCAACATCCCGGTCGGTACGACCATCCACGCCATCGAGCTGCGGCCCGGCGGCGGCGCGAAGTTCGCCCGCTCCGCGGGTGCCTCCGTGCAGCTGCTGGCGAAGGAGGGCTCCATGGCCCACCTTCGTATGCCGTCGGGTGAGATCCGCCTGGTCGACGCCCGCTGCCGCGCCACCATCGGCGAGGTCGGCAACGCCGAGCAGTCGAACATCAACTGGGGCAAGGCAGGCCGTCTGCGGTGGAAGGGCGTTCGCCCGACCGTCCGCGGTGTCGCCATGAACCCGGTCGACCACCCGCACGGTGGTGGTGAGGGCAAGACCTCCGGTGGTCGCCACCCGGTCAGCCCGTGGGGTCAGAAGGAGGGTCGTACTCGCTCGCCGAAGAAGGCGTCCAGCAAGTACATCGTCCGCCGCCGCAAGACGAACAAGAAGCGCTAGGAGCGGGTTTAGATGCCGCGCAGTCTCAAGAAGGGGCCCTTCGTCGACGACCACCTCATCAAGAAGGTGGATGTCCAGAACGAAGCCGGCACCAAGAACGTCATCAAGACCTGGTCCCGTCGCTCGATGATCATCCCGGCCATGCTCGGCCACACGATCGCGGTGCACAACGGCAAGATCCACGTCCCGGTGTTCGTCACCGAGTCGATGGTCGGCCACAAGCTCGGCGAGTTCTCGCCGACTCGCACCTTCCGCGGCCACGTCAAGGACGACCGGAAGTCGAAGCGCCGCTAACGCGGGGTGACTGACTATGACTTACACCGAAGGGACAACCATGGAAGCCAGGGCCCAGGCGCGGTACATCCGCGTCACGCCCATGAAGGCCCGCCGAGTGGTGGACCTCATCCGTGGCATGGATGCCACGGAGGCTCAGGCGGTCCTGCGTTTCGCCCCGCAGGCCGCGAGCGTGCCGGTTGGCAAGGTGCTTGACAGCGCCATTGCCAACGCTGCACACAACTACGACCACACCGACGCCTCTTCGCTGGTCATCAGCGAGGCGTACGTGGACGAGGGCCCGACCCTGAAGCGGTTCCGTCCGCGTGCTCAGGGCCGTGCCTACCGGATCCGTAAGCGGACCAGCCACATCACCGTGGTCGTCAGCAGCAAGGAAGGAACCCGGTAATGGGCCAGAAGGTTAACCCGCATGGGTTCCGGCTCGGCATCACCACGGACTTCAAGTCCCGTTGGTACGCCGACAAGCTGTACAAGGACTACGTCAAGGAAGACGTCGCCATTCGTCGCATGATGACGAAGGGCATGGAGCGGGCCGGTATCTCGAAGGTTGAGATCGAGCGCACCCGCGACCGCGTCCGCGTTGACATCCACACCGCCCGCCCGGGCATCGTCATCGGTCGCCGTGGCGCCGAGGCCGACCGCATCCGCGGCGAGCTCGAGAAGCTGACCGGCAAGCAGGTTCAGCTGAACATCCTCGAGGTCAAGAACCCCGAGGTGGACGCTCAGCTGGTGGCCCAGGCCGTCGCCGAGCAGCTCTCCTCCCGCGTCTCCTTCCGTCGCGCCATGCGTAAGAGCATGCAAGGCACGATGAAGGCCGGCGCCAAGGGCATCAAGATCCAGTGCGGTGGCCGTCTCGGCGGCGCCGAGATGTCCCGCTCGGAGTTCTACCGCGAGGGCCGTGTGCCCCTGCACACGCTCCGCGCGAACGTCGACTACGGCTTCTTCGAGGCCAAGACGACCTTCGGCCGTATCGGTGTGAAGGTCTGGATCTACAAGGGCGACGTCAAGAACATCGCCGAGGTCCGCGCCGAGAACGCTGCGGCCCGTGCGGGTAACCGCCCGGCTCGTGGTGGCGCCGGCGACCGTCCGGCCGGTGGCCGTGGCGGTCGTGGTGGCGAGCGGGGCGGCCGCGGTGGTCGCAAGCCGCAGCAGTCTGCGCCGGCAGTCGAGGCCTCCAAGGCCGAGGCTCCCGCCGCTGCCGCTGCTCCGGCTGCTGAGAGCACCGGAACGGAGGCCTGACCGAAATGCTGATCCCCCGTAGGGTCAAGCACCGCAAGCAGCACCACCCGAAGCGCAGCGGTATGTCCAAGGGTGGTACGCAGGTTGCGTTCGGCGAGTACGGCATTCAGGCCCTCACTCCGGCGTACGTGACCAACCGCCAGATCGAGGCGGCTCGTATCGCGATGACCCGCCACATCAAGCGTGGCGGCAAGGTCTGGATCAACATCTACCCGGACCGCCCGCTGACGAAGAAGCCTGCCGAGACCCGCATGGGTTCAGGTAAGGGCTCCCCCGAGTGGTGGATCGCGAACGTCAAGCCTGGTCGGGTGATGTTCGAGCTGTCCTACCCGAACGAGAAGATTGCGCGTGAGGCGCTTACCCGCGCTGCTCACAAGCTTCCGATGAAGTGCCGGATCGTTCGGCGCGAGGCAGGTGAGTCGTGATGTCGGCCGGTACCAAGGCGTCCGAGCTGCGCGAGCTGGGCAACGAGGAGCTTGTTGCCAAGCTTCGCGAGGCCAAGGAAGAGCTGTTCAACCTCCGCTTCCAGGCGGCGACCGGTCAGCTCGAGAACCACGGCCGGCTCAAGGCCGTCCGCAAGGACATCGCGCGGATCTACACCCTCATGCGTGAGCGCGAGCTGGGCATCGAGACGGTGGAGAGCGCCTGATGAGCGAGAGCAATGTGACTGAGACCAACACTGACCGCGGTTTCCGCAAGACCCGTGAGGGTCTGGTCGTCAGCGACAAGATGGACAAGACCGTCGTCGTCGCTGTCGAGGACCGTGTGAAGCACGCGCTGTACGGCAAGGTCATCCGCCGTACCAACAAGCTCAAGGCGCACGACGAGCAGAACGCTGCCGGCGTCGGCGACCGCGTCCTCATCATGGAGACGCGTCCGCTGTCGGCGACCAAGCGCTGGCGCATCGTCGAGATCCTCGAGAAGGCCAAGTAATCCCTGAGGGGTTTCCCTCAGGACAGTTCCGCCAGGCTCGGCAGGGGCACCCAGGTGCCCCTGCCGGGAACCGGCAGACGATCAGGAGATAGACGTGATCCAGCAGGAGTCGCGACTGCGTATCGCCGACAACACTGGTGCCAAGGAGATCCTTTGCATCCGTGTTCTCGGTGGTTCCGGTCGCCGCTACGCGGGCATCGGTGACGTCATCGTCGCCACCGTCAAGGACGCGATCCCCGGTGGCAACGTGAAGAAGGGTGACGTCGTCAAGGCGGTCATCGTTCGCACCGTCAAGGAGCGCCGCCGCCAGGACGGCTCGTACATCCGCTTCGACGAGAACGCCGCCGTCATTCTGAAGAACGACGGCGACCCTCGCGGCACCCGCATCTTCGGCCCGGTTGGCCGTGAGCTGCGCGAGAAGAAGTTCATGAAGATCATCTCGCTCGCGCCGGAGGTGCTGTAAGCATGAAGATCAAGAAGGGCGACCTGGTTCAGGTCATCACCGGCAAGGACAAGGGCAAGCAGGGCAAGGTCATCGCGGCCTTCCCCCGCGAGGACCGCGTCCTGGTCGAGGGTGTCAACCGGGTCAAGAAGCACACCAAGGCCGGTCAGACCGCTCGCGGTTCGCAGACCGGTGGCATCGTCACGACTGAGGCCCCTGTTCACGTGAGCAACGTTCAGCTCGTCGTGGAGAAGGACGGCAACAAGGTCGTCACGCGCGTCGGTTACCGCTTCGACGACGAAGGCAACAAGATCCGCGTTGCCAAGCGGACGGGTGAGGACATCTGATGGCTACCACCACCACTCCGCGTCTGAAGACGAAGTACCGCGAGGAGATCGCGGGCAAACTGCGTGAGGAGTTCTCGTACGAGAACGTCATGCAGATTCCCGGCCTCGTCAAGATCGTGGTCAACATGGGTGTGGGCGACGCCGCCCGCGACTCCAAGCTGATCGATGGCGCGATTCGCGACCTCACCACGATCACCGGCCAGAAGCCGGCCGTCACCAAGGCCCGTAAGTCCATCGCGCAGTTCAAGCTGCGTGAGGGCCAGCCGATCGGTGCCCACGTCACGCTCCGTGGCGACCGCATGTGGGAGTTCCTCGACCGCACCCTGTCGCTCGCGCTTCCGCGCATCCGCGACTTCCGTGGTCTGTCCCCCAAGCAGTTCGACGGCCGTGGCAACTACACCTTCGGTCTCACGGAGCAGGTCATGTTCCACGAGATCGACCAGGACAAGATCGACCGCGTCCGGGGTATGGACATCACCGTGGTCACCACGGCGACCAACGACGCTGAGGGCCGCGCGCTCCTTCGTCACCTCGGCTTCCCGTTCAAGGAGGCGTAAGCGAGATGGCGAAGAAGGCTCTTGTTGCCAAAGCTGCTCGTAAGCCCAAGTTCGGTGTGCGCGCCTACACCCGCTGCCAGCGCTGTGGCCGTCCGCACTCCGTCTACCGCAAGTTCGGCCTGTGCCGCGTGTGCCTTCGTGAGATGGCTCACCGTGGCGAGCTGCCGGGCGTGACCAAGAGCTCCTGGTAATTCCCTTCTTGGGAATTACCGGAGGCTCTCGGTAAGTATCTGGTCGGCGGGAGCCCTCCCTCGCATGCCGTAGGCTTGTGGGGTTGGGCGCCCGTCGCCCTGACCGACTTACTACGCCGTAGGTCCCCGCACCGCACCCGTCCCGCCACTGAGTGGGGAGAGGGATGGCGCATACAGGAAACCCCGGCGAGAGAGGCCGAAGGCCAATTCATGACCATGACTGATCCCATCGCAGACATGCTCACGCGTCTGCGTAACGCGAACTCGGCATACCACGACTCCGTCGTGATGCCGCACAGCAAGATCAAGTCGCACATCGCGGAGATCCTCCAGCAGGAGGGCTTCATCACCGGCTGGAAGGTCGAGGACGCCGAAGTCGGCAAGAACCTCGTCCTGGAGCTGAAGTTCGGCCCGAACCGCGAGCGTTCGATCGCCGGCATCAAGCGCATTTCCAAGCCGGGTCTGCGCGTGTACGCGAAGTCCACCAGTCTGCCGAAGGTTCTCGGCGGCCTGGGCGTGGCGATCATCTCCACGTCCCACGGTCTCCTGACCGGCCAGCAGGCGCAGAAGAAGGGCGTGGGTGGGGAAGTCCTCGCCTACGTCTGGTAGTCGGGAACGGAGGAAAAGCTAATGTCGCGAATCGGCAAGCTCCCCATCCAGGTTCCCGCCGGTGTGGACGTCACCATCGATGGCCGCACGGTCGCGGTGAAGGGCCCCAAGGGTTCCCTCTCGCACACCGTCGCCGCGCCGATCGAGGTCACCAAGGGCGAGGACGGCACCCTGAAGGTGCTGCGCCCGAACGACGAGCGTCAGAACAAGGCCCTCCACGGCCTGTCCCGCACGCTGGTGGCGAACATGATCACCGGCGTGACCCAGGGGTACGTCAAGGCGCTCGAGATCAGCGGTGTCGGTTACCGCGTTGCCGCGAAGGGCTCCAACCTGGAGTTCCAGCTCGGCTACAGCCACTCGATCCTGGTGGAGGCGCCCGAGGGCATCTCCTTCAAGGTCGAGTCGCCGACCAAGTTCTCGGTCGAGGGCATCGACAAGCAGAAGGTCGGCGAGGTCGCCGCGAACATCCGCAAGCTGCGGAAGCCCGACCCGTACAAGGCCAAGGGTGTCAAGTACGCCGGCGAGGTCATCCGCCGCAAGGTCGGAAAGGCGGGTAAGTAAGCCATGGCATACGGTGTAAAGATTGCCAAGGGCGACGCGTACAAGCGCGCTGCCATCAAGCGCCGCCACATCCGCGTCCGCAAGCATGTCTCCGGTACGCCGGAGCGTCCGCGCCTGGTCGTGACGCGCTCCAACCGCAACATCGTTGCGCAGGTCATCGACGACATCGCGGGCCACACGCTCGCGTCGGCGTCGACCCTGGACACCTCGATCCGTGGTGGCGAGGGCGACAAGAGCGCCCAGGCCCAGCAGGTCGGCGCGCTTGTCGCCGAGCGTGCGAAGGCTGCCGGTGTCGAGGCCGTCGTGTTCGACCGCGGTGGCAACAGGTACGCCGGGCGCATTGCCGCTCTGGCTGACGCCGCCCGCGAAGCCGGGCTGAAGTTCTGAGCCCCGGTTCCGGGACTAACGGACGTAACAGAGAGAGGTAAATCCAATGGCTGGACCCCAGCGCCGCGGAAGCGGTGCCGGTGGCGGCGAGCGGCGGGACCGGAAGGGTCGCGACGGTGGCGCTGCCGCCGAGAAGACCGCTTATGTTGAGCGCGTTGTCGCGATCAACCGCGTTGCCAAGGTTGTCAAGGGTGGTCGCCGCTTCAGCTTCACCGCGCTGGTCGTGGTGGGCGACGGTGACGGCACCGTAGGTGTCGGATACGGCAAGGCCAAGGAAGTTCCCGCGGCCATCGCCAAGGGCGTTGAAGAGGCCAAGAAGAACTTCTTCAAGGTTCCGCGTATCCAGGGCACCATCCCGCACCCGATCACGGGCGAGAAGGCCGCGGGCGTCGTCCTGCTCAAGCCTGCTTCCCCCGGTACGGGCGTTATCGCCGGTGGCCCGGTGCGTGCGGTGCTCGAGTGCGCCGGCGTTCACGACATCCTGTCGAAGTCGCTCGGCTCGTCCAACGCGATCAACATCGTGCACGCGACCGTGGCGGCCCTCAAGGGCCTGCAGCGTCCCGAGGAGATCGCGGCTCGCCGTGGTCTGCCCCTCGAGGACGTCGCCCCCGCGGCTCTGCTTCGTGCACGTGCGGGAGCGGGTGCGTAATGGCCCGTCTCAAGATCACGCAGACGAAGTCGTACATCGGTACTAAGCAGAACCACCGCGACACCCTGCGTTCGCTCGGGCTCAAGCGCCTGAACGACGTGGTTGTCAAGGAGGACCGTCCCGAGTTCCGCGGCATGGTGCACACCGTCCGCCACCTCGTCACGGTTGAGGAGGTCGACTGACATGGCGGAGAACAACCCGCTGAAGGTCCACAACCTCCGGCCCGCCCCGGGCGCCAAGACCGCCAAGACCCGTGTGGGTCGTGGCGAGGCGTCCAAGGGTAAGACCGCCGGTCGTGGCACCAAGGGCACCAAGGCCCGCTACCAGGTTCCGGAGCGCTTCGAGGGTGGGCAGATGCCCCTCCACATGCGTCTCCCGAAGCTCAAGGGCTTCAAGAACCCGTTCCGTACCGAGTACCAGGTTGTGAACCTGGACAAGCTCGGCGCTCTCTACCCCGAGGGTGGAGAGGTCACGGTGGCCGACCTGGTCGCCAAGGGCGCGGTGCGCAAGAACAGCCTCGTCAAGGTCCTGGGCCAGGGCGAGATCTCCGTGGCGCTGCAGGTGACGGTTGACGCCGTCTCCGGCTCCGCCAAGGAGAAGATTGCCGCTGCCGGCGGCACCGTCACCGAGCTCGTCTGAGACGAGTTCAGTGGCTGAAAGCTGAAAATCGACCGGGGATGCCTCTCAAAAGGGGCATCCCCGGTTGGTCGTTCCTAGGGGGGCACTTCCGCCGGTAAGGTGGCGTGCACTGTTGCTGTAAACAAAGGGGGTTCTGCCCCCGGCCGCGCGGTCTGTCCGACTAAGATCGTGCGGATTGCCTGTTACGTATTCGTCGATCCTCAATACCGTCACCTCTGACGCAGTAGCGCGGGGGTCGCAGGAGGCACCGTGCTCACCGCGTTCGCCCGGGCGTTCAAGACGCCCGACCTGCGCAAGAAGCTGCTCTTCACACTCGCCATCATCGTGCTGTACCGGCTGGGGTCCCATATTCCGGTCCCAGGCGTCAGCTACCAGAACGTACAGATCTGTGTGGACGCGGCCCAGAAGGGCAACAACAGCCTGTTCGGCCTGGTGAACATGTTCAGTGGCGGGGCGCTGCTGCAGATCACCATCTTTGCGCTGGGCATCATGCCGTACATCACGGCGAGCATCATCCTGCAGCTGCTGACCGTGGTCATTCCGCGGCTGGAGGCCCTCAAGAAGGAGGGTTCGGCCGGCACCGCGAAGATCACGCAGTACACGCGATACCTGACTGTCGCCCTCGCCGTGCTGCAGGGCACCGGCCTGGTGGCAACGGCCCGCAGCGGCGCGCTCTTCAGCGGCTGCACAGTCGCCGACCAGATCGTTCCCGACCGCTCGATCTACACGACCATCGTCATGGTCGTCACCATGACCGCGGGCACCGCGGCCGTCATGTGGCTCGGTGAGCTCATCACCGACCGCGGTATCGGCAACGGCATGTCGATCCTTATGTTCATCTCGATCGCCGCCGGCTTCCCGGGCGCCCTGTGGGCCATCAAGGAGAGCGGCAAGCTCGCCAAGGGCTGGATCGAGTTCAGCACGGTCATCCTGATCGGCTTTGTAATGGTCGCCCTGGTCGTCTTCGTCGAGCAGGCTCAGCGCCGTATCCCGGTGCAGTACGCGAAGCGCATGATCGGGCGGCGGTCGTACGGCGGTACGTCCACATACATCCCGCTCAAGGTGAACCAGGCGGGTGTGATTCCCGTCATCTTCGCCTCGTCGCTGCTCTACATCCCGGCGCTGGTCGCGCAGTTCAGCAGTGGCACTTCGGGCTGGAAGACATGGATTGAGCAGCACTTCGTCAAGGGTGACCACCCGTACTACATCGCCACGTACTTCCTGTTGATCGTGTTCTTCGCCTTCTTCTATGTGGCGATCTCGTTCAACCCCGAGGAAGTCGCGGACAACATGAAGAAGTATGGTGGCTTCATCCCGGGTATCCGGGCAGGTCGACCTACTGCCGAGTATCTGAGCTACGTGCTCAACAGGATCACTTGGCCGGGCTCGCTGTACCTGGGTCTGATTGCTCTTGTCCCGACGATGGCGTTGGCAGGCTTCGGCGGCGCGAACCAGAACTTCCCGTTCGGCGGGACGAGCATCCTCATCATCGTGGGTGTGGGTCTGGAGACCGTGAAGCAGATCGAGAGCCAGCTCCAGCAGCGCAATTACGAAGGGTTCCTCCGCTGATGCGAATCGTCCTCGTCGGACCGCCCGGTGCCGGCAAGGGAACGCAGGCTGCGTACCTTGCCAAGAACCTGTCGATCCCGCACATCTCCACGGGCGACCTCTTCCGAGCCAACATCAGCCAGGGCACGGAGCTCGGCGTACAGGCCAAGGCCTACATGGACGCTGGAGAGCTGGTGCCCGACGAGGTCACCATCGCGATGGCCAAGGACCGGATGGAACAGCCGGACGCCGCGAACGGCTTCCTGCTCGACGGCTTCCCGCGCAACGTCTCGCAGGCCGAGGCGCTCGACGCGATGCTGAAGGCCGAAGCCATGACGCTGGACGCGGTGCTCGACCTGGAGGTCCCCGAGGACGAGGTCGTGAAGCGGATCGCGGGCCGCCGCATCTGCCGCAACGACTCGAGCCACGTCTTCCATGTGACGTACTCCCCGCCGAAGACCGAGGGTGTCTGCGACATCTGCGGCGGCGAGCTGTACCAGCGTGACGACGACTCCGAGGAGACGGTGCGCAGGCGGCTCGAGGTCTACCACACGCAGACCGAGCCGATCATCGACTACTACAAGGCCCAGGGCCTGGTCGTCACGATCTCCGCGCTGGGCAAGGTCAATGACGTGACCCAGCGGGCGATGGACGCGCTCAAGAAGTCCCGCGAGGACTGACGCAGTACTCCGTAGTACCCCAGCAGTACCTTCAGCACGGCCGCGGTGTCCGATGGGCGCCGCGGCCGTACTGTTGAGCAGAGACACGTCAGAGGTGGAAGGCAAGGCAATGGTGCAGATCAAGACCCCGGAGCAGATCGCGAAGATGCGAGAGGCGGGGCTGGTCGTCGCCGCGATCCACGCGGCGACCCGCGAGGCGGCGGTGCCCGGCGCCACCACGAAGGATCTGGACGAGGTCGCCCGCAAGGTGATCGACGACCACGGTGCGAAGTCGAACTTCCTGGGGTACGGCGGGTTCCCCGCGACCATCTGCACGTCGGTGAACGAGGTCGTCGTGCACGGCATCCCGGACGAGAAGACCGTCCTCAAGGACGGCGACATCATCTCGGTCGACGCCGGCGCGATCATCGACGGCTGGCACGGGGACGCGGCCTTCACCGCGTTCGTGGGCACGGGTCACGCTCCGGAGCTGATCGAGCTCTCCCGGGTCACCGAGGAGTCGATGTGGGCCGGCGTCGCCGCGATGAAGAACGGCAACCGGCTGGTGGACGTCTCACGTGCGATCGAGACGTACATCCGCCGCCAGCCGAAGCCGGGTGGTGGCCGGTACGGGATCATCGAGGAGTACGGCGGCCACGGCATCGGCACCGAGATGCACATGGACCCGCACCTGCTGAACTACGTCACGCGCAAGCGCGGCAAGGGTCCGAAGCTGGTCCCGGGCTTCTGCCTGGCGATCGAGCCGATGGTCTCGCTCGGCACCGCGCACACCGAGGTCCTCCAGGACGACTGGACGGTCATCACGACGGATGGGACCTGGTCCTCGCACTGGGAGCACTCGGTGGCGCTGACGGAGGAGGGCCCGCTGGTCCTCACGTCTCCCGATGGCGGCAGGGCGAAGCTGGCGGAACTGGGCATCACCGCGGCCCCGGATCCGCTGGCCTGACCCCCTCGCCGCCGCTTAAGGATCTCCGTCGGTGGGCAAACTTGCCGGATTCGTCTTTTCGAGTGGCCTGTCGTAGACTGATGCGTCGGCTCTTGTGTACCCGTGTGTCTCCATGCGGTCACGCGAGTCGATCAAGGTAGCCGATTCGAAGGGCGAAGCGTGGCCAAGAAGCAAGGTGCCATCGAAATTGAGGGCACCGTGATCGAGTCCCTCCCGAACGCGATGTTCAAGGTGGAACTCCAGAACGGTCACAAAGTCCTCGCGCACATCTCCGGCAAGATGCGGATGCACTACATCCGTATCCTCCCGGACGACCGGGTCGTCGTGGAGCTCTCTCCGTACGACCTGACGCGTGGCCGGATCGTCTACCGGTACAAGTAGATCTTGTCGTCACCCCATTCCGTGGGGTGCCGGCACTGACCCGGAGAACCTCACATCCCATGAAGGTCAAGCCGAGCGTCAAGAAGATCTGCGACAAGTGCAAGGTGATCCGCCGTCACGGCCGGGTCATGGTCATCTGCGACAACCTGCGCCACAAGCAGCGCCAGGGCTGACGCACGACCTTTTGCACTCGCAGTTCTTCGGGCGACGCACGTAAGCAAGTACATACGCAGATCCCGCCTGGCTTCGGCTGGCGATACCCCCGGTGGAGGCCGGGGACCTGGTCCGTACCACCCTCCTTTTTCACAAAGGGTCGGCGGCCACGGAATGGCTCTGCGGAAGACCTCCGAAATTAAACAGGAGCCATGAATGGCACGCCTTTCCGGCGTTGACCTCCCGCGCGAGAAGCGCGTCGAGATCGCCCTCACCTACGTCTTCGGCATCGGGCGTACCCGGTCCAAGGAAGCCCTTGCGGCCACCGGTGTCGACCCCAACACCCGCGTTCGTGATCTGCCCGAAGAGGACCTGGTCAAGCTCCGCGAGTACGTGGACGCCAACCTCAAGACCGAGGGTGACCTCCGTCGCGAGGTCCAGGCCGACATTCGCCGCAAGATCGAGATCGGCTGCTACCAGGGCCTGCGGCACCGCCGTGGCCTGCCGGTCCACGGTCAGCGCACCAGCACGAACGCTCGTACCCGCAAGGGCCCGCGTCGCGCCATCGCCGGTAAGAAGAAGCCGGGCAAGAAGTAGTCCTCAGCCGGACGCTCATCAGCGGTCTTCGCTGTAGGACCGACCACCTCCCGTAGGAGTAATAGATGCCCCCCAAGGGTCGTCAGGGCGCTGCCAAGAAGGTGCGCCGCAAGGAAAAGAAGAACGTCGCTCACGGGCACGCCCACATCAAGAGCACGTTCAACAACACGATCGTCTCGATCACGGACCCCTCGGGCAACGTGATCTCCTGGGCCTCCGCCGGCCACGTCGGCTTCAAGGGCTCGCGCAAGTCCACCCCCTTCGCCGCGCAGATGGCCGCCGAGTCGGCCGCCCGCCGCGCGCAGGAGCACGGCATGCGCAAGGTCGACGTCTTCGTCAAGGGTCCCGGCTCCGGCCGTGAGACCGCGATCCGCTCCCTCCAGGCCACGGGCCTCGAGGTCGGTTCGATCCAGGACGTCACCCCCACCCCGCACAACGGCTGCCGCCCCCCGAAGCGCAGGCGCGTCTGACCTCAGGTGCGTGACGCATCTGTGGTTTCGGGCGGTACGTTCCTTCCCGGGGCGTGCCGCCCGTACCCTTGTTCCGTTGGCATCAAATAGTGGGTGCCAAGACTGGAGGCATTTCTCATGCTTATCGCTCAGCGTCCGTCGCTGACCGAAGAGGTCGTCGACGAGTACCGCTCCCGGTTCGTGATCGAGCCGCTGGAGCCGGGCTTCGGCTACACCCTCGGAAACTCGCTTCGCCGTACGCTCCTCTCCTCGATCCCCGGCGCTGCTGTCACCAGCATCCGGATCGACGGTGTCCTGCACGAGTTCACCACCGTGCCGGGCGTCAAGGAGGACGTCACCGACCTCATCCTGAACATCAAGCAGCTGGTCGTCTCCTCGGAGCACGACGAGCCGGTCGTGATGTACCTGCGCAAGCAGGGTCCCGGCCTGGTCACCGCTGCTGACATCGCCCCGCCGGCCGGCGTCGAGGTCCACAACCCGGACCTCGTTCTCGCGGCGCTGAACGGCAAGGGCAAGCTGGAGATGGAGCTGACCGTCGAGCGCGGTCGCGGCTACGTCTCCGCCGTGCAGAACAAGCAGGTGGGCCAGGAGATCGGCCGTATCCCGGTCGACTCCATCTACTCGCCGGTGCTCAAGGTCACGTACAAGGTCGAGGCGACCCGTGTCGAGCAGCGCACCGACTTCGACAAGCTGATCGTCGATGTCGAGACCAAGCAGGCCATGCGTCCGCGTGACGCCATGGCTTCGGCCGGTAAGACCCTGGTCGAGCTGTTCGGTCTGGCGCGCGAACTCAACATCGACGCCGAGGGCATCGACATGGGTCCGTCCCCGACGGACGCCGCGCTCGCTGCCGACCTGGCGCTGCCGATCGAGGAGCTCGAGCTCACCGTTCGTTCGTACAACTGCCTCAAGCGCGAGGGCATCCACTCCGTGGGTGAGCTCGTGGCGCGTTCCGAGGCCGACCTGCTCGACATCCGCAACTTCGGTGCGAAGTCGATCGACGAGGTCAAGGCGAAGCTGGCCGGCATGGGCCTGGCCCTGAAGGACAGCCCGCCCGGATTCGACCCGACCGCCGCTGCCGACGCCTTTGGCGCCGACGACGACGCGGACGCCGGTTTCGTCGAGACCGAGCAGTACTGATCGGGACCCGTCCGGCGGTTGAGTCCTCAATCGCCGGACGGGCTTGATCCACACACTTCCGGTGGGCGGCCGCCTGCCGGTAACTGACACCGGTACCTGGTACGGCCGGTGCAGATCACAAGGAGAAACACCATGCCGCGTCCCACCAAGGGAGCCCGTTTCGGCGGCAGCGCCGCGCACGAGCGTCTGCTTCTCGCGAACCTCGCGAAGTCGCTGTTCGAGCACGGCCGCATCACCACGACCGAGGCCAAGGCCCGCCGCCTGCGTCCGGTCGCCGAGCGCCTGATCACCAAGGCGAAGAAGGGCGACATCCACAACCGTCGCCTGGTGCTGCAGTCGATCACGGACAAGGGCGTCGTCCACACGCTCTTCACCGAGATCGCTCCGCGTTACGCCGAGCGCCCGGGCGGCTACACCCGCATCACCAAGATCGGCAACCGTCGTGGCGACAACGCCCCGATGGCTGTGATCGAGCTGGTCGAGGGTGAGATCGCGAAGAAGGCGACCGTTGCCGAGGCCGAGGCCGCTGCCAAGCGCGCGGTCAAGGAAGACGCCCTCAAGAAGGACGAGGTCGTCGAGGACGCCAAGCCCGAGGGCGACGCCGCTGCGGCGGACGAGTCCAAGGACGCCTGAGCGTTCTGAAGGCTGACGGACGGGCCCGTATCCCTTCGGGGGTGCGGGCCCGTTCCGCTTCGAGAGGATCTTTCTGTGAGCGATGAGGTGGAGCCGGGGTACGTCCGGGTGCGGCTGGATCTGTCGTACGACGGCAAGGCCTTCTCAGGGTGGGCCAAGCAGGCCGCTGGGCAGCGGACCGTCCAGGGGGAGATCGAGGACGCGCTGCGTACGGTGACGCGGTCCTCGCAGACGTACGAACTGACCGTCGCCGGGCGCACCGATGCCGGGGTGCACGCGCGCGGGCAGGTCGCGCACGTCGATCTGCCGGAGAGTGTCTGGGCCGAGCACCAGGACAAGCTGCTGCGGCGGCTGGCCGGGCGGCTCTCGCACGATGTGCGCGTCTGGAAGGTCGAGGTGGCCCCCACCGGGTTCAACGCGCGCTTCTCGGCGATCTGGCGGCGGTACGCGTACCGGGTGACCGACAACCCCGGTGGCGTCGACCCGCTGCTGCGCGGTCATGTGCTGTGGCACGACTGGCCGTTGGACGTCGAGGCCATGAACGCGGCCGCGGCCGGGCTGGTCGGGGAGCACGACTTCGCGGCGTACTGCAAGAAGCGCGAGGGCGCCACCACCATTCGTACGCTCCAGCAGCTCGAGTGGGAGCGGGACGAGGCGGGGATCGTCACCGCGACCGTGAAGGCCGATGCCTTCTGCCACAACATGGTGCGTTCGCTGGTCGGCGCGCTGCTGTTCGTGGGGGACGGGCACCGGCCGGTGGAGTGGCCGGCGAAGGTGCTGGCCGCGGGGGTGCGGGACTCGGCCGTCCATGTGGTGCGGCCGCACGGCCTCACGCTGGAGGAAGTCGGTTACCCCGCCGACGAGTTGCTGGCCGCCCGGAACCGGGAGGCCCGCAACAAGCGGTCGCTGCCGGGGTCACTGTCCGGCGGGAGCGGTGGCTGCTGCTGAGGCCTGGGCCTCGCCGCGGCGCACGATCTGACGGAACGTGAACTCCGCGAGGTCGTCGCCCGTCTGGAAGGCCTTGGTGTCGCCCTTGGTGACGGACTTGGCCTTGGTGTAGCCGGTGGCGGTGAAGTAGGCGTAGCGGCCGTAGGAGTTGGCGGTGAACCGGCAGACCGGGCCGCCCTTGCAGAAGGCCCCGACGCCGGCGCCGGGGAGCGGGGCGACATTGCCCTGCGCCTGCTGTGCGGCCTTCTTGGCCTCAGCCTCGGTGCCGAAGACCGCGACGCCGACGGTGACGGCGATGCCGTCCTTGCTGTATGTGGCGCGGAAGACCTGGTCGCAGCCGTTCTTCTCGAGGACCGAGCCGAGCGCGCCCTGGGTCGCGGAGGGGCAGGTGCCGGTGCGGGCGGTGGCGCCCTTGGCGTACACCCGGTCGCCCATCGTCAGCTTCTTGCCCGGGAAGAGGATCTCCGCGCTCAGCGGCGCGGTGTCCTTCTTCTCGTCGGAGATGAAGTCCTTCGGGTTCGGCGGGGGCAGCGGCGCGACCGAGGAGAAGGACGGTTCGGGCTGCGTGGTGTCGCTGGGCAGGTCGGGGGCTGCGGGCAGCTCGCTCGCGTTCTTGTCCCCTGCCTGGTTGCCCCCGTCGCTGTTTGAGGAGACGATCCCGGTCGCCACGACGCCGGCTATCAGGGCGGTCGCGAGGGCGCCGCCGCCGATCAGCAGCCACCGCTTGCGGCGGGCGCGGGCGGCGGACGCGTCGGCCAGCGCTGCCCAGTCCGGGGTGTCCCTCTGCGCGCTCGAGCGCAGGCCGAAGGGGTCGGGTGCGCCCGGCCCGGAGGTGTAAGGGTCTTGCCCCCCGTACGGGTTCTGATTCTGTCCACCGGGGCCCCACTGAGGTCCCCCTTGCCCAAAGCTCATGCCGCGCATCCTAAACCTGTTGGGCGAGGGGGACGGCGGCGGCGAGAATCGGCGCATGGGACATCTCGAGGCGGCGCATCTGGAGTACTACCTACCGGACGGACGGGTGCTGCTCGGCGACGCCTCGTTCCGGGTGGGTGAGGGCGCGGTGGTCGCCCTGGTCGGCGCGAACGGTGCGGGCAAGACGACGCTGCTGCGGCTGATGGCGGGGGAGCTGCAGCCGCACGGCGGCACGGTGTCGGTCAGCGGCGGGCTCGGCGTGATGCGGCAGTTCGTCGGGTCGGTACGGGACGAGCGGACCGTACGGGATCTGCTGGTGTCGGTGGGGCAGCCGCGGATCCGCGAGGCGGCGCGGGCGGTGGACGCCGCGGAGCACCTGATCATGACGGTGGACGACGAGGCCGCGCAGATGAAGTACGCGCAGGCGCTGAGCGACTGGGCGGAGGCGCGGGGGTACGAGGCCGAGACCGTCTGGGACATGTGCACGATGGCCGCGCTGGGCGTCTCGTACGAAAAGGCGCAGTGGCGGCACGTACGGACTCTGAGCGGCGGTGAGCAGAAGCGACTGGTGCTCGAGGCGCTGCTGCGGGGACCGGACGAAGTGCTGCTGCTGGACGAGCCGGACAACTATCTGGACGTGCCCGGCAAGCGGTGGCTGGAGGAGCGGCTGAAGGAGACCCGTAAGACGGTCCTCTTCGTCTCCCACGACCGGGAACTGCTGTCGCGGGCGGCGGAGCGGATCGTGAGCGTGGAGCCGAGTCCCGCGGGGTCGGACGTGTGGGTGCACGGCGGCGGCTTCGGTACGTACCACGAGGCGCGCAAGGAGCGTTTCGCGCGCTTCGAGGAGCTGAAGCGGCGCTGGGACGAGGAGCATGCGCGGCTGAAGGCGCTGGTGCTGCGGTTGCGGCAGCAGGCGGCGATCAGCCCGGACATGGCGTCGCGGTACCGGGCGATGCAGACGCGCTTCAAGAAGTTCGAGGAGGCGGGGCCGCCGCCGGAGCCGCCGCGCGAGCAGGAGATCCGGATGCGGCTGCGGGGCGGCCGGACCGGGGTGCGGGCGCTGACGTGTGCCGGTCTTGAGCTGACCGGCCTGATGAAACCGTTCGACCTGGAGGTCTTCTACGGGGAGCGGGTCGCCGTGCTCGGCTCGAACGGGTCCGGGAAGTCGCACTTCCTGCGGCTGCTGGCGGGGGATGCGGTCTCCCACACGGGGGAGTGGAAGCTGGGGGCGCGGGTGGTGCCCGGGCACTTCGCGCAGACGCATGCGCATCCGGAGCTGCTGGGGCGGACGCTGGTCGACATCCTGTGGACGGAGCATGCGAAGGACCGGGGCGGCGCGATGAGCGTGCTGCGCCGGTACGAGCTGGAGCGCCAGGGCGACCAGCCCTTCGAGAAGCTGTCGGGCGGACAGCAGGCGCGGTTCCAGATCCTGCTGCTGGAGCTGGAGGGGACGACGGCGCTGCTGCTGGACGAGCCGACGGACAACCTGGACCTGGAGTCGGCTCAGGCGCTGCAGGAGGGGCTCGAGGCGTACGACGGGACGGTGCTGGCGGTGACGCACGACCGGTGGTTCGCGCGGGCGTTTGACCGGTATCTGGTGTTCGGGTCGGACGGGGTCGTGCGGGAGATGGGGGAGCCGGTGTGGGACGAACGGAGGGTGGATCGGGTGCGGTGACCTCGGGCCGGGCGTACTGCGGGTCCCGGCTCGGGGAGCGGCCGGACGCCCGCAGTGGCGAGGACTGGCTGAATCCGGCGTGGACCGAGGCCATCGAGCGGCACCGGGAGCGGCGGACCCGCGCGGTGGAGGGCGCCCGGCGGCGGGTGCAGCCGGACGCGGTGACGGACGCGGTACCGGCGCCTCGGCCGACCTCGCGGATGGCCACGGCGGGGCGGTCGGCGCCGGGGCCGGCCCGGGGCGGTCGGCTCTGGTGGGCTGCCGGGGCGGCGGTGCTCGCCGTAGGGCTCGCCGTGGCCCTGGTGGTGCGCCCGTGGGAGGGCGGCGGGATCGAAGCTAGGAATGCCACGGACAAACCCGTGCGCATCAGCTGACCGGGCAGGTCGCGGGCCGGCCCAGGCCGAAGGACCAGCTCGCGTTCGTCCAGGGCGACAATCGGCTGCTGGCAAGCCCGGCGATCATTGAGCGGCTGCCCGGCGGGAACGCGATCATCGCCGTGCGACTCGGGGCCAACGAGGCCGAGTTTCTGGCCAAGGCGCTGGGCGCGCCCTGACCGGTACCCATCACCTGTTTTGACCCGCCCGGGGGAGCGCGGGTATTCTTCTGGTTCGTTATGCGTATTGGCTTGCTCTATCTCACGTGAGGGGCCCTTACGCCGGTCCACCGGGCCGATGACCAGCGGCAGGCACTCGGGTTGCGTCCCCGTAGCGCCGCCAAGGCTGTCGTGATCGTCCGGGTGGCCCAGTCAGGACCCTTCCCCTAAGCCCTGGGGCTTGGGGAGGCCCCATCACTGAAGAAGCGAAGGCTACGACCGTGCGTACGTACAGCCCCAAGCCCGGCGATGTCACGCGCCAGTGGCACATCATCGACGCGCAGGACATTGTCCTGGGCCGTCTGGCGACTACGGCAGCGAACCTCCTCCGGGGCAAGCACAAGCCGATTTACGCCCCCCACATGGACATGGGCGACTTCGTCATCATCATCAACGCCGAGAAGGTTCACCTCTCCGGCAACAAGAAGACCCAGAAGATGGCGTACCGCCACTCCGGGTACCCGGGTGGTCTGCGCTCCGTCCGCTACGACGAGCTGCTTGCCAAGAGCCCGGAGAAGGCTGTGGAGAAGGCCATCAAGGGCATGATCCCCAAGAACACCCTGGGTCGTCAGATGCTCTCGAAGCTGAAGATTTACGCGGGCGCCGAGCACCCGCACGCTGCTCAGCAGCCGGTCCCGTTCGAGATCACCCAGGTCGCGCAGTAGTTCCGGCCACCCCCTAAGACGTACAGAAAGATCTGAGGAGAATCGTGGCCGAGACCACTGCAGAGACCCCCGTCGAGGGCACCGAGGCCGAAGAGACCTTCGCCGAGGTGACCACCTTCGAGTCGGAGGTTCCCGTCGAGGGCGAGTACACCAGCGAGTCGCTGGCGTCCCGCTTCGGCGACCCCCAGCCGGCCGCCGGCCTGGGCCGTCGCAAGAACGCCATCGCCCGCGTCCGGATCGTTCCGGGCACCGGCAAGTGGAAGATCAACGGTCGCACCCTTGAGGACTACTTCCCCAACAAGGTGCACCAGCAGGAAGTCAACGAGCCCTTCAAGGTGCTCGAGCTCGACAACCGCTACGACGTCATCGCCCGTATCTCGGGTGGCGGCGTCTCCGGCCAGGCCGGCGCCCTGCGCCTCGGCGTGGCCCGCGCCCTGAACGAGGCGGACGTGGACAACAACCGCGCCCCGCTGAAGAAGGCCGGCTTCCTCTCCCGCGACGACCGTGCGGTCGAGCGCAAGAAGGCCGGTCTCAAGAAGGCTCGCAAGGCCCCGCAGTACAGCAAGCGCTAAATCGCACGCTGGCCTGTACGGCTTTCGTTCGCCCCGGCGGCACTCCGTGCTGTCGGGGCGTTCGTTTATCGACAACCTCGGGCGTATAACGGGCTATGGCGCTCAGAGGCTTGCATTTTCGGAGCATTTCGGAGGACAGCTGTGGGACGACTCTTCGGCACGGACGGCGTGCGCGGTGTCGCCAATGCGGATCTGACGGCGGAGCTCGCGCTCGGCCTGTCGGTCGCTGCGGCGCATGTGCTCGCCGAGGCGGGGACCTTTGAGGGACATCGGCCGACCGCCGTGGTCGGACGTGATCCGCGTGCGTCGGGAGAGTTTCTGGAGGCCGCCGTCGTGGCGGGTCTCGCAAGCGCGGGCGTGGACGTCCTGCGCGTCGGTGTGCTGCCCACCCCCGCAGTGGCGTACCTCACCGGTGCGCTGGGCGCCGACCTCGGTGTGATGCTCTCCGCGAGCCACAACGCCATGCCGGACAACGGCATCAAGTTCTTCGCGCGCGGCGGGCACAAGCTCGCCGACGAGCTCGAGGACCGTATCGAGACGGTGTACGAGCAGCACCGGACCGGTGCGCCGTGGGAGCGGCCGACCGGCGCCGGCGTCGGACGCGTGACGGACTACGACGAGGGCCTCGAGAAGTACGTCGCCCACCTCATCTCCGTACTGCCGAACCGGCTTGACGGGCTGAAGGTCGTCCTCGACGAGGCGCACGGCGCGGCCTCCCGAGTCTCGCCCGAGGCCTTCGCGCGGGCCGGGGCCGAGGTCGTCACCATCGGCGCCGACCCGGACGGGCTCAACATCAACGACGGCTGCGGGTCGACCCACTTGGGTCTGCTGAAGGCCGCAGTCGTCGAGCACGGCGCGGACTTGGGTATCGCGCACGACGGCGACGCCGACCGCTGCCTGGCCGTCGACGGTGCGGGCGAGGAAGTCGACGGGGACCAGATCCTGGCTGTGCTCGCCCTCGCGATGCGCGAGGCCGGGGCGCTGCGCAAGGACACCGTCGTCGCCACCGTCATGTCCAACCTCGGCTTCAAGCTGGCGATGGAGCGCGAGGGCGTACAACTGGTGCAGACCGCGGTCGGCGACCGGTATGTGCTTGAGTCGATGAAGGCCGAGGGGTACGCGCTGGGCGGCGAGCAGTCCGGGCACGTCATCGTGCTCGACCACGCGACGACCGGCGACGGCACGCTCACCGGCCTGATGCTGGCGGCGCGCGTCGCCGTTACGGGCCGCTCGCTGGCCGACCTGGCGGGGGTCATGGACCGGTTGCCGCAGGTGCTCATCAATGTGCCGGACGTGGACAAGTCGCGGGTCAACACCTCGGCGGAGCTGGCGGGCGCCGTCTCCGAGGCGGAGCGCGAACTGGGCGCCACCGGTCGCGTACTGCTGCGCCCGTCGGGTACTGAGCCGCTCGTACGGGTAATGGTGGAGGCCGCCGACATCGAGCAGGCCCGCTCGGTGGCCGGACGACTGGCTGACGCGGTGAAGTCCGCGCTCGGCTGACCTGATCACGCAAAGTGATACGCCGCCCGGCCCCGTGGAGGGGACGGGCGGCGTATCGCGTATCGCGCGTAGACCGCGTATCAGTGCAGCGACTTGGCCGCCGTACGCTCCCGCTGCTTCGCCCAGAGGAACTTCTGGGCGAGCAGCGTCAGCGTGCCCGCCAGCACAATGCCCAGCAGATTGAGCAGCAGTTGCTCCGTCGAGCCCCACGCCTGCTTGTACTCCTGGAAGCTGAAAGCCACCGCCGCGTTCGCCGCCGCCGGGACGGTGGTGACCGAGATCGCAACGCCCACCAGCGCACCCGACTTCGCCGAGGTCAGCGAGAGCATGCCGGCAGCGCCCGCCAGGACCGCGACCACGAACGAGAACCAGTCAGGGCGGTAGATGAAGTTGGTGTTGGGACGTTCCGCCGCCAGCATCTCCGGCTCGAAGAGGTCCACCCAGTCCATGAAGTAGCTGAAGACCACCGTCGCGAGCATCGCCGCTGCGAAGCCCACGATCAGCGCCAGGAACGAGCGCCACGCCAGGCGCGGGGCGCGCTGCACCAGCGCCGTGCAGAGGCCCGCCAGCGGGCCGAACTCCGGGCCCACCGCCATCGCGCCCACGATCAGGATCGCGTTGTCGAGCACCACGCCGCACGCCGCGATCATCGTCGCCAGCGTCAGGAACGCGATGTAGGTGACCGAGAGTGTCGACTCCTCGTGCGTCGCGTCCGTCAGGTGCTCCCACAGGACCGCGTCCACGCCCTCGCCCGGAGCCTCTTCCTCCGCCTTGTCGGCACGCCTGGACAGCGACAGATCGATGTTCTCGACGGCGATCGAGCCGAACTCGTCGATGCCGAGCGCGCGCAGGCCGCCGATCAGTTCGTCGCCGGCCTCGCGCGCGGCATCGCACATCACCAGGTCGCCCGGGGGATTGCGGGCGGCGCCGGGCACGACGGCGAGGTGTGTCGTGCCGACGGTCTTCTCGATCAGCCGGACCACTTCGGTGGTGCGGTCGGCCGGGGTGATCAGGCGAAGGTGCAGCACGCAGGCGGCTCCTCGGAGTTGGCGCCGGAGTTGCGTCGGAGCACGCGTCAGAGCTTGCGCAGGGACAGGCGCTGGACCTTGTGGTCCGGGCCCTTGCGCAGCACCAGCGTGGCACGGCCGCGCGTCGGAGCCACGTTCTCCAGCAGATTGGGTTTGTTGATGGTGCGCCACATCGTACGGGCGTAGTCCAGCGCCTCCTCCTCGGAGACCTGCGTGTACTTCCGGAAGTACGAGAACGGGTTCTGGAACGCCGTCTCGCGCAGCTTGCGGAAGCGGTTGAGGTACCAGGTCTCGATGTCCTCGGGGCGGGCGTCGACGTACACACTGAAGTCGAAGTAGTCGGCGAGGCCGACTCGCGTGCGGCCGTCCTTGCCGGGCAGGGCCGGCTGGAGGACGTTGAGGCCCTCGACGATCAGGATGTCGGGGCGGCGGACGGTGAGGCGCTCGCCCGGCACGATGTCGTAGATCAGGTGGGAGTAGACCGGGGCGGTGACCTCGTCCTTGCCCGCCTTGATGTCGGCGACGAAACGGGTCAGGGCGCGCCGGTCGTACGACTCGGGGAACCCCTTGCGCGACGTCAGGCCGCGGTCCTGGAGCTCCTTCATGGGCAGCAGGAAGCCGTCGGTGGTGACCAGCTCGACACGCGGGTGCTCGGGCCAGCGGGCCAGCAGAGCCTGGAGCAGACGGGCGACGGTGGACTTGCCGACCGCGACCGAGCCGGCGACTCCTATGACGAAGGGGGTGCCGCGCTGCTCGCCGTGGCCATTGCCGGCTTCGCCCAGGAAGGTGTTGAGCGCGCCGCGCAGACCGGCGGTGGCCTGTACGTACAGATTGAGCAGGCGGGACAGCGGGAGGTAGACGTCCCGCACCTCGTCCAGGTCGATGACGTCACCGAGACCGCGCAGCCGCTCGACCTCCTCGGCGGTGAGGGGGAGCGGAGTTTTCTCGCGCAGGGCGCTCCACTCCGCACGGGTCAGGTCGACGTACGGCGTCGACGCGTGCTCGGCCCGGCGGTGGGCGCTTCGTGGCGGCGAAGAGATCACACGGTCATTGTCGCGGTTTCATGGGCGCCGTGGCGGGTGGGATCGGTCACGCGCGCGGGGCGCCTGGCGCAGACGACGAGGGTGGAATGTCAGTGGCGTACGTCACAGTTGTGGAAGGAGTGGGCGCCGACCCGGCCCCCGCCGACCCCGAGGGGAATCCCATGACGTACGCGATCCAGGCGGAGGGCCTGGCCAAGCGGTTCAAGGAGACCCGGGCGCTGGCCGGAGTGGATCTGGCGGCCCGTACCGGCACGGTCCTCGGGCTGCTCGGGCCCAACGGGGCGGGGAAGACGACGGCGGTGCGGATCTTCGCCACACTGCTCCGGCCCGACAGCGGCAGAGCGTTCGTGGCCGGTCATGACGTGGTGAAGGAGGCCGGCGTGGTGCGCTCGCTCGTCGGCCTGACCGGGCAGTACGCCGCGGTGGACGAGAATCTGACCGGCACCGAGAATCTGCTGCTCATCGGTCGGCTGCTCGGCCTGCCGAGGTACGAGGCGAGGGCGCGGGCCGCCGAGTTGCTGGACCGCTTTCAGCTCAGTGATGCGGCCGGGCGCGCGGTGAAGACTTTCTCGGGTGGGATGCGGCGGCGCCTCGACCTGGCGGCCAGCCTGGTCGGCCGGCCCAGGATTCTCTTCCTCGACGAGCCGACCACCGGTCTCGATCCGCACAGCAGAGGCGAGCTGTGGGACATGCTGCGCGGCCTGGTCGCCGACGGGGTGACGGCGCTGCTGACCACCCAGTATCTGAACGAGGCGGACCAGCTCGCCGACGACATCGTGGTGATCGACAAGGGCAGGGTCATCGCCGAAGGCACCCCCGACCAGTTGAAGTCCCAGGTGGGCGGACAGGTGCTGCAGGTAAGGCCGGTGCGAGCGGTGGACCTGGCAAGGGCGCATCTGCTGGTGGCCGAGGCGGCGGGCCCGCAGACCCAGATAGAGGGCGAACTGATCACCGCTCCGGTGAAGGACCCCGAGTTGATGCCCGCGGTCGTCCGGCGGCTCGACCGCGAGGGAATCGCGGTGGGTGAGCTGACGTTGCGGCGCTCCTCGCTGGACGAGGTGTTCCTGGCCCTGACCGGACACCGGGCGGAGCCCGAGCGACCCGACGACGCCGACGACGCAGGGCCGGACGAGAGCGAGCTGGCGAAGGCGGTGAGCTCGGCATGACCGCGACGACGATCACTGCCCCGCTGACCAAGTCGGGCCGGGTGCGGCCGCTGGCGGCGCTCCAGCAGACACTCACGATGGCCTGGCGGAGTCTGGTTGCGGTCAAGCACAACCCGCTGGAGCTGGTGGACTACAGCATCACTCCGATCATGTTCGTGTTCCTCTTTACCTATGTGCTCGGCGGGCAGATGGCCGGCTCGCCCCAGGAGTATCTGAAGTACGCGCTGCCCGGGATCATCGTCCAGAACACGCTGTTCATGACGATGTACACGGCGATGGCGCTCAACACCGACCTGACCAAGGGAGTCTTCGACCGGCTGCGCAGTCTGCCGATAGCCCGGTCCGCGCCGCTCGTCGGACGGATCACGGCGGACCTCGCCAAGCATGTGTGGGCGATGCTGCTGATGATCGGGCTCGGCCTGGCGCTGGGGTTCAGGATCACCGGCGGCCTCGACGGATTCCTGCTGGGCGCGCTGCTGTTGGTCGTCTTCGCGGCGGCGGTGTCGTGGAGCGCGGTGCTCATCGGGATGCTGGCGGGCGACGCGGAGAAGGTGCAGGCGTTCGCCTTCACACTGATCTTCCCGATCACCTTCACCAGCAGCGCGTTCGTCCGCGTCGACACGATGCCGGGCTGGCTCCAGGCGTGGAGCGACGTCAATCCGGTCACTCATCTGTCGGACGCGTACCGAGGTCTGCTGCTGGGCGGCGAGGTGGCCGAGCCGGTGCTGTGGTCGCTGCTGTGGGCCGCCGGGATAGCCGCGGTGTTCTACCCGCTGGCGATGCGGGCGTACCGGGCGAAGGCCTGACGGGGGTCGTAGGCTGCGGACATGTGCGGAATCGTGGGTTACGTCGGCGGACAGTCGGCGCTTGATGTGGTCGTCGCGGGCCTCAAACGGCTCGAGTACCGGGGCTACGACTCGGCCGGTGTGGCGGTACTCGCCGACGGCGGGCTGGCCGCGGCGAAGAAGGCGGGCAAGCTCGTCAACCTGGAGAAGGAGTTGGTGGACCGGCCGCTGCCGACCGGGTCCACCGGCATCGGGCACACCCGGTGGGCCACGCACGGCGGGCCGACCGACGCCAACGCCCATCCCCATCTGGACAACGCGGGGCGCGTCGCCGTCGTACACAACGGGATCATCGAGAACTTCGCGGCGCTGCGGGCCGAGTTGGAGACACGCGGGCACGAACTGGCGTCGGAGACCGACACCGAGGTCGTGGCGCATCTGCTTGCGGAGTCCTTCTCGTCGTGCGGGGGCCTGGCCGAGTCGATGCGGCAGGTGTGCCTGCAGCTCCAGGGCGCCTTCACGCTGGTCGCCGTGCACGCGGACGAGCCGGATGTGGTGGTCGGTGCGCGGCGGAACTCCCCGCTGGTGGTGGGCGTTGGGGAAGGTGAGGCCTTCCTCGCGTCGGACGTGGCCGCGTTCATCGCCCACACGCGATCCGCGATCGAGCTGGGGCAGGATCAGGTGGTGGAGCTCCGCCGGGACGGCGTGACGGTCACCGACTTCGACGGTGCGCCCGCTCAGGTGCGGACGTACCACGTGGACTGGGATGCTTCCGCGGCCGAAAAGGGGGGCTATGACTACTTCATGCTCAAGGAGATCGCCGAGCAGCCCAAGGCTGTCGCCGATACGTTGCTCGGGCGGATCGACGCCGGCGGGTCGCTGACGCTCGACGAGATCCGGATCCCGGTGTCCGTGCTGCGGGAGGCCGACAAGGTCGTCATCGTCGCGTGCGGCACCGCCTTCCACGCCGGACTGATCGCCAAGTACGCCATCGAGCACTGGACCCGCATCCCGTGCGAGGTGGAGCTGGCGAGCGAGTTCCGCTACCGGGACCCGATCCTCGACCAGCGGACGCTGGTGATCGCGATCTCCCAGTCCGGCGAGACCATGGACACCCTGATGGCTCTGCGGCACGCGCGCGAGCAGGGCGCGAAGGTGCTGGCCATCTGCAATACGAACGGCTCGACGATTCCACGCGAGTCCGACGCTGTGCTGTACACGCACGCGGGTCCCGAGGTCGCGGTCGCGTCGACCAAGGCGTTTCTGACGCAGCTGGTGGCCTGTTATCTGGTGGCGCTGTATCTGGGGCAGGTGCGCGGCACCAAATGGGGCGACGAAATCCAGGCCGTCATCCGGGACTTGGCGCAGATCTCGGGAGCGGTCGAGCGGGTCCTGGAGACGATGGAGCCGGTACGGGAACTGGCGCGCTCGCTCGCCGGCAAGAACACGGTGCTGTTCCTGGGGCGGCATGTGGGCTATCCGGTGGCACTGGAGGGCGCGCTGAAGCTCAAGGAACTGGCGTACATGCACGCGGAGGGCTTCGCGGCGGGCGAGCTCAAGCACGGGCCCATTGCGCTGATCGAGGAGGATCTGCCGGTGGTGGTAGTGGTGCCGTCACCGCGTGGGCGTTCGGTGCTGCACGACAAGATCGTCTCCAATATCCAGGAGATCAGGGCGCGCGGGGCGCGGACGATCGTGATCGCGGAGGAGGGGGACGACACGGTCGTGCCGTACGCGGATCACCTGATCCGGATCCCGGCCACGCCGACGCTGCTGCAACCGCTGGTGTCGACCGTGCCGTTGCAGGTCTTCGCGTGCGAGCTGGCGACGGCGCGCGGCAATGAGGTCGACCAGCCGCGGAACCTCGCGAAGTCTGTCACCGTCGAATGATCATCGGGGTGGGGATCGACGTCGCCGAGATCGACCGGTTCGCCGCGACGATGCGGCGCACGCCAAACATGGCCGGACGGCTGTTCCTGGAGCGGGAGTTACTGCTGCCCAGCGGTGAGCAGCGGGGATACGCCTCGTTGGCGGCGCGGTTCGCCGCCAAGGAGGCGGTCGCCAAGGCGCTCGGCGCGCCCGGCGGGCTGTACTGGACCGACGCCGAGGTGTACGTCGAGGACAGCGGGCAGCCGCGGCTGCGGGTTCACGGGACGGTGGCGGCGCGGGCGGCCGAGCTCGGTGTGCGGTCCTGGCATGTGTCGCTCAGTCACGACGCGGGGGTGGCGTCGGCGGTGGTGATCGCGGAGGGTTGACCTTATGCGTACCGCTTACAGCGTGGAGACCGTACGGGCCGCCGAGACCGAACTGATGGCGAGCCTGCCACAGGGCGCCCTCATGCAACGGGCCGCTGCCGGGCTCGCCGCGGCCTGTGCGGATCTGCTGGGCCGGGTGTACGGCGCGCGGGTGGTGCTGCTCGTCGGAAGCGGGGACAACGGCGGCGACACGCTGTACGCGGGGGCGCGGCTGGCGCGGCGGGGAGCCGGGGTGTCGGCGGTCCCGCTGGGGGCGCGCATCCATGAGGGCGGCCTCGCTGCCCTGCGCGGCGCGGGTGGTCGGGTCGCGGACGACCCCTTCGAGGTGCTGGCCGCGGCGGACCTGGTGCTGGACGGCATCACCGGGATCGGCGGGCACGGCGGGCTGCGTCCTGACGCCCTGCCGGTGGCGCGCGCCGCGCGCGGGTCCAACGCGGTCGTCGTCGCGGTGGATCTGCCGAGCGGGGTGGAGGCGGACACCGGGGAGGTGCGGGGCGAGGCGCTGCGCGCGGATGCGACGGTGACCTTCGGTACGTACAAGCCGGGGCTGCTGATCGACCCGGCGAAGGAGTACGCGGGGACGGTGCGGCTCGTCGGCATCGGCCTGGAGCCGCATCTGCCGTCCGTGCCGGACCTCGAGGCGCTCCAACACGCGGATGTGGCTCGGCTGTTGCCGGTGCCGGCCGCGGAGAGCGACAAGTACCGGCGGGGTGTCGTGGGCGTCGTCGCCGGGTCCGCGCGCTACCCGGGCGCGGCGGTGCTCGCGGTCGCGGGCGCGCTGCGCGGCGGCGCGGGGGCTGTGCGGTACGTCGGGCCCGCGGCAGAGGCCGTGATCGCCCGGTTCCCGGAGGCCCTGGTCCACAGCGGACCCCCGTCGAAGGCGGGCCGGGTGCAGGCGTGGGTCGTCGGCCCGGGGCTCGGCGACGGTCTGGATGTCGTACAGGACGTACTGGACTCCGACGTGCCGGTCCTGGTCGACGCTGACGGCCTGCGGCCGCTCGACGCGTCGGCCCTGCGGGACCGAGGCGCGCCCACGCTGTTGACCCCGCACGCGGGGGAGGCGGCCGCGCTGCTGGGCGTTCCGCGCGAGGAGGTGGAGTCCGCGCGGCTCGCGTCCGTGCGGGAACTGGCCTCGCGCTTTGGAGCGACGGTGCTGCTCAAGGGCTCGACGACACTGGTCGCTGACCCGGACGGCGGCCGTTCCCCGGTCCGGGTGAACCCCATGGGCTCGCCCTGGCTGGCGACGGCCGGCAGCGGCGACGTCCTGTCGGGCCTGACGGGCGCGCTGCTCTCGGCGGGCCTCGACGCGCGCGACGCGGGCTCGGCGGCGGCGTATCTGCACGGCCTGGCGGCCCGCCACGCGATCACGGAGGGCGCGCCGATCACGGCGTACGAGGTGGCGCGGGCGCTGCGGTCGGCGTGGCGCGACGTGCAGGAGACGGGCTGACGGTGCAGGAATGACGGGCGGAGCGGCCGCGACCTCGGCGAAACCGCCCTCCGTTCCCCGAAACCGTGATCAACCGCACAGGTGCAGACTTGTTGAACTCCGCACCGGTTGTACGACCGCTGTCGTACCCCTCTGAGACACTGGGCCCGATGAGCCAGACACTGCCCCTGAGAGCCCGCGCCGAGATCGACCTCGCGGCCCTGCGCGCCAATGTGCGTGCGCTGCGTGCCCGCGCTCCCCGTGCTGCCCTCATGGCCGTGGTGAAGTCGGACGCGTACGGACACGGCATGGTGCCCTGCGCCAAGGCCGCGCTCGCGGCCGGGGCGACCTGGCTCGGGACCGCCACGCCGCATGAGGCCCTGGCCCTGCGCGCGGCCGGCATCCGGAGCAGGGTCATGTGTTGGCTGTGGACGCCGGGCGGGCCCTGGCGGGAAGGCATCGAGGCCGATCTCGACATGGCCGTGAGCGGCCTGTGGGCTCTCAGGGAGGTCACCGCCGCCGCCCGCGAGGCCGGGCGACCGGCGCGGATCCAGCTCAAGGCCGATACCGGGCTCGGGCGCAACGGCTGTCAGCCCGCCGACTGGCCCGAGCTCGTCGCCGCCGCACTCGCCGCCGAGGCCGAGGGCACCGTAGAGGTCACCGGGCTCTGGTCGCACTTCGCCTGCGCCGACGAGCCCGGGCACCCCTCCATCGCCGCCCAGATGGACGTGTTCCGCCAGATGGTGGCGTACGCCGAGAAGGCGGGAATCGAGCCCGAGGTCCGGCACATCGCGAACTCCCCGGCGACGCTGACCCTCCCGGAGACGCACTTCGATCTCGTACGGACGGGCATCGCGATGTACGGCGTCTCGCCCAGCCCCGAGCTCGGCACGCCCGCGGACTTCGGGCTGCGGCCCGTGATGACGCTCGTCGCCTCCGTGGCGCTGGTCAAGCAGGTCCCGGCGGGCCACGGCGTCAGCTATGGCCATCACTACGTCACCACGGACGAGACGACGCTCGGCCTCATCCCCCTCGGCTACGCGGACGGCATCCCGCGCCATGCCTCCGGCCGTGGGCCGGTCCTGGTCGGCGGCGAGTGGCGACGGGTGGCCGGCCGGGTAGCCATGGACCAGTTCGTAGTCGATCTTGGCGGGAAGAAGATCCCGGAAGGCACCGAAGCGCTGCTGTTCGGACCGGGCGACCGGGGCGAGCCGAGCGCCGAGGACTGGGCGCAGGCGGCGGACACCATCGCGTACGAGATCGTCACCCGCATCGGAACGAGAGTTCCGCGCGTCTTCCTGAACGAGGACCCCGACGAGTAGGAGCGGCACGGTGAGCGAGACCAGCACGGGGCCCGTAGTGGCCGCCGCGGCGACGGCTGCCACGACGGGCAACTGGCGCCGGGCGGGCATCGCAGGCGCCGCGATAGGCGTGATCGCCGCCGGCGCGGCGGCGGGCGTCGCGCTCGAACGCCTCACGGTCGGCCGAGGCATGCGCAAGAAGGCGCGGCTCGCGCTGGACGCGTCGGGGCCGTACGGCTCGCTGCGCGGCCTGCCGGGCAAGGCGATCGCCGACGACGGCACCGAGCTCTACTACGAGGCCGACGAGGTGGACCCGGAAGCGGGCGCCCCGCGCCGCCGCAGGCTCTTCGGCCGCAAGGCGCCCGCCCCGGTCACCGTCGTCTTCAGCCATGGCTACTGCCTGAGCCAGGACTCCTGGCACTTCCAGCGCGCGGCTCTGCGCGGCCTGGTGCGCACCGTGTACTGGGACCAGCGCAGCCACGGCCGGTCGGCCAGGGGAGCGGCCCAGTCCGGCGAGGACGGCGTGCCGGTCGCCATCGACCAGCTGGGCCGCGACCTCAAGGCGGTGATCGACGCGGCCGCGCCCGAGGGCCCGCTGGTGCTGGTCGGGCACTCCATGGGCGGGATGACGGTGATGGCGCTCGCCGACCATTTCCCCGAGCTGGTACGGGAGCGGGTTTCCGGAGTCGCCTTCATCGGCACCTCCGCCGGCAAGCTCGGCGAGGTCAACTACGGACTGCCGGTCGCGGGCGTGAACGCGGTGCGCCGGGTGCTCCCGGGCGTGCTCAAGGCGCTCGGCTCGCAGGCCGAACTGGTCGAGCGGGGCCGCCGCGCCACCGCCGACCTCTTCGCAGGCCTTATCAAGCGGTACTCGTTCTCGTCCAGGGACGTGGACCCGGCGGTGGCCCGGTTCGCGGAGCGGATGATCGAGGGCACGCCGATCGATGTGGTCGCGGAGTTCTACCCGGCGTTCGTGGAGCACGACAAGGCCGAGTCGCTCGAGATCTTCCGCGAGGTGCCGGTGCTCGTCCTGGCGGGTGACAAGGATCTGGTGACGCCGAGCTCGCACAGCGAGGCGATCGCGGACCTGCTGCCGGACTCGGAGCTGGTGATCGTGCCGGACGGCGGGCATCTGGTGATGCTGGAGCACCCGGAGGTGGTCACGGACCGGCTGGCCGACCTGCTGGCCCGGGTCGGCGCGGTACCGGCACCGGCTAACGTTGGCCCGTATGGAAGCACCGCACAGCCCGGCGGCTGAGAGCGCCACCAACTCCACCAGCGCCCCCCGCCCCACCAGCGCCGCCCGTCTCCCCGTCGAGTCCCCCGAGCAGATGCAGGAGTTGGGTCGCCGGCTCGCGAAGCTGCTGCGCGCCGGCGACCTGGTGATGCTCACCGGCGAGCTCGGCGCGGGAAAGACGACGCTGACCCGCGGCCTGGGCGAGGGCCTCGGAGTCCGCGGCGCCGTCACCTCCCCGACCTTCGTCATCGCCCGCGTCCACCCCTCGCTGACCGGCGGCCCTGCCCTGGTGCATGTGGACGCGTACCGGCTGGGCGGCGGCCTCGACGAGATGGAGGACCTCGATCTCGATGTCTCGCTGCCGGAATCGGTGGTGGTCGTGGAGTGGGGCGTCGGCAAGGTCGAGGACCTCTCGGACGACCGGCTGCAGGTGCTGATCCACCGGAAGGTCGGCGACACGGACGACGACCGACGCGAGGTCACCCTGACGGGCTTCGGCGCGCGATGGGCAATGGTCGACCTGGCCGCCCTGGGGGCCTGAGCCGTACTGCACCGGCGTATGCATGACTCCACCGGCGTATGCATGCCGTTGTATGCCGTCAGTGTGTACGTTCCGACAAGACGTCGGCAAAGTGTTGCGCAGGCCGTGCCGGGCGTGGTCACATGGTATCGAGCAGGTTAGGTCTGCCTAACCACGACTGCCCCCGGAGCCCCAGGAGGCGTCCATGTCGGCATCCGAGCGCGAATCCCAGTCACGGCAGCAGCCGGTGCGGCCGCAGGCACTGACGCCGTCGGCCCTGTCGATGCGCGATCTTCTGGCGTCGTGCGCGGCGGCCAGCGCGGTCTCCACTCCGCCCCGTGAGGAACGGCTCCCCGAGGAGCGTGAAACTCGGCGCGACGCCGCGTAGTCCGTACGAGCTACTGGCTACGAGCTACGAGCTACGAGCCACGGGCTAGGGGACGACGACGACCTTCGAGCCGATCGACGCGAACTCCCACATGGCGTCGCCGTCCGCCCGCTTCATCCGTACGCCGCCGGTCTTCTTGTCCGGGTCCGGGCTTGCCATCGACCCGTTCACAGCCGCGCTGAAGCCGATCGCAACATCGTCGACGCTCGCGAACCGCACCACATGCTCGATCGGCACCCCGTCCGACCCGGGGACGGTGCCGGACCGCGAGGTCACCGCGTACACACCGGGCGGCGGGCTGACCGTCGACGGCATGACCTCGAAGGTCCGCGTCAGCTTCCCGTTCTCGCCCACCAGCCACACGCGCCGCTCGAACAGCGAGTACACGACGCGCACGCCGACGCCCGACTTCGCGGGCAGCTCGAGCGGGTTCTTGGACTTGTGCTTGGGGCTGCCGGAGGCATGCGCGGACGGCACCGGGGTCTTGGGCTTGCCGAGCTGGTCGGGGGCGCTCGCCGACGCCTGGTAGGCGAGGAATCCGACGACGGCCAGAGCGGCCGCCGTGAGCCCGGCCACGAGTCCCGAGCTGCTCCGTGCCACCGTGCCCACCTTTCGAAAGTACGTATCCGTGGTGACGGTAGCAGCAGCCGCTTCCCTGGACGCGGCACCGTGCCCGGGCGCCGGAGCCGTAGGCTGTTTGCGTGCTCTTGCTCGCCGTTGATACCGCCACGCCCGCCGTCACCGCCGCCCTCCACGACGGCAATTCCGTCGTCGCCGAGTCCAGCCGCGTCGACGCCCGCCGGCACGGGGAACTGCTGCTGCCCGCCGTCGACCGCGTCCTGGCCGAGGCCGGGGTGAAGCTCGACGCCGTCACCGCCGTGGTGGCCGGCGTCGGCCCCGGTCCGTACACCGGGCTGCGCGTCGGACTGGTCACGGCCTCGACCTTCGGCTCGGCGCTGGGCGTTCCGGTGTACGGGCTGTGCACGCTGGACGGGCTGGCGTACGCCTCCGGTCTGGAGGAGCCGTTCGTGGTGGCGACGGACGCGCGCCGCAAAGAGGTTTACTGGGCGCGGTACGAATCCGCCCGCGGTCGCATGAGCGAGCCCGCCGTCGACCGGCCCGCCGACATCGCCGAGCACGTCGCGGGTCTGCCCGCGGTCGGCGCCGGTGCGCTGCTCTACCCCGAGACGTTCCCGGACGCCCGCGGGCCCGAGTATGTCTCGGCCGGTGCGCTGGCAGCGCTGGCCGCCGAGAAGCTGGCCGCCGGGGATGACTTCCTGCCGCCGCTGCCGCTGTATCTGCGCCGGCCGGACGCCCAGGTGCCGAAGAACTACAAGGTGGTCACGCCGAAGTGACCGACCCACCCACCGACCGACCCACCGCCGTGCTGCGTGAGATGCGCTGGTGGGACCTGGAGCATGTGCTTGCGCTCGAGCACGCGCTGTTCCCGGAGGACGCCTGGTCGGCCGGGATGTTCTGGTCCGAGCTCGCCCATGCGCGCGGCCCGCGGGCCACCCGCCGCTATGTGGTGGCCGAGGCGGAAGGGAAGATCGTCGGATACGCGGGCCTCGCGGCGGCCGGCGGCCTCGGAGACGTACAGACGATCGCCGTCGCCCGCGACCAGTGGGGCACGGGACTCGGCTCCCGGCTCCTGACCGAACTGCTGCAGCACGCCACCGCCTTCGAGTGCGACGAGGTGCTCCTCGAAGTGCGCGTGGACAACACCAGGGCCCAGAGGCTGTACGAGCGCTTCGGCTTCGAGCCCATCGGATTCCGCCGCGGCTACTACCAGCCGGGCAATGTCGACGCCCTCGTCATGCGGCTCCACGTACAAGGAACAGAGACTTAACTGATGGCTGACGAACCGCTCGTACTGGGCATCGAGACCTCCTGCGACGAGACCGGCGTCGGCGTCGTCCGCGGTACGACCCTGCTCGCGGACGCCGTCGCGTCCAGCGTGGACACGCACGCCCGGTTTGGCGGCGTGGTGCCCGAGATCGCGTCACGCGCGCATCTGGAGGCGATGGTTCCGACCATCGAGCGCGCCCTGAAGGACGCGGGCGTCTCGGCGAGCGACCTGGACGGCATCGCGGTGACGGCGGGGCCGGGCCTCGCGGGGGCGCTGCTGGTCGGGGTCTCGGCGGCGAAGGCGTACGCGTACGCACTGGGCAAGCCGCTGTACGGGGTGAACCATCTGGCCTCGCACATCTGCGTCGACCAGCTGGAGCACGGACCGCTGCCCGAGCCGACGATGGCGCTGCTGGTGAGCGGTGGCCACTCGTCCCTGCTGCTCGCGCCCGACATCACATCTGACGTACGGCCGATGGGCGCGACGATCGACGACGCGGCGGGCGAGGCCTTCGACAAGATCGCGCGGGTCCTTGACCTGGGCTTCCCGGGCGGTCCGGTGATCGACCGGCTGGCGAAGGAGGGCGACCCGGCGGCGATCGCGTTCCCGCGCGGCCTCACCGGCTCGCGCGACCCGGTGTACGACTTCTCCTTCTCGGGGCTCAAGACCTCGGTGGCCCGCTGGATCGAGGCCAAGCGGGCGGCGGGCGAGGAGGTGCCCGTACGGGATGTGGCGGCGTCGTTCCAGGAGGCGGTCGTCGATGTGCTGACCCGCAAGGCGGTGCGCGCCTGCCAGGACCAGGGCGTCGACCACCTGATGATCGGCGGCGGCGTTGCCGCCAACTCGCGGCTGCGGGCGCTGGCCCAGGAGCGCTGCGAGCGGGCGGGGATCCGGCTGCGGGTGCCGCGGCCGGGGCTGTGCACGGACAACGGCGCGATGGTGGCGGCGCTGGGGGCGGAGATGGTGGTGCGCAACCGGCCCGCCTCCGACTGGGAGCTGTCCGCGGACTCGTCGCTTCCGGTGACGGATCCGCATGTCCCGGGACACGCCCACGACCACGATCATGTGCACGAGACCAGCAAGGACAACCTCTACTCATGACGGTCGCGCTGATGTGGGAGGCCCGGGCCGTGCAGGGGCGGGGCGCGGAGCTGCTCGAATGGGCGCGGGCCCAGGAGCTGGCGCGTGAGCCGGTGCGCCGCGAGACGTTCCGGGCGCCTGGGGACCGGGTGCTGGTGATCACCTGGTGGGAGGGCACCGACGTGGGCGCGGAGCTGCCCGAAATCCCGGAGCCGGACGCCGAGTTGATCACACGGGCGGTGCACCGCTGGCGCTTCGAGTCGCTGGAGACCCTGCCGTCCTGAGCCGTCCTGAGCCGTCCGGTGGCCGCTCCGGCAATCTCTGAGAAGAATTCTCCGAAGAATCTGCCGACGGATGTCGATCCGGCCGTCTCCCGTTCGACGCATGGGTGAGAGGCGGGGAACGGCCCCGCCCTCAAGACCCGAGGAGTCCCCATGCCGCGCTACCTGTCGTTGATCCGTATCGACGAGCAGAACACCCCCGCCGAGGGCCCAAGCCCCGAGCTCATGGAGCGCATGGGCGCGCTGCTCGAGGAGGTCACCAAGGCCGGGGTCATGCTGGACACCGCCGGGCTCACCCCGACCTCCGAGGGCACCCGGGTCACCTGGTCCGGCGGGAAGCTGAGCTACACGGACGGGCCCTTCACCGAGAGCAAGGAAGTCATCGGCGGCTACGCCATCATGCAGTGCAAGGACAAGGCCGAGGCCCTGGAGTGGACCAAGCGCTTCCTGCAGATCCACGAGGATTTCTGGACCGTCACCGCCGAGGTCCGCGAGATCGCCGAGGGTTGATCAGGCCGCGCTTGCCCCGTCTCCGTGCGGCTGCTCTGATGGGTGGCTGTGACGGCAGCAAGCGCGATGGAAACGGTCGAAGCGGTATTCAGGATCGAGTCCGCGCGGATCATCGCCGGCGTCACCCGCATCGTTCGGGACGTGGGCATCGCCGAGGAGATCGCGCAGGACGCTCTGGTCGCCGCGCTGGAGCAGTGGCCGGAGTCGGGTGTCCCGGACAAGCCGGGCGCTTGGCTCATGGCCACCGCCAAGCACCGCGCGATCGATCTCGTACGCCGCAAGGAGACCTACGCCCGCAAGCTGGCGGAGGTCGGGCGAACCCTGGAGGACGTGCCGCCGCCCGAGCCGGCCGACGCCGAGGACATCGATGACGACCTGCTGCGACTGATCTTCACCGCCTGCCATCCGGTGCTCTCCACCGAGGCGCGGATCGCGCTCACACTGCGCCTGCTCGGCGGTCTGACGACCGAGGAGATCGCCCGCGCCTTCCTGGCCACGGAGCCGACCGTCGCCCAGCGCATCGTCCGCGCCAAACGCGCCCTCGCCAAGGCGGGCGTCCCCTTCGAAGTGCCGTACGGCTCCGAGCGCGCCGCGCGCCTGGACTCCGTACTGGAGGTCATCTACCTCGTCTTCAACGAGGGCTACTCCGCGACCGCAGGCGACGACTGGCAGCGCCCGGCCCTCTGCGAGGACGCCCTACGGCTCGCCCGGGTGCTGGTCGGCCTTATGCCCAAGGAGCCCGAAGTTCACGGCCTGGTCGCACTGTTGGAGATCCAGGCATCCCGCACGGCCGCGCGCACCGGCCCGGGTGGCGAGCCCGTGCTGCTCGCCGACCAGAACCGCTCCCGCTGGAACCAACTGCTGATCCGCCGCGGATTCACCGCGCTCGGCCGCGCGAACGCGGTGGCGGCCGGGGCCCCCGGGCCGTACGCACTCCAGGCCGCGATCGCCGCCTGCCACGCCAAAGCGTTGCGCTATGAGGAGACGGACTGGTCCGCGATCGCCGCCCTGTACGGGCAACTCGCGGCCCTCACCCCGTCCCCCGTCGTGGAGTTGAACCGCGCGGTCGCGGTCTCGATGGCCGAAGGCCCGGCGGCGGGCCTGGAGTTGGTGGACGCGCTGGCGGAGGAGCCCGCGCTGAAGGAGTACCACTTGCTGCCGAGCGTGCGCGGGGATCTGCTGGCGCGGCTGGGCCGACGGGCCGAAGCGCGGGCGGAGTTCGAACGGGCGGCGTCCCTGACCCGTAACGCACGGGAGAGGGAGTTGCTGCTGGCGCGGGCGGAGGAGCGCGGCTGACCGCGGCCGATCATCCCTCCGGTACGGTCGGGGCGTCCCCGGTCCGCCGCGCCCGAGAAGGAACCGCATGCCCAGCCGTACGTTGCCGCCGCCTCCGCCGCCAGTCGAGATGCGGGCCTGGCCCGACCGTGAGGCTTTGCTCGCCGACCGGGCGCGGGCGATGGGCGAGTTGATCCGGCTGAGCATCGGGGTGCCACGACTGCTGCTGCTGTGGCTGACCGTGGCGGGCTTCGCGGTGGGGTGGAGCCTGATCGGTGCCGCGCTGGCGGCGTTCGAGGAGAGCATCGACCCGCTCAGCTACCTCTTCGGCGGGATCTTCGCATGTACCGGTGCCGCGTGCGTGATCCCGACCGGGGTCGTGATCGGGTTCGGCATCCGTCGCGACAAGCTGGTGCGTGAACGGCTCGGCCAGTGGTCGTCGTTGGAGCGTGACCCCCTGCGCGACGCCCACCTGCGGTCGCCGGCGCAGAGCCTGTTCTGGTTCATTCCGTCGTTTCTGCTGGGCGCGCTGGGGCTGTGGATGTGCTTCGCGATTCCGGCGACGGCGAAGCCCGGGCGGGAGACGTATGCAGAGGTCGCTCTGATGATGGGGCTGGGGTTCATCCTCTGGCTGACGGGCCTGATCGGTGTCGCGAAGGCGGTGAGCCACTACCGGTGGGCGGTGCGGCTGCTGAGCGCCGCGGGCTCGCCGGCTGGGGCGCGTCAGGCGCACGCCGGGAGCCGGGGCAGGGCACACCGCTGACTCCGGTGCTGTCAGTGCAGGGACCGGACTTCATCGCCCGGAATGTCCAAGGTCAGGCACGTAGCGGGCGAGGGACGGTCGTCGCAGGGCGTGAATGCCGCTGCGCGGCGTGGCCGGGGCGGTGCCCTCGAAGAGCTCGCGTGCCACGGCTGCCCGACTCCCGGCCTGCCGCATCCGCCGCAGCGCGCGGTACCTCGGCTTACGCAGGCCGCCCGATCAGCATCGTCGGCGCCCCCGCCACCCTCGTCAGAAACACCGTCGCCGCGTTCGGCCCCTGCGGCTTCACCCTGCGGCGCAGCTCTTCCGGCTCCACCGCCGAGCCGCGCTTCTTCACCGTCAGTACGCCGACCCCGCGCTCCCGCAGCAGCGCCTTCAGCCTCTTCAGACTGAAGGGGAGTTCATCGGTGATCTCATACGCCGTCGCGTACTGCGTCGCCCGCTGCTCGTCCGCCGTGATGTACGCGATCGTCTCGTCGATCAGCCCGCCGCCCAGTTGCTCGGCGACCTCGGCGACCAGATGCGCGCGGATGACCGCGCCGTCGGGCTCGTAAAGGAAGCGGCCCACCTTGCGCACCGCCGGGTCGGGCAGGCCAGTGCCGGTGAGCGAGCGCGGGCCCGGCAGCAGCGTGGCGCCGACCGTGCCCGGCCGCGTACCGAACCAGAGCACGGCCTCCTTCACGTCGCCGCCGTCCGAGATCCACTCCGCCTCGGCGTCCTCGGGGACGGCCTCGTGCGGGATGCCGGGTGCGATCTTGAGCGCGGCGTGCGGGCGGGTGCGGGCCGCGCCGATCGCCCAGGACAGGGGTGGGGAGTACGCCTCCGGGTCGAAAATGCGGCCCCGGCCGCCTCGCCGGGCCGGGTCCACGAACACCGCGTCGTACCCGGCCGTGTCGACCTCCGTGACATCCGCGCAGCGGACCTCGATCAGCTCCGCCAGTCCCAGCGCGTCGGCGTTCGCACGTGCTACTTCGGCCGTCAGCGGGTCCCGGTCCACCGCAAGCACCTGGATCCCGGCCCGGGCGAGTGCGATCGCGTCGCCGCCGATCCCGCTGCACAGGTCCGCCACGCTGCGTACGCCAAGTCCCGCGAAGCGCTCGGCGCGGTACGAGGCGACGGAGCGGCGGGTCGCCTGCTCGACGCCGTTCGGCGTGAAGAACATCCGCCGCGCGTCCTCGGCGCCGAACTTCGCGACCGCCCGCTGCCTCAGCCGCGCCTGCCCCAGCGCCGCCGACACCAGTGCGGTCGGGTGCTCGCGGCGCAGCCGGGTGGCCGTGGCCAGCTCCTGCGCCGGGTCGTAGGCGTCCAGGGAGTCCAGCAGCGCCCGCCCCTCATCGGTGAGCAGTGCGGCGAAGGAGGCGAGGGGATCCAGGTCGTTCACCCGGCCCATTGTGGGCCAGGCGGGGGATGGTGTGCCCGCGGTGGCGGTGTCGGCCGGGCCGTACGGATTCGTGCTGACAGGATCCGGCGACATGCAGCTAGTAAGACAAAATGAGAAAAATCGTGCGCGGCGGAGCCGTGCAGTCCTGGCCGTGCTCCTCGTCGCCGCCCTCGGCTCCGCCTGTGCGGCCGAGTCCCCGAAACCTGCCGCCGGCGCGAACGCCGCCCGGGGCAAGGCGAAGCGGACCGGCCCGGCCGGTGCGCTCTCCGCGTACGTGGAGAAGGTCAAGCGCACCCAGGCCGAACGGGCCGCCGCCGCCAAGAAGTGGGGCCTGGCCAACATCCCGCTCGCCGCGCCCCAGCCCCCCGCCACCAAACCGGAGATCACCACCCGCAAGGGCTTCGAGGTCGAGGACGGCGAGTCCTTGCCACCCGTCTTCACGACCGTGCCGGTCAAGGAGAAGATCGTCTTCCTGACGATCGACGACGGTGCGGAGAAGGACCCCGCCCTGCTCCAGATGATGAGCGAGCTCCAGATCCCGTACAGCGCCTTCCTCAGCGACTACGTGATCAACGACAACTACGGCTACTTCGAGCAGATGCAGGACCGCGGCGTCTCGCTGCACAACCACACCCTCAACCACCGCTATATGCCCGGCCTTTCGTACGACGAGCAGGAGCACGAGATCTGCGACCAGCAGGCCAAGCTCGAGAAGCGGTACGGCAAACGGCCCTCGCTCTTCCGCCCGCCTTACGGCAACTACAACAAGAACACCCTGCGCGCCGCCCAGTCGTGCGGGGTGAAAGCCGTGCCCCTGTGGGCCGCCGAGGCGTTTCCCGATCACATGGAGTGGCGGGAGTGGGACCAGGATCTGCACCCCGGCGACATCATCCTCACCCACTTCCGCGGCAGCGAGGACTGGGAGGGCACCATGCCCGACATGATCCGGCGGGTCATGAAGACGGTCACCGACAGGGGCTACGCCGTGGCAAAGCTGGAGGACTACGTATGACGCAGGCGCACCGGCTGCTGGCCGGACTGCTGGCGGCCGGTGCGCTTCTCGCCGCGGGGTGCGCACAGTCGGTGGACCCGATCGAGCGGCTCGGGCGCAAGGCCGCGAAGCAGGTCACGCCGGGCGCGGGCGCGCCGGGGGCCGCCCACCGGCGGTGGGGGCTGGCCCGGCCGCTGGCCGCCGCGCCGAAGCCGCCCGCACGCCGGCTCTCGGCGCCGCCCGTGGTCGACCGGGTGCCCACCCGCGACAAGGTCGTCTTCCTCACCTTCGACGAGCGCGCGGCGCGCGATCCGCGGTTCGTACGGATGGCGGGCGAGCTGAAGTTGCCGGTCAGCGTGTTCCGCACGGCCCGGCATCCGGATCTGCGCACGCTCTCGTACGAGGGACAGCGCGCCGAGATCTGCGGACACCATGAGGTCCGCCTCTTCCGCCCGCCACGCGGCGCGTACAACGAGGACACGCTGCGGGCGGCGGCTGACTGCGGGGTCCGCGCGGTGGTCCTGGGGCGGGAGTACGCGGAAGGCGAACGGTTGCGGCCCGGTGAGATCGTGAGGGCGGATGCCCGGACCGCGGCACGGCTGCTGCGCCGTATCGAGGAGCAGGGATACGCCGTGGCGCGCCTGGAGGACTACGTCTGAGCCCTCGTGCCGCGGGGGCGCGGGCCTGCGGAACCAATGGGCCGGGGGCGACGTTCTCCGTACCGGGATCAGCGCGGCGCGCGCCGTTGATTGGCACTCCGCTTGACCGAGTGCTAATCGCAGTCATAGTCTCGGGTCTGGCACTCCCCACTGGAGAGTGCCAACACAGCGACGGGCAGGTCCGGCACCCGCGACGACGGATCCACCTGGTCGCCACCTCAGACAGTTAGCCCCGTGAGATCTCCGAAGGGGGAGGTCGGATCGTGACGACCGCCAGCTCCAAGGTTGCCATCAAGCCGCTCGAGGACCGCATTGTGGTCCAGCCGCTCGACGCCGAGCAGACCACGGCCTCTGGCCTGGTCATCCCGGACACCGCGAAGGAGAAGCCCCAGGAGGGCGTCGTCCTCGCTGTGGGCCCGGGTCGCTTCGAGAACGGCGAGCGTCTGCCGCTCGACGTCAAGACCGGCGACGTCGTGCTGTACAGCAAGTACGGCGGCACCGAAGTCAAGTACAACGGCGAGGAGTACCTCGTCCTCTCGGCTCGCGACGTACTCGCGATCATCGAGAAGTAGGTCGGGGGTCTGGGGGTCGCCCCCCAGAGGACTCCGCACCCGAAGTTGTTTGATCTGCGCCCCTGGCCCCCGCACTGATGTAGCCGGGAGGTCAGGGGCGCAGTTCGTTTGAGAGGACAGAGAAGCTCCCATGGCGAAGATCCTGAAGTTCGACGAGGACGCCCGTCGCGCCCTCGAGCGCGGCGTCAACAAGCTTGCCGACACGGTCAAGGTGACGATCGGCCCCCGCGGCCGCAACGTCGTCATCGACAAGAAGTTCGGCGCCCCCACCATCACCAACGACGGTGTCACGATCGCCCGTGAGGTCGAGCTCGACGACCCGTACGAGAACCTCGGCGCCCAGCTGGTGAAGGAGGTGGCGACCAAGACCAACGACATCGCGGGTGACGGCACCACCACCGCCACCGTGCTGGCCCAGGCGCTGGTCCGCGAGGGCCTGCGCAACGTCGCAGCCGGCGCGTCCCCGGCCGCCCTGAAGAAGGGCATCGACGCCGCGGTCAGGGCCGTTTCCGAGGAACTCCTCGCGACCGCCCGCCCGATCGAGGACAAGGCCGACATCGCCGCCGTCGCCGCGCTCTCCGCGCAGGACCAGCAGGTCGGCCAGCTCATCGCCGAGGCGATGGACAAGGTCGGCAAGGACGGTGTCATCACTGTCGAGGAGTCCAACGCCTTCGGCCTGGAGCTCGACTTCACCGAGGGCATGGCCTTCGACAAGGGCTACCTGTCGCCGTACATGGTGAGCGACCAGGAGCGTATGGAGGCCGTCCTCGACGACCCGTACATCCTGATCCACCAGGGCAAGATCGCCTCCATCCAGGACCTGCTGCCGCTGCTGGAGAAGGTCATCCAGGCGGGTGGCTCCAAGCCGCTGCTGATCATCGCCGAGGACGTCGAGGGCGAGGCCCTGTCGACCCTGGTCGTGAACAAGATCCGCGGCACCTTCAACGCGGTGGCCGTCAAGGCCCCCGGCTTCGGCGACCGCCGCAAGGCGATGCTCGGCGACATGGCCGCCCTCACGGGTGCCACCGTCATCGCCGAGGAGGTCGGCCTCAAGCTCGACCAGGCCGGTCTGGACGTGCTGGGCACCGCCCGCCGCGTGACCGTCTCCAAGGACGACACCGTCATCGTCGACGGTGGCGGCAACCACGAGGACGTCGTCGGCCGTATCAACCAGATCAAGGCCGAGATCGAGTCCACGGACTCCGACTGGGACCGCGAGAAGCTCCAGGAGCGCCTCGCGAAGCTGGCCGGCGGCGTGTGCGTGATCAAGGTCGGCGCCGCCACCGAGGTGGAGCTGAAGGAGAAGAAGCACCGTCTGGAGGACGCCATCTCCGCGACCCGCGCCGCGGTCGAGGAGGGCATCGTCTCCGGTGGTGGCTCCGCGCTCGTCCACGCCGCCAAGGTGCTCGAGGGCAACCTCGGCAAGGAGGGCGACGAGGCCACCGGTGTCGCGGTCGTCCGCCGCGCCGTCGTCGAGCCGCTGCGCTGGATCGCCGAGAACGCCGGCCTCGAGGGCTACGTCATCACCTCCAAGGTGGCGGAGCTGGACGCGGGCCAGGGCTTCAACGCCGCGACCGGCGAGTACGGCGACCTGGTGAAGGCCGGCGTCATCGACCCGGTCAAGGTCACGCGCTCCGCGCTGGAGAACGCCGCGTCCATCGCCTCGCTGCTGCTCACGACCGAGACCCTGGTCGTCGAGAAGCCGGCCGAGGAGGAGGCCGACGCGGGCCACGGCCACGGGCACAGCCACTGACGTCGCACGACGTGTGAAGGCCCCCGTTCCCGCCGCTCGGCGGGAACGGGGGCCTTCGGCATCCGGCCGGGCGCGCTGTTACTGAGCGCCGAGCTGCCGCATCAGGCGCAGGATGTCGAAGTGCCACCAGCCTTCCTGGATCTTGCCGTCCTTGAACCGGAAGATCGTGGTGCCCGTCATGGTGCACTGCTTGCCCGTGGGCGCGATCCCCATGAACTCGCCCTGGTGGGTGCCGGTCCAGGTCCACAGCGTCACTACGTCGTCGCCCTCGCAGATCTGCCTGTCCAGGCTGAAGGTGAAGTCGAAGGCCGCGCGCCATGCGCTGACATCGCCGCGGATGACGTCGGACCCGACCGTGGTGTCTTCTTCCTTCATGATGTCGTGGTCGGCGTAGTCGGCCGCGAACACTTCGTCGATGGCGTCGAGGTTGCCCCCGGTGGCGATCTCGTGGAAGAACCGGCGAGAGGTTGCCTGGTTCAACTGTTCGTCGCGGACCACGTCGAGGTCCGTGAAGGTGGGCATCCCGTCGCAGAGCGCCACCATCTCCTGGAAGATCCGGTCCGTCTCCGGCAGGTGGGAGTTCTTCATGGCCTCTTCGTACGACGGAAATTCGACGATCTCGACGAAGTGTGACCCGTCGGCGCGGTCCTTGCCGATGAGGCTGTGGGTTGCGGTCCGCTTGCCTTGGGTCTGCTCGACCCACTGGTCCATGAGTCGGTCCATGTCGTCGAACCGCTCGGTCTTGCAGTCGATTATCTGTACGAATTTCATGGTGTCTCCCGGACTGGGTGGGGTACATCCATTTTAGTGACATATGGGGCTTTTGAGCGTTCGAGGCGAGTTGGCTCAGGCCGAGTGATTCAGGGCCCCGGGATGGACCGGGTCCGCGAAGGGCAGCCCCAGGGTGTAGCGCTCCAGTTCGTCGAGGGCATGGTCGGCCATCCGGTGGAGCTCATTGCCCAGCGAACCGGCGATATGCGGGGTCAGCAGGACGTTCGGCAGGGAGTACAACGGAGAGTCGGCGGCCGGTACTTCGGGGTCGGTGACATCGAGTACGGCGTGCAGCCGGCCCGAAACCAGCTCCGGCAGCAGCGCGTTCTCGTCGATCAGCGAGCCGCGCGAGGTATTGATCAGTGTCGCGCCGTCCGGCAGCAGCGCGAGCCGGCGTGCATCGATCATGTGGCGAGTGGACGCCAGCTGCGGAGCGTGGACCGTGACGATGCTGCTGAGGTGGCAGAGCTCGTCCAGCTCGGTGCGTACGACGCCCAGTTCCGCCGCTTCGGCGTCGGTGACGTACGGGTCGTACAACAGCACCTGTACGTCGAAGGGGCGCAGCAGTTCGATCACGCGGCGGCCGATCCGGGACGCGCCGACGATCCCCACCGTCCGGCGGTAGTTGCCGACGCCGTCGAATTCGCACAAGTCGTGGTCGGTGCGCAGCCGCCCGTAGCGCTGGGCCGAGCGCAGGACGTGCTTGCCGGCGAAGAGGATCGCGGCCAGCGTGTACTCGGCAACGGGCAGGGCGTTGACCGCGGCGGCCGAGGACACCGTGATGCCGCGGGCCCAGCAGGCGTCGGTGATGTGGTGCTTGACGGATCCCGCGGCGTGGACGACGGCGCGCAGCCGGGGAGCCCCGGCGAGGACTTCGGCGGTGAGCGGGGGCGCGCCCCAGCAGGTCAGCAGGACTTCGGCGGTGGCGAGCGCGGCGGCGACCGGGGGCGCCGGGGCCGCCAGGTCGTGGGCGATCAGGTGCGGGTCGGTGCGGGCGAGGGCGCTGAGGCGGTCTCGGTGACGGTCGGCCAACAGCCGCTCCGCGATGCCCGGGCCCATGGCGAGCAACAGCTCGGGGCGCCCGGCGGCCGACTGGGCGGGGCGCTCGCCGGGGCCGTCCGCCGGGCGACTGTCAGTGGCGTGGTCCATGGTGGAACTCGAGCTCCTCATATGTCGCTTGAGGTCGCTTGACGCTGCCGGGGTCAGGCCCGTGCCCTTACTGCGGACCGTACTTGCGGCCCGTCTTGGACGTGATCCCGCCGAGCAGCCTGCGCGGTGCCAGCTTCACCACACCCATCAGCGCCTTGTACCGCGGGTCCGGGATCGACAGCGACTTCCCACGGGCCAGGTCCGCCAGCGCCGCCGACACCAGCTTGTCCGCGTCCAGCCACATCCACCCCGGGATGTTGTCCGTCCCCATCCCGGCCCGCTGGTGGAACTCCGTGCGTACGAAACCGGGGCACAGCGCCATCAGCCGCACCCCCGACCCCGCCAGATCGCGGGCCGCTCCCTGTGTGAACTGCACGACCCACGCCTTCGAGGCGCCGTACGTCCCGCGCGGCACGAACGCGGCCACCGACGCCACATTCACCACCCCGCCCCGCCCGCGTTCGCGCATCGACTCCGCAGCCGCCGAAGTGAGCCGCAGCACCGCCTCGCAGTGCACCTTCAGCATCGTCAGCTCGTCGGCCATGGACACGTCGAGATAGCGCCCCTTGTTCCCGAACCCGGCGTTGTTGACCAGCAGGTCCACCGGGCTCTTCGGGTCGGACAGCCGCTTCTCGACCGCCTCGATCCCGTCGTCCTGCGACAGATCGGCGGTCAGCACTTCCGCCTCGATGCCGTGCCGGTCGTGCAGCTCGGTGGCCTGCTCCTGCAGCCGCTTGGTGTCGCGGGCCACCAGCACCAGGTTGTGTCCCTCGGCGGCGAGCCGCCGCGCGAACGCGGCGCCGATCCCCGCGGTCGCTCCCGTAATCAGTGCAGTCGTCATAGGCGGCACGTTAGTGCCCCGTGTGTGAGTGCGGTGCATGCACCGTGCCCGCACGCTGTCCCTTCTCGACGACCACGAACTGACCCATCATCCCCAGGTCCTCGTGGTACAGCAGATGGCAGTGGTACATATACGGAGTGTCCGGGTCCGCGGGCCCGTCGAAGCGCATCGCGAGCTTGACCGTTTTGTGCGGCGGTACGAAAACCGTGTCCTTCGCGCCGCGCAGCTCCGGCGGCGGCTGCTTGCCGTCCACCTCCAGCACCCGGAACTGCACATCGTGCACATGGAAGTTGTGCGGGGTGCCGTGATCATTGCGTACGGTCCAGGTTTCGGCGGTGCTCCGGGTGACCGTCTCGTCGATCCGGTCCATCTTCATGCCTTTGCCGTTGATACCGGTGGTCACAAGACCGAAGAACCGCCCGCGCACCGAGTCCGACCCGTCGGGGACCTCCAGCTTGCCCAGTTCGCCGGGGATGCCGGGCGAGGGCCGCAGCGCATTGGCCGCACGCAACTCCAGTACGTCGAAGCTGTCGTCGCCACCGGCGAGCCGCCCCTGCCAGCCGCCTCCGTAACTGTCGTGCGGGAAACTGCGCAGCACGGTCTTCTCGCCCGGCTTCATCCGTCCTCCCGGCCGTGGACACCCTGGCGTTCGAGTAGACGTAGAGGGCACCGCCGCCAAGTGCGAGGCCCATGACGACGGCGAGCGTCGTGAGAATGACGAAAACGCGCTTCAGCCGAGACATACGACGAGCGTCCTGTGGGCCGCTCGTTGCGACATCGGGGACGGCCCCCAGCCGTCCCCGAACCAAATCCCTTACTGTCTAAGGGATTTCCCCTCCAGGGGATTTTCCCTACGCGCCGTACTTCGCCACGTACTCCCGGGCGTCCTTGAGCTGCTCGGGGTGGAGCGCGTCGCCCGCCGCGAGCACTTGAGGCAGCAGCGTCCGCTCGGTGGTGTCCGCCCGGAACGACAGATCGACCGTCACCTCGTGGTCCGGCCGGTGCACGATCTCGATCGCGTCGCCCGCGCGGATCTCGCCGGGCTCGATGACGCGCAGATACGCGCCGGGCGCGCCCTGCTGCGTAAAGCGCTTGACCCACCCTTTCTCCCCCAGCCAACTCGCGAACGTACGACACGGAACGCGGCCGCTCGTCACCTCCAGCACCAGCTCGCCGCCGATCCGCCAGCGCTCGCCGATCCTCGCCCCGCTCACATCGAGCCCGCTCGTCGTGAGGTTCTCCCCGAACGCGCCATTGGCGAGGGGCCGGCCCAACTCCCGCTCCCAGAAGTCGAGATCCTCGCGGGCGAATGCGTACACCGCCTGGTCGGTGCCGCCGTGGTGGCGCAGATCGCAGACCGCGTCCCCGGCCACCCCGCTGGCCCCTTCACCCTTGGGGCCGGGGTCCATCACCCGTACGGCCCCGTCGGCCGGCCTTTTGTCGATGCCGGTCGCGCCGCCTGGTGCGTCGATGTACTCGACGGTCGTCTTGGGCCGGCCCACATTCACGGTCAGAAGCTTCATGGACAGCACGCTAACCCTCCCGATCTCAAAGGATCCACCCAATAATTAGGGTTCCCCCCAAGGGTCCCTTATATTCGGGAGGGTGATCGAAGCCCGTCATCTCCGAGTTCTGCGCGCCGTGGCCGCCACCGGCTCGTTCTCGGCCGCCGCGCGCAGGCTGGGCTGCACCCAGCCCGCCGTCAGCCAGCAGATGAAGGCACTGGAGATCACCGCGGGCACCCCGCTGCTGATCCGTACGGGCCGCGAAATGCGCCTGACCCAGGCGGGCGAAGCACTTGTACGTCACGCGTCGGGCATCCTCGCCGGGCTGACCGCGGCCGAGGAGGAGATCGCCGCCATCGCCGGTCTGCGGGCCGGCCGGGTTCGGCTCGTGTCGTTTCCCAGCGGCAGCTCCACGCTCGTGCCGACTGCTCTCGCTGCCCTGCGCGCGGCGCATCCGGGCACCCGGGTCTCCCTCGTCGAGGCCGAGCCGCCGCGCTCGGTGGAGATGCTGCGCGAGGGCGACTGCGATGTGGCACTGGCCTTTCGGTACGGCGCGACGGCCGCGGAGTGGGACGACCTGATCGTCCGCCCCTTGCTCGCCGACCGCCTCGTCGGGCTGGTCCCCGAGGGCCACCGGCTCGCCGATTCGGGCACAGTGACCATCGGCGATCTGGCCGACGAGCCCTGGATCGCGGGCTGCCCCCGCTGCCGACGCCAGCTGGTCGAGGTCTGCGAAGAGGCCGGGTTCACGCCCCGCATCGACTTCGCCACCGACGACTATCCGGCCGTGATCGGCCTGGTGGGAGCGGGTCTTGGCGTGGCGGTGCTGCCTGAGCTCGCGATGGAGTCGGTGCGGCCCAAGGGTGCGCGCACCGTGACCGTCGAGCCGTCCGTCCACCGCGAGATTGTGGCGCTCACGCTCCCGGACCTGGCCCAGGTCCCCGCGGTCGCGGCCACGCTCGACCAGCTGACACTGGCCGCGCGCCGCTAGGAACCGCACCACCCCCGTCCGAGGCGGGCGGGGATGGTGCAGGAACGTTTCTTCGAAACCTTTCGAACCTCGCGGGTCAGCTCCGCGCCGGGCCCCCCGCGCTGGACGCCGGAATCAGTCGGTGCCGCGCGCGCCCCATCAGCTCCTCGCGCTCGTCCTCCGTCAGTCCGCCCCACACGCCGTACGGCTCCCGCACCGCCAGCGCATGCGCCGCGCACTCCGCGCGGACCGGGCACCTCATACAGACCTCTTTCGCCGAGTTCTCACGCGCACTTCGTGCTGCGCCCCGCTCGCCCTCGGGGTGGAAGAAGAGAGAGCTGTCCACCCCACGGCAGGCTGCGAGGAGCTGCCAGTCCCACAAATCGGCGTTGGGTCCGGGAAGGCGGGAGAAATCTGCCATAGCGCATGTCCCCTTGAAACCGTGCTGAGTGGATACAGGTCAGGTCGAACACGAGCGGGGTACGAGCCGATCCGGCACCCGCACGTACCTCACCGACCGTACATCTACTGTCTTAGTAGATGTAAATATGACTCATTGCGAATCTAGCCACATACGCCACAAAAAGGGAAGAAAAGGCGCTAAATGGGGCATAGCTTCCGGGTGAAGGACTCGTGACCTGCAGTGCTCTCCTCCGCGCACGGCCCCTCACATAGAGTGCTGAAGGCGGCTGTCCGACCCGTAACTCTTTCGAGTGACCGTCGTTGAGAGTGCGGAAGCGGTTGAAAGAAGAAGCGCTCGGGCACATGTCCGACAGCGTTCAACCGCACAGGTGACGAAACGTACCCAGCCTGGAGGCTCAAGGTGACGCGCATCAGCTGCGGAGGGCGGCCATGACATCCGTCCTCGTCTGCGACGACTCCCCGCTTGCCCGAGAGGCGCTCCGCCGGGCGGTTGCGACCGTGCCCGGCGTCGAGCGCGTGACGACCGCGGCCAACGGCGAGGAAGTCCTCCGCCGCTGGGGCGCCGACCGCTCGGACCTGATTCTGATGGATGTACGCATGCCCGGTCTGGGCGGCGTCGAGACGGTCCGCCGACTGCTGTCCGCGGACCCCGGCGCCCGGATCATCATGCTCACCGTCGCCGAGGATCTGGACGGCGTCGCGCTGGCGGTCGCCGCCGGCGCCCGCGGCTATCTGCACAAGGACGCCTCGCGCGCCGAACTGCGCGCGACCGTCACCCAGGCGCTCGCCGATCCGACCTGGCGGCTCGCCCCGCGGCGGCTGCGTTCGGCCGAAATGGGTGCGGCGCCCACGCTCACCGCGCGTGAGATCCAGGTGCTCGAAGGTATGAGCCACGGACGGTCGAACGCCGAGATCGGCCGTGAGCTCTTCCTCTCCGAGGACACGGTGAAGACGCACGCCAGGCGGCTTTTCAAGAAATTGGGCGCCTCGGACCGGGCGCACGCCGTGGCGCTCGGATTCCGCTGGGGCCTGGTCCGCTAGGTTCCGCGAGTGCATTGCCGCGGGGGTACGACGAACCCCGCCCGCCGTCGGGTGGGCGGGGTGACGGAAGCCAGTGGGCAACCGTTTCTCTCGCGATGCCGCATCCTTGAGGGGTGGAGGACCTCGGGGACGAGTCGGTCGAGCGGAAGGGGAGGGCGCAGGAGATGAGTTCCGGCGCACCTACTCATAACGCTTCGGTGCACAACATTGGACGCGGTGCCACGGAATCTGAGCCGTCAAGGCACCATGGACCGATGCGCGAGGACGAGGCTGCGAATGCCCAAGGGGCCATCGGTGCGCTCGTTCACCTTGCCGTCGATGGCGACGAGCAGGCTACGCACGATCTCCTCGCGCATGTCCATCCGCTCGCGCTGCGCTACTGCCGCACTCGGCTCAGCCGACTGCCGGGCGACGCGCGCCACTTCGTGGAGGACCTCGCGCAGGAGGTCTGTGTCGCCGTGCTGATGGCGCTGCCTCGGTACAAGGACACCGGCAGGCCCTTCGAGGCCTTCGTCTTCGCCATCGCTTCGCACAAGGTCGCCGATCTGCAGCGGGCCGCCATGCGGCACCCGGGATCGACCGCCGTGCCGTCCGACGAGATGCCGGAGCGCCCTGACGACTCCCTCGGTCCCGAGGAGCGCGCGCTGCTCAGCTCGGATGCCGAGTGGGCCAAGAAGCTTCTCGCCAACCTCCCGGAGAACCAGCGCGAGCTGCTGGTGCTGCGGGTCGCGGTGGGGCTGACCGCCGAGGAAACCGGGCAGATGCTGGGCATGTCCCCCGGGGCGGTACGGGTCGCGCAGCACCGGGCGCTCAGCCGTCTGCGGGCGCTTGCCGAGCAGTGATTCGCGCGGCGCGCCGCGTACGTACGAACACACAAAGCTGCCCAGTGATCTTGATCGTGGAATGAGACGGGTGTGAAGCCCGTTAGCATGGACATCCGCACCGATCAAGGCCATTTGAGGAAGGTGTCATGACCAACGTCGACGGAGTGCCCGATAAATTCGCGACACTCGGGCTGACCTACGACGATGTGCTGCTGCTGCCGGGCTCGTCGGACATGGCGCCCGACCAGATCGACACCGCCTCGTACATCTCGAGGAACGTACGGGTGAACATCCCGCTGCTGTCCGCCGCCATGGACAAGGTGACCGAGGCCCGGATGGCGATCGCCATGGCCCGGCAGGGTGGCGCAGGCGTGCTGCACCGCAATCTCTCCATCGCCGACCAGGCGAACCAGGTCGATCTGGTCAAGCGCTCCGAGTCCGGCATGGTCACCGACCCGATCACGGTGAACCCGGACGCGACGCTCGCCGAGGCCGACCAGCTGTGTGCGAAGTTCCGCATCAGTGGTGTCCCGGTGACCGACCGCGGGGGCAAGCTGCTCGGCATCGTCACCAACCGCGACATGGCCTTCGAGTCGGACCGCAGCCGCCAGGTGCGCGAGGTCATGACCCCGATGCCGCTGGTCACCGGCAAGGTCGGGATCTCCGGTGTGGACGCCATGGAGCTGCTGCGCCGGCACAAGATCGAGAAGCTTCCGCTGGTCGACGAGGCCGGTGTGCTCAAGGGCCTGATCACGGTCAAGGACTTCGTCAAGGCCGAGAAGTACCCGATGGCCGCCAAGGACAATGAAGGCCGGCTACTCGTCGGCGCGGCCGTCGGTGTCGCGGGCGACGCCTTCGAGCGGGCCCAGGCGCTGATCGAGGCGGGTGTCGACTTCATCGTCGTCGACACCGCGCACGGCCACTCCCGGCTGGTCGGCGACATGGTCGCCAAGATCAAGTCGAACGCCTCCGGCGTCGACGTGATCGGCGGCAACATCGCCACGCGCGACGGCGCGCAGGCGCTGATCGACGCCGGCGTCGACGGCATCAAGGTCGGCGTCGGACCGGGCTCCATCTGTACGACCCGCGTGGTCGCCGGCATCGGCGTACCGCAGGTCACGGCGATCTACGAGGCCTCGCTCGCCGCCAAGGAGGCCGGCGTCCCGGTGATCGGCGACGGCGGTCTGCAGTACTCCGGCGACATCGCGAAGGCGCTGGTCGCGGGCGCGGACACGGTGATGCTCGGCTCGCTGCTCGCGGGCTGCGAGGAGTCGCCGGGCGAGCTGCTCTTCATCAACGGCAAGCAGTTCAAGTCGTACCGCGGCATGGGTTCACTCGGCGCGATGCAGTCCCGCGGCGAGCAGCGCTCCTTCTCCAAGGACCGTTACTTCCAGGAGGGTGTCGCCTCCGACGAGAAGCTGGTGCCCGAGGGCATCGAGGGCCAGGTGCCCTACCGCGGCCCGCTCTCCGCGGTGGTGCACCAACTGACCGGTGGTCTGCGGCAGTCGATGTTCTACGTCGGCGGCCGGACGGTGCCTGAGCTGCAGGACCGCGGCCGGTTCGTACGGATCACGTCGGCGGGGCTCGAGGAGAGCCACCCGCACGACATCCAGATGACGGTCGAAGCGCCGAACTACAGCAGGAAGTAGTCCACGCGTGGTCAGGGGCGGTCCCGGTTCCCCGGGCCGCCCCTGACGTGTGCGTCGGGGATACTGGAACGGCAGACGTAGAGGGAAAGGCCACACAACGTGACTGAGATCGAGATCGGGCGCGGAAAGCGCGGCCGCCGGGCGTACGCGTTCGATGACATCGCCGTCGTACCGAGCCGGCGCACCCGGGACCCGAAGGAGGTCTCGATCGCCTGGCAGATCGACGCCTACCGCTTCGAGCTGCCCTTCCTGGCCGCTCCGATGGACTCGGTGGTCTCCCCGCAGACCGCGATCCGCATCGGTGAGATGGGCGGTCTGGGCGTGCTGAACCTCGAGGGTCTGTGGACCCGGTACGAGGACCCGCAGCCACTGCTCGAAGAGATCGCAGGTCTCGACGAGGCCGCCGCGACCCGTCGTCTGCAGGAGATCTACGCGGCTCCGATCAAGGAGGACCTGATCGGGCAGCGGATCAAGGAGGTGCGCGACTCGGGTGTGGTGACCGCCGCCGCGCTCTCACCGCAGCGCACCGCGCAGTTCTCGAAGGCCGTCGTGGACGCGGGTGTCGACATCTTCGTCATCCGCGGCACCACCGTCTCGGCCGAGCACGTGTCGGGCGCCGCGGAGCCGCTGAACCTGAAGCAGTTCATCTACGAACTCGATGTGCCGGTCATCGTGGGCGGCTGCGCCACGTACACGGCCGCGCTGCACCTGATGCGTACGGGCGCGGCGGGCGTGCTGGTCGGCTTCGGCGGCGGGGCCGCGCACACCACGCGCAACGTCCTGGGCATCCAGGTGCCGATGGCGACGGCTGTCGCGGATGTGGCCGCAGCCCGCCGTGACTACATGGACGAGTCCGGCGGCCGGTACGTTCACGTCATCGCGGACGGCGGTGTGGGCTGGTCGGGCGACCTGCCGAAGGCGATCGCGTGCGGCGCGGACGCGGTGATGATCGGCTCCCCGCTGGCCCGCGCGACGGACGCGCCGGGGCGCGGTCACCACTGGGGCATGGAGGCGGTCCACGAGGACGTGCCGCGCGGCAAGCTGGTGGACCTGGGCATCGTGGGCACGACCGAGGAGGTCCTCACCGGTCCCTCGCACAGCCCTGACGGGTCGATGAACTTCTTCGGCGCGCTGCGCCGGGCGATGGCGACGACGGGCTACAGCGAGCTCAAGGAGTTCCAGCGGGTCGAGGTGACGGTGGCGGACTCGCAGCACCGCCGCTGACGCCGCTGCGTACGAAAGGGGCCCCGCACCGGGTGGTGCGGGGCCCCTTCGTATGCCTGGATCACGCGTGGATCAGCCGTTGGCCTTCTTGGCGCCCGCGAACGCGGCGGCCGCGCCGACAGCGAGGAAGACGTAGGACATGGCGTCCGCCGCCTCCTTCCACACCTTGGTCAGGTCGCTGAAGTTGTCGAAGAAGTACTCCGTGAAGGAGAGGTCACCCAGCTTTGTGAAGATGACCGCGATGGCGACCAGCTGGCCCAGGTAGACGGCGCCCAGCGCGAGCACCGCGCTGACGATGGGCAGCACGGGGTTGCGACCGCCGACCTTGGCGGCGGCGAAGCCGACCAGGAAGCCGACACCGAGGGCCGCGTAGCCGATCTCGCGCTCGATGGCACCGCCGATGCCGCCGTACGCGCCCGCGGCGACCAGCGCGGCGACGATGGCCGCGATGACGCCGAGCCCCACGTTGTTACGGACGGGCGCCGGCGGCGGTGCCGGGGCGTACTGGGTGTCGGCGCCGGCGAACGGGTTGCCGGTCGGCGGTGGGACAGGCTGGCTCATGTGGAATTTCCCCCAGGGACGAATGCATCGCACGACCGTGCGAGCGGAGATCCCGGAGACTAGCAGTCAGGACCGACAGTGCCGCAGCGGGTTATTCGGGCTGCTGTACTCGATCACAGGCGGTGTGCCGCGCCGGCCGGGCTGGCTCCCCTTGTGTCGAGCAGGAGTTGGGCCTTGACCGCCAGTCCCTGGAGGTCGTACGTGCGGTGATGCTGGAGCAGCACCGTCAGATCCGCGCTGGCGGCGGCCTCGTAGAGGGAGTCCGCACGGGGGACGGGCAGTTCGCGCACGCGCCAGTCCGGGACGTACGGGTCGTGGTAGCTGACGGCGGAGCCCAGGTCCATCAGGCGGCGGGCGATCTCGGTGGCGGGGGAGCTCTCCAGGTCGGGGAGGTCCGGCTTGTAGGTGATGCCGAGGAGCAGCACGCGCGCGCCGCGGGCCGATTTGCCGTGTTCGTTGAGGAGCGTGGCGCAGCGCTGGATGACGTACTGCGGCATCCGGGTGTTGATCTCCTGGGCGAGGCCGACGATCCGCAGCGGGTGGCCGGGGGTGCGTCCGGTGTGCGGGAGGCCGTTGGGGTTCAGGGGGACGCCGTGGCCGCCGACGCCGGGGCCGGGGCGGAAGGCCTGGAAGCCGAAGGGCTTGGTCTCGGCGCAGCGGATGACGTCCCAGAGGTCGACGCCCAGGTCGTGGCAGAGCACTGCCATCTCGTTGACCAGGGCGATGTTGACGTGGCGGAAGTTCGTCTCGAGGACCTTGACGGTCTCGGCCTCACGCGGTCCGCGCGCGCGGACCACCTTGTCGGTGAGGCGGCCGTAGAAGGCGGCGGCCGATTCGGTGCAGGCAGGGGTGAGACCGCCGATGACTTTGGGGGTGTTGGCGTAGCCGTGGGTGCGGCTGCCCGGGTCGACGCGGCTGGGGGAGTACGCGAGATGGAAGTCGCGGCCCGCCCGCAGCCCGGAGCCTTCTTCGAGGATCGGGCGGAGGAAGGTTTCCGTGGTGCCGGGCTGGACGGCGGATTCGAGCAGCACGGTGGTGTGCGGGCGCAGCCGGGCGGCGAGCGCGCGGGCGGCCTCGGCGAGTGCCGTGAGGTCGAGGTTGCCGTCCGCGCCGAGGGGGGTGGGGGCGCAGATGGCGGCGGTGCGCACGCGGCCCAGCTCGGCCGGGTCGGTGACGGTCCTGAAGCCTCCGGAGAGCATGCGGCGGATGTCGGCGGGGGTGCGCCCCGCCGCCGGTTCCGTGAGATGGCGGGGGTCCGTGTCGTAGCCGATGGTCTCGATGCCGACGGTTACGGCGGCCTGGGCGAGGGGCAGGCCGAGATGACCGAGTCCGATGACGGCGAGATCTGCGGGCATGGCGTAGGCCGTCCTTCCCTTAGCCGGAGGGGGCAGAAAGCGCAAGCCCTGTGGGCAGAACGAGCAGGCGCAATGTCAGACTAGGCGTAAATATGACTGATATGCCGCATTGCGAGCCTGTGGCTGTCCGAGTGTTATCCACAGGCGGTGGCTGAAGTCGGCGACTGCGGACAGAATCGACGTTGTGAGCCCGACCGCAGGGGACACACGGGGGCGACGGGAGGCAGCAGTGAGGACAGCGACACTGGGACCCGAAAAGCGTGCCGAGGCGCTCGCCGGGATGGCCGAGCGTGAACTGGACGTGCTGGTGGTGGGCGCGGGCGTGGTCGGAGCCGGGACCGCGCTGGACGCCGTGACGCGAGGGCTCTCCACCGGTCTGGTCGAGGCCCGTGACTGGGCGTCGGGCACATCGAGCAGATCGAGCAAGCTCATCCACGGCGGGCTGCGCTATCTGGAAATGCTGGACTTCGCGCTCGTACGGGAAGCGCTGAAGGAGCGCGGGCTGCTGCTGGAGCGGCTGGCGCCCCATCTGGTGAAACCGGTGCCGTTTCTGTATCCGCTCCAGCACAAGGGCTGGGAGCGGCTCTACGCCGGATCGGGCGTCGCGCTCTACGACGCGATGTCGGTGTCGTCGGGGCACGGGCGAGGACTGCCCGTCCACCGGCATCTGTCGCGGCGGCACGCGTTGCAGGTCGCGCCCTGTCTGAAGAGGGACTCGCTGGTCGGAGCGTTGCAGTACTACGACGCGCAGATGGACGACGCGCGCTATGTGGCCACGCTGGTGCGGACGGCCGCGAGCTACGGCGCCCAGGTCGCCAGCCGGGCCAGGGTGATCGGCTTCCTGCGGGAGGGCGAGCGGGTCGTCGGCGCGCGGGTTCAGGATGTGGAGGCCGGCGGGGAGTACGAAGTCCGGGCCAAGCAGATTGTCAACGCGACCGGGGTGTGGACGGACGACACCCAGGCGCTGATCGGGGAGCGCGGGCAGTTCCATGTGCGTGCCTCCAAGGGCATCCACCTGGTGGTGCCCAAGGACCGGATCCACTCGGCAACCGGGCTGATCCTGCGGACCGAGAAGTCGGTGCTGTTCGTCATCCCCTGGGGACGGCACTGGATCGTGGGGACGACCGACACCGACTGGGACCTGGACAAGGCCCATCCGGCGGCGTCCAGCGCGGACATCGACTATCTGCTTGAGCACGTCAACTCCGTGCTGGCCGTCCCGCTGACACGGGACGACGTCGAGGGGGTGTATGCGGGGCTGCGGCCGCTGCTCGCCGGGGAGTCGGACGCGACCAGCAAACTGTCGCGCGAGCACACGGTGGCGCATCCTGTGCCGGGCCTCGTGGTCGTGGCCGGCGGCAAGTACACGACGTACCGGGTGATGGCGAAGGACGCGGTGGACGAGGCGGTGCACGGGCTCGACCAGCGAGTCGCGGCCTGCGTCACGGAGAACGTGCCACTGGTCGGCGCCGAGGGGTACGGCGCGCTGTGGAACGCGCGGGCGAGGATCGCGGCACGGACGGGGCTTCATGTGGTGCGCGTGGAGCACCTGTTGAACCGGTACGGCTCGCTGGCCGAGGAGGTGCTGGCTCTGATCGCCGACGACCCGAAGCTCGGCGAGCCGCTCGGGGGTGCGGAGGACTATCTGCGGGCCGAGATCGTGTACGCGGCGTCGCACGAAGGGGCGCGACACCTCGACGACGTACTGACGCGGCGGACCCGGATCTCGATCGAGACGTTCGACCGCGGGACGCGCAGTGCGCGGGAGTGTGCGGAGTTGATGGCGCCGGTGCTCGGCTGGGAGAAGGAGCAGATCGAGAAGGAGGTGGAGCACTACGAGAAGCGGGTGGAGGCGGAGCGCGAGTCGCAACGGCAGCCTGACGACCTGACGGCGGACGCGGCGCGGCTGGGGGCGCCGGACATCGTGCCGCTCTGATCCCGGGCGCCGCTGATCCCGGGCGCCGCTCTGATCCCGATCCCCCGGCGCCGGTCTGGTCCTGGCGCCGGTCCGAACCCCGTGCCGGGCTGGTCCTGGTCCCCGCGACCGGTCCGAAAACCGGTGGCTATCCGTCCGTTGGCGCTGATCCCGGTGGCGGCCGGGGCAGGGCTGCGACCAGCAAGGCGGTGAGCTTTACGCCGTGTAGTGGCATTGTGGGTGGTCCCAACCTCCCGGGCCCGTCTTGCGGACGGCGGACCCGGGAGAGACGCCGGTCCCGGAGTAAGAGACAATGGAGGCTCTGCCAGGGTGGGTTACCGCATCGCGCGGGAAGCGGCAGGCGCGGGCGAAGATCAGGGATCGCAGAGGGGACGCATGTCGGAGGCGGAGCAGTCGCGGGAGCCCCAGCGGGACACGGCCGAGGAGCCCAAGGAGTCCACGTCGCAGGAGTTGGGGGCCGGGGCCGGTAAGCAGTCCGCGGACGGTGCTGGGCGAGGCGCGGATTCTGGTTCGGGGGCCGGGGCCGAAAAGGTTGCCGACGTCGAGACCGAGGCCGGTTCCGGAGTCGAACCCGAGCGTGGGTCCGGTGTCCGGTCCGAAGCCGGAGCTACGGCCGGTGCTGGGGCCGAGAAGTCGGGCGAGGCTGCGGGACAGGTGTCCGTGAGGGCGTCCGCCGCGGGTGCCGTGCACGAGCGTGAGCGGAAGTCCGAACAGCGCTCAGAGAAGAGCGGCTCCGGGACGCGGGACGAGGAGGTGCCCGCCCAGTCGGCTGACAGCGGTTCGGGGCGGGGCGACGCTTCCGGTGCCGGGCGGGCGGCCGCGCAGGCCGCTGACAGTGGATCAGCGCCGGGCGGCACGTCCGGGGCAGGCGCCGGGCAGAGTGCCGTCCAGGCGGGTGCGGCCGGTCGGAGTTCCGGCCGGGAGACCGAGGGGCGGCTGCTCGCAGGGCGGTACCGGCTCGGAGGCGTGCTCGGTCGCGGAGGCATGGGCACCGTCTGGCGCGCCGTCGACGAGACCCTCGGCCGTACGGTCGCGGTGAAGGAGCTCCGCTTCCCCAACAGCATCGACGAGGACGAGAAGCGCCGGCTCATCACGCGTACCCTGCGCGAGGCCAAGGCGATCGCCCGGATCCGCAACACCAGCGCGGTCACCGTCTACGACGTCGTCGACGAGGACGACCGCCCGTGGATCGTCATGGAACTCGTCGAGGGCAAGTCGCTCGCCGAAGCCGTGCGCGAGGACGGGACGCTGACGCCGAGGCGGGCCGCCGAGGTCGGGCTCGCGATCCTCGACGTGCTGCGCTCCGCCCACCGCGAGGGCATCCTGCACCGCGATGTGAAGCCGTCCAACGTGCTGATCGCCGAGGACGGGCGCGTCGTGCTCACGGACTTCGGCATCGCGCAGGTCGAGGGCGACCCGTCGATCACCTCGACCGGCATGCTCGTCGGCGCCCCTTCGTACATCTCGCCGGAGCGCGCCCGCGGTCACAAGCCCGGTCCTGCCGCGGACCTGTGGTCGCTGGGCGGGCTGTTGTACGCGAGCGTCGAGGGCAGTCCGCCGTACGACAAGGGCTCCGCCATCGCGACGCTGACCGCCGTGATGACCGAGCCGCTCGACCCGCCGAAGAACGCGGGCCCCCTGGAGGAGGTCATCTACGGCCTGCTCGTCAAGGACCCCGATCAGCGGCTGGACGACGCGGGCGCGAGGGCGTTGCTCACCAACGTGCTCTACGCGCCCGAGGTTCCGGAGCCGCCCGTCGAGCCCGAGCCGGCGCCGGATGCGACGCGTGCCATACCGCTGCCGCCGATTCCGCCGGTGCCACCGCAGACGAGGCAGCCGAAGGATCCGGCCGCCGACCGGGTGCGGGCCGCGCTGCGCTCCGTACGGAATGCCGCGGCGGCCGCGAAGCCGGAACCGACGCCTCGGCCCGCGTCGCAGACGCCCGCCGCGCGACCCGTGCCGGTGCGGGCGCCGCTCACCGATGTGGTGCCCCGCCGCACCCTGGTGATCATCGCGGTTGTCGCCGCGCTCGCAGTGCTGACCACGGTGCTCTATCTGACCCTGGGTGACGACGACACGGGCGGCCAGGGCAAGTCCAAGGACGACAAGACCGCTTCGGCCGGCGCTGCGAACGGCGGAAGCGGGAACGGCAAGGGCACGGACGCCACCCCGGACAAGGGCAAGGACACCGGGAACGGCGACAACGGCGGCGGGAGTGGCGGGAGTCCGGGCGGCGGGAAGCCGTCCGGCGCGCCCAAGGCGGACAAGCCCGCGGGCGGGGACGGAGTGCCGGCCGGGTATGTCCTGGTCTCCAACGACCAGTTCCACTTCACGATGGCGATGCCCAAGGGCTTCAAGCTGACCGGCATCGCCGGCCAGAACTCCGGCGGGATCTTCAGCCGGAACGGCGGATTCCCGCGCGTTCAGGTCGACTTCAACGGCAGCCCCAAGGACGACGCGGCCGCCGCCTGGAGCGCCGCGGTGGCCGCGACCCGCGCCAGCAGTAACGGCTACAAGCACCTGGGGATCGGGAAGGTCGCCTACAACGGCTATCCGACGGTCGCGGACTGGCAGTTCGAGCGCAATCAGGGCGGCCAGCGGGTACGGGTCCTCAACAGGGGCTTCAAGGTGGACGCCCGGCGCGGCTACTCGATCATGATCACGTGCAAGGCGAGCGAGTGGGAGAGCACGGAGTGTGAGACGTTGCGCAAGACGGCGTTCGCCACATTCAAGCCCAAGGACTGAGTAAGGCCACGTATCGTGAGAGCTCGCGGACGGTAGGCAGCTGCAAGGGGTCGTATGAGGCCGTAAGGGGCCGTCAAATGACCGGAATTGACGGTCTGCTGCGGCACCGGCTGCGACACCTCCGGGACGGACCGGCCCGGGGACGGCACGCTCGTGGGGAGGCGTCGTGGACGACTATGCGGGAAGGGTGCTCGCCGACCGCTACCGCCTGCCGCTGCCGCCCTCCGACGAGTACGAACTGGTCGAGACCCGCGCGTTCGACACTTATAGCGGGCAGGAAGTCCTGGTGCGGCAGGTGCCGTTGCCGGAGGTGGTGGACGCGGAGGTCGTCGAAGCGGACGGCCTGGCCGGGGCGGCGGTACCGCGGCGGACCCAGGGGCGTACGACGCGCAGGCCCACGGACCCGGCGGTGCGGCGGGCCATCGAGGCCGCGCAGGCGGCCGCGCAGATCCCCGACCACCCGCGCCTGGACCAGGTCTTCGACGTCTTCGCGGAAGGCGGTTCGCTCTGGATAGTGAGCGAACGTGTCGCGGCACGGCCGCTGGCGGCGCTGCTCGCGGAGAAACCGCTCAGTCCCTACCGGGCGGCGGAGGTCGCCTCCGACGTGCTCACCGCGCTGCGTGTGCTGCACGCGCATGGCTGGACCCACCGGAACATCACCGTCCGTACGGTGCTCGTCTGCGACGACGGGCGCGTGGTCCTGACCGGGCTGGCATCGGGTGCGGCGGAGGAGGCGCTGTGCGGGTACGCCCCGGTGCCGGGCCCGCCGGACGAGCACTCGGACGAGTACTCGGAAGAGCCGCCGGAGTACGACGACGTGTCGGGGGAACCCGTACTGCCCGCCGCGCCGGCCGCCCCCGCCGCCCCGGCCGCGCTGCCCGGCGCCGGAACCGGTGGAGCGACGACCGGCGTGCCGGACGTCCGGGCCGCCAGGGCGGGCGCGATCGCGGCGTACCGCGCGGGTGCCCGGGCCGCGGCCCGCGTCAGCGAGGACCAGCGCCATGGCGACGGCTCCGGCGACATGGGGGACCGTCCGGTGCAGGGCTTCGACCCGGACTGGTGGGCCAGTCGGCCGGGCGAGTTGGGCCCGGTCCTCAATGTGGACGACACCGACGACGACGAGATCGACGACGAGGACGAGATCGAGGGCGGCTGGCACCCGGGCGGCGGGCCGCGCGGCCCCGGCCGCGCCCGGCTGGCGGGGACCTGGCACGACGGGCCCTTCCCGGGACACGACGGCCCACGCCCCCTCCCGGCCGGTGGAGGGCCCGCCGGCGATCGGCCCACCCCTGAACTGCCGTACGGCGCTCGCCAGGTGGGCCCGGACGGTAAGCCCCGCGCCGCCCGCGACCGCCCCGCCGGAGACCCGTACGCCTCCCGGCCCGCGCTCCCCAGCGCCCGCACCACCCCCGCCACCAGCAACACCACCACCAGCAACACCACGAGCTGGGACCAGGGCGGTGCCGGACGGGAAGCACTGCGGGCCGACGCCCAGAGGCAGCCCGTCGTGGCCGGGGCCCCCGTGCCCACCGGGCGGTGGGACGAGATCGTCGCGAGCGGCAGCACCCCCGCCTACCGCGGCCCCGCAACGCCGCTCGCCGCCGAGCGTGCCCGGCACGCGCGTATCGCCGTCGTCGGGGCCGTCACCGAGCGGTGGGCCCCAGAGCAGGCCGGACCCGTCCACGAGAACTGGCAGTTGGCGGCCCCCGTCGGCCCCGCCACCGATCTCTGGGCTCTGGGCGCGCTCCTCTACCGGGCGGTGCAGGGCCACGCCCCCTACCCCGAGGAGAGCGCGGTTGAGCTGGTCCAGCTCGTGTGCGCGGAGCCGCCCGCGTTCGCCGAGGAGTGCGGGCCGCTGCGCCCGGTAGTCGAGTCCCTGCTGCGCCAGGACCCCACGGAGCGCCCGGACTTCGAGGAGCTGCGCGGCTGGCTGCGTTCGCTCGTACGGTCCGCGCCCGAGCCCGAGGCCGGGATGGACGTCGTGCCGGTCCCGTCCAGCCCGGTGGACGGGACCCGGCTGCCGGTCGTACGCCGCAGGGGCGAGCTCGTGCGCAAACGCCGCGCGGGCTCGGCCGAAGTGGTGCACGGCCGCCACCGCCACAAGAAGGCCCGGGGCAACCGGGAGCGGCGCGGGCCGCGTGCGCTCGGCCGTACCTTCCTGCTGCTGATACTGCTCCTTCTGGTCGCCGCCATCGCGTACGCCGTCCTGTTTATGCCGAAGGCCGAGCCACAGCAGCAGAACCAGCCCCAGGGCAAGGGCGGCGGGCGTCCGTCGGCGGCGGGTCCGGGCCCGGACCGTACGGCCCCGGACACCCCGCCAACGACCCCCACCACCAGCCCCGGAGCCCAACAGCCCCAGACCTCCGCGCCGGCCGGAAGCCTGCCGTCCGGCTATACGCTGCGTAAGGACCCGGAGGGTTTCCAGACAGCCGTCAACAAGACCTGGCAGCGTCGCCCCATCAATGACGTCGGCCAAGTCCGTTATATCGACGGTGACTTCACACTGATCGTGGTTCCCGGCCGCGACACCGTGAAGGCGAACGGCAACGACCCGCTGGCCTATCAGCGCGACAAGGAGCGGGAGCTCCAGCCGTGGCGGGAGTCCTCCTGGGCCGGGGCGAGCGGACTGCGCCGTATCGAGGTGGGGCAGCAGGTCATGGCCGAGGGCCAGTTCACCTGGCAGGACAGCAACGGCCGTGAGGTGTACGTACGTAACCTCGCCCTGATCGTCGGCGGCAGCTACCACGTCGTCCAGGTGATCGGCCCCGAGGACCAGCGCGACAAGGTGACGGAGGTCTTCGAGGAAGCCACGACCGCTTACCGCGCCACCCGTTAGACCCGCCCAAGACCCGCCCAAGACCCATCCGAGAACCGCCGGAGACCCGCCCGAAAGCCGCCGGGCACTCGCCGGGGGCTCGCCCAAGCCCCCGCCGGAAATCCGTTAGTGGGCGTTTTGGCTCCGGTTGCGCAGAGTCACAATCATCACAGTGCGGTCACTTGAGGCTTCCGAGGTTCCGTGGCCGTATTCCCCTCCGTAACCTGTGATCCCAAGGAACTGGGCGGGGGACGTGGAACACTCTCAAAGCACGGGCGCGGGTCTACTGCTCGCTGGGCGTTACCGCCTGAGCGAGACCATCGGCAGCGGCGGCATGGGCAAGGTCTGGCGCGCACACGACGAACTGCTGCACAGGGTCGTTGCGGTCAAGGAGTTGACGGCCGGGCGGTATGTCTCCGAAGCCGACCGGGTCGTCCTGCACGCCCGCACCCAGAAAGAGGCCCGGGCCGCCGCCCGGATCAGCCACCCCGGTGTCGTCACCGTGCACGATGTGCTGGAACACGACGCCCGCCCCTGGATCGTCATGCAGTACGTCGACGGGCCCTCCCTCGCCGACGCGGCCAAGGAGTCCGGGCGAATACCCGCGCAGGAGGCCGCCCGGATCGGGCTGCACGTCCTGCGCGCGCTGGGCGCTGCGCACGCGGCCGGTGTGCTGCACCGGGACGTCAAGCCCGCGAACGTACTGCTCAACCGCGACGGCCGGGTGCTGATCACCGACTTCGGCATCGCCGCCATCGAGGGCGACTCGACGATCACCAGAACCGGGGAAATCGTCGGGTCCATCGACTACTTGGCCCCCGAGCGGGTCCGCGGCTCCGATCCCGGGCCCGCGTCCGACCTCTGGTCGCTGGGCGCGACGCTGTACACGGCGGTCGAGGGGGAGTCGCCGTTCCGGCGCTCGTCGCCGTTGTCCACGATGCAGGCCGTGGTTGACGAGGAGCCGCGCCATCCCGACCAGGCGGGACCCCTGGCACCGGTCATCATGGCGCTGCTGCGCAAGGACCCGGCAGCCCGGCCGTCGGCCGCCGAGGCCGAGCAGTTGCTGCTGGAGGCGATGACAGGCGGCTCGTCGGCCGCCACGAGGAAACACATACCGCCCCAGCAGACCACTGAGCAGCACACCCGGCCTGTGACCACACAGCTGCCTTCCCCGACGCCCGCCGCTCCCGCCCCCGTTCTCCCGCACCCGGGGCACGCCACCACGGCTTCCGCGGCTGAGCCCCGGCGCGGCGGCCGCCTGCGCAGAGCGGCGATCGTCGTCGTCCTCGCGGCCGTCGTCGGCGGCGGCGCGGGACTGGCGGCCATGAAATACGCGGGCGGCGGCAACGGCGGCAACGGCGGCGGGGAGCGCACCGGCACGCAGTCGACCGCGTCGCCGGGCACCGCGTCGAGCGTGCCGACCGGCTGGCGGCGGGTAAAGGACCCGGAGGGCTTCAGCCTGTGGGTACCGCACGGCTGGACGCGCCAGACGGACGGCGACCAGATCGACTACACACCCGACAACGGCCGCCATCGCATCCGGATCAGCAGCAACACGTCGCCCGACTTCGAGAATCCGTACATGCACATGCTGGACATGGAGAAGGGGCTGGAGAAGCGGCTGCCCAAGTACAAGAGACTGAAGCTCAGCCCCAACACCTTCCGTGACCAGACGAACTCCGCACAGTGGGAGTTCACCTGGACCGAGAAGAAGACCTTCCCGGGGCCGCGGCGGGCCATCGACCAGATGTACTACACGGACGACGGCACTGAGTACGCCCTCTACATGTCGGGACCGGCCGACGACTGGGCGACAACCCGCGAGCAGTTCGACACCATGCTGCGGGGCTGGCGGCCTCCGGCATGATGTACCCAGGCTGATCAAGGGGGAGTTGCGTGTCCGAGGGAACGCGGCTGATCGCGGGCCGCTACCGGCTCCTCGACCGGCTGGGACGCGGGGGCATGGGCACCGTGTGGCGCGCGGACGACGAGCTGCTCGGGCGTCGGGTTGCCGTCAAGGAGCTGCATCCGGAGGACGAGGGGCGCCGTTCCGCGTCCCCGTACACCTCCACGGCCGCGCCGCTGCGCGAGGCCCGTGCCGTCGCCCGGGTCAAGCATCCGCATGTGGTCGTCGTCCATGACGTGGTGGTGCACGAGGGACTCCCGTACATCGTCATGGAATTGGTCGACGGCGGCTCGCTCGCCGAACGGATCACGCGGCGCGGTCCGGTCGACGTCGCCGAGGCGGCGCGCATCGGGCTGGCGCTGCTGGGCGCGCTGCGCGCGGCGCACGGGCTCGGTGTGCTGCACCGGGATCTGAAGCCCGCCAACGTACTGCTCGAGGAGTCGACCGGCCGGGTCGTCCTCACCGACTTCGGTATCGCGCAGTTCGCCGGGTCGACGACGATCACCGAGTCGGGGTCGTTCGTCGGATCGCCCGAGTACACCGCTCCGGAGCGGATGCAGGGCGTCACCGCGGGTCCCGAGTCGGACCTTTGGTCGCTGGGGGTGCTGTTGTGCGCGGCGCTGAGCGGTGAATCGCCGTTCCGCCGCGACTCGTTGGGCGGCATTCTGCATGCGGTCGTCGAGGACGCGATCCGTCCGCCCGCCCAGGCCGGGCCGTTGCTGCCGGTGGTGCTGGGTCTGCTCGAGCGGGATCCGGAGCGGAGGCTGAGCGCGGCGGAGGCGGAGGAGCTGCTGCGTACGTACGTCACGACGGGGGCCGTACCGACGCCCGAGGTGTCCCGGTCCGGGTCCGGGTCCGGGTCCGGGTCCGCGGTGAGTTACACACCCACCCGTCTCGACGCGCCGCGTGCGCCCGCGCCCCGACCGCCCGTCGACCTGCCCGCGCCCGCGAAGGCAGCTCGCCACCGTACGCCGTTGCTCGTCGCAGCCGCCCTGGTCGCCGCGCTGGCCGGGGCGGGAGGGGCCACCGCGCTCCTCGTGGACGACGGCGGGGGCGACGGCCGGGCGGCTGCGGGGCGCACCGCCGCGAGCAGTACGCCTCCGGTGCGTACGGCGCAGTCGCCCGTGGCAGGCGAGAAGCCCACGCCCACGCCCACGGTGACCGTCACCGCCTCCACGTCACCCAACAGGCCGGTGGCACCGGAGGGTTATCTCATGGTGTCCGATCCGGACGGTTTCGCGCTTGCCGTCCCCGCAGGCTTCGCCCGTTCCGCGGACGACAAGCGGGTCTACTACATGGCGCCGGACAAGGGCATCAGGATCGGCGTACGCATACAGCAGCCGGCCTCCGACGGGCCGCTCGGCGCGATGCGGCGCTCGGACGCCGACGGGCCCAGCACCAACCCCGGCTACCGCGACGGCAAGGTCACCGCGACCACGCACAACGGACTGTCCGCCGCGCTCTGGGAGTTCACCTGGAACGGCTTCTCCAAGGCGGAGGGACCTCGGCACACCTTCGACATCTGCTGGGACGAGGACGGGAAGATGTACGACGTCTGGGTCTCGGCCCCGGTCGGCCGGCTCGACGAGGCGCGACGGCATTTCGACACCGCGCTCGACTCCTTCACCCCCAGGATGTGAGCACGACCGGTTCCGGCGAGGGGCGGCTGATCGGCGGCCGTTACCGCCTCGTCGAACGCGTCGGCTCCGGCGGCATGGGCACCGTCTGGCGGGCCCGCGACGAACTCGTCGGCCGCGACTGCGCGGGGAAGGAGCCGCGGCTGGTCCCCGCGCGGGCCGGTTCACCGCGTCCGAGGCGAAAGGCACCGTCGTCCCCGCCAACCACCACGGTGCCGACGCCGCCCTCCTGGACGTGACGTACTACGCCCAGGAGGGCGACACAGCGCGCCCCGTCCACCGGCCGGTGTTCTACGTCGTGACCGAAGCCGATGAGCGCCACACCGTGCTCGTCGAGATGCCCGAGGGCGGCAAGGAGGAGGCCGAGGGGCAGGATCTGTTCCGCGGCGTACGAGAGCGGCTGAAGCTCGGCAGAGCCGCGACGAGCCCCTGATCAGGCCTTATCTGCCAGTGATCGCTGGCGCGATGGTGAGGGCCTGGTGAAAAGCCGTTACTGACGGGTACCCAAAGCTCCGTTTGCGGCATACTCTCGCCCCCATGACGGACTCGCAGGCCCCCGCCGCCGCCCTCGGTACCAACCCGACAGCCGCCTCCCCGGCCGGTGCGCGCACCGCAGCCGACGTGGTCACTCCCGAGGTGGTCGCCCAGCTCACCCGTGGTGTGGTCGGCTCCGGCCGTACCGCCAATCACACCCCGTTCACCGGGGAGAAGCTGGCGGACCTGCCCGAGTCCACGCCCGAGGACGTCGCCGAGGCCTTCGAACGCGCCCGCGCCGCACAGCCCGTGTGGGCCGCCACCTCCGCTCGCGCCCGCGCCGCCGTGCTGCTGCGCTTCCACGATCTGGTCCTGGAGCGCCAGGCCGAGGTCCTCGACCTCATCCAGCTGGAGACCGGGAAGGCCCGCCTCCACGCGCACGAAGAGGTCCTGGCCGTTGCCGTCGCCGCCCGCCACTACGGCCGCAAGGCGCCCGCCTATCTCAAGCCCAAGCGGCACACCGGCGTCGTCCCCGTCCTCACCAAGACCACCGAACTGCGCCAGCCGCGCGGCGTCGTCGGCCAGATCGCACCCTGGAACTACCCGCTCGAACTCTCCGTCGGCGATGCGCTGCCCGCGTTCGTCTCCGGCAACGCCGTCGTGATGAAGCCCGACACCGAGACCGCGCTGACCGCCCTGTGGGCGCGTGATCTGCTGATCGAGGCGGGCCTGCCGGCCGGCGTCTTCCAGGTCGTCATCGGCGAGGGGCCGGTCGTCGGCCCGGAGGTCGTCAAGCACGCGGACTACGTCTCCTTCACCGGCTCCACCCGCACCGGCCGCGAGGTCGCCCAGGGCGCGGCGGCCCGTCTGATCGGCGTATCCCTCGAACTCGGCGGCAAGAACGCCATGCTGGTGCTGCACGACGCGGACGTGGAGAAGGCGGCGGCCGGAGCGGTCCGCGCCTGCTTCTCCTCCGCGGGCCAGCTGTGCATCTCCATCGAGCGGCTGTACGTCCACGAGTCGATCGCCGACGACTTCGTCGAGCGTTTCGCGGCCCGTACGAAGGCGATGCGCCTCGGCAAGTCCCTCGCGTACGGCGCCGACATGGGCTCGCTCGTCGGCGAGCGCCAGCTGGAGACCGTCACCCGTCATGTCGAGGAGGCCGTCGCCAAGGGCGCGACCGTCGTCGCGGGCGGCGTCGCGCGCCCCGACATCGGTCCGCTCTTCTACGAGCCGACCATCCTCGACGGTGTCGAGGCCCCGATGGCCGTGTGCACCGAGGAGACCTTCGGCCCGGTCGTCTCCATCTACCGCTTCACGGACGAGGACAAAGTCGTCGAGCAGGCCAACGCCACCCCGTACGGCCTGAATTCCAGCGTCTGGACCAAGGACGGCAAGCGCGGCCACGCCGTCGCCGCGAAGCTGCGCACCGGCACCGTCAACATCAATGAGGGGTACGCCCCGGCGTACGGCAGCGTGCAGTCCCCGATGGGCGGCATGAAGGACTCGGGCCTCAGCCGGCGGCACGGCTCGGAGGGCATCCTCAAGTACACCGAGGCGCAGACCGTCGCCCAGCAGCGGCTGATCCCGCTGGCTCCGTCCTTCGGCATGGACGACGAGAAGTACGCCGCGTTCATGAGCCGCAGCCTGAAGGCGATGAAGGTCCTGCGCCTGCGCTAGTTTCCGCCCTTTTCGCACGAGGAGAGCCAATGTCACGGGACACCCAGGCCCAGATCCAGGACGACGAGTCGCTCTACGACTACGACGTCATCGTCGTCGGCTCGGGCTTCGGCGGCTCGGTCTCCGCGCTGCGGCTGACCGAGAAGGGCTACCGGGTCGGGGTCATGGAGGCGGGCCGCCGCTTCACCCGCGAGACCCTGCCCAGGAACTCCTGGGACATCAGGAACTATCTGTGGGCGCCGGCGCTCGGCCTGTACGGCATCCAGCGCGTCCATCTGCTGGGCAAGGTGATGGTGCTGGCGGGCGCGGGGGTCGGCGGCGGTTCTCTCAACTACGCCAACACACTGTACGTACCGCCGGCGGCCTTCTTCGAGGACCGCCAGTGGGCCGGGATCACCGACTGGCAGGCGGAGTTGTCGCCGTACTACGACCAGGCGAAGCGGATGCTGGGCGTGCGGCTCAATCCGACGACGACCCCGTCCGATGTGCATCTCAAGGCGGCGGCGCAGGCGATGGGGGTCGGCGACAGCTTCCACCTGGCGCCGGTGGGCGTCTTCTTCGGCGACGGGAAGGACGCCGACGGTACGTCAAAGGCGAAGCCGGGCACGGCGGTCGACGATCCGTACTTCGGGGGCGCGGGCCCGTCCCGAAACGCGTGCACCGAGTGCGGGGAGTGCATGACGGGCTGCCGCCACGGCGCGAAGAACACCCTCAACGAGAACTACCTCTACCTGGCGGAGAATGCCGGGGCTGTCATCCATCCGATGACGACGGTCGCCGCGGTCCGCGAGGACGCCGAGGGCGGCTACCAGGTGACGACCGTCCCGACCGACGCGCGCCGGAAGGGCAGGACCAAGGTGCTGCGTGCCCGGCAGGTCGTCGTGGCGGCGGGCACGTACGGCACGCAGACTCTCCTGCACACCATGAAGGACCGCGGGCTGCTGCCCCGGATCTCGCCGCGGCTGGGCGAGCTGACCCGTACGAACTCCGAGGCGCTCGTGGGTGCCCAGACCGACAACCGCCGCTACCGCCGACGGCACGGGGTGAACAAGGCCGACTTCACCCAGGGCGTCGCGATCACGTCGTCGATCCACCCCGACGACAACACCCACATCGAGCCGGTCCGCTACGGCAAGGGCTCCAACGCGATGGGCGCGCTGTCCATCCTCCAGGTGCCCTACCGCAACCGCCGGGTGCTGGGCTGGCTGGGCAACGCGGCGAAGCACCCGGTGCTGGTGGCGCGTTCGCTGTCCAACCGCCGCTGGTCGGAGCGGACCATCATCGGCCTGGTCATGCAGTCCCTGGACAACTCGCTGACGACGTTCCGCAAGCCGGGCGGCATCGGCAAGGGCCTGCTCACAGCCCGCCAGGGCCACGGGGCCCCCAACCCTCAGCAGATCCCGGAGGCGACGCGGGCGGCGTCTCTCCTCGCCGAGGAGATCAACGGCTTCGCCGGCAGCAATGTCGGCGAACTCATCGGCACGCCCCTGACCGCCCACTTCCTCGGCGGCTGCCCCATCGGTGCGGCGCCGGAGTCGGGTGTCATCGACCCTTACCACCGGCTGTACGGCCACGCGGGCATCTCGGTCGTGGACGGCGCGGCGGTCTCGGCGAACCTGGGCGTGAACCCGTCGCTGACCATCACGGCGCAGGCGGAGCGGGCGATGTCGTTCTGGCCCAACAAGGGCGAGGAGGACCCGCGTCCGGCGCAGGGTTCGGCGTACGAACGCCTGACCCCGATCGCGCCGAAGTCCCCGGCGGTCCCGGAGGCGGCCTTCGGCGCGCTGAGGCTGCCGTTCCTGGGGATCCCGGCGGTCCCGCCGAAGAAGTCCTGACCGCCACAGACACAAAGAGGCCGCTGCACCCCCCTCCGAGTGCAGCGGCCTCTTGGCCTTGTGTGGCCGGGTGTTACGCGGTGGCGCCGTCGCTGCGGCGACGCTTCATCGCGAACACGACACCGGCGCCGGCGACGATGGCGATGCCACCGGCGATACCGACAGTCGGCAGGATGGAGCTGGAACCGGTCTCAGCGAGGTTGCCGGTCACGTTGCCCGCGGTGTTGGTGTCCGGCTTCTCGGACGGGACGGGAACCTTGCCGCCCTCCTGCGGCTCGGTGCCGCCGGTGTCCGTGCCGGGCTTGACGATCTGGAACTTGTACGCGACGTCCTGGAAGCCGAGGCAGTCCTTGTCGCCGATGTAGATGCCACCGCCGAGGGTGAAGCCGGCGCCGGCCGGGGCGGACGCCTTGACGTTGAGCCGCAGCGGCAGATTGACCTCGTAGCCCGGCTTCAGCTCGTTGGAGCTGCCGATGTAACCGACAGCCTGCCCCTCCTCGTCGAGGGTCTCCCAGGTGTTGGTCTCCGGGTCGAGAGCCTGCAGCTCGACCTGCTTCGTCTTGAAGAGGTTCTCGCCGTCCTTGTCGAAGGAAGCCCCGGCGATGTAGTCGATCTCCTTGACGACCGCGTCGGAGGAGTTGAAGACGTTCAGCGTGAACTTGTGCCAGCCACTACCCGCGGCGATCTTGCCCGGCAGGCCGGTGATCGAGAGCTCGAGGTCGGAGGTCTTGCACTCGAAGTCCTCGTCCTCCTCGTCCTCGCCCGGCGTGGTGGCAGTGGCGCTCGGCGAAGTGGCCGGCGTGCTCGGGCTGTTCGCCGGAGTGCTCGGGGCCGTAGCCGTGTCCGTCGGCGCGGGGGGCGTGGTGACGGTGTCCGTCGGCGACGGAGACGTGGTCGCCGTGTCCGTCGGTGACGGCGACGTGGTGGTCGTCTCCGTCGACGTCGGGGTAGGGGTCGTCGCGAACGCGGCAGGCGCCGCCAGGAAGGTGGCGGGGGCTATAACAGCCGTCGCGGCAGCGACTGCCATGGCGCGGCGAAGCTTCATTAAGACCTCAGCGAAGTCCGGCGTACCGCTTGACACGGCACGGAGTTTGGAGGCCTTCCGAGGTGGGGGTACACGGGTGAGGCCGTTGTTTCGCATGCATGACTTGCGAATGGCTGGAATGGTTGCCCTCGGTCTCACAGAAAACTTATGTGGCCCCCGTCACACACCCCGTCGCAGCCCCCGTCGTTCGCCCCCCGGCAGGCACCCTCGTCACCCGCCCTCGTCACCCGCCCCCGTCGCGCGCACCCGGGCATGAGCAAGGGCCCCGCGGATGCGTGATCCGCGGGGCCCTTGTGGTCAGCACCGACGTCAGGGCAGCGCCGGTGCCGAGGTGCGGCGCCGGGGGGTAGCGCCGCTTGGGGAGGGTCGCCGACCCGGCGCACTTGGGGCGCGCGGGTGGTATCGACCTTTGGCAATGTTGTCGCGCAGAGGGACGCGCTTGTTCTTGCATCGTGCTGGAAGGGCTGCGGCCTGCGCAACCTTTTGGACCGGATGCGGTCGGCCCCGGGCGTCCCCGGAGCCGACCGCCTTTGGGGTGACCGGGCTGCTGTCCCCTGCCGACCGGTCACGCGCGCTGGGGCGAGGTCCCACGACGTACCTGCGGTACGTCACACGCTCCAGCGGAGCCACGCGTGGTTTCCTTCGAGGCCCGCCCCTGGCTGGCACGGACACCGGTACCAACGAAGCCTCGTCGGGTGCGGTCACGCGCCGTACGGGTGAGGGACGCGCCCGAACTCAGATACGGCCCCGGCACAGCTCCAGCAGCGTCATCGCGAGCGCCGTTCCGGGCTTTCCGAGCGCGTCGCGGAAATGGCCGAGAACCTCCATCTCGCGCGACAGGTTCACGCGGCGGCCGCCGGAGGAGATGCGGGCCTGCTGGATGACGGCCGAGACCGCCATCCGTTCCTGGATCAGTCCGATGATGCGGTCGTCGAGTGCGTCGATGCGGTCACGGGCGCCGGTGATCACACACGCGGCCTCGTCGGTACGGGCTCCGGTGTCGGCTCCGGCGTTGGCTCCGGTGTCGGTGACAGTCATGCGGGGCTCCTTGTCGGGGGCGGCGGCCCCGGAGCGGCAAGGCCCGGAAATGACAGAACGCCCCGGGCCTTGTCGGCCCGGGGCGCCTGGGAAGTTGCTTGTCAGTGGCTCAAGCAGCACGACCATGGCAGCCGGACGGGCCGGTGCCATAGGTAAAGACGAAGGTCAGCTGCTTGTGCATGGCGACAGTATGGACCGCCCGCCCGCGCGGGCCCAATCCGGGTTCGGATGGTGAGACGAAGAGCTCTACCGGCGCGCCGGTAGAATCGACAACGCAGACCCTCCCTCCCACCGCCGGAAGGCCGCCACCCGTGCCAGCAGCACCCCCCGCCGCCACCGACGTCGTACTCGTTGTCGACTTCGGCGCGCAGTACGCCCAGCTCATCGCCCGCCGCGTCCGTGAGGCCCGGGTCTACAGCGAGATCGTGCCGTCCACCATGCCGGTGGCGGAGATGCTGGCCAAGAACCCCAAGGCGATCATCCTCTCCGGCGGTCCGTCGTCCGTGTACGCGGAGGGCGCCCCGCGGCTGGACCGCGAGATCTTCGAGGCCGGGGTCCCGGTCTTCGGCATGTGCTACGGCTTCCAGCTGATGGCGACGACGCTCGGCGGGACCGTCGACAACACGGGCGCGCGTGAGTACGGCCGTACTCCGCTGCACGTCTCCAAGCCCGGCTCGACGCTCTTCGAGGGCACCCCGGCCGAGCAGTCGGTGTGGATGTCCCACGGCGACGCCTGCTCCGCCGCCCCCGAGGGCTTCACCGTCACCGCGTCCACGAACGTCGTGCCGGTCGCGGCTTTCGAGAACGACGAGAAGAAGCTGTACGGCGTCCAGCACCACCCCGAGGTGATGCACTCGACGTACGGCCAGCAGGTCCTGGAGCACTTCCTCTACCGGGGCGCCGGCATCGAGCCGACCTGGACCACGACCAATGTCGTCGAGGAGCAGGTCGCGCTGGTCCGCGAGCAGGTCGGCACCAGGCGCGCCATCTGCGGTCTGTCCGGCGGCGTGGACTCGGCGGTGGCCGCGGCCCTGGTGCAGAAGGCCATCGGCTCGCAGCTGACCTGCGTGTACGTCGACCACGGGCTGATGCGCAAGGGCGAGACCGAGCAGGTCGAGAAGGACTTCGTGGCGGCGACCGGCGTCCAGTTGAAGGTCGTGGACGCGGCCGACCGCTTCCTGAACGCGCTCGCCGGGGTGTCCGACCCCGAGCAGAAGCGGAAGATCATCGGCCGCGAGTTCATCCGGGTCTTCGAGCAGGCCCAGGCCGAGATCGTGGCGGAGGCCGCGGGCGGCGAGGCCGTCGCCTTCCTGGTCCAGGGCACGCTCTACCCGGACGTCGTCGAGTCCGGCGGCGGCACCGGCACCGCCAACATCAAGTCGCACCACAATGTCGGCGGCCTGCCCGAGGACCTCGAGTTCGAGCTCGTCGAGCCGCTGCGCAAGCTGTTCAAGGACGAGGTCCGGATGGTCGGCCAGGAGCTCGGCCTGCCGGACGAGATCGTCCAGCGCCAGCCCTTCCCGGGCCCGGGCCTCGGCATCCGTATCGTCGGCGAGGTCACCAAGGACCGCCTCGACCTGCTGCGCGAGGCGGACGCCATCGCCCGCGAGGAGCTCACGGCGGCGGGCCTGGACCGTTCCATCTGGCAGTGCCCGGTGGTGCTGCTCGCGGACGTGCGCAGCGTCGGCGTCCAGGGCGACGGCCGCACCTACGGCCACCCGATCGTGCTCCGTCCCGTCTCGTCCGAGGACGCGATGACGGCGGACTGGACGCGGATGCCGTACGAGGTGCTGGCCAAGATCTCGACCCGGATCACCAACGAGGTCGCGGACGTCAACCGCGTGGTCCTCGACGTGACGAGCAAGCCGCCGGGCACCATCGAGTGGGAGTAGCCCTTTTCCGCAGGGCCGATGCCGGCGCCGCCGCTCAGCAGTCCTGAGCGGCGGCGTCGGCGTTCTTACTGCTCGAGCGTGAAGTCGTCGAAGTGAAAGCCCGGCGCCACGATGCACGTCACCAGGACCGGCTCGGTGCCCGCGGGTTCCGCCGCCTGCCAGGTGTTCGCGGGGACAAGGAGCTGGGGCTGTTCGCCCGACTCCACCGACGGGCCGAGGGTCAGCGTCTCGCTCGCCGAAGGCTTCTCGCCCGTGCCGCCGAGGTGCAGACTGAGCGGGCCGCCGCGGTGCCAGAGCCAGAGTTCGTCGGAGCGTACGCGGTGCCATCGCGAGCTCTCACCGGGGTGCAGCAGGAAGTAGATGCCGGTGGCGTACGCCCGCGGCCCGGGGTAGCCGGGCGGGGTCGTCGAGCCCGCCGTCTGCCAGGTCTGCCTGAACCAGCCGCCCTCCACGTGCGGTTCGAGGCCGAGGAGCGGGACCAGGGGGGATGTCGGTTCGGTCATGCGCGCATTCTCGTGCAAGGCGCGTGACGTCTCTGGTCAGTTGCGGTACCCGGAGGTAGCTTCCCAGCCATGACTGAGACGCCCGCGCCGATCCCTGTCGAGCAGCTGCGATTCGCCATGCCGCCCGTGCACGAGTCCGTCGTGGACGAGCGGGCGTACCGCAAGGAGAGGCTCGCCGGGGCGCTGCGGCTCTTCGGGCGGTTCGGTTACGAGGACGGGGTGTCCGGCCATATCACCGCTCGGGATCCGGAGTTCACCGACTGCTTCTGGGTGAACCCCTTCGGCGTCCCCTTCGCGCGTGTCACCGCCGGTGATCTGATCCTCGTCAACGGGGAGGGCCAGGTTGGCCGGGTGGTGATCGGGAGGTACCACGTCAACCAGGCGGCGTTCGCCGTCCACGCCCAGGTGCACCGCGCCCGGCCCGAGGTCGTCGCCGTCGCCCATACCCACTCCGTGCACGGGCGGGCGCTGTCCGCGCTCGGTGCGCTGATCGAGCCGATCACACAGGAAGCCTGTGCTTTCTACGAGGACCACGCCCTGGTCGACCGGTACACAGGAGTGGTCGTCGACGAGGGGGAGGGGCGGCGGATCGCCGGCGCCCTCGGCGCGTACAAGGCCGTCGTCCTGCGCAATCACGGGTTGCTGACCGTCGGCGACTCGGTCGACGCCGCGGCCTGGTGGTTCATCTCCATGGAGCGCTGCGCCCAGGTACAGCTCGCCGCGCGGGCGGCGGGCAAGCCCGTGCTGATCGAGCACCGGGACGCGGTGGCCACCCGCGAGCAGCTCGGCAGCGATCTGGTCGCATGGATCAACTACCAGCCCCTGTGGCGGCAGATCAGCCAGGCGGAACCCGAACTGCTGCAGTAGCGAAGCAGTAACAGAGCAGTAGCAAGCAGTAGCAAAGCAGTAGGGTCAATCGGGCACCGGCACGTTCACCCCCTGTAGCCTCGGGCGCCGGGGCGTGCACCCCTTTCGTACGGCACAATTCCCATGAATTACACGGAAGTTCAGTCAGTACGGGGCGGGGAAGGCGGCTTTCACTCGTGGCGGTGCAAGAAGCGGGACAGTGCGACGAATGTACGCACGGCGCGCGCGAAGGGCATCGGCGGGCAGTGGCCGAATTCCTCGCCAAGCGGGACGAGTTCGCCGCCGGGCAGGGACTGCCGGCCGCCGTCGCCCACTCGCCGGGCGCCTCGCGCCAGTGGGTGTCGGACGAGCTGACCCAGTCGGCCCGCACGGTCGCCGACCGCAGCCGCGAGGCGGGCGAGGCGTGGCTCCAACTGGTCTGGCAGCGCTCGCTGTTGGTCGTCTGGGCGGCCTTCGCCGCCCTCGCGCTCGGGCAGTTCTTGACCGCGATCGGCGCGGGCTGGACCGGCGCCCGCACGTCCGGACTGCTCGCCGCGTTCGTCGTCGCCTCCCTGCTGAGCGGCGCAGCCCGCCTGCACCGGTCGCGCGGCGGCCTCCTCGCCCCGCTGATCGGCGAGGACAACCGTCTCTCCACCTCGCGCGCCGTCGCCACCGCCTGGGTGCTGCTCGTCGTCTTCTCGGTGCTGGTGCTCGCCCTCCAGCTGGCCTGGGCCTCGTCCGCCGCCGAACGGGACGCGCTGATCGAAGGACTCGACCTGGCCCGTGGCGCGGGCATGCTGTCCGTCCTCGCGCTCGTGTGCGCGATCGCCGTCGTCGTACGCCGCGTGGTGGCCGTACGCGTCTTTGGCCAGCGGCTGCAGAAGATCCGCGCCGACCGGCCGCGCCTGGCGGATCTGCTCTGCGACGACAGCGGGCGCGGCAGCTTCGCGGATGTGCAGTACGCGCTGGTGAGCTCCGTCGCGGCGGTCTTCGCGCTGGTACGGCTAGCCCGCCGGCCCGACCAGCTGCCCGATCTGCCGTGGGGGCTTGCCCTGCTGGTCGCGATCTCGGCGGCGACGTACTTCGCGGGGAAGTACGCGGAGGGCGGCCGGCCGATCGTGCTCTCGGTCGTCCGGGCCCGCGAGGCCGGGGATCTGGACGCCCCCATCCGTACCGGCGACGACATCGAGATCCGCGGCGCCGGTTTCGTGCCCCCGGGCGCGGGCACGCCCGACCGGCTCGCCCGAATGGTCGTGCGCTTCGGCGCGGTTCATGTCCATGTCCCGCTGATCCCGGTCCCCGGCGGCTTCGCCAATCCGACGGACACCGCGCTCACCGTGCCGGTCCCCGTGGACGTCGAGCCGGGGACGGTGAACATCCAGGTGGTGACGGCATCGGGGATGGAGAGCAACCGCTGCCTCATCGAGGTGACGGACTGACCCACCCGGCGCAAAGGGACTGATCCCGCCCGCCCCTGAATGTCACAGAGTGAGCCGCACGGCTGGTGAGCGGCCCGGCTTCGTCGTACGTATGGTCAGTTGACGGGTCTACCGAAGGCGGGACCAGCGATGACACACACATATCGGACTACGGTCGACTACGGCACGGTCGACGGCGGGCGGCGCGGCGGCTGGAGAGACAGGGCGAGCCATTACGCCCTTCTGCCGCTGCGGCTCTTCCTCGGCGTGACTTTCATCTACGCGGGGATCGACAAGCTCACGGACAGCCAGTTCATGGCCGCGAGCGGGCAGGGCTCCGTCGGCGATCTGATGCGCAGCGTGCGCGACACCTCCGCCGTGCCCGCTCTTGTGGACCTTGCGCTCAAGAACCCCGAGGGCTTCGGCTACGCGATTGCCCTCGGTGAGCTCGCCGTTGGCATCGGCATCCTCGTCGGGCTGCTGGCCCGGCTCGCCGCGCTCGGCGGGGCTCTCATCTCGCTGAGCCTGTGGCTGACGGTGAGCTGGCAGACCGAGCCGTACTACTACGGCAATGACCTCGCCTATCTGATGGCCTGGCTGCCGCTGGTGCTCGCAGGGGCCTCGTTCCTCTCGCTCGACGCCCTTCTGGCCGACCGGCGACGCCGAATGCCGTAGTGCGCCCAGGTCACCGCCCCGGCCAGGAACAGACCGCCGAAGACGACCGGGAAGACCACGAACCAGGGTGTCTGCCAGGAGCCGGCCGCATCGCCCGCGTACAGCAGCGCTGCGGCCAGCACGGCGAGGCCCGCGATCAGCTTGCCCGGCCGGAATTCATGCCGGAGTTCACGACGCGGCACGGGTCACCTCCACCTGTCCGATGCCTACTTCGAGGCGGAGTACCAGCGTGCCCGACGGCTTCGCGCCGGCCGGCGCGGGCAGGGTGCTCTGCCGGTCCTGGCCGGGGGCGACGTCGATGTCGTTCGCCGCGTCTTCGGGGAGCCGGATGTCGCCGATGCCCGCTTCGACCCGCAGCTTCACCGTCGCGTCCTTCGGTACCACGACCTTGAGCTGACCGGCCCCGACCTCCGCCCTCGTCGACACCGTCTGCCCGGCGGGGACGGCGAGGGACGAGAGGTCGAGCGTCGCGACGCCGGAGCCCATTTCGTACCGCGGCTGGACGGCGGCCACCGAGGCCGGCTTCCAGTCCGTACGCGCCCAGTGGGTGCTGATGTCCTTGGGGAGCGCGGCGGCCCCCGCCAGCAGACCCGCCGTGATCACCGTCATCATGATCGTGCCGAAGCCGGTACGGCCCAGCAGCGCGCTGACCAGCAGACCGAGCCCGAACACCGCCAGCGCGCAGACAAGACCGATCTGCAGACTCGTGCCCAGCGGACTGCTGTCCCAGCTGAGCCCGGTGCCGAGACCGCCCGCGAGCAGGGCGAGAAGGAAGACGGTGCCGCCGATTCCGCGCGGCCCGCGCGTCTGCGGGGGAGCTGCTGAAGGACGCCGCTGGGGCGGTGCGGCGGCTTCCGCGGCCGCCTGGGCCGCAGCCTCTTCGGGGCCCCACAGATAGCCGGTCGCCACCGGGCCCGTCGTGCCGTCCTTGACGATCGGGTCCCGCCACCAGGACGGGCTGTCGCGGACGGGCGGCGCCTTCGTCTCGGGTGGCGCCTCGGCCACCGCGTGCGCCGTCGCGGCGTCCAGCAGCGCACCGTCGGGGGCGACGACACGGCGGCGCTGCGACCACACCGACGCGCCGACGACCGCGACCGAGAGGAGGGCGGCGAAGGCGAGCGTCCCGCTGTTGCCCAGCATGGACAGGAACAGTCCGCAGCCGATCAGGGCGAGGAGCACGGCGGTCAGCGACGCGCCCTCCACCCGGCCCGACAGCAGGCGACGCGCCTCGTTCTCCTCCTCGTCCTCGAAGGGGATCAGCAGCCAGGCGAAGCCGTAGAAGATCAGACCGATGCCACCGGTCACGGAGAGCACACCGATCACGATCCGGAAGATCACCGGGTCTATGTCGCAGTACCGGCCGAGCCCGCCGCAGACACCCGCCACAACCTTCTGGTTCGGGGTGCGGCGCAGCGGCTGCGTCTCGGCACGCGCCTCGGGCGGCGCGTCCGGTTTCGCAGGAGGCGGAGTGGTCGGCTGTGTCATACGTCCATGGTGACGGGCCCCGCGCCGGGACGGCACCCACGCCGACCCTGGCCCTTCCCTGATATCGGCCCGGCCGCGGGCCACGGCTTTCAGGGTCGGATTAAGGGCCAGGGCTTTCAGGGTCGGTTTAGGGGAGGACCCTGATACCCCGGCCCGCTCCCGCATGTGACGATCGGAGCATGCCCGTCGCCACGCCCCGACCCGCCGGACCCTCCCGCGCCCCCGCGCCGGAGGAGCAGCCGCTGCGCAAGCTGTACCGCAGCGCCGACGGCCGGATGCTCGGTGGTGTGGCGCGCGGCCTCGCCGGGCATCTGGGACTGCCCGTCATCTGGGTCCGTCTCGTCTTCCTCGGCCTGTTCATGGCCGACGGCCTCGGCGTGCTGCTGTATGCCGTCTTCTGGATAGTCGTGCCGCTCGGCGTCGGCGGCAGGACCGCCGAGCCGCGTTCCGTCTTCGAGACCACGGACGACGGCCGGCGCCGGCTGCGCAAGCCCGACAAGGGGCAGCTGTTCGCGTTGGTCGCGCTGATGATCGGCGCGGCGATCTTCGTCGGCAATGTGAACATGGGCGGCAATGCCAGCCGCTACATCTGGCCGATCCTGCTGACCGGCGCCGGTGTGGTGCTGGTCTGGCGGCAGGCGGACAACGCTCGCCGGGCCCGCTGGACCGAAGTCGGCCGCCGCCGCAGGCTCCTCCAACTCGGCCGCGCACTCGCGGGCGTGGCGCTGGTCGGCATGGGCCTGACCGTCTTCATCCTGGTACGTGGATCCGCCGCCCAGCTCGGCAATGTGCTGACGGCGGCGATTGCCGTCATCGCCGGCATGGCCCTGCTCGCCGGGCCCTGGCTGGTGCGGATGACCCAGGACCTCTCGGAGGAGCGGACGATGCGCATCCGGGCCCAGGAACGTGCGGAGGTCGCCGCGCACGTCCATGACTCCGTACTGCACACCCTCACCCTGATCCAGCGGAACGCCGACGACGCGGGCGAAGTGCGCCGCCTCGCCCGCGCCCAGGAGCGCGAGCTGCGGAACTGGCTCTACAAGCCGGAGGGCAACGGCAAGGACGAGGACGAGGAACCGGACACGCTCGCCGAGGCGGTGAAGAAGGCCGCGGCCGAGGTCGAGGACAAGCACGGCGTCCCGCTGGAGGTCGTGGTCGTCGGCGACTGCCCGCTGGACGAGAAACTGGCCGCACAGATGCAGGCCGCACGCGAGGCAATGGTCAATGCGGCCAAGTACGGTGGCGAGGGCGGGGCCGTCCAGGTCTACGCCGAGGTCGAGGGCCGCACGGTATTCGTGTCGGTACGTGACCGGGGGCCGGGCTTCGACCTGGATTCCGTCCCCGGCGACCGGATGGGCGTAAGAGAATCGATCATCGGCCGGATGCAGCGCAACGGCGGGACGGCACGGCTTCGCTCGGTGCCCGGCGGGGGCACCGAGGTCGAGCTGGAGATGGAGAGGGCGGGCGAATGACCGAGACCGAGGCTGCTGGAGAGACTGCCGAGCGGCGCGTACGGGTCGTGCTCGTCGACGACCACCGGATGTTCCGCACCGGAGTGCAGGCCGAAATCGGCCAGACCGACCGCACCGGCGTCGAGGTGGTCGGCGAGGCCGCCGACGTCGACCAGGCGGTCACCGTGATCACGGCGACCCGGCCCGAGGTCGTCCTGCTGGACGTGCATCTGCCGGGCGGCGGTGGAGTGGAGGTGCTGCGCCGCTGTGCCTCGCTGATGGCGGCGCCTGAGAACCCGGTGCGCTTCCTCGCGCTGTCCGTCTCGGACGCGGCCGAGGACGTGATCGGGGTGATCCGGGGCGGCGCTCGCGGCTATGTCACCAAGACGATCACGGGCACGGATCTGGTCGACTCGATCTTCCGGGTGCAGGACGGGGACGCGGTGTTCTCGCCGCGTCTGGCGGGCTTCGTGCTGGACGCCTTCGCCTCGACGGACGCGCCGCCGGTGGACGAGGACCTCGATCGGCTCACCCAGCGGGAGCGCGAGGTGCTGCGGCTGATCGCGCGGGGTTACGCGTACAAGGAAATCGCGAAGCAGCTGTTCATCTCGGTGAAGACGGTGGAGTCGCATGTCTCGGCGGTGCTGCGGAAGCTGCAGCTGTCGAACCGTCACGAGCTGACGCGATGGGCCACGGCTCGACGTCTGGTTTAGGCTCCATCGTGAGGTAACTGGTACATAGCCGGGCAACCGTCCATGCCATGTTCACCTCTTGTTCTGCGTGATGAATCTGACGGGGAACACCTTCTTCCTGATCACGATCGGCCTGGTCGTGATCGCTGTACTGCTGCCGCTGCTGCTCTGGAGCCGTCTGCGCGGACCCGCTCTGGTGCGGGGCGCCGGCCGGCTGCTCATGGTGCTCTTCGCGCAGGCCACGGCGGTCCTGGTGGTGTTCGTGGCGGTCAACAACGCCAATGGCCTCTACGACAGCTGGGACGACCTGCTCGGCACGGCGGACCATGTCGACTCGGCGCTCGACCTCGGGCCGAACGGCACCGGCGGCAAGCAGATCTCCGCGCTGCCGAAGGTGATTCAGAAGTGGGAGAAGGTCAAAGACCCGTCGCTCGGCAGCGGTCTGCGGCGCACCGAGCTCAAGGGCGCCATCTCGGGTGTCGTGGGCGAGGTGTACGTCTGGCTGCCGCCGCAGTACGACGACCCCGCGTACCGCGACAAGAAGTTCCCGGTCGTAGAGGTGCTTTCAGGCTTCCCCGGCTCCTCGAAGAACTGGTTCCGGACGCTGAAGTTCCAGGATCGGGTGCAGCCGCTGATCGAGTCCGGCAGGGTCGCGCCCTTCATTCTGGTCTCGCCGCGCACCATGCTGGGCGACGCGGACACCGGGTACGCGAACATACCGGGCAAGGTGAATGCGGACAGCTGGCTGACCGTCGACGTACGCAAGATGGTCGCCGACAACTTCCGGGTGTCGCTGGCACCTGAGAACTGGGCGATCGCGGGCTACTCGGCGGGCGCGCACGGCGCGGCCAAGCTGGCCTTCGCCCACCCCGACCGCTACAGCGCGGCCGTCAGCTTCTCCGGCTACAACGACCCGGCCGCCGAGTCCCGCTCGCTGACTGCCGCGGACCCGAAGCTGCGCGTCGAGAACAACGTCCTGCACATCCTGAAGTCGGCCAAGACCCCGCCGCGGGTCTCGCTGCTGGCGACAGGGGAGGGCTCGGACGGGTACGAGCCGGGTCTTGCGCTGAAACGGGCGGCCAAGCCACCGACGAAGGTGGATGTACGGGCGACGAAGGGCGGGCATGTCACTCCTGTGTGGAGCAGGCAGTTGCCGTACGCCTTCGAGTGGCTGACGCAGCAGCTGCGGCCGCGGTTCTGATCTACGGGTCTGACCTGCGTCTGACTCCGCCGACGGCTTACACGGGGCGGGTCGCGCCCGCGAAGGGCATCTCGTCGATCGGCGCGACACGGACCGGGGCGCCGGGGCGAGGGGCGTGGATCATCTGGCCGCCGCCGATGTACAGGCCGACGTGGCTGATCCCGGAGTAGAAGAACACCAGGTCGCCGGGGGCGAGTTGGGAACGGGAGACCCGTCGGCCCGCGTTGATCTGCGTGTACGTGGTGCGGGGCAGCGAGACCCCGGCGTAGCCCCAGGCAGCCTGGGTGAGCCCGGAACAGTCGAAGGAGGCGGGCCCGGTCGCGCCCCAGACGTACGGCTTGCCGAGCGCTCCGTAGGCGTACGCGACGGCTTGGGCGGCACGGGAGTTGGGAGCCTCGAGGGAGCCGCGGGGGCCGGCTGACCGGTCGGCACGCGTATCCGCGGGGCTTTCCGCACTGTTCGAGCCCTCGTACGAGGCGCGCTGCTCGGCGGTGAGCGCGGCGAGGAGACGTTCGGCGGCCGCGAGCTTGTCCTGGACGGTGGCCTTGTGCTTGGCCAGCTCGGTCTGCCGGGCCTTGAGCCCGTCCATGCGCCCGCCCGCCTCGGCCCTCAACCGGGCGATCTCCACCAGCTGTTGGTGCACACCGGCGATGGAGTCCGCCTGCCGCGTGCCGATCCGCTCGGCGAGCGCGGCCCGCTCCAGATACTCGTCGGGGTCGGAGGTGAGGGCGAGCTGCACCCCCGGGTCCATGCCACCGGCGCGGTACTGGGCGGTGGCGATCGAACCGAGGGCATTGCGTGAGGCGTTGAGCCGATCGGTCCTGCGGGCGGCCTCCTCGCGCAGCCGCTCCAGCGACGCGCGGGCCTTCGCGGTCTGCTCCTTGGCCCCGTTGTACTTCTCGGTGGCGGCCTCCGCCTCTTGGTAGAGCTTGTCGACCTTGGCCTTGATCTGTGCGGGAGTGAGACGGGGCTCGGCGTGCCCGGTTCCGTCGAACGCGGTGGCGGTCGCTGCGCCGGCGAGCGCGAGGGTGGCGGCGGTCCGGGCGGCGGGCCCGCTGAGCGGATGCTGCTTGGGTTTCCGGTGCGCTGCCACGAGGGCGTCCACGTCCTTCCGTCTTCCCTGCGGTCCGAATCCGACGCCGAGTCCGACGCCGCATCCGACGCCGAGTCCGACGGCGGTCCGCACGGGGGAGCGGCCCGCCGCCGGATCTCTCGGCGGGGGTGGCCGACTGCCGCCCGGGAGCTCGGCGGCGGTGGGGAGTCGGTCACCTGAGAAAGGACGCTAAACCTGAGAGTCACGGGAATGAGGCGTGGACCGGTACTGCCCGAAGCTGGACACGTGGGTGCGCTTTCTGAGAGCGGGACTGATGGTGCCGGCTCGGATCCCCGTGCCGCTGTGACCGATGCGGCGAATGAGGCATACCTGCCTGGAGATCGGTGCTATGGGGAGGGTTAGGCTCCGCGACATGGACGTACTCATCAATGTCTTCGTCGCCCTGCACATCATCGGCATCGCGTCGCTGCTCGGCGGCTTCCTCACCCAGATGAAGGCGATGGGCGCGGGAACGGCCCGCTTCACCCCGGCAATGCTGCACGGCGCGCTGACCATGCTGATCACGGGCGTGGCACTGGTGGGTCTGAACCAGGCGGACGACCAGCCGGTGAACAACCTGAAGGTCGGCATCAAGCTGGCGGTGCTGGTTGTGATCCTGGGCCTGGTGTACGTCAAGCGGGACGAGGAGAAGGTGGACAAGGCGCTGTTCGGCGCGGTGGGCGGGCTGGCGGTCGCGAACATCTTCATCGCGACGCTCTGGACGTGAGCCGGACATGAGAACGCCCGGGCGCCGAAGTCGGCCCCGGGCGTTCGTGCGCTGAGCGGTCTCAGGCCGGGCGCACGCTGCCGTAGATCGGCATGTAGTAGATCGACTCCTCGCGGACGTTCGTACCCGGCTTGGGCGCGTGGATCATCTTGCCGTCGCCGATGTAGATGCCGACGTGGCTGATGTCGTCGTAGAAGAAGACCAGGTCACCCGGGAGCAGATCCTTCGTCTCGACCCGCACGCCCACCTTCACCTGGTCCCAGGTGGTGCGCGGCAGGTCCACGCCCGCGGCCTTCCAGGCGGCCTGGGTCAGTCCCGAGCAGTCGTACGAGCTCGGGCCCGACGCGCCCCAGACGTACGGCTTGCCAATCTGGGAGCGGGCGAAGGAGAGGACCTTCTCCGCCTTCGCCGCGTACGTGGCTCCGCCCGTGGAACCGGAGCCGGTGTCCGACCCGGTGTCCGTGCCCGTGTCGCCGCCCTGGTTCTGCTCCTGCTCCTGGCGCCGGCGCTCGGCCTCCGCGCGGGCCTCCGCCTCCTCCTTGGCCTTGGCCTCGGCCCTGCGACGGGCCTCTTCTTCCTTCTCGCGCTCGATCGCCGCAAGCCGCGCCTTCTCCTCGGCCGTCAGCTTCGACAGCAGCGTGCGCGCCTCGGCGAGCTTCGCCTGGACGTCCTGCTTGCTGGTGCGCAGGGCCTGCTGGGAGCGGGTGAGCGACTCGAGGCTCTTCGTCGCCTCCGCGCGCTGCTCGGCGGCCGCGGCCCGCTGAGTCTCGTAGTCGTCGATCACACTGCGCTGACGGTCGGTCATCCGGTCCATCAGCTGCGTCTGGTCGAAGTACGCCTGCGGGCTGTCCGCGAAGAGCAGCGCGGCGGTCGGAGTGACCGCGCCCGTGCGGTACTGCGCGGCCGCGTAGGTGCCGAGCTCCCGCCGCGACTCGTTCAGCTTGTCCGTGCGCTTGGCGGCGTCGTCGAGGAGCTCGTCGACCTCGCGGCGCTTCTCCTCGGTCGCTTCCTTGGCCTTGTTGTACTTCTGGGTCGCCGTGCCGGCCTGCCGGTACAGGTCGTCGACCTTCTTCTGCACCTCTTCGACGGAGGGCTTCGGCTCGGCGGGTGCGGCATTGGCGCTCTGCGTCGACAACAGCGTGACGGAGGCGAGGGCTGCCGTCGTGAACCCGACGGCGGGGGAGGACTTTACGGTTCGACTTCGCGTTTTGCGATGCGACGCCAAGGCCGGCATCTCCTTCTTCCGTGGACCGCCTACCGGGTTAGCTGTCGGGTTCGGGCGGAACGGAAGATCGCCCTACGGACCGAGTGAGGCGCGGTCCGATTCACCCCGGTTGTGCATGGTGGGTCCCCGGTTCCGAACTCCCTTGTGGAAAGCCCGAATTCGGCGCAGGCCGCCCGATTGGCGTGGATCGCCATGGGGGTACGGGCCGCCTTGGGGGAGCACGCTAGCCAACTCGTGCGGCTGCTGTGAAGGTTGATGTTCGAAATGTCCGATACATTTTCGTGACCTTGGCGATCGGTGAACCGGCGCCCCCAAATGATGACCCGATGGTATAGGCCGATGACGGAGAGTCGCGGCGTCGATCGCCGGTCGAATCGCCCTCGAATCGGCCGTCGAAACGTCCTGTGCATCGTCCGGGGTATCCCAATGCGGCGGCGAGCTGTCAGTGCGGCGGCCTAGACTCGTAGAGCGATGAGCAGCCTCTTTGACGACAGCTTCCTGGCGGACCTCCAGCCCAGCGCGGAGCACCACCCGCCGCCGCCCGAGGACTCGGCCCCGGAGGAGATCCCTGACGATCTCTTCCAGGGCGCCTACGACGTCCCCCCGGCCCGGGACCCGTACCACCGTGACGGCGCTCCGCGCACGGTCGTGGACCCCGCCGCCCTGCTCGAGGGGCTGAATGAACAGCAGCGTGCCGCCGTCGTGCACACCGGCTCGCCGCTGCTGATCGTCGCCGGGGCCGGGTCCGGCAAGACCCGGGTGCTGACCCACCGGATCGCGTATCTGCTGGGCAGCCGCAGCGTCCACCCCGGCCAGATACTGGCGATCACGTTCACCAACAAGGCCGCCGGCGAGATGAAGGAGCGCGTCGAGCACCTCGTCGGCCCGCGCGCCAACGCCATGTGGGTCTCCACCTTCCACAGCGCCTGCGTCCGGATCCTGCGCCGGGAGTCCAAGAGGCTCGGCTTCACCTCGTCGTTCTCGATCTACGACGCCGCCGATTCCAAGCGCCTCATGGCCCTGGTCTGTCGTGATCTGGAACTCGATCCCAAGAAGTTCCCGCCGAAGTCCTTCAGCGCGAAGATCTCGAACCTCAAGAACGAGCTGATCGACGAGGAGACCTTCGCCGACCAGGCGGTCGACGGTTTCGAGAAGACGCTCGCAGAGGCGTACCGGATGTACCAGGCGAGGCTGCGCGAGGCCAATGCGCTGGACTTCGACGACATCATCATGACGACGGTGCATCTGCTGCAGGCGTTCCCGGACGTCGCCGAGCACTATCAGCGCCGGTTCCGCCATGTCCTGGTGGACGAGTACCAGGACACCAACCACGCTCAGTACACGCTCGTACGCGAGCTGGTGGGTCCCTCGGGCCCGGACGACGACCCGGCCGAGCTCTGCGTCGTCGGCGACGCCGACCAGTCGATCTACGCCTTCCGCGGCGCGACCATCCGCAACATCCTCCAGTTCGAGGAGGACTACCCGGACGCGACGACGATTCTGCTCGAGCAGAACTACCGCTCGACGCAGACGATCCTCTCCGCCGCCAACGCCGTCATCGAGCGCAACGAGAGCCGCCGCCCGAAGAACCTGTGGACCAACGCCGGCGCCGGCGCGCAGATCACCGGCTATGTCGCCGACACCGAGCACGACGAGGCGCAGTTCGTCGCCGACGAGATCGACCGGCTGACGGACGCCGGCGACGCGAAGGCCGGCGACGTCGCCATCTTCTACCGTACGAACGCCCAGTCCCGTGTCTTCGAAGAGATTTTCATCCGGGTCGGGCTGCCGTACAAGGTCGTCGGCGGAGTGCGCTTCTACGAGCGCAAGGAGGTCCGGGACGTCCTCGCGTATCTGCGAGTTCTCGCCAACCCCGAGGACAATGTCCCGCTGCGCCGCATCCTCAATGTCCCCAAGCGTGGCATCGGCGACCGAGCCGAGGCGATGATCGACGCGCTCGCGCTGCGCGAGAAGATCACCTTCCCGCAGGCGCTGCGCCGCGTCGACGAGGCGTACGGCATGGCGGCCCGCTCCGCCAACGCCGTCAAGCGGTTCAACGTGCTGATGGAGGAGCTGCGTACGGTCGTCGAGTCGGGCGCCGGACCGGCCACCGTGCTCGAGGCCGTCCTGGAGCGGACCGGCTACCTCGCCGAGTTGCAGGCGTCGACCGACCCGCAGGACGAGACGCGTATCGAGAACCTGCAGGAACTGGCCGCCGTAGCCCTGGAGTTCGAGCAGGACCGCGCCGAGGAGGAAGGCGCGGGCACGCTCGCCGAGTTCCTGGAGCAGGTCGCGCTCGTCGCCGACTCCGACCAGATCCCGGACGAGGACGAAGACGGTTCCGGCGTCATCACGCTGATGACGCTGCATACGGCGAAGGGCCTCGAGTTCCCGGTGGTGTTCCTGACCGGCATGGAGGACGGCGTCTTCCCGCACATGCGCGCGCTCGGCCAGGCGAAGGAGCTGGAGGAGGAGCGGCGGCTGGCGTACGTCGGCATCACGCGCGCCCGCGAGCGCCTCTATCTGACGCGGTCGTCGATGCGCAGCGCCTGGGGCCAGCCCTCGTACAACCCGCCCTCGCGCTTCCTGGAGGAGATCCCCGGGCAGCACCTGCAGTGGAAGCGGACCGGTCCGATGGCCGCGCCCGCCGGTCCGACGTCCGGCATCGCCTCGTCGCTCTCGTCCTCGCGCTCACGCGCGGGCGGCGGTGCTTCGGGCTTCGCCACGCGGCGTACGACCGACAAGCCGGTGATCTCGCTGGCGGTCGGAGACCGGGTCACGCACGACCAGTTCGGCCTGGGGACCGTGGTGGAGGTGACGGGGTCGAGTGCGGACGCGCAGGCGACGATCGACTTCGGGGACACCAAGCCGAAGCGCCTGCTGCTGCGGTACGCGCCGGTCGAAAAGCTCTGATCGAGCTCGGACCGAGCTCTGATCGGCGCTTTTACGTCGGGTCGAGGCCGTGGCTGCGAAGCCACGGCAGCGGGTCGATCGCCGAGCCGCCGCCGGGCCGTACCTCGAAGTGGAGGTGCGGTCCGGTGGAGTTGCCCGAGTTGCCCGAGTATGCGATGACGTCACCGGCCTTGACCGAACCGGAGCGGATCTTGGTGCTGCTGAGGTGGCAGTACCAGGTCTCGGTTCCGTCGGAGGCGGTCACGATGGCCATGTTGCCGTAGGCGCTGTTCCACTGCGTACGGACGGTGCCGTCGGTCGCGGCCATCACCTCGGTGCCGTACGACACCGGAAAGTCGATGCCGGTGTGCACGGACATCCAGTTGACGCCGGCCTGGCCGTAGTACGCGCTCAGGCCTTCCCGGTTCACCGGCAGTACGAACTTGGGGCGCAACGCCTCGCGGCGCTTGGCCTCTTCCTCGCGCTTCTTTTTCTCCGCCTCCTGGCGCGCCTTCAGGTCGAGGCGTTCCTGGGTGCGCGACGCGCGGTCGCCGAAGTCGCGGGCGTCGGCGCTGAGGGCGGCGAGCTGCGTGTCCATCTTGTTGTTGGCCGCGATCGCCTTGGGGGAGGACGGATCGGCCGCCTCCACGTTGCTGTCGCCCTTGGTGTCGCCGGTGCCGAGGCTGCCGACGGAGGCGGCGGCGATGCCGGCAACGCCCATCACACACGCGGAGGGCACAGCGACGGTGAGGAGCGCGGAGCGTTTCGCGGGGGTGCGGCGACGGCCGCGGGACCCGCCGGAACGGCGGACGGGGCGGGGGATGACCGCGGCGGCGATGGGTTCGGGTTCCGGCGCGAGTTCGTATTCGCCGTCGAGTTCGGCTTCCGCTTCGACTTCGGCTTCCGCTTCGAGTCCGGCCTCGGCCTCGGGCTGGGCCTCGGGTTCAGGCTCGGCTTCGTACTGGTACTCCTCGTACTCGTACGTGAGGTCCGACTGGAACTCCGGCTGGAATTCTGTGGTGAGGTCGGCGGGCGCCGCAGGGCTGAAGTCCTGGTCCGGGATGAACTCATGCTCCGGCGTGAACTGTTGCGGTACGTGCGGTACGACGGCTTCCGCGCCAGTGTTCCAGGCGGTGGCGTCGTATGTGCCGGTGTCGAAGGCGGGCGCCGTCCACTGTCCGGTGGTGTCGTACGCGAACGTGGCCGCGGCGGTTTCGTACTGATCCGTCTGCGCGGTCTGGTTCCACGCGCCGGCGTCCCACTGGCCCGTCGTGTCGTACTGGACCGCGGCGGCGTCGTAGTGGCCGGTGGTGTCGTACTGGCCGGTGGAGTCGTACTGGCCGGTGCTGCCGTACTGGGCGGTGCCGTCGTACTGCGCGTGAGTCTCGTACGGCGGGAATTGCTGCGCCTGCTGCGGCTGTTGTGCCTGCTGCGCGGCGTAGACGTCGTAACCGGAGGTCTGGTGCGACCCGGTGTCCCACTGGGTGGTGTCGTACTGGCCGCTGTGGCCGGCTTCGTAACTGCCGGGAAGCGCACCGAAGAGCGGGTCGGTGTCGAAGCTGCCAGTGGAGTAGCCGTCGTACCCGGCGTGGGCGTGCTGGTCGTTCACCAACTTCTCTCTCGCCTCGGCAGCAGGACCTGGGTTCTGGGGCCGTGGAGCGCAGGGGTCCCAGTGGGAAAGCAGTGGCGCGACTGTACCCGGCGGTATGCGACGGCGACAATCTTCGGCAGGTTTTAGGCAATCAGGAAACGGGCATTCGGATGCCTTTCGGCGGACTGTGGGCACAGCTTTGGCTCTATGTTCGAAAGGTGTTCGACGTTTCGTTACCCGGTCTGCCGGGGCTGGGCGTGGTGGCGCGCGCCGTCGAGCCCGAATCAGGCGACGGAGACGGCGCCGGATGTGCCCGTCGCGGGTTGGCTCGACTCCAGGGCCTGCCGGATGCCGGCCGCTACGGCCGGGTGGACCGGGAGCGCGAGATGCCCGATTCCGCTGACCTGTACGTTCTGAGCGATGAGGTCCGGGTGGTCGATGCATGCCGTCTCGACCGGGACCATCAGCTGGTCGAGATCGCTCCAGAAACTCACGAAGCGAGTGCGGCAGCCGGGCGCGGGCATGCGCAGCTCCTCGATCACGGCGGATCCGGGGCGCATCTGGCGCACGATGGGGTGCGCGCTGGCGAGCGGGGCGACGCTGGTGCCCGAATGTGGGGTGCCGAGGGTGACGAGCGTGCGTACCCGGTGGTCACCGCCCAGGCACTGTACGTAATAGCGGGCGATCAGGCCGCCGAGGCTGTGCCCGACGATGTCGACCTCGGACCGGCCCGTACGCGCGCAGATCTCCTCGATGTGCCGGCCGAGCAGCTCGGCGGCGGTGCGGATGTCGCAGGTCAGCGGGGAGTAATTGAGGCACTCGAGGTGCCGCCAGCCGTGCCGGGCGAGGGAGCGGCGCAGCAGTACGAACACGGACCGGTTGTCCACGAAGCCATGGAGGAGCACGGCAGGCGGGCGGTCCGCGCCGGGCGTCGGGAGCTGGGGATTCGGTCCTGGGGCGGGGGCCGGGTCGGGTTCGCGACGCTCCGGGACGAGGCCGGCGGGGTAGAGGAGCAGATGCCCGGCGAGGATGGCCAGCTCGAGGGTGGCGGCGCGCAGCAGCACGGCCGGTATTTGTAGGTGTCGCACGGGGCGCAGACACAGCGGAAAGAAGGGAAAAGCCTTCATGGCCGACCTCCCGTACGGCACGCTGGAGGACGGCTCCGTCCCCCGTGTGCCCTCGTGGGCGCCACTCAGGCCCTGTGCCCGTGCTGGGCCAGTACCGAAGAGGTCGTAACGCCGTGCCGCGCGGCTGACGGCACGGGGCTACGAACCCTGGAGCGGCTCCCGTAGCGATCGTTCCCGCGGTGGTGCGGTGCTGCGTGTGTGCCGCGTGGTGCGGGTACGACGCATAGCTAAGTTGTCCCATGTGTGATTTCCCCCTCGCTATCGGCCGCGAAACGGCGGGTTGCGGGATGCTGGAGATAACGTTCGTTCACTTCCCCGGACCGCTGCGGTTCGGGACCCGTGCCCAGGGCGGCGCAGTCGGTAGGTGGAGGCAGTGATGGGTGTGACTGGTCCGATCCGCGTGGTGGTGGCCAAGCCGGGGCTCGACGGCCATGATCGCGGGGCCAAGGTGATCGCGCGGGCGCTGCGTGACGCGGGCATGGAGGTCATCTACACCGGTCTCCACCAGACCCCCGAGCAGATCGTGGACACGGCGATCCAGGAGGATGCCGACGCGATCGGCCTGTCCATCCTCTCCGGTGCGCACAACACGCTCTTCACGAAGGTCATCGAGCTGCTGAAGGAGCGCGACGCGGAGGACATCAAGGTCTTCGGCGGTGGCATCATCCCGGAGGCGGACATCGCGCCGCTGAAGGAGAAGGGCGTCGCGGAGATCTTCACCCCGGGCGCGACGACGGCGTCGATCGTTGACTGGGTCAACGCAAACGTCCGCCAGCCCGCGGGCGCCTGACACCGCCTGACGACGCCGCCGGGTGGGGGACTGCGGTCGCCCGACGCGGTCCGGGCGGCACCGGCCGAGACGCGACCCCCGTGCCCTGCGGGCGCCTGACGACGCCGCCGGGTGGGGAGTCTGCGGGCGCCTGACGGCGGCGCCTGGCGGGGATGCCGTGCCCGTTCCCTGCGTCCGCTTGATGCCGTCCGGGCGGCACCGGGCGTGCGCGGCCCCGTGCACTACGGGCGCCCGACCAAGGCGCCTGGCGGGGATGTCCTGCCCGTTCCTGCGTCCGCCGGTCCGCTGGTGCCTGACGCTGTCCAGCGGCGCCGGGGCATGACGCGGCGCCCGTGCCCTGCGTCCGCCAACCTGCGGTGGCCTGACCCCGTCCAGCGGCGCCGGACGGGAGCAGCGCCCGGTTCCTCCCTCCGCCGGCACCGCGGATGCCTGACGCCCTCCGACGCGCGTGACGCGGCCCCGTGGCCCTGCGGGCGCCTGACGGCGGCGCCGGGCGGGGACGCAGGCTCGTTCCCTGCGTCCGCCCCACGCCGTCCGGGCGGCACCGGGGGTGACGCGGTGCCCGTGCACTGCGCCTGGGGCCGGGCGCGGCGCGAAGCTGCCGCTTCCGGGGGCCTGGGGGCGTAAGCCCCCACGCCTACCTCACCCCCCCCGCCCGGGGGGCCGGGGGGCGTCAGCCCCCAGATTCGGGAAGGGGCGGGGTGGGGGATCACACACCCCCCAGCTCCACCCGCATCGCCGCCCGCAACCGCAACGTCGACACCAGCCGCTGAAACGCCTCCGACCAGTACCCCCCCGCCCCCGGCGACGCCCCCTCCGTCTCGTCCGGCGTCGCCGTCAGCAGCTCCAGCCGGCTCGCCTCCGCCGGGTCCAGGCAGCGTTCCGCCAGGCCCATCACCCCGCTGAAGCTCCAGGGGTAACTCCCCGCATCGCGCGCGATGTCCAGCGCGTCCACCACCGAACGGCCGAGCGGCTCCCCCCACGGCACCGCGCAGACGCCGAGCAGCTGGAACGCCTCCGACAGGCCGTGCGCCGCGATGAACTCCGCGACCCACACCGCCCGTTCACCGTCCGGCAGCGTCGCGAGCAGCTTCGCCCGTTCGGCGAGGGACGACGTGCCGGGGCCGGTGTCCGGCGGGTTGCCCGGCGCCCCGAGCAGGGCGCGGGACCACTCCGCGTCCCGCTGCCGCACCGCCGCCCGGCACCACGCCGCGTGCAGCTCCTCGCCCCAGCCGTCGGCGACGGGCAGCGCGACTATCTCCTGCGCCGTACGCCCGCCGAGCCGCCCCCGCCAGGTGGACAGCGGGGCCGCCTCCACCAACTGGCCCAGCCACCAGGACCGTTCGCCCCGTCCCGTCGGCGGGCTCGGCGCCACCCCGTCGCGCTGCATGCCCGCATCGCATTCGTGCGGCGCCTCCACGCCTACCGCCGCGTCGCCGTCGCCACTGCGGTCCAGGCTGACGCACGTCGCCGCCCGCGCCGCCATCCGCCCGGCGAGTGCGGAGTGCGGCAGCGCCGACAGGAGTTCGGCCGCGGTGGCACGGACGTTGCGGCTGCGATCGGACAGGGCCTGTTCCAGGAACGACTCGTCCGCGTCGGACAGTCCGGTACGCAGAGAGTCGAGGAACATCAGCCGGTCCTCGGCCCGCTCCGTAGCCCACGTCGCGGTCAGCAGCGCCAGCGCCGCCCCCGCATCGTGCACCCGCACCGCCACCAGCAGCGCGACCCGCTCGGCGAACAGTCCTTCCTCCCAAAGCCGTTGGACCGCCTCGGCGTCACCGGCGTCCGGCAGCACAGAGCTTCCGGACGCGCCGCGCAGCGCGAACTTCCACTCCGGGTTGAGCCGGGCCAGCCACAGCCCGCGCGGCCCCGCGAAAGTGAGGGCCTGCGGCCGCAGATCCGTACGAGCACGGGCCGCGTCCAGCAGAGTGGGCAGTACGGACGGCGGTGCCTGGTACCCGTGTTCGTTGGCCGCGGCCAGCCACTGGGGGAGCAGCTCGGTGAGATCGGGTGCCGTACCCCGTCGTCCTCCCGCGTGCGACGGGGCGGACCGGTCGGCCAGCAACTGGGCGAGCCGGCGCCGGGCGGGCGCGGGGAGCTGCGGGCGGGCGTCGTGCGGCGCGGGCTCCGGCCGGTCGGCGGCGGGCGCGGGCAGCAGTCCCGCCCTGCGCCGTACGGTCTGGACCGCCGCCGCGTCCAACAGCGCGACCGGCGCGTCCTTGCCCGGGGACAGCACGGCATCCGGCGGCGTACGGCGGTCGGTGCCGAGCAGGGCCGAAGTGACGAGCTCTTCCCAGGGTGAGGTACTGGCGGTGCTGGTCATGACGTCCTCCGTACGTTCAGATGAGCGGGATCGTCTCGGCCGGACCCGTGGCGTCCTCGGGCCGGGCGGCCCAGGCGGCGAGCGGCGTGAAGCCCTGGTGGCCGCACTCGCCGAAGACGGTGACCGGGCCACCGCCGGAGAGCGCCACGAGCTTCCACAGCCCGGGGCGGGAGAGCGCGCCGGGCGCGATGGGCAGCGCGGACTCGCCGTCGGCGTCGGCCAGTTGCCACCCCTCGCCGACCTGGGTGGGAATGACGCCGCTGAGCGTGAACGGCCAGGAGTCCAGCCAGGGGTCGTCCCGCAGAGCCTTGCCGTATGCGTCGAGGGCCGCCGCGGCCGGACCACCCGGCGGCGGGGACCCGATCGGGACGGGCGCGCCGAACTGCTCGCCCAGGTCCGCCCGCAGCTGCCCCGCGCCGGTGTACGCGGTGAGCTCGGCATCGATCATCAGCCCCACCGGGAGCGCCTGTTGCGGAGAGCGGCCCGCCGCGCCGAAGGAGAGCAGCAGTGCCGTACGCCCGGAGCCGTGTCCGTACAGCCATATACGGCGCGTGGTGATCTTCCCGTCCGAGGAGTCGTACTGGGCCAGGATCAGCCAGTCGTCCCGGACCGGCGGTCCCTCGGCGGGCGAGGTGAGGCCGACCCGGGTGCGGACCGTCGCGGCCAACGGGTCCGGCAGCTTCTCCAGCCCGAGCCACGCCTCGTCCAGCAGATGGATCAGCGCGCACTCCTCCAGCAGCCGCACCGGCCAGCCCGGCCCCGAGCCCGGAATCGCGCCCAACTCCCGCACCCGGCCCGCCAGCCCGGGTGCCTGAGCGTCGACCATGCGAGCCGCGGTTTCCTCCCACAGTTCGTACCCCCTCTGTTCGGCCGCGGCCAGGCCGCCGCGCAGCAGATCCGTGAGCCGCTGCTCCAGCTCCGTGGCCCCCGTGGTGATCCGCCCCGCCCGGCGCTCGGCCCGGCGCCTGGCCGCCTCGGGGTCGGTGGCCTTCGCGGGCTGTCCCGCCCCCGCGTCGCTCTGTTCCTTGTCCGTGGCGCGCTTTCTGCGCGCTTCAAGCCACTCCTCGGCCCAGTCCGGCGTGGTGGAGACCGGTGCGGTGCCCTCGTCCGCCGCCCAGAGCAGCAGCAGCCCCAGCGCGTGCTTGCACGGGAACTTCCGGCTCGGGCAACTGCATTTGTAGGCCGGGCCCGTGGTGTCGACGACCGTCTGGTACGGCTTGCTGCCGCTGCCCTTGCACTGGCCCCACACGGCCCCCGAGCCGCTGCTGCCCGCACCGGACCACGGCCCGGCCGTGCCGAGTTTGTTTCCCGCCCTGCGTGACGCGTCGTCAGGAGCCAGTGCAAGCACCTGATCCGGCGTCCAGCGCACCCCCTGCTCAGGGGGGTTCGGGGGTTCTTCCCCGTTAGATCGCAGCATGCTGAAGACGCTACGGGCCACCACTGACAATCGGTCCTGACCTGCGGATTCGCGCGCCCGACAGCGTCTTGGCCCTACCTTTCCCTTGTGATTGGCTGGGGGGCTCAGCCTCAGCCTCAGGATCCGGGGGGATTCCATATGAACCGCACCATCCGCGCTGCCGTCTGCGCCGTCGCTGTCTCCGGCCTCACGCTCGGCCTCTCCGCCTGCTCCGACGCCGTCGACGCCGTCGACAAGGCCACGAACGAGACGTACGAAGTCACGTACGAGGTCACGGGGAAGAACGTCGACTCGATCGACTTCCACGGCGGTGGCGGCAAGGCGACGGAGCCGAAGATCGAGACGGTGCAGAAGCCCACGCTGCCGTGGAAGAAGACGGTCACGCTGCGCGGCATCATGCCGCCCGCGGTCATGCCGGTTGCCGCGGACATCACCGGCTCCGAGGTCAGCTGCAAGATCACGTACAAGGGCAAGGTCATCAAGGAGGAGAAGGGTGCGGGTCTGGCTGCCGCGGCCGGTTGCATCGCGGTCTCCCCGATCGTGGAGTAGCTCCCGCAACTCCCCGGCGAATCCTGGCCATTGAGGTCCTGACCTGCGGCGACAGCCGATTGTCAGTGGCATGGTGCACGGTGGATCCCACATCGGGTCGAACGATCTGGAGGGGGATCCATGACCGTGTCCGAAACCGGCGCGACCACCGGCGCAGCCACCGGGGCCGAGGCTCTGCGACCGCATGCCGAGGACGCATTCGCCGAGGAACTGAAGTCGCTTGCCGCGGCCGACGACCGGCCGCGGCCGGTCGGCTGGCAGCTGTCGCCGTGGGCCGTCGCCACCTATCTGCTCGGCGGCACGCTGCCCGACGGCACGGCGATCACGCCCAAGTACGTGGGGCCGCGCCGGATCGTCGAGGTCGCCGTCACCACACTCGCCACCGACCGGGCGCTGCTGCTCCTCGGCGTGCCGGGCACCGCCAAGACCTGGGTCTCCGAGCATCTCGCCGCGGCCGTCAGCGGCGACTCCACGCTGCTCGTGCAAGGCACGGCGGGCACGCCCGAGGAGGCGATCCGCTACGGCTGGAACTACGCCCAGCTGCTCGCCCACGGCCCCAGCCGGGACGCGCTTGTGCCCAGCCCCGTCATGCGCGCGATGTCCGAGGGCATGACCGCTCGGGTCGAGGAGCTCACCCGTATCCCCGCGGACGTACAGGACTCGCTGATCACGATCCTGTCCGAGAAGACCCTGCCGATCCCTGAGTTGGGGCAGGAGGTCCAGGCGGTGCGCGGGTTCAACCTCATCGCCACGGCCAATGACCGCGACCGCGGGGTCAACGACCTGTCCAGCGCGCTGCGCCGCCGGTTCAACACCGTCGTGCTGCCGCTGCCCGCGACGCCCGAGGACGAGGTCGGCATCGTGTCTCGGCGCGTCGACCAGATAGGGCGCTCGCTCGATCTGCCGGCCGCGCCGGAGGGGCTCGAGGAGATCCGCCGGGTGGTCACTGTCTTCCGGGAGCTGCGGGACGGCGTCTCGGCCGACGGCCGCACCAAGCTCAAGTCGCCCTCGGGCACACTCTCCACGGCCGAGGCGATCTCCGTCGTCACGGGCGGTCTCGCGCTCGCCGCGCACTTCGGCGATGGCGTGCTGCGGCCCGGCGATGTGGCGGCCGGCATTCTCGGCGCGGTCGTCCGCGACCCGGCGGCGGACCGGGTCATCTGGCAGGAGTACCTGGAGACGGTGGTCCGTGAGCGCGAGGGCTGGAAGGACTTCTACCGCGCCTGCCGCGAGGTGAGCGCATGACCGGGCCCTTGCTGCTCGGCGTCCGTCACCACGGGCCGGGTTCGGCGAGGGCGGTGCGGGCCGCGCTCGAGGCGGCCTTGCCACCGGCGGTCCTGATCGAGGGGCCGCCCGAGGGAGACGCGCTGCTCGCGCTCGCGGCGGACGAGCAGATGCGCCCGCCGGTCGCGCTGCTCGCGCATGCCGTGGACGACCCGGGGCGGGCGGCGTTCTGGCCGCTGGCCGAGTTCTCCCCGGAGTGGGTGGCGATCCGCTGGGCGCTCGCCCGGGGGGTGCCGGTGCGCTTCATCGACCTCCCGGCAGCGCATTCGCTGGCGCTGGCGGCCGAGGAGGAGGCCCGAGACGCGGACGCTGCCCGGCCGGAGCCGGACGAGGCATCGGGCGCGGACCAGGCTCAGCAGGACCAGGCTCAGCGGGAGCCGGCTCCTGCACGGCCTGAGTCGGCGGAGGAGCCCGTCCTGACGCCGGGCGGCGAGGCGAGCGGCGTACGCATCGATCCCATCGCGGTCCTCGCCGAAACCGCCGGGTACGACGACCCGGAGCGCTGGTGGGAGGACGTCATCGAGCACCGCGGGTCCGCAGCCGAGGCCCCGTCCCGGCACGCGTCCGTGTCCGGGGCCGGGTCCGGGGCCGGGTCCGGGGACGAGCCCCGCCCTGAGGTCGCGCCCGCACTCCGCTCCCACGGTGCCGACCCCCGCGCCCCCTTCGTGGCGCTCGGTGAAGCCATGGCCGCCTTGCGCGAGATGTACGGACACGGCGGGCACGAACGCGATCTCGCGCGCGAGGCACACATGCGGATCCAACTGCGCGCCGCGCGCAAGGAGTTCGGGGACGACGTCGCCGTCGTCTGCGGCGCCTGGCACGTGCCCGCGCTCGCCGCGAAGTCCACCGTGGCCGCCGACAAGGCCCTCCTCAAAGGCCTGCCCAAGGTCAAAACCGAGATGACCTGGGTGCCTTGGACGCACCGCAGGCTCGCCCGGCACAGCGGGTACGGCGCGGGGATCGACTCGCCCGGCTGGTACGGCCATCTCTTCGGCGCGCCCGACCGGCCCGTCGAGCGCTGGATGACCAAGGTCGCCGGGCTGCTGCGGGACGAGGACCGGATGGTCTCGTCCGCCCATGTCATCGAGGCTGTCCGGCTCGCCGACACGCTCGCCGCCATGCGCGGCCGTCCGCTCGCGGGACTGACCGAGACTACCGATGCGATCCGGGCCGTGATGTGCGACGGCTCCGACGTGCCGCTCGACCTCATACGGGACCGGCTGATCGTCGGGGACGTGCTCGGCGAGGTGCCGGACGCCGCGCCCGCCGTGCCGTTGCAGCGCGACCTGAGCCGGCTCCAGCGCAGCCTGCGGCTCAAACCGGAGGCGCTGGAGCGGGAGTTGGACCTCGATCTGCGCAAGGAGACCGACACGGCGAAGAGCAGGCTGCTGCACCGGCTGCGGCTGCTGGCCATCGGCTGGGGCGAGCCCGTCACGGGGCGGGGGAGCACGGGCACGTTCCGGGAGAGCTGGCGGCTGCGCTGGGAGCCCGAGCTGTTCGTGCGGGTCGCGGAGGCAGGGGTCTGGGGTACGACGGTGCTCTCCGCGGCCACGGCGAAGGCCGAGAACAGAGCCGTGGCCGCGGCCGCCCTCGCCGATGTCACCGCGCTCGCCGAGCAGTGCCTGCTGGCCGAACTGCCCGACGCGCTCCCCGTCGTGATGAAGGCGCTCGCCGACCGCGCCGCCCTCGACACCGACGTCGGCCATCTCGCCCAGGCGCTGCCCGCCCTGGCCCGCTCCCTGCGGTACGGGGACGTGCGGTCCACCGACACGGCCGCGCTCGGCGAGGTGGCGGCCGGGCTCGCCGAGCGCATCTGCGTCGGCCTGCCGCCCGCGTGCGCCGGGCTCGACGCGGACGGCGCGGCCGAGATGCGGGGCCATCTGGACGGGGTGCACACAGCGATCGGGCTGCTGCCCAAGGCGCGGGAGCTGGGCGAGCGTTGGGGCTCCGTACTGCACCGGCTCGCGGCCCGGGACACCGTGCCGGGGGTGATACGCGGCCGGGCCGCCCGGCTGCTGCTGGACGACGGGCGGCTCGCGGAGGACGAGGCCGCGCGGCTCATGGCCCTCGCGCTCTCACCGGGCACGCCGCCCGCCGAAGCGGCCGCCTGGATCGAGGGTTTCGTCGGCGGTGCGTCCGGGGGCGGGATGCTCCTGGTCCACGACGAGCGCCTGCTCACACTCGTCGACACCTGGCTGACCGGCGTGCCCGCGAACGCCTTCACCGACGTACTGCCGCTGCTGCGCCGCACCTTCTCCGCGTACGAATCGGGTGTCCGCCGCACCTTGGGCGAGCTGGTCCGGCGCGGACCCGCGGCGGCATCCGGTCCGGTGCACGCCGCGCCCACGATGCCCGGATTCGGCCCCGGCCTCGACGAGTCGCGGGCGGACGCGGTGCTGCCGGTGCTCCAGCTGCTCCTCGGAATCGACGACAACGACCTTGCGGGGGTGGCCCGATGACGGGGACCGAGTACGACGAGCGGCTGCGGCGCTGGAGGCTGGTGCTCGGCGGGGAGTCCGCCGACGGCACCGGGTGCGCGCTCGCGGGGACGGACGCGGGGATGGACGGCGCCCTCACCGCCCTCTACGGCAGCGGCGGCGGCAACCACCAGGGCGGACGCGACCGTTCGGCCGGGCTCGGTGCGTCCGCGCCGTCCGTCGCGCGCTGGCTCGGCGACATCCGTACGTACTTCCCCAGCTCCGTCGTCCAGGTCATGCAGCGCGACGCGATCGACCGGCTCGGCCTGTCCACGCTCCTGCTGGAGCCGGAGATGCTGGAGGCCGTCGAGGCGGACGTCCACCTCGTCGGCACGCTGCTCTCCCTCAACAAGGCGATGCCCGAGACGACCAAGGAGACGGCCAGAGCCGTCGTACGGAAAGTGGTGGACGACCTCGAGAAGCGGCTCGCCACCCGCACCCGGTCCACCCTCACCGGTGCGCTCGACCGCTCGGCGAAGATCAACCGGCCGCGCCACCGGGACATCGACTGGAACCGCACCATCCGGGCCAACCTCAAGAACTATCTGCCGATTCCTGAAAAAGAAGGTGCCTACACCGTCGTCCCTGAGCGGCTGATCGGATACGGCCGGGCGTCCCAGTCAGTGAAGAAGGACGTGGTCCTTTGCATCGACCAGTCGGGCTCGATGGCGGCCTCCGTCGTCTACGCATCCGTCTTCGGCGCGGTCCTGGCGTCGATGCGCTCCATCGCCACCCGCCTCGTCGTCTTCGACACCGCGGTCGTCGACCTCACCGACCAGCTCGACGACCCGGTCGACGTCCTGTTCGGCACCCAGCTCGGCGGCGGCACCGACATCAACAGGGCGCTCGCGTACTGCCAGTCGCAGATCACCCGCCCCGCCGACACCGTCGTGGTACTGATCAGCGACCTCTACGAGGGCGGCATACGGGACGAGATGCTGAAGCGGGTCGCGGCGATGAAGGCGTCGGGCGTGCAGTTCGTGGCGCTGCTCGCGCTCTCCGACGAGGGGACACCCGCGTACGACCGGGAGCACGCCGCGGCTCTCGCGGCGCTGGGCGCACCGGCCTTCGCATGTACGCCGGACCTGTTCCCGGATGTGATGGCGGCGGCGATCGAGAAGCGTCCACTGCCCATACCGGACATGGTGACCCATCAGTAACGTAGGACTTGCGCCGACCCGGGCGACTCGGCGAGCATCGTCCCGATCCCCGCGGAAGGTCCACTTCCGCCAACCTCGGGAAGGCTCCTTCACCGTGACTGCCGCAGCTGCTCGTTCTGCTGCTGTCCTGTGCGCACTGCGCCGGGCAGCGGGCGAGCGGCGTGCGCTGCGGGTGATGTTGTTCCTCGGGGGCCTGCTGACGGTCGGTTTCCTCTACGGCGGACAGGCGCAGGCGGCCGAGCTGCCGGATCCGGCGCCGAGCTCCCAGGCGCGCGCCGACACCGAGGTGAGCGACCCGGCGTCGGCCCGGCCGGTCCCGGCGCGGGAACTGCGGCGCGCGGCAACGGACTCCGTCGACGCGGCGACGTCCGTTGCGCCGGTGCGATCCGTACACGAGGGTCTTCAGCCGGCCGCGGGCACTGTGGCGGATGTCGTCGGGCCGGTGATCGAACCGGTGACCGGCACACCGGGCGATTTCCTTCCCGTGCCGCCGCCGTCTGCCGGCGGCGGCACGGACCCCGGACAGCCGCAAGGTCCCGCCGACCGGCTCGTGGACGAGTCCCCGGGCGGGGTCACGGCCAAGCCCTCCTCGGGCGAGGCGGACCCGGCCCGGCCGTCCGGCGCGACCGTTGCCGCGGTCGGCGCGGCCGGTGAGTACGACGGTGCGCTCGGCCGGCACCTGGGTGAAGTCCCGCACGCGCAGCCCGCGTCGGCACCCGCGCCCGCTCAAGTCCCCGGCACGCCCTGCAACTCCACGCCCGGCGCGCTGCAGCAGTCCACCGAGACGCATGTCCCGCGTACGGGAGACCAGCCCGCGGCGGTGAGTGCGTACGACAGTCCGTACGCGCTCGTCTCCGGTGCGGTCCGGGCGGCGGCGGATGCGCCGACTCGCGAACGACCCCGCGACATCCTCGAATTCCCCGGCTAGGGCAGTCCTTTCCCCGCTCAAGACCTGCCGCGCGGGGGCGGGACAGGTCTGCCCGCCAACCGGACAGTTCCGGACAGCCGAACTCATTCGAAGGATTCGACTCAAGCATGCACAAGAATATTCGCCGTTCTATAGCTGTCGCCGCCACGGCCGGCGGCATGTGGGCCATCGGCACCGCCGCGGCCAGCGCCGACGAGGTGCACGTCTCCGTACCGCTCTCCACGCCCGACCAGGCGGCCGACGCCGTCCAGGACGCCACGGGTGCCGCCTCCGACGTGCGCTCCACGGCTACGGGTGCGGTCACCCAGGCCAAGGGCAAGGCGACGGGCACGGCTGCGCAGGCTCAGCGCACCGCTACGGGTGCGGTCACCCAGGCCCAGGGCAAGGCGACGGGCACGGCTGCGCAGGCTCAGCGCACCGCTACGGGTGCGGTCACCCAGGCCCAGGGCAAGGCGACGGGCACGGCTGCGCAGGCTCAGCGCACCGCTACGGGTGCGGTCACCCAGGCCCAGGGCAAGGCGACGGGCACGGCCGCGCAGGCTCAGCGCACCGCCGCCGGAACCGCCGCTCAGGCCCAGGGCAACGCCCAGTCCGCTGCCCGCACCGACGTCCAGGGCGAGATCGACTACCTCTTCGGCCCGCTCTCGGCCTTCGCGCACGAGCTGGAGCAGGCCCCGGCCCAGGCCCAGTACCAGGCCCAGGGTGCTGTCGCCGACGCCACTCCGGTCGTCGACGCCGCCGCTCAGGACGTTCTGCCGCCCATCGCGGGCCGGGCCGTCAACGGCGTCGTCCCGGTCGCCGGTCAGGCGGTCGGTGACGTCGGCGGCCTCGCCCAGGGCGTGGCCGCCGACGTGACGCCGTTCGCCGGCGGAGTCGTCAGCGAGGTCCAGCCGTTCGCCGGCGGTGTGGTCTCCGACGTCCAGCCCTTCGCGGGCGGTGTCGTCGGCTCGGTCCAGCCGCTCGTCCACACCCTGGTCGACCACGTGGCGCCGGTCGCGTACGGCGTCGGCGGCAGCGCCGGCTCCCTCGCGCACGGTGTCGTCGGCGACGTGACGCCGTTCGCGGGCGGTGTGGTCTCCGGGGTCCAGCCGTTCGCGCAGGACCTGACCGGCACGGTCACCGCGGCCCCGCTCGCCGGCAACGCCGTTTCCGGCATCCAGGGCGCGGCTTCCTCTGTCACTCCGGGTTACGCGTCGCAACTGACGCAGGGCATCTGACACAGAACGTATGACGCAGAACATCTGACAGGCGGGTCGGAAGTTACGCGGTTCTACGGAGCTCCACGGGCGGTCCTCATTGGGGTGGGGACCGCCCGGTTCCGTTTCCGGCACAGCCACCGGGTGCGATCTGTGACTGTTATCACCGCCCAGGTGTGAGCTGCGATTTAGGGACCTACGGCCCACGGGGATAACCTGCGAGACGGACATGCCGCGGCCACGGACACCGTGTACGCCTCCCTTGTGACAGCGCAGTCACGTTGCCCTTCGCGGCACGCCCACGCAGACAACGAACCGCGATCATCAGAAAAGGGACGGACGCGCGTGGACCTGTTCGAGTACCAGGCGAGGGACCTCTTCGCCAAGCACGGTGTACCGGTGCTGGCCGGTGAAGTCATCGACACGCCTGAGGCGGCGCGCGAGGTGACCGAGCGTCTCGGCGGCCGGTCGGTCGTCAAGGCGCAGGTGAAGGTCGGCGGCCGCGGCAAGGCGGGCGGCGTCAAGCTGGCCTCCGACCCGGACGACGCGGTCGAGAAGGCCGGTCAGATCCTCGGCATGGACATCAAGGGCCACACGGTCCACAAGGTGATGCTGGCCGAGACGGCGCCTGAGATCGCCGAGGAGTACTACGTCTCGTACCTCCTCGACCGCACCAACCGCACCTTCCTGGCCATGGCCTCCGTCCAGGGCGGCGTGGAGATCGAGGTCGTCGCTGAGGAGAACCCCGAGGCCCTCGCGAAGATCCCGGTCAACGCCAACGAGGGTGTCGACCTGGAGAAGGCCCGCGAGATCGTCGCGGCCGCGAAGTTCCCGGCCGATGTCGCCGACCAGGTCGCCGACATCCTGGTGACCCTGTGGAAGACCTTCATCGCCGAGGACGCGCTCCTCGTCGAGGTCAATCCGCTGGCCAAGGTCGCCGACGGCCGAGTCATCGCGCTCGACGGCAAGGTCTCGCTCGACGAGAACGCGGACTTCCGTCAGCCCGAGCACGCGGCGCTCGAGGACAAGGATGCAGCCAACCCGCTCGAGGCTGCCGCCAAGGCCAAGAACCTCAACTACGTCAAGCTCGACGGCGAGGTCGGCATCATCGGCAACGGCGCGGGTCTGGTCATGTCGACCCTCGACGTCGTCGCTTACGCCGGTGAGAACCACGGCGGCGTGAAGCCCGCCAACTTCCTCGACATCGGCGGCGGCGCCTCCGCCGAGGTCATGGCGAACGGCCTCGAGATCATCCTCGGCGACCCGGACGTCAAGTCCGTCTTCGTCAACGTCTTCGGTGGCATCACCGCGTGCGACGAGGTCGCCAACGGCATCGTGCAGGCCCTGGCGCTGCTCAAGTCCAAGGGCGAGGACGTCACCAAGCCGCTGGTCGTGCGCCTCGACGGCAACAACGCGGAGCTGGGTCGCAAGATCCTTTCCGACGCCAACCACCCGCTCGTGCAGCGCGTGGACACCATGGACGGCGCGGCCGACAAGGCCGCCGAGCTCGCGGCTGCGAAGTAAGGGAAGAGGGACTCCAGAAACCATGGCTATCTTCCTCACCAAGGACAGCAAGGTCATCGTCCAGGGCATGACCGGCGCCACGGGCATGAAGCACACCAAGCTCATGCTGAACGACGGCACCAACATCGTCGGTGGCGTGAACCCGCGCAAGGCGGGCACGACCGTCGACTTCGACGGCACCGAGGTGCCGGTCTTCGGCTCCGTCGCCGAGGCGATGGAGAAGACCGGGGCCGACGTCTCCGTCCTCTTCGTGCCGCCGGCCTTCGCAAAGGCCGCCGTCGTCGAGGCGATCGACGCTGAGATCGGCCTCGCGGTCGTCATCACCGAGGGCATCGCGGTCCACGACTCCGCCGCCTTCTGGGCGTACGCGACCGCCAAGGGCAACAAGACCCGGATCATCGGTCCGAACTGCCCCGGCCTGATCACCCCCGGCCAGTCCAACGCCGGCATCATCCCCGGCGACATCACCAAGCCCGGCCGCATCGGTCTCGTGTCCAAGTCCGGCACGCTGACCTACCAGATGATGTACGAGCTCCGTGACATCGGCTTCTCCTCGGCCGTCGGCATCGGTGGCGACCCGGTCATCGGCACGACGCACATCGACGCGCTGGCGGCCTTCGAGGCCGACCCGGACACCGAGCTGATCGTGATGATCGGCGAGATCGGTGGCGACGCCGAGGAGCGTGCGGCGGACTTCATCGCGAAGAACGTCACCAAGCCGGTCGTCGGTTACGTCGCGGGCTTCACCGCCCCCGAGGGCAAGACCATGGGCCACGCCGGCGCCATCGTCTCCGGCTCCTCCGGCACGGCCGCGGCGAAGAAGGAGGCCCTCGAGGCCGCGGGCGTCAAGGTCGGCAAGACGCCGACCGAGACGGCCAAGCTGGCGCGCGAGATCCTGGGCGCCTGACCTTCGCGGTAGGTACATCACGTACGAGTGGGCCCGCACCTCCAGGTGAATCCTGTGAGGTGCGGGCCCACTCGCGTACTCAGTTACCAGCCTGGTCAGCGCACCTGGGGCAGGAGTCGTTCAGGACCGTACGCCGGCTCGGCGAGCAGCTTCGCGCGCAGTTCCATGACCCGCGGGGTCAGCGGCTGCGGCCCGCTGTGCGGCGGTACGCCGCCGACCTGCTGCCCGGGGGCGAGCGGCGGTTCGTACCGCGTCGGCGCGGTGGCCAGGGTGTAGGCCGTGGCGCCGATGATCAGTGTGGTGACCGTGATGGCGGCTCGCGTCCAGAACCGGGCCCGGCGCTCGCAGCCCGTACGTACCGCTCTGGCGGCGCTCAGCCGCGGCACCGGGCCGTCATTCGCGAGGGCCGTGAGCTGCTCCTGCAGCGTTTCGGGCACGCCGAGCCCCGGCACCCGCTCGGCGATGGCTGCCCGGGCCTGCACCAGGCGGTTGGCCGCGGCGGGCGTACTCGCCTCCGTCTCGGCGGCCGTCTCGGGGAGATCGAGGCCGAGGCCGTCGTAGAGCAGCAGTGTGCGGCGGTACGACGGGGGAAGTTCCAGCAGCGCGTCGAGCAGCCGGCGCCGGTCCCCCTCGACGCGAGGGAAGTCGGGGTGCCGGTGGACGGGCCGTAGCCGCTGCCAGGGGGACATGGCGTATTCGTACGCGGCGGCCCGTACCCAGCCCGCGGGGTCCGGGTCGACGGCGACCTTGGGCCACTGCTGCCAGGCGAGATGGAAGGCGCGCTCGACCGACTCGTGGGAGAGCCGGAGCCGGCCGGTGAGCAGGTAGGCCTGCCGTACGAGGGCGGGGGCGGCGTACGAGTAGAGGGCGTCGAAGGCCTCGGCGGGGGTGAACTCGGGGGGTGCCGGCGGTTCCGGTGGCTTCGGCGGCGGGGCCTGCCGTTCGGCCGCGTGCTTGGTGGCGGGTTCGGGCTGCCAGGCGGACAATTCGCTGGAGTCCCTGGATTCCCAGAACTCCCTGGACTCTCTGGACTCCCCGGACTCCCTGGTCCTCTCGGCAGAGTCGGCGAGCAGCCTCGCGTACAGCTCGCGGTTGCGCCCCCGTGGGCTGCTGCGGCCGGTCTCCCAGGACCTGATCGTCGCCCGCGTGACGCCGACCACGCTCGCGGCCTCCTCCTCGCTCAGGAACTTCGCCTCGCGCAGCCTGCGCCGTTCCATGGGGGAGGGCAGCGGGGCGGGTACGGAGCGTGTGGTGCTCTGAGTCATGAAGGGCTCCCGTCAGCACTCCACTCGACGAGAAAGTACATAAACGTATATTGAACGACACAGCGGGTGATCGCCTGTTACGCGACTACGGCGCGTGTCGTTGGCAGCATGGCCGCGTGACTCAAATGACCGATCACAGCCCTTCTGTGCCGCAGACGTCGGTCCCCGTGCAGGGCGGGCCTGTGCCTGCCCTGGCCGCGTCCTTCGTGCGCGGGGCGACCGCGGCGGGGCTCGGGCTGGGCGGGCTCGCGCTTGTGGTGATGGTGCTGTGGATCAGCTCTCCGTACCCGGACAGCGATCCCGATGGGGCGCTGCACCTCGTCGCCGGGCTGTGGCTGATGGCCCACGGCACCGAGTTCGTACGCGCCGGCACGCTCTCCGGGGCCCCGGCGCCGGTGGGGGTCGTGCCGCTGCTGTTCGTCGCGCTTCCGGCCTGGCTGGTGCACCGGGCGGCGCGCGATGCGCTGGAGCTGGGGGAGGGGCGGCTGCGGCCGTCGGCGCCGGGTGCGCTGTGCGCGGTGACCGTGGGATATCTCCTGGTCGGCGTGGCTGCGGCGGTCTACACGGCGGGCGGGCCGCTGGCGCCGGATCCGGTGAGCGCGCTGATCCATGTGCCGCTGGTGACGGCGCTCGCGGCGACGGCCGGGGTGTGGACAGGGAGCGGCAGCCCGCGCGAGCCGCTGCCGGCCTGGCTGCCCGGGCGGCTACGGGTGGCGCTCGCCCGTACCGGGGCGGGCGTCGCACTGCGGTCCGCCGCGGCGGGGTCGATGGCGCTGCTGGGCGGCGGGGCGCTGCTGGTCGCGGTGTCGCTGGTGTGGCACTCCGACGCGACGCAGGATTCGTTCCTGCGCCTGGCGGAGCCGTGGTCGGGGCGGCTCGCGGTCCTGCTGCTGGGGTTCGCGCTGGTGCCGAACGCGGCGGTGTGGGGTGCGGCGTACGGGCTCGGGCCGGGTTTCGCGCTCGGTACGGGTGCGACGGCGACCCCGCTCGCGCTGGCCGGGGACCCGGCGCTGCCGCACTTCCCGCTGCTGGCCGCGGTCCCGGGTGAGGGGCGGGGGATGCCGCTGCACTGGGCTGCGGTGGCTGTGCCGGTGGTGGCGGGGGTGGTGATCGCGTGGTTCACGGTACGGGCGGCGGCGCCGCGGCACGGGGCACGGGAGACCGCGTGGGGCGTGCGCGAGACCGCGCTGACGGCGCTCCTGGGTGCGGTGGGCTGCGGGGGCCTGGCGGCCCTGATGGCGGCGGCCGCGGGCGGTCCGATGGGCACGGGCAGGCTGGCGGCGTTCGGCCCGGTGTGGTGGCTGACGGGGCTGGCGGCGCTGGCATGGACGGCGGGTATCGGGGTGCCCGGGGCGCTGGGGGTGCGGGCGTGGCGGGTGCGGGTGCCGGGGCGCTGGTGGAGGCGCGGGGCGGTGGAGTCGGTGCGGGAGTCGGCCCCGGAGGCTGTGGCACCGGTGCCTGCGGTGCCCGCACCTGCCGGGCCGCCGGAGCCGGACGACGGGCCGCCGGAGGCGGACGACGGTGCGTCGGAGGCGTACGACTTCCTGCCGTCGGGTTCCTGGGCCGAGAGGGCGGGCCGGGAGGATCGGGCGGCGGCGCTCAAGGAGGCGTCGGGGGGTCTGACGGCGGAGTTTCAGCCGGTGGTGACGCCGGAGCCGGAACCGGATCCGGAGGGGGAACGGGAGACGGAGTTGCCGGATCCGGCGTTGCCTGCGGCGTCGGCCGAAAAGGAGCCGGGGGCCGAAAAGGAGCCGGGGGCCGCACAGGAGCCGGGGGCCGCACAGGAGGCGCCGGGGGAGGGGGCCGAACCCCCACCCCCCGGTGAACCGCCCGGGCGGGCTACTCCTTGACGCCGATCAAGCCCCGCAGCGGATCCGGGAGCAGGTCGTTGCAGGCAAGTTGGCCCGACTTCGTCAGGGCGTCGTTCACGCAGGTGTAGTAGTCCCGGTAGACGAGCTGCGCCGTGAACGACGCCGCCACGATCACCAGCGCGATGCTCGCCATCACCAGGCCGCTCAGGGCCGCCGTCAGCTGGGGCTTGTTCGGGGACGTCGGCGGCGTCGGGCGTGCGGGCGGGGGTGACGTCACCGCGTCCGTTGCGGGGCGTTGGGGCTTGGCGCGCAGGGAGCTGATGCTCCAGTACAGCGCCAGCGCGCCCAGCAGCAGCGCGATCTCCGGGAGTTCGAACAGCGCGAAGAAGAACGCCCACATGCCCGACAGCAGCGCATAGCGCGCCCTGCGCTGGGCCGGGTCCGTCGGGTCCCAGCGGAGGCCGCCGGGGGAGCCGCCGTCCTGGCCCTGCCGGCCGCCGCCGTTCTGGCCGTTCTCGCCGCCGGGGCGGCCGCCGAAGCCACCGCCCGAGGAGCGGCCCGGCTGGCGGCTGCTCCACTGGCTGCCCCAGCCGGAGCCGTCACCGCCCGAGGAACCCGACCCGGATGATCCCGATGAGCCGGACGAATCGGACGAGGAGGAGTCGTCGGAGCTGTCGCCGTCGTTCGCTGGGTGGCGCGGCTGCCAGGGCTGGTCCGGCCTGCCCTCCGGCGGCGGCGCGAAGGGGTTGTTGTCGTCCGTGGACTGGCGCTCCCGCGGCAACAGGAGGTCCGTACGGCGGCGTCGGTCCGGCATGTGGTGAACGTCTTCCCCTCAGACCCAGCGCACATGGGGTCTTGTGTCGTGGTGCCCGTCAGGGGACGGGACCTGTCCCCAGACGCTACCTCCCGGGCACGCCCCCGTCCCGTGGGGGCGGTTCTGTGTGCCGGTATCGTTGCTGACGGTCGGCCCCTTCGTAGAGTTCCCCTATTGAGGGGCGCGATTCGTTCGTACGACCACACAAAGCCGCACACCAAGCGGCACAGCAAGCCACACGCAAGCCGCACCGCACCGCGAGAAAGAGACCCGACGTGGCCTCCCCGCCCCCCTTCCGCCGTCCTGCACGCCTTGTCGTCCTGGTCTCCGGGTCCGGTACGAACCTCCAGGCCCTGCTCGAGGCGATCGACGAGGATCCGCAGGGCTTCGGTGCCCGTGTCGTCGCCGTCGGGGCCGACCGGGACGGGATCGCCGGTCTCGAGCGCGCCGAGCGCGCCGGGCTGCCCACCTTCGTGTGCAAGGTGAAGGACTACGAGACCCGCGACGCCTGGGATCTCGCACTCACCGAGGCCACCGCCGCGTACGAACCGGATCTGGTTGTCTCGGCCGGCTTCATGAAGATCGTGGGGAAGGAATTCCTCGCCCGCTTCGGCGGCCGCTGCGTCAATACACATCCCGCCCTGCTGCCCAGCTTCCCCGGGGCCCACGGCGTGCGCGACGCGCTCGCGTACGGCGCCAAGGTCACCGGGTGCACCGTCCACTTCGTCGACGACGGCGTCGACACCGGCCCGATCATCGCGCAGGGCGTGGTCGAGGTACGGGACGAGGACGACGAAGCCGCTCTCCATGAGCGCATCAAGGAAGTCGAGCGACGGCTGCTCGTCGAGGTCGTGGGGCGTCTGGCCCGTAACGGCTACCGCATTGAGGGACGAAAGGTAGTTTTCCCGTGACTGTTGAGGCTGCTGCGAAGCGAGCCGTCCGGCGAGCGCTGGTCAGTGTGTATGACAAGACGGGTCTTGAGGAGCTCGCCCGCGGGCTGCACGAGGCGGGCGTGGAGCTGGTCTCCACCGGCTCGACCGCCGCGAAGATCGCCGCGGTCGGAGTGCCGGTCACCAAGGTCGAGGAGCTCACCGGCTTCCCCGAGTGTCTGGACGGCCGGGTCAAGACTCTGCACCCGCGCGTGCACGCCGGGATCCTCGCCGACCTGCGGCTCGAGTCGCACCGTGAGCAGCTCGCCGAGCTGGGCGTGGAGCCCTTCGGCCTCGTCGTCGTGAATCTGTATCCCTTCCAGGAGACCGTCCGCTCCGGCGCGGCCCCCGACGAGTGCGTCGAGCAGATCGACATCGGCGGTCCGTCGATGGTCCGCGCGGCGGCGAAGAACCATCCGTCGGTCGCGGTTGTCACCAGCCCGGCGCGGTACGGCGATGTGCTCGACGCCGTCAAGACCGGCGGCTTCGACCTGGCCGCGCGCAAGCGCCTGGCAGCGGAAGCGTTTCAGCACACCGCCGCGTACGACGTGGCCGTCGCGTCCTGGTTCACCAACGTGTACGCCCCCGAGGAGGGCGCGACCCTGCCGGAGTTCCTGGCCGGCGCGTGGGAGCGCAAGGCCACCCTCCGGTACGGCGAGAACCCCCACCAGGCCGCCGCGCTCTACACCGACGGGCAGCCGGGCGGGCTCGCCAACGCCGAGCAGCTGCACGGCAAGGAGATGTCCTTCAACAACTACGTGGACACCGAGGCGGCGCGCCGTGCCGCCTTCGACCACGACGGGCCGTGCGTCGCGATCATCAAGCACGCCAACCCGTGCGGCATCGCGGTCGGCGTGGACGTCGCCGAGGCGCACCGCAAGGCGCACGCCTGCGACCCGCTCTCCGCGTTCGGCGGCGTGATCGCCGTCAACCGCCCGGTCAGCGTGGCGATGGCCGAGCAGGTGGCGGACATCTTCACCGAGGTCATCGCCGCACCGGCGTACGAGGACGGAGCGGTCGAGGTCCTGGCCCGGAAGAAGAACATCCGCGTCCTGCAGGTCGACGGCACCCCGCTGCAGCCCGGCGACCTCAAGCCGGTCTCCGGCGGTGCGCTGCTCCAGGAGTCCGACGCCTTCCAGGCGGAGGGCGACGACCCGGCCAATTGGACGCTCGCCACGGGCGAGGCGCTGTCCGGCGAACAGCTGGCGGAGCTCGCCTTCGCCTGGAAGGCCTGCCGCGCGGTGAAGTCGAACGCGATCCTGCTCGCGAAGGACGGCGCGTCCGTGGGCGTGGGTATGGGCCAGGTCAACCGCGTCGACTCCGCGAAGCTCGCGGTGGAGCGCGCGGGGGCGGAGCGCGCGCAGGGCTCGTACGCCGCGTCCGACGCGTTCTTCCCGTTCCCCGACGGCCTGGAGATCCTGCTCACGGCAGGCGTCAAGGCGGTGGTGCAGCCGGGCGGTTCGGTGCGGGACGAGCTGGTGGTGGAGGCGGCGAAGAAGGCGGGCGTGACGATGTACTTCACGGGTACGCGGCACTTCTTCCACTGACCCTGAGCCGACCCTGAGCTGTACGGCCCGAGGGCCGCACCGCCGCACCCCCGCCCGGGCGGGGGTGCGGCCGTTAGAACGGCCGAAGGCCGCAAACCCGCCTGGTCGGCGAGTATTGCGGCCTTCGTGTATTCGGTACGTGCGTGGTGCCAAGTACCTCAGTAACGCGGGCGGTTGAACCAGGCAGAGGCCTGCGAGTTCACCATCGCGGCGAGGATGATGCCGCCGATGGCGAGGCTGACGAGGCCACCGACCACGCCGGTGGTCTGGCCGGACGTGAAGTTGACGAGGGAGCCGAGGAGCATCAGCGATGCGTACACGATCGTGATGACGCGGATGGCGGTGCCGCCGGTGGAGAACTTCACCCCGAGGAAGATCGCCAGGCCCGCGAAGGCCAGCAGGATGAAGACCATGATGAAGCCGAGACCGGCCAGGCCACTTGCCGCGTCCGAGTCGACCGCGTCCGAGGCGGCCGCGATGGCGATGCCCGCGATGATTCCGACGAGGACCTGCAGACCGCCAATGATGAACAGGAGGACGCGGGCCGCAGTCATCAGACCGGGCATCGACGTCGGGGCCGCCGGCGGGAAGCCGCCGGCGCCGTACGGCTGGACCGGCGGGGCCTGGGGGTAGCCGTAACCGGGCTGCTGCGGCTGGCCCTGCTGCGGGTAGCCGTAGCCCGGCTGCTGCGGCTGGCCCTGCGGCTGGCCGTAAGGGTTGTTCGGGTCGCCGAAGCTCATGGCGGGTTTCCTCCGTTGGAAGTGCGGGGACGACGCGGTCCGAGCGCGGAGGAACGTCACAAGATCAGCGGTCTGCCCCCCAACACTGCCGCGGTACTGCGCGGCTCATCGTGGTATTAAGGTCGACATTTTGTCCAGTCGGCGGCCACATGTGTTGTGCAAGTGCAACCTCACGCTGTCCCTGCGGGGGCCGGGAGGAGGCCGGGAGACGGCCGGAGGGCGGCCCGGTGGCGGGCCAGTGGCGGCCCGAATTGGAACCGGGGCGGGTCCATCCGCGAGGATGGGTCCATGACTGCCCAGATTCTCGATGGCAAGGCCACCGCAGCCGCGATCAAGTCCGACCTGACCGCCCGCGTGGCGGCCCTCAAGGAACGGGGTATCACCCCGGGCCTCGGGACCCTGCTCGTCGGGGACGACCCGGGCAGCCGCTGGTACGTCAACGGCAAGCACCGCGACTGCGCGGAGGTCGGCATCGCATCGATCCAGCGCGAACTGCCGGACACCGCCACGCAGGAGGAGATCGAGGCGGTCGTCCACGAGCTCAACGACAACCCTGAATGCACGGGCTACATCGTCCAACTCCCGCTCCCCAAGGGCATCGATGCCAACCGTGTGCTGGAGCTGATGGACCCGGCCAAGGACGCGGACGGGCTGCACCCGATGAGCCTGGGCAGGCTGGTGCTGGGCGTGGAGGCGCCGCTGCCGTGCACTCCGTACGGAATCATCCAGCTGCTCCGTCACCACGGCGTCGAGATCAAGGGCGCGCACATCGTGGTCGTGGGGCGCGGCATCACCGTCGGCCGCTCGATCCCGCTGCTGCTGACTCGTAAGTCCGAGAACGCGACCGTGACGCAGTGCCACACCGGCACCCGCGATCTGGGCATGCATCTGCGGCAGGCCGACATCATCGTGTCGGCGGCCGGGGTACGGCACATCATCAAGCCGGAGGACGTCAAGCCGGGCGCGGCCGTGCTCGACGTCGGCGTCAGCCGCGACGAGAACGGCAAGATCGCCGGAGACGTCCACCCGGGCGTCGCCGAGGTGGCCGGCTGGATCTCACCGAACCCGGGCGGCGTCGGCCCGATGACCCGCGCGCAGCTGCTGGTCAACGTCGTCGAGGCGGCCGAGCGCGCCGCCGTCGCCGCCGCGGGCTGACCGGGAAGGCTGAAGCCCATGGGCGTACGCACGAACGACGAAGCGGGGGCGGACGACCGCGGTGCGGCTGCGCCGCTTGCAGAGGGCGCGGCCTCTGCCGCCGGCAGCGCAGGGGCAACAGAACCGGCGGCCGCCCCCGAGCCGGGGGCGGAGGACCGGGCCGCCGGTAACGCCGAAGGCCGGGACGCGACCGATTCGGCCGCCCCCGACGCCGAAGGCCGGGACGCCACCGAACCGTCGGCCGCCCCCGACGCCAACGGTCAGACCGGCTCCCACCACAAGCGCACCGCCCCCGACGTCGGGGCCGCCGTCGCCGCCGCGCTCGCCGAGGCCGTCCACCCCCGGCCCGGCCGTCCGGCCGTCGGCGACCAAAGCGGCATCGAGGCGCGTCCCGGGGAAACGGGGCACGCCCCCGACGCCTCCCCGGACCATCGGACCGCGCAACCCCCCGCACCCGGCAAGGTCCCCTCCCGGCGGCCGCCATCCCTCACCCGGGACACCGCCCGGCCCGAGGGCGGCGGGCGGGCCGCTCCCGGTGGGGCTCCCGCGCCCGCGCGGCAGTGGCCGCTGCTCACGGTGCTCGCGCTCACCGGGCTCGGCCTCGTGGTCGTCGGCACCGACGCCTTCGCCGACGCCTTCCGGGTCGGCACCATCCTCATCGGCGTCGCCCTGCTCACGGGCGCCGTGCTGCGCCGGATGCTGCCCTCCGTGGGCATGCTGGCGGTGCGCTCCCGCTTCACCGACATGGTCACGTACGGAGTGCTCGGCATCCTGATCGTCCTGCTCGCGCTGGTTACGCAGCCGAAGCCGTGGCTGGACGTTCCGTTCCTGGAGGACGCCGTGCACTTCACCGTGCGTTAGCCCGGCGTGGCCCACCCCGTCGAGTATCTTGATGACGAGATATCGGGATATATCGACGTGAGAGGGATGTTCCACCTCATGGCCAAGATCAAGGTTGCCAACCCCGTCGTCGAGCTCGACGGCGACGAGATGACCCGCATCATCTGGTCCTTCATCAAGGACAAGCTGATCCTGCCGTACGTCGATGTCGAGCTTAAGCACTTCGACCTGGGTATCGAGCACCGCGACGCCACCAGCGACCAGGTGACCGTCGACGCCGCCAACGCCATCAAGAAGTACGGCGTCGGCGTCAAGTGCGCCACGATCACGCCCGACGAGGCGCGGGTCGATGAGTTCAACCTCAAAGCGATGTACCGCTCGCCGAACGGCACCATCCGCAACATCCTCGGCGGCGTGATCTTCCGCGAGCCGATCATCATGGAGAACGTGCCGCGGCTCGTCCCGGGCTGGACCAAGCCGATCGTCGTCGGCCGTCACGCCTTCGGCGACCAGTACCGCGCCACCGACCTGAAGGTCCCCGGCCCGGGCATGCTCACCATGACCTTCACCCCTAAGGACGGCTCCGAGCCGATCGAGCTCGAGGTCCACGAGTTCCCGGACGCCGGTGTCGCGCTCGCGATGTACAACCACGACGAGTCGATCCGCGACTTCGCGCGCGCCTCGTTCCGGTACGGCCTGGCCCGTGAGTACCCGGTCTACATGTCCACGAAGAACACGATCCTCAAGAAGTACGACGGTCGCTTCAAGGACATCTTCCAGGAGATCTTCGACGCCGAGTTCAAGGCGGAGTTCGACGCCAAGGGCCTGACCTACGAGCACCGCCTCATCGACGACATGGTCGCCGCGGCGCTCAAGTGGGAGGGCGGCTACGTCTGGGCGTGCAAGAACTACGACGGCGACGTCCAGTCCGACATCGTCGCGCAGGGCTTCGGCTCGCTGGGCCTGATGACCTCGGTCCTGATGTCTCCCGACGGCAAGACCGTCGAGGCCGAGGCCGCGCACGGCACGGTCACCCGCCACTACCGCCAGCACCAGCAGGGCAAGGCGACCTCGACCAACCCGATCGCGTCGATCTTCGCCTGGACCCGTGGTCTTGCCCACCGCGGAAAGCTGGACAGCACTCCCGAGGTCACCAGGTTCGCGGAGACACTCGAGCAGGTCTGCATCGAGACCGTCGAGGCCGGCCAGATGACGAAGGACCTGGCACTGCTGATCTCCAAGGACGCACCGTGGCTGACCACGGAGCAGTTCCTGGACGTGCTCGACGCCAACCTGCAGAAGAAGATGGCGTCCGCCTGATCGAAACGGAACGGCGCCCGTCCTCTCCCCCGAGGGAGGACGGGCGCCGTCGTGTTTTCAAGGGTCATGGACGCGCCAAGGGCGGACAAGGGACGCCGGGGGCCTGTGGCATGGAAGTGACCATTCCGCCACGGTTTGATCGTGCGTTGCGGGCGGGACGGGGCGGTTGCGGTACGGGCGGGGCGCACGACGGGGCGTGCAGTCCGTCCCGAATGCTCCCGTGCACGCCGATAACAGGAACTGACATCCTGGGCCTGAGCATCCCATTGGGTAGTCCGTTCGGGGGAAAAAGGGGACAAGGGGGGAAAGCACATGCCTCGTTGGAAGGCACTGCCGGAGGAACTCGACCCGCAGGTCCGGGAGTTCGCCGGTCAGCTGCGCCGGCTTGTGGACCGCAGTCGGCTGAGCATCTCCGCCGTCGCGGACCGCACCGGATACAGCAAGACGTCGTGGGAGCGGTATCTGAACGGGCGGCTGCTCGCGCCCAAGGGCGCGATAGTCGCGCTGGCCGAGGTGACCGGGACGAACACGGGGCATCTGACCACCATGTGGGAGCTCGCGGAGCGCGCCTGGAGCCGTTCCGAGATGCGCCACGACATGACGATGGAAGCGTCGCGGATCTCCCAGGCGCGGGCGGCGCTCGGGGAGTTCGGCCCTGCGCAGGCAGTTGCCCCGGCAGGCCGACCGGGCGGCCTGCCGGCCGCGCCCGCGGAACCGAGTGGCCGCGACTTCGGCGGCCGGGACCCCGGCGGCGGTGAGCAGCCGCAGCGCCCGTCCCCCTACATGCCGACGCGGAGCGGTCCCGGCCTCCCAGTGCCGCCGACCGCGCCGCTGGGCGCTGACCCCTCCCCCGACCACCAGGGAGGCGGCAAGCGCAAAGTCATCATGTTCTTCGCCGGCCTCGTCGGCGCGCTGCTGGTGATCGCCGCCGCCATGCTCCTGACCGACTTCGGAGGGGACAGCACCGACGGCAGGCCCGCTGCCAAGCCCCCGCCGGCAGCCCCGACCACCAGCAGTCCGCAGCTGCCCGAGGGTGTGAAGTGCAGCGGCAAGGCATGCACGGGCCAGGACCCGGAAGCGATGGGCTGCGGCGGCGAGTTCGCCAAGACCGTCTCCTCCGCGACCGTCGGCAAGACCTTCGTCGAGGTCCGCTACAGCAAGACCTGCCAGGCGGCCTGGGCCCGTATCACCCAGGCGGCCCCCGGTGACGCGCTGCAAATCAGCGTGGCTGGCAAGGGCGCGCAGAAGGAGCTCGTGAACGCGGACAACGACGCGTACACCCCGATGACCGCGGTGGCCGTACCGGCCGAGGCCAAGGCCTGCGCGACGCTCAAGACGGGGGTCACCGGCTGCACCGGGCAGCAGTGAGCTGCGCCACAAGGGGGCGGGGGAGTACGGGGTCGCGGGTCGGATAGCCTGACGCTGGATGTCTCTTCACGTCAAGATTCAGAACGTCCGTACAGACCGCCCGTTCAGAACGTTCGGAGCGTTCGGAGGGTACGTTCAAAAGCGTACGGAACCGGTGCGAAGAGCCGTCCAGCACCAGGGGCAGGGACCCCCACCGCCAGCTGTCTTACGGAGATCGCCATGACCCGCACTCCCGTCAACGTCACCGTGACCGGCGCGGCCGGCCAGATCGGCTACGCGCTGCTCTTCCGCATCGCCTCCGGCCACCTGCTCGGCGCGGATGTGCCGGTCAAGCTGCGCCTTCTCGAAATCCCGCAGGGCCTCAAGGCCGCCGAGGGCACCGCCATGGAGCTCGACGACTGCGCCTTCCCGCTGCTGCGTGGCATCGACATCACCGACGACCCGAACGTCGCCTTCGACGGCGCGAACGTAGCGCTGCTCGTAGGCGCCCGTCCGCGGACCAAGGGCATGGAGCGCGGTGACCTCCTCTCCGCCAACGGCGGCATCTTCAAGCCGCAGGGCAAGGCCATCAACGACAACGCCGCGGACGACATCAAGGTCCTCGTCGTCGGAAACCCGGCCAACACCAACGCGCTGATCGCACAGGCCGCGGCCCCGGACGTACCGGCCGAGCGCTTCACCGCGATGACCCGCCTCGACCACAACCGCGCGATCTCGCAGCTCGCCCGGAAGACCGGCGCCGCCGTCACCGACATCAAGCGCCTCACCATCTGGGGCAACCACTCGGCGACCCAGTACCCGGACATCTTCCACGCGGAGATCGCAGGCAAGAACGCCGCCGAGGTCGTCAACGACGAGGCGTGGCTGGCCGACACCTTCATCCCGACCGTCGCCAAGCGCGGCGCCGCGATCATCGAGGCCCGCGGCGCGTCCTCGGCAGCCTCGGCCGCGAACGCCGCGCTCGACCACGTGTACACCTGGGTGAACGGCACCGCCGAGGGCGACTGGACCTCGATGGGCATTCCGTCGGACGGCTCGTACGGCGTGCCGGAGGGCCTGATCTCGTCCTTCCCGGTCACCACGAAGGACGGCAAGTACGAGATCGTCCAGGGCCTGGACATCAACGACTTCTCGCGTGCGCGGATCGACACGTCGGTGAAGGAGCTGGAGGAGGAGCGCGCGGCGGTCCGCGAGCTCGGCCTCATCTGAGGCATCTGACCCGAAGAACCGCCCCCGGCAGCCGACTGGCCGCCGGGGGCGGTTTCGTATCTCACGGAACTGCCAACAGGGTTCCGCTGCCGCCCCCGATCTGCCGGCGGTCCGCCCGTACAGTCCCGGCGAGGACACCGGGCCGCTGTTCCTGAAGGAGTTCCGGGACGGCGCCCAGGCGCGCCGCCGGAGGCGGGCAGCCGCAGTGACGGCAGGGTACGCGGGGCCGGATTGCCGCGGGAGAGGCAGCGTTTCGCTCCGTGTGTCTGGTCGCGTGCACACCGCAACTCCTGAGGCCGAAGTATGCCTGCCCCACCACGGCGTAGTGATGCGGGCCACTTTGAGACAGCTAACGCGCATGCTTTCCGAACCCATGGGCAGGCGACCCGTCCGCTGGCGATCACCAGCGAGGAACATATCGGGAACGGAAGGCCAAACGCGACGTGTCGGCACAACAGACCATCCACGTGGGCGGAGAGTGGCGCGCAGCCGCCTCCGGCGCCGCGCGCGAGATACTCGACCCCGCTGACGCGACCGTCATGGCCGTCGTGGCGGAGGGCGGGGTCGAGGACACCGACGCCGCGATCGCCGCCGCGCGGGCGGCATTCGATCAGGGGGAGTGGCCCCGCACGCCGGTGGCCGAGCGCGCCGCGCTGCTGCGGCGGGTCGCGGACCTGTTGCAGCGCAACCGGGAAGCGCTCGGGCTGCTGGAGAGCCGGGATGCCGGGAAGACCGTCGAGGAAGGCCGAATCGACGTCGACTGCGTGAGTGACGCCTTCCGTTACTTCGCCGACCTCGTCATGAACGAGAGCGGCGGACGGGTCGTCGACGCCGGGTCCGACGACATACACAGCGTGGTGGTGCATGAACCCGTTGGGGTCTGCGCCCTGATCACGCCATGGAACTACCCACTCCTGCAAGCGAGTTGGAAGATTGCCCCGGCGCTTGCCGCGGGCAATACTTTTGTGATCAAGCCCAGTGAGATCACTCCGCTGGCGACCGTCGAGCTGATCCAGCTGCTCGAGGAGGCGGGGCTGCCCGCCGGTGTGGCGAACATCGTGACCGGCGCCGGCGACCCGGTAGGAGCCAGGCTCGCCGAGCATCCCGATGTGGATCTCGTGTCCTTCACCGGCGGGCTCACCAGCGGTACGAAGGTGATGCGCGCCGCCGCAGACAGCGTCAAGAAGGTCGCTCTCGAACTCGGCGGCAAGAATCCCAATGTCGTCTTCGCCGATGCGTGTGAAAGCGATGAGGGCTTTGACACCGCTGTGGATCAGGCTCTCAACGCCGCCTTCATTCACAGCGGTCAGGTCTGCTCCGCCGGGTCGCGGCTCATCATCGAGGAGTCGCTGCGCGAGCGCTTCGTCGGCGAACTCGCCCGCCGGGCCGAGAACATCCGCCTCGGACGCGGCACCGACACGGGTGTGGAGTGCGGGCCCCTCGTATCGCAGCAGCAGCTCGCGAAGACCGAGGGATACGTCGCCTCCGCCCTGGCCGAAGGCGCGGTGCTACGGGCCGGCGGACGCAGGCCCGAAGGTGAGGGATACGAGGGGTACTTCTACCGGCCCACCGTCCTCGACCAGTGCCACCGCGGGATGCGCGTCGTACGCGAAGAGGTCTTCGGACCTGTCCTGACCGTCGAGACGTTCCGTACGGAGGACGAGGCTGTCGCCCTCGCCAACGACACCGAGTACGGGCTGGCCGGCGCGGTATGGACCGCCGATCCCGGGCGGGCGCGGCGCGTCGCCGGGCGGCTGCGGCACGGGACCGTCTGGATCAATGACTTCCACCCCTACCTCCCGCAGGCGGAGTGGGGCGGATTCGGGAAGAGCGGCATCGGGCGCGAGCTGGGGCCCGCCGGGCTCGCCGAGTACCGAGAGGCCAAGCACATCTACCAGAACCTCGCCCCGCGCCCCGTGCGCTGGTTCGCGGGCTGAGCAGGGGTAGGCAAAGGTAAGCAGAGAATGACGAAGCAGAACCTGAACACATACGACTACGTCGTCGTCGGGGGCGGCACCGCCGGGTCGGTGATCGCCTCCCGGCTCACCGAGAACCCGGACGTCACGGTCGCCGTCATCGAAGGCGGGCCGAGCGATGTCGGCCGGGACGACGTGCTGACCCTGCGGCGCTGGATGGGGCTGCTCGGCGGCGAACTCGACTACGACTACCCCACCACCGAACAGCCCCGCGGCAACTCACACATCCGGCACAGCCGCGCCCGGGTGCTCGGCGGCTGCTCCTCCCACAACACCCTCATCGCCTTCCGGCCGCTGCCGTCCGACTGGGACGAGTGGGCGGCCGCGGGTGCCGAGGGCTGGGATGCCGAAGCCATGGACCCGTACTTCGACCGGCTGCGCAACAACATCGTGCCGGTCGACGAGGCGGACCGTAACGCCATCGCCCGCGACTTCGTCGACGCCGCCCAGGCGGCGCTCGCCGTCCCGCGCGTCGAGGGCTTCAACAAGAAGCCCTTCCATGAGGGCGTCGGGTTCTTCGACCTCGCGTACCACCCGGAGAACAACAAGCGGTCCTCCGCCTCGGTCGCGTATCTCCACCCCTTCCTGGACCGGCCGAACCTCCATATAGCGCTGGAGACCTGGGCGTACAAGCTGGAGCTCGAAGGTCCCCCTACCTCCGGCAGGGCGAACCCCAGGGCGACGGGCGTACGCGTCCGTACCAAGGACGGCGAGGAGCGGCTCGTCCAGGCGCGGCGCGAAGTCCTCGTCTGCGCGGGCGCGGTGGACACGCCCCGGCTGCTGCTGCACTCCGGCATCGGGCCGCGCGCCGACCTGGAAGAGCTCGGCATCCCCGTCGTACACGATCTCCCGGGCGTCGGGGAGAACCTCCTCGACCACCCGGAGTCGGTGATCGTCTGGGAGACGCACGGGCCGATCCCCGAGAACTCGGCGATGGACAGCGACGCGGGCCTGTTCGTACAACGCGATCCGGACACCCAAGGGCCCGATCTGATGTTCCACTTCTACCAGGTCCCGTTCACCGACAACCCGGAGCGCCTCGGCTACGAGCGGCCCGCGCACGGGGTGTCGATGACGCCGAACATCCCCAAGCCGCGCAGCCGCGGCCGCGTCTATCTGACCAGCGCGGATCCGGAGGTAAAGCCTGCGCTGGACTTCCGTTACTTCACGGACGAGGACGACTACGACGGCCGTACGCTCGTCGACGGGATCAAGCTCGCCCGCGAGATCGCGACGGCTCAGCCGCTGGCGGGCTGGCTGAAAAGAGAGGTCTGTCCGGGGCCGGAGGTCACCTCGGACGAGGCGATCGGCGAGTACGCGCGCAAGGTCGCGCACACCGTGTACCACCCCGCCGGAACCTGCCGAATGGGCGCCTGGACAGATCAACTTGCCGTAGTGTCACCTGACTTGAAAATCCGGGGCATCGACGGCATCCGCATTGCCGACGCGTCCGTCTTTCCGACGATGCCCGCCGTCAACCCGATGATCGGGGTCCTGATGGTGGGCGAGAAGTGCGCGGAGCTGCTTTCCGCGGCTTCCGAAGAGAGGGGCCTGGCCCGATGAAGTCCAAGACCGAAACCCTGGATACTGCCCACACGACCGTGGACGACGGTGCCGCGCCGCCCGTCTTCTCCGTACAAAACCTGTGGAAGGTCTTCGGCCCGAAGGCCGACCGCATTCCCGGCGACGCCGAACTGGGCGCGCTCACCCCTGCCGAGCTGCGCGAACGCACCGGCTGCACGGCAGCCGTGCGCGATGTCTCCTTCGATGTGCGCAAGGGCGAGGTCTTCGTCGTCATGGGCCTGTCCGGCTCCGGCAAGTCGACGCTCGTACGCTGCCTGACCCGGCTGATCGAGCCGACTTCCGGGACGATCGCCATCGACGGCGAGGACGTGCTCTCCATGGACACGGCGCGACTGCGCGAACTGCGCCGCCACCGTGCGTCCATGGTCTTCCAGCACTTCGGCCTGCTGCCGCACCGCTCGGTGATCGACAACGTCGCGTACGGACTCGAGATCCAGGGCCTGGGCAAGGCCGCGCGCCGCTCCCGGGCGGCGGACGTCGTCGCGAAGGTCGGCCTGGAGGGCCTCGAGCACCGCAGGCCCGGCCAGCTGTCCGGCGGTCAGCAGCAGCGTGTCGGCCTTGCGCGGGCGCTCGCCGTCGACCCCGAAGTGATGCTCTTCGACGAGCCGTTCAGCGCGCTGGACCCGCTGATCCGCCGCGATATGCAGGAGGAGGTCATCCGGCTGCACCGCGAGGAGGGCCGCACGATGATCTTCATCACGCACGATCTGAGTGAGGCGCTGAAGCTGGGCGACCGTATCGCGCTGATGCGGGACGGCCGGATCGTGCAGCTGGGCACGCCGGAGGAGATCGTGGGCTCGCCCGCCGACGACTACGTACGGGACTTCGTCCGCGATGTGCCGCGCGAGCAGGTGATGACGGTGCGTACGGCGATGCGCCCGGCGGCGGACCCGGCCGAGGCGGAATCGGGCGCGGCGATCGCCCCTGACGCAACGGTCTTCGAGGCGATCGAGGCGGTGGCCCGCAGCGGCGCCCCGGCGCGTGTGATGCAGGACGGCCGCTGCGTGGGGGTGGTCGACCACGCGGGGCTGCTGGATGTGGTGGCCGGCGTGGACCGGGGCGCCGATACGGACGGGGCAACGGACAAGGCAGTCGTCGCATGACGGCCGTCGTCACCGCCCCCGCCAAGGAAGCGGCCGCACCCGAACCCGGGCTGCGCGCCCTGCTGCGCCACCGTGTCCACCGCAAGCTGCTGCTGCTCGGCGTCGCCGCGCTCGTGCTCATACCCGTCGGGGTCGCCCTGTGGGGCAGCGGCAGTTGGCCCGCCGAGCTGACCGTCGACGTATCCGGTCCCCTCGACGACGCCAACGAGTGGGTCGTCGACAACCGCGACACCCACCCCCTCTTCCTCTACTTCCTCCTCCACCTCTCCAACACCGCCACCGACGCGGTCGACGCCGTCTACCAGTTCCTGGACGCCATGGGCTGGCTGGGTGTCCTCGCCGCCGGTGTGCTGTTCGCCTGGCGGGCCGCCGGGCTCGGCCAGCGCGGGGTGAAGGTCGCGGCGACCGCCTTCGGGGCCTTCGCCGTGTGCGGGCTGCTCGGGATGTGGGACGCCACGCTGCTGACCATCGCGCTGATGGTCGTCGCGGTCGCCGTCGCCGCTCTGCTCGGCGTGCTGATCGGGCTCGCGGCCGGGCTGTCCCGCCGGGTCGACCGGGCGCTGCGGCCGGTGCTCGACACCATGCAGGTGCTGCCCGCGTTCGCGTATCTGCTGCCGTTCGTGCTGGTCTTCGGCACCGGCACGCCCGCCGCGCTGTTCTGCACGGTCATCTACGCCGCCCCGCCCATGGCCCGCCTCACGGCCCTCGGGCTGCGCGGCGCCGACCCCGCCGTGCTCGAAGCGTCCGCCTCGCTCGGCGCGAGCGCATGGCAGCGGCTGCGGACCGCGCGGCTGCCGCTCGCCCGCAAACAGATGCTCCTCGGCCTCAACCAGACGATCATGATGGCGCTCTCGATGGTCGTCATCGCGGCCCTCGTCGGAGCCGGCGGTCTCGGTGAGGAGGTCTACTCGGCGCTCTCCACCGTCGACGTCGGCAAGGCCCTCTCCGCGGGCATCCCGATCGTCCTGATCGCCGTCTGGCTGGACCGTACGACCGCGGCGGCCGGTGACCGTATCGGCGAGAGCTCACCCGGCGGCGGGCTGCTGCACGGCCGCTCCGCCTGGGCGCTGGTGTTCGCCGGCGTCGTGGCCGCGGCCTTCGGCCGGCTGGCCGTCGGCAGGGTATGGCCGGAGGGCTGGACGTACGACATCTCCACGCCCGTCAACAAGGCGCAGGAGTGGATCACCGAGAACCTCACCTTCACCGAGGCCTGGGCGCGCGAGTTCACGCTGTGGATCCTCAACCCCCTGCGTGATGCCCTGATCTGGCTCCCCTGGTGGTCGCTCCTGCTGCTCGTCGCGGCCCTCGCCTGGCTGGTCGGCACCTGGGCGACCGCGCTGACCGCCACGCTCTCGATGGCGGCGATCGGCGTACTCGGGGTCTGGGGCAAGTCCCTCGACACGCTCTCCCAGGTGCTCGCGGCCCTCGTGCTCACGCTGGCGCTCGGCGTCCTCGCGGGCATCCTGTCCGCGCGGGCCGGGCGTCTGGAGCGCTGGCTGCGGCCGGTACTGGACGCCATGCAGACGATGCCGCAGTTCGTGTATCTCATCCCGGTGGTCGCGTTGTTCGGCGTCACCCGGGCATCCGCGATCATCGCCGCCGTGGTGTACGCGCTGCCCGCTGTCGTACGCATCACCACCCAGGGCCTGCGCGAGGTCGACCCGGCCGCGCTCGAGGCATCCCGTTCGCTGGGCGCGTCGACCCGTCAGCAACTCCTCCAGGTCCAGCTGCCGCTGGCCCGCCCGGCACTGCAGCTCGCCGTCAACCAGGGCGTCGTGCTGGTGCTCGCGGTGGTCGTCGTCGGCGGCCTGGTCGGCGGCGGGGCACTGGGCTACGACGTCGTGAAGGGCCTCTCCCGGGGCGAGATGGGCATCGGCATGACGGCCGGAGTCGCGATTGTCTGCCTCGGCCTCGTACTGGACCGGATCACCCAGCCCGCCACCCGCAAGACCGACTGAACCCTTCCTTCCATTCACAGGAGCACCATGCGCACCATCCGTACCACCACAGCTGTCATCAGCGCCCTCGGCGTCCTCGCCCTCAGCGCGTGCAGCGCCGCCGAGACCGGTAAGAAGGACGAGGCCGGCGGCGCCAAGACCGTGAAGCTGACCGTCCCCTCCTGGGTCGGCGCCCAGGCCAACACGGCCGTCGCCGGCTACATCCTGAAGAAGGAGCTGGGCTACACCGTCAAGACCCAGCAGATGGGCGAGGTCCTCGCCTGGGACGCGCTCGCCAAGGGCGACATAGACGCGATCATGGAGGACTGGGGTCACCCCAAGGAGGAGAAGCAGTACGTCACGACGAAGAAGACCGTCGTCAAGGGCGGCGACCTCGGCGTGACCGGGCACATCGGCTGGTTCGTGCCGAAGTACTTCGCGGACGCGCACCCCGATGTCACGGACTACAAGAACCTCAACAAGTACGCCAAGGACTTCAAGACCGCGGAGAGCGGTGACAAGGGCGAGATCCTGGAGGGCTCCCCGGACTACGTCACCAACGACGACGCGATCATCAAGAACCTGAAGCTCAACCTCAAGACCAACTACTCGGGTTCCGAGGCCGCGCAGATCACCGCGATCAAGAAGTACGCGAAGGAGAAGAAGCCTTTCCTGACGTACTGGTGGACCCCGCAGTGGCTGAACGCCCAGGTCGACATGGTCGAGGTCAAGCTGCCGGAGTACAAGGCGGGTTGTGACGCCGACCCGAAGGCTGTCGCGTGCGCGTACCCGAACACGCCACTGCAGAAGTTCCTCAACGCGGACTTCGCGAAGAACGGCGGCGAGGCGGCGGAGTTCCTGAAGAACTTCAAGTGGACGACCGAGCAGCAGAACGAGGTCGCGCTGATGATCGCCGGCGAGAAGATGTCGCCGGAGGCCGCGGCCGAGAAGTGGGTCAAGGCGAACGAGGCGACGTGGAAGGCTTGGCTCCCGAAGAAGTAGCCCGCGGCCGTCCCGCACCTCTGAAGTACCTCAACTCGCTTGAGGGAGTGCGGCCCTGAGGGCGAGGATCCGTGCATGTTCTTCGGATCCGGCAAGCAGGAACTCTCTGTACTCGTTCTGCGTGACGCGGACGGCATCGCCGATGCCGTCCGCGCCGCGTTGGTGACGGCGACGCCGGAGGAACGCCCTGGCCTGGAGCGGGCCGCCGCCCTTGTCGCCGAGGCCGCGGCGGCCACGGACGCGGAGCTGCGCGGCCGCTGGGTGCGTGGGCACCTGGCCGCGGCCGGCGTCGAAGGCCCGGCCGATTCCGTCGCCGCGATCAAGGCCCTGCGCAAGGCCGAGCCGCGGCTGAGCCTTCTCGCGGCGGTGGGCCTGGCGAAGGACGCGGAGTCGACCGGGCCGGAGGCCTAGGGCGGCAGCCTAGGGCGGCAGCCTCGACACGCGGCCGGGCGGCGGTCAGCCCCGCAACTCCTCGGCGATCTCCCGTACCGCGGCCATCGCCTTTTGGTGCAGGCCGGGGCCGAAGGTGATCCGGGTCGCGCCCAGGCGGCCAAGTTCGGCGACGGGCGGGCTGCCCGGGAGCGGTGCGACGTTGATCGGCCCCCCGATCTCCTCGCGCAGCAACGGGAGTTGCTCCGGCGGTACTGCGTACGGGTAGACGCAGTCCGCGCCCGCCGCGACATACAGCCGTGCCCGGGCGATCGCCTCCGCCGGGTCGGTCACTCCGCGCAGGAACGAGTCGACCCGGGCATTGATGAACAGCCGGTCGCCTGCCTCCGCGCGGACCTCGGCCAGCCAGTCGGCGTGCCGTTGCGGGTCCTTGAGGGCCTTGGTCGCGGAGTCGGAGTCCTCCAGGTTGCAGCCGACGGCTCCGGTGCCGAGGATCCGGGCGACCAGCTCTTTCGGGGGCAGGCCGTAGCCCGCCTCGACGTCCGCGGAGACCGGCACGTCCACCGAGCGGGCGATACGGGCGACGGCCGCGAACATCTCGTCGGCGGGCGTCTGTCCGTCCTCGTACCCGAGGGCGGACGCGACCCCGGCGCTCGGGCTCGCCAGGGCAGGGAAGCCGGCGTCCGCGAAGGCGCGGGCACTGGCGGCGTCCCACGGGCCCGGGAGGACGAGGGGGTCGCCGGGGGCGCGGTCGTGGTGGAGGGAGCGGAAGGTTTCGACGGTCATCACTGATATCCCGTCAGTGCTTGAACTGGCCGGGCGTGTAGTGGCCGGGGACCATGCGTGTGCTCACGCCGAAGCGGTTCCAGGCGTTGATGACCGTGATCGCCGAGATCAGCTGGGCGAGCTCCGCCTCGTCGAAGTGCTTGGCGGCCCTCTCGTACACCTCGTCCGGCACAAAGCCGTCGGTGAGGAGGGTGACGGCCTCCGTCAGTTCGATCGCCGCGATTTCCCTCCCGGTGTAGAAGTGCTGCGACTCCTCCCATGCGCTGAGCTGGATGATCCGCTCCACCGACTCGCCCGCCGCGAGGGCGTCCTTGGTGTGCATGTCGAGGCAGAAGGCGCAGTGGTTGATCTGCGAGGCGCGGATCTTGACCAGTTCGAGGAGGACCGGGTCGAGGCCCTGCCGGGCGGCCGCGTCCAGCCTGACCATGGCCTTGTAGACCTCGGGAGCGAACTTCGCCCAGGGGAGGCGGGGGGTGTGCTCGGGGGCGTAGGACGTGTTCTCGTTCGGCGTCTGGTTCGTCGTCATGGCTACGACCGTACGCGCGCGGTGGCGCACGAGTATGGTCCATTCTCATGACGGATCACTGGGCCACTTTCGGCGCTGACCTCCATTTGGAACTGCGCGGTTCCGGCCTGCGTACGGGCCTGATGGACGCCCTGCGGGAGGCCGCGCGCAGCGGGCGGCTGGCCCCCGGGACGCGGCTGCCGTCCTCGCGTTCGCTCGCCGCCGACCTGGGGATCGCACGCAATACGGTCGCCGACGCGTACGCCGAACTCGTCGCCGAGGGATGGCTCACCGCGCAGCAGGGCTCGGGGACGCGGGTCGCCCGCCGGGCCGCGCCGCGGAAAGCGGCGGCGGGTGCGGTCAGGTCCCGGCCGGCCGGCCGCGGCCCCCAGTACAGCCTGATGGCCGGCAGCCCCGACCTCGCGTTCTTCCCGCGCGCACAGTGGCTCAAGGCGGCCCGCCGGGCGCTGACCGCCGCGCCGCACGAGGCCTTCGGATATGGCGATCCGCGCGGGCGCGTCGAGCTGCGTACCGTACTGGCCGACTATCTGGCGCGGGCGCGAGGCGTCTACGCGGACCCCGAGCGGATCGTGATCTGTTCCGGCTTTGTGCACGGGCTGATGCTGCTGGGAAAGATGCTGAGGCGGCGGCGGGTGCGCGAGGTGGCCGTCGAGTCGTACGGGCTCGATGTGCACTGGAACCTGCTGACCGAGGCGGGGATGCGGACCCCGGCCCTGCCTTTCGACGAACTGGGCTCGCAGACAGGTGAGTTGGAGGCCCTGCGCGGCGCGGGCGCGGTGCTGCTGACGCCCGCACACCAGTTCCCGATGGGAGCTGCGCTGCATCCCGACCGGCGCGCGGCCGCCGTCGACTGGGCCCGCGGGACGGGCGGGCTGATCCTGGAGGACGACTACGACGGGGAGTTCCGCTACGACCGCCAGCCGGTGGGCGCGCTCCAGGGCCTCGAACCCGACCGGGTGGTCTATCTGGGCACGGCGAGCAAGTCGCTGGCGCCGGGGCTGCGGCTCGGCTGGATGGTGCTGCCCGAGGAACTCGTGGGCCAGGCGCTTGAGGCGAAGGGCTCCGTCGACTGGGTGTCGAGTGCGCTGGACCAGCTGACTCTCGCGGAGTTCATCGCGTCGGGCGCGTACGACCGTCATGTACGGGGGATGCGGCTGCGCTACCGCAGACGGCGCGACCAGCTGGTGCGGGCGCTGGCGGAGCGCGCGCCGGACATCCGGGTCAGCGGGATCGCGGCGGGGCTGCACGCGGTGCTCGAACTCCCGCCCGGCACCGAGCAGTCCGTGATCCAGGCGGCGGCGTGGCAGGGCCTGGCGGTGGAGGGGGTCTCGCGATACCGGCACAAGGACGCGCCACGCGGGAGGGACGCGCTGGTGGTGGGGTACGCGACGCCGTCGGACAGCGGCTGGGCGGGGGCGCTGGACGCGCTGTGCCGGGCGCTGCCGTGAGCCTGCGGCGGCTTGCCCGGGGGCGTTTTCCCCCGGGTAGGGGAACAGCCTCGCTCAGGGGGTCGCAGCCTCAGGCGCCTCCGAAGCCGCGGGCGGCTCGCCGAACCGGGCCAGTGCCAGCGCCCCCGCCACCGCCACCATGAAGCCCGTCACGGCCAGCCAGGCCAGGCCCTCGCGGGTCTGGTCGCCCAGCCACACCACGCCCACCACCGCCGGGCCGATCGTCTCGCCGAGCACCAGGCCCGCCGTGGCCGTCGTCACCGAGCCGCGCTGCAGGGCGGAGGTGAGCAGCAGGAACGCCGCACCGCCGCCGAGCAGCAGCGCATACAGCGCCGGATTGGCCAGCACTTCGGGCAGCGCGACCGAGTCGATCAGCCGGACCGAGACCTCGACCACGCCGAAGCCGAAGCCCGCGCCGAGGCCGAGCACCAGGGCGCGCGGTTTGTCGGGGAGGCGGCCCGCGGCCGCGCCGACGACGAGGACGGCGAGCGCGATACCGAGCATGGCCCAGCGCAGGGCGGTGGATCCGGGTTGGTCGCCCTCGGCGCCCGAGGCGAGGCCCAGCATCGCGAGCCCCACGCAGACCACGGCGACCGCTCCCCACTCCGTCCGGCTCAGGCGGACAGGGAGCAGGTGCGAGGCGACCACGGCGGTCACCGCGAGGCTGGCGGCGAGCGCCGCGCCGACCGCGTAGATGGGGATGGAGCGCAGGGCGACGATCTGGAGGGCGAAACCGAGGCCGTCCAGGGCGAGTCCGGCCAGATAGCGCCACTGACGCAGTGCGCGCAGCAGCAGCGCCGGGTCGACGCCGGAGCCGGTGCCCGGCTGCGTGGCGCGTGCGGCGACGGCCTGGAGGACGGAGGCCGTGCCGTAGCAGACCGCGGACCCGAGCGCACAGATCATCCCAAAGAGCACAAAGCGACTGTAGATGAGAAGGGTTGGCAGACCGGGTTAACGAGCGTGCGAGGCGGCCCTCTAGTCTGTCCGACGATCTACTGGCTTGATTCGAACGGGGCGACCGGCTGATGGTGCGACGCAGGCTGAGGTCGAGCACGGTTGTGCTCGGCGGCATGGGGGTGCTCGCCGCGACGCTCACAGCATGCGGCTCGGAGCCGGACGAGCGGTGTGTCGACCCGGTGACCTACGAAGTACTGCCGGACTACGAGTGCGATGGCGATGGCGACGGCGATGGGTCCGGCAGCAGCGGTAGGTACTACTACGGCGGCAGGGTCAGCGGCGGCCGGGTCGATGGCGGCAGCTTCGACAGGACCGCTGTCGACAGCGGCGGCTTCGGCGGCTCCAGCTCCGGCGGCGGCTGAGTACGGGGCCTACACAGCATGAAGCGTCACGTCATCGAGCCCCGCCCGGGCTGGCAGCAGATCGTCGAGGAACAGGGCCTCATATACCCGCTGACCCGCTACCCGGACGGCTCGCTGCGCCCGTACTGGGACGAGAGCGCGTACTACGAATTCTCGCTGCCCGAGGTAGAGGCGCTGGAAGAGGTTGTCGAGGAACTGCACGCCCTGTGCCTGGCCGCGGCCGCGCACATTGTCGAGCACAACCGCTTCGCCGACCTCGGCATCACCGACCGGCGACTGGCCAGGCGGGTCGCCGAGTCCTGGCGGCGGAGGGACGAACTCCCTTCCCTCTACGGGCGGTTCGACCTCCGCTACGACGGCACCGGCCCGGCCAAAATGCTGGAGTACAACGCCGACACCCCAACCTCCCTGGTCGAGGCCGCCAGCCCGCAGTGGTTCTGGATGGAGGACCGCTTCCCCGGCGCGGACCAGTGGAACTCCCTCCACGAACGCCTCGTAGACGGCTGGAAGCGGCAGGCCCCGCTGCTGCCGCCGGGGCCGCTGCACTTCGTCCACTCCGACGGGGACGAGCTGGGCGAGGACCTGATGACCGTCGCGTATCTGCGCGAGACGGCCCAGCAGGCGGGTATCGCCACCGAGGCGCTCTCCGTCGAACGCATCGGCTGGGACCGGCTTTCCGGACGCTTCGTCGACGACCGGCTGCGCTTCATACGCAGCTGCTTCAAGCTCTACCCGTGGGAGTGGCTGGTCACCGACCGCTTCGGGCCGCACGTCCTCGACACTCTGGACAACGGCGGCGGCACCGGCACCACCTGCTGGATCGAGCCCGCCTGGAAGATGCTGCTCTCCAACAAGGCGCTGCTGGCGATCCTCTGGGAGCTGAACCCCGGCCACCCGAATCTGCTGCCCGCCTATCTCGACGGCCCGCGCGAACTCGCCGCCGAGCGGGGCTATGTCGCCAAGCCCCTGCTCGGCCGCGAGGGCGCGGGCGTCACGATCCACGAGCCGGGCACCGGTCCCGTACTGCGTGAAGAGCCGTGCTGCTACCAGGAGTTGGCCCCGCTGCCCGACTTCGAGGGCAACCGCGTGGTGCTCGGCGCATGGGTCGTCGAGGGCGAGGCGGCGGGGCTCGGCATCAGGGAATCGGCGGGGCTGGTCACGGACGAGTACGCCCGCTTCCTGCCCCACGTCATCCTCTGATCCCAGGCGGGACTTCTAAAACACGCCCTAGTCTGCTGAGTCAGGAATTCTGTTCAGATATGAGGCGAGGCGTTCGAGGATCTCGTCTGCGGTCTTCGTCCAGACGTAGGGCTTCGGGTCGGTGTTCCAGGCGGCGATCCAATTGCGGATGTCCTTCTCCAGGGCCTGGACGGACTTGTGGACGCCTCGCCGTATCTGCTTGTTGGTGAGTTCGGCGAACCACCGCTCGACGAGGTT
>NZ_JBIRYJ010000014.1:0-181078 GCF_044389785.1 Streptomyces sp. NPDC019443
CACTACGCACCAGGGGCCGTCTCCCGTATCGGGAAACGGCCCCTGGCCTGTGTGGACGATACTGGGATTGAACCAGTGACCTCTTCCGTGTCAGGGAAGCGCTCTCCCGCTGAGCTAATCGTCCTTGGAGGTGGAGACGGGATTTGAACCCGTGTAGACGGCTTTGCAGGCCGTTGCCTCGCCTCTCGGCCACTCCACCCTGAGTGCAGGGGTTCGGGAAGATCCCCCTTCGAGCGGACGACGAGATTCGAACTCGCGACCCTCACCTTGGCAAGGTGATGCTCTACCAACTGAGCCACGTCCGCTTGTCGGTTCCAGCCCGCTTCCGCGGCCCGGCGACGTGTTGAACTCTAGCGGATTCCTGGGCCAGCACAAAAACGCGTTTCCGCAGCGTGCTGAGGTGTGTTCACGCCGCAGCGGCACATCGGCGCCCGCCATAGACTCACAGACGTGCATGACCTCGCTCCTTTGGCCCGCTTCGGCAGCCTCCTCGCATCGGACCTCCGGGATGTCACCAGCGACCCCGAAGCACTCGACTCCGCCGGCTTCTGGGCCGTCGCCGCAGACTTCGAGGGCGGTCTGACCTGCGCCCGCTTCGGCGATGTGCGTACGGAGCCGGTGCCTGAGCCCGTGCCGGGGCGGTGGCGGGGCCCGGCGGCGGGCGACTGGACGTCCTCGCTGGACCGCGCCGCGTACTCCGCCGGCGTCCGGCGCATCCGCGAGCACATCGCGGCGGGCGAGGTCTATCAGGCGAACCTCTGCCGAATTCTCTCCGCGCCGCTGCCCGACCCGGACGCCGCCGACGTCGACGCGCTGACCGCCCTGCTGGCGCGCGGCAACCCCGCTCCGTACGCCGGAACCATTCGGCTGCCCGCGCACGGCGTGGAGATCGCCACCGCATCGCCCGAGCTGTATCTGCGCCGGGACGGGCAGACCGTCGAGTCCGGGCCGATCAAGGGCACCGGACGCACCGTCGACGATCTGCTGGAGAAGGATTACGCGGAGAACGTGATGATCGTGGACCTGGTCCGAAACGACCTGGGGCGGGTGAGTGCCACAGGCACGGTGACCGTCCCTGCGCTTTGCGCGGTCGAGTCGCATCCTGGACTTGTGCACCTCGTCTCCACCGTGCGCGCGGAGCTGGGGCCCAAGGCGGGCTGGCAGGAGCTCCTGACGGCCACCTTCCCGCCGGGCTCGGTGACCGGCGCGCCCAAGTCCAGTGCTCTGAAGATCATCGAGGCGCTGGAGACGGCGCCCCGCGGACCGTACTGCGGAGGCATCGGCTGGGTCGACGCCGACCGCGGCACCGGCGAGCTCGCCGTCGGCATACGCACCTTCTGGATCGACCGCGCCCCGGTCGGCGGGCCGGTGCTCCGCTTCGGCACCGGCGCCGGGATCACCTGGGGCTCCGACCCCGAGCGCGAGTGGGAGGAGACCGAGCTGAAGGCTTCCCGACTGCTCACGGTAGCGTCGGGAGCGTACGAGGCGAGCGGAAGGACCAGCTAGATGAAGCTCTGGGTCAATGGCGCACTCACGGACGCCGACGACGCCCGGGTGTCCGTGTTCGACCACGGTCTGACCGTGGGCGACGGCATCTTCGAGACGATCAAGGCCGTCCACGGGCAGCCCTTTGCCCTCACCCAGCACCTCGACCGGCTGACCCGCTCGGCCCGCGGCCTCGGCCTGCCGGACCCGGACCACGACGAGGTGGGGCACGCCTGCGCGGCCGTGCTGGAAGCCAACCCCATGGCTCTTGGCCGGCTGCGCATCACGTACACCGGCGGTACCTCGCCCCTCGGCTCCGACCGCGGCACCGAGGGTCCGACCCTCGTCGTCGCGCTGGGCGAGACCGAGCGGCGCCCCGACACCACGGCCGTGATCACCGTTCCCTGGACGCGCAATGAGCGTGGCGCACTGGCCGGGCTGAAGACGACGTCGTACGGGGAGAATGTCGTCGCACTCGCCAGGGCGAGTGAGCAGGGGGCGTCCGAGGCGCTCTTCGCCAACACCGTCGGACAGCTCTGCGAGGGCACCGGCTCCAACGTCTTCGTCGTACTCGACGGTGAGTTGTACACCCCGCCCGTCTCCTCCGGCTGTCTGGCGGGCATCACCCGTGCGCTCACCGTGGAATGGGCGGGAGCCAGGGAGACCGACCTGCCGCTCGACGTGCTGGACCGGGCCGATGAGGTCTTCCTGACGTCCACCCTCCGCGACGTACAGGCGGTTGGGCGGATCGACGGGCGGGAGCTCGCGCAGGCGCCGGGACCGGTGACCGCCAAGGCGATGCGGATCTTCGAGGAGCGCGCGGCCGCCGACAGCGATCCGAAGGCTCCGTAAAACTTCGTGACGGGTGGCCTCGGAGGCGGGTAGAACACCCCTGATGACCACCACCCTGCGGCCGACCGGGCCGATTCAGCACGAGGCCGACGGCGCGAAGTCACGCACGTACGAGATCTGCGTGAACGGCCGTCCTGTCGGCAGGATCGAGATCGCCACTTTCCCGGCGCTCAGCGCCAAGGCCGGCGCCATACGCTCGCTGCGGATCGACGAGGCGGACCGGCGGCGCGGACGCGGGACCGTCGCCGCCCTCGCCGCAGAAGAGGTGCTGCGCGGCTGGGGGTGCACCCAGGTACTGACATCCGTACCGCCCGACGCCACCGCCGCGCGGCGGCTGACGCGCGCACTCGGCTACATCGAACGCAGCCGCAGCATGCGCAAGGCGCTTCCCGCGGAGCCGCCCGCTCTGCCCGCGCACGTCGAGGGCCGTCCGATGAGCGAGGCGGAGTTCGCACAGTGGCGGGCTCAGGCCGTCGAGAGCTACGCACAGAGCTGGATCGACCGCGGCGTTCCGGCCGAGGAGGCGCGCGCCAAGTCCGAGGCCGACCACCTCGCGAGCCTGCCCGACGGCCTCGCCACCCCAGGGACCTCGCTGCGTTTCCTGGTCCATGACGGCGTGATCGTGGGCCACCTCTTCGTCGGGCGGCGCGAGGCCCGCTTCGGCGAGCAGGCGTCGTTCGTGTACGACGTCCAAGTCGTCGACGGACATAGGGGACAGGGCCACGGGCGTTCCCTGATGCTGCTCGCCGAGCGGGTCTCGCTCGACGCCGGGATGCGCATGCTCGCACTGCACGTCTTCTCCGACAACACCCCGGCGATCAGCCTCTACGAGTCGCTCGGCTACGAAACGACCGCCGTCAACCTCTTCAAGCCGCTGCTCTAGGAGTTGGACCCGGAGCCGGCGAGCAGCCGGTCGACGATCTCCTCGATGCGCGCCCGCAGCCCCTCCTGGCTCTTGCCGCCGTCCAGGCGCTCGCCGTCGATGACGTACGTCGGAGTGCCGGTGACGCCGATCGCCTTGCCCTCGGCGTGGTCGGCGTCGACGATCAGGATGTGCCGCCCGTCGATCAGGGCGGTGTCGAACTCCTCGGCGTCCAGGCCCAGTTCACCCGCGACCTCCAGCAGGAACGGCTCGCCCTTCGCCGCCAGTTCCTCAGTACGCGCGAGCACGGCCTCCACATACGGCCAGCCCTTGCCCTGTTCGGCAGCCTCCTCGGCGGCCTGGGCGGCGGTGAAGGCGTGCTTGTGCTTGTCGAGGGGGAAGTGCCGCAGCCGCAGCTCCAGCCGGTCGCCGTAGCGCTCGCGCAGGGACCGCAGATCATCCAGGGCACTGCGGCAGTCGGGGCACTGGAGCTCGCACCAGACGTCGAGTACGACGGGGCGGGCGTTGGTGGAGTCGCTCATGGGACCAGTCTCCCAGCCCTGCGGCGTGTCCCCCGACCGGGACCTGGGGAGGAGGCCGTCCCGGAGATCTCCCTGAGGTCGTACGGGACCGTGGCCCGCACGCCGCCGGACGGTGCACGATGGATAGGGACGTACCCGCCCATGCCCGCCGAAGCCTGGAGGACCGGATGATTGCCGAGACCATTTTCTCCGCGGTGTCCGCGGCGGGCCTGGGCATCGCCGCGATCACGGCGTACCGCAAGCGTTTCCTGGCCGCGACCCGCATAGCCGCCTACTCCCTGATCCCGATCGGCCTGGTGCTGACCGGCGCCGTCGAATGGGCCGTCGACACGGCCTTCAGCCCGTCCGCGTGGATCGGCTTCGGCCTGCTGGGCGGCGCGTGGCTGCTCTTCATGACGACCCGGGCCGTCGAACGGCGCGGCGTCGGCACCCGCAAGGAACGCAAGGCCGCGAAGTCGGCGCAGCGCGAGGCGGTCGCGCCCGAGTCGTCCGCGCCCTCACTCGGGCAGGCGGGCCGTCCGGCCGCGCAGCCCGTGGCCAAGCGGAAGGCCGCCGGTTCCGGCGACGACTTCAGCGACATCGAGGCGATCCTGAAGAAGCACGGCATCTAGAAGAGGCATGGCATCTAGCAGAGCATCCGGCACGGCATCCAGCACGGGATCTGAATGAACTCCCGCAGTCGCGGGGCGTGTTGGTCGATCATGAGGGGCCGGGCTGCGACATCATCACCCCGAGATGCTCGATACCTCCCGGGGCCAGGCCCCCACACCGACCGAAGAGCCGCGTGGCTGCCTCTTCGCGCTCTCCCAGCCACCCCTGATGATCTTCCTCGCGGTGATCGGCTTCTTGCTGCTCATGGCCGCGGTACACGATCTGTTTCTGCTGTGAGCCTCAGCCGGCCGCTTCCTTGCGGCGCGCACGGTACGCGGCGACATGCAGGCGGTTGCCGCAGGTGCGGCTGTCGCAGTAGCGGCGCGAGCGATTGCGCGACAGATCGACGAAGGCGCGCCCGCAGTCCGGCGCCTCGCATCGCCGCAGCCGCTCCTGCTCGCCCGCGACAACGATGAAGGCCAGCGCCATCCCGCAGTCCGCGGCGAGATGGTCGGCAACCGACGCGCCCGGCGCGAAGTAGTGCACATGCCAGTCGTAGCCGTCGTGGTCGGTGAGCTGCGGGGTGGTCCCCGCGGCCGCCACCAGCTCATTGACCAGCTCGGCCGCGATGCGGCTGTCGGGCGCCGCGAAGATCTCCGCGAACTGGGTCCGTACGCCGTGCACCGCCTTGAGGTCCCGCTGGTTCAGTTCGCCCACGCCGCTGACGTCGTGGCTGCGCACGAAGTCGTACAGCGCGGCGACGTCCGCGAGCCCGTCGCCCTGCTGCTCGCTCTCCGGTGCGGTGTTCACCAGATCGACGACGGTGTTGAGGGCGATCCGGGTGTCATGGGGAATCAGCACGATTCGCTCCCTGGCCTGCTGCGGGCCGGTGCCCGCCGAATTGCGCTGACTCTAGCGGTTCGCGCCGAGAGCGCAGCGACGCCGTCGCCGCGATGGAATCCGCGGTGACGGCGCCGGTGTGTTCCGTATGTGGTTGTCCGCGCGGCGCCGTCTCCCCGAGTAGGACGGCGCCGTGCAGGTCGCTGCCTGGCTCAGCTTTCGGCCAGGATGTGCGAAAGCTCCGTGTCGAGATCGAAGTGACGATGCTCGGTGCCCGGTGGCACCGCGGCGTCGGTCCGCTTCAGGAACGACTCCAGGGCCCGCGCCGGGGCCTCGAGCAGGGCTTCGCCCTCCGGGGAGCTCAGCGCGATGCAGACAACGCCCTGGCCGTGGCTGCGGGACGGCCAGACTCGGACGTCGCCCGTGCCGGTGGGCCGGTGCAGACCCTCAGCGAGAAGATCGCGGGCGAAGACCCACTCGACCGTCTCTTCGGCTCCGGTGTGGAAGGTGGCGTGCACGGCATAGGGATCGGCCGTGTCATACCGCAGGCCCGCGGGTACAGGCAGTGAAGACTCGCTCGATACAACGAGGCGCAGGTGCAGCTCGCAGCTGACCGTGGTGTTCATAAGCGCCAGGGCCTTTCGCTCAGTGTGCGCTCGGGGGTTCGCACGTCGGCGAAATCGACATGCCACCTACGGTGCCGTTGTAAACCCCTCTGACCGTTTTGTGATCCTTCATGTCGCTCGTACGGCGGTGCCTCACTTTGTGTTATACGGCCATTCCAGTGATCGGGTTCAATCCGGTAGGTTTGAGTCCATGAATGCGGAGAGTGACGAGCGGGGGGAGGCCGTCGCGGCGACGGACCCGAAACCCGCGACGGGGGACGGGACGGGCGACGTGGTGGATGTGGTGGCCGCGGAAGAGCCGGAGCTCGGCTCGAAGGCGCCCCACTTCATCAAGCGGTCCAAGCCGCTGCACGTGAGCTGGCAGGTCGGCGTCTTCATCGTCGGCCTCGCGGTGGTCGCAGGCGGAATCGTGATGCTGCCGCTGCCGGGTCCCGGCTGGCTGGTGATCTTCGGCGGCATCGCGATCTGGGCGACCGAGTTCGTCTGGGCGCAATTGGTGCTGCGCTGGACCAAGCGCAAGGTGACCGAGGCGGCACAGCGGGCACTCGATCCCAAGGTGCGGCGACGGAACATCATCCTCACCACGATCGGTCTCGTGATCGTCGCGGTGCTGGTCGGAATCTACGTCTGGAAGTTCGGGATCGTGATGCCCTGGAAGATCAAGGAGTGACCGGAAAATGGTCAGGGGGACCCGCTGACATCCGGTAATGTTTGCGGTGCGCCCGGGCGATTAGCTCAGTGGGAGAGCGCTTCGTTCACACCGAAGAGGTCACTGGTTCGAACCCAGTATCGCCCACCCGGACCGAAGGCCCGGAGACTTGACGTCTCCGGGCCTTCGGCGTTTTCGCGGCCCTCAGCGCATCCGGCCGAGGGTGTCGCGCAGCTTGCGGGCGTCGCGAAGCCGCTGCTCATAGGTCGCGCCGACGGCGAGCAGCAGCAGTCCGGCGAGCGCCGGCGGCAGCCAGCGGGGGAGCGCGCCGACGACCTGGACGACGTACGGCGCGAGCTCGTGCAGCGCGTCGAGGGCGAGCACCGCGCCGCCGAGCACCAGCAGCGCCTGGAGGCGCAGCCGGGCACCGGTGAGCGTGACGGCCAGGGCCGCGACGCCGAGCAGCAGCGGACGCAGCCAGTGCTCGTCGCCCCAGGCCGCGAAGAGGCTCGGCAGCAGCGTAGCGGCGAGACCGGGGCCGTACGCCGTCCAGGACGACGCCTCCGGGTCGCGGCGGCGGCGCAGCACACCGACGGCGAGCGCGGGGACGGTCACCGGAAGGGTGTACGCCTCGGGGCTCGCGACGTCCGCGGCGTACAGCCGTACCCAGGTGGCCAGCACGAACAGCACCGCCGCGAGATACCCGGCCGCCGGGCGGCGCTCGGCCCGCACCGCCGTGCCCGCGGCGATCACGCCGCAGAGCGCCAGCACCAGGGCGAGTGTCGCGCGGTCCCCGGCGGCGAGGCCGACCGCGAGCAGGCCCGCGGCGGCACCGGTGAGCTCCATCGGGAGTGCGACGGGGTGCCGGCCGAGCCGGGCGGCGAGGAGAGCCACGGCGGCGGGGACGGCGAGGAGCACCAACGCGGTCTGGTGGAGCGGGAGTTCGGCGGCCCCGGCGACAGCACCGACGAGGGCGGTCGCGAAGCCGGTGGCGGCGCAGGCGAGGACGGCCTGCACTGCGCGCCCGGCCCGTGTCGCGACCGCGGCGGCGGTGAGGACGGCGGCCAGGGTGCCAAGCACCGCGAACGTGGCCGGGCGCGTGGCCAGGGACAGCAGCGCGACGCTGACGCCGCTTCCGAGGGCGCAGCCGAGGCCGACGACGGGCCCGGCCGGGGCGTGCCGGGCGATCCATGCGGGCCGCACGGCGAGAGCCAGCGCGGCGAAGGTCAGGAGCACCTGGAGCGCCACGGTCGCGGTGTACCCGAGATCCAGCGCGGGCGGCACAACGAGCAGGCCGGCCCATGCGAGCCCGAGGGCCACGGGAACGGCGAGGCTACGCGGCCCAGGGCCGGGGGCCACCAGGCCGGGAGTCGCACCCCAGGCGGGCTGGGCGGCCGTGTCCGCGGCGGGCGGGCCGACCGGGCCGGTGGGCGTGGGAGACGGCCCGGCGGGCGTGCCGGGGTGGCCCTCCGGGGCGGGCGCGCCCGAGGGGCGCGGGGCGTCGCTTGCCGGGCCGGTGGGCGTGGGCGGTGTCCCGGCGGCGTGGCCGGGGTGGCCCTCCGGGGGTCCGGCGGCCGTGCCGGAGGGGGCTCCGGCCGCGCCGGGGGTTCCGGCAGGCGGGGCAGCCCCCGCGGCCGCTCCGAGAGGCCCGGCGGGCGAGCCCTCGGTGGCGGGTGACCAGCGGGAGACCGTCGTCAGGGTCGCTGCCACGATCAGCAGGACAAGCGGTGTCGCCGTCAGGCCCGATTCCGGGAGATCCGTGCCCAGCGCCCCGCGGGCGTCCGTCGGCGTGCCCGACCAGATGGTGTCCAGGACTGTCAGCGGACCCGCCAGGGTGAGGGCGACCAGGGGCAGCGCCGAGAGCGCCGCCGCGGCGTGGACCGCGGCCGACGCGCTCGCCAGGCCCGGGCGCAGACCCCGCGGTACTCCCATCCCTACAAGGCCCAACAGAGCCACCGCGCACAGCAGATACCCCAGGACCGACCACCCCTGCGGCACCGCTGCCCGAGCCACGCCGCCGACCGCCGCGATCGCCGCGAGGCCCGCCACAACGGACGCGGCGGTCGCAGCCGCAGGCGACCGCAAGGCAGCGAACAGCGCCACACCCGCCGCCGCGAGCAGCAGGGCCGCCGGGGCGACCGCGGCCGACGGACCGGCCGCCGTCACCGACTGCCAGCCGCCGATCAGCAGCGCCGAGCCGCCCGTCGCCGCGGCAGCGGTGGCGGCGATTCCCCGGACGCCCGCCCGCTTCGCCGACAGCGCGACCACGACATCGAGCGCGGCGGTCGCCAGCAGGGCCCACTCCATCGGCGGCGCGCCCGCGGAAGCGGTCAGCGCCCAGAGCGGAAGCGGGAGTTGAGTGGTCAGCACGGCCACCGGCAGGGGAGTGCGCAGCCGGTCCAGCGAGAGACCGTACGCGGACCAGAGCGCGGCGAGCGCGGCCGAGGCGAAGGCCGCGTATCCCAGCCCGCCGGTGTCCGGCAGCGCCACCCGGTGCAGGGCGTACGCGTCGAGCACCATCAGGACCAGGCCGAGACCGGCCACCGCCTCCGCCGTCGAGGCGAGCCTCCGGCGCAGCAGCGCGACCGGGGCGGCGAGTGCCGCGACCGTCACCGCGCCGAGCACCGCGGAGCGCCCGCCGATACCCAGGTGTCCCCAGCTGACCAGCGTGAACGCGATCGCCGCGATGGTCAGCAGAATCCCGCCGAGGGTGAGCAGCAGATTCTGCACGCTCGGCGGGGACGTCTCGGGCGGCGGCGGCGCGCCGAAGGGCCGCGCCGCCGGTGCCGGCGGGGCGGCGGGCTGCGACTGCCGTATCGCGGTGAGCAGCCAGGCTCTGCGGGCCAGCAACTGGGCCCGGCGAGCGTCCAGTTGGACCAGCTCGCGGTCGAGGATCGCCAGTTCCTCGGCGGGTGGCGGAACGTTCTCCATGGTCGGAGTGTGGCCCGCGCCACACCGCACGGCATGGGTGCGGATACTCAGGTCGTGGGTGAGTACGCCCCCGCAGGCGCAGACTTGGAGCATGGACTGGTGTCGCTACCGCTTCCGCAGCGTCTGGGATCTGACCGCAGGACCCGCCGCCGTGTACGAGGTGCTGGAACGGGCCGAGGAGTACCCCCGGTGGTGGCCGCAGGTCCGCGAGGTCACCGCGCTCGACGAGATCACCGGCACCGCGCGCTTCCGCTCCTTCCTTCCGTACGAACTGCTCGTCACCGCCCGAGCTCAGCGGCGCGACCCGGCGGCCGGGGTGCTCGAAGTGGGGATGGCGGGGGACCTGGAGGGCTGGGCGCGGTGGACGCTTACAGCGCGCGGCAGCGGCACCCGGGCGCTGTACGAACAGGAGGTGGAGGTGTGCAAGCCGCTGATGAGGCGGCTGGCGCTGCCCTGCCGGCCGGTCTTTCGCGCCAATCACGCGGCGATGATGCGCGGCGGGCGGCGCGGTCTTGCGGCGTACCTCGGGGGAGTTTGAAGGAAGCCCGCGGGGGCCTGTATGGTTCAGTCCGTTCCCGGGCGATTAGCTCAGTGGGAGAGCGCTTCGTTCACACCGAAGAGGTCACTGGTTCGAACCCAGTATCGCCCACCGGGAGAGGCCGGTCCGTCAGCTGACGGACCGGCCTCGACACTTTTCGGGCGCCGGTGTTGGCGGTGTTACTGGAGTCCGCTGTGCAGGGCACCGAGCAGGTCTCCGCCCGGGGTGTCACCCGACATCTCCCAGATCATCCCGCCCAGCAGCCCCTTCGACTTGATGTACGCCGCTTTCTGGCCGATGGACCAGGTGTCGTCGAAGGACCACCACTGGCCTCCCGCGCCCTGATAGCCGTAGGTGGCCACCGACTGGGTGTCGTGGACGACCGTGAGATTCGGGACGCCGGTGACGAGGTTCTGGTACCCGCGCGTCCCGGCCTCCTCCGCGAACTGGCCGGGGGCCGCGCCATTGGCGCTCTGCCATTCGCCGTTGACGCCGCCGGCGGCGACCTCCTTCCAGCCGCGGCCGTAGAAGGGGAAGCCGATGGTCAGCTTCCGCGGACTCACTCCGGCGGTGATGTACGCCTTCACCGCGCCGTCGATGCTGAAGTCGTTGGCGAACGGAGACTGGGCGTCGGGGTAGAGGTTGGCCTGGTGGCCGGTGCGGTTCGGCTCCCAGGAGTTGTCGCTGCCCGCACCGTGGAAGTCATAGCCCTGGACATTGGCGATGTCCAGATCGCCGAAGATCTCCGACAGGTCCCAGCCCGCGTCGATCTTCTTCGGGTCGGCCGGGGTGAAGGCGGTCAGCAGCTTGTGCTCGCCGCCCAGGGCGTCGAGCTGCTTGCGGAACTCCGCGATCAGGGCGGTGTTGTTGGCCTTGTCCGCGGAGCTCCAGTGGTTGCCGGGATGGCCGTCGGGTGAGCCGGGCCACTCCCAGTCCAGGTCGATGCCGTCGAAGATTCCTGCGGCGACGCCCGCTCCGCCGGCGCCGTTGTACGCGGGCAGGTCTCCCTTGATGTACAGGTCGATGCAGGACTTCACGAACTTCTTCCGCGAGGCGTCGGTGGCGGCGACGTCGGAGAAGTACTTCGAGTAGGTCCAGCCGCCCAGCGAGATGACGACCTTGAGGTGCGGGTGCTTGGCCTTGAGCTTCTTCAGCTGGTTGAAGTTGCCGCGCAGCTTGCCCCAGCCGTCGTCGGCCACCCCGTCCACCGACTGCGACGCGGCGAAGGCACGGCCGTAGTCCGCCTCGGCGTCACCTGCCCCGTCGCCCTCATTGGGGTCCTGCGGATTGCCCGAGACGCCCTTGGTGACACCGCTCAGGCAGGAGAGGTTGACCGGATCGACGTTGCCGAAGGCGTAGTTGACGACATCGAGCTTGGCCGCGGCTCCGGAGGTGTCGAGGTTCTTGACGAAGTACTGGCGGCCGTAGATGCCCCACTGGACGAAGTATCCGACGGTCGCGTGCCCGCCGTCGCCGACCGGATCGGCGGTGGTGACGGTCAGGGTGTTGCTCGCCGGGGACGCGTTGTCTGCCGCGTCCCGGGCCCTGACGGTGAAGTCGTACCGGGTGGCGGGCGCCAGGCCGGTGATCGTCGTGCTGAGGGAGGTCGCCGGGACGCCCGCGACCAGGATCGTGCCCCGGTAGACGTCGTACGCGGCGATTCGGTTGTTGTCGGTGGAGGCGTTCCACGACAGGGCGACGGTGCTGGAAGTCACCGCTGTGCTGCGCAGGTTGGCGGGGGCGGTGGGCGGGACGGTGTCGCTCGCCGGGTCGACGGTGGTCACGGTGACCGCGGCGCCGACCGGTCCGAGGTTGCCTCGGGTGTCCTTGGCGCGGACGGTGAAGCTGTAGGCCGTGGCCGGGGTGAGCTCACGGACGGTGGCCGAGGTCGTGGCGACGGCGGCGACCACGGTGGTGCCTCTCAGCACCTCGTAGGAGGCGACGGGGAAGTCGCCGGGGGCCGCGGCGTTCCACTTCAGGCTCACCGTACGGGCCGTGGTGTCGGTGACGGCCAGGTCGCCAGGTGCGGACGGCGGTCTTGCGGGGCTTCCGTCGCACTTGTCGCCGTTGACGAGGCAGCCGGTCGGGGCGGTGATCGGTCCGGAGGCGACGAACCAGTAGCTGTACGGCTCGGTGGTGTCGTTCGCCGGGACGGTGGTGTTGTAGTGGGCGGGCGTCACGGTCACGTGCGAACCGCTGACCGTCGCCGTCCCGTTGTAGTGCTGGCTGATCGTCACCCCGGGCGGCAGATCGAATTCGAGGGTCCAGCCGGTGACCGGGGTCCCGGTGCTGTTCTTGACGATGTAGGTGCCCTTCCACCAGGAGCCGTTGTCGGCACTGGTGAACGAGGCGGTGAGCGGGCCCGCCGCCTGTGCGGGGGTGGCTGCCAGCCCGGTGAGCCCGGCAAGTGCGAGCACGAGTGCGGTGAGTACGGCGAGGAGCCGGCGCCGGGGCGGCGGCAGGGATCTTGATCCGATTGCAGTGGACACGGCTCTCCTAGGTGTGGGGTGGGGCCTAGGTGCGGGGGTGGGGAGGGACGTCCCGTGTCTCTGCTTCTCAAGAAACTTAAGTGTCACGACCGCGTCAACGGCCCCACGGGCGGGAGCGCTGTACCAATGACCTGCCGGGAAGGGATTCGCCGCGCTCCGGCCCCCGGAAAGGCATAGACCAATCTTCGGCGATTTTGCCGCTCCTTTGCCAATGGCCTTCAACTCCCCGCCGGGCGACGCCGGTTGTCCCGTGCCTTCTCTTGACGGGAATGCATCGCTCGGCTTCAATCCGCCTCGCAGGTCCAGACCAATCGTGGCGCCGCGTCAGGTCCGTCGACCCGCACCCGCCCCTCACTGGGAGGTCACGTGCGTATCCGAAATCGACTACTGGCCGGACTCGGCGCGGCACTGCTCGCCGCAGCCGCCACTCTCTCCGTGCCCGGCACGGCCCAGGCCGCCAACCTGCTCGGCAATCCCGGCTTCGAAACAGGCTCCCTCTCCGGCTGGTCCTGCACCGGCGGACTCGGCTCGGTGGTGAGCAGCCCCGTGCACAGCGGTACGAAGGCGCTGGCCGGCGCCGCGAGCGCGAGCGACAACGCCAAGTGCACCCAGACCGTCGCCGTGCAGCCCAACACCGCCTACACGCTCTCGGGTTGGGTGCGCGGCAACTATGTGTACCTCGGCGTGACCGGCGGGCCGTCGACCTGGACCCCGTCCGCCACCGCCTACACCCAGCTGTCGGTCTCCTTCACCACCGGCGCGGCCCAGACCACCGCCGAGATCCATCTCAACGGCTGGTACGCACAGGGTACTTACTACGCCGACGACATCAGCCTCGACGGTCCCGGCGGCGGAGGCGGCGGCGACACCCAGGCACCCACGGCGCCCACGAATCTGCGCTCCACCGGCAAGACGTCCTCAAGTGTCTCGCTGGCCTGGAACGCGTCGTCCGACAATGTCGGTGTCACCGGCTACGACGTGTACCGCGGAGCCACCAACGTGACCACGGTGACCGGCACCAGCGCCACCGTCAGCGGCCTTGCGGCCAGCACCTCGTACAGCTTCACCGTCCGCGCCCGTGACGCGGCCGGCAATCTCTCCCCGGCCTCGTCCGCCGTCAGTGTGACGACCGACGCCGGCGGTGGCGGCGGCACCGGCTTCAAGCAGGCGGCTCCGTACCTCTATCTGGGCTGGGGCGACCCGCCCAGTGCCACCTCGGTGATGAGCGCCACCGGCATCAAGTGGTTCACCATGGCCTTCATCCTCTCCTCCGGTGGCTGCAACCCCGCCTGGGACGGCACGCGTCCGCTCGCCGGTGGCACCGATCAGTCCACCATCAACGCGATCCGCGGCGCGGGCGGTGACATCGTCCCGTCCATCGGCGGCTGGAGCGGCAACAAGCTCGGCCCGAACTGCTCCACGCCCGAGGCCCTGGCCGGCGCCTATCAAAAGGTGATCAACGCCTATGGGCTGAAGGCGATCGACGTCGACATCGAGAACAGCGACGAGTTCGAGAACGAGGTCGTCCAGGACCGGATTCTCGGCGCACTGAAGATCGTCAAGCAGAACAACCCCGGTCTGAGGACGATCCTCACCTTCGGCACGAGCACCACCGGGCCGACCTGGTGGGGCAACCGGCTCATCGAGCGGGCGGGCGCCCTCCAGGCGGACATCGACGTCTTCACCATCATGCCCTTCGACTTCGGCGGCGGCGCCGACATGTACGGCAACACCGTGAACGCCACCGAGGGGCTGAAGACCAAGCTGAAGAGCACCTTCGGCTGGTCGGACGCCACCGCCTACTCCCATATCGGCATCTCGGGCATGAACGGTCTCAGCGACCAGCAGGAACTCACCAGCCCGGCGACCTGGACCCAGATCAAGGACTGGGCCAACTCCCACCACATCGCCCGCCTCGCGTACTGGTCGGTCAACCGTGACCGTCCCTGCCCCGGCGGCGGAGTGGTGAGCAACTGCTCCGGGATCAGCCAGAGCAACTGGCAGTTCACCTCCATCACCGCGGGGTTCACCGGCTGACGCCGGGCCGGACCGGCGGCTCTTCCGACGGTCCGTCCGGGTGGCGCCCTTCAGCGGGGCGCCACCCGGAGTCAGGCCGCGGCGGGCAGTTCGGGCCGCAGCGGCCACGCGGGGTCCACCACCTCAGGAGTACTGCTGCGGGCGAACCACGCCTGCAGGCCACGCGCCTGAGCCGCGTGCCACACCGCCTGCAGGGTGTGCAGCTCCGCCGGCGAAAGACGCTCCATCCGGGAGGCGAAACGGCGCCCCACCGCCCGCGTGACCTCCAGTGCCGCCGTCGCGTCCGCGGCCGCGTCATGCGCTCCGTCCAGTACGACCTCGTACTGCGCGCACAGATCGGTGAGCGTGCGGCGGCCCTTGCGGTACCGGTCCAGATGCTTGTCCAGGACCCTCGGGTCCAGCACACACAGCGGGACGTTCTCCAGATAGCGGCCGAGCGACGCGGCGCGGTGGCGGCGCAGTTCGCGGTCGAGGATGGTCAGGTCGAAGGGCGCGTTCATCACGACGAGCGGGCGGGCGGCGCCGCACTGCTCGGCCAGCGCCCTCGCTATCTCCTCCATCACCGGCGCGGGCCAGCGGCCGTTGCGCTGCAGATGATCGTCGGTCAGCCCGTGCACCTCGGTGGCGCCCGGCGGCACGGGCACCCCCGGATTGATCAGCCAGCGGGTGACGCGCGGCCGGCCGCCCGTCATGTCCTGGACGACGACGGCGGCCGAAACGATCCGGTCCTCCTCGACGTCGACTCCTGTGGTCTCTGTGTCAAATGCGGCCAGGGGGCCGTCATACCAGCGCGTCATCCCCGAACTCCTCGCACATGCCTGGCAGATGGCGTCGTCCCCCTGCCCGAATCGGTGATACCCGGGCTGTTTGCGCTGTACGCAGGGCGGTGACAACACAGTTGGGGTGCCGGGAAGTTGACGCCCCATCGTGGGGACACTGATCGGTACAGCCCGGAAGGCACGAGGAGCCATGGCGCTCGCGCAGCCTGAATCTGGTGGGGGTCCCACCCGTGCCGAAGGCTACGGGGGAGGGCTGCTGCCGCAGCGGACAGCACCGCTGCGCGGCGCACTCGCCACCACCGCCTGCATGGAAACACTTCAAGTGGGCTATCTGCACGCGGTCGCCGCCGCGGCCGGCTGCTCGTTGTCGCAGCCGTTTCCGGACAACGGCATCGACTGGCATGTCAGTCACAGCTCGGCCGGTCACGCCGTCGACGACGAGGTGACCATCAAGGTGCAGCTCAAGTGCACGTACCAGATCCCCCCGCACCCACCGGGTCCGGCCTTCTCCTTCACGCTCGACAACGACCACCTGGTGAAGCTGGCCCGTACCCCGGTCTCCGTGCACAAGATCCTGGTCGTGATGCTCGTCCCCCGGACACAGGACGAGTGGCTGCGGGCCAGTCACGACCGGCTCGATCTGAGGCACTGCTGCTACTGGACCAACCTGGCCGGCCACCCGGTGACGGGCAGGCGCAGGACCACTGTGCGGATCCCGACCTCGCGGATCTTCGACGACCGGGCGCTCTGCGAGATCATGACCCGGGTCGGGGTGGGAGGGAGACCCTGATGCACCGGCCTTTCGACGAGTCAGTACGACCACACCCGACCGGTGATGTGCCAGGACCCTGGTACGGAGGCGGCGAGCTGGATCCCGCCCAGGTCGACCCCGTCGTCCTGGGCGCGCTGCTCGACCGGCACGGGTGGCGGCGGCGCGGGGGAACGACGGGGCGCTATGCGCGCTGGACGCCGCCGGGGCATGCGGCGGGCGGGACGAGTCTGCTCGTCCCCGACAGCCGGTCCTTTCCCGACTGCGAGGATCTGCTGGGCGAGGCGCTGACCGCGCTCGCGCGCAGCGCCGCGCCGTCGGCCCGCGAAGTGCTGGTCGGGCTGACCGTGCCGAGCGACGAGATCCGGTGGTGGCGCGATGTGCCGCAGGGGCCCTCGGGCGCGGTTTCGTGGACCGTACAGGAACAACTGCGGGCTGCCGCCCGGCAGATGCTGATGGCCGGAGCGCTCGCGGCGCGCGGCCGTGCGGGCTACTACGGCGCGCGGCACCGGCGGCAGGCCCAGGCCTCGCTGGAAGGGGTCCTGGTGGGACCCGCTCCTGGCGGACGCAGCCTCACCGCGTTCGTGCCGGTGCAGAGCGGCCGCGCGGTCGTGGTCCGGCTCTACCACGCGCTACAGGCGACCCGGGAGGCCGCCGACTACCAGCGGGCGACCGGCGGCATGGAGGCCTTCGACGCGGCCGTCGAGGCGGGAGTGAGCCGGGAGCTGACGGAGGCCGTCATCGCGCTGGTGCGCGGGGCGGAGGGGGCACGGATCGCCCTGGAGTGGTCGCCCGCGGCGGGGGTGCCGGAGGGGTGCGCGCCGCGGAACGAACCGGTGGAGTTCTCGCCCGGTGACCTGCCTGCGCTGCGCGGGGCGGGCGCGCGCTATCTGACGGACGAGCCCTCGGTGCCGGTCCGGATCACGGGCACGGTGGTCCGCATGCGCCGCTCGGGCCCGCGGGGCGCGGGGACGGTCCGGCTGCGGGTGCTGGCGGGGGCGGAGGTGCCACACGTACGGGTGGCGCTGGACGAGGACTCGTACCGCACGGCGGGCCATGCGCACCTGGTCGGACTGCCGATCCGGGTGGTGGGCCGGTTGGAGAGCCGCGGCGGCTTCCGGCGGCTGACGGACGCGTCCAATGTGGTGCCGGTGCAGGTGGATGAGTCGGAGCGGGACAGGCTGATGAAGTCGCTGCAGGAGAATCTGGACTTTTTTGAGGAGGCGTGCCAGGAGGAGTGACGGGGCGCGCGGCGCGGTGCGGGTCGCCCTTCCCGAACTGGGGCTCCGCCCCGGACCCCGGGCCTCAAGCGTCGGCGGGGCGTGGTTTCGGGTCTCGGCCCTGGACCCCGGGCCTCAAGCGTCGGCGGGGCGTGGTTTCGGGGCCCGAGGGGCGCATCGGGGTGGGGGGCTTGCCCCCAGTTACGGGAAGGGGCGGGGTGGGGGAACAAACCGTTTCGCGACGGACCCCAGCCGCTCGGTACGATTCGTAGCGCGCGCAGTACGAATGCGGCGTACCCCTTCAGTCAGGAGAGACCGGTGTCAGACGTCCGTGTGATCATCCAACGCGATTCCGAGCGGGAAGAGCGCGTGGTGACCACGGGCACCACGGCGGCCGAGCTCTTCGCCGGCGAGCGCACCGTCATCGCCGCCCGCGTCGGCGGCGAGCTGAAGGATCTCGCGTACGAGATCGAGGACGGCGAAGAGGTCGAGCCCGTCGAGATCTCCTCCGAGGACGGGCTGAACATCCTGCGCCACTCCACCGCGCACGTCATGGCTCAGGCCGTGCAGGAGCTCTTCCCCGAGGCCAAGCTCGGCATCGGCCCGCCGGTCAAGGACGGCTTCTACTACGACTTCGATGTCGAGAAGCCCTTCCACCCCGATGACCTCAAGGCCATCGAGAAGAAGATGCAGGAGATCCAGAAGCGCGGCCAGCGCTTCTCGCGGCGCGTCGTCACCGACGAGGCCGCCCGCGAGGAGCTGGCGGACGAGCCGTACAAGCTGGAACTGATCGGGCTCAAGGGCTCCGCGTCCTCCGACGACGGCGCGGACGTCGAGGTCGGCGCGGGCGAGCTGAGCATTTACGACAACCTTGACGCCAAGACCGGCGACCTGTGCTGGAAGGACCTCTGCCGCGGTCCGCACCTGCCCACCACCCGCAACATCCCGGCGTTCAAGCTGATGCGCAACGCCGCCGCGTACTGGCGCGGCAGCGAGAAGAACCCCATGCTGCAGCGCATCTACGGCACCGCCTGGCCCTCCAAGGAAGAGCTCAAGGCGCACCTCGAGTTCCTCGCCGAGGCCGAGAAGCGCGACCACCGCAAGCTCGGCAACGAGCTGGACCTCTTCTCCATCCCGGAACAGATCGGCTCCGGCCTCGCCGTCTTCCACCCCAGGGGCGGCGTCGTCCGCCGCGTCATGGAGGACTACTCCCGCAAGCGGCACGAGGAAGAGGGGTACGAGTTCGTCTACACCCCGCACGCCACCAAGGGGAAGCTCTTCGAGACCTCCGGCCACCTGGACTGGTACTCCGAGGGCATGTACCCGCCCATGCAGCTCGACGAGGGCACGGACTACTACCTCAAGCCCATGAACTGCCCGATGCACAACCTGATCTTCGATGCGCGCGGCCGGTCCTACCGTGAACTGCCGCTGCGTCTCTTCGAGTTCGGGACCGTGTACCGGTACGAGAAGTCGGGCGTCGTGCACGGCCTGACCCGGGCCCGTGGCTTCACCCAGGACGACGCGCACATCTACTGCACCAAGGAGCAGATGGCGGACGAGCTCGACTCGACGCTCACCTTCGTGCTGAACCTGCTGCGCGACTACGGCCTCACCGACTTCTATCTGGAGCTGTCCACCAAGGATCCGGAGAAGTTCGTCGGTTCGGACGAGATCTGGGAGGAGGCCACCGAGACCCTGCGCAAGGTGGCAGAGAAGCAAGGCCTGCCGCTTGTCCCGGACCCGGGCGGTGCGGCGTTCTACGGGCCGAAGATCTCCGTCCAGGCGAAGGACGCCATCGGCCGCACGTGGCAGATGTCCACCGTCCAGCTGGACTTCAACCTGCCGGAGCGCTTCAACCTGGAGTACACCGGTCCGGACGGCAGCAAGCAGCGCCCCGTCATGATCCACCGCGCGCTGTTCGGCTCGATCGAGCGGTTCTTCGCGGTGCTGCTCGAGCACTACGCGGGCGCGTTCCCGGCCTGGCTCTCGCCGGTGCAGGCGGTCGGCATTCCGGTCGGAGACGCCCACGTTCCGTATCTGCAGGAGTTCGCCGCCGAGGCGAAGAAGAAGGGCCTGCGGGTCGAGGTCGACGCCTCCTCGGACCGGATGCAGAAGAAGATCAGGAACCAGCAGAAGATGAAGGTCCCGTTCATGATCATCGTCGGCGACGACGACATGAACGCGGGCACGGTGTCGTTCCGCTACCGCGATGGTTCGCAGGAGAACGGGATTCCCCGCGACCTCGCCTTGGCGAAGCTCGTTGATGTGGTGGAGCGCCGGGTCCAGGTGTGACGTGCGCCCCGCGTATGCGGGGATGACCCCGGCATTGCGAGGGGCGACGCGCTAGCGAATCTCCGCTTCCCGCGCACGCGGGGATCGGTCCCCGGGGACATCAGTTCCCCGGGGACCCCTTCTCGTCCTCCCGCGCGAAGATCTGTAGCAGCCAGGACGAGAACGACCCCGTCACCGCGCCCAGCAGCGCCACCCCGCAGGCCATCAGCACCACCGCGATCGCCCGGCCGAGGGTGGTCACCGGCGCCACATCCCCATAACCCACCGTGGTCAGTGTCGAGCAGGCCCACCACAGTGAGTCACCGAAGGTACGGATGGTCGCGTCCGGGGCGGAGCGCTCCTTCTGATAGACGGCGAGCGCGCCCGAGAAGCCGAGCAGTGCAGCCGACATGCTCGCGTAGGTGATCACGCGCGCGTGCAGGCTCAGTCGCGGCCTGCCGCGCCGCCGCTGCACCGCCGTGTAGACCCGCACCATGCGCAGCGGCCGCAGCAGCGGCAGCACGAGCACGAGGGTGTCCAGCCAGTGGGTGCGTACGAAGCGAGGTCCCTCTCCGCTCAGCTTCAGCCGCACCGCGTAGTCGAGCGCGAACATCAGCCAGGTGAGCAGCATCAGCGCGAGCGCGACATCCCACAACACCGGGGCGGCGTCGTGCGCCAGCACGACTACCGTGTATCCGCCGAGGAAGAGCAGCGAGGCTGCGAAGAGGGGCAGCTCGATGCGCTGCTCCCAGCGCCGCTCCCGGCCGGCGGCATCGTCGACGTCCATCGGCCCAGCATCGCCGCCCGGCGGCCGGGCTCAACCCCGACGACACGCCGCGTACGGGCGAAGTCATATGCTGCACAACATGACGCTTGAGCCGGAGCAGCAGATCGGAGTAGGGACGCAGGACGCGTTCCAGCGCCTGTGGACGCCCCACCGCATGGCTTACATCCAGGGGGAGAACAAGCCGACCGGTCCGGGGGCCGACGACGGCTGTCCCTTCTGCGCCATCCCCGCCAAGTCGGACGAGGACGGGCTCGTCATCGCCCGCGGCTCACGTGTCTACGCGGTGCTCAACCTCTACCCGTACAACGGCGGGCATCTGATGGTGGTGCCCTTCCGCCATGTCGCCGACTACACCGAGCTGGACGACGCGGAGACCGCCGAACTCGCGACGTTCACCAAGCACGCGATGACCGCGCTGCGGAAGGCCGCCGGGGCGCACGGCTTCAACATCGGCATGAACCAGGGCGCGGTCGCCGGGGCCGGCATCGCCGCGCATCTGCACCAGCACGTCGTGCCGAGGTGGGGCGGGGACACCAACTTCATGCCGGTCGTCGGACACACCAAGGTGCTGCCCCAGCTCCTGGCCGATACGCGCAAGATGCTGGCGGAGGCCTGGCCCGCCTGAGGCGACGGGCCAGGCGTCGCGCTCACGCGTCGTAGAGGTCGGCGTTGCGCGGAGCCGGGTCCTGTACGAAGCTGCTGACGACCATGGAGCGGTTCCCGAAGCGCTCGGTGTCCACGCCGTTCTCCTCGAGCACCTTCATCGCAGCCGCGTGCGTCACGCGCAGCACGGGCGTGGCCGCGCGCATCGCGTCGTCCGCCATGAACCGGTGCCGCCAGGGCTTCTCAGCCCAGGCATGGCGCAGTCCGAAGGGCTCGGGCAGGACCAGCTTGCCGCCGAGGAAGTCCAACAGCGGCGGGTACCAGGTGAAGGGCGCGCGCACCGCGAGGCGTACCACCTCGGGTGTCTCCACCAGCGGCAGCTGCCGGTCGACGGTCTCCCAGAAGCGGATCGTCTTGCTCACCGTCACGGTCTTGGGCGCGGGCTTGGTGGTGAACAGGGAGTGCACCGGGCCGAGGGCGTGACCGGTCACCTCGACGCGCAGCGTCTCGTGGAGCACGGTGACGGTGATCATCATGGTGATCACCAACTGGCCGTCCCAGAGGGTGAACTGGACGCCCAGATAGTGGCGGTTTCCGCCGCCGAACTGCTGGTGGTTGCAGATCCGCTGTATCTCGTGGCCCTTGACCTGGAAGGCTTCCACGTCCTGGCCGTCCGGCCGGGACACCTCCCCGGCGTTCTCGCCGACCGGAGCCACGATCCAGTGCTTGACGGACGGGGTGGGGAAGCCGCCGGAGTTCAGCGGGCCGCGCTCCAGCATCTTCAGCTTGTCGTGGACCACCCGTATCACGTCCCAGCTGCGGAACTGGTTGATGTCCTTGCCCGGCTCCTTGGAGACCAGCTCCTCGGCCATCTGCCAGCTGCCCCAGCGGGTGCCCATCCCGAGTATGCCCTTGGGTCCCGCGTAGAAGACCGAGTTGGACTGCTGCTCGGCGGTGAGCTTCTCGAGTCCCTGGCGCAGCTGCTCGCGCGCGGTCTCATTGGGGTGCCCAGGCACCGCCTCGGGCACCTTGGCGCCGATGCCGCCGCCCGAGAGCAGGGAATCCCAGCTGGCGCGCATGTCCTTCGCCGTGGACTCGCAGATCCGCTTGGCCAACAGCCAGCCGACGACCGGGGCGACGATCATGCCGCGGATGTAGTACGCCCAGATTCCGCCCAGCGGCAGCTTGACCAGGAAGATCACGGCAAGGCCGCCGATGCCGACGAGCAGCAGTGTGCCGAGCGCCCCGGCGCGCTTCTTCTGCGCGCCCGCGATTGTCCGGCGCAGCTGGAAGACGGCCAGCCAGAGCAGCAGCCCGGGCAGGAACAGCAGCCCGAACACCGCCATCACGGCGGTGAGCCTGGTGTCCCGCTCCTTGCGGATGCGGTTGGCGGCCAGGCAGTGCTCGACCACCGACTGCGGCTCGGTGCCGAAGGACTGGATCAGCGCCTTGCGCGCTCCGCCGAGCATCCGCACCTGCACGGCCCGCGAGAAGGCCTCGCCCAGATTCGGCTCGAAGAGCGAGAACTTGCCCTTCTTCACCTCGGACTTGTGCCACTCGCTGTTGGCTTTGAGTATCTCGTCGAGGGGGCTGTCGCGGTAAGCGGCGGAGGCGAGCGCATGCGTCGCAGCCGTCTGCCCGGCCGAGCCCAGGAGCGGGACCTGAGCTCCCGGAGTGAAGTCGAAAACGTTGTTCGCCACTACCGCCCCCATCGCCGCAAGCATCCGCACTGCGGCCTGTTCCCAACTACCGTGCCCCGCACACCTTCTGAGCTGGGCACCACAGCGTATCGGGGGCGAGCCGCCCGCGTCAGTGGGCGTTGAAATGCCGCCCGCCGTAGGGCGATCGGGCGGGCGGCATCCTCAACTACGACCCGTTCTCGGCCTGTTCGCGGAGCTTTTCGGCCAGTTGTGGCGGCATCGCCTCATGGCGTGCGTACGAGCGGCTGAACTGCCCGGTCCCGTGCGAGATCGACCGCAGATCGACCGCGTACCGCCCGATCTCGATCTCCGGCACCTCGGCCCGTACCAGCGTGCGCGCCCCTCCTGCCTGCTCGGTGCCGACCACCCGGCCGCGACGCCCCGACAGGTCGCTCATCACCGGGCCCACATACTCGTCCGACACCAGCACCCGCACTTCGGCCACCGGCTCCAGCAGATGGATACGCGCGTCCGCGGCCGCCTCGCGCAGCGCCAGCGCGCCCGCCGTCTGGAAGGCCGCGTCGGAGGAGTCCACCGAGTGCGCCTTGCCGTCCAGCAGCGTGATCCGTACGTCGACGAGGGGGTACCCGGCCGCGACGCCGCGCGCCGCCTGGGCGCGTACGCCCTTCTCCACCGACGGGATGAACTGCCGCGGCACCGCACCGCCCACGACCTTGTCGACGAACTCGATGCCGGACCCCGCGGGCAGCGGATCCACCTCGATCTCGCAGATCGCGTACTGGCCGTGGCCGCCGGACTGCTTCACATGCCGGCCGCGGCCCGCCGACGCCTCGCCGAACGTCTCCCGCAGCGACACCTTGTACGGCACGACGTCGACCTGGACGCCGTACCGGCTGCGCAGCCGCTCCAGCGCCACGTCGGCGTGCGCCTCGCCCAGGCACCACAGCACCACCTGGTGTGTGGCCTGGTTCTGTTCGAGCCGCATCGTCGGATCCTCGGCGACCAGCCGCGAAAGTCCCTGGGAGAGCCTGTCCTCGTCCGCCTTGCTGTGCGCCTGGATCGCGAGCGGCAGCAGCGGATCGGGCATCGTCCAGGGCTCCATCAGCAGCGGGTCGTCCTTCGAGGAGAGCGTGTCCCCGGTCTCGGCGCGGGCCAGCTTCGCGACACAGGCGAGGTCTCCGGCGATGACCCGGCCCAGCGGCCGCTGCTGCTTGCCGAAGGGCGCGGAGAGCGCGCCGACCCGTTCGTCGACGTCATGGTCCTCGTGACCGCGGTCGGCGAGGCCGTGCCCCGACACATGCACGGTCTCGTCGGGTCGCAGGGTGCCGGAGAAGACCCGGACGAGAGAGATCCGGCCGACATACGGGTCGGACGCGGTCTTGACCACCTCGGCCACCAGCGGCCCGTCCGGGTCGCAGTTGATCTGCGGGCGCGCCGCGCCCTGCGGGGTGGTGACGACAGGTGCCGCCGGCTCCAGCGGGGTCGGGAAGCCGCGAGTGATCAGCTCGAGGAGTTCGACCGTACCGAGCCCCTGCCTGGCGCCCTCGGGCGCGGGGGCGGCCGCCAGCACCGGATGGAAGATGCCGCGCGCGACGGCCTTCTCCAGGTCCTCGATCAGCGTGTTGAGGTCGATCTCCGCGCCGCTGAGATAGCGGTCCATGAGCGTCTCGTCCTCGCTCTCGGAAATGATCCCCTCGATCAGTCGGCTGCGGGCCTCCTCGATCTGTGCCGTCTGTTCGGGATCGGGCGGGATCTCCTTCCGCTCGCCGGAGGAGTAGTCGAAGATCTTCTGCGAGAGCAGTCCGACCAGACCGGTGACCGGCGCATGGCCGTCAGGATTCTGCGCCCCGTACTGCGGCAGATACAGCGGCAGTACGGCATCGGGGTCGTCACCGCCGAAAATGCCTCCGCAGACCCGGGTCAGCTCCTCGAAATCGGTGCGCGCGGTCTCCAGATGCGTGACGACGATCGCGCGCGGCATTCCGACCGCCGCGCACTCCTCCCACACCATGCGGGTCGTACTCGCGACCGCATCGGCCTCCTGCGCCGCCGACACAACGAAAAGGGCCGCGTCCGCGGCTCGCAGACCGGCCCTCAGCTCCCCGACGAAGTCGGCATATCCGGGAGTGTCCAGCAGATTGATTTTGTACCCGCCCCATTCGACGGGGACCAGCGACAGCTGTACGGAACGTTGCTGCCGGTGCTCGATCTCGTCGTAGTCGGAGACCGTACCGCCGTCCTCGACCCGGCCCGCCCGGTTGACCGCTCCCGCGGTCAGCGCGAGGGCCTCGATCAACGTCGTCTTTCCCGATCCGCTGTGGCCGACCAGCACCACGTTCCGTACGGATGAGGGCTGGTCGGCCGTAGCCGCCCTGCCGGCGGCTCCGGGGTGTGCGTTCGCCTTGTCGCCCATGATCTTGCCTCCCGATCGATTGCCCGGTGAGGAGAGAGGCCGCGGGCGCGGGGAGCCATGAGGGAGGTCCCGGACAGCGTCCGGGGGCAGCTCCGGCGATGCCCGCGGTCGTCTTTCGAGCTTTCCACTCCCGTCACGGTGCGTCCATACGTCGTACGCGACGGCGGGAGGCGGGTGCGCGGCGCTGGAGCGCGTCGGTCCTGGCTACGATGGGCCAGCCGGTGGCCGATGGGGCCATGCGGCCCACCGACCCTCGGGAAGGCCATGCTGAACAAGTACGCGCGTGCATTCTTCACGCGTGTCCTCACACCGTTCGCCGCTTTTCTGCTCCGACGCGGGGTGAGTCCCGACGCGGTCACCCTCATGGGCACGGCCGGAGTGATGGCGGGTGCGCTGGTCTTCTTCCCCCGGGGAGAGTTCTTCTGGGGCACGATCGTCATCACGTTGTTCGTCTTCTCGGACCTCGTCGACGGCAATATGGCGCGGCAGGCGGGGATTTCAAGCCGCTGGGGCGCATTCCTGGACTCGACCCTCGACCGGGTCGCCGACAGCGCGATCTTCGCCGGTTTCGCCCTCTGGTACGCGGGCACCGGAAACGACAACGTGTTGTGTGCCGTCGCCATTTTCTGTCTGGCGAGCGGCCAGGTCGTGTCGTACACCAAGGCACGTGGCGAATCGATTGGCCTGCCGGTCGCGGTGAACGGTCTCGTCGAGCGGGCCGAGAGACTGGTGATCTCCCTGGTCGCCGCCGGACTCGCGGGACTGCATGCCTTCGGGGTTCCCGGGATCGACGTGCTGCTGCCGATCGCGCTGTGGATCGTGGCCGTCGGCAGCCTGGTGACACTTGGACAGCGGGTCGTGACGGTACGACGGGAGTCCGCGGAGGCCGATGCCGCCGCGGGGCAGGGGAACGAGGCTGAGGCGACGTGATGCGGGACCGGCTGACCGACGGGCTGTACGGACTCGGCTGGAGCACGGTCAAGAAGCTGCCGGAGCCGGTGGCGGCCGCGCTCGGCCGGTCCATCGCGGACATCGCGTGGAAGCGGCGCGGCAAGAGCGTGCTGCGGCTGGAGTCCAACCTCGCCCGGGTGGTGCCCGACGCGAGCCCGGAGCGTCTCGCCGAGCTGTCGAAGGCCGGCATGCGCTCCTACATGCGGTACTGGATGGAGTCCTTCCGGCTGCCCACATGGAGCGCCGAGCGCGTCGAGAAGAACGTGCAGATCAAGGGCGCCCACTATCTGAAGGACGGGCTCGCGGCGGGGCGCGGCGTGGTTCTCGCGCTGCCGCACCTGGCGAACTGGGACCTCGCGGGTGTCTGGGCCACCCGGATCCTGGGCATCCCTTTCACCACCGTCGCCGAACGCCTCAGGCCCGAAACGCTCTACGACCGGTTCGTGGCCTACCGCGAGAGCCTCGGCATGGAGGTGCTGCCGCACAGCGGCGGCGAGGCCTTCGGCACGCTGGCCCGGCGGCTGCGTTCCGGCGGCCTGGTCTGCCTGGTCGCCGACCGTGATCTGTCGGCCTCGGGCGTCGAGGTGAAGTACTTCGGGGAGACGGCCCGGATGCCGGCCGGACCGGCGCTGCTGGCCCAGCAGACCGGCGCGCTGCTGATGCCGGTGACGCTGTGGTACGACAAAGCTCCGCTCATGCGCGGGCGGATCCATGCACCGGTCGAGGTACCCGAGACAGGTACCCGGGCCGAGAAGGCGTCTTCCATGACACAGGCGCTGGCCGATGCCTTCGCCACGGGAATCACCGAGCATCCGGAGGACTGGCACATGCTGCAGCGGCTGTGGCTCGCCGACCTTGAGGAGCGGCCGCTGTGAAGATCGGCATCGTCTGCCCGTACTCCTGGGATGTACCGGGCGGCGTCCAATTCCACATCAGAGACCTTGCGGAGCATTTGATCCGGCTCGGCCACGAGGTGTCGGTCCTTGCGCCGGCGGACGACGAGACGCCGCTGCCGCCGTACGTCGTCTCGGCGGGCCGGGCCGTTCCGGTCCCGTACAACGGCTCGGTCGCCCGGCTCAACTTCGGCTTCCTGTCGGCCGCGCGGGTGCGGCGGTGGCTGCACGACGGCACGTTCGACGTGATCCACATCCATGAGCCGACCTCGCCGTCGCTGGGGCTGCTGGCCTGCTGGGCGGCGCAGGGGCCGATCGTCGCGACGTTCCACACGTCGAATCCGCGCTCCCGCGCGATGATCGCCGCGTATCCGATCCTGCAGCCCGCGCTGGAGAAGATCAGCGCCCGGATCGCGGTCAGCGAATACGCCCGCCGGACGCTCGTCGAGCACCTGGGCGGCGACGCGGTCGTCATCCCGAACGGCGTCGACGTCGGCTTCTTCGACAAGGCCGAGCCGAAGGCGGAGTGGCAGGGCAACACGATCGGCTTCATAGGGCGCATCGACGAGCCCCGCAAGGGTCTGCCTGTGCTGATGGCGGCCTTCCCGAAGATCGTCGAGGCCTGCCCGGACGTGCGGCTGCTGGTCGCGGGGCGCGGCGACGAGGAGGAGGCGGTCGCCTCGCTGCCGAAGGAGATGCGCTCGCGGGTCGAGTTCCTCGGCATGGTCAGCGACGAGGACAAGGCGCGGCTGCTGCGCAGCGTCGATGTGTACGTCGCACCCAACACCGGGGGTGAGAGCTTCGGCATCATCCTGGTCGAGGCGATGTCGGCGGGCGCGCCGGTGCTCGCCTCCGACCTGGACGCGTTCGCGCAGGTCCTGGACCAGGGCGCGGCGGGCGAGCTGTTCGCCAACGAGGACGCGGACGCGCTTGCGGCTGCGGCTGTACGGCTGCTGGGGGACCCGGAGAGGCGGGCGGAGCTGCGGGCGCGGGGGAGCGCGCATGTGCGGCGCTTCGACTGGTCGACGGTCGGGGCGGACATCCTGGCGGTGTACGAAACGGTGACGCACGGCGCGGCTGTGGTGGCGGCGGACGAGAGATCGGGATTCCGCTCGAGGTTCGGCCTGGCGCGCGACTGAGCTCGCGCCTTGGGGCCGGGATGCGCGCGAGCCCCGCGCCGCGGCTGGCCCTTTCCCCACCCCGCCCCTTCCCGTAACTGAGGGCGTTCCCCCAGCCCTCGTACGCCCTTCGGGCGTTGTCCTCAAACGCCGGACGGGCGAAATTCAGCCTCTCCGGGGCGGAGCCCCGAAATTAGGCCCCGTGGGGGTCCCCGGACGGAGTCTGGGGGAGATTGAGGAGCGGGGTCTGAGGCGGAGCCCCAGTGAAGGGGCGGGGTGGGTGCCGCCCCGCCCCCGGTAGCCTTGCCGCCCGTGACCGAAACCATCATCTGGATCGTCGTCGCCCTCGTCGCGATCGGCCTGTATCTGAGCTGGACCGCCGGCCGGCTCGACCGGCTGCACTCCCGTATCGACGCCGCCCGCGCCGCGCTCGACGCCCAACTCCTGCGCCGCGCCTCGGTCACCCAGGAACTAGCCACCTCCGGCGTGCTCGACCCGGCCGCGTCGATCGTGCTGTACGAGGCCGCCCACGCCGCCCGCCAGGCCGAGGAGGAGCAGCGCGAGGTCGCCGAGAGCGAGCTCAGCGCGGCGCTGCGGGCCGTCTTCGGGGAGCCGGCGCAGGTCGAGGCCGTACGCGAGGTGCCGGGCGGTGAGGAGGCCGCGGGCGAGCTCGCGCAGGCGGTGCGCCGGGTCCCGATGGCGCGCCGGTTCCACAACGACTCGGTGCGCGCGGCCCGCGCCCTGCGCCGCCACCGCAAGGTCCGCTGGTTCCGGCTGGCGGGGCACGCGCCCTTCCCGCTGGCCTTCGAGATGGACGACGAACCGCCGACCGCCCTCGCCGACCGCCCGGGCACCTGACCTTCGGTTCCTGACGCTCGGCACCTGACCTTCGGCTCCTGACGCCCGGTACCTGAGGGTTCAAAACGATCCACCGGCTGTTCATTGGCCCTTGCAGTGGACTGGTCCCCGGCTGTTCCATCGGGGACGCATCACAACGTCGTCATCGAGTGAGGTCATCCGTGTCCAGCACGCTCCCCACCCCGCAGGCCCCCGAGACCGGCACCGCGCGCGTCAAGCGCGGCATGGCCGAGCAGCTCAAGGGCGGTGTGATCATGGATGTGGTCAACGCCGAGCAGGCGAAGATCGCCGAGGACGCGGGCGCCGTGGCCGTCATGGCCCTGGAGCGGGTCCCCGCCGACATCCGCAAGGACGGCGGCGTGGCCCGGATGTCCGACCCGAACATGATCGAAGAGATCATCGACGCCGTCTCCATCCCGGTCATGGCCAAGTCCCGTATCGGCCACTTCGTCGAGGCCCAGGTCCTCCAGTCGCTGGGTGTCGACTACATCGACGAGTCCGAGGTGCTGACCCCGGCCGACGAGGTCAACCACAGCGACAAGTGGGCTTTCACGACTCCCTTCGTGTGCGGTGCCACCAACCTCGGTGAGGCGCTGCGCCGTATCGCCGAGGGCGCGGCCATGATCCGCTCCAAGGGCGAGGCCGGCACCGGCAACGTCGTCGAGGCCGTCCGTCACCTGCGCCAGATCAAGAACGAGATCGCCAAGTTGCGCGGCTTCGACAACAACGAGCTGTACGCCGCCGCCAAGGAGCTCCGCGCCCCGTACGAGATCGTCAAGGAGGTCTCCGAGCTCGGCAAGCTGCCGGTCGTCCTGTTCTCCGCCGGTGGTGTGGCCACCCCGGCCGACGCGGCGCTGATGCGCCAGCTCGGCGCCGAGGGTGTCTTCGTCGGCTCCGGCATCTTCAAGTCGGGCGACCCGGCCAAGCGCGCCGCGGCCATCGTGAAGGCCACCACCTTCTACGACGACCCCAAGATCATCGCGGACGCTTCCCGCAACCTCGGCGAGGCCATGGTCGGCATCAACTGCGACACCCTCCCCGAGACCGAGCGCTACGCGAACCGGGGCTGGTAATGACCACTCCCGGCACCCCTGTCATCGGGGTTCTCGCCCTGCAGGGCGATGTACGGGAGCACCTGATCGCCCTGGCCGCGGCTGACGCCGTGGCCAGGCCGGTCCGGCGCCCCGAGGAGCTCGCCGAGGTCGACGGCCTCGTCATCCCCGGCGGCGAGTCCACCACCATGTCCAAGCTCGCGGTGCTGTTCGGCATGATGGAGCCGCTGCGCGAGCGGATCGCGGCGGGCCTGCCCGTCTACGGAACCTGCGCCGGCCTGATCATGCTCGCCGACAAGATCCTCGACCCGCGCTCGGGCCAGGAGACGCTCGGCGGCATCGACATGATCGTCCGCCGCAATGCCTTCGGCCGGCAGAACGAGTCCTTCGAGGCGGCCGTCGAGGTCGCCGGAGTGACCGATGGACCGGTCGACGGCGTCTTCATCCGCGCCCCCTGGGTGGAGTCCGTGGGCGCCGAGGTCGAGGTGCTCGCCGAGCACGACGGCCATATCGTCGCCGTTGGGCAGGGCAATGCCCTGGCGACCTCCTTCCACCCGGAACTCACCGGCGACCACCGGGTGCACGGCCTCTTCGTGGACATGGTGCGCGCGGCCGGGTGACGTGATCCCGGTAGGATCTCTGCCGAACGCAGCAGTAGTGGGTTACGCGAAGGAGACAGGCAGATGTCCGGCCACTCTAAATGGGCTACGACGAAGCACAAGAAGGCCGTGATCGATGCCAAGCGCGGCAAGCTCTTCGCGAAGCTGATCAAGAACATCGAGGTCGCGGCCCGCACGGGCGGCGCCGACCCCGAGGGCAACCCGACGCTCGTCGACGCCATCCAGAAGGCGAAGAAGAGCTCCGTCCCCAACAAGAACATCGACTCCGCGGTCAAGCGCGGCGCCGGTCTTGAAGCAGGCGGTGTCGACTACCAGACGATCATGTACGAGGGTTACGGTCCGAACGGTGTGGCGGTGCTCATCGAGTGCCTCACCGACAACCGCAACCGCGCCGCCTCCGACGTACGTGTCGCGATGACCCGCAACGGCGGCTCGATGGCCGACCCGGGCTCCGTCTCCTACCTCTTCAACCGCAAGGGCGTCGTGATCGTCCCCAAGGGCGAGCTGACCGAGGACGACGTCCTTGGCGCGGTCCTTGACGCGGGTGCCGAAGAGGTCAACGACCTGGGTGAGTCGTACGAGGTCGTCAGCGAGGCCACCGACATGGTCGCGGTCCGCACCGCGCTCCAGGAGGCGGGCATCGACTACGACTCGGCCGAGGCCAACTTCCTTCCGACCATGCAGGTTGAGCTCGACGAAGAGGGCGCGCGCAAGATCTTCAAGCTGATCGACGCGCTCGAGGACAGCGACGACGTGCAGAACGTCTTCGCCAACTTCGACGTCTCGGACGAGGTCATGGAGAAGGTCGACGCCTGACCCCTTTTGCGGCTGAACCCCCTGGCGCTGGCGGGCTGGGGGGTGCCGCCAGCCGCTCTAGCGGAGTTGGTTGCTCGCCGCGGGGGTTGCTCAACTCATGGTTGCGCACGACAGCGGTCCACGGGCCGACGGGGCACACGCCCCGTCGGCCCATCGCTTTGTCACTGGCAGCCGATAGCCTGCACAAACAGGCGATTGAAGGAGGGGGCACGATGCGGGTACTGGGCGTGGACCCAGGGCTGACGCGGTGCGGCGTCGGCGTGGTCGAGGGCGTCGCGGGCCGTCCCCTGACCATGCTCGGCGTAGGTGTCGTACGGACCCCGGCGGACGCCGAGTTGGGCCCCCGGCTGGTCGCCATCGAGCAGGGCATGGAGCAGTGGCTGGACGAGCACCGGCCCGAAGTCGTCGCGGTGGAGCGGGTGTTCAGCCAGCACAATGTGCGTACGGTCATGGGCACCGCCCAGGCCAGCGCGATCGCCATGCTCTGCGCCTCCCGCCGGGGCATCCCCGTCGCCCTGCACACCCCGAGCGAGGTCAAGGCCGCCGTCACGGGCAGCGGCCGGGCCGACAAGGCACAGGTCGGGGCGATGGTCACCCGGCTGCTGCGGCTCGATGCCCCGCCCAGGCCGGCCGACGCGGCGGACGCCCTCGCCCTCGCCATCTGTCACATCTGGCGCGCCCCCGCGCAAAACCGCCTCCAGCAAGCCGTCGCCCTGCACGCATCGAAAGGCCGTACCGCATGATCGCCTTTGTGAGCGGCCCGGTCGCCGCCCTCGCCCCCACGACCGCTGTCATCGAGGTCGGCGGCGTCGGTATGGCCGTCCAGTGCACGCCGAACACCCTCTCCGAGCTCCGTATCGGCAAGGAGGCCAAGCTCGCCACCTCCCTGGTCGTACGGGAGGACTCGCTCACGCTCTACGGCTTCGCGGACGACGACGAGCGCCAGGTCTTCGAGCTGCTGCAGACCGCGAGCGGCGTCGGGCCCCGCCTGGCCCAGGCCATGGTCGCCGTACACACCCCGGACGCCCTGCGCGTCGCCGTCGCTACCGGCGACGAGAAGGCGCTGACCGCCGTCCCGGGCATCGGCAAGAAGGGCGCGCAGAAGCTGCTGCTCGAGCTGAAGGACCGGCTCGGCGAACCGGTCGGCGCGCACATCGGCAGGCAGGGCAAGGGCACAGCGGCCGCAGCCCCGATGACCTGGCGCGATCAGCTGCACGCCGCGCTGATCGGCCTCGGCTATGCCACCCGTGAGGCCGACGAGGCGGTCGCTGCGGTCGCGCCACAGGCCGAGGCCGCCGAGAGCACACCGAATGTGGGCCAGCTCCTCAAGGCCGCCCTCCAGACTCTGAACCGCACCCGCTGACCCTGCGCCCCCTCTGACCGCCTGACCGCCTGACCGCCTGACTGCCTGACCGCTCCGACCGCCGAACTCGCGAGGCAATCGACTGTGAACTGGGACGACACCGCACCGCCGACCGACGACATCGCCGCCGAGCGGCTCGTCGGCGGGTCAGCCGACGGAGAGGACCAGGCCGTCGAGGCGGCGCTGCGGCCGAAGTCGCTGGACGAGTTCGTCGGCCAGGAGCGGGTCCGCGAGCAGCTGGACCTTGTCCTGAAAGCGGCCCTCGCGCGCGGCGCCACCGCCGACCACGTCCTGCTCTCCGGGGCCCCCGGCCTCGGCAAGACCACCCTCTCCATGATCATCGCGGCGGAGATGAACGCCCCGATCCGCATCACCTCGGGCCCCGCCATCCAGCACGCAGGCGACCTGGCCGCGATCCTCTCCTCCCTCCAGGAGGGCGAGGTGCTCTTTCTCGACGAGATCCACCGGATGTCCCGGCCCGCCGAGGAGATGCTCTACATGGCCATGGAGGACTTCCGGGTCGACGTGATCGTCGGCAAGGGCCCGGGGGCCACCGCCATCCCGCTCGAGCTCCCTCCGTTCACCCTGGTCGGCGCCACCACCAGGGCCGGGCTGCTGCCGCCCCCGCTGCGCGACCGCTTCGGCTTCACCGCGCACATGGAGTTCTACGACCCCGCCGAGCTGGAGCGCGTCATCCACCGCTCCGCCCAGCTCCTCGATGTCGACATAGAGGCCGACGGCGCCGCCGAGATCGCCGGCCGCTCCCGCGGCACGCCCCGTATCGCCAACCGTCTGCTGCGCCGCGTCCGCGACTACGCCCAGGTCAAGCTGGACGGCCTGATCACCCGCGAGGTGGCCGCCGCGGCTCTGAAGGTGTACGAGGTCGACGCCCGCGGACTCGACCGCCTCGACCGTGCCGTGCTCCAGGCGCTGCTGGGGCTGTTCGGCGGCGGCCCGGTGGGTCTGTCCACGCTCGCGGTGGCCGTCGGGGAGGAGCGCGAGACGGTCGAGGAGGTGGCCGAGCCCTTCCTGGTACGGGAGGGACTGCTGGCCCGGACCCCCCGTGGCAGGGTCGCCACCCCTGCCGCCTGGGCCCACCTCGGACTCGTACCGCCGCAGCAGGCCCCCGGCGCAAGGGGACAACAGGGGCTGTTCGGGACGTGACGGCGCGGAGTGTCGCCGGGCCAGGAACCACGGTGGGATGCTGGGCGTTGTTCCAATGATGCGGACTCGCTTAGACTCCGCCGATGCCGCCCCTACAGGTCGGCGTACCCACCCCCGTAGATAAGGCCGCCTCGTCAGTGCGGTCGTGCGAAGGAAGTTCCGTCCCGTGAGTCTCGTGACCCTCCTCCCCTTCATTGTGCTCATCGGGGCCATGTTCCTGATGACCCGGTCGGCCAAGAAGAAGCAGCAGCAGGCCGCCCAGATGCGTGACCAGATGCAGCCGGGCACCGGCGTCCGGACGATCGGAGGCATGTACGCCACCGTCAAGGAGCTTCACGACGACACCGTCCTCCTTGAGGTGGCTCCCGGCGTCCACGCCGTCTACGCCAAGAACTCCATCGGCGCGGTCCTCGACGACGAGGAGTACAACCGCATCGTGCACGGCGACGGCCACCTCAAGGTCGACGGCCCCGTCGTGCCGGACGACGCTTCCTCGCTGACCGAGACCGCCGACTCCTCGGACGAAGCCAAGATCGACCTGGGCAAGAAGCCCGAGGCTCCCGCGGCCGACGACGCCGAGCCGAAGGGCGACGCCGAGTCCAAGGACGACGTCGAGCCGAAGGACGACGTCGAGCCCAAGGACGGCAAGGCCGACGGCGAGACCGACGCGAAGTAGCCATGCGAGGGGACCGCAGGGGCGCTCACCGGCGCCCGGCGGTCCCTCGGTCGTGTTGATTTCTGCGGGGGCAGGTCCCCACAACACTTCGTGGCCGCTTCGGCGCACACCCGGCGCGGGGCGGTTGGACAGGGAGAAACGAGAAGGTGGCAGCACCGAATAGGGGCCGGAGGCCCGCGGGGGCTCAGAGCAGGCCGGGGCGCGCCCTGGTACTGATTCTGATCGCCATGGTCGCGCTCACAGGCGGGATGTTCTGGGCGGGTCAGCTCAAGCCGCGTCTGGGCATCGACCTGGCGGGCGGTACAACCATCACGCTCAAGGCAAAGAACCAGCCCGGCCAAGAGAACGCCGTCAACCCGACCAACATGAACACCGCGGTCGGCATCATCGAGCGCCGCGTCAACGGTCTGGGCGTCTCCGAGGCCGAGGTCCAGACTCAGGGCGATGACAACATCATTGTCAACATCCCCAAGGGAACGAATTCCCAGCAGGCCCGAGAGCAGGTCGGCACCACCGCCCAGCTCTTCTTCCGGCCCGTGCTGACCGTCGCCCCAGGCGGCCCCACCTCTCCGAAGCCCTCCCCGAGCCCCTCGGCGTCGGACAAGGCCACGGACAAGGCCAAGGACGGCAAGCAGACGGCCACCCCGCCGTCCGGCACCCCTTCGCCGACTGCGACGACGCAGGGCCGCGCGGTGACCGACGCCCTGAAGGCGCCGACGCCCACGCCGACCGCCTCCGGGTCGGGCAAGCCGAAGCCCTCCGGGACCCCGAAGCCGACCCCTCCGGTCGACGCAGCGGCCACCGAGAAGCTGCAGAAGGCGTTCCTGGCCCTCGACTGCACGAACAAGAAGGCCCGCGTCGCGGCCGGTGAGAACGTCAAGCCCAGCGAGCCGACCGTCGGCTGCGGCCAGAACTCGGACGGCGCGTGGGAGAAGTACCTCCTCGGTCCCGCCGAGGTCGACGGCAAGGACGTCGACGACGCCAAGGGCCAGCTGGACCAGCAGCGTGGCATGTGGATCGTCACGATGGACTTCACCAGCAGCGGTGCCAAGAAGTTCCAGAAGATCACCAGCAGGCTCTCGCAGCAGCAGCCCCCGATGAACCAGTTCGCCATCGTCCTCGACGGCGAAGTGGTCTCCGCGCCCTCGGTCCGCACAGCGCTGAGCGCCAACGCCGAGATCTCCGGAAACTTCACCCAGGAGTCCGCGCAGGACCTGGGCAACATCCTGTCGTACGGCGCGCTCCCGCTCTCCTTCGAGGAGCAGAGCGTCACCACCGTCACGGCCGCGCTCGGCGGCGAGCAGCTCAAGGCGGGTCTGATCGCCGGTGCGATCGGCCTCGCGCTGGTCATCATCTATCTGGTGGCGTACTACCGCGGCCTGGCTCTGATCGCGATTCTCAGCCTCATGGTCTCCGCGATCCTGACGTACACGATCATGGCGCTGCTCGGCCCGGCCATCGGCTTCGCGCTGAACCTGCCGGCGGTCTGTGGTGCGATCGTCGCGATCGGCATCACAGCCGACTCGTTCATCGTGTACTTCGAACGCATCCGGGACGAGATCCGCGAGGGCCGTACGCTGCGGCCCGCCGTCGAGCGTGCCTGGCCGCGTGCCCGGCGCACCATCCTGGTCTCCGACTTCGTGTCGTTCCTCGCCGCCGCGGTGCTGTTCATCGTCACCGTCGGCAAGGTCCAGGGCTTCGCGTTCACGCTGGGTCTGACCACCCTGCTCGACGTCGTCGTGGTGTTCCTCTTCACCAAGCCGGTGATGACGCTCCTCGCCCGCAAGAGGTTCTTCGCGAACGGCCACCCGTGGTCCGGACTGGACCCGAAGCGGCTCGGCGCCAAGCCCCCGCTGCGCCGCTCCCGCCGCGCCTCCGCCCCCACCGACCCGAAGGAGGCGTGAGATGTCGCGACTCGGCAATCTCGGCGCCCGGCTCTACCGCGGCGAGGTCGGCTACGACTTCATCGGCAAGCGGAAGATCTGGTACGGCCTCTCGATCCTGATCACCATCACCGCCATCGTCGGCCTGGCGGTGCAAGGCCTGAACATGGGCATCGAGTTCAAGGGCGGTGCCGTCTTCAACACCCCGAAGACGAGCGCCTCGGTCTCCCAGGCACAGAACGCCGCGGAGGAGGCCTCCGGTCACCCCGCGATCGTCCAGAAGCTCGGCAACGGCGGACTGCGCATCCAGGTCAGCGAGCTCGACACCCAGCAGGCCGACAAGGTCAAGACCGAGCTCTCCGAGAGCCTCAAGGTCGACTCGGAGAAGATCAACGCCGAGCTCGTCGGACCCAGTTGGGGCGAGCAGATCGCCAACAAGGCATGGACCGGCCTCGGGATCTTCATGATCCTCGTCGTGATCTATCTCGCGATCGCGTTCGAGTGGCGCATGGCGGTCGCGGCCCTGATCGCCCTGATCCACGACATCACGATCACCGTCGGTGTGTACGCGCTGGTCGGTTTCGAGGTCACGCCGGGCACCGTGATCGGTCTGCTCACGATCCTCGGTTACTCGCTCTACGACACGGTCGTCGTCTTCGACTCCCTCAAGGAGGGCTCGAAGGACATCACCAAGCAGACCCGCTGGACCTACAGCGACGTCGCCAACCGCAGCATCAACAGCACCCTGGTGCGTTCCATCAACACCACGGTTGTCGCGCTGCTGCCGGTGGCGGGCCTGCTGTTCATCGGTGGCGGTGTCCTGGGCGCCGGCATGCTGAACGACATCTCGCTGTCGCTGTTCGTCGGTCTGGCGGCCGGTGCGTACTCCTCGATCTTCATCGCCACTCCGCTCGTCGCCGACCTCAAGGAGCGCGAGCCGCAGATGAAGGCCCTGAAGAAGCGGGTGCTCGCCAAGCGCGCGGCGGCCGCCGCGAAGGGCGAGCCGGCGGACGACTCCGGTCAGCCGCAGGACGTGGTGACGGACGACGCCGCGACGGCGGGCGCCGTCGTGGGCCCGCGTGGCCGCGGCCGCGGTCGCCCCTCGGGCAGGCGCCGATGACGGTCGGCACGCAGGAGCTGCTGCTCAGCCGTATCCGGGACGTCGCCGACTATCCGAAGCCGGGGGTGATGTTCAAGGACATCACGCCCCTGCTCGCGGACCCGGAGGCCTTCGGGGCCCTCACCGACGTGCTCGCCGGGCTGTGCGCGCGCCATGAGGCCACGAAGATCGTCGGTCTGGAGGCGCGCGGCTTCATCCTGGGCGCTCCGGTCGCCGTCCGCGCCGGGCTCGGCTTCATTCCCGTACGCAAGGCGGGCAAGCTCCCCGGAGCGACGCTCTCGCAGGCGTACGAGCTGGAGTACGGCCAAGCCGAGATCGAGGTGCACGCCGAGGACCTGCGGGCGGGCGACCGCATCATGGTCATCGACGATGTACTTGCCACCGGAGGCACCGCCGAGGCGTCGCTGGAGCTGATCCGTCGCGCCGGAGCCGATGTCGCGGGCGTCGCGGTCCTGATGGAGCTCGGCTTCCTCGGCGGCCGGGCGCGCCTGGAGCCGGCGCTGCGCGGGGCCCCGCTGGAGGCTCTGATAACGCTCTGACGCCACGCGTCGTTGTACCGATGGGCGCCCCCGGGAATCTTCCCGGGGGCGCCCGTCGTTCTGTCCGGCTGCCTGTCCGGCTGCGATCACACGGCGCCCCGTCCGCTGCGATCGGACGATCGCGCGCAGTGACCAAAGGGCGTCCGGAGAGGCTCGTGTGTCTCACCTGTCATGTCCGGACCCACGGCCTCATGAGCACCGGGACGCCGAGGTCGATACCATGGCTTCTCCGGACCTGACCGGGGAACCCGGAACCGCACGAGGAGCGCTCTTGCCAGACGAGGCCCACCGCGCCGCCGCGCAGCCCGACCAGATGGCCGAAAAGGCCGCGGCAGCCCCTGTCACGCCCGAGAAGAGGCCGGCCGAGAAGCCGAAGCCGGCTGCGCCCGAGCGTAGCGAGATGGGGGTCCCCCCGGCCGAAGTCCCCCAGCTACCGCTGGGAGGTGCCTCCAGGGGGAGTGCGAACGGTGCGGCCCCGGAGCGTGCGAAGGGTGCGGCCCCCGTCTCCGCTCCCACTCCCGCCCCTACTCCTGCTCCCACGCCCGCCCCCCGGCCCACGCCCACGGCCGTGCCCAGGACCGGCGGCTCGTCGAACCGTGTGCGCGCCCGCCTCGCCCGCCTCGGCGTCCAGCGCTCCTCGCCGTACAACCCCGTACTGGAGCCGCTGCTGCGGATAGTGCGCAGCAACGACCCCAAGATCGAGACCTCCACGCTCCGCCAGATCGAGCGCGCCTACCAGGTCGCCGAACGCTGGCACCGCGGCCAGAAGCGCAAGAGCGGCGACCCGTACATCACGCACCCGCTCGCCGTCACCACCATCCTCGCCGAGCTCGGCATGGACCCGGCGACCCTGATGGCCGGGCTGCTGCACGACACCGTCGAGGACACCGAGTACGGCCTGGACACCCTGCGCCGCGACTTCGGCGACCAGGTCGCCCTCCTCGTCGACGGCGTCACCAAGCTGGACAAGGTCAAGTTCGGCGAGGCCGCGCAGGCCGAGACCGTACGCAAGATGGTCGTCGCCATGGCCAAGGACCCGCGCGTCCTGGTCATCAAGCTCGCCGACCGGCTGCACAACATGCGCACCATGCGCTATCTCAAGCGGGAGAAGCAGGAGAAGAAGGCCCGCGAGACCCTTGAGATCTACGCGCCGCTGGCCCACCGGCTGGGCATGAACACCATCAAGTGGGAGCTGGAGGACCTCGCCTTCGCGATCCTCTACCCCAAGATGTACGACGAGATCGTGCGGCTCGTCGCCGAGCGCGCGCCCAAGCGCGACGAGTATCTGGCCATAGTGACCGACGAGGTCCAGTCCGATCTGCGCGCCGCCCGTATCAAGGCCACCGTCACCGGACGGCCCAAGCACTACTACAGCGTCTATCAGAAGATGATCGTCCGCGGCCGCGACTTCGCGGAGATCTACGACCTGGTGGGCATCCGCGTCCTCGTCGACACCGTCCGCGACTGCTACGCGGCGCTCGGCACCGTCCATGCGCGATGGAATCCGGTCCCCGGCCGGTTCAAGGACTACATCGCGATGCCCAAGTTCAACATGTACCAGTCGCTGCACACCACGGTGATCGGTCCCAACGGCAAGCCCGTCGAGCTGCAGATCCGCACCTTCGACATGCATCGCCGCGCCGAGTACGGCATCGCAGCGCACTGGAAGTACAAGCAGGAGCCCTCTGCCGGCGCCTCCAAGGTGCGTACGGACGTGCCGAAGCGGGCCGGCAAGGACGATGCCGTCAATGACATGGCGTGGCTGCGCCAGCTGCTGGACTGGCAGAAGGAGACCGAGGACCCCAGCGAGTTCCTGGAGTCCCTGCGCTTCGACCTCTCCCGCAACGAGGTCTTCGTCTTCACGCCGAAGGGCGACGTCATAGCGCTTCCGGCAGGCGCGACGCCCGTCGACTTCGCGTACGCCGTCCATACGGAAGTCGGCCACCGGACCATAGGGGCGCGGGTCAACGGGCGGCTCGTACCGCTCGAATCGACCCTCGACAACGGCGACCTGGTGGAGGTTTTCACCTCCAAGGCCGAGGGCGCGGGCCCCTCGCGCGACTGGCTGGGCTTCGTCAAGTCGCCCCGGGCACGCAACAAGATCCGCGCCTGGTTCTCCAAGGAGCGTCGCGACGAGGCGATCGAACAGGGCAAGGACGCCATCGCGCGGGCGATGCGCAAACAGAACCTGCCGATCCAGCGCATCCTCACCGGGGACTCGCTCGTCACGCTCGCGCACGAGATGCGCTACCCCGACATCTCGTCCCTGTACGCGGCGATCGGCGAGGGCCATGTGGCCGCGCAGGGCGTCGTCCAGAAACTGGTGCAGGCCCTCGGCGGCGAGGAGGCGGCCAACGAGGACATCGCTGAGAGCGCACCGCCCGCGCGCGGCCGCAAGCGGCGTGCCAACGCCGACCCCGGCGTGGTCGTCAAGGGCGTCGAGGACGTCTGGGTCAAGCTCGCCCGCTGTTGTACGCCCGTCCCCGGCGACCCCATCATCGGCTTTGTCACGCGCGGCAGTGGCGTATCGGTTCACCGCGCGGACTGCGTGAACGTCGACTCGCTCTCGCAGCAGCCGGAACGCATCCTCGACGTCGAGTGGGCCCCGACCCAGTCCTCGGTCTTCCTGGTCGCCATCCAGGTCGAGGCGCTCGACCGGTCCAGGCTCCTCTCGGACGTCACGCGCGTGCTGTCCGACCAGCACGTCAACATCCTCTCGGCGGCCGTCCAGACCTCCCGCGACCGGGTGGCCACCTCGCGCTTCACCTTCGAGATGGGCGACCCGAAGCACCTCGGGCACGTACTGAAGGCGGTACGGGGCGTGGAGGGCGTCTACGACGTGTACCGGGTGACCTCGGCGCGCCGCCCGTAGCCGACGGAGGACGCGCCGCCCGCGGCGGACGTACGAAAGGGCCCCCTGTACGCGACGTACAGGGGGCCCTTTCACGTGGCTGTCAACCGCCGAACTCCTCAAGGCCCTTCAGCGCCTGATCGAGCAGTGCCTGCCGGCCCTCGAGCTCCTTGGCGAGCTTGTCCGCCTTGGCGTTGTTGCCCGCCGCGCGCGCGGCGTCGATCTGCCCGCGCAGCTTGTCCACGGCCGCCTGCAGCTGGCCCGTCAGACCCTCGGCACGCGCACGCGCCTCCGGGTTCGTCCGGCGCCACTCGTTCTCCTCGGACTCCTGCAGCGCCCGCTCCACCGCATGCATCCGGCCCTCGACCTTGGGACGCGCGTCCCGCGGCACATGGCCGATGGCCTCCCAGCGCTCGTTGATCGAACGGAAGGCGGCGCGCGCCGCCTTCAGATCCGTCACCGGCACCAGCTTCTCGGCCTCGGCGGCGAGCTCCTCCTTGAGCTTGAGGTTCTCGCCCTGCTCGGCGTCGCGCTCCGCGAAAACGCCGCTGCGCGCGGCGAAGAAGACGTCCTGAGCACCGCGGAAACGGTTCCACAGATCGTCCTCGGCCTCGCGCTGGGCACGGCCCGCGGCCTTCCACTCCGCCATCAGCTCGCGGTAGCGGGCGGCCGTCGTGCCCCAGTCGGTGGAGCCGGAGAGCGACTCGGCCTCGGCAACCAGCTTCTCCTTGGCCTTACGGGCCTCCTCGCGCTGCGCGTCCAGCGAGGCGAAGTGCGCCTTGCGGCGCTTGGAGAACGCCGAGCGGGCGTGCGAGAAGCGGTGCCACAGCTCGTCGTCGGACTTCCGGTCGAGCCGGGGAAGGCCCTTCCACGTGTCCACCAGCGCCCGCAGCCGCTCACCGGCCGCCCGCCACTGCTCGCTCTGCGCCAGGCCCTCGGCCTCGGTGACCAGGGCCTCCTTGGCGTGCCGCGCCTCGTCGTTCTGCTTCGCCTTCTGGACCTTGCGCTCCTCGCGGCGCTTCTCGACCGTCGCGACAAGCGCGTCGAGGCGCTTGCCCAGCGCGTCGAGGTCACCCACGGCGTGATGCTCGTCCACCTGCTGGCGCAGATGGTCGATGGCGGTCTGGGCGTCCTTGGCCGAGAGATCGGTGGTCTTCACCCGCCGCTCGAGGAGGCCGATCTCGACCACCAAGCCCTCGTACTTGCGCTCGAAATAGGCCAGAGCCTCCTCGGGAGAACCGGCCTGCCACGATCCGACGACCTTCTCGCCATCGGCAGTACGCACGTACACGGTGCCCGTCTCATCGACACGGCCCCACGGGTCGCTGCTCACAGCGCCTCCTCCACCTGATGCCTGCGAGGGGGTTCGCCCCCCGGGCATCGTCCACAGTTCCTGGACGGGCCTCGCCCGCCTTCCACAGCGCGAATCGAGGCCCGCGCTGCACAACGCCAATCTAGGCGACCGGCTGCCCGGCTGTCCGCACTCAGCACGGCCGAATTCCCCCGCTCACACCTTCGGTACGGCCGCCTTCTCAATGGTGACGGCCTTCTTCGGAGCCCCGTCCTGCGCCCCGCCCGAGACGCCGCCCTTCGCCACGCCCTCGACGACCTTCAGGCCCGCCGCGTCCATGGTTCCGAACGGCGTGTAGCCGGGCGGCAGCTTGGTGGCCTTGTAGACGAGGAAGAACTGGCTGCCGCCGGAGTGCGGCTGACCGGTATTGGCCATCGCCACGGTCCCGGCCGGATACGTCACGGTGCCGTCGGCGCCCGCCTTGCCCAGCGCGGTCAGATTCTCGTCGGGGATCGTGTAGCCGGGCCCGCCGGTGCCGTCGCCCTTCGGGTCGCCGCACTGCAGCACGAAGATGCCCTGCGTGGTCAGCCGGTGGCACTTCGTGCCGTTGAAGAAGCCCTTGTCCGCCAGAGACTTGAAGGAGTTCACGGTGCGCGGAGTCTTCGCCGCGTCCATCGCGATCTTGATGTCGCCGTGGTTCGTCGTCAGCGCCATCGAGTACTTCGCCTTCTTGTCGATCGACATGGCGGGCTCGGGCGCGGTGCTCTCGCTCTGGGACGGCGTGGCGCTGGGGGACTGGCTGTCGCCCGCCACCGAGCCGTCGGCCTTGTCCCCGTCGGACAGGCCGACCGAGGCATAGGCCGCGGCGCCCGCGGCGAGCACCACGGCGAGCGCGCCCGCGATGATCGTGTTCCGCTGCTTCCTCTTACGTGACTGCTGCCGACGCTGCTGCTGGCGCTCGAACTTCTCCCTGGCGAGCTGCCGCCGCCGCTGATCGCTGCTGACCACCGGGTCTTCTCCTTGTACGTCGTACGGCCGAGTGTGCCCCGTACCGTATACGGGTTGGCTGTGGGACGAGCAGCGCCGGTAGGCTCTGATCTGCTGCAATTCGATGCAGCAATTCCCTCTCGACGACCACACAGAGGACGATCGTGCTTATTGCCGGGTTCCCCGCCGGGGCCTGGGGGACCAACTGTTACCTGGTCGCCCCTGCCGCAGGCGAGGAGTGCGTGATCATCGACCCGGGCCACCAGGCCACCGAAGGCGTCGAGGAAGCGCTCAAGAAGCATCGGCTCAAGCCCGTCGCCGTCGTCCTCACCCATGGCCACATCGACCACGTCGCCTCCGTCGTTCCGGTGTGCGGAGCCCATGACGTACCGGCATGGATCCACCCCGCCGACCGGTACATGATGAGCGACCCGGAGAAGGCGCTGGGCCTGTCGATCGGGATGCCGCTGATGGGCGAGCTGACCGTGGGGGAGCCGGACGACGTCAAGGAACTGACCGACGGCGCCGAGCTGCGCCTCGCCGGTCTCGACTTCTCGGTCGCCCATGCGCCCGGCCATACGAAGGGGTCGGTGACCTTCCGGATGCCCGAGTCCGCGGACGTGCCGTCCGTGTTCTTCTCGGGCGACCTGCTGTTCGCCGGCTCCATCGGACGCACGGACCTGCCCGGTGGCGACATGGCCGAGATGCTCGAGTCGCTGGCGCGTGTGTGCCTGCCGCTCGACGACTCGACCGTGGTGCTGTCCGGCCACGGCCCCCAGACGACCATCGGCCGCGAGCGCGCCGCCAATCCGTATCTACGCGATGTGGCCGCCGGCCTCGGGAGCGTCGAAGCTCCCCGACGAGGAATGTGACGAGAGTTTCCCGTGAGCACCTTTCAGGCCCCCAAGGGCACGTACGACCTGATCCCGCCGGCGTCCGCGAAGTACCTGGCGGTGCGCGATGCGATCTCCGCGCCGCTGAAGAACTCCGGCTACGGCTACATCGAGACGCCCGGCTTCGAGAACGTCGAGCTGTTCTCGCGCGGCGTCGGCGAGTCCACCGACATCGTCTCCAAGGAGATGTACGCCTTTGAGACCAAGGGCGGCGACAAGCTCGCGCTGCGCCCCGAAGGCACCGCGTCCGTGCTCCGCGCGGCGCTGGAGGCCAACCTCCACAAGGCCGGCAATCTGCCGGTCAAGCTCTGGTACTCGGGCTCGTACTACCGCTACGAGCGTCCGCAGAAGGGCCGCTACAGGCACTTCTCGCAGGTCGGCGCCGAGGCGATCGGCGCGGAGGACCCCGCCCTCGACGCCGAGCTGATCATCCTGGCCGACCAGGCGTACCGCTCGCTCGGGCTGCGCCAGTTCCGCATCCTGCTGAACTCCCTGGGCGACAAGGAGTGCCGCCCTGTCTACCGGGACGCGCTGCGGGGCTTTCTGCGCGGCCTCGAGCTGGACGACGACACCCGGCGCCGGGTCGAGATCAACCCGCTGCGGGTTCTCGACGACAAGCGCCCTGAGGTCCAGAAGCAGCTGGCGGGCGCGCCGATGCTGCGCGACTACCTGTGCGACGCCTGCAAGGCGTACCACGAGGAAGTTCGTGAGCTGCTGACCGCGGCGGGCGTCGCGTACGAGGACGACGAGAAGCTGGTGCGCGGCCTCGACTACTACACCCGTACCACCTTCGAGTTCGTCCACGACGGTCTCGGCTCGCAGTCCGCGGTGGGCGGCGGCGGCCGCTACGACGGCCTCTCCGAGATGATCGGCGGCCCGGCGCTGCCGTCGGTCGGCTGGGCGCTCGGCGTGGACCGCACGGTCCTAGCGCTGGAGGCGGAGGGCATCGAGCTCGAACTCCCCGCCACGACAAGCGTGTTCGCGGTGCCGCTGGGCGAGGAGGCGAGGCGTGTGCTGTTCGGCGTGGTCACCGAGCTGCGCCGGGCGGGGGTCGCCGCCGATTTCAGCTACGGCGGCAAGGGCCTCAAGGGCGCGATGAAGAGCGCGAACCGTTCGGGGGCGCGGTACGCGATTGTGGCCGGTGAGCGCGACCTCGCCGAAGGCGTCGTCCAGCTCAAGGACATGGAGTCCGGCGAGCAGTCGCCGGTGGCGCTGACGGACGTGGTGACCGCGATCCGCGAACGCCTGGCCTGACGTCCATTCCGGGGGCGCTGCCCCCGGACCCCCGCTCCTCAATCGCCGGAGGGGTGCAAATGCAGCCCGTCCGGCGATTGAGGACAACGCCCGAAGGGCATTCTGGGGCGGAGCCCCAGTTCGGGCAGGGACGGGAGAAGCCCACCGCAGGCGCGCCCGCCCCCGCCCCCCGTCAAAGCAACCCCTCCTGCATCGCGCTCGTCACCGCCGCCGTGCGGTCGTCCACCCCCGGCTTTCCGAAGACACGCAGCAGATGCGTCTTCACCGTCGACTCGCCGATGTACAGCCGCCGCCCGATCTCCGCGTTCGTGCACCCCTCCGCAACCAGCCGCAGCACCGCCCACCACGTCCAGCCGACGCCGCTGCCCGCCGGAGAGCGCCTTGATCCGGCTCGTCGCCTTCTTCTCCGGACCCACCAGTACGATGACCTCTTCGGGGTCACGCGGATTCGGGTAGTAGCGGGAGAAATGGGACACCATCTCGCGCACCGTCAACTCCGCGGGCGCGGATTCGTCCTGCCAGACGATGCCGATCCGGGACCGACAGAGGCGGTTTCCGGTCGCGGGATCCGCTCCCAGGACGGTCACTTCGCCCGCGTCCCCGGTGCGATGCCCCTGAAGGATCTCCACGGTGTTGCTCTTGCCCGCTCCGTTGGGGCCGAGAATGCCGAAGACCTCTCCCCGGCGGATGCCCAGGTCGAGATCGTCCACCGCTGTCACTTCGCCGTACCGCTTGCGAGGTCCGCGTACGTTCACCGCGAGTTCTGTCACGGCCATCAGCCTGCTTGCGGGCTGAGTCCGGCGGGACGACCGTCCGTACATCCTTATGTCCATCGAACGGTGGACACGGGTGCGGGTGCGGCAGAATGACCGTGCCAAAGCAGGCTACTGAGCGATGGAACGGCGATATGACGACTGCAGCAGTGGACGACGTCTCCTCCGAGCGCGACAACGGCTCCAAGGGCGCGATCGGCGGCAGTCGTGGCTTCGCGTGGCTTCTGGTGATCACGGGTGCGGCCGGGCTGCTGGCTTCGTTGGTCATCACGATCGACAAGTTCAAGCTGCTCGAGGACCCGTCCTTCACGCCGGGGTGCAGTCTGAATCCGGTGGTGTCCTGCGGGAACATCATGAAGAGCGAGCAGGCGTCGGCGTTCGGGTTCCCGAATCCGATGCTCGGGCTTGTCACGTACGCGATGGTGATCGCCATCGGTGTCGCTCTTCTTGCGGGTGCGCGTTACAGGCGCTGGTACTGGCTCGGCCTCAACGCCGGCACCCTCTTCGGCGTCGGCTTCTGCACCTGGCTCCAGTACCAGTCGCTGTACAACATCAACGCGCTCTGCCTGTGGTGCTCGCTGGCCTGGGTCGCCACCATCGTGATGTTCTGCTACGTCACCCTGCACAACATCAAGCACCGGATCATCAAGGTCCCCGAAGGCCTGCGCAAGGGGCTGCTGGAGTTCCACTGGATGCCGCCGGTGCTGTGGACCGGCATCATCGGGATGCTCATCCTGACCCGCTGGTGGGACTTCTGGACCGGCTGACAGGCCCCGAGGGCGTTGTCAGTGCTCTGACTTAGGCTTCATGACGTGGAGCCCGACCTCTTTACCGCCGCCGCGGAAGAACGCCAGGAGAAGGACCCGTCCGCCAGCCCCCTGGCCGTCCGGATGCGCCCGCGCACCCTCGATGAAGTCGTCGGCCAGCAGCATCTGCTGAAGCCCGGATCGCCGCTTCGCCGACTCGTCGGTGAGGGCGGCGGCGGCCCCGCCGGACCCTCCTCGATGATCCTCTGGGGCCCGCCCGGCATCGGCAAGACGACCCTCGCGTATGTCGTCTCCAAAGCGACCAACAAACGCTTCGTGGAGCTCTCCGCGATCACCGCGGGCGTCAAGGAGGTCCGGGCGGTCATCGAAGCCGCCCGCCGGGCCGCGGGCGGCTTCGGCAAGGAGACCGTCCTCTTCCTCGACGAGATCCACCGCTTCTCCAAGGCCCAGCAGGACTCGCTGTTGCCCGCCGTGGAGAACCGCTGGGTGACGCTGATCGCCGCCACCACCGAGAATCCGTACTTCTCGATCATCTCCCCACTGCTCTCGCGCTCCCTGCTGCTCACGCTGGAGTCGCTGACCGACGAGGACCTGAGCGGACTGCTGCGCCGGGCGCTCACCGAGGAGCGGGGCCTCGGCGGCGCCGTCACCCTCCCCGAGGACTCCGAGGCGCATCTGCTGCGGATCGCGGGAGGCGACGCCCGCCGGGCGCTGACGGCCCTGGAGGCTGCCGCGGGAGCCGCGATGGACAAGAGCGAGGAGGAGATCAGCCTCCAGACCCTGGAGGAGACCGTCGACCGCGCGGCGGTGAAGTACGACCGCGACGGCGATCAGCACTACGACGTGGCGAGCGCCCTGATCAAGTCCATCCGCGGCTCCGACGTGGATGCCGCGCTGCACTATCTGGCCCGCATGATCGAGGCGGGGGAGGACCCGCGGTTCATCGCGCGCCGGCTGATGATCTCGGCGAGCGAGGACATCGGCCTCGCCGACCCGACGGCGCTGCCCACCGCGGTCGCCGCCGCCCAGGCCGTGGCCATGATCGGCTTCCCCGAGGCCGCGCTCACCCTCAGCCACGCCACCATCGCGCTCGCGCTCGCCCCCAAGTCGAACGCCGCGACCACAGCGATAGGCGCGGCGCTGGCCGATGTGCGGGCCGGGCTGGCAGGCCCCGTCCCGCCGCACCTGCGCGACGGCCACTACAAGGGCGCGGCCAAGCTCGGTCACGCCCAGGGGTACGTCTATCCGCACGACGTGCCCGGTGCGATCGCCGCCCAGCAGTACGCTCCCGACGCGGTGCACGGCAAGCACTACTACGAGCCCACGCGCTATGGCGCCGAGGCGCGGTACGCCGATGTGGTCGAGAAGGTCCGTGAGCGGCTGCGCGGAGAGTAGCCGGGCCCCAGACGCCGGTCCTCCTTCCTCCTCAATCGCCGGACGGGCCGGATGTGCGGGAGGCGGCCTCGAACAGCGTGTGCATGGCCCGGCGCAGTTCGGTGATGTCGCGCACCGGCGTGGGGAAGTCAAAGCGCGCGTCGAAGCACCGCTCGCCGACGAACCGCACCCGCAGCCCGAACCGGTCCAGCGCCAGCGGCACCGCCCGCCGATCCTTCGCGTACGCGCCGTCCGCCCTCTCGCCGAGCAGTTCGCACAGCCCCCGCACCTGGTCGCTGTGCGCGGAGTCCAGATGCTGCAGCAGCTCCGTCTCGTGCGCGACGAGAGGGTCGACGGACGCCCGCGCGAACTCCTCCGGCTCGACGTTGTCAGCGCCCCACAGATCGTCCACACACGCCTCGCCGACCTCGAGGCGCACCATCATCCGGCCGGGCTCGGCCAGGCCGGGCACGCAGGTCAGCCAGCCGGAGACCCAGGCGCGGCCGCGGATACGACTGGGCACGGAGACCGGCGCGACATCGGTGATCTCCAGCACAGCGGACAGCTCGTCGTCCTGCGCGTGCGTGGCGGCGCGTACGGCCGGTGTGTCCGCGGGGAAGAGCAGGAACACCTCTCCGTCCGGGCCCACGGCCCGGGCCTGCGGTGTCAGCTGCTCGGGACGTGCCGCCTCCACCCCCGGGATGAGCAGTACCGCGGAGGATGTACTCTGTACGAGAGTTCGTGTGCGCTCGGCTGCTGACGGCATCCGAGTGATTTCAAGCCCGCTGGGACGCGGCTGACCATGAGCTGATCGGACCTCCGTCGCCTCGATGCTCTGCGCAGCGTCGACGTTCTTTGTGCTGTCCGTGATGCGCTTGGTGTTCCCAGGGCGAGACATGCGATCTCCTTGAGTAAGGTGAGCCTAACCTAACCTACAATGGAGGTCTGGAGAACGTGCCTAACCAGTCGCGTCCCAAGGTCAAGAAGTCTCGTGCGCTCGGTATCGCACTGACGCCGAAGGCCGTCAAGTACTTCGAAGCCCGCCCCTACCCGCCGGGCGAGCACGGCCGTGGCCGCAAGCAGAACTCGGACTACAAGGTCCGTCTGCTCGAGAAGCAGCGCCTGCGCGCGCAGTACGACATCAGCGAGCGCCAGATGGCGCGCGCCTACGACCGCGCCAAGAAGGCCGAGGGCAAGACGGGCGAGGCGCTGGTCGTCGAGCTCGAGCGCCGTCTCGACGCCCTGGTCCTGCGTTCGGGCATCGCCCGCACCATCTACCAGGCCCGTCAGATGGTCGTCCACGGCCACATCGAGGTCAACGGCGGCAAGGTCGACAAGCCGTCCTTCCGCGTCCGTCCCGACGACGTCGTGATGGTCCGCGAGCGCTCCCGCGAGAAGGCCCTCTTCCAGGTCGCGCGTGAGGGTGGCTTCGCCGCCGACGGCGAGACCCCGCGCTACCTGCAGGTCAACCTGAAGGCGCTGGCGTTCCGCCTGGACCGCGACCCGAACCGCAAGGAAGTTCCGGTCATCTGCGACGAGCAGCTGGTCGTCGAGTACTACGCCCGCTGATCCTGGGGCCCCCTCCCAGCGGTAGCTGAGGGAGTAGCTCACAGCGCTCCAGCCCGCCGCTTCCCCGCCCTTACCGGTGGGGGAGCCGGCGGGCTCTCGCGTTTCCAGGGCCGCGGGGCGGACCGAGCGCTGCCGTCCCGGCTGCGGACTCGGCCGGTCCTGGGTGGCCGGCGCGCGTCTCACCGCTGCGTCGAGGGAGAGCTCGTGCCCCTCCCGTGCACATGCCGCATAGCGCTCGGCACCCAGTACCTCGCCCGCCTGCTGCTGGCACGGGGCGCACGGGGCACGCCCCGTCCAGCCGCAGCGGTATGAGGCTCACGGCGAGCACCTGGAGGCGGGGCGCGCGGCGCGGCAGGTCGCGTACGAGCCCGGCGCATTCGTCGACGAGATACTCGAACCCGTCCAGGACGAGCAGGAGTTGACGTCCGGCGAGGTGGTCGAGGAGGACGTCGCGCGGGGGCCTGCTGGTCTGGTCGGTGACGCCGAGCGACTCGACCAGGGTGTGGGCCACCAGTTCCGGGTCGCGGAGGGTGGAGAGCTCGGTGAGCCAGACGCCGTCGCGGTACCGATTCTGCAGTGCGGCAGCGCCATGGGCCGCGAACCGGGATTTGCCGACGCCGCCCGCTCCGGCGACGGTGACCAGACGGGAGTCGTCGAGAAGGCGGCCGAGCTCGGCCAGTTCTTCGGCCCTGCCCACGAACCGGTTCAGCTCTGCGGGGAGACTGCCCTGTACCGGAGGTTGATCGTCGGGGGAGGCGCAGGAGCGGTGATCGCTTCGCATGAGACACGCAGCGCACTTACTCGTAAGCACTCCGTACAATCGCCTTGGGTAACTCCCGTCGTCCCCGGCCCTAATGCGGTATGGGGTGCGACCCTGGGCGCGATAGGGTCGGAGGACGATTTTCGACGTATCCATCGACGAGCAGAGAGCGGTGCAGAGTGACCGGTGGAGAGGTTGCCGGGATCCTGGTGGCCGTGTTCTGGGCGATCTTGGTCTCCTTCCTCGCCGTGGTGCTGGTGAGGCTGGCGCAGACGCTCAGGGCGACCACCAAACTCGTGGCGGAGGTCACCGAGCAGGCAGTGCCGCTGCTTGCCGACGCCTCCGCGACGGTGCGCTCCGCACAGACCCAGCTCGACCGGGTCGACGCCATCGCGACGGACGTCCAGGAGGTCACCTCCAACGCCTCCGCCCTCTCCACGACGGTCGCCTCGACCTTCGGCGGCCCACTGGTCAAGGTCGCCGCCTTCGGCTACGGCGTACGCCGGGCCATGAGCCGCAAGAGCGAGGACGCGCCCGCGCCGTCCCGTCGCACGGTGGTCGTCGGCCGCACGGTGCCGGCTCCCCGACGCAAGAAGCGGAAAGGCTGAGGCACGATGTTCCGCCGCACGTTCTGGTTCACCGCGGGCGCCGCAGCCGGTGTCTGGGCCACCACCAAGGTCAACCGCAAGCTGAAGCAGCTGACCCCCGAGAGCCTCGCCGCGCAGGCCGCGAACAAGGCGATCGATGCGGGCCACAAGCTCAAGGACTTCGCACTCGACGTCAGGTCCGGCATGGTCAAGCGCGAGGCCGAACTGGGTGAAGCGCTCGGCCTGCAGGCATCCGCCGACCCCGAACTGCCCGCGCAGCGACGCCCGGCCGCGATCGACTACCCCAAGCACCCCGACAACAAGCACTCCTACAACTCGTACAACCGGAATGAGGACCACTGATGGAGTCGGCTGAAATCCGCCGCCGCTGGCTGAGCTTCTTCGAGGAGCGCGGGCACACCGTCGTGCCTTCGGCGTCGCTCATCGCGGACGACCCGACTCTGCTGCTGGTCCCCGCGGGCATGGTGCCGTTCAAGCCGTACTTCCTCGGCGAGGCCAAGCCGCCGTCCCCGCGCGCCACCAGCGTGCAGAAGTGCGTGCGTACGCCGGACATCGAAGAGGTCGGCAAGACCACCCGGCACGGCACGTTCTTCCAGATGTGCGGCAACTTCTCCTTCGGGGACTACTTCAAGGAAGGCGCCATCAAGTACGCCTGGGAGCTGCTCACCAGCTCCGTGGCGGACGGTGGCTACGGCCTCGACCCCGAGCGCCTGTGGATCACGGTCTACAAGGAGGACGACGAGGCCGAGCAGATCTGGCGCGACGTGATCGGCGTGCCCGCCGAGCGCATCCAGCGCCTGGGCATGGGCCCCAACTTCTGGTCCATGGGCGTCCCCGGACCCTGCGGACCCTGCTCCGAGATCAATTACGACCGCGGCCCGGAATTCGGCGAAGAGGGCGGCCCGGCCGTCAACGACGAGCGCTACGTGGAGATCTGGAACCTGGTCTTCATGCAGTACGAGCGCGGCGCCGGCGAGGGCAAGGAGGACTTCCCGATCCTCGGCGAGCTGCCGTCCAAGAACATCGACACCGGTCTCGGCCTCGAGCGGCTCGCGATGATCCTGCAGGGCGTACAGAACATGTACGAGACCGACACCTTGCGCGTCGTCATGGACAAGGCCACCGAGCTGACCGGCGTGCGCTACGGCGCCGAGCACGGCTCGGACGTCTCCCTGCGCGTGGTCGCCGACCACATCCGTACGTCCGTGATGCTCATCGGCGACGGCGTCACCCCCGGCAACGAGGGCCGTGGCTACGTGCTGCGCCGCATCATGCGCCGCGCCATCCGCAATATGCGCCTCCTGGGCGCCACCGAGCCCGTCGTCGCCGAGCTGGCCGACGCGGTCATCAAGACCATGGGCGAGCAGTACCCGGAGCTGATCACCGATCGCAAGCGGATCGAGGCCGTGGCCCTCGCCGAGGAGGCCGCCTTCCTCAAGACGCTGAAGGCCGGCACCAACATCCTCGACACCGCCATCACCGAGACCAAGTCCGGCGGCGGCAAGGTACTCGCCGGCGACAAGGCCTTCCTGCTCCACGACACCTGGGGCTTCCCGATCGACCTCACCCTGGAGATGGCCGCCGAGCAGGGCCTCTCGGTGGACGAGGACGGCTTCCGCCGCCTGATGAAGCAGCAGCGGGAGCAGGCCAAGGCCGACGCCAGAGCCAAGAAGACCGGTCACGCCGACGTGTCCGCCTACCGGCTCGTCGCCGACCAGTCCGGCACCACGGAGTTCACGGGCTACACCCACACCGAGGGCGAATCGACCATCGTCGGCCTGCTGGTCGACGGCATGCCGTCGCCGGCCGCCTCCGAAGGCGACGAGGTCGAGGTCGTCCTCGACCGCACCCCCTTCTACGCCGAGGGCGGCGGCCAGCTCGCCGACCAGGGCCGCATCAAGCTCGACACGGGCGCCGTCATCAACGTGCGCGATGTGCAGCAGCCGGTCCCGGGCGTCTCCGTCCACAAGGGCTCGGTACAGGTCGGCGAGGTGACCGTCGGCGCTTCCGCCTACGCCGCCATCGACATCAGGCGCCGCCGCGCCATCGCCCGCGCCCACAGCGCCACGCACCTCACCCACCAGGCGCTGCGCGACGCTCTCGGCCCGACGGCCGCCCAGGCCGGCTCGGAGAACTCTCCCGGCCGCTTCCGCTTCGACTTCGGCTCGCCCGCCGCCGTACCCGGCACCGTCCTCACCGACGTCGAGCAGAAGATCAACGAAGTCCTCGCCCGGGAGCTCGACGTCCAGGCCGAGATCATGAGCATTGACGAGGCCAAGAAGCAGGGCGCCATCGCCGAGTTCGGCGAGAAGTACGGTGAGCGGGTGCGTGTCGTCACCATCGGCGACTTCTCCAAGGAGCTGTGCGGCGGCACGCATGTGCACAACACCGCCCAGCTGGGCCTGGTGAAGCTGCTCGGCGAGTCCTCGATCGGCTCCGGTGTGCGCCGTATCGAAGCCCTTGTAGGCGTCGACGCCTACAACTTCCTCGCCAGGGAGCACACGGTCGTCGCCCAGCTCCAGGAGCTGGTCAAGGGCCGTCCCGAGGAGCTCCCCGAGAAGATCTCCGGCATGCTCGCCAAGCTGAAGGACGCCGAGAAGGAGATCGAGAAGTTCCGCGCGGAGAAGGTGCTCGCCGCCGCCGCCGGTCTCGCCTCGGGCGCCAAGGATGTACGGGGCGTGGCTCTGGTCACCGGCCAGGTGCCCGCCGGCACCTCCGCCGACGACCTGCGCAAGCTGGTCCTCGACGTCCGTGGCCGCATTCCCAGCGACCGTCCGGCGGTCGTGGCCCTGTTCACCGTGGCGAATGGCCGCCCGCTGACCGTCATCGCCACCAACGAGGCCGCCCGCGAGCGCGGTCTCAAGGCCGGCGACCTGGTCCGTACCGCTGCCAAGACCCTCGGCGGCGGCGGTGGCGGCAAGCCGGACGTCGCCCAGGGCGGCGGCCAGAACCCGGACGCCATCGGCGACGCTGCCGCCGCCGTCGAGCGTCTCGTCGCTGAGACGGCCTGACGCTGTGCGCCGCGGACGCCGCCTCGCGCTCGATGTCGGGGACGCCCGCATCGGGGTCGCCTCGTGCGACCCCGACGGGGTCCTCGCCACTCCGGTCGAGACCGTGCCGGGACGCGACGTCCCGGCCGCCCACCGGCGGCTGAAGCAGCTCGTCGAGGAGTACGAACCGATCGAAGTTGTCGTCGGCCTGCCCCGCTCGCTCAGCGGCGGGGAAGGCCCGGCCGCGGTCAAGATCCGCGGCTTCGCCCAGGAGTTCGCGCGCGGCATTGCCCCCATTCCGGTCCGACTGGTCGACGAGAGGATGACCACAGTGACGGCCAGTCAGGGGCTGCGCGCCTCGGGCGTGAAGTCCAAAAAGGGCCGATCTGTCATCGATCAGGCTGCCGCTGTGGTGATCCTTCAGAACGCTCTGGAGTCCGAACGGGCGTCAGGTGCTGCTCCCGGCGAGGGCGTCGAAGTGGTTGTCTGATCGCGATACGGTAACGTTCCGCGCGATGCGGCGGTGTTCGAACAGCTGCCGCACAGCAAAGAGGCCGGCACCGTGCAGCGTCTGCCTCGCGGCCCTAGGGGATCGATGACTGAGTATGGCCGGGGCCCCGGCTCCGAACCGTGGCATCCCGAGGACCCTTTGTACGGGGACCAGGGATGGGGAGGACAGCAGGCCGCAGCCGGCGACACTCCGTACGGCGGCCAGCCGCAGCAGCAGTACCCGCAGCAGCCGCAGCAGTACGGCACCCAGCACGACCCGTACCAGCAGCAGTACAACCAGCAGCAACAGCAGCAGTACAGCCAGCAACAGCAGCAATACAACCAGCAACAACAGCAGCAGTACAACCAGCAGCAGTACAGCCAGCAGCAGTACGACGGCGGCTGGGACACCGGCCAGCAGGCGGCCATGCCGTACGGAGCCGATCCGGCCGACACCTACGGCGGTCAGCAGCACGGCTATGGCGGCCGGAACGGCGACTACTACGCCACGCCCGAGGCCTACCCGCCGCCGCAGCCCCCCGGCCGCCGTCGGCCGGAGCCCGAGCCCACGACCGACTGGGACGCCGAGGCGTCCCAGGAGGAGACCCACCCCTTCTTCACCGGCGACGACGGCCGGGACGACGACGGTGAGTACGACGACGACCCGCGCGAGACGCGCCGGGGCGGTGGCCGTGAGCGCCGCGGCAAGACCAAGAAGAAGAGCAGGAACGGCTGCGCGTGCCTGGTCGTCGCACTGGTGCTCGCCGGCGGCCTCGGTGGCGTCGGCTATTTCGGCTACCAGTTCTGGCAGGGCCAGTTCGGCGCGCCGGAGGACTTCACCGGCGCCGGAAGCGGCTCGGCCCAGGTCGAGATCCCCAAGGGCGCGGGCCTCGGAGAGATCGGCACCATCCTCAAGGAGGCCGGTGTCGTCAAGAGCTCGGGCGCCTTCGTCTCGGCGGCCAACGACGACCCGAAGGGCAAGTCCATCCAGGCGGGCGTCTACATCCTGAAGAAGGGGATGTCGGGAGCGAGCGCCGTCGAACTGATGCTCAATCCGGCCAGCCGCAACAACTTGATCATCCCCGAGGGCAAGCGGAACGTCTGGGTCTACGAGCAGATCGACAAGCGCCTGGAGGTCAAGGCCGGGACCACCAAGGCCGCCGCCAAGGCGAATGCGAAGCGGCTCGGTCTGCCGGCCTGGGCCGCCGACAACCGGGCCATCAAGGATCCGCTCGAAGGCTTCCTGTTCCCCGCGAGCTATCCCGTCGTCAAGGGCATGAAACCGGAAGCCGTCCTGCAGAAGATGGTGGCCCGGGCCAACGAGGAGTTCGGCAGGAAGGACCTCAAGGCCGAGGCCGACAGGCTGGGCCTCGAGTCGCCGCTCCAGGTGCTCACCGTCGCGAGCCTCGTGCAGGCCGAAGGCAAGTACAAGCACGACTTCGACAAGGTCTCGCGGGTCGTCTACAACCGCCTCAAGCCGAACAACGCCGAGACGGTCGGCCGGCTCGAATTCGACTCCACGATCAACTACATCAAGAGCGACAGCAAGCTCGACCTCGGCGCGGTCGACGATCTGCGGAAGATAAAGGATCCGTACAACACCTACGACATCAAGGGTCTGCCGCCAGGTCCGATCGGGAACCCGGGTCAGTCCGCATTCAGCTCGGCTCTCAAGCCGGCGTCCGGCCCCTGGTACTACTTCGTGTCGATCACCGAGGACGAGACGCTCTTCGCGGTCACCAACGAGGAGCACGAGCGCAACCGCAGGAAGTACGAAGAACAGCAGGAGAAGAACGGCCAGTGAGCACTCCGAAGCGGCGGGCGGCGGTCCTGGGATCGCCGATCGTCCACTCGCTCTCCCCGGTGCTGCACCGCGCGGCCTACACGGAACTCGGCCTCACCCACTGGTCGTACGACCGTTTCGAGGTGGACGAGGCAGGGCTCCCGGGGTTCCTGGGCGGGCTCGACAGCTCCTGGGCCGGGCTGTCGCTGACGATGCCGCTCAAGCGCGCGATCCTTCCGCTGCTCGACGCCATCAGCGACACCGCGTCCTCGGTCGAAGCCGTCAACACCGTCGTCTTCACCGAGGACGGCCGTCGCGTCGGCGACAACACCGATATCCCCGGCATGATCGCCGCACTGCGCGAGCGGGGCGTCGACAAGGTCGAATCCGCCGCTGTGCTGGGCGCGGGCGCGACAGCTTCGTCCGCTCTCGCCGCGCTCTCGCGGATCTGTACGGGGCCTGTCACCGCCTATGTACGCAGTGCCGCCCGGGCGGGCGAGATGCGGGGCTGGGGCGAGCGGCTCGGCGTCGAGGTGCACATCGCCGACTGGGCGGAGGCCGACGCGGCGCTGCGGGCGCCACTGGTCATCGCCACCACTCCGGCCGGTGCCACCGACGAGCTGGCGCACGCCGTACCGGACCGCCCAGGGACGCTCTTCGACGTGCTGTACGACCCCTGGCCCACCGCACTCGCCGCCGCCTGGTCGCGGCACGAAGGGGACGTCGTCGGCGGCCTCGACCTCCTGGTTCACCAGGCGGTGCTCCAGGTCGAGCAGATGACGGGGCGGACCCCCGCGCCGCTCGCGGCCATGCGGGCCGCCGGCGAGAGGGCGCTGACCAGCGGCGGAACCGCGTGAGTCTCGCCGGGGACGCCCTGGAGATCATCGTCAGGTTCCTTCAGCGCATGGTGCCCCTCCAGGTGTACGCCGGACTGGCCGTCGGCATTGTCGTGATCTTGCTGCTGGTGAGGCTGAGGCTGAGGCGGGTTCGGGCGTCCGGCTGATGGACCGGAGACCAGGTCACGGCTCCGGACGTGGGAGGATCGAGTCAGGCGTGCCAGGGCCGCGCACCCGGTCGCGCCGTGGCAGTTCCAGGCGCGAGCAGGAGGATTACCGTTGAGCAGGTTGCGTTGGCTGACGGCGGGGGAGTCGCACGGACCCGCACTGGTGGCGACGCTGGAGGGTCTTCCCGCCGGTGTGCCGATCACCACGGAGATGGTGGCGGATCACCTTGCCCGGCGACGCCTCGGCTATGGGCGCGGTGCGCGGATGAAGTTCGAGCGTGACGAGGTGACCTTCCTCGGCGGCGTACGGCACGGGCTGACCATGGGATCGCCGGTCGCGGTGATGGTGGGCAACACCGAGTGGCCGAAGTGGGAGAAGGTCATGGCGGCCGACCCGGTCGACCCCGACGAGCTCGCGCAACTGGCCCGTAACGCCCCGCTGACCCGCCCGCGGCCCGGTCACGCCGACCTGGCGGGCATGCAGAAGTACGCACTCGACGAGGCCCGGCCGATCCTGGAGCGGGCCAGCGCCCGCGAGACCGCCGCGCGCGTCGCGCTGGGCGCGGTGGCCCGCTCGTACCTCAAGGAGACGACGGGCATCGAGATCGTCTCCCATGTCGTCGAGCTGGCCGCGGCGAAGGCTCCGTACGGCGTCTACCCCAAGCCCTCCGACGAGGCGAAGCTCGACGCCGACCCGGTGCGCTGCCTGGACGCGGACGCGTCGAAGGCGATGGTCGCGGAGATCGACCAGGCCCACAACGACGGCGACACCCTTGGTGGTGTGGTCGAGGTGCTGGCGTACGGAGTGCCGGTCGGCCTCGGCTCGCACGTGCACTGGGACCGCAGGCTGGACGCCCGCCTCGCCGCCGCGCTCATGGGCATCCAGGCGATCAAGGGCGTCGAGGTCGGCGACGGCTTCGAGCTCGCGCGGGTGCCCGGGTCGAAGGCGCACGACGAGATCGTGCCGACCGCGGACGGGATCCGCCGCACCTCCGGCCACTCCGGCGGTACGGAGGGCGGCATGTCGACGGGCGAGCTGCTGCGTGTACGGGCGGCGATGAAGCCGATCGCGACCGTGCCGCGCGCGCTGGCCACCGTCGACGTCGCCACCGGCGAGGTCGCGGCCGCCCATCACCAGCGTTCCGACGTGTGTGCCGTCCCGGCCGCGGGGATCGTCGCCGAAGCGATGGTCGCGCTCGTGCTCGCGGACGCGGTCGCCGAGAAGTTCGGCGGCGACAGCGTGACCGAGACCAGCCGCAATGTGCGGTCCTACCTCGACAGCCTGCACATCCGGTGAACGCGCCGCTGACGCCGCTGATCGTCCTGGTCGGGCCCATGGGCTCGGGCAAGTCCACCGTCGGCGAGCTGCTCGCCGAGCGGCTCGGCGTGCCCTACCGGGACACCGACGCCGACATCGTCGCGGCCCAGGGCCGGGAGATCGCGGACATCTTCGTCGACGAGGGCGAACTGTACTTCCGTGAGCTCGAACGGCAGGCCGTACGAGCCGCGGTCGCCGAGCACCCGGGCGTGCTCGCCCTCGGCGGCGGCGCGATCCTCGACGACTCGACCCGCGAACTGCTGGCCGGGCTGCCCGTCGTCTATCTCTCGCTGGACGTGGAGGAGGCCGTCAGGCGGGTCGGCCTCAACCAGGCGCGCCCGCTGCTCGCCGTCAATCCTCGCCGCCAGTGGCGGGAGCTGATGGACGCACGCCGCCACCTGTACACCGAAGTCGCCCGCGTTGTCGTCGCCACGGACGACCGCACCCCCGGAGAGGTCGCCCAAGCGATCCTCGACGCCCTGAAGCTGGAGAAGCAGGCATGACGGACCAGGCTGTGACCCGTATCCAGGTCGGCGGTACGGAAGGCTCCGATCCGTACGAGGTGCTGGTCGGCCGGCAGCTGCTCGGCGAGCTCCCCGGGCTGATCGGCCGCGCCCAGAGGGTCGCCGTGCTGCACCCCGAGGCGCTGGCCGGCACCGGCGACGCGATCCGCGAGGACCTGGCTTCCCAGGGCTACGAGGCGATCGCGATCCAGCTGCCGAACGCCGAGGAGGCCAAGACCGTCGAGGTTGCCGCGTACTGCTGGAAGGCACTCGGCCAGACCGGCTTCACCCGTAGCGACGTCATCGTCGGCGTCGGCGGCGGCGCCACCACCGACGTCGCGGGCTTCGTGGCAGCGACCTGGCTGCGGGGCGTGCGGTGGATCGCTCTGCCGACGACCGTGCTCGGGATGGTCGACGCGGCCGTCGGTGGCAAGACCGGCATCAACACCGCCGAGGGCAAGAACCTCGTGGGCGCGTTCCACCCGCCCGCCGGGGTGCTGTGCGATCTCGCCGCGCTGGACTCGCTGCCCGTCAACGACTACGTCAGCGGTATGGCCGAGATCATCAAGGCGGGCTTCATCGCCGACCCGGCGATCCTCGACCTGGTCGAGGCCGACCCGCAGGGCGCGCGCACTCCCGCCGGGCCGCACACCGCCGAGCTGATCGAGCGCTCGATCCGGGTGAAGGCCGAGGTCGTCTCCAACGACCTCAAGGAGTCCGGGCTGCGCGAGATCCTCAACTACGGGCACACGCTCGCCCATGCCATCGAGAAGAACGAGCGCTACAAGTGGCGGCACGGCGCGGCCGTCTCGGTCGGCATGGTCTTCGCCGCCGAACTGGGCCGTCTGGCAGGCCGGTTGGACGACGCGACCGCGGACCGGCACCGCTCCGTCCTGGAGTCCGTCGGACTGCCGCTCACCTACCGCGGCGACCAGTGGCCGAAGCTCTTGGAGACCATGAAGGTCGACAAGAAGTCCCGCGGCAATCTGCTGCGTTTCATCGTTCTCGACGGCCTCGCCAAGCCGACCGTGCTGGAGGGCCCGGACCCGGCGGTGCTGCTCGCCGCGTACGGAGAGGTCTCCGCATGACCCGCCGGGTGCTCGTCCTCAACGGCCCCAACCTCGGGCGGCTCGGCTCCCGCGAGCCCGACGTCTACGGCGCGACCTCCTATGCGGGTCTGGTGGAGACCTGCCGGCAGCTCGGCAAGGAGCTCGGCTTCGACGTCGACGTACGCGAGACGAACGACGAGGGCGAGATGATCCGCTGGCTGCACGAGGCCGCAGACGGCTCAATTCCGGTCGTTCTCAACCCCGGTGCTTTCACGCACTACTCGTACGCGATGCGCGATGCGGCCGCCCAGCGGACCGCTCCGCTGATCGAGGTGCACATCTCGAATCCGTACACGCGTGAGGCATTCCGGCACACGTCGGTGGTCGCGGCGGTCGCCAGCGGCACGGTCGCGGGCTTCGGCATCGGCTCGTACCGTCTCGCTCTGCGCGCCCTGGCCGAGGAATTGACTGACTGACAGGGCACTTTGGACCTTCCCCGGCCGTTCCCACAGGGGGCGGACGGGGAGGTACCGTTCGGTAGCAAGGCGGCCGAGTGCCGCCTGACCAGCGTCAGTCGTACGAGACGGAGTGGCACCGGATGCAGCACGCAGTGGGGGCTCCGCTGCCGCCGCCCCACGGACCGGGGCACGGACCGGCCGGATGGACACACAGCGCCCAGCACCCGGGGCCGCCGCCGGGTGCTCCCGCCGGACCGCCTCCCGCGGCTTCCGCCGGTCCGCCGCCGCAGGGCCGGCCGCCTGCCGGATCGCCTCCCGCAGCTCCCGCCGAGCCTCGGCACCCGCAGGGCCGGCCCGCCGGACCGCCTCCCGGGCATCCGCCGCAGGGACAGCTGCCCGCGGCTCCCGCGGGCCCTCCGCACCCGCAGAGTCGTCCGCACGGTGGGCATCCCGCCCCCGGCTGGTCAGGGCCCGCATCCCAGCACGCCTCCGCGCCGACGTCCCGTGAGACGACCGGGCACATCCAGCTGCCGCCCGGCGGCCCGGTTCCCATACCCGCCCCGCCGCCCGCCGACAGCGGCACCGGCGTGACCACCCTCGCCGTCCTGCTGATCGGCCCGGCCGGCGCGGGCAAGACGACCGTGGCCCGGCACTGGGCCACCAGCCGCCGCGTCCCGACCGCGCACATCAGCCTCGACGACGTACGCGAATGGGTCTGCTCCGGCTTCGCCGACCCCCAGTCCGGCTGGAACGAGCACTCCGAGGCGCAGTACCGCCTCGCCCGCCGCACCTGCGGCTTCGCCGCCCGCAACTTCCTGGCGAACGGCATCTCCTGCATCCTGGACGACGCGGTCTTCCCGGACCGGCCGGTCGTCGGCCTCGGCGGCTGGAAGCGCCATGTCGGCCCGGGCCTGCTGCCCGTCGTCCTGCTCCCCGGCCTCGAGATCGTGCTGGAGCGCAACGCCGAGCGCAGCGGCAACCGCCGCCTGTCGGACGAGGAAGTCGCCAGCATCCACGGCCGGATGGCCGGCTGGTACGGATCCGGGCTGCCGATAATCGACAACTCCAAGTACGACGTGGAGACCACGGCCCGGGTGCTCGACGACGTACTGGCCCGGTCCATCGCGAGCCCGCCGAACTGGTAGCCCGGGCACACGCGTGCCAGGCACCCGCCCGACCCCCGTGCGCACCCCCGGTCGGACGCGCTGACCAGGCCGAGCCGCGCCCACGCTCGTAGGCTCGTGACATGTCAGAGGTGTATGGGATCCGCCGCGACCGACTGCGCGACCGGTGCGCGGCCACCGGCAGCGCCGGGGTCCTGGTCTCCCGTCCCGCCAACGTCCGCTATCTCGCGGGCGGCGCGCCGCCCGGCGCCGTGCTGCTGCTCGGCCCCGGCGAAGACAGCCTTCTCTGCCCCAGTACACCCACCGACGACCCCGCCGACGGCCACCCCGACGAGCAACTGCGGCTGACCGTCCTGCCGACCTCGGCCGGCGACCCGGTGGTCGCGGCAGCCGAGCTCGCGCGGACCGTAGGCGTCGAGTGCCTCGCCGTCGAGGAGCACCATCTGACCGTCGCGAGGCACCGGGCGGTCGGCTCGGTCGCGCCCCGGCTGCGTCTCGCCGACCTGGGTCTCGCCGTCGAGCAGCAGCGGATCGTCAAGGACGAGGAGGAGATCGCCTGCCTGCGGATCGCGGCCGAGATCACCGACCAGGCCCTCGGCGAACTGCTGGAGTCGATCCTGGTGGGCCGTACCGAACGGCATCTCGCCCTGGAGTTGGAGCGCCGGCTCGTCGACCACGGCGCCGACGGGCCCGCCTTCCCGACCTCTGTCGCCACCGGACCCAACTCGGGCCGCGGCGGCCACCGTCCCACCGACCGCCGGGTCGAGGAGGGGGATTTCCTCGCCGTCTGCGTGGGTGCCAACTACCGCGGCTACCGCTGCGAGATCGGCCGTACGTTTGTGATCGGGACGACCCCGGCGGACTGGCAGATCGAGCTGTACGACATTGTCTTCACCGCTCAGCGGGCCGCCCGGGAGTCTCTCTCACCGGGCGCCGCGTATCGCGATGTGGACCATGCGGCCCGCCAGATCCTGGACGCCGCGGGCCATGGGGAGGGCCTCCCGCCGCTCATCGGGCACGGCGTCGGGCTCGAAATCGACGAGGACCCGCAGCTGGCCCCTGCGGCCATGGGTAAACTGGACGCTTGTGTGCCGGTCACCGTCGAACCGGGGGTCCACCTCCCGGGCCGGGGCGGTGTCCGGATCGATGACACGCTCGTCGTGCGCCAGGAGGCGGACGGCGGACCCGAGCTACTCACCATCACGACCAAGGAGCTGCTCGCGCTCTAGCTCAGCCGAGCGCGCGTCCTCGGTCGTCCACCAGCGTCAGTCCAGGAGATTCCGCAACCGTGGCTTCCACGAACGACCTCAAGAACGGCATGGTGCTCAAGCTCGACGGAGGCCAGCTCTGGTCCGTCGTCGAGTTCCAGCACGTCAAGCCCGGCAAGGGCCCTGCCTTTGTGCGCACCAAGCTCAAGAACGTGCTCTCCGGCAAGGTCGTCGACAAGACCTTCAACGCCGGCGTGAAGGTCGAGACGGCCACCGTCGACCGCCGCGACATGCAGTTCTCGTACATGGACGGCGACTACTTCGTCTTCATGGACATGCAGACCTACGACCAGCTGCACATCGACCGCAAGGCCGTCGGTGACGCCGCGAACTTCCTGATCGAGGGCTTCACCGCCAGCGTCGCCCAGCACGAGGGCGAGGTGCTCTATGTCGAGCTGCCCGCCGCCGTCGAGCTGACCATCCAGCACACCGACCCCGGCGTCCAGGGCGACCGCTCCACCGGTGGCACCAAGCCCGCCACGCTGGAGACCGGCTACGAGATCGGTGTCCCGCTCTTCATCACCACCGGTGAGAAGATCAAGGTCGACACCCGCTCCGGTGAGTACCTCGGCCGGGTGAACAGCTAACCGTGGCTGCCCGGAACAAGGCCCGTAAGCGCGCCTTTCAGATCCTCTTCGAGGCCGACCAGCGCGGTGCGTCCGTGCAGACGGTCCTCGCGGACTGGGTGCGGCACGCGCGGACCGACGACCGGCAGCCGCCGGTCGGCGAGTACACGATGGAGCTCGTCGAGGGGTACGCGCAGTACGCGGACCGGATCGACGACCTCATCGCCACCTACTCGGTCGGCTGGACCCTCGACCGGATGCCGGTCGTCGACCGCAACATCATCCGGCTCGGCGCGTACGAGCTGGTGTGGGTGGACGAGACCCCGGACGCGGTGGTGATCGACGAGGCGGTGCAGCTCGCCAAGGAGTTCTCCACCGACGAGTCCCCGTCGTTCGTGAACGGCCTGCTCGGCCGCTTCAAGGACCTCAAGCCGAGCCTGCGTCGCGACTAGCGCGCACCCGGCTGCACCAGGCCCGAAGCGGAAGACGAACAATCTTCCGCTTCGGGCCTGGTGCATGTCCGGGCCGGACGCAACGGAGGGCGAACCCGCACATAGCGGGTTCGCCCTCCGATGTGACGTTTCTCCTGAAGTGGCGTCAGCCCTCTTCGTGGGTGACCGCGCGCCGCGCGTCCGCGTCGAGCACGCCCCAGCTGATGAGCTGCTCGGTCAGGACCGACGGCGACTGGTCGTAGATGACGGCAAGGGTGCGCAGGTCGTCCTGGCGGATCGACAGCACCTTGCCGTTGTAGTCGCCGCGCTGGGACTGGATCGTGGCGGCGTAGCGCTGCAGCGGGCCCGCCTTCTCCTGCGGCACGTGGGCGAGCCGCTCCAGATCCAGGACGAGCTTCGGCGGCGGCTCGGCGGCCCCGCCCGGCGTGGTGCCAGGAAGCAGTTCCTGGACCGGGACGCCGTAGAAGTCCGCCAGCTCGGCGAGGCGCTGCACGGTCACCGCACGGTCGCCACGCTCGTACGAACCGACTACAACGGCCTTCCAGCGGCCCTGGGACTTCTCTTCCACTCCGTGGAGGGAAAGCCCCTGCTGGGTGCGGATGGCGCGGAGCTTGGCCCCGAGCTGTTTTGCGTATTCGCTGGACATATAGCTCCCCGGACACTGGGTCGACGTGCGGCTCCGCCGCGCGGCTGGTCACTCACTGTGAGGTTACGCAGCGTTACTTGGGTGCGTCAAGCCGAAAAGGTCCGTACGGTCTCCGCCTGCGGCGGGACCGGGGTCCGCGACCGGGGCCCCGCAAGGCCCTGGTAACGTGGGTGGCGTAATTTCGACGTCCTTTAAGGTCCGTCCCGTGAGGCGGAGAAGGAGGTCCGTTTCATATGGACACGCACGACAGCTCCGATGCGGCACGCCCCGTTCTCGAGGCCCCCGACATCGCGCGGGTACTGACCCGCATCGCCCACGAGATCGTCGAACGCGCCAAGGGCGCCGACGACGTGGTGCTTCTCGGCATTCCGACCCGCGGTGTCTACCTCGCCCGCCGGCTGGCCGACAAGCTCGAAGAGATCACCGGCCGCAAGATCCCGGTCGGCTCGCTCGACATCACCATGTACCGCGACGACCTGCGCCTGCGGCCCGCCCGCACGCTGGCCCGCACGGAGATCCCCGGTGACGGCGTCGACGGCCGGCTGGTCGTCCTCGTCGACGACGTGCTCTTCTCCGGTCGCACCATCCGCGCCGCGCTCGACGCCCTCGGCGACATCGGCAGGCCGCGCGCCGTGCAGCTTGCAGTTCTGGTCGACCGCGGCCACCGCGAACTCCCGATCCGCGCCGACTATGTCGGCAAGAACCTCCCCACGTCGCTGCGGGAGACGGTCAAGGTCCAGCTCGCCGAGGAGGACGGTCGCGACACCGTGCTGCTGGGTGTCCGCGAGACCGCCCCGGCCGGCGAGCAGTAGCACTCCTCCGTACGCCTCCGAATCCCGTACGGACGTGCCAACTGCGCGCCCGCATGCCGCCGCGCTGTCCGGGTGACAACCCCGGACGCCCGACCTCCAGACAACGGAGCACACCCAGATGAAGCGCCACCTCATCTCGGCCGCCGACCTCACCCGCGACGACGCCGTGCTGATCCTCGACACCGCCGAGGAGATGGCCCGGGTCGCCGACCGGCCGATCAAGAAACTGCCGACCCTGCGCGGCCGCACCGTGGTCAACCTCTTCTTCGAGGACTCGACGCGGACCCGGATCTCCTTCGAGGCCGCCGCCAAGCGGCTCTCCGCCGACGTCATCAACTTCTCCGCCAAGGGGTCTTCGGTCTCCAAGGGCGAGTCCCTCAAGGACACCGCGCTGACCCTGGAGGCGATGGGCGCGGACGCCGTCGTCATCCGGCACGGCGCGTCCGGAGCCCCCTACCGGCTCGCCACCTCCGGCTGGATCGACGGCGCGGTCGTCAACGCCGGGGACGGCACCCACGAGCACCCCACGCAGGCGCTGCTCGACGCCTTCACCATGCGCCGCCGGCTGGTCGGCGCGGACGCCGGGATAGGGCGTGGCCTGGACGGGCGCCGGATCACGATCGTCGGCGATGTGCTGCACAGCCGGGTGGCCCGCTCCAACGTCCTGCTGCTGCACACCCTCGGCGCCGAGGTCACGCTGGTCGCTCCGCCCACCCTGGTGCCGATCGGCGTCGAGAACTGGCCGTGCGAGGTGTCGTTCGCACTCGACGAGGTACTGCCGAAGTCCGACGCGGTGATGATGCTGCGTGTGCAGCGCGAGCGGATGAACGCCGCTTTCTTCCCGACCGAGCGTGAGTACTCGCGCCGCTACGGCCTGGACGGCGACCGCATGGCCCGGATGCCGGAGCACGCCATCGTCATGCACCCCGGCCCGATGAACCGCGGCATGGAGATCACCGCCGAGGTCGCCGACTCCGACCGCTGCACGGCCGTCGAGCAGGTCGCCAACGGCGTCTCGACCCGCATGGCCGTCCTGTATCTGCTTCTGGGCGGCAACGAGCCCGCCATCAGCCCCACCCGCACCGAGGAGAAGAAGTAACCATGAGCAAGATCCTTATTCGTGGCGCGAAGGTGCTGGGCGGCGAGGCGGAGGACGTCCTGATCGACGGCGAGACCATCGCCGAGGTCGGTACGGGAATCGAGGCCGGCGACGCGACCGTCGTCGAGGCCGAGGGGCAGATCCTGCTGCCCGGTCTCGTCGACCTGCACACCCATCTGCGCGAGCCCGGCCGCGAGGACTCCGAGACCGTCCTCACCGGCACCAAGGCGGCCGCTGTCGGCGGTTTCACCGCCGTACACGCCATGGCGAACACCTTCCCGGTCGCCGACACCGCAGGCGTCGTCGAGCAGGTCTACCGCCTCGGCAAGGAGTCCGGCTACTGCGACGTGCAGCCCGTCGGCGCCGTCACCGTGGGTCTGGAGGGCAAGCAGCTCGCCGAGCTCGGCGCGATGCACGACTCCGCAGCCGGCGTGAAGGTCTTCTCCGACGACGGCAAGTGCGTCGACGACGCCGTGATCATGCGCCGCGCGCTGGAGTACGTGAAGGCATTCGACGGCGTCGTCGCCCAGCACGCCCAGGAGCCCCGCCTCACCGAGGGCGCCCAGATGAACGAGGGCATCGTCTCCGCCGAGCTCGGCCTCGGCGGCTGGCCGGCCGTCGCCGAGGAGTCGATCATCGCCCGCGATGTCCTCCTCGCCGCCCACGTCGGCTCCCGTGTCCACATCTGCCACCTCTCGACGGCAGGCTCGGTCGAGATCGTCCGCTGGGCCAAGTCCAAGGGCTGGAACGTCACCGCCGAGGTCACCCCGCACCACCTGCTGCTCACCGACGAGCTGGTACGTACGTACAACCCGGTCTACAAGGTGAACCCGCCGCTGCGCACCGAGGCCGACGTCATGGCCCTGCGCGAGGCCCTCGCCGACGGCACCATCGACTGCGTCGCCACCGACCACGCCCCGCACCCGCACGAGGACAAGGACTGCGAGTGGGCCGCGGCCGCCATGGGCATGGTGGGCCTGGAGACCGCGCTCTCCGTCGTCCAGCAGACGATGGTCGAGACCGGGCTGCTCGACTGGGCCGCGGTCGCCGACCGGATGTCCTTCCGTCCGGCGCAGATCGGCCGTCTGGACGGCCACGGCCGCCCCGTCTCGGCAGGTGAGCCCGCGAACCTCACGCTCGTCGATCCGGCATACCGTGGACTCGTGGACCCCGCGGGCTTCGCCTCCCGCAGCCGCAACACCCCCTACCAGGGCCGTGAGCTGCCGGGACGCGTGACCCACACCTTCCTGCGGGGCCGGGCCACGGTCGTCGACGGGAAGCTCGCGTGACATCTCTCATCCAAATCGCCGCCGAGCAGAAGTCGGCGGATGTGACCGACTGGGCCGCCCGCATCGGCTGGGTCGTCGGACTGCTGCTGTTCATCGCGTTCGTCTACTGGCTGATGCGCCAGGGATGGAAGTGGCGCGGCAGCCTCCAGTCCGACCTGCCCGAGCTGCCTGCCGTGCCGGAGGCGCCGGGCGAGGCGAAACTTGAGCTGACCGGCCGCTACCACGGCTCCACGACCGCAGGGCAGTGGCTGGACCGGATCGTCGCCCAGGGCCTGGGCGCACGCAGCCGGGTCGAGCTCAGGCTCACGGACGCGGGCCTCGAGGTCGTACGCCCCGGCGCGCGGGACTTCTTCGTCCCGCAGGCGGCCCTGCGCGAGGCCAGGCTGGACAAGGGCATCGCGGGCAAGGTCCTCGCCGAGGGCGGACTGCTGATCGTCACCTGGGCGCACGGCGACAAGCTGATCGACTCCGGCTTCCGCTCCGACCACGCGGCCGAGCAGGCCGCCTGGGTCGAGGCGATCAACACCATGAGCACTGTGAACAGCACGACGGAAGGCACCGCACGATGACGACCTCCAATCCGGGGCACGCCTCGAAGAGGCAAGGGGTGTCTCCCGCCGTACTCGTCCTGGAGGACGGCCGCACCTTCCGCGGCCGCGCCTACGGGGCCGTGGGGGAGACCTTCGGCGAGGCGGTGTTCAACACCGGCATGACCGGTTACCAGGAGACGCTCACCGACCCCTCGTACCACCGTCAGGTCGTCGTGATGACCGCCCCGCACGTCGGCAACACCGGCGTCAACGACGAGGACGACGAGTCCAAGCGGATCTGGGTCGCCGGCTATGTCGTCCGCGACCCCGCGCGGGTGCCCTCCAACTGGCGCTCCCAGCGCTCCCTGGACGACGAGCTCGTCTCCCAGGGCGTGGTGGGCATCAGCGGCATCGACACCCGTGCGCTCACTCGCCATCTGCGTGAGCGCGGCGCGATGCGCGTCGGCATCTTCTCCGGCGATGCGCTCGCCGACGAGGCCACGCTGCTCGCGCGGGTGCAGGAAGCCCCCCAGATGAAGGGCGCGAACCTCTCCGCAGAGGTGGCCACCACCGAGGCGTACGTCGTCCCGGCGATCGGAACCAAGCGCTTCACCGTCGCCGCCATAGACCTCGGCATCAAGGGCATGACCCCGCACCGGATGGCCGAGCGCGGCATCGAGGTGCACGTCCTGCCCGCCACCGCCACGGTCGATGACGTGTACGCCGTGAACCCCGACGGCGTGTTCCTCTCCAACGGTCCCGGCGACCCGGCGACCGCCGACCTGACCGTGATCAAGGGCGTACTGGAGCGCAGGACCCCGCTCTTCGGCATCTGCTTCGGCAACCAGCTGCTCGGCCGCTCGCTCGGCTTCGGCACGTACAAGCTGAAGTACGGCCACCGCGGCATCAACCAGCCCGTGCAGGACCGCTCCACCGGCAAGGTCGAGGTCACCGCCCACAACCACGGGTTCGCCGTCGACGCGCCGCTCGACAAGGTCTCCGAGACCCCCTACGGCCGCGCCGAGGTCTCCCACGTCTGCCTCAACGACAACGTGGTGGAGGGCCTGAAGCTGCTCGACCAGCCGGCCTTCAGCGTCCAGTACCACCCCGAGGCGGCCGCGGGCCCGCACGACGCCGCGTACCTCTTCGACCGCTTCGTATCCCTGATGGAGGGCCAGCGTGCCTAAGCGCTCCGATATCCAGTCCGTCCTGGTCATCGGCTCCGGCCCGATCGTCATCGGCCAGGCCGCCGAGTTCGACTACTCCGGCACCCAGGCCTGCCGCGTCCTCAAGTCCGAGGGCCTGCGCGTCATCCTGGTGAACTCCAACCCGGCGACGATCATGACCGACCCGGAGATCGCCGACGCCACGTACGTCGAGCCGATCACCCCGGAGTTCGTCGAGAAGATCATCGCCAAGGAGCGCCCCGACGCGCTGCTGCCCACCCTCGGCGGCCAGACCGCGCTCAACACCGCGATCTCCATGCACGAGCAGGGTGTCCTCGAGAAGTACGGCGTCGAGCTCATCGGCGCCAATGTCGAGGCGATCAACAAGGGCGAGGACCGCGACCTGTTCAAGGGCGTCGTCGAGGCCGTCCGCGCCAAGATCGGCCACGGCGAGTCCGCCCGCTCGGTCATCTGTCACACCATGGACGACGTCCTGGCGGGCGTCGACGAGCTGGGCGGCTACCCGGTCGTCGTCCGCCCCTCCTTCACCATGGGCGGCGCCGGCTCCGGCTTCGCGCACAACGAGGACGAGCTGCGCCGTATCGCGGGACAGGGCCTCACACTCTCGCCGACCACCGAGGTGCTCCTGGAGGAGTCCATCCTCGGCTGGAAGGAGTACGAGCTGGAGCTGATGCGCGACAAGCACGACAACGTCGTGGTCGTCTGCTCCATCGAGAACTTCGACCCCATGGGCGTGCACACCGGCGACTCGATCACCGTCGCGCCCGCGATGACGCTGACGGACCGTGAGTACCAGCGGCTGCGCGACGTCGGCATCGCGATCATCCGCGAGGTCGGTGTGGACACCGGCGGCTGCAACATCCAGTTCGCCGTCAACCCTGACGACGGCCGGATCATCGTCATCGAGATGAACCCGCGGGTGTCGCGGTCCTCGGCGCTGGCGTCGAAGGCCACCGGCTTCCCGATCGCCAAGATCGCCGCCCGTCTCGCCGTCGGCTACACCCTCGACGAGATCCCCAACGACATCACCGAGAAGACCCCGGCGTCCTTCGAGCCCACGCTCGACTACGTCGTCGTCAAGGTGCCGCGCTTCGCCTTCGAGAAGTTCCCGTCCGCCGACGCCACCCTCACCACCACCATGAAGTCGGTGGGCGAGGCCATGGCGATCGGCCGGAACTTCACCGAGGCGCTCAACAAGGCCCTGCGCTCGCTGGAGAAGAAGGGCTCGCAGTTCTCCTTCACCGGCGATCCCGGCGACAAGGGCGGGCTGCTGCTGGCCGCCAAGGTCCCCACCGACGGCCGGATCAACACCGTCATGCAGGCCATCCGAGCGGGCGCCACCCCCGAAGAGGTCTTCGAAGCGACGAAGATCGACCCCTGGTTCGTCGACCAGCTCTTCCTGATCAAGGAGTACGCCGACGAGCTCGCCGCCGCCGAGAAGCTCGACCCCGAGCTGCTCGCGGACGCAAAGCGCCATGGCTTCTCCGACGTCCAGATCGCCGAGATCCGCGGGCTGCGCGAGGACGTCGTACGCGAGGTCCGGCACGCGCTGGGCGTTCGCCCGGTCTACAAGACGGTCGACACCTGCGCCGCCGAATTCGCCGCGAAGACCCCGTACTTCTACTCCTCCTACGACGAGGAGAGCGAGGTCGCGCCGCGCGAGAAGCCCGCCGTGATCATCCTCGGCTCGGGGCCCAACCGCATCGGCCAGGGCATCGAGTTCGACTACTCCTGCGTCCACGCCTCCTTCGCCCTCAGCGACGCCGGCTACGAGACCGTGATGGTCAACTGCAACCCCGAGACCGTCTCCACCGACTACGACACCTCCGACCGGCTCTACTTCGAGCCGCTCACCCTGGAGGACGTCCTGGAGATCGTCCACGCCGAGTCGCAGGCCGGCCCGATCGCCGGTGTGATCGTCCAGCTGGGCGGCCAGACCCCGCTCGGCCTGGCACAGGCGCTCAAGGACAACGGCGTGCCCGTCGTGGGCACGCCCCCGGAGGCCATCCACGCCGCAGAGGACCGCGGCGCCTTCGGCCGCGTCCTCGCCGAGGCCGGACTCCCCGCCCCCAAGCACGGCACCGCGACCACCTTCGCCGGGGCCAAGTCCATCGCCGACGAGATCGGCTACCCCGTCCTCGTACGCCCGTCGTACGTGCTCGGCGGGCGCGGCATGGAGATCGTGTACGACGAGGCCCGCCTCGAGTCGTACATCGCCGAGTCCACCGAGATCAGCCCCACCCGTCCGGTGCTGGTCGACCGGTTCCTCGACGACGCGATCGAGATCGACGTCGACGCGCTCTACGACGGCACCGAGCTCTACCTCGGCGGCGTGATGGAGCACATCGAGGAGGCCGGCATCCACTCCGGCGACTCGGCCTGCGCACTGCCCCCGATCACGCTCGGCGGCTTCGACATCAAGCGGCTGCGGGCCTCGACCGAGGCCATCGCGCGCGGCGTCGGGGTACGCGGACTGATCAACATCCAGTTCGCGATGGCCGGGGACATCCTGTACGTCCTCGAGGCCAACCCGCGTGCCTCGCGGACCGTCCCCTTCACCTCGAAGGCGACCGCCGTGCCGCTGGCGAAGGCCGCCGCCCGCATCTCGCTCGGCGCGACCATCGCCGAGCTGCGCACCGAGGGCCTGCTGCCATCGAGCGGCGACGGCGGGACGCTCCCGATGGACGCGCCGATCTCCGTCAAGGAGGCCGTGATGCCGTGGTCCCGCTTCCGCGACATCCACGGCCGCGGCGTCGACACCGTCCTCGGCCCGGAGATGCGCTCCACCGGTGAAGTCATGGGCATCGACACGGTGTTCGGCACGGCGTACGCCAAGTCCCAGGCGGGCGCGTACGGTCCGCTGCCCACCAAGGGCCGCGCGTTCATCTCCGTCGCCAACCGCGACAAGCGCTCGATGATCTTCCCGGCCCGTGAACTGGTCGCGCACGGCTTCGAGCTGCTCGCCACGTCCGGCACGGCCGAGGTGCTCAAGCGCAACGGCATCAATGCCACCATCGTGCGCAAGCAGAGCGAGGGCGCGGGCCCCAACGGCGAGCGGACCATCGTCCAGCTCATCCACGACGGCGATGTCGACCTCATCGTCAACACCCCGTACGGCACCGGCGGCCGTCTCGACGGCTACGACATCCGTACGGCGGCGGTGGCGCGCTCCGTGCCCTGCCTGACGACGGTCCAGGCGCTCGCTGCCGCTGTCCAGGGCATCGACGCGCTCAACCGCGGGGATGTGGGTGTGCGTTCACTCCAGGAACACGCAGAACACCTGACCGCGGCCCGCGACTAGCAATCGGGGAGGGGGACACCGGAAACGGTGTCCCCCTCTTTGCGAGGACACCACCATGTACAAGTTCGTCTTCAATCTCCTCTTCAAGCGGATGGACCCGGAGCAGGCCCACTACCTGGCCTTCCGCTGGATCCGGCTCGCGGTCCGCATCCCCGTCCTGCGTACGTTCATCGCGGCCGTGCTCGCGCCCCGCCACAAGGAGCTGCGCACCGAGGCGCTCGGTCTGCGCATGCACGGCCCGTTCGGCCTCGCCGCAGGCTTCGACAAGAACGCCGTCGCCATCGACGGCATGTCGATGCTCGGCTTCGACCACATCGAGATCGGCACGGTCACGGCACAGCCGCAGCCGGGCAACCCCAAGCAGCGGCTGTTCCGGCTCGTACCGGACCGTGCGCTGATCAACCGCATGGGCTTCAACAACGAGGGCTCGGCGGCCGTCGCCGAGCGGCTGGCTTCCCGGAAGGCGGTCTTCAGGACCGTCGTGGGCGTCAACATCGGCAAGACGAAGGTCGTGCCCGAGGCGGAGGCGGCGGCCGACTACGTGACGTCGACCGAGCGCCTGGCGCGCCACGCCGACTACCTGGTCGTCAATGTCTCGTCGCCGAACACGCCCGGCCTGCGCAACCTCCAGGCGACCGAATCGCTGCGCCCGCTGCTGACGGCCGTACGCGAGGCGGCCGACCGCAGCGTCGAAGACCGCCGCGTCCCCCTCCTGGTCAAGATCGCGCCGGACCTCGCGGACGAAGACGTGGACGCGGTTGCGGACCTGGCCCTCGAACTCGGCCTGGACGGCATCATCGCCACCAACACGACCATCGCGCGTGAAGGCCTCGGCCTGAAGTCCGATCCGGCACTGACCAAGGAGACCGGCGGACTGTCCGGAGCGCCGGTCAAGGCGCGCTCCCTGGAGGTGCTGAGCCGCCTGTACGCGCGCGTGGGCGACCGGATCACGCTCATCGGCGTCGGGGGCATCGAGAACGCCGAGGACGCCTGGCAGCGCATCCTCGCGGGCGCCACGCTCGTGCAGGGCTACAGCGCCTTCATCTACGAGGGCCCCTTCTACGCCCGCGCCATCCACAAGGGCCTGGCCGCCCGGCTCAAGGCCTCCGCGTACGCCACCCTCGCCGAGGCCGTCGGCGCCGAGACCCGGAAGGCAGCCAAGTGACCCTCGAACCGTTCGGTGCACGCCTGCGCCACGCCATGGACACCCGTGGCCCGCTCTGCGTCGGCATCGACCCGCACGCGTCCCTGCTGACCGCCTGGGGCCTGAACGACGACATCGCCGGCCTGGAGCGCTTCACGCGTACGACCGTGGAGGCCCTGGCCGACCGGGTCGCCGTCCTGAAGCCCCAGTCGGCGTTCTTCGAGCGCTTCGGCTCGCGCGGCATCGCCGTCCTGGAAAAGGCGGTCGAGGAGGCGCGGGCGGCGGGCGCGCTGGTGCTGATGGATGCCAAGCGGGGGGACATCGGCTCGACGATGGGCGCGTACGCCGCGACCTTCCTCGACAAGGACTCGCCTCTCTTCTCGGACGCGGTGACCCTCTCGCCGTACCTGGGCTTCGGCTCGCTGCGTCCGGCGCTGGACGCAGCGGCGCTCTCCGGCGCGGGCGTGTTCGTACTCGCCCTCACCTCGAACCCGGAGGGCGCGGAGGTGCAGCGCTCCACCGCTGCGGACGGGCGATCCCTCGCGCAGGTGATGCTGGACCACATGACCGTGGAGAACGCCGGTGCGCGGCCGCTCGGCTCGGTCGGCGCGGTGGTCGGCGCGACGCTGGGCGACGCGGGTGTGAATCTCGACATCAACGGGCCGCTGCTGGCTCCGGGCATCGGCGCGCAGGGCGCGACCCCGGCGGACCTTCCCGGCGTCTTCGGCGCGGCGGTCGGCAATGTCGTGCCGAGCGTGAGCCGCGGCGTGCTGCGGCACGGTCCGGACGTGGCGGCGCTGCGGGAGTCGGCGGCGCGTTTCGCGGACGAGGTGCGATCGGCCGTTTCGGGGGCCTAGCGCTTCCGCAGAGGGGCCTCGAAAACCTCCGCAGCGGCCGCATTGGCAGAATCTTGGCCAAAAAAGCAGGCCGATATGTCAGAAATGTCCTGGTCGGTCGATGCTGACCAGGACTTTTCGTCTGTTCTCGCTGACTGGAGCGGTCATGCCCGCTAGTCTCCGTCGAAGAGCGAACGTGCACTGCGTTGCTCGTTGCTCGCCTGGTGAGGGGCGACTAGGTTCCTCACCGGTCCGTATCCGACAGTTCGACATCCGAGGTGACGTAGGCGTGGCTCTTCCGCCCCTTACCCCTGAACAGCGCGCAGCCGCGCTCGAAAAGGCCGCCGCGGCTCGCCGGGAGCGGGCCGAGGTCAAAAATCGACTCAAGCACTCCGGCGCCTCGCTCCACGAGGTCATCAAGCAGGGCCAGGAGAACGACGTCATCGGCAAGATGAAGGTCTCCGCTCTCCTTGAGTCCCTGCCGGGCGTGGGCAAGGTCCGCGCCAAGCAGATCATGGAGAGGCTCGGCATCTCCGAGAGCCGTCGCGTGCGCGGTCTCGGCTCGAACCAGATCGCGTCTCTCGAGCGCGAGTTCGGCGGCGGCGCCGCCTGACGTTCTCGGGCACTCCCGAGAACCTGGATAATCGCTGCATGGCAGCAGAGGTACGTCCGCGGCTGACCGTGCTCTCCGGCCCCTCCGGGGTCGGCAAGAGCACGGTCGTCGCCCATATGCGCAAGGTCCACCCCGAGGTATGGCTCTCGGTGTCGGCCACTACAAGAAAGCCGCGCCCCGGCGAGCGTCACGGCGTTGAGTACTTCTTCGTCAACGACGAGGAATTCGACAAGCTGATCGCCAATGGCGAGCTGCTGGAATGGGCGGAGTTCGCGGGCCACCGCTACGGCACGCCGCGCCGCGCGGTCCTCGATCACCTGGAGGCGGGCGAGCCCGTCCTGCTGGAGATCGACCTCCAGGGCGCCCGGCAGGTCAAGGAGTCCATGCCGGAGGCGCTGCTGGTCTTCCTGGCCCCGCCGAGCTGGGAGGAGCTGGTGCGCCGTCTCACCGGCCGCGGCACCGAGCCGCCCGAGGTCATCGAGCGCCGGCTGGAGGCTGCCAAGGTGGAGCTGGCGGCCGAGTCGGAGTTCGATACGACCCTGGTCAACACCTCCGTCGAGGACGTAGCACGTGAGCTGCTAGCCTTGATGCAAGTTGTTTGATCTTTTTCTGTTTTTCCCTGAAGTTTCTTCGGAAGGCTAGAGCGTGTCCTCTTCCATCACTGCGCCCGAGGGCATCATCAACCCGCCGATCGACGAGCTGCTCGAGGCGACTGACTCGAAGTACAGCCTCGTGATCTACGCGGCCAAGCGCGCGCGTCAGATCAATGCGTACTACTCGCAGCTCGGTGAGGGTCTGCTCGAGTACGTCGGGCCGCTTGTGGACACCCACGTCCACGAGAAGCCGCTCTCGATCGCCCTGCGGGAGATCAACGCGGGTCTGCTGACCTCGGAGGCCATCGAGGGCCCGGCTCAGTAGCGATTTACGTTCTTCAGCGTTTTGCGTTCTTCACCACAGGCCTGGCGGCGCGACTGCCGGGCCTGTGGTGTGTCATGGGGAAGTACGCATCCGAGTGCGGGGAGACGCAGCAGTGGACAAGCCGAAGGTCGTTCTGGGGGTCAGCGGAGGCATCGCCGCGTACAAGGCGTGCGAGCTGCTGCGGAGGCTGACGGAGTCGGACCATGACGTTCGCGTCGTGCCCACCGAGTCCGCGCTGCACTTCGTCGGCGCCGCGACCTGGTCGGCGCTCTCCGGACACGCCGTCTCGACCGAGGTCTGGTCCGACGTCCACGAAGTTCCGCACGTACGGATCGGGCAGGGCGCCGATCTGGTCGTCGTCGCGCCGGCCACCGCCGACATGCTCGCCAAGGCGGCCCACGGCCTCGCCGACGACCTGCTGACCAACACACTCCTCACCGCCCGCTGTCCGGTGGTCTTCGCGCCCGCGATGCACACCGAGATGTGGGAGCACCCCGCCACCCAGGAGAACGTCGCGACCCTGCGCCGCCGCGGGGCCGTCGTCATCGAGCCCGCCGTCGGCCGGCTCACCGGCGTAGACACCGGCAAGGGGCGGCTGCCCGAGCCGGACGAGATCTTCGAGGTCTGCCGCCGGGTACTCGCCCGCGGCGTGGCCGCCCCGGACCTCGCGGGCCGCCATGTGGTCGTCAGCGCGGGCGGCACGCGCGAGCCCTTGGACCCGGTGCGCTACCTCGGGAACCGCTCCTCCGGCAAGCAGGGATACGCCCTGGCCCGCACCGCCGCGGCCCGCGGCGCCCGCGTCACGCTCATCGAGGCCAACACCGGACTGCCGGACCCGGCGGGCGTCGACGTCGTCCACGTCGGCACGGCGGTCCAGCTGCGCGAGGCCGTGCTCAAGGCCGCGGCGGAAGCCGACGCGGTGGTGATGGCCGCGGCCGTCGCGGACTTCCGCCCCGCCGCGTACGCCGCAGGAAAGATCAAGAAGAAGGACGGTCAGGAGCCCGCGCCCATCGCGCTGGTCCGCAATCCCGACATCCTCGCCGAGATCTCCGCCGAGCGGGCCCGCCCCGCCCAGGTGATCGTCGGCTTCGCCGCCGAGACGGACGACGTACTCGCCAACGGCCGCGAAAAGCTGCGCCGCAAGGGCTGTGACCTTCTCGTCGTCAACGAGGTGGGGGAGCGCAAGACGTTCGGCTCCGAGACGAACGAAGCGGTGGTGCTCGCCGCGGACGGCGACGAGACTCCGGTGCCGTACGGGCCCAAGGAGTCCCTCGCCGACATCGTCTGGGACCTGTTGGTCCCACGGCTTGGGTGAATTCTTGGTTTCGCCGCGACGAGTGGTCGAAATCACGTGAAATCCGACGTATCACCCTAGGATCGGGGTCTATCGCCCTGCCGTACCGGACCGCAGTCCTGGTCGTAGAGCTCCCACGGAGCGAGACGGGTGGACCGGCGGCGGAGGGTGACGGATAAACTGCTCATGGACCGTCGCGAGGCGCAGCCCCCGGCCGGTCCGCCAATGATCAGCCAGCAGCCGCTGCAACCCCAGGGAGCATTGTGTCCCGTCGTCTGTTCACCTCGGAGTCTGTGACCGAGGGTCACCCCGACAAGATCGCTGACCAGATCAGCGACACGATCCTCGACGCCCTTCTGCGGGAGGACCCGACCTCCCGGGTCGCCGTGGAGACCTTGATCACCACCGGCCTGGTGCACGTCGCCGGCGAGGTGACCACCAAGGCGTACGCGGACATCCCCACGCTCGTTCGCAACAAGGTCCTCGAGATCGGCTACGACTCCTCGAAGAAGGGCTTCGACGGCGCTTCCTGCGGCGTCTCGGTCTCCATCGGCGCGCAGTCGCCGGACATCGCGCAGGGCGTCGACACCGCGTACGAGAAGCGCGTCGAGGGGTCCGCCACAGGTGAAGAAGGCGACGAGCTCGACAAGCAGGGCGCCGGCGACCAGGGCCTGATGTTCGGCTACGCCACCGACGAGACACCCGAGCTGATGCCGCTGCCGATCCACCTGGCGCACCGGCTCTCCCGCCGCCTCTCCGAGGTCCGCAAGAACGGGACCATCCCCTACCTGCGTCCCGACGGCAAGACCCAGGTCACCATCGAGTACGACGGCGACAAGGCCGTCCGCCTCGACACCGTCGTGGTCTCCTCGCAGCACGCCTCGGACATCGACCTGGACTCGCTGCTCGCTCCCGACATCCGCGAGTTCGTCGTCGAGCACGTGCTGAAGCAGCTGGTGGACGACGGCATCAAGCTGGACACCGACGGCTACCGTCTGCTGGTCAACCCGACCGGACGGTTCGAGATCGGCGGCCCGATGGGCGACGCCGGCCTCACCGGCCGCAAGATCATCATCGACACCTACGGCGGCATGGCCCGCCACGGCGGCGGCGCGTTCTCCGGCAAGGACCCGTCCAAGGTGGACCGCTCGGCGGCGTACGCGATGCGCTGGGTCGCGAAGAACGTCGTGGCCGCCGGCCTCGCGGCGCGCTGCGAGGTCCAGGTCGCCTACGCGATCGGCAAGGCCGAGCCGGTCGGCCTCTTCGTCGAGACCTTCGGTACCGCCACGATCGACGTGGACAAGATCGAGCAGGCCATCGGAGAGGTCTTCGACCTGCGCCCGGCGGCCATCATCCGCGACCTGGATCTGCTGCGGCCGATCTACGCGCAGACGGCGGCGTACGGCCACTTCGGCCGCGAGCTGCCGGACTTCACGTGGGAGCGCACGGACCGCGTGGACGCGCTGCGCAAGGCTGTGGGTCTGTAAGCACTGCACGCGCACGGCGGCCCCGGACCGGCAAGGTCCGGGGCCGCCGTGCTGTCAGTGGCGTCTGGTAGGAATTTGGCTGTGAGCAGCGACGACAAGCAGCCCGAGAAGCCCGCCGCCGGTGGGCCGGAGCAGCTTGCTCTCATCCGCGAGGCCGTCCGCAAGGCCAAGGTCCCGAAGGCCAAGCCGCGGACCTGGCGAGGGGCCGCGCTGGCCAAGGAGCTGCCCGTCGCGCGGGTGATGGTCAACAAGGGCGTGCTCCATCTCGACCAGTATTTCGACTACGCCGTGCCCGAGGAGCTGGACGCGGACGCGCAGCCCGGGGTGCGGGTGCGGGTGCGGTTCGGGGCCGGGGGGCACCGGGTGCGGGAAGGGCGGCGAGAAGGGGGCGGCCTGATCGACGGGTTTCTCATCGAGCGGCGTGCCGAGACGGACTACGGGGGAGCGCTCGCCGCGCTCGCCTATGTCGTCTCGCCCGAGCCGGTGCTCAGCCCGGAGATGCTGGCCCTCGCGCGCGCGGTCGCCGATCGGTATGCCGGCAGCCTGGCGGATGTGCTGCAGCTCGCCATCCCGCCCAGGAACGGCCGTGCCGAGTCGAAGCCCTCGCCGGAGCCGCTGCCGCCGCCCGCCGCGCCGGACGCCGGGAGCTGGGGGCGGTACGGCCGCGGGGCGGCGTTTGTGGAGGCGCTCGCGACCGGGGGTGCGCCGCGGGCCGTGTGGACCGCGCTGCCCGGACCGCAGTGGCCGGACGAACTGGCGCGGGCCGTCGCGGCGACGCTCGCCTCGGGGCGGGGTGCGCTGGTCGTCGTCCCGGACGGGCGGCGTGCGGCGCGGGTCGATGCCGCGCTCACCGCGCTGCTGGGGGAGGGCCGGCATGCGGTGCTGACCGCCGAGTCCGGGCCCGAAAAGCGGTACCGGCAGTGGCTCGCCGTGCGGCGCGGGTCGGTGCGGGCCGTCGTTGGGACGAGGGCCGCGATGTTCGCTCCCGTACAGGATCTCGGGCTGGTCGCCGTCTGGGACGACGGCGACTCCAGCCACAGCGATGAGAACGCACCGTTCCCGCATGTGCGCGAAGTCCTCGAGCTGCGGGCCACGCACGACAAGTGCGGCTTCCTGCTGGGGAGCACGAGCTGCACGGTGGAGGCGGCCCAGCTGGTGGAGAGCGGCTGGGCCCTGCCGCTGATCGCCGACCGTGAGCAGGTACGCAGCGCCGCGCCCCTGGTGCGTACGATCGGGGACGGGGAGCTGGCGCGAGACGAGGCGGCGCGGGCGGCGCGGCTGCCGAGTCTGGCCTGGCAGACCGTCCGCGACGGGCTGAAGAGTGGACCGGTGCTGGTACAGGTGCCCAGGCGGGGCTATGTGCCCAGACTCGCGTGCGAGCGGTGCCGCACGCCCGCGCGGTGTCGGCACTGTTCCGGGCCGCTGGAGGCGCCCGACCAAAGGGATCTGACCTGTGGGTGGTGCGGGCGCGGTGCGGTGGACTGGCACTGCGTCGCGTGCGGGAGTACGAGACTGCGCGCCCAGATCGTGGGCGCGCGGCGTACGGCGGAGGAGCTCGGCCGGGCCTTCCCAGCGGTCCAGGTGCGCACATCGGGCCGCGACCATGTGCTGGACACCGTGCCGGGGCGGCCCGCGCTGGTGGTGAGCACGCCGGGCGCGGAGCCCGTCGCCGACGGTGGATACGCGGCGGCGCTGCTGCTCGACGGCTGGGCGATGGTGGGGCGGCCCGACCTGCGGGCGGGCGAGGACGCGCTGCGGCGCTGGATGGACGCCGCATCGCTGGTGCGCGGGCAGGGCGAGGGCGGCACGGTGGTGATCGTCGCCGAGCCGACACTGCGGTCGGTCCAGGCGCTGGTGCGCTGGGACCCGGTCGGGCACGCGCAGCGCGAGTTGGGCGAGCGGGCGCAGCTGGGGTTCCCGCCGGTCTCCCGGATGGCGTCGGTGTCGGGCCCTGCGGAGGCGATAGCCGCGTTTGTGGCGTCGGCCGAACTGCCCGGCGACGCGGAGCTGTTGGGCCCGGTGCCGCTGCGGGCCACCGATCCGGGCAGACCACGGCGGCCGGGTGACCCCCCGGTGGGCGAGGTGTGGGAGCGGGCCCTGCTGAGGGTGCCGCCAGGCAGCGGAGCGGCGCTGGCGGCCGCGCTGAAGTCGGCACAGGCGGCCCGGCTGGCCCGCGGGGGCACCGAGCCGGTACGGATCAGGATCGACCCGCCGGACATCGGCTGAGGGGATGCTGACGGGACGCTTAGGGGATGGGGACAGGGCCGGGCCGCACGTTGCGCTGTCGCCCCGCCCCCCCGTACAGCGGACGACTGCCCCCACCCGTCAAGGGCAGGGGCAGCCAGGGGCAGGTCAGCCGTTGCGCGGGCCGGGGAAGGCGCTCGGGCGGGCTTCCTCGCGGAGGGATTGGGCGGTGACCGCCGGCTGCGGCGGCATCGCGCGGGCGGCGGGGACGGCCGGCAGGCCCGAGCCCATCGGCACGGTGCGGGTCGGTGCCGGGTCCGCGGCATGGTCCATGTCCGCCGGGCCCGTCTGCTGCGTGGCCCGTCGCGCGCCGTAACGGCGGTGGACCGCCTGCTTGGTCACCCCGAGCGCCGAGCCCACCGCGTCCCACGAGAAGCCCAGCGAGCGGTCGAAGTCCACCGCCGCGGTCACCAGTGTCTCGACGCTGTCCCGCAGCTCCTGCGCAAGACGGACGGTCGGGGCCGGGGCCCTGCCGTAGACGACGAAGCCCGTGGACGGGCCGGATCGGCGCGGGCGGTAGACATTTCCCAGCTGGGCGGTGAGCGTGCGCAATGCGTCCACCTGCCGGCGGACCCGCTCGATGTCCCGCACCAACAGATGCAGGCTTGCTCGGGCTTGAGCGTCGTGGGTTGCGTGGTCGGCCATTGACAAGCCTCTCGAACCGGCGTTGAAAAGGGGTCGGGCCGCATCCGGGGCGGCCCGTTTCGGTCAATCTCTCTTGACCAACGCTCTACCTGGCGATGTGGTCACGCTTCGGGGGCGTATGCACATATGCGCGGGGCGCACGGTCCTCCGTACGCCCCCTGACCCCGGGCCCATAGACTGGTGCGCTGCTCGTCACCGTACGCACCACCAGCTATCTGCACATACCAGCCTGAGAGGCAGTCAGCCACCGATGAAGCTCGTCTTCGCAGGCACCCCCGAGGTCGCCGTACCCTCCCTGGACGCACTGATCGCCTCCGACCGGCATGAAGTCGCCGCCGTCGTCACCCGGCCCGACGCACCCGCCGGACGCGGCCGCCACCTGGTGGCCAGCCCGGTCGCCCAGCGCGCCGAGGAAGCCGGGATCGAGGTGCTCAAGCCGGCCAAGCCGCGGGACGAGGACTTTCTGTCGCGGCTGCGCGAGATCGCGCCCGACTGCTGCCCGGTCGTCGCCTACGGCGCGCTGCTGCCCAAGGTGGCCCTGGACGTGCCCCGGCACGGCTGGGTCAATCTGCACTTCTCGCTGCTGCCAGCCTGGCGCGGCGCCGCACCGGTCCAGCACGCCATCCTCGCCGGGGACGAGATGACGGGCGCCGCGACCTTCCAGATCGAGGAAGGCCTCGACTCAGGTCCGGTGTACGGCGTGATCACCGAGCATGTACGGCCCACCGACACCAGCGGTGACCTGCTCACCCGGCTTGCCTTCGCCGGCTCCGGACTGCTTGTCGCGACCATGGACGGTATCGAGGACGGCACCCTGAAGGCCGTGCCGCAGCCGGCCGAGGGCGTCTCGCTCGCGCCGAAGATCACCGTTGAGGACGCGCATGTGGACTGGAAGGCTCCGGCACTCCGCGTCGACCGCGTCGTCCGCGGCTGCACCCCCGCGCCGGGCGCGTGGACGGTCTTCCGAGGGGAACGGCTCAAGCTGATCCAGGCGGCGCTGCTGCCCGACCGTACGGGCCTCGCGCCCGGCGAGCTCTCCGTCGGAAAGAACAACGTCTACGTCGGAACCGGATCGCACGCCGTCGAGCTGCTCTGGGTCCAGCCGCAGGGCAAGAAGCCGATGCGCGCCGCCGACTGGGCGCGCGGGGTGCGCATCGCCCCGGGCGAGCGGGTGGGCGGCACGGACGTAGGCTGAGAGGGTTCGACCCTTTCACTGAGGTTCACCTCGCGATACCGGGCCGGCCGGCCCCGCGGGCCTGCCCTCCGGCCGGGTCCGGGGGTGTCCCCGGGAAGACACAGCAACAGCGGAGCACCTTTGAACGAGCAGGCACGTCGCCGTCCCCCCAAGCCGTACCGCCGCCCCAAGAAGGATCCCGTGCGGATCCTGGCCTTCGAGGCGCTGCGGGCCGTCGACGAGAGGGACGCGTACGCCAATCTCGTACTGCCGCCCCTGCTGAAGAAGGCCCGCGAGAAGGACGACTTCGACGGCCGCGACGCGGCGCTCGCCACCGAGCTGGTGTACGGGACGCTGCGCCGCCAGGGCACGTACGACGCGATCATCGCGACGTGCATCGACCGGCCGCTGCGCGAGGTCGACCCGCCGGTGCTCGATGTGCTGGCGCTCGGTGCGCACCAGTTGCTCGGGACGCGGATCCCGTCCCACGCCGCGGTGTCGGCGAGCGTGGAGCTGGCGCGGGTGGTGCTCGGCGACGGGCGGGCGAAGTTCGTCAACGCCGTCCTGCGCAAGATCGCGCAGGACGACCTGGACGCCTGGCTGGAGCGGGTCGCTCCGCCGTACGACGAGGACGCCGAGGACCATCTGGCCGTCGTGCACTCGCATCCGCGGTGGGTTGTCTCCGCGCTGTGGGACTCGCTGGGCGGCGGGCGCGCCGGGATCGAGGACCTGCTGGAGGCCGACAACGAGCGGCCCGAGGTGACGCTCGTCGCCCGGCCGGGCCGCTCCACGGCCGCTGAACTGCTCGATGCGGTGGGCGAGGAGTCCGGGCTGCCCGGGCGCTGGTCGCCGTATGCCGTGCGGCTGGCCGAGGGCGGCGAGCCCGGCGCCATCGAAGCCGTACGGGAGGGGCGGGCCGGCGTCCAGGACGAGGGCAGTCAGCTCGTCGCGATCGCGCTGGCCGACGCGCCGCTGGACGGCCCCGACGAGCGGTGGCTCGACGGCTGCGCAGGCCCCGGCGGCAAGGCCGCGCTGCTGGCCGCGCTCGCCGCGGGCCGGGGCGCGTCCCTGCTGGCCTCCGAGAAGCAGCCGCACCGCGCCCGGCTGGTCGAGCGGGCGCTGGCGGGCAACCCCGGCCCGTACCAGGTCATCGCCGCGGACGGCACGCGTCCGCCGTGGCGGCCGGGTTCCTTCGACCGTGTGCTCGTCGATGTCCCGTGCTCGGGCCTCGGCGCGCTACGACGGCGTCCGGAGGCCCGCTGGCGGCGGCGTCCCGAGGACCTGGAAGGCTTCGCGCCGCTCCAACGCGCGTTGCTGCGCGAGGCGTTGACGGCCGTACGGATCGGGGGAGTGGTCGGCTACGCGACCTGCTCGCCGCATCTCGCCGAGACCCGGGTGGTCGTCGAGGACGTGCTGAAGGGACGCGGCGGCCCGGCCGCCGAGGCCGAGTGGGTGGACGCGAGGCCTCTGATGCCGGGCGTGCCTGCGCTGGGCGACGGTCCCGATGTACAGCTGTGGCCGCATCTGCACGGCACGGACGCGATGTATCTGGCACTGCTGCGTCGTACGGCCTGAGGCGGCGGTCCCCGCGGCGGTCCGGCACGCCACTGACAGCAGATCGTCAAGGCTGTCTCGGCACGGCCCGCGCGCGGGTATCCGGTTCCACCCCTCCCGGGCGCGGGAGCGTCGGTCTCGCCTCACGCCCTCGGGCCAGAGCACGCGGACCGGCTCCGGACCGTGGCTAGCGCGCTCGCAGCCACTCGTCGAGAGCGGCGAAGTCCGTGTCTGTGAGGCCTTGGCGGGGGTCGACTCGATGAAGAAGGGCCCGTTCTTGGTGGTGTGCGGCTATCCAGGCCCGATCGGCTTCGGAGATCTCATCGTCGACCCAGGCGAATGAGCGTCCGTCTGCCCAGCCGAGGAGAGCGCGGGTCTTCCAATGGAGACCGCCCCGCTCATCCTCGTCGGACGACTCCGGCCAGATCACCACGGGCAGCTCCGGCAGGCCGATCCGCGGGGCGATGCACTCGTTCGCGTCGGACATCCATGTCGTGGCCCACACCAGATCGCACGGCAGCGCCGCCAATCGAGGCCCGTGCTCGGGATTGATCCTGGCCAGCAGCGGATTCGCGACGGCCCCCCATCGCTCGCCGCTCGTCTGATACGTCGGATACCCGTCCGGATGCTGTTTCGGCGTCGCCCCGAACGGAATCAGTGGTCCGTCGACATCGAGGAAGAGTAGTGGACGCTGCGCAGAACCGGTCACGGTTGCACGATAGTCGGTACACACGCGCCGCGACCGGTCGATGCCCTCCCCGCGGGTGTGGCACCACGACGTCGGAGACCGTCGGGCACCAGCGCGAACATGGCGGCGGTGATGTTGCAGCAGACCTCGCGGCTCGTTCCCCTCGTAGCCGTCCAGCCTTACGCCACACCGCCGTTCTCCGCGGCAAAGGCGATCCACAGCCTCACGGAACTGTACGGCCGCCGTCTCGACCTCAACCTGATTATTGGCTCGTCCAAGGGGGAGCTGGACCAGGTGGGCGACACCACTCCCCACGACGACCGCTACGACCGTGCTCGCGAGTACCTGAGCGTGGTCAACCGACTGCTGCGCTCCAGCGAGCCCTTGGACCATGAGGGCCGCTACTACCGGTATCGCAGACTGCAGATCTTCTCCCGCGTCGACGGCGCGTACCTTCCACGAGTCCTTGTCGCCGGCTCCTCAGCCAGCGGCCGGGGCGTCGCGCTCCAGGTGGGTGGCGTCTCGGTGACCCATCCCGAACCGGTGGACATGTTCACCAAGGACTTCACCGAGTGCAGCGACCGGGGCCTTGAACTCGGCGTCAGATTCGGGTTGTTGGCCTGGCCTACGGATGAGGAGGCGTGGGACTCCGCACGGTCCCTGTATCCCGGGGACAGAGCGGCGTACATCGAGACGGGTCTCAGACGGAACTCCGAGTCCGACTGGAGCCGGCGGATGGCCGTCCTGGCCACGGACGGTGACCTTTACGACGGCGTCTACTGGACCGGCCTCTACCGCAGCGCCAAGGCCGCGGCGCCGCTGCTGGTGGGCAGCTACGAAAGAGTCGCCGAGTACCTCGCGCGCTATCTGGCCCCTCGGAATCAGGACCATCCTGCTCTCCCAGGTCCATACCGAGAACGACTTCCGGCATGCCCATCGCGTTCTCTCAATGCTGCGGCATACACCGTCAGCGGTAGTGGCGCAACAATGAGGATGACGCGCGCCGACAGCACCGCTTCATCGTCCTTCACAACCTTCCAGGAGGCCATGTCCCGACTCGTCTCAGGCGTCGCCGTAGTGACGACGGCGACGGACACCGGTGAACCCTGTGGACTGCTGGTCACCTCACTGTCCTCCTACAGCGCAGCTCCTCCTTCGCTGACTGTGAACATCGGACGGTCCTCCCGCTCCTCCCCCTCATTCACCGCATGCCGGAAGTTCGCGGTGCACATCATGTCGAAGGATCGGCTGGAACTTGCCAGAACGTTCGCCGACAGGTCGACGGACAAGTTCAGCTCCTGCCGCAGAACGTCGGACAGGGCGGGCGTTGGAGGGATCACCGTTCGGTCGTCAACGGCATTCTCTTCCGCCGGCGGACCGGCATCCCGTGGCGAGACCCGATGCGGCTCCGGCTCCGCTCGTAACCCGTCGGACAGTCCTCAGGCCTTCGGCTGGGTGAAGCGGATGCTGTTGCCGAAGGGGTCGCGCAGGCCGCAGTCGGTTCCGTACGGACGATCGGTGGGTTCCTGGGTGAACTCCACGCCCCGGCCCAGCAGCGTCTCGTACGTCTTGCGGCAGTCGTCCGTGCTGAAGATGAGATGGCCACCCATCACGCCCTTGGTCACCAGCTCGCGGACCTGCTGCGCCGTCTCCTCGGACATCGCCGGACCGCCCGGCTTCTCCAGCAGGATCTGGCGCTCCGGGCGGCCGGGAACGCTCACGGTCAGCCAGCGCATGAAGCCCAGGTCGACGTCGGCGTTGACCTCCAGGCCAAGCTTGCCGACGTAGAAGTCGAGGGCCTCGTCCTGGTCGAGGACGTAGATCTGCGAGTGCGTGATTGCGGTGAACATGTGCATCACGCTACCGGGCAAGCCGGACGAAAACTTATCCGAAACTGCTCAGACGACGGACGGTACGGGCAGTGCGGACGGTCAGGCGCTCGGCCGCGTCCACGCCATCGTGAAGCACGTCGGTACGCCCGTGGCCACCGCCTCCTTGCGGTACGTCCTCGGTGACCGGCCGACGATGTCGCGGAACGTACGGCTGAAGGTTCCCGGACTGCCGAAGCCGACCTCGAAGCAGATGTCCGTCACACTGCGGTCGGTCTCCCGCAGCAGGAACATCGCCCGCTCGACACGGCGGCGCTGCAGGTAGCGGTGCGGCGTCTCGCCGAACGTGGCCCGGAAGGTACGCGTGAAGTGCGCCTGCGACACATGGGCGACCCGGGCCAGCGCCGGGACGTCCAGCGGCTGCGCGTAGCCGCGGTCCATCGCATCCCGTGCCCGGAGCATGCGGCGGTTGGACTCTTCAGCAGCGCGGCCCACGGCGCCATCACACCACGGTTCTCCGCCTCCGTGACAGATCCGGTGACCTATCCGCTCCGCCCCTCCCAGCGCAAGGCGATGCACCACGACGGCCCGCGCCCACGCCCGGATCGCCCCCAGCCGCCGGCACCCCGTGGCTCGGACGCCCAGTGGCAAGGACAGAGCAGCGACGGGGCCGGGCTGCTCCCTCCGTACAGAAGGGAGCAGCCCGGCCCTCGTACCGCCGTGCGACCCGTCGGTCAGCCTCCGAACGTGCCGGTGGTCTCCGCCCGCCAGGCACCGCCCGTGACCTTGTAGACGGTGAGCTGCTTGTTGGTGGCGTCCCCGTATTCGTCGAAGGAGACCTTGCCCATGACGCCGTCGAAGGAGACCTTCTGCACGGCCTCGGTGACCTTGGCGCGGGCGTCGGAGGGCAGCTTGCCGTCCTTTGCCACCGCCTTCACCGCCTGGATGATCGCCCAGGCCGAGTCATAGGAGAAGCCACCGTAGGCTCCGTACGCCTCCTTGTACCCGGCCGCCTTGTAGTCCGCGATGAACTTCTTGGCGGAGGGCAGGTCCTCGACGGGCGCGCCGACGGACGTGGCCATATCGCCGTCGCCGCGGGCGCCGGTGAGCTTGAGGTACTCGTCGCTGTAGATCGCGTCGCCGCCGATGAGCGGGATCGCGGCGCCCGACTTCTTGACCTGCGCGCTGAGCGGGCCGGCTACCGGGTACTCACCGCCGTAGTAGACGACGTCCGCCCCCGAGCTCTTGATCTTGGTGGCCACGGAGCCGAAGTCCTTGGTCTCCGGGTTGACGTGCTCGGTGCCGACGACCGCGCCGCCGAGCTTCTTGAAGTGGGCGGAGAAGGTCGCGGCCAGGCCGGCGCCGTAGGTCTTCTTGTCGTCGACGACGAAGACCTTCTTCTTCTTGGCCGTGTTGTACAGGTACTCGGCGGCGAACGGGCCCTGGATGGCGTCCGTGGTCGCGGTCCGGAAGTACGTCTTGAACGGCCGGGCCTTCTCGCCCGTGTTCCACTTGTCGCCCTGGGTGAGGGCGGGGTTGGTGTTCACCGAGACCTCGGGAACCTGGGCGGCGTCGAAGACCTTCTGCATGGACTGGGCCACGGAGGAGTTCAGCGGGCCCACGACTCCGAGGACGCTCTTGTCGGCGACGAGCTTGGTGGCGTTCTGCTGGCCGGAGGAGGGCTGTGCCTGGTCGTCGAGAGCCTCGATCTTGAAGGTGACGCCCGGCACTTCCTTGTTCTTGTTGGCCTGGTTGATGGCGAGGTCGACCGAGTTCTTCATGCCGAGGCCGAGAGCGGACAGCTCCCCGGTCAACGGCGCGTCGAAACCGATGGTGACGACTGTGGAGCCGCCGCCGGAGGCGTCGTCGGCCTTGCCTGCGTCACGGGAGCCGCACGCCGTGAGCGAGAGTGCTCCGGCGGCGAGCGCGGCGGTGACAGCTATGAGAGAACGGTTGCGCACGATCGGTCCTTTCCCCTTCGAGGCGCCGACCGCGTTGTCAGGGCCGAAGATCGGTCCGCTGGCGCGGCGGCTGGCGTGACTCTAGATGGCGTCCACCGAAGCGAGCAGAGGGGACGAGCCGATGTGATTCTCTTGTTATGGCGCTGCTCAGGCGGAGGACTTCCCTTCATCAGGCCTCTTCCGCGGTCACCATGCGGCGGTGGAGCGTGTCAGTGGACGCCGGGCGGGCGCGGGCTGCGCGGTCAGCCTTGGGACGGGACAGCGGAGACGCGAACCCAAATGTGAGGCGCGCGGTGTGAGGTGCGCGGCTCACTCCGCGTACATCTTGAGGCGCTCATCTCGAGGCGCGCGGCTCAGCCGTCCGCCGGCGTGCCGCCCCTCATGTCGCCCGCCGCAGGCGCCCGCTCCGGCGGGGCGCCCTGCTGCTGCGGCCCGTCCTCGCGGGCCAGCCTGCTCGGCCACCACACCTTCGGTCCCACGTCCAGGAACAGCGCCGTCACCAGCACGGACCGTACGACAAAGGTGTCGAGCAGCACGCCGAGCGCCACCGCGAAGCCGATCTCCGCGAAGGCGACCATGGGCAGTGTGCCGAGTGCCGCGAACGTGCCCGCGAGGACCAGGCCCGCCGAGGTGATGACCGCGCCGGTCGCCGCCAGGCCGGTCAGCACGCCCGCTCTGGTGCCCTGGCGGCCGGCCTCCTCGCGGATCCGGGTGGACAGGAAGATGTTGTAGTCGATGCCCAGCGCCACCAGAAAGACGAAGACGAAGAGCGGGAAGTCCGTCGTCTCGCCCGCGTAGTCGAAGAGGTACCGGAACGCGAGCGCGCTCAGGCCAAGGGCCGCCGCGAAGGACAGCACGACGGTGCCGATCAGCAGTAGCGGGGCGATCACGGACCGCAGCAGCACTGTGAGCACCAGCAGCACCATCGCCAGTACCAGCGGGATGATCAGGTAGTTGTCGTGGGTGGTCGCGGCGTCCATGTCGAGCAGAGCGGCCGTGCCGCCGCCCACTCGCGCGTCGGCGTCCGGAACCGCGTGCACCGCATCCCGTACACGCTCGACCGTCTCCTTGGCGGCCGCGCTGTCCGCGGGATCCGTCATGGTCGCCTCGATCAGCACTCGGCCGTCGTGCACCGGTTTGGTGCCGGGCGGAACGGCGATGGACCGCGGCACCACACCACGGGTCGCCGCGACGGTCTCGCCGACCTGCCGGGCCTGCTCCGCATTGCTGACGATCACAAGCGGATCCCCGCTGCCCGCCGGGAAGTACCGGCTCTGGACCTCCTGCCCGACGATCGAATCGGGCTTCTCGGTGAAGGAGTCGGCGTTGCTGATGCCCTCGGCCCGCAGCTGCATCAGGCCGAGGGAGACGGCGGCGAGGACGATCGCGGTGGCGGCCCAGATCGCGCGCGGGCGGCGGGCGATGCGCCCTCCCGTACGGGCCCAGAAGCCACGCACGGTCGGCTCGGGTGAGCCGAAGTGCGGGACGGCGGGCCAGAAGATCCAGCGCCCGAAGATCACCAGCAGCGCGGGGAACAGCGTCAGCATGGCCAGCAGGGCGACCGCGACGCCGATGGCGGCGACGGGTCCGAGCCCGCTGGTGGAGTTCATCTCCGCGGCCAGCAGGACCAGCATGCCCAGCACCACGGTGGCGCCGCTGGCCAGCACCGCGGGGCCCGCACGGTGCAGCGCCAGGGCCATCGCCTCGTGCCGCTCCTCGTGGCGGCGCAGCTCCTCGCGGTAGCGGGCGACCAGCAAGAGGGCATAGTCCGTCCCCGCGCCGAAGACGAGGACCGTCAAGATGCCCGCGCTCTGCCCGTTGACCGTGAGATCGGCGTGCTCGGCCAGCAGATAGATCAGCGCCTGCGCGGCGGCAAGCGCGCCGACCACCGAGATCACCGGGACCATCAGCAGGGTGGGACTGCGGTAGGTGAACAGCAGCATCACGATCACGACACCGAGCGCCGAGAGCAGCAGAGTGGAGTCGATGCCTTCGAAGGCCTTGTAGACGTCGGCCGAGGTGCCGCCGGGCCCGGTGATGTGCACCGCGAGGCCTGCCTTGCCGGTGCCGGTCTCGTCGCGGATGGAGTCGACGGCGGGCGCGATCCGCTCCCAGCCCTCCTCGTCCATCGTGATCGGTACGAAGACCTGGGCGGCCCGCGGGTTGTCGGGACGGTCCGGCACCGGACCGCGGACTTCATCGCCGCGCACCCCGTGCTCCCGCAGCTCCTTGATGGTCGCGATGTCGTCGGCGATGAGCTTTTGATCGGCCGCGGTCAGGCCGCTCCCGCGTGCGTACACGACGATCGCCGGGATGACCTCAGGCCTGAACCCCTCGGATTCCTGCAGGACTTGAGTGGACTCCGCGCTGCCGGGCAGCCAGGACGAGGCGTCGTTGTCCTGGGCGTCGGTGAGCCTCTGTGCCAGGGGGGAAGGCGAGCACCATCACCGCCAGCCACAGCACCACCACAACCCACTTGCTGCGCCGCCCGCAGACCAGATGGGCGACGCGTTGCCTTGGTGGTGGCTGAAGCTCCTGTGCGTCCGGCATGACGCCCCCCAATAGCCCCTCGCGACGGGCCGAATCGCCAGGATTGCACGGACTGTACTGATCCCGGGAGCCCTTGGTCCGTACCGAGAGACAGACCGGGGAGGGGAAGAGCCCCGGAACGTGGCAGGCTTGGCACATGGCCGTTCAGATCAATCCAAGTATTCTTTCCGCCGACTTCTCCCGCCTGGCGGAGGAGGCCAGGGCAGTCGAGGGCGCCGACTGGCTCCATGTCGACGTGATGGACAACCACTTCGTGCCCAACCTCACCCTGGGCGTGCCGATCGTGGAATCCCTCAGCCGCGCGACGGACACCCCGCTGGACTGCCATCTGATGATCGATGACCCCGATCGCTGGGCCCCGCAGTACGTCGAAGCGGGGGCCGGATCCGTCACCTTCCATGTCGAGGCCGCGGCCGCGCCCGTACGGCTGGCGCGCGAGATCCGGTCCAAGGGCGCCCGTGCCTCGATGGCGCTCAAGCCCGCCACCGCGATCGAGCCGTACGAGGACCTGCTCCCCGAGCTCGACATGCTGCTGATCATGACCGTGGAGCCGGGCTTCGGCGGCCAGGCCTTCCTCGACATCATGCTGCCGAAGATCCGCCGTACCCGGGAGCTCATCGCCAAGCACGGTCTGGAGCTGTGGCTGCAGGTCGACGGCGGCGTCTCGGATTCCACGATCGAGCGGTGCGCCGAGGCCGGCGCGGATGTGTTCGTCGCCGGCTCGGCGGTCTACGGCGCCCAGAACCCGGCACAGGCGGTGCGTGCGTTGCGTACGAAGGCGCAGCAGACCCTGGCCTCGGCGGCCTGGGCGTGCGACCACTGAGCCACAAGCAAGTGAACTCAGCCCATCAGGGCAGATCAAGAACCGCCGGATCTGACAGGATGACGGATCCGGAGTGTGTACAGCAGTGAGGAGATCGCGGTGTCGACGGGCCGGTCAGCCATGCGGATGGGACCCGCGGAGCTGGTGCAGGCGGCGGCCATGGCCCGCCGCTTCTACCTCGAGGGCAAATCCAAGATCCAGATCGCGGAGGAGTTCGGCGTCAGCCGCTTCAAGGTCGCGCGGGTCCTGGAGACGGCGCTCGAGCGTGATCTCGTACGGATCGAGATCCGCGTACCCGCGGAACTGGACGCCGAGCGCTCCGACGCGCTCCGCGCACGCTACGGACTGCGGCACGCGGTCGTTGTCGAATCCCCCGCGGAGGGTGCCGACGAGTCGCCCGACCCGGAGAACCTCGGCGAAGTGGCCGCCGATCTGCTCGGCGAGCTCGTGAACGAGGGCGATGTGCTGGGGCTGGCCTGGGGCCGGTCCACCATCCACATGGCCGCCGCGCTCGACCGGCTGCCGCCGTGCACGGTCGTGCAGCTCACCGGCGTGTACGACGCGGGGACCGCCGAGCGCGGCTCGGTCGAGGCGGTCCGGCGCGCCGCCCAGGTCTCCGGCGGCGAGGCCCACCCCATCTACGCCCCGATGCTGCTGCCCGACCCGGCGACCGCCGCGGCGCTGCGCAGCCAGACCGGCATCGCCCGCGCCTTCGAGTACTTCGACAAGGTCACCGTCGCGGCCGTCTCCATCGGCTCCTGGGAGCCGGGCATCTCGACCGTGCACGACATGCTCACCGACGAGGAGCGCGCGCACTACGCCTCGCTCGGCGTCGCCGCCGAGATGTCGGCGCACCTCTTCGACGCGGAGGGCCGACGGGTCGGCCGTGACCTGGGCGAGCGGTGCATCACGGTCGAGGCGGACCGGCTGCGCCGTATCCCGGAGGTGGTGGCGATCGCGGGCGGCCAGCGCAAGGCTGAGGCGATCGGGGCCGTACTGCGCTCCGGGCTTGTGACCAGCCTGGTGACGGACACGGCGGCGGCGGACCAGCTGCTGAAGGCCCCGCCGGGACAGCGACCGGCGCTGGACCGGTCAGACCCGGACGACTGAGCGAGGACGCGGGCGGCCGAGTCGGCGCGGGCCGTCAGCAGACGTTGTGGGCGGGGGCGCCGGGCGGATCATTTTGGAGGATCTGCTCGACGGCACCCCCGTGAGCTGGAGTTTTCTCCCGGCATCGCATTCTCGTCGCCATGGGACAATGAAGTACGTGCGATTTCCCCGGCTGAAATGCCCGGGGGCCAACTCCGATCGACTGGGATGTTCTGCACGTGCGTTTCCTCAATGACCTGAAGCCGCCGTACGACCTGACGTACGACGACGTATTCATGGTGCCGAGCCGCTCGGCCGTCGGCTCCCGTCAGGGCGTGGACCTCTCCTCGCGCGACGGCTCCGGCACCACCATCCCGCTGGTCGTCGCGAACATGACCGCCATCGCGGGACGCCGGATGGCCGAGACGCTCGCCCGCCGCGGTGGCCTCGTCGTCATCCCCCAGGACATCCCGATCGAGGTCGTCACCGACGTCATCTCCTGGGTCAAGACGCGCCACCTCGTCCTCGACACCCCGATCGTGCTCGCCCCCGGTCAGACCGTCGCCGACGCGCTGTCCCTGCTGCCGAAGCGGGCGCACGACGCCGGTGTCGTCGTCGACGCGGACCACCGGCCCATCGGTGTCGTCACCGACGCCGACCTGTCCGGGGTCGACCGCTTCACCCAGCTGTCCGAGGTCATGTCCAGGGACCTGCTGCTGCTCGACGCGGACATCGACCCGCGCGACGCCTTCAACAAGCTCGACCACGCCAACCGCCGGTACGCCCCCGCCGTGGACAAGGACGGCCGGCTCGCCGGCATCCTCACCCGCAAGGGCGCCCTGCGCGCGACCCTCTACGCCCCCGCCGTCGACGCCGATGGCCGGCTGCGCATCGCCGCCGCCGTCGGCATCAACGGCAATGTGGCGGGCAAGGCCAAGCAGCTCCTCGACGCGGGCGTCGACACCCTGGTCGTCGACACCGCGCACGGTCACCAGGAGTCGATGATCAGCGCGATCAAGGCGGTCCGCGGGCTCGACCCGCAGGTGCCGATCGTCGCGGGCAACATCGTGGCCGCCGAGGGCGTGCGCGATCTCGTCGAAGCCGGCGCGGACATCATCAAGGTCGGTGTGGGCCCAGGCGCCATGTGCACCACCCGCATGATGACCGGCGTGGGCCGGCCGCAGTTCTCGGCCGTGCTGGAGTGCGCCGCCGAGGCGAAGAAGTTCGGCAAGCACGTCTGGGCCGACGGCGGTATCCGCCACCCGCGCGACGTCGCCATGGCACTCGCCGCCGGCGCCTCGAACGTCATGGTCGGCTCCTGGTTCGCCGGGACCTACGAGTCCCCGGGCGACCTCCAGCAGACCGCCGACGGGCGTCTGTACAAGGAGTCCTTCGGCATGGCCTCCGCGCGTGCCGTCCGTAACCGTACGAGCGAGGAGTCGGCGTACGACCGGGCCCGCAAGGCGCTGTTCGAAGAGGGCATCTCCACCTCGCGGATGTTCCTCGACCCGACCCGTCCCGGCGTCGAGGACCTGATCGACTCGATCATCGCGGGCGTACGCTCCGCCTGCACCTACGCGGGCGCGGGCTCCCTCGAGGAGTTCGCCGAGAAGGCGATCGTCGGCGTCCAGAGCGCCGCCGGTTACGCCGAGGGCAAGCCGCTGCACGCCAGCTGGAACTAGTACGAGCCATCAGCGTCCGGCCCCGCGATCCGCGGCGGCCGGACGCGGCCTTTCCCGTCAACTCCCCGCCGGGACAGGCATGTGTGGCGACAACCGGGGTATACGCGCCCTGCACTGACCACGAGCAGGGGAGGACAAAGTGTCCACGGCGAGCACGGTTACGACCGAACTCACACAGCCTGGAACACGGTGCCCGAACATGGCGGAACTGGACCTTCCGTATGTGCCCAATCCTGGGGAGGTGGCTCCCAGCGACGCACGCGAGATCTCGAAGGTCTTCTTCGTACGGCTCGCTTCGCTGGAAGAGGGAACGTACGAGCACCAGTACGTACGCAACACGCTCATCGAGCTGAACCTGGCGCTGGTCAGGTACGCGGCAGGCCGGTTCCGCAACCGGGCCGAGCAGATGGAGGACATCGTCCAGGTCGGCACCATCGGCCTCATCAAGGCGATCGACCGGTTCGAGCTGAGCCGCGAGGTGGAGTTCGCGACGTTCGCCGTTCCGTACATCATCGGTGAGATCAAGCGGTTCTTCCGTGACACCAGCTGGGCCGTGCATGTGCCGCGCAGGCTGCAGGAGTTGCGGATCGATCTGGCGAAGGCAACCGACGAGCTCTCCCAGGAACTGGACCGCGCGCCGAGCACGGCCGAACTCGCCGAACACCTCGGGCTCGACGAGGAAGAGATCATCGAGGGCGTCGTCGCCAGCAACGGCTATACGGCAGGCTCGATCGACATGCCGATGGACGACGCCTCCGACCACGCTCCGGTGCCGCTGTCCGACCGGCTGGGCGCGCCCGACGCCGACCTGGAGACCGCGGAGAACGTCCAGGCGCTCAAGCCGCTCATCGAGGAGCTCGACGACCGGGACAGGCGCATCCTGCGGATGCGCTTCGGCGAGGAGATGACCCAGTCGGAGATCGGCGCGGAGCTGGGCGTCTCGCAGATGCATGTGTCCCGGCTGCTGACGCGCATCACGTCGCGGCTGCGTGCGGGACTGCTCGCCGTGGAGTGACCTGACACGGAGCACCAGCCCAATCCCCCCACGGGAGAAGCGGCGTCCCGGCCGGCCGGGACGCCGCTTGTGGGTGTGTCCGGGGTCAGCAGGGGGATGGCGCTGCGACCGGCCGCATCCAGGTCGCCTGGACCCGCTTGCCGTACGGCAGCGGGCGGACCTCCACCCGTCCCGCGAGCTTCAGCACCATGTGCCAGCCGAATCCGCCGCCGCCGGTGAAGTCGGGCTCGCGCGGCACGGGAGGCAGCGGGCTGGAGTCGTCCATCTTCACCACCAGCGTGTCCTGCCCTGCCGTCAGATGCAGCTGCCACCAGCCCGCGGTGTGCCGGGCCGCGTTGGCGACCAGCTCGGAGACGACCAGCAGCACCGCGTCGAGGTCGGCCCAGGGGCAGTGCTGCAGCATGAATTCCGCGGCGGCCCGGCGGGCCCCCGCGCTGTCTCTGTGCGGCGACTGATCAATCACCACGTGCGGCTCTGCGTTCATCACGGCTCGCATACCCCACTTGTCGCCCTTCTATCAGCCAGTGCACATTACGTCTCGACCGACCGGGATGACGAGAGTGTCGTACGCAGCGCATCGGCGACCGCGGCCGCCAGTGCCGCATGGCCCTCGTCGTCGGGGTGCACGCCGTCGGCCAGCTGTCCGGGTCCGATCAGATCGCGTCCCGGCAGAAGCGCGAGCCGCGTGTCGCCGGGGCCCGGGCCGCGGCCGGAGTCGGAGCCGCCGTCCATGAGGTCGACGACGGCCTCCTCCATCGCCGTACGCAGCTCGGCGAGCGTGGCGCCGAGGCGGTTGGGGGTCTGCTCGGCGTCGGGGCGCAGCACGGGGGAGACCAGCAGCAGCGGGGTGTGCGGGTGCCCCTGGCGTACGAGCGCGATGAACGCGCGCGTCGTCTCGTACAGCAGCGGACCCGAAAAGGGGGTCCCCGTCCAGCAGTTGGTGCCGAAGGCGAGCGTGATCGCGTCGGCCGGGAGTGCCGCGAGCTGTTCTGCGGTGGCCAGTTCGCCGCGGGCAGCTCCGGCGTAGCCGAGGTTGACCGTGTCCAGGCCGAGGACACGCCCGGCGACGGCGGGCCAGGAGTGGGCCGGGCGGGTGGACCACCAGCCCTCGGTGATGGAGTCGCCGTGGACGAGCCAGCGCGGCTGCCGCGGGGCGGGCGCGACGGACCCGCCGACGGCCCGCAGCCCCAGGATCACGGGGCACTGGGCTTCGGGCGGATGGATGGTGAACGGCCCCTCGGCGCCTGCCGGGAGGCGGAGGGTGACAATCGCCTCCTCGGCGGGTCCGGCGATCGTCTCGGAGACACGGCTGCCGCTCTGCCACAGGGCGAAGCAGTGGGCGATCTCCCGCAGCGCGTCGGTCGGACCCGGCACTGAGGCGCGGTAGCGGATCTCGACCGCCTGAGCGCCCTCGGCCGTGAACTCCAGCCGTACGCCGATGGGCAGCGCCGCGCGCTCGCCGGCGTCCCACGGCAGCCTGGCCAGATCCGCCGGGTCGGCGCGCACCGCCCGCCCGTCGTCCAGCCATGCCACCCCGCGCAGAAAGGGGCTGGGATCGAGCCAGGTCACGCGAACCTCCGCGGGTCGGGGTGCTGTTCAGTCACCGCTGCTCAGTTACCTGCAGGAACATTGCGTTGTCCATGCCACGTCGCGTAGCTTGACTGCCCCTACCGGTGGGTAACCACCGGTAGTCAGTTGTCCTATTGCTCTGGGGAGACCATGCGTCGGCGACTGCGCCGCCCCACGATCCGTGGCCGGATCGTGACCCTGACGGTCATACCCGTCATCGCTCTGATGGTGCTGTGGACTTTCGCCATGGTGTCGGTGACCGGAGACCTACGGGCCCTGATCCGCGTGCAGGGTGTGTATGAGAGTTTCGGCACGCCGGTCGACACCGCCGTCGGCCAGATCCAGATCGAGCGCCGGATCTCCGCCGAGTATCTGGGAGCGGGACGGCAGGACACCCCGGCCGCCGTCGCCGCGCTCACCCAGCAGCAGCGTTCGACCGACCGGGCCGTGCGCGCCATGCGGGACGCGATCGCGAACCAGGAGCGGCGCGAGGATCTCTCCGCCCGGCAGCGGCAGTCCCTCGACGCGATGAACGGTGCCGTCGACGGGCTCGAGAAACTGCGCGAGAGGGTGCTGGCCCGGGCGATCTCCTGGGACGGCGCGGTCGGCGCGTACACCGCCATGGTCGAGCCGACCTTCGACGTACAGTCCACGCTCACCGCCCTGCAGGCCGGTCAGCTGGCCCGTGAGGCGCAGGTCGTCGTCGAGCTGGTGCGCGTAAGGGAGTTCGTCTCGCGGGAGGACGCGCTGGTCGCCGGGGCGCGCGCCGCGGGGAATCTCACCGACAGCCAGTACGACACGCTGACCGCCACCATCGAGGACCGGCGGGTCTTCCACCGTACGTATGTCCCCGACCTCCCGGACGACTCCCGGCGGCTGTTCACCGGCTTCGAGCGGAGCGAGGAGTACCGGGCGCTGACCGCGGGGGAGGACGCGCTGCTGCGGGCGGGTGCGGCGGACGCGGGCGAGGCCATGGCGGCCGACTCCTGGCGGACCACGACGGACCGCGCGGTCAAGCGGTACATGCTGCTGTGCACCGATGCGGCGCTCAACACCGCCGACCGCGGCCGGGCCTTCGCCTACGGCGAGATGATCAAGGCCGCGGTCGTCGGAGTGCTCGGGCTGATCGCGGTCGGCCTGTCGATCTTGTTCTCGGTGGCCAGTGGCCGGCGCATCTCGCGCCGACTGGAGGAACTGCGCGACGCCGCCGATGTGCTGGCCACCCGTCAGCTGCCCGAGGTGATGGAACGGCTCGGCGCGGGCGAGGAGGTCGACGCGGCCGCGGCCGCCCCGCCGCTCGACTTCGGCGACGAGGCCAGAGGGCTCGACGAGATCGGCCAGGTCGGCCAGGCGCTCAACACCGCCCGTCTGGCGGCCGTCGAGGCCGCCGTCAAACAGGCGACCCTGCGCCGGGGCGTCTTCTCCGTCCTGCTCAACATCGCCCGGCGCAACCAGGCGCTGGTCCACCGACAGTCGAAACTGGTCGACACCCTGGAACGGCGTACGAGCGATCCGGACACACTGGAGGACCTGTTCCGGATCGACCATCTGACGACCCGGATGCGGCGTCACGCGGAAGGGCTCATCATCCTCTCCGGTGCCACGCCCGGCCGCCGTTGGCGCAAGCCGGTGCCCGTGGCCGACATCGTGTCCGCGGCGGTCGGTGAGATCGAGGACTACACCCGGGTCGTGGTGCCGCCGATGCCCGCGGTGGGCATCGGCGCGGAGGCGGTGGCCGACGTGGTGCACCTGGTCGCCGAACTGGTCGAGAACGCGGCCGTGTTCTCCCCGCCGCACACCCAGGTCACCATGCGGACCGGGCATGCCCGCAACGGTTTCGTGCTGGAGATCGACGACCGCGGGCTCGGCATGGACGCGGACGAACTGGCGCTGGCGCACCGGACGCTGGCGCACCCGCGGGACTTCGACCCGGCGCAGGACGAGCGTCTCGGCCTGTACGTCGTCGGCAGGCTCGCCGAGCGGCACGGCATCGGGGTGACCCTCACCAGGTCGCCGTACGGCGGCACCACGGCTGTGGTGCTTGTGCCGCACACGATCCTCGCCCCCGTCGAGCCGGCCGACCGGCCGAGTGGCTCGGAAGCGGAGGAGAAGCCCGCTCCGGTGCGGGCGCTGCCCTCGCGCCGGGCGCTGGAGTCCGTCCCTCCGGTGCACGACCGCGCCCCGGAGGACCCCGCCGCCGCACCCGCCGAGGCAGACCCGCCTCCCGCCCAGGCCGAGCCGTCAGCCGAGGACGCGCCTCCCGCCCAGGCCGAGCCTCCTGCCGAGGACGCGCCTCCTGCCGAGGACGCGCCTCCGGCCTACGCGCTGCCCACTCGCGTACGCCAGGCCTCACTCGCCGCCCCCCTCCGCGAGGCGCGCCCCACCACGGCCGAGGGCCCGGAGCGCGACGTCTCCCCGGAAGAGATGCGCTCGATCTTCGGAGCTTTCCAACGAGGCCTCGACCGCGGCCGCAAGGGCGATGCCGTCGGCCCTGCGTCCCCGAGCGCGGCGCCGCGCGCCCGCACGACAGATGAAGGGACGGACGACGATGGCTGACGAAAACACCGGCGACGAGAGCGTCGGGGATCAGAGCGTCGGCGATCAGTCGGGCCTCGGCTGGCTGCTGGACGATCTGCTGGACAGGACCGACCACGTGCGCCAGGCGGTGTTGCTGACGGCCGACGGCCTGGTCAGCAGCGCGTCCCGGGGCATGGTCAGGAGGGACATCGAGCATCTCTCCGCGGTCTGCGCGGGCTTTCACAGCCTCGCCAGGGAAGCGGGCGACCGCTTCGAGGCCGGGAAGGTACGGCAGACCATGGTCATGCTCGACAACGCGTTCCTCTTCATCACCCCGGCCGGCGACGGCAGCAGGCTCGCGGTGTTCTCCGACATCGAGACCGACGTCGGACAGCTGGCCCATGAAATGGCGCTGCTGGTCAGGCGAGTGGGCCGGCACATGGCCGTTCCCACCCGCTCGGCCGCCGAGGCCACCGACGCCTGACCCGTGAGCGACCACTGGTACGAGGACGAGACCGGTCCCCTGGTACGGCCGTACACCGTCACCCGGGGCCGGACCCGTCCCGCCTCCGAGCACACCATCGACCTGATGTCACAGGTCACGGCCATCGACCCGGTGGGTCCCGAGCCGCGGCTCGACCATGCCCGCAGCTCGCTGCTCGACCTGGTACGCCGCGAGCCGCGCCCGGTCGCCGAGATCGCCGCCGACGCGGACCTGCCGCTGACCGTCGTACGCGTCCTGCTCGTCGATCTGGTCGAAGCCGGACTCGTCCGCGTCTCCCAACCGGTCACCCACGAGGGCATGAACGACCCCGCGCTGCTGCGCGAAATCGTGGAGCGCCTGCGGGAGCTGTGATGTTGTCGTTCACTCGGGCGCAATGTTTCCCCGTGATGCCCGTCATCGCGCAATGAACGTCCGCTGATGCGCAACAACGCTGCATTACGGGCGTGAGCTGCGGACTCGTAGGCTCAGGCCCCATACCAGGAGTGGCGTTGATCGCCTGCTCGGCGGTCCCTTCCCTCATGCGCGGGCTCATCCGTCATGCCCCGCGGACCGCCGCCGATCACACGTCGCCGAACCGCAGCCACGAAGGAGCCCCGCAGTGCTGGACCACGGCGAAGCCCCACCCACGACCGACCCATCGCGCGCCGAGAACCTCGGTCTCGGCACCCGGCTGATGCGGCGCAAGCCCGTCGAGCGCCTGGTGGCCGAGGGCGGCCAGGGCGAGGGCGGCACGCTCCGCCGCTCGCTCTCCATGTGGCAGCTGACCATGATCAGCATCGGTGCGACGCTCGGCACCGGCATCTTCGTGGTGCTCGGTGAGGCCACGCCGCTGGCCGGCCCGGCCGTCGCGATCTCGTTCGTCATCGCCGGTCTGACCGCGCTGTTCTCGGCGCTCTCCTACGCCGAGCTGGCCGGCTCCATCCCGGTCTCCGGCTCTTCGTATTCGTACTCGTACGCCACCATGGGCGAGATCGTCGCCTGGATCTGCGGCTGGTGTCTGATCCTGGAGTACGGCGTCTCGGTCGCGGCCGTGGCCGTCGGCTGGGGCGAATATCTCAACGAACTGCTCGACGGCACGCTCGGCATCACCATCCCCGAGTCGGTGTCCGCGCCGCTCGGCGAGGGCGGCTTCATCAACCTCCCCGCCCTGGTCGTCATCCTGCTCGCCATGGTGTTCCTGATGCGCGGCGCCAAGGAGAGCGCCCGCGTCAACACGATCATGGTGGTCGTCAAGATCGTCACCCTGGTGATCTTCTGCGCGATCGGCTTCATGGGCATCAAGGCCGGCAACTACACCCCGCTCGTCCCGCTCGGCGTGACCGGCATCAGCGCCGCCGCGGCCACCCTGTTCTTCTCGTACATCGGCTTCGACGCCGCCTCCACGGCCGGTGAGGAGGCCACGAACCCCAAGCGTGACCTGCCGCGCGCGATCATGCTCTCGCTGCTCATCGTCACCGTGCTGTACTGCCTCGTCGCCCTGGTCGCCGTCGGCGCCATGCCGTGGCAGGACTTCGAGGGCACCGAGGCCGCCCTGGCGCAGATCATGAAGGACGTCACCGGCCACAGCTTCTGGGGCGTCGTCCTCGCCGCCGGTGCGGTCGTGGCCATCGCCAGTGTCGTCTTCGCCGTCCTCTACGGTCAGACCCGCATCCTGTTCGCCATGGCCCGCGACGGGCTGATCCCCAAGGTCTTCGCCAAGGTCGACGCCCGCACCGGGAGCCCACGCGCCAACACGCTGATCGTCTCGCTCTTCTGCGGTGTGCTCGCGGCGACCATCCCGCTCGGCGAGCTGGCCAATGCCACCAGCATCGGCACGCTCTTCGCATTCGCTCTGGTCAATGTCGCCGTCGTGATCCTCCGCTACACCCGGCCCGACATGTCGCGCACCTTCCGCGTGGCGCTGTTCCCGGTGACGCCGATCCTGGGCCTCCTGTTCTGCCTCTACATGATGTTCAGTCTTCCGGGCTCCACCTGGGCGGTCTTCGGAGCCTGGATGATCGCAGGCCTCGTGTTCTACTTCGGATACGGCATGCGCCGCTCCCGACTGGCCACGGCAGAGAAGTGATCCACCCGCAGTGCGACTGAACGATCTCGACGAACGCATCGTCCACGCCCTCGCCGAGGATGCCCGCCGCTCCTACGCGGACATCGGCGCCGAGGTGGGCCTCTCTGCCCCCGCCGTCAAGCGGCGGGTCGACCGGCTGCGCGCCGAAGGCGCCATCACCGGCTTCACCGTACGAGTGGACCCGGCGGCGCTCGGCTGGGAGACCGAGGGTTTCGTCGAGATCTACTGTCGCCACAACACCTCGCCGAACGACATCCGCCGCGGCCTGGAGCGCTACCCGGAGGTCGTGTCCGCCTCCACCGTCACCGGTGAGGCGGACGCGATCGTCCAGGTCTTCGCCTCCGACATGCGCCACTTCGAGCGTGTGCTGGAGAGGATCGCGGGCGAGCCGTTCGTGGAGCGCACCAAGTCGGTGCTGGTGCTCTCCCCGCTCATGCGGCGGTTCTCTTCGGGCGCGCCCGGCTGAGCCGCAGAACCGGGAAGTTCCGGCCCGCGCAATGAATCACCGCCGCGGCCGCCGATTACGCAATGGATCGACCATCCACGCGCAACGCTCTCGCCTTGTCCGGGTGGATGGCCGGACCGTACCGTTTTAGATGTCTTCCTCACCCCTGCACACAGCCTGAGGTCAGCCATGCCGCCGCTGCGCACCGCCCTGCTCCAGAGTTCCGGCCGACCGGGCTCGGTCGCCGAGAATCTCAAGGTGCTGGACGAGGCCGCGGGCCGCGCCGCTGCCGCCGGCGCCGGGCTGCTGGTCTGCCCCGAGATGTTCCTGACCGGGTATGCGATCGGCGACGACGTGCCGCTGCTGGCCGAGCGCGCCGACGGCGCCGGTGCGCGGTCCGTCTCGGAGATCGCCGGACGGCACGGCATCGCCGTCGTCTACGGATACCCGGAGCGCGAGGACGAGCGAAGCGAGACGGGGGTCCCCTCGGCCGAAGTCCCCCGGCCACCGCTGGGAGGTGCCCCCAGAGGGAGGATCTTCAACTCCGCCCAGCTGATCGGCCCCGACGGCGAGCGCCTCGCGAACTACCGCAAGACCCATCTCTTCGGCTGCTTCGAGCAGAAGTGGTTCACCCCGGGCGAGGAAACCGTCGTCCAGGCGGAGCTCGGCGGGATCCGGATCGGCATGCTGATCTGCTACGACGTGGAGTTCCCGGAGAACGTCCGGGCGCACGCGCTCGCCGGCACCGATCTGCTGGTGGTGCCCACCGCCCAGATGCACCCCTTCCAGTTCGTCGCAGAGTCCCTCGTCCCGGTGCGGGCCTTCGAGAGCCAGATGTACATCGCGTACGTGAACAGGACGGGACCGGAGGGCGAGTTCGAGTTCGTCGGACTCAGCTGCCTCGCGGGCCCCGACGGCGCGGCCCGTGCCCGCGCCGGACGCGGTGAGGAACTGGTCGTCGGCGAGGTGGACCCAGCCTTCCTGAGCGCCTCGCGCGAGGCCAATCCGTATCTGCGCGATCGCCGCCCCGGCCTGTACGGCTCCCTGGTCTGACCGCGTCCCCGCCCCGCTCAACGCTTACCTTTCCGTGCAAGGAGTCCGCCCCTCATGACGTCCACGGTGCCCACCGCTGTCCAGCACACCGACGCGCAGCCGCCGATCACCATGTTCGGTCCGGACTTTCCGTACGCGTACGACGACTTCCTCGCCCACCCGGCCGGCCTCGGCCAGATACCGGCGACCGAGCACGGCGCCGAGGTCGCGGTGATCGGTGGCGGGCTCTCCGGCCTGGTCGCCGCGTACGAGCTGATGAAGATGGGCCTCAAGCCGGTCGTCTACGAGGCGGACCGGATCGGCGGCCGACTGCGCACCGTCGGCTTCGACGGCTGCGATCCCGAACTGTCCGCCGAGATGGGCGCGATGCGCTTCCCGCCCTCCTCCACCGCGCTGCAGCACTACATCGACCTGGTCGGCCTGACCACGCAGGCCTTCCCCAACCCCCTCGCCCCCGGCACCCCGTCGACCGTCGTCGACCTCAAGGGTGAGTCGCACTACGCCGAGACCATCGACGACCTGCCGCAGGTCTACCGCGATGTGATGGACGCCTGGAACGCCTGTCTGGAGGAGGGCGCCGACTTCTCCGACATGAACCGCGCCATGCGCGAGCGCGACGTGCCGCGCATCCGCGAGATCTGGGCGAAGCTGGTGGAGAAGCTCGACAACCAGACCTTCTACGGCTTCCTCTGCGAGTCCGAGGCCTTCAAGTCCTTCCGGCACCGCGAGATCTTCGGCCAGGTCGGCTTCGGCACGGGCGGCTGGGACACCGACTTCCCCAACTCCATCCTGGAGATCCTGCGCGTCGTCTACTCCGAGGCCGACGACCACCACCGTGGCATCGTCGAAGGCAGCCAGCAGCTGCCGGTGCGGCTCTGGGAACGCGAGCCCGAGAAGATCGTGCACTGGGCGCAGGGCACGTCCCTGAAGTCCCTCCACGAGGGCGACCCGCGCCCGGCCGTGACCCGGCTGCACCGCACCGCGGGCAACCGGATCACCGTGACCGACGCCTCCGGCGACATCCGCACGTACCAGGCCGCCATCTTCACCGCGCAGTCCTGGATGCTGCTGTCCAAGATCGCCTGCGACGACTCGCTCTTCCCCATCGACCACTGGACGGCGATGGAGCGGACCCACTACATGGAGTCGTCCAAGCTCTTCGTTCCGGTCGACCGGCCCTTCTGGCTGGACAAGGCCGTCGACGACAGGGGGAATCCGACCGGCCGCGACGTCATGTCGATGACGCTCACCGACCGGATGACCCGCGGCACGTATCTGCTGGACAACGGGCCTGACAAGCCGGCCGTCATCTGCCTCTCGTACACCTGGTGCGACGACAGCCTCAAGTGGCTGCCGCTGTCCGCGAGCGAGCGGATGGAGGTCATGCTCAAGTCGCTCGGCGAGATCTACCCGAAGGTCGACATCCGCAGCCACATCATCGGCAGCCCGGTGACCGTGTCCTGGGAGAACGAGCCGTACTTCATGGGCGCGTTCAAGGCGAACCTGCCCGGCCACTACCGCTACCAGCGGCGGCTGTTCACCCACTTCATGCAGGACCGGCTGCCCGAGGACAAGCGCGGCATCTTCCTGGCGGGCGACGACATCTCCTGGACGGCGGGCTGGGCCGAGGGCGCCGTACAGACCGCGCTGAACGCGGTGTGGGGCGTGATGACCCACTTCGGCGGTACGACCGACGCGAGCAACCCGGGCCCGGGTGACCTCTACGACGAGATCGCTCCGGTCGAGCTGCCGGAGGACTGACTCCGGGACTGAACTTCCGTCCGGGGCCGGCCGCGATCCGGCCGGCCCCGGACGGTCATCAAACGATCAGGCGCCTCAGGGCCAGGGAGTGAGCAAACAGCGCCCGACGAGTCCGACTCCGGTGTCCAGCCGCTCGGTGAACTCCTCTGCCAGGCCCGGGAGTTCCCGTACGCCCCACAGCAGCCGCGCCGCCGACCAGGCGCCGTCGCGGGCCCGGTCCAGGCTCCAGGAGCCGACCAGATGCGTGAGCGGATCGGCGATCTCCAGCAGATCGGGGCCCGGCATCAGATCCTCGCGGATGCGCTCCTCCAGCAGTGTGAGGATGTCGCCCACGCGGTCGAACTCGCCCTCCAGATCGGCAGGTTCGCAGCCGAGGGCATGACAGGCATCCACCACCGCGAGCGCCAGATCGTGCCCGATGTGCGCATTGATGCCGGCGAGGGCGAACTGCAGCGGTCGTACGCCGGGATGGCGCCGGTACTGGAACAGCGGCCGCCAGCAGGCCGGCGGGCGGTGGCCCGCGGCCGCGGCGTCCACGGCCGTCAGATAGCGCCGCGCGAAAAGGACGTCCAGCGTTACGGCGGCGCGCCGGTCGGGGAACTCGCCGCCGTCGATGCGCCGATCGATCTCCTGCGTCACGGCCAGATAGACGCGGTTGAAGACGGCCACCCCGTCCGTGGCCGGCCAGCTGGAGCGGAAGGAGTGCATCCGCTCCACCACGGTGTCGAGCGGGACCTGTTCCGTGTGCGCCATGGAGGCAGCGTCCCAGCCATGGGCTCGGTGACGTGGTGCCGGGCCGGGGCTTCCCCGGAACGGGGGACCTGCGAATGGGTGTCGGCCCCGGCGCCGTACGCCGAGGTACCCAAGTTCAGCTGACGCGCAGTCCCATCCGTGAATCGTGCGCGCGGCATTGTCACCCGTACCCGGCGGCCCTACGCTCGCACGGTCCCGTTCATGAATCACGTTCACATATCTGATGGGAGCCTTGATGACCGGAAGTCCCGGACGGCGCTTGGGAGTTGTACTCACCGCCGTTGCCGCCTGTGTCATCGTCCTCGTACCGATCGCGTCGTCCCAGGCGGCGGCGTCCGGCTCGCCCGGGGCGCCCAAGACCGTGGTGATCGACGGAAAGCGGCTCCTGCAGGCCAAGGCGCGGCTCGGCCACGGCGATCCGGCGCTGCGCAGGGCGGCCAGGGACCTGGTCGTCCGCGCGGACGGCTGGCTGGGGCAGGGGCCCTGGACGGTCGTGGACAAGCCCAGGCCCGCGCCGAGCGGCGACCCCCACGACTATCTGAGCCAGGCGCCCTACTGGTGGCCCTCGCAGCCCAAGACGCCCGAGAATCCCTGGGGTTGCCCGTATGTCCAGCGTGACGGCGAGCGTAATCCTGAGGTCGACACCGGCACGGACCGGCCCGACATCGGCAAGGTCGTGAGCTCGGTCACCACGCTGAGTCTCGCCTGGTACTACACGGGCAAGAAGCAGTACGCCGAGCACGCCTCGAGGGTCCTGCGCACCTGGTTCGTGGACCCCGTGACCCGGATGAACCCCCATCTGAACCACGGGCAGTTCATCCCCTGCAAGTACGACGGCCGGGCCATCGGCATCATCGACTTCTCGCAGCAGTACACCAGCGTCCTGGACGCCATCGCGATACTCGACACGGGGGCGCCCGGCTGGTCCAGGAGTGACCGGGCCGGTATGCGGGCCTGGAATGTGTCCTTCCTGGACTGGCTGGTGAACTCGCCGTTCGGCAAGCAGGAAGCGGCGGCCAAGAACAACCACGGCACCTTCCACGACATGCAGGTCGCCGCGCTCGCGCTCGCCACCGGCGACAAGGAGCTCGCGCGCAAGGTCGTCCGCGACGCCCGCGGGCTGCGGATCGACCCGCAGATAGCGGCCGACGGCAGCCAGCCCCAGGAGCTCGCCCGGACCCGCAGCTGGCACTACTCGACCTTTGACCTGGTCGCCTACACCCGGCTCGCCGACATCGGCAGGCATGTCGGTGTCAACCTGTGGTCGTACGAAGGCCCGGACGGCCAGAGCTTGTTCAAGGCGGTCGACTATCTGCTGCCCGCCGCGACCGGGGCGGCCCGCTGGCCGCACCCCGAGCTCGAGTTCTACCGGTTCGCGGCGAGCGATGTCGTGCACGCGGCCGCGGACGCCGGTGACCGCAAGGCCAGGGCGGCGGTGCCGCGGCTGGAGACGCCGCCGGGCGGGGACCTGTGGGCGCTGCGGCCTGCGGCGGAACAGCTGGACTCGATCGCGGGCTGATCAGGGGCTTGTCCCGCACCCCTCCCCCTACGCCCTGGCGGGCGTGGGGGACCCCCACAAGGGGCGGGCAGGGGACCTCAGGCCCGCCGCTCCGGCACGGCCGAGCTCGGCGTACCGGACTTCGCGCTCTCCCGCCCCGCCGACCGCAGCACCCCCGCCCCCAGAACCAGGCCGAACGCAAGCGCCGTCACCAGACCGAAGGAGACCACCAGACTCGTCGCGTCGGCGACCGCGCCGATCGCAGAGGGAGCGATCAGTCCCGAGGTGTACGTGATGGTCGCGACGCCCGCGATCGCCTGGCTGGGGTTGGGGCCGCTGCGCCCCGCCGCCGCGAAGGCCAGCGGTACGACGACGGCGACACCGAGCCCGATGAAGGCGAAGCCGGCCATCGCCACGGCCGGATGCGGCGCCACGACCACCAGCAGTCCGCCCGCGGTCGCCAGCACGCCGCCCACCCGCACCGTCCGCACCGCTCCGAAGCGGTCCACGATCCGGTCGCCCGCGAACCGCGCCACCGCCATCGTCAGCGCGAAAGCCGTGGTCGATGCCGCCGCGAGACCGGCCGACGTGTCCATCACGTCCCGCAGATACACCGCCGACCAGTCCAGACTCGCGCCCTCCGCGAACACCGCGCAGAACCCGATCGCCCCGATGACCAGCGCCGACCTGGGCGGCAGCGCGAACCTCGGCGGCGGCTCCTCGTCGGGCGCGCTGCGCAGATCCAGTACGCCCTGACACGCGATCAGCCCGAGTGCGGTCAGCGTCCCGGCCGCGAGCGCGTGGTGCAGCCGCGCGTCGCTGCCAAGATGGGCGGCGAGCGTGCCGCCCGCCGAGCCGATCAGCGCGCCGGCGCTCCACATGCCGTGCAGCCCGGACATGATCGAGCGGTTCATGCGGTTCTCGATCTCGACGCCCAGGGCGTTCATCGCCACGTCCGACATTCCCGCCGATGCCCCGAACATGAAGAGCGCCGCGCACAGCGTGAGGAGATTCGGGGCGAAGGACGGCAGGATCAGCGAGAGGGTCCACAGGGTGAGCAGCCCGCGCAGGGCGTTGCGCGCGCCGAAGCGGTGGCTGACCGCCCCGGCCAGCGGCATCGCCACGGATGCGCCGAGCGCGGGGAAGGCGAGCGCCAGACCGAGCTGGCCGGCGCTGACGGCCGCATGGTCCTGAATCCAGGGGATACGCGTGGCGAAGCTGCCGGTGACCGCGCCGTGCACACAGAAGACCGCGGCGACGGCGTACCGCGCCCGCTTCAACTGCCCTTGCCCGAGGACCACTTCGTTCACCATGCCGATGCCCCTCCCGTCGACGTTGTGCGTAAACTATCAGGAACCCTGCCTGATAAATAGTGACGGAAGCGATCTGGAAGGATTCCGGCATGCCTGCATCCCCGAGCACCGCCCGGGCCATCAACGACCGGATCGCGCTTCAACTGCTTCAGCAGGAAGGCCCGTTGACGGCTTTGCAACTGAAGACCATGACCGGACTCTCCCGTCCCACCGTCGCCGACCTGGTGGAGCGGCTGCAGGGGTCCGGCCTGATCCAGGTCGTCGGCGAGGCGGGCGCGCAGCGTCGCGGCCCCAATGCCCGGGTGTACGGGATCGTCGCCGATCGCGCGCACCTCGCCGCCCTCGACGTACGCACCCAGAGCGTCACCGTCGTCGTTGCCGATCTGCTCGGCGTCACCCTCGCCGAGGCCTCGCTTCCCATCGACGGCGACACCGGCACCGAACCCGCCGTCGAGCAGGCGGCCGCGCTGCTGGAGCGCACCGCCCGGGAGGCAGGCGCGGCCCGGCTGCACAGCGTAGGCATCGGCGCGCCCGGCCTGATCGACCCGGTCAGCGGCGAACTGCGCGACACCACCGGCCTCCCCGCCTGGCACCGCAGCCTCGTCGCCGCCCTTCAGGAACGGCTGCCGGCCCGGGTCATCGTCGAGAACGAGACCAATCTGGCGGCCGTCGCGGAGAAGCGCCTCGGTGCGGCCGCCGACCGCGACACTTTCGTCTTCCTGTGGCTCGGTCACGGCGTGGGTGCCGCCCTCTTCCTGGACGGCAGGCTCCGCCGGGGCGCCTCGGGCGGCGCGGGAGAGATCGGGTTCCTGCCGGTGCCCGGCACAAAGGGCGTACCGTCCGCGGTCGACTGTGAGGGCGGCTTCCACTCGCTCGCCGGGTCCGCCGCGATCTGCGCGCTCGCCGCCCGGCACGGCATCGAGGCTGACCGGCCCGAGGACCCCGCTGCCGCGGCGCTCGTACGCGAGGCCGTGGCATCCGGGCACGGCGGCTTCCTCGACGACCTCGCCCACCGGCTCTCCCTCGGCGTGGCCGCGGTCGCCGCCGTACTCGACCCGGGCTGTGTGGTCCTCGGCGGCGAGGTCGGCCACGCGGGCGGCGCGGAATTGGCCGCAGGAGTCGAGATGCGGCTGGCCGCACTGTCCCCGCTGCGTACGGAGGTACGCGCCGGAAAGCTGGGCGGCGCCGGGGTCCTGAGCGGCGCCCTGATCACCGCGCGCGAGGCGGCGCAGGACGACCTCTTCGCCGGCTGAAGGGTGCCCAACGCCGAACGCGGAAGGCTCAACGCCTCCCCGGTCAGCCCGGCCGCTGCGCCAGGAACTCCTCAAAGGTGACCTTCCCAACGGCCTGTTCGGGCGTCAGATGCGCACCGCTGCGGAAGCCCGCGTACGCCTTCCCGGCCAGCCGTACCGGCACGATCGGGCGACGCCGCCCGGTGGCATGCAGATAAGCGCGCGCCAGGTCCGCCAGCGGGCGGATCTGAGGGCCGCCCATGTCGTCAACGCGTCCCGCGGGCGCCCCGACGGCCAACTCGGCCAGCCGGTCGGCGACTTCACCCGCGTCGATCGGCTGCAGGCTCACCCCTGAGGGCAGTGGCAGCACCGGCAGCCGTGCCGCGGCCGTCAGCAGGCGCAGCAGCAGATCGTGGAACTGGGTCGTCCGCAGCACCGTCCAGCCCTGACCCGACTCCCCGGCCTCCTCGACCATGCGCTGGACCAGCGTGCTTGAGCGTGCGAAGCCCGACGGCGGCAAGGGCCGGTCTCCGCCGCCGGGCGGTCCACACCCCACGCTCCGCGGAGGTGTCGCAGAGACTAAAAGGACTAGACCAAAGCGTCAATAGGTCTGATCGAGAAAGCCTGCCCAGGCGCTTGTGAGCCAGGTTGTGACCAGGCTTGTGAGCCAGCCCACAGCCGTTCACTCGCATGGCCCACGAGCGGGCGTGGCACACTTGCCCTGTATCAGCAGCAGCGCACTCCGGGGTCGGTGTAATTCCGAACCGGCGGTTACAGTCCGCGACCCGTCCGCATCCAGCGGCCGGTTGACCAGGTGAAATTCCTGGACCGACGGTGAAAGTCCGGATGGGAGGCAGTGCGCGGCGGGCGGCCTTTTCCGGCACGCCGGCCGTAGTGGCTGATCGCCGTCCGTCGGCGATCGGTGTGCTCGGTCCCGGCGTCCTCGTGAATCGTTGTCCCGCTCTCTGTCGTCATCGACAGGCCCCGGAGTCCGTGCCCGAAAAGGCAGGAGGACCCGGTGGCCACCGCAGATGGGGGCACCCCCAGGCGAAGCTCTGGGGGAGAAGACGCCATGCGCCGAGCCATCCGGCTCGCCGCCCGCGGACTCGGCTCCACCAGCCCCAACCCGGTCGTCGGGTGCGTCATCCTCGATGCCTCCGGACAGCCCGCCGGCGCCGGCTTCCACCAGCGCGCCGGCGGTCCCCACGCCGAGATCCACGCCCTGCGCGACGCCGGTGACCGGGCCCGCGGCGGCACCGCTTACGTCACCCTCGAACCCTGCAACCACACGGGCCTCACCGGCCCCTGCGCCCAGGCGCTGATCGAGGCCGGAATCAGCCGGGTCGTGTACGCGGTCGGCGACCCGAACCCGCAGGCCACCGGTGGCGCCGACACCCTGCGCGCGGCCGGGGTCCAGGTCGAGCAGGGCCTGCTCGCCGACCAGGCCGAAGCGGGCAACATCGCCTGGCTCACCTCCGTACGCATCGGCCGCCCCTACGTCCTGTGGAAGTACGCCGCCACCCTCGACGGCCGCATCGCCGCGCAGGACCGCACCAGCCGCTGGATCACCTCGCCCGAGTCCCGCGCCGACGTCCACCGGCTGCGCGCCGAGGCCGACGCGGTGATCGTCGGCTCGGGCACGATGCGTGCCGACGACCCGCACCTCGCGGTACGCGGCATCGACGACGCCGTACAGCCGCTGCGGGTCGTTGTGGACACCGAAGGCACCGCCGTGCAGCCCGGCGCCCGCGTCCTCGACGACGCCGCGCCCACTGTCATCGCGGTCGCAGAGGACGCCGAGACCCAACTGCCCGATGTCGTACGGCTGCCGAGGGCCGGCCGCGGCCTGTCCGTGCCGGCCCTGCTGGAAGCCCTGCACCAGCGCGGCATCCGCTCCGTACTCCTCGAAGGCGGCCCGACTCTCGCCGGAGCCTTCGTCGCCGCGGGCGCCGTCGACAAGGTCGTCGGCTATCTCGCCCCCGTACTCCTCGGCGCGGGCCCCGCCGCCCTCGCCCACGCCGGAATCTCCACGATCAGCGAAGCGTTGCGGCTCGACATGACCGAGACCGTGCGCATCGGCCCCGATCTGCGTATCACCGCCGTCCCCGCCACAGCCCCGAAGGAGCGCTGAGTGTTCACCGGAATCGTCGAAGAGCTGGGTGAGGTCACCGCCGTCGAAAACCTCGGCGACGCCTCGCGCTTCCGACTGCGCGGCCCCGTGGTCACCGAAGGTGCGAAGCACGGCGACTCCATCGCCGTCAACGGCGTCTGCCTCACCGTCGTCGACTTCGGGGATGGCGAGTTCACCGCCGATGTGATGGCCGAGACGCTGAACCGCTCCAGCCTCGGGGCGCTCGAGGAAGGCTCCCGCGTCAACCTGGAGCGGCCGATGGCCGTCGGGGACCGGCTCGGCGGGCACATCGTGCAGGGACATGTCGACAACGTCGGTACCGTCCTCGAGCGCAAGCCGTCGGAGAACTGGGAGATCGTGAAGATCTCCCTCCCCGCCGACCTCACCCGCTACGTCGTCGAGAAGGGCTCGATCACCGTCGACGGCGTCAGCCTCACCGTGGTCGACGCCGGCCCCGACTACTTCACCATCAGCCTCATCCCCACCACCCTCGCCCTGACCACGCTCGGCATCAAGCAGCCCGGCGACCCGGTCAACCTCGAGGTCGACGTCATCGCCAAGTACGTCGAGCGGCTGCTCGGCGCGGACGCCGAGGAGAGCGCGAAGTGAGCGCCGTGGACTGGCTGAACAGTGAGGCCTTCACAGCCTTCGACCAGCACATCAAGTGGTCCGACATGATCGGCAACATCGTCGGCCTGATCGCCCTCGCGCTCGGCTGGCGGCGCTCGATATGGACGTGGCCCGCCCAGTTCGCCTCCGGCGTCATCCTCCTCGTCGCGTTCGCCTCCGCGCATCTGACCGGCAGCGCCGGCAAGCAGGTAGTGGTCATGGCCGTCGCGTCGTGGGGCTGGTGGCAGTGGACCCGCGGCCGGCAGCAGGCCCAGGACGGCTCGATCGCCGTCCGCTTCGCCACCTGGCGCGAGCGGGGCGTCCTCGCCGCCGGTGCGGCCGTCGGCACCCTGGCCGTCGGAGGGCTGTTCACCCTGTACCCGTCGCTGTCCTGGGACCCGTGGCCCGACGCGTACATCTTCGTCGGCACTCTGGTCGCCATGTACGCACAGGCCCGGGGCATGGTCGAGTTCTGGTTCGCGTGGCTGCTCGTCGACCTCGTCGGCGTGCCGCTCAACTTCGCCAACGGCTTCGCCTTCTCCGGTTTTGTCTACGTCATCTACGGCGCGCTCGTCCTGTGGGGCATGCGCGACTGGTGGCTGCGCTCGCGAGCGAGCGCCAAGCCCTCCCTGGAAGGAGCAGCGGCATGACTTCCCACCCGTCACCCACCCCCGCCCTGTCTGAGGCTCTCCCAGAGCCTGCGGCCTGGGGGGACCCCCACCGCGCCGCCCCTGCGACACCCACGTGGTACTCCACCGACAACGTCGAGGACTTCTCCCTCGACCCGGTCGAGCAGGCCATCCGCGACATCGCCGCGGGACGGCCCGTCGTGGTCGTCGACGACGAGGACCGCGAGAACGAGGGCGACCTCGTCATCGCCGCCGAGAAGGCCACGCCCGAGATCATCGCCTTCATGATGAGCGAGTGCCGCGGCCTGATCTGCGCTCCGATGGAGGGCGAGGAGCTGGAGCGGCTCGACCTGCCGCAGATGGTCGAGCACAACACCGAGTCGATGCGCACGGCCTTCACCGTCTCCGTCGACGCGGGGCCCGCGTTCGGCGTCACCACCGGCATCTCCGCGGCCGACCGTGCCACCACCCTCCAGCTGCTGGCCGGCGGCGAGGCGGTGGCCTCCGACTTCGTACGCCCCGGTCATGTCTTCCCGCTCCGCGCCAAGCCCGGCGGGGTGCTGGTGCGCAACGGCCACACCGAGGCCGCGGTGGACCTCGCCCGGCTCGCGGGCCTGCGCCCGGCCGGCGCCATCGTCGAGATCGCGGGCGAGGACGGGGTGATGCTGCGGCTGCCCGAGCTGATTCCGTTCGCCCGCAAGCACGGGCTGACGATCATCTCCATAGAGGACCTGATCGCCTACCGCCGCACCTCCGAGCCGACCGTCAAGCGCGAGGCCGAGGTCAATCTGCCCACCGCCTTCGGGCAGTTCACCGCCTACGGCTACCGCTCCACCGTCGACGGCATCGAGCATGTCGCGCTCGTCCACGGCGAGGTCGGCGACGGCGAGGACGTTCTCGTACGCGTCCACTCCGAGTGCCTGACCGGCGACATCTTCCACTCGCTGCGCTGCGACTGCGGCCCCCAGTTGCAGGCCTCCATGGAGCACATCACCGAGGCCGGCCGTGGCGTGGTGGTCTATCTGCGCGGCCACGAGGGCCGTGGCATCGGCCTGCTGTCCAAGCTGCGCGCGTACGAACTGCAGGAGCGCGGCCGCGACACCCTCGACGCCAACCTGGAACTCGGCCTGCCCGCCGACGCCCGCGACTACGCGGCGGGCGCGCAGATCCTCGTGGACCTCGGCGTACGCAGCCTGCGGCTGATGACCAACAACCCCGAGAAGATCACCGCGCTCGTCCGGCACGGCCTCACGGTCGACGGCCGCGAGCCGATGCCCGTCCAGGCGGGCGAGCACAATCTCCGGTATCTGCGCACCAAGCGGGACCGGATGGGACACGACCTGCCCTGGCTCGACGCCACCGGCGTGTCGGCCTGCGGCAACCAGTAAGTCAGAAAGCGGCAAGGGAGAAACATGAGCGGCAAGGGTGCACCCGAACTGTCCGTACGCAACTGCGGCGACCTGCGGGTGGCGGTGATCGCGGCCCAGTGGCACGAGAAGGTCATGGACGGCCTCGTCGACGGCGCCCTGCGCGCACTGCACGAGCTGGGCATCGACGAGCCGACGCTGCTGCGTGTCCCCGGCAGCTTCGAGCTCCCGGTGGTCGCCAAGGTGCTCGCGGGCCGCGGTTACGACGCGATCGTGGCGCTCGGCGTCGTCATCCGCGGCGGTACGCCCCACTTCGAGTACGTGTGCCAGGGCGTCACCCAGGGTCTGACCCAGGTCTCCATCGACACCGGTGTCCCGGTCGGCTTCGGCGTGCTGACCTGCGACACCGAGGAGCAGGCACTGGACCGGGCCGGTCTCAGCGGATCCAACGAGGACAAGGGACACGAGGCGGTCACCGCCGCACTCGCCACCGCCGCCACACTGCGCACCGTCAGCGAACCCTGGCGCTGAGTGTCCCGGGCGGACCCCTTACCCTGGGGACCATCATGGCGAACAAAACCTTCGAAGAGCTCTTCGCCGAGCTGCAGCTCAAGGCGAAGAACGGCGACCCTGCCACCTCCCGCACCGCCGAACTGGTGGACAAGGGAGTGCATGCCATCGGCAAGAAGGTCGTCGAGGAGGCCGCCGAGGTCTGGATGGCCGCCGAGTACGAGGGCAAAGAAGCCGCCGCCGAGGAGATCTCGCAGTTGCTGTACCACGTCCAGGTGATGATGGTCGCGCGCGGGATCTCCCTCGACGACGTCTACGCCCACCTCTGAGCACAGCCCCACTACGTACGTACGAACAAAGGAAGCCCGTCTCATGCTGCGCATCGCCGTCCCCAACAAGGGTTCACTGTCCGGACCTGCGTCGGCGATGCTCCATGAGGCCGGCTACCAGCAGCGCAAGGAGTCCAAGGAGCTCGTCCTCGTCGACCCCGAGAACGACGTCGAGTTCTTCTATCTGCGCCCGCGCGACATCGCGATCTACGTCAGCTCCGGCAGGCTCGACATCGGCATCACCGGCCGCGATCTGCTGCTGGACTCCGGCGCCAACGCCGAGGAGATCCTCCAGCTCGGCTTCGCCCGCTCCACCTTCCGCTACGCCACCAAGCCGGGCACGGCCACGGGCGTCGACGGCTTCGGCGGAATGACGATCGCCACCTCCTACGAGGGCATCGTCGCCAAGCACCTCGCGGACAACGGCATCGACGCCTCAGTCGTGCACCTCGACGGCGCGGTCGAGACCGCGATCCAGCTCGGCGTCGCCGAGGTCATCGCCGACGTCGTGGAGACCGGCACCAGCCTGCGCAACGCCGGCCTGGAAGTCATCGGCGAGCCGATCCTCACCTCCGAGGCGGTTGTCATCCGGCGCACCGGCGAGCCCGCCGACGACCCGAAGGTGCAGCAGTTCCTGCGCCGCCTCCAGGGCGTCCTGGTCGCCCGCACCTACGTGATGATGGACTACGACTGCCGGGTCGAGCACCTGGAGCAGGCCGTCGCCCTCACCCCCGGCCTCGAGTCGCCGACCATCTCCCCGCTGCACCACGAGGGCTGGGTCGCCGTCCGCTCCATGGTCGCCGCCAAGGAAGCGCAGCGGATCATGGACGATCTGTACGACATCGGCGCGCGGGCGATCCTCACCACGGCCATCCACGCCTGCAGGCTCTGACGGATGCCCGCCACCATGCCCGCCGCCGCGCCCCAAGTCCCCGCTCTTCCCGTCACGTTCAGGCCGACCCGTACCCGCATCGTCCTGCTGACCGTGGGCGCGGCGATGTTCGCCGTGATCACCGGGGTCGCCCTGCTGCTGGAGAAGCTGAGCGCGGGGGAGCGGAGCAGCTTCGTCTTCACCGCGCTGGTCTTCTTCGGCGTACTTGCCCTGCTGAGCCGACCCAAGGTCGTCGCCGACGAGCACGGCGTCACTGTCGTCAACCTCACCCGTATGCGGCGCCTGGAGTGGGCGGAGATCCTGCGGGTGAATCTGCGCCCCGGCGACCCGTGGGTGTTCCTCGACCTCAGCGACGGCACGAGCCTGCCGGTGCTCGGCATCCAGCCCGGCATCGCCAAGGCACAGGCCATCAGTGACGCCCGCGCGCTGCGCGCGCTCGTGGAGAGCCGGGGCATCCGCGCGGACGAGGACTGAGCGGCGACACCCCTGCCGCGCCGGCCGTTCGCCGACTGTTTTTCCCGGGGCGACACCCCCGAGCCCCTCGGCTGAAAACCATTACTCTGGTGGCCGGTGGCGACAAGCTCGTCCCTCCCCGCACCACACGGTCGCCAACGGCCCGCGGGGCACCTGCGACCCGAGGAGTGACTCCCTCCAGCAATGGACGGATCGTCCGGTAGTACCTGCGCCGCCCCCTCCCAGGAGGCGGCGGCATGATCATCCCCCTGTTGCTGCTTGCCGCAGCGTTCCTCCTGATCCTCGCCAACGGCTTCTTCGTGGCGGCCGAGTTCGGCCTCGTCACGGTGGAGCGGCCCGATGCCGAGCGCGCCGCCGCCGAGGGCGACCGCCGCGCCCGCCGTGTCGTCAAGGCACTGCGGGAGCTGTCCTTCCAGCTCTCCGGCACCCAGCTCGGCATCACCATCACCTCGCTCGTCGTCGGCATGCTCGCCGAACCCGCCCTGGCCCAGCTGCTCGACGGGCCGCTGACCGCGACCGGGCTGCCCGAAGGGGCCGTCTCCGGGGTCGCGGTGGTGATCGGGATGCTGTTCGCCTCCGCCGTCCAGATGGTGATCGGCGAGCTCGTTCCCAAGAACTGGGCGGTCTCCCGGCCGTTGCAGGTCGCGCGGTTCGTCGCAGGACCGCAGCATCTTTTCTCGACCGTCTTCCGCCCCGTCATCACCCTGCTGAACGCCGTCGCCAACCGTCTCGTACGCCTGTTCGGCGTCGAACCGGCCGAAGAGCTGGCATCCGCCCGCACCCCCGGCGAGCTGGTCTCGCTGGCCCGCCACTCGGCGCGGGCCGGCGCGCTGGAGCAGGACACCGCGGATCTGTTCGTACGGACCCTCTCGCTCGGGCACCTCACCGCGCAGCATGTGATGACCCCACGGGTGAAGATGAGCGCCCTCCAGTCCGACGCCACCGCGGCGGACGTCCTGAACCTCACCCGCGCCACCGGCCTTTCGCGCTTCCCCGTCTACCGGGAGCGCATCGACGAGATCGTCGGGATGGTGCACCTCAAGGACGCTCTCGCTGTCCCGGTCGAGGAGCGGCTGCGCACCCGCGTCGACCGGGTCGCCGTACCGCCGCTGCTGGTGCCCGAGACGCTGCCGGTGCAGCAGCTCCTGGAGCGGCTGCGCAGCGAGCAGCCCATCGCGGTGGTGGTCGACGAGTACGGCGGCACGGCCGGAGTCGTCACCCTGGAGGACATCATCGAGGAGCTCGTCGGCGAGGTCCGCGACGAGCACGACGCCGAGGCCGACGGTCGGCCCGAACTCGCCCCCGTGGCCGCTGAGGAAGGCAGCCCCGCATGGGAGGCTGATGGCAGCTGCCGGGTCCTCACGCTGCGCCGGATAGGCCTCGATGTGCCCGACGGCCCGTACGAGACCGTGGCCGGTCTTGTCGCCGATCTGCTGGGGCGCATCCCCGCCCCCGGTGACCGGGCCGAACTGCCCGGCTGGCGGCTCTCGGTGCGCCAGGTGGACCGCTACCGCGCCGAACGGGTGCGCCTGGTGCGTACCGCCGATGTGCCGGCCGTGACGGAGGCCGTCCGATGAGCGTCCTCCAACTGCTGTTCGCGCTGCTCCTGGTGCTGGCGAACGGATTCTTCGTCGGCGCCGAGTTCGCCCTCGTCTCGGTACGCCGCAGCCAGATCGAACCGCTCGCCGCGGCAGGTTCCTCGCGGGCCCGGCAGGTGCTGCACGGTCTGGAGAACCTGCCCCAGATGATGGCGGCCGCACAGTTCGGCATCACCATCTGCTCGCTGACACTCGGCGCGGTGGCCGAGCCGACCGTCGCGCATCTGCTGGAACCGGTCTTCCACGCGGCCCATGTGCCCGAAGGGCTGATCCATCCGCTGGGCTATGTCATAGCACTGGCCGTGGTTGTCTTCCTGCACCTCGTCATCGGCGAGATGGTCCCGAAGAATCTCGCCATGGCCGCCCCCGAGAAGACCTCACTCTGGCTGAGCCCCGGCCTCGTGGGCTTCGCCCGGCTGTGCCGCCCGGTCACGGTCGGACTCGGCGCCTGTGCCCGGCTGGTGCTGCGGGCCTTCCGCGTCGAGCCGAAGGACGAGGTGGAGGCGGTCTTCACAAGCGAGCAGCTGAACCGCCTCGTCGAGGACTCGGGCCAGGCGGGTCTCCTTGAGCCGGCCGAACAGGAGCGGCTCGAGGACGCGCTGGAGCTGGGCAGCCGCCCGGTGATCGATGTGCTGATCCCCCGCTCCACTCTGGTGACAGTCCCGCCCTCGGTCACCCCGCGGCAGATCGAGGAGCTGACAGTCCGCACCGGATACTCCCGCTTTCCCGTCTGCGCGCAGGGCACGGGTCCCTATATGGGCTACCTCCACGTCAAGGACGTACTCGATCTGGAGGACGGCGAACGGGCCGTGCCCCAGCACATCTGGCGTCCCATGGCGACCCTGCGGGCCGAACTCCCGCTGGACGACGCGCTCACCGTGATGCGCCGCGCGGCCACCCACCTCGCCCAGGTCGCCGACGGGTCCGGCCGGGTGCTGGGACTGGTCGCACTGGAGGACGTCCTGGAAATGCTGGTCGGCGAGGTCCGTGACCCGTCCCACCGGGTGACGGTGCCCCGGTCGCCCCATGCGGCCCAGCCCGCAATGGACACCGCGCTGGCCGGCTGAGCCTCGGCGTCAGGTCAAGAAGCCCGGCGGAGGAGGATCCTGCGGGCCGCGGTCGACCGGACCGCGGCCCGACAGGACCTCGCCGTACGCCTGCATCAGGTCGGGCAGCCGCAGCGTGGAGAGGTCCTCGCGGGTGGGCGTGCCCGGGTATCCGGACAGCCGCAGATCCCGGTAGGCGCAGCTCTTCTCGTACAGGGTGCGCAGAAAGCGGCCGTTGCCGAGCTCGTCGATCCAGCCCTGGTCGACCACGTGCCCGCTGATCGAGCGCAGCTCCTCGCGGACCTCGTCGTCCCACACATCGCCGTTCTCGGCGGCCAGCACCTCGCCGATCGCTGTCAGTTCGAGAGGGCGGTACGAGGGGAAGTCGACCCGTGTGGTGAAGCGGGAGGAGAGCCCGGGGTTGGCGGCGAGCAGCCGGTCCATGCCTTCCGGGTAGCCGGCCAGGATGACCACCAGGTGGTCGCGGTTGTCCTCGGCGCGCTTGAGGAGGACCTGGAGCGCCTCGTCGCCGTACGCGTCGCCCTTGGAGTAGCCGGTGTTGGAGAGGCTGTACGCCTCGTCCACGAACAGCACGCCGCCGAGCGCCGAGTCGATCAGCTCATTGGCCTTCACCGCCGTCTGGCCCAGGAACTCTCCCACCAGGTCGGACCGTTGGGCCTCCACCAGATGGTCGCCGCCCAGCAGCCCGAGCGCGTAGAAGACCCGGCCGAGAATGCGGGCGACGGTGGTCTTGCCGGTCCCGGACGGGCCCGAGAAGACAAAGTGCCGTTTCGGCGGCCGGACGGGGAGGCCCTGGCCGGCGCGCAGCCTGGCCATCTTCAGCTGCGCGGACAAGGCCTTGACCTGCCGCTTGACCGGCTCCAGTCCGACCATTCGCTCCAGTTCGGCAAGTGCCTCGCCGAGCAGCACCGGATCGGTGGGGCCCGCCGGAAACGCCGGGGGCGCCGGCTGGGCCGGCACCACCGCCTTGCGCCGTACGCCCTCGGGCGGGACGCTCGGCACGGAGCCGGGGAGCTGGGTCTGCGGATCGACGCCGATCCGTGCCTCGGCCGCGACCGGCCCGTCGCCGTCGGCCTGCGCGTCCACCGCGTCCTGGCCGAAGCCCGCAAGCGACACGGCCGCGAACCCGGACGACTCGTCGTACCCGTCGATGCCGTCGTACTCCGCGATCGCCGCGAGTCGTGCGGAGGTGTCCATGAAGGCCGGGTCGATCCTGTGCACCGCCCGGTACAACGGCAGGGCGGCGGCGCTGCGGCCGGTGCCTTCGTGCGCACGCGCCAGCCAGTAGCGCAGCTCCTTGCGCTGCGGCTGCTCGCTGCGACAGCGCATCAGGGCGGCGGAGAGCAGCGGCTCGGCCTGCCCGTACATCTCCAGGCGTACGCGTGCCATGCCGCCGAACAGCCCGGCCTCGATGCCCAGAAACGGATCGTTGATCAGCGGCTCGGTGTGGCGTACGAGCTGTTCCCAGTCCTTGACCAGATACGCGCGGCAGGCGTGCAGAAAGCGCACCTGCGGGTCCGCGTCGACCGGCGGCAGCCCGGCGAGTGCCTGGTCCAGCTCCGGCACATGGCGGCCGTCGAGCCAGTGGGAGGCGTGCGCGAGCAGCAGATCGCGCGGGCTCTCCAGCACCGGCTGGACCCACCAGCCCAGCCAGTACCAGGAGTTGAGGGTGCGGCGGTGGCGGGCGCGCTGGTCGCCGAAGCGCTCGCGGGTGCTGTACATGCGCAGCAGCGCGGTCGTGGTGTCGACGCGCAGGGCATGGAGCCCGAGCCAGCCGTCGGCCATCCCGGGATCGAGCCGCACGGCGGTCCGGAACTCCTCCTCCGCCTGCGGATACGCACCCATCGTGTAGGCGTCCACGCCGCGCACCCAGGCGAGGTCGGCCGGGGCCGGTACGCCCTGCGTGCCGATGTCCATCAGGTCCCCCACAAAAGTGCACCTGTCGTGTGTTTCCCGGGGGGACTGCACCCGACAGCGGCTTCGCCGCGGGCCAGACCCCCGGTGCCGGGCGGACGCCCGGCGGGCAACGCACTGAACCACCTTGCCGTGGACGGGAATTGACCCCACCGAGGTGCATCGTACCTGCGCAAAGGGGTTGCGACGAAGGGCGCAGCAAGCTGTCCGGTGGCCGTGACCCTGGGTAAGCGGGGGGTGGGGTGCCGCGCCTGTGATGTGGGGGAGAGGGCAGAACGAAGCCCCCGATCACGGGGGAACAACCGGGGGCTTCGCGTCTGCGGCGGCTCCGGAAAGCCGCACATTGAGAACGTAAGACCTGTACGCCTCCTCGGTCAAGAAGGGTTGAGGCACTCTTGAGGCGGAATTCCGACTGCTCAGTATGTCGGGGGAAAGCAGTCACCCTGTGTGATGACTTGATTCGGGCGCGCTGTCACAGCAGGTCCCGGGCGCCACTCGTAACCCTCGTGGCACTCACGTACCAGGGCATCGGCGTACCGGCGTGAGGGGTCCGCGGCGAAATGGCGTGTCTCCGCCACTGTCCAGCCGTCCCAGAAGGCGGAGAGTCCGCTTCCGTCGCGTTGGCGGCCCCGCTGCCAGGACTCTTCGGCGTCCCGCTCCATCCACAGCAGCCACGCCAGATACGGGCGCAACACCCGTCGCCCTGCTCCCACGCCCTCGATCAGCACGACAGGAGCGGCCTCCAGCGCGCGCGGCGGACCGAAGCGGCGCAGATTCCAGTCGTACGGGGTGTAGTGCGCCGTACGGCCGTGCGCGAGGGGATCGATCACCTGGGTCAGCATCCGGTCCGTCCACGCGAAGAGCTCCTCGTGGGTGGCGAGATCGTCCAGATGGAGCACCGGCACATCGCCGCCGACGGCCGCCGCGAGCCGGGCGGCGAAGGTGCTCTTGCCCGCTCCGGCGTGGCCGTCGATCCCGATCAGCCGCACGGGTCCGCACGATGGCGGGAGTGAGCGCAGCGCCGGGGCCTGCCGGTCGAGGTCGTCCATGTCGCAAGCCTATGAGGGCGGCGGGCCCGGCCGCAGGTCGCTCCCCCTATGGGGGACCCCCCCGGTGGACGCGACCAATATTGGTGGCGCGACGCGTCTCCGGGCGCTGGCAGAAGTCCGCCCGGACCCGCAATAGTTGCCCCACTGTCGCGCACCCTGACTTGGGGGTCCCATGGCCAGATCTACTTCGCGCCGAGCCGTGCTGAGCGCCGCGATCGCGGCAGCGGCGGGTGCGGGTGCGCTGTCCTCGTCCGCGATGCCGGCCGCCGCCGCGCCGGGCGGGACGCTCCCGGAGCCGGACTCCGCCGGGCCTGCGGAGTCCGCCGGGCACGCGGGAGGCACAGGGCCCGCGGGGCGCGCGCCCGCGCCGGCCGTGGACAACCGCTTCTGGACCTCGTACGCCGACTGGCGCCTCGGCGCCGCGGCCGGCACCCGGGCCGTCGCGGGCAGCCGCCCCGGCCTGGTCCTCGAGGGCCCCACTGGCCGCACCGTCTACACCGACCCGCACACCGGACAGACCACAACCTGGGAGTACGGCACCTGGACCTCGCCCGTCCACCTCTCCCGGGTGCCCGCAACGGAGGTCATCGCCTCCTGGAACGCGCGCACCCCGGCCGGCACCTGGCTGCAGGTCGAGCTGCGCGGCAGCTACTCCGACGCCACCCGCACGCCCTGGTTCGTCATGGGCCGCTGGGCGGCGGGCGACGGCGACATCCGGCGTACCTCGCTCGACGACCAGACGGACGGGAAGGCGAGCATCTGGACCGACACCTTCTCCGTCGACGACGCTTCGAGCGGGCTGCGGCTGAACTCGTACCAGCTGCGACTGACCCTCTACCGCAGGCCCGGCACGAAACTGACGCCCACCGTCTGGCGGCTCGGCGCGATGGCATCCGACGTCCCGGACCGCTTCACCGTGCCCGCGTCGACGCCAGGGCTCGTGCGCGAGCTGCCCGTGCCGCGCTATTCGCAGAACACGCACATCGGCCAGTACCCGGAGTACGACAGTGGCGGTGAGGCGTGGTGCAGCCCCACCTCATCGCAGATGATCATCGAATACTGGGGCCGGAAGCCCACCCCGGCCGACCTGTCCTGGGTGAACCCGGCCTTCGCCGATCCGCAGGTCTGCCACGCGGCCCGCTTCACCTTCGACCACCAGTACGACGGCTGCGGAAACTGGCCCTTCAACGCCGCCTACGCGGCCACCTACAAGGACATGAGCGCGGTCGTCACCCGGCTGTCCTCGCTCAGCGACCTGGAGACCTTGATCCGGGCCGGCATCCCGGCCATAACGTCCCAGTCCTTCCTGAAGGGAGAGCTGACCGGGGCGGGATACGGCACCTCCGGGCATCTGATGGCAGTGATCGGCTTCACAGCCGGCGGCGATGTGATCGCCAACGATCCGGCGTCGCCCAGCAACGAGGCCGTACGCCGGGTCTACAAGCGCGCCGAGTGGGAGACGATCTGGCTCCGTACCAAGCGCTACAACGCGAGCGGCAAAGTGGTCTCCGGCACAGGCGGCGTCTGCTACCTGTACTGGCCCGCCGTCCCGACGGCCGCCCAGCGCCGGGCTCTGGCGGCAATCGGCATCCGCTGACCGCCAACCGTCCCCGGAGGTAGTGACGTACGTCTCTACCCCGGGGCCGGTATCGCTGGCACTGTGGGTGGGTCACCCGGGGGGACGCACCTGCCAGCCGACTGAACGAGACGCACCATGACTTCGACCGCTGCCACCGCCGACCGCGCCGAGACCCGCGCCCGCACCGGCGGCCCCGAGGACGGCTCCAAGGTCCTCGAGCACATCCTCGGCTGGACGCTCGTCGTCGTCCTCGCCATGTTCGTCACCCAGCTCGGCCTGATCTGAGGTCTGCCATACTGCGCAGATCTTGTGGCAGTTGGAGACCAGGGTCCAATTTGAGTAATAGTCAACAGCGTGGCGCGACCGGACGATCCCAGGCACGCCGCGGTGAACTCATCGCAACCGGACGGAAGTTGTTCGCCGACACTTCCTACGACGCGCTGTCGATGGACGACATCGCCAGACACGCCGGAGTCGCCAAGGGCCTGGTCTACTACTACTTCAAGAGCAAGCGCGGCTATTACCTCGCCATCATCGAGGACTCGATGGCCGACCTCGTCTCGCGCGCCGCGGGCGACACCGAGCTGCCGCGCGCCGAGCGCGTGTACCGCACGGTCGACGGCTATCTGCGCTTCGCCCAGCACCATCAGGCGGCGTTCCGCACGATCGTCACGGGCGGCGTCGGCTTCGACACCCAGGTGCAGTCGATACGGGACGCGGTGCGCGAGGAGCTGATCGCGACCATTGCCGAAGGCGCCTACGGCACGCGTGACATCCCCATGCTGGCCCGGCTGGCGCTGCTCGGCTGGCTCAGCAGCGTCGAGGGAATCACCCTCGACTGGCTGGGCCACCAGGAGCCGGCGCGCGAGACCGTGTGCGCGCTGCTGATACGGATGCTGCGCGGCACGCTCCACACGATCGCGGAGTTCGAGCCCAAGTGCCCCGAACCGCCGGCCGAGTCCCTGCCTGCCGCGCTCGCCGAGGCCGTGCCCGAGCCGGTCGAGGCATGACGCGAGGGCGGGCAGCCGCACCCGGCCGCCCGCCCTCATCGTGTCCGCAGGCTAGTTGATGGCCTTGATCAGCTCTCCGTTCGAGGTGTCACCGCTGAGCTCCCAGAAGAAGGTGCCGCCCAGGCCCTGCTGGTTCTTGTAGTTCATCTTCCCCGCGATGGTGGCGGGGGTGTCGTAGCTCCACCACTGGGTGCCGCAGTGCGCGTACGCCGTCCCGGCGACGGTCCCATTGGCCGGGCACCTGCCCTTGAGCTCCTTGTAGTCGTCGATGCCCTGCTCGTACTTCCCGGGCGCGGGCCCGGTCGCCGTCCCGCCGGGCGCCTTCTGTGTCACGCCCGTCCAGCCCCGTCCGTAGAAACCGATCCCGAGCAGCAGCTTCGACGAGGGGATGCCGAGGCCCTTCAGCTTCTTGATCGCGGCGTCGGAGTTGAAGCCCTGCTGCGGAATGCCGGTGTAGGAGGTGAGCGGCGAGTGCGGGGCCGTGGGGCCCTGCGCCGCCCAGGCGCCGAAGAAGTCGTACGTCATCGGGTTGTACCAGTCGACGTACTGGGCCGCGCCCGCGTAGTTCGCCTTCTCGATCTTGCCGCCGGACGAGCCGTCCGCGGTGATCGCAGCGGTAACCAGGTTGGAGCTGCCGAACTTCGCGCGCAGCGCGGACATCAGGTTCTTGAAGGACTCGCGCCCGCTGGTGTCGCAGGTCAGGCCGCAGGCGTTGGGGTACTCCCAGTCGATGTCGATGCCGTCGAAGACATCCTTCCAGCGTGGGTCTTCGACCAGGTTGTAGCAGGACTGGGCAAAGGCGGCCGGGTTGGCCGCGGCCTGGCCGAAGCCGCCGGACCAGGTCCAGCCGCCGAAGGACCAGAGGATCTTGAGGTTCGGGTGGAGCTTCTTCAGCTTGCGCAGCTGGTTGAAGCTGCCCCGCACCGGCTGGTCCCAGGTGTCGGCGACGCCGTCCACGCTCTGGGCGGCGGTGTACGTCTTCTCGTAGTCGGCGAAGGCGTCACCGATCGCGCACTTGCCGCCGGTGACGTTTCCGAAGGCGTAGTTGATGTGGGTGAGCTTGTTCGCGGAGCCGGAGGTCTGGATGTTCTTGACGTGGTAATTGCGGTCGTAGACGCCCCATTCGGTGAAGTAGCCGATCACCTTGTTCCCGGCTGCCGCCGGGGCGGCAGCGGGCTTCTTGGCCGGGGCGGACTCGCCGGCGGACGCGAGGTGGGCGCCGGTGAGCAGGGTCGCGCCGAGTGCGGCGGTACATGCGGCGGCGATGAGCGCCCTCAGGCGGGCGCGGGGACGGTGTGGTCCGAGCATCAGGTCTCCTCGTGGGGGAGGGAGAGCGAGTGGGGGCATGCGCTGTCGACCGTCTGACTTCTTTGGCATGAACGCGGCCATGCGCTGGGGGGAACGCTAGAAGGACTAGACCAGTGCGTCAATGGTTCGGACCAATTCCGGCCGCGATGCAAGGGAAAGCGGAGCCGAAAATTCCCACCCGTGACGGAAGTCCGCTGATCGGGCATACTCAACGCGCCACAGCCGCCGTCGAGCCGCTTTCGTGATCCGGAAGGGCAGCATCGGCCTGGCAGTAAGTCCGGCGGCGCGCCCACACCCTTCGCGCGCGACGCCGCAGCGCCCGACAGGGAGGAGAGCGCCGCAATGCCCGACCGCGCCCCGCAGCCGGTGGAACGCCAACTGCCCACCGAGGAATCCAGGGATCTGATCGCCCTGGTACGCGACATCATCCAGCGGGAGATCGCCCCCCGGGCGGCCGAGGAGGAGGACTCCGGGCACTTCCCGCGTGAGGTCTTCTCGCTTCTGTCCGAGTCCGGACTGCTCGGCCTTCCGTACGACTCCGAATACGGCGGCGGAGACCAGCCGTACGAGGTCTACCTCCAGGTCCTCGAAGAGCTCGCCGCCGCCCGCCTCACCGTCGGCCTCGGCGTCAGCGTCCACTCCCTCGCCTGCCACGCACTCGCCCGCTACGGCACCAAGGAGCAGCAGACCGAGCATCTGCCCGCCATGCTCGGCGGCGGCCTGCTGGGCGCGTACTGCCTGTCCGAGCCCGGCTCCGGCTCGGACGCCGCATCGCTGCGGACCAAGGCCGTGCGTGACCAAGACAGCTGGGTGATCACCGGCACCAAGTCCTGGATCACGCACGGCGGGATCGCCGACTTCTACACCGTGATGGCCCGGACCGGCGGGGAGGGCGCCCGCGGCATCACCGCCTTCCTGGTCCCGGGCGACGCACAGAGCCTGAACGCCGCCGCCCCCGAGAAGAAGATGGGGATGAAGGGCTCGCCCACCTCCCAGCTTCACTTCGACGGCGTACGGGTCCCTGACTCCCGCCGGATCGGCGAGGAGGGGCAGGGCTTCGCGATCGCGCTCTCCGCGCTCGACTCGGGCCGACTCGGCATCGCCGCCTGTGCGGTCGGGGTCGCGCAGGCGGCCCTGGACGAGGCCGTCTCGTACGCGACCGGGCGCCGGCAGTTCGGACGGCCCATCGCCGACTTCCAGGGGCTGCGCTTCATGCTTGCCGACATGGCCACCCGGATCGAGGCGGGGCGAGCGCTCTATCTCGCCGCCGCCCGGCTGCGCGACGCGGGACGGCCGTTCTCCCGGCAGGCCGCCATGGCCAAGCTGTTCTGCACCGACGCGGCGATGAGCGTCACCACCGACGCCGTCCAGGTGCTCGGCGGCTACGGCTACACCCTGGACTTCCCGGTCGAGCGCTATATGCGCGAGGCCAAGGTGCTCCAGATCGTCGAAGGCACCAACCAGATCCAGCGCATGGTCATCGCCCGTCACCTGGCCGGACCTGAGACACGCTGAACCTATTCACCCGGGTTCGGGGGCGCCGTGGGCCAGGGGGCGTTGACGGTTGCTGTGCGGTGGGTGGTTTCGCCGCTGGACCTAGTCACCCGGGTTCGGGGGCGCCGTGGGCCAGGGGGCGTTGACGGTTGCTGTGCGGTGGGTGGTTTCGCCGCTGAACCTATTCACCCGGGTTCGTGGGTGCCGCGGGCCAGAGCGTGTTGGTGGTTGCCGTCCGGTGGGTGGTTTTCGCGGCCGAGCGCCAAACAGTCCGCGGCGCCCCGAAAGCCGGCGGCGCCGCGAGTCTGCTCCACTCCGGGTCGCGGCGCCCCGGCAGGGTCTTGCCCTTGCTCGCCCACAGCTGGAGCAGCTCCCGGTAGATGGGCGGATCGGCCGGGTGCGGAACCGATTCTTCGGGTGGCGGTGTCGCCAGCCGGCGCCGACCGTGACTGGTCGTGGAGTACAGCAGGGTCATGCCTGGGGAACGCACCGTGCCCGTGGCGGGTTACCGCTGGGACAAATCGCGCGGAAGTTCGCGACCTACCCGCCGCTGGGGCTTGCCGCGAAGTCGCCCGCCCGACAGCAACCACCAACGCCCCCCGGCTCACGACCCCGGGTGCTCGGCTGAAACACGAGTATGGCGCCCGGGCCCGGTCTCCGGCAGAGTTTCTGACGTGTCGTCAAATGGCCTGCCGCCCCAGGGGGTCAGCCGTGTCCGACGACCGTCCGGTCGCCCTCGACGAACACCCCGTCCACCAGGCGCCCCTGTCGATGGGAGAGCGCCGCGACGCCATTGAGGACCGCTGTGCCCGGCTCACCGGACACCGCCCGCGCGACATGGAGTTCCACGCCCTCTACGCCGCGCTGCGGCACGCCGATCGTCATGCTCCGAGTGGCCTACTGACAGGTCCACTTCGGTGAAGCGCAGGTGGCCGAAGACCCGGACGCCCTGATCCTGCACCACGCCAGTCTCGCCGCCATGGTGCAGGGGAGCTATTGGACCCAGGTTTGAGAACGTCTAGGCCGCGTGGCGCCGCATCTGCTGCACCCGCAGCGGACGCGAGCCCGGACCGCCGACGTGCGAGAAGGGCTGCGTCCGCCAGTCGAGCCCCTGGGGGAGCGTAAGCAGCAATGCGGTGTCCTGCTCCTGGACCTCGAGGGTCTCGTCAGCGGGACGCGCCTGCGAGGCGGGACGGCCCGTACCGGCGCACACGGTGAGCCCGAACGGATTCCACGGGGTGGGGCACAGGGCGTGCTCCGGCAGGACGTCCTCGTCCGCCAGCAGCGCGATCGGCTGCGCGCAGTCCGGGCAGATGACCCGGAACATCTCAAAGGTGTCGTACGCGTCGAGCTCGTCGATCTCAGCCGGTTCGGCCGAATCGACAGGCTCCGGTTCGGTACGTCCTGTGTTCTTGACACTCTGCATGGAGAATCTCCCCCTCGGGTGGGCCGACCAGGCACTTGCGGCCTCGACCACAGCAAGCAATTCCCCACGCGCCCGGCAGGTAACCGTGGGGTCACGACCGACCGGGCCGCAGCCCTGTGGCATTCGTCACATGCCCGCCGCAGGTGCCCCCGCACGCCGCAGCCGACTGTGCCGGAAGCGACCTGGGGCAATAGGTTGATCCGCATGGAGGAGCTGGATCGTCAGATCGTGGAATTGCTCGTCAAGGACGGGCGGATGAGCTACACCGACCTGGGCAAGGCCACTGGCCTGTCCACCTCGGCGGTGCATCAGCGCGTCCGCCGTCTGGAACAGCGTGGTGTCATCCGCGGCTATGCCGCGGTCGTCGATCCCGAGGCGGTCGGGCTGCCGATCACCGCCTTCATCTCGGTCAAACCCTTCGACCCGAGCGCGCCGGACGACATTTCGGAGCGTCTCGCAGACGTGCCTGAGATCGAGGCCTGTCACAGCGTCGCGGGCGACGAGAACTACATCCTCAAGGTGCGCGTCTCGACCCCGCTGGAGCTGGAGCACCTGCTCACCCGCATCCGCTCGCTGTCCGGGGTCTCCACCCGTACGACGGTCGTGCTCTCCACCCCGTACGAGGCACGCCCGCCGCGTATCTAGGCTGGTCCCATGAGCGAGAGCGCCGCCCCCCAGAGCGAACACCGCACCGTGCTGCTGCGCGGTGGAGAAGTCCACAGTCCCGCCGACCCCTTCGCCACCGCGATGGTCGTCGAACGACGACATGTCGCCTGGGTGGGCTCCGAGGGTGCCGCCGACGCCTTCGCGGGCGGCGTCGACGAAGTGATCGACCTCGAAGGGGCCCTGGTCACCCCGGCGTTCACGGACGCACACGTGCACACCACGGCGACCGGCCTGGCGCTCACCGGCCTCGACCTGTCCGGCGCTCGCACGCTCGCCGAGGCCCTCGGTCTCGTACGGAAGCACAGCGCCGCACACCCCGGCGACAAGGTCCTCCTCGGGCACGGCTGGGACGCCTCGCGCTGGCCCGAGCAGCGCCCGCCGTCCCGGGCCGAACTCGACGAGGCCGCCGAAGGCCGCCCGCTCTATCTGCCGCGGATCGACGTCCATTCGGCCATGGTGACCACCGCCCTGCTCGACCTCGTCCCCGGCGTCAGCGGCCTCACCGGCTACCGCCCGGATGCGCCGCTGACGGCAGCGGCCCACCACGCTGTACGCTCCGCCGCCCATGGCGCGATCACCTCCGCCCAGCGCGCGGCCGCCCAGCGAGCGGCGCTCGCGCGGGCCGCCTCTCTCGGCATCGGCACCGTCCATGAGTGCGCCGGCCCCGACATCTCCGACGAGGACGACTTCACGTCCCTGCTGGCACTGGCCGGGGCGGAGCCGGGCCCGCGAGTCGTCGGCTACTGGGCCGAGCAGGTCGCAGATGCGAAGGACGCCCGGCGGATCCGCGAACTCGGCGCGATCGGCGCGGCCGGCGACCTCTTCGTCGACGGCTCCCTCGGCTCGCACACCGCCTGCCTGCACGACCCCTACGACGATGCCCCGCACACCGGCGCCGCCCACCTCGACACCGCGGCCGTCGCCGCCCATGTCACCGCCTGCACGGAGGCCGGACTGCAGGCCGGTTTCCACGCGATCGGCGACGCCGCCCTCACCGCGGTCGTCGACGGCGTCAGGGCCGCGGCGGACACGATCGGCCTTGCCCGCGTCCGCGCCGCCCGTCACCGCATCGAACACGCCGAGATGCTGACCCCCGAAACCATCGCCGCCTTCGCCGAGTTCGGCCTCACCGCCTCCGTGCAGCCCGCCTTCGACGCGGCCTGGGGCGGCGACAGTGGCATGTACGCGCAGCGCCTCGGCGTCGAACGGGCCCGCACCCTCAACCCGTACGCGGCACTGGTGCGCGCCGGAGTGCCCCTGGCCTTCGGCTCCGACAGCCCCGTGACTCCGCTCGACCCCTGGGGGGCCGTCCGGGCCGCCGCCTTCCACCGCACGCCCGAGCACCGCATCTCCGCCCGGGCCGCCTTCACCGCCCACACCCGCGGCGGCTGGCGCGCCGTCGGCCGCGACGACGCCGGTGTCCTGGTGCCCGGCGCGCCCGCCGACTACGCCCTGTGGCGCACCGGGAAACTCGTCGTCCAGGCCCCCGACGACCGCGTCGCCCGCTGGTCCACCGACCCCCGTTCCGGCACCCCGGGCCTGCCCGATCTGAGCCCCGGCGCCGAACTCCCCGTCTGCCTGCGGACCGTGGTCTTCGGACAAACCGTCTTTGAGCGGCCGTACGAGTGACGTGCGGACATTTCGTGCCGCTGACGGATACTCACCACGCTCGGCCGCGACCTGCGGATCTTCCGCGCTGACCTGGTGATTTGGGCAAACCTCGCAGATCAGACGACTGTTGACATGGAGCGCCCACCGGCGGGTAGGTTCGGCCGAGTCCACCACAGGACGTCCGACCGGCAAACCTCCACGCAGTCGTCGAACGCCGCTGGGTCATGGGGCAGTGCGCCGCACCGGCGCACTGCCACTGGGAGCCAGGTTCAGCGCCCGCGCCTCGGGGGCGAGGGATGGTTCCAGCCGGCCGGCGGGTGCGACCCGGGTGGGGCCCGGCGTTCAGTAGACAACGGCTCTCGGTCGACCCGCAGCCAGCGGGTCCCAGGTCGGCCCGAAGGACGCCGGGCCCCGATCCGCAGCTCCTTGTCCGCGCCACCGTCGGACGTACGACACCTCAGCTCCGTGCCGCCGCAGCCGCGCGCCGAGCGCTCGCTATGGTGGGGCTCTGAGCACGGACTTTAAGGGGCAGCAGTGAACGACGGCGCTGGGGTTACCCGTGGCGAAGCCCAGGGGCGGCGGTACGGCCCGCTCGGCAGGGTCTTGGTGATCATCCCGACCTACAACGAGGCCGAGAACATCAAGCCGATCGTCTCCCGGGTGCGCGCGGCCGTGCCCGGGGCGGACGTCCTCGTCGCCGACGACAACAGCCCCGACGGCACCGGCAAATTCGCCGATGAGCTCGCGGCCCACGACGACCAGGTGCATGTTCTGCACCGCAAGGGCAAGGAAGGGCTCGGCGCCGCCTATCTCGCGGGCTTCACCTGGGGAATCGAGCACGGCTACGGCGTACTCGTCGAGATGGACGCCGACGGCTCCCACCAGCCCGAGGAACTGCCCCGGCTGCTGACCGCCCTCAAGGGCGCGGACCTGGTCCTCGGCTCGCGCTGGGTCCCCGGCGGCCGCGTGGTCAACTGGCCCAAGTCCCGCGAGTTTCTCTCGCGGGGCGGCAGCACCTACTCACGCCTCCTCCTCGGCGTCCCCATCCGGGACGTCACCGGCGGTTACCGCGCCTTCCGCGCCGGGACCCTCGAAGGGCTCGGGCTGACCGAGGTGGCCTCCCAGGGCTACTGCTTCCAGGTCGACCTGGCCCGGCGAGCCGTCGCCGCCGGTTACCACGTCGTGGAGGTCCCCATCACCTTCGTGGAGCGCGAACTGGGCGACTCCAAGATGAGCCGGGACATCGTCGTCGAAGCGCTGTGGCGGGTCACCGCGTGGGGAATCGGAGGCCGGGCGAAAAGTCTCCTCGGCCGCAAGCCCTCCCGAGGTCGCACGTCGTCCTGATCGCGGACGGCCGCCGGGGCGGTCCGCGATCTTCTTGATCACCCGCTTACGCCGCTCCGGCGGCCGTCCAGGCACACTGGGGGCATGACGACCGGCGCACCGCCCCCGACGGCCCCCAGGCGCTCGCGCGCCCGCACTTTCGTCCCACTCGGCATCGCCGTCTGGCTGGTGCTCGAGATCTGGCTGCTGACCCTCGTCGCCGACGCGGCCGGCGGACTCACGGTGCTCGCGCTGCTCGTCGGCGGCGCCGTCCTCGGCGGCGTCGTGATCAAGCGGGCCGGCCGCCGCGCGTTCCGCAGCCTCACCGAGACCCTGCAGCAACAGCAGACCGGCCAGGGTCCGGCCGCCGGCGTCGGCAGCCCCGGGACCGGGACCGTCAGCAAGGGCAACGGCTTCCTGATGCTCGGCGGCCTGCTCCTCATGCTGCCCGGCCTGATCTCCGACGTGGTGGGCCTGGTGCTGCTGGTACCGCCCGTCCGCTCGATGCTCGGGCGGTACGCGGAGCGGTCCGTGGAGCGCCGTATGCGCGCTGCCGCACCCGGCAGCCTCGGCGATGCCTTCCAGCAGGCCCGCATTCACCGGCCGGACGGGAAGGTCGTCCAGGGTGAGGTCATCCGGCAGGACGGAACGCCGCCGCGGAGTTACGAGGACGAGGGCCCCCGACCTCCGCTGACCCCCTGACGGGATCTGATGGGATCTGACGGGATCCGCGCACAACAGAGCCGCGGGCCGTCTCACTGAAAGTGAGACGGCCCGCGGCTCTTGTTTCTATGACGCTGTTGGTGCGGTGTTACGCGGTCAGGCGGACTTCCGGCTGTCCCGCGGATGCACAGCGATGTTCATGGCGCCGGAACGCAGGACCGCCAGCCTCTCGGCCAGCACCTCCTCCAGTTCCTCGCGGGTGCGCCGCTCCATGAGCATGTCCCAGTGCGTTCGCGCCGGCTTGCCCTTCTTCTCCTCGGGGCCATCCCCGTCCACCAGGAGTGCCTGGGCGCCGCACGCCTTGCACTCCCACTCCGGCGGAATTTCCGCCTCTACCGAGAACGGCATCTCAAAACGATGTCCGTTCTGGCATGCGTACTCCACCGCCTGGCGCGGGGCCAGATCGATGCCGCGGTCCGTCTCGTAGCTGGTAACCACGAGGCGCGTACCGCGGAGAGCTCGCTCACTCATGAATCGTGCCTCCCGGGCTTGTCGCCCACAGGACAGGTGTCGCTGTCGTCGTCATCCGGTCAACGTCCGGTCGGCGGTAAAGATTCCCGTTCCGGGTCATGCGTCGCCCGTCGTGCCGCCCCTTGTTGTACCCACCATTGCCCGGTTTGTCACATCTGACAGAAAGTGTCACCCAGTGAATTCACTTCTTCAGCACGCAGTAACGGTCCGCCTGGCAGGCCAAAGGCGTACACTACCGGCCTTTCACTTCGACGTCTAAATCCGCTCCGGGACGGGGTTGCCCGCGGCGGCCACCGCACGCCGCACCGGGACCCGCGCCAGCAGTACGAAACCGAGCGCGAAGAAGACCACCAGAGAGATGATCGCGTCCCGATAACTGCCGGTCAGCTGGTATGCCAGGCCGAACACCAACGGCCCCAGCCAGCTCAGGCCGCGGTCGCTCATCTCGTACGCCGAGAAGTACTCGGCCTCCTTGCCGCGCGGCACCAAGTGTGAGAACAACGACCTCGACAGCGCCTGGCTGCCGCCCAGAACCAGCCCGATCGCGCCCGCCAGAGCGAAGAACCAGACTGGTTCCCCGGCCGGAAGGAAGTACCCCGCCGCCAGAATCAGCGTCCATACGGCGAGCGAGGCGAGGATCGTGCGCTTGGCCCCATGTGTTCGGGCCAGCCGTCCCATTCCCAGCGCACCCGCCACCGCGAGCACCTGCACCAGCAGCACCGCGGTGATCAACGTCGCCTGGTCGAGGTCCAGCTCCTCGGAGCCGTAGATCGACGCCTGCGAGATCACCGTCTGGACCCCGTCGTTGTAGATCAGATAGGCCAGCAGGAACGACAGCGTCAGCGGATGCCTGCGCATGTCCCGCAGCGCGGCCGTCAACTGCCGCCATCCGGACCCGACCGCGCCCTCGCCGCTCGGCGCCACCCGCCGGTCCCGCAGCCGCCGAAGTGGCACGAGCGTGAAAGCGCCCCACCACAGGCCGGCCGACGCCAGACAGATCCGTACCGCCGCCGACTCCGACAGGCCGAACGAGTCATGGCCCGAGTAGACGACCAGATTCAGCACCAGCACCAGCGCGCCGGCCGTATAGCCGAAGGCCCAGCCCCGCGACGACACCGCATCGCGCTCGTCCGGCTCCGCGATCTGCGGCAGATACGCGTTGTAGAGCACCATCGACACCGAAAGCGACGCGTTTGCGACGATCAGGAGGAACGCGCCCAGCAGATAGCGCTCACCGTCGAGGAAAAACATCCCTGTCGTCGCGGCGGCCCCTACGTAGGCGGCCACCGCAAGCAACGGCTTCTTGCGTCCAGTGCGGTCGGCCACCGCACCCGCCAGCGGCATCAGCAGCACCGCGAGCACCACCGAGACGGACACGGCGTAGGCGAAGACCGATCCCGCCCGTACCGGAATGCCCAGCGGATGCACAAAGCCGTCGGCATCCGCCGCGGCCTTGGCCACCGATGTCAGATACGGCCCCAGGAAGACTGTCAGCACACTCGACGAGTAGACCGAGCACGCGAAATCGTAGAAATACCAGCCGCGTTGCTCGCGCCTGCGCTCACTCGTCCCGGTCGTCCGGTCCGCGGTGTCGGCCGTCACTCCGCGCCCCCTTGCTCGTCCCCGTGGTGCAGACGCGCGGGGTTCAGACCCAGACTCCCCGGTCGGTCAGTACCGTGCGCAACGTCTCCAGATGATCGGTCATGATGCCATCCACACCGAGGTCCAGGAGCGCTGCCATCCGATCAGCGTCGTTCACCGTCCAGACATGGACCTGCAGGCCCCGTTCGTGTGCGGCCGTCACAAAACGCCGGTCCACCACCCGGATACCGCTCTGCGACTCCGGAACCTGCGCACACACCGCGCCCATCCGCAGTGCCGCCGGAATTCCGTACGAGCGCAGCCGCAGCCCCATCACGCCCCGCACTCCGTACGAGGTCGCCAGCCGCGGTCCCGCGAGCCGCATCGCCCGCGCCACCCGGCCCTCCGAGAAGGAGCCGATGCACACCCGGTCCCACGCGCTTGCGCGGCGGATCAGGTCGACCAGCGGGACCAGCGCGGGCTCCGCCTTGATGTCCACATTCCAGCGGGCTTCCGGGAACTCCTCCAGCAGTTCCTCGAGGAGCGCCGGCGGTTCCTTGCCCCCCACCCTGGCCTGCCGGACCTCGCTCCAGGGCAGCGCCGAGATCTTGCCGCGCGCGTCCGTCACCCGGTCCAGCGTCGTGTCGTGGAAGGCGACCAGCTTGCCGTCCGCGGTGGTGTGCACATCGGTCTCGAAGTATCGGTAACCGATGCCGGCGGCCCGCCGGAACGCGGCCGCGGTGTTCTCGATCCCGTCCGCCGCGCCGCCGCGGTGGGCGAAGGCGAGAGTGGAGGGGTGATCCAGGTAGGGGTGGAGTGTGCGCGTCACCTTCGCAGTATCGCCCGCCCCGGTGTCCTGCCGGCGACGACCGTACTGCCACTTTCCTGATCGGAGATGGCGAAGACGCGCAGGAACAGTTGCGCCAGCGGCCCGATGGCGAGGGCGTACGCGACCGTGCCGACCCCCACCGAACCGCCGAGCACGAAACCGGTCGCCACGACGCCCACCTCGATGGCCGTACGGACCAGCCGGATCGAACGGCCCGTGACGCGGTGCAGACCCGTCATCAGACCATCACGGGGACCGGGTCCGAACCGCGCCGAGATATACAGGCCCGTCGCCGCGCCATTGAGCACGATGCCCCCGATCAGCACACCGATCTGCATCCCGAGCCCGTGCACGTCCGGGACCAGCGCGAGCGTGCCGTCCATCGCCACGCCGATCACAAAGACATTGGAGACCGTGCCGAGCCCCGGCCGCTGCTTCATCGGAATCCACAGCAGCAGCACAACCGAGCCGACGATGATCGACACGATGCCGATCGTCAGCCCCGTCAGCTCGGCCAGACCCTGATGCAGTACCCCCCACGGCTCAAGGCCGAGCCCGCCACGCACAAGGAGCGCCGAGCTCACTCCGTACAGCGTCAGACCGATGTACAGCTGCAGCAGTCTGCGGGTGAGATGCCTCGACACCGTGGACACAGTGACGCCCCCCTCTGGTGATTGTGGACTGATGCATGACACCCTGTGGCTACGGAACAAACGTCAACCATGGCCAATTCGAGGAAGGTGGACTGACTTCCATGACGCAGTGGACCTCTGCGGTGGGCGCGGCTCAGCTCGCCCGGCAGCTCACCTCCCAGCAGCCACGCCCGGCCGGGCCCGGCACCCGCAAGCCCCCCGCCTACCGCGCCCTCGCCGACGGCATCCGGCTGCTCGTCCTCGAAGGCCGCGTCCCCGTCGCCGCCCGGCTGCCCGCCGAACGCGAGCTCGCGCTGTCGCTGTCCGTCAGCCGTACCACCGTCGCCGCGGCGTACGAGGCGCTGCGCGCAGAAGGCTTCCTGGAGTCACGCAGGGGAGCGGGCAGCTGGACAGCCGTGCCGGCCGGGAACCCGCTGCCCGCACGCGGACTCGAACCCCTGCCGCCCGAGTCGCTCGGCTCGATGATCGACCTCGGCTGCGCCGCGCTGCCCGCGCCCGAACCCTGGCTCACGCGCAGCGTCCAGGGCGCACTCGAAGAACTGCCGCCGTACGCGCACACCCACGGCGACTACCCGGCCGGTCTGCCCGCCCTGCGCCAGATGCTCGCCGACCGCTACACCGAGCGCGGCATCCCCACCATGCCCGAGCAGATCATGGTCACCACCGGGGCGATGGGCGCGATCGACGCCATCTGCCACCTCTTCGCCGGGCGCGGCGAGCGCATCGCCGTCGAATCCCCCTCCTACGCCAACATCCTTCAGCTGATGCGTGAAGCCGGGGCCCGGCTGGTGCCGGTGGCCATGGCCGAAGGGCTGACCGGCTGGGACATGCACCGCTGGCGGCAGGTGCTGCGGGACGCGGCGCCGCGGCTCGCGTATGTGGTGGCCGACTTCCACAACCCCACCGGCGCGCTGGCCGACGACGACCAGCGCCGCCGCCTCGTCGACGCCGCACGCTCCGCGGGCACGGTCCTCGTCGTCGACGAGACCATGTCCGAGCTGCACTTGGACGAGGGCATCGACATGCCGCGGCCGGTCTGCGCCTTCGACCCGGCGGGCAGCACCGTCCTCACGGTCGGCTCGGCCAGCAAGGCGTTCTGGGCAGGCATGCGCATCGGCTGGGTGCGCGCGGCACCGGACGTGATCCGCTCGCTGGTCTCGGCCCGCGCATACGCCGACCTCGGCACGCCCGTCCTGGAACAGCTCGCCATCAACTGGCTGATGCAGACCGGGGGTTGGGAGAAGGCCGTCGCCATCCGCCGGGCCCAGGCGCGCGAGAACCGCGATGCGCTGGTCGCGGCGGTGCGCCGGGAGCTGCCCGACTGGGAGTTCGACGTGCCGAGCGGCGGGCTCACCCTCTGGGTGCGTACGGGAGGCCTGTCCGGATCCCGTCTCGCGGAGGTCGGAGAGCGGGTGGGCGTGCGGGTGCCGTCCGGGCCGCGCTTCGGCGTCGACGGCGCCTTCGAGGGCTATGTACGGCTGCCGTTCACGGTCGGCGGTCCGGTCGCGGAGGAGGCGGCGACACGACTGGCGGCCGCCGCGCGGCTCGTGGAGACGGGCGTGACCACCGGCACGGAAGCGCCGCGCACGTTCGTCGCATGACGGCGGAGGTCAGCCCTCGGCCGGGACGGGAGCGGGCACGGGACCAGGCGAGGGAGCTGGCGTGGGCGTGGGATCAGGCGCGGGCGTGGGATCAGACGTGGGTGCGGGCGAGGCATCAGGCGACGGAGCGGGTGCGGCCGGCTCGGCCCCGTCCGGGTGCTCCGGCAGCAGCTCCAGCACGGCCTGCCGGTGCGCCTCACTGGTGGCGTCGTCGTACGGGTCCGGGGTCGCCGGCACCTGAAGCCTGAGCACCGGGCCCGTACCGAGCCGCGCGTATCCGCGACCCGGCGGGACGTCGGGCGTCGGCGTGGTGTGCGGCTTCGTCCCGAGCACCGACTCGACCTGTTCGAAGGTGGCGGGGCCCAGCACCACCCGGCTGCGGGTGTGCGTCCTCACGGTCTCGGTGAGCGAGTCCACGCTGTCGAACTGCTCGGCCACGACCACCGTCACCTGTGCCGCCCTGCCGTGCCGCAGTGGCACCTGAAGCAGCTGCTGCGGATCGATGCGCCCGTCGGCCGCCGCCAGGTGCCCGAAGATGCTCGGCCGGTCCAGCAGGATCCACAACGGCCGCTTGGTGTCGTCGGGCGCGGGATGCCCGGCCTGCCGGGCGCGGTTCGCGGCGATCAGCCGGCGCTCGGTCTCGTGCGCGGCCCACTCCAGGCTCGCCAGCGCCCCGGCCAGTCCGCATTCGACGGCCAGCACGCCGGTGCGCCCCGTCAGGCATGCGTACTCTCCGGTGCCGCTGCCCTCGACGATCAGCACGTCTCCGTGCTGCAGGGCCTGGAGCGCGATCGAGCGAAGGAGGGTCGTGGTGCCGCTGCCCGGCTCGCCGACGGCCAGCAGATGCGGTTCCGTCGAGCGCGGGCCGGTGCGCCAGACGACCGGGGGCGCGTCCCGGGTCTCCTCGCCCACCGTGACCGGCACGGTGCGCTGCACCGCGCCGTCGTCGGTGAAGCCCAGCACGGTCTCGCCGGGCACTGTGACGAATCGCTGGGCGGCGATGGAGGTGCGCAGGGCGGGCAGCACGCTCATCAGGAGCTGGTTGCCCTCCTCGTCCCAGGTGAAGAGATACTCGCGGCCGCGCCCGGACTTGGCGTGCAGCAGCTGCTCGATCCTGGCCCGGGGCTCGGCCTCACCGTCGGTGAAGTACGCGGGGTAGGTCACCCGGAGCTGGGTGAGCCGCCCGTTGTCGTCGAACTCGTAGTCGCTGAAGGCCTTGCCCCATTCGCCGCCGTGGGCGAAGAGCGGCGCCGGGTCCTCTGTGACGGAGAAGTACGGCACGAGGGCCTCGTACAGAGCCCGGAGCCGGCCGGCCTCCGCGTCGTCGGGCCCGGTCTTCACCGGCGTACGCACCCGGCCCTTCCAGGCGGCCGCGGCCATCACCGTGATCAGGGCAATCAGCGGCCCGTACGGGATGAGCGCGACCACCAGGACGCAGGCCGCGATCAGGAACAGTGTGGGACCACGCCGTTCCTTGGGCGTGGCGGCCCACTTGTGCCCGGACATCGCGGCCAGCTGCCGAAGGCCACGGCTGATCGCGATCAGCGGATGGAGGACGTCCGTGGCGCTGTCGGCGGCCGTGCGCGCGATCTGGCGGCTCCGGGCGATCTGTGCGCTGCCGCTGCTGAGAATGCGGGGGAGTGGTCGCCGGGCCACATCGGTCTCCTGAAGGTGCTGACGGTGCTGAAGGTGCTGGGTGGGGCTGCGGGTGTCAGAACTTGATCCCGCCCAAGAGGCTGGCGAGGCTCGCGCTGCCGGCCTTGATGCTGGGGGCGATGGCGGTGCCCGCAACGAAGAAGCCGAAGAGCGAGCAGACGACCGCGTGGGACGCCTTGAGCCCGTCCTTCCTGAAGAACAGGAAGACGATGATTGCGAGCAGCACGACGCCTGAGATGGAGAGGACCATGAGAGTTCTCCTGGTTGAGGGGACAGTCACCATGAGTTCTTCCAGGATCACAGGAAGTATCCATGTGATAAAAGGTCCAAATAGGTGAATTTCTCAGGATTTCACTGCACCGGCGGACGTCACGCCACCGATCGGCGGGCACACTGCGCCGTTGCACGGCACAGTGCCTCCCCTGCACTGTTCCTCGCCGCGGCCGGGCCCATCATGCCGGTGTGCGGGCAGTACCCTGTCGATTCACTCGTACGGCGGCTCTTGCCGTGCACCCCAGGTCAACGCAGTGAAAGGCGGTCAGTCCAATGAGTGAAGCCCCGGATCCAGAGGTGATCGAACTCGCGACCAAGGTCTTCGATCTGGCGCGCCAGGGAGAGACCGAGGCGCTCGCCGCCTACGTCGACGCCGGCGTCCCCGCCAACCTCACCAACGACCGTGGCGACACCCTTGTCATGCTCGCCGCCTACCACGGGCACGCCCCGGCCGTGGAAGCGCTCCTCGCCCGCGGCGCCGAGCCGGACCGGGTCAACGACCGCGGCCAGACGCCGCTCGCCGGCGCGGTGTTCAAGGGCGAGGACGCCGTCATCCGCGTCCTCCTCGCCGGCGGAGCCGACCCGGCGGCGGGCACGCCATCCGCGATGGATACCGCGCGGATGTTTGGGAAGACAGAGCTCTTGGAGCTGTTCGGCGGCCATTGAGGGGCCGCCGGAGAGGCTCCTGAGAGGCCGCTGAAAGGGGCGCCGTAAATGTGGTCGCGGTGGCGAAATGGGTGGGTCATCATGACGTCGGGCCCTACCCCGGACTTCATCCGGGAGTTCCCCTGGGGCCACCGACGAGAGGCAGAGGAAGATGGTCTACACCAAGCGGAAGACGACGGGCGGCCCTACATGTTGCTGCGCGGCCTAGGCATCTCCACTCCCCGGTTGCGTCGACAGCTTGATGTGAGGCTTTTCCCATGTTCGATCCAGTCATAGCGCCGAGCGGCACGCTGCTCGGCCTGCTGCAGAGGGGCCGCGGTGACGGCACGCTGCATGCGCTCGCCGCGCCGCGCGCAGAAGCGCTCGCGGCTCTCAACCACTGCGTACTGAACGATCCGCGCCACGACTGGCAGGTCGAGAACCGCTCCCTGTACTACGCGCGCCTCTACCTGGATCTCCATGGCGGTCTCGAGGAGATCGAGCGGCACCTGTGTGACGCCGACGACTGCCTCGACACCGACGAGGCCAGGACCGGCCTCGCGCTCGCGGTGCTCGGGCACCTCGCCTCGTACGGCAGGGACGACGCCCTCGCGCTGCTGCGGCGGTACGCCGCCGGCGGCTCCAACTGGGCCTGGGCCCTCGATGAGCTCGCCCTGCGCGACGACGACAACGGCCTGCGCGCGCTGGCCGCGCCGGTCCTCGCCCGCTTCCCGGCGACCCCGGAGGGCGACGCCGAGCTGGCAGTCGCAGTACGGGACGCCTTCGAACCGCGGCCGTGGCGCCTGTGGGCCGAGGACCAGCGAGAGGTGATCGGCGCCCGCGTACGCGCGGCCCAGGAAGCCGGCTCCTTCGACCGCTGGCAGCGCCAGCTGCGACCCACCGGACCCCGGCCGGGCTGGAGCATCCAGGCCGTCTTCGACTGGGCCGACCAGGGCGTCGAGCGCGGCAGCGCCCTCCATGTGCCCGCGGCCCGATGTCTGTCGGCCGTCGCGGGACCCGAGGACCGGCCCGCGATCGTCAAGGCCGCCCGCGAGGGATCCGACGGCGCGCGCTGCGCCGCCCTGCACTATCTCGCCGAGTCACGCGACCCCGTCGTCCTCGATCTGATCGAGGCCGCGGTGTCGGGCGGCTCCCGCACTGTCGCCGACGCCGCCGTCTCCGCGTTCGAGCGGATGTGCGGCGACGAGGCCGTCGACCGGGCCCGCGGCTGGGTGCACCGGCCCGACGCGCTCGGCGCGTCCGCGGCGGGCGTGCTCGCCTGCCGGGGAAGCGCCAAGGACGACAAGCTGGTCCTCGGCGCGCTGCGCGAGACCGTACGGGCCGACGGGCCCGACGCGCCCCTGCTGTGGAGGCTCGTCGACGGGGCCGGACGGCTCGGCATCGGCTGCGCAGCACCCGTACTGCGCCATGTGTACCGGGAGACCGCGTCCTCGCAGCTGCGCGGCCGCGCGGCCCGCGCGCTCGCCGCCACCGACGCCTCCTTCGCCACCGGATTCGCCGTCGAATGCCTGTGGGACTGCGAGGAAACCACCAGAGAGGTTGGCGCGCTGCACGCCGAGACCGGCGATGTGCGCGTTGCCGAGCGATTGCGCCGACTTGCCGCGGATCCGGCCGAGGAGGCAGAGGTGCAAACCGCCGTACGCAGCAGAATCGGCCCGGACATGCCCGCCATGTGACATTAGGGACGCGAAACGGTCCCGGCCACAAACGCTCATGGGACGTTAGCCAAGCGGAAAGATCCACGTTGGCACAGCCACCCCGGGCCAGACGACAACACGAGTATGCGTGTCGTCATCGTCACCGAATCCTTTCCGCCAGACGTCAATGGTGTGGCGCACTGCGCCCTGCAGACCGCCCGGCACCTCGCCGCGCGCGGTCATGACCCGCTCGTCATAGCCCCGGCGGTCGCCGGGGCCGACAGCTCCGACCGGAGCGCGCCCTGCCCTGTGGTGCGCGTCCCCTCTCTGCCGCTGCCCGGATATCCGCAAGTACGGGTGGCGCTCCCCAGCCGGCGGGTGGCGGCCGCGATCACCGCCCACCGGGCCGAGCTCGTCCATCTGGCCAGCCCGTTCGTGCTCGGCGTGCGCGGCATGGCGGCAGCGGCGCGGCTGGGCCTGCCGGCCGTCGCCGTCTACCAGACCGACCTCGCCGGCTATGCCCGTACGTACGTGGGCGCCGGCGAAGGGGCCGCGTGGCGGCGCATCCGCACCGTGCACAGCGCTGCGGACCGCACGCTCGCGCCCTCCAGCGCCGCCCTGCGCGATCTGGAGGAGCACGGGGTGGAGCGGGTGCGGCTGTGGCCGCGCGGCGTGGACACCGCACGTTTTCGGCCGGAGCTGCGCGACGAGAAACTGCGCCGCGAGCTCGCCCCGAACGGCGAGCTGATCGTCGGCTATGTCGGCCGGCTCGCCCCCGAGAAGCATGTCGAACTCCTCTCCGGGGCCTGCGCGATGCCCGGCGTACGGGTCGTGGTCGTCGGCGACGGGCCGAGTGAGCCGTCGCTGCGCACCGCACTGCCCGGAGCCGTCTTTCTCGGCCGCAGGACCGGCGACGACCTCGCCCGGATCTTCGCCTCGCTCGACGTCTTCGCGCACACCGGTCCGTACGAGACCTTCTGCCAGACCGTGCAGGAGGCCATGGCCAGCGGGGTGCCGGTCATCGCCCCGGCCGCGGGTGGACCGCTCGATCTGGTCGACCACGGGCGTACCGGGCTGCTGGTCGAGCCGCGGGACGTGGACGCGGTGCGGACTGCGGTCGCGACGCTGGCGGGGAACCCGGAACTGCGTTCCGCGTACGGGCTGGCAGGGCGCGCCGCTGTCGAGGGCAGGACCTGGGCCGTGATCGGGGACCTGCTCCTCGACCACTACGCCGAGGTGCTGGGCGCGCGTACGGCGGTGGCGGCGTGAGCGCGCTGCGGATCGTACGGCTCGCGAACTTCGTCACCCCGGCCTCCGGCGGCCTGCGAACCGCGCTGCGCGAGCTCGGCAAGGGCTATCTGGCCGCGGGCCACGAGCCCGTGCTGATCGTGCCCGGCGACTTGGCGAGCGACCAGCTCACCCCGCAGGGACGGGTGATCACCCTGCCCGGGCCCGAACTGCCGGGCACCGGCGGCTACCGGGTGCTGGCAGGCCGGCGGCGGCTGCGCGATGTCCTGGAGAGCATCGAACCCGACCGCATCGAGGTCTCCGACCGCACCACCCTTCGGTGGACGGGCGAGTGGGCCCGGCGCCACCGGATCCCCTCAGTGATGGTCTCGCACGAGACGGCCGACGGGGTCCTCAGGACGTGGGGGTTCTCGGAGTCGCTCGCCGGCCGGACCGCGGACCGGCTCAACCGCCACACCGCGTGGGCGTATTCGCGGATCGTGTGCACGACGGAGTGGGCGGAGCGGGAGTTCGTCCGCATCGGGGCGCGCAATGTGGTGCGCGCGCCCCTCGGCGTCGACCTGGTCGGCTGCAGGCCGGGACGGCGCAGCAAGGTCCTGCGCGCGAAGTACGCCGCCGGGGCCGACGTGCTTCTGCTGCTCTGCTCCCGCCTCTCGGTCGAGAAGCGCCCGGGCATGGCCCTGGACGCACTCGCCGAGCTGCGCGAACGCGGTGTGCGGGCCTCCCTGGTGGTCGCGGGCGACGGCCCGCTGCGGGCCGCGCTGACCCGCAGGGCCCGGGCGGAGCGGCTGCCCGCGGTCTTCCTCGGCTATGTCGGCGACCGCGAGGTGGTGGCCGACCTCCAGGCGGCGGCGGACCTCTGCCTGGCGCCGGGCCCCGCAGAGACCTTCGGCCTCTCGGCCCTGGAGGCGCTGGCCTGCGGCACGCCGGTCGTGGCGAGCGCGTCGTCGGCGCTGCCGGAGGTGGTGGGCGACGCGGGAGCGGCCGCTCTCGACACCCCGGAGGACTTCGCCGACGCGGTACAGATGCTGCTCGCACGCCCGGAGGACGATCGCCGCGAGGCAGCCAGGGCGCGGGCCGAACTCTTCGACTGGCAACAGTCGGTAGATGCGTTCCTGGCGGCGCACGAGGCTCCGCCGGTGCGCGAGCGTGCACACGGAGAAGGGGTGACGGCGTGACGGCGGGGCGGGGCGCCACGCTGATGGACGAGCCGGGCTCGGAGGGCCCGGAGGGGGGCGCGGAGGCCTGTCGGCACGGGGAGAGGGTGCGCGTCGACGGGCTTGACGCGGAACGTCAACGCGTCACCGGGTGCGCCCCGGTGGCCGGGGAGGGCGCCCCGGTTGGCGCGTGCGTCTCCATGGCTGCCGTCGTGGCCCCGGTGGTGGTCGGGGACGGCGCCCGCGTGGGCGCGTACGTCTCCCAGGCTGCCGCCGTGGCCCCGGCGGTTGGGGATGGCGCCCCGGTTGGCGCGTATGCCTCCAAGGCTGCCGCCGTAACCCCGTCCGTCAGCCACCGCGCGCCCGGCACCGGGCCCGTCCCCCAACGCCCCTCGCGCGCGCCCCGCTTCGCCGCTCTCGGCGACTCCCTCACCGAGGGCGTCGGCGATCGCGTCGGTGACCACTGGCGGGGGTGGGCCGCCCTGCTCGCCTCGGGGATCGGGGGTGGCGACGCGCCCGCCGAGTTCCGGAACTTCGCCGTCAGCGGGGCGCTCACCCGGGACGTCGTCGAGCGCCAGGCCCCCGAGGCGCTGGCGTTCGAACCCGACATCGCCGCCGTACTCGTCGGGGTCAACGACACCCTGCGCCGCACCTTCGACATAGAGGACATGGCCCGGCAGCTCGACGCCGTGTGCAAGCAGCTCGTGGCCCGCGGCACCGTGCTGCTGACCGCCTGTCTGCCCGACCCCGGCAGCATGCTCGGGCTGCCTCTGCCGCTGGCCCGCCCGCTCGCCAGGCGTCAGCGGGCGGTCAACGCGGTCGTCCACGCCCTGTCCGACCGCTACGGCGCCGTACATCTGCATACCGCGGACGCCGCCTGGGTCGCCGACCGGTCCATGTGGAGCGCCGACCGTCTGCATCCGGGCGAGCGTGGGCACCGGATGATCGCCCGGCGCTTCCACGAGCTGCTGGCCGAGCGCGGGCTCGCCCACGGGACGGCGCCCGGCGGCGAGCCCGAGCAGCCGCCGCCGAGCCGGTCCGCGTCCGTGCTGTGGCTCGCCACGGCCGGCACCGCATGGGTGGCGCGCCGCTGCACCGACCTGCTGCCGCAGCTGATGCGGCTGGCGGGCGCGGAGGTACGCCACTGGGCGCGCGGCACCAGCGCACGCCTGGACATGAGCGCCGAGCATGCCCTGTCGTCCGCGCTGGCCGCCGTGTCACTGGACGGTTCCCTTGCCAGAGTGGGGGAATGAGCGGGCGCGCTCGGCAGGCACCTCGTGGAGCGCGCCGACGGAAGTGTGACTGAGCTGCACGGCCCCGGAGTGCTAGCTCGGACACCAGGGAACAAGTAGCCAGCCAGTAGCTTCCATGGCTTTGCGGGGGGTCTCCTTCGGCTGACGGGGCACGGTCTTCTCCCGGTCGAGGTGACCGTAGACCGTGGAGCGGGGCACGTTGAAGATGTCGGCGATCTGCTGGACGGTCTTCTCCCTGGCGTCGTATGGCCTCTGGGCGAGCTCGGCCTGGTCCGGGGTGACCTTGGGCCGGCGCCCGCCGACCCGGCCGCGGGCCCGCGCGGAGGCGAGTCCGTCGTTGGTGTCGGCCACGATCAGCTCGCGCTGGAGCTCGGCGAGTACGGACAGCATCCCGAACATCGCCCGCCCCTCCATCGTGGAGGTGTCGATGCCCTGCTCGATGGCGTGCAGACCGATGCCGCGCTCGCGCGCGCCGAGAGTCACCAGGTGGAGGACGGAGCGGGAGAGCCGGTCGAGCCGGGTGACCTTCAACGCGTCGCCCTCGCGCAGCAGCTGCATGACGAGGTCGAGCTTGGGGCGGGACGCCTTCGCGCCGCTCGCGGTGTCGACGTGGATGTTGTCGCGGTCGACTCCTGACCGCAGCAGGGCGTCGATGTGGTGATCGGGGTTCTGGCCGGCGGTCGAGCCCCGCGCGTAGCCGATGAGATGTGGGCGCCGCCCTGCGCGGGCTCGCCGTGGCGGGTCTTGCCGGCGGTGGCCCTGCACGGTGCGGTTGCTCGCGTCGGTCGCACGGCTCGGGGTGCTTCGGGAGGTCCGGCCGGCGATGTCCGCGGAGCGGGCCCGGCGGATGGCCGTGAACGCCGACGGGGCGGCGTACGCCGACGCGGTGTCGGTGTACGCCGCCCTGGGGCGGGACGAACTGCGGGAGGCGGCCCGCGTGCTCATTTCGGCTACTTCGGGTCGCGGTTGAACGTGGAGTTCGACCAGAAGTAGCCGAGCACCGCAAGGCCCAGGCACCAGACGATGGCGAGCCACCCGTTGTGGCCGATCTCGCTGCCGAGCAGCAGGCCCCGGAGGGTTTCGATGGCGGGCGTGAACGGCTGGTACTCGGCGATCGGCTGGAACCAGCCCGGCATCGCGTCGACCGGGACGAAGGTGCTGGAGATGAGCGGCAGGAAGATCAGCGGCATCGCGTTGTTGCTGGCTGCCTCGGCGTTCGGGCTGACCAGGCCCATCCCGACCGCGATCCAGGTGAGCGCCAGGGCGAACAGCGCGAGCAGCCCGAACGCCGCCAGCCACTCCAGGGCGGTCGCATCGGTGGACCTGAAGCCGATGGCCACGCCGACGGCACCGACGAGGACCACGCTCATGATCGACTGCAGCACGCTGCCGACGACGTGCCCGACGAGCACGGAACCGCGGTGGATCGCCATCGTGCGGAAGCGGGCGATGATGCCCTCGGTCATGTCGGTGGAGACGGACACCGCGGTGCCGATCGTGGTGCTGCCGATGGTCATCAGCAGCAGTCCCGGCACGAGGTAGGCGATGTACTCGGAGCGGTCGGCGCCGCCGCCACCGATGCCCGCGCTCATGGTGTCGCCGAAGATGTAGACGAAGAGCAGGAGCAGCATGATCGGGGTGAGCAGCAGGTTCAGGGTGAGGGACGGATAGCGTCGGGCGTGCAGCAGGTTGCGGCGCAGCATCGTGGACGAGTCGCGCACGGCGAGGGACAGGGAGCTCATCGAACAGCCTCCTTGGGCTGGCTGGGGACGCCGGCGCCGCCGGTCAGGGCGAAGAACACGTCGTCGAGGTCGGGGGTGTGCACGGTCAGCTCGTCTGACTCGATGCCGGCCGCATCCAGCCAGTCGAGGATGGAGCGCAGCTCGCGCTGGCTGCCGCCGCTGGGGATCTGCAGCGCCAGCGACTCGTCGTCCCGGGTGACCTCGCGCAGCGCGACCGCGGCGCCCTGGTAGGCGGCCGGGTCGGTGAAGCGCAGCCGGACGTGCCCGCCCGGGATGAGCCGCTTCAGCTCCTCGGGCGTGCCCTCCGCGGCGATCTTCCCGTCGTGGAGCACCGCGATCCGGCCGGCGAGCTCGTCGGCCTCCTCCAGATACTGCGTGGTGAGGAAGACGGTGACGCCGCCCGCGACCAGCTCGCGGATGATCTGCCACATGCTGTGCCGGGCGCGCGGGTCCAGGCCCGTGGTCGGCTCATCCAGGAAGATGATCCGGGGCCCGCCGACCAGGGTCATGGCGATGTCCAGGCGGCGCTTCATGCCGCCGGAGTAGATGGAGGCGGGCTTCTTCGCCGCGTCGGTGAGGTCGAAGCGCTCCAGCAGCTCGGCGGCGACCCGCCGTCCCTCGCCGTGGGAGAGGTGGTGCAGGTCCGCCATGAGGAGCATGTTCTCCTCGCCGGTGATCAGGCCGTCGACGGCGGAGAACTGCCCCGTCACGCCGATCGCGGCGCGTACCGCCTGGGGGTCGGTGGCCAGGTTGTGGCCGCCGACCCGCGTCTCGCCGGAGGCGGGGTCGGCGGAGATGAGGGTGGAGAGGATCTTGACGGCGGTGGACTTGCCGGCGCCGTTCGGGCCGAGCAGGGAGAAGATCGTCCCTTCGGGGACGGCCAGGTCGACGCTGTCGAGCACGGTCTTGTCGCCGTAGGACTTGCGCAGCCCGTTCGCCGCGATGGCCAGGTTCGTCATGAGGGGTGGCTCCTTTAGAGGCTGCGGGCGGTGATGTCGCCGTGGTCGGTGGTCGCGTGGATGGTCAAGCCGGCCGCGGCGCCGTCGGTGTTCTTGAGGGCGTTGTTAATCCGGCCGTAGCCGGTGCCGGCGTCCAGGGAGGCGGAAACTCCGGCCGCGGCGCCGACCGACACGTCGCCCATCCGGGTGCGCAGCACGAGGGTGCCGGAGATGGCCTCGGCGATGTTGATGTCGCCCTTTTGGGTGTTGATCTCTGCGGGGCCGCCCAGGCGGCCGATGGCGACGTCACCGGCGGAGGCGGTGAGGCGGACGCTCGCGGCCTCGTCGATCTTGACCGGGCCGTGTGCGCCCTCGAAAGCGACGTCGCCGAGGCGTCCGACGGCCCGGAACTCGGCGCAGGACGCCTCCGCCTCGACCCGCGAACCGGCGGGCAGCTGGATGGTCACCTCGACGGAGCCGGACGGGCCGAAGTACTGGTTCTTCGCCGCCGGGGCCTCGATCCGCAGGACGCCGTCGCTGTATGCGACGTGGGTCTGCTCCGCCGCCTTCACATCGCGGCCCTTCGAGGCGTTGGCGGGCTGGACCTCCACCGTGGTGTCAGCGCGGTCGGCGGCGATGAACTGGATGCGCCCCGCGGGAATGTCCAGGACGGCGGTGATCGGGGCGGGGGTGTCGAACGTCTGCATCGTGCCCTCCGGTACTCGTTGTTTCTGACACCCGAAACGCTACGTTGCATTCAAGAATCACTCAACGTTCTTGTTGCGCAGAACCATCATTTTTGCAGGTAGATGCCATGGCATCGTTGCAACGGTACTGCGCGTAATGCAACAACAGCTCGTTGATTCGTTGCAATGATTTGGGGGTGAACGCTATGCTGGGGGCATCAAGGAAGCGTGAAGGGAGATCGTGATGCCGGGAGGCAGGCTCACCCAGCAGGAACGCCGGCAGATCGCACTGGGGTTGGCCGACGGCCTCGCCTACGCGGAGATCGCCCGCGGTCTCGAGCGCCCCACCTCGACGATCACGCGTGAGGTGATGCGCAACGGCGGCCCCACCGCCTACCGCGCCGACCTGGCCCACCGCGCCACCGAACGCCGCGCCCACCGGCGCAGGCGGGCCGCGCCCCGCGGGCAGGGGGCGCCGGCGCAGACCCACGGACGCGACGCCGAAGCCGTGCGCGAGTACGAGGAGATGTTCACCACCATCCTCATGCAATCGGGCCTGCCCAAGATGATGTCCCGGGTGCTGACCTCCCTCTACACCACCGACGCCGGCAGCCTCACCGCCTCCGAACTCGTCCAGCGCCTCCAAGTCAGCCCGGCGTCCATCTCCAAAGCCATCACCGCGCTCGAGAGCATGACCCTCGTCCGCCGGGAACCAGGCGAACGCCGCCGCGAGCGCTACGTCGTCGACGACGACATCTGGTACCAGTCGATGATCGACAGCGCCCGGTCCAACGCTCAGCTCGCCGAGACCGCGCGGCAGGGCGTCGGCATCCTCGGCCGCGACACCCCGGCCGCTGCCCGCCTCGAGAACGTCGCCCGCTTCCTCGACTTCGTCGGCGAGAGCATCATCCGCGCCGCGGAGCAGGCCCGCGAGGTCCTCTACACGAAAGCCGAACCGACCTCAGGCGGCACTGCCACGCCAAGTTCGGGTCGCGGATAGACAGCCGTCTTGATGGTCACAGCCAGTGGTGCCCGCGCCGGACCCTTCAACCTGGGCCGAGCCCATCGCGCGCCCGCCAGGCGGCCTCGTTCTTGCGAGTATCGGTGAGGTCGGCAAAGTCCTTCATCGCAGCTCCGTGGCTGATCGGGTGGTGGCATCCGCCGGGGTACGGGGGCGGGGCACGGCCACGGTCGGCACCAGGTCGAGCCGCCTGTCCATGTCGAGGCGGAAGGTGCCGTACGAGTTGATGTTCGACCAGAACAGGGCAGCCAGCCCGCGCCGGTCCTCATCGGACAGCTTCTTGGCCCACGCCGGTTCGGCGAGGACCGGCTGAAGCAGCAGGGTGTTGATGTGCACGAGCGCGGATTGGAGCAGGCGGGAGGCCGAGCCCGGAGAGCAGATCGGTTGAGCGGCTGCCGAGCACCGGATCGACCGCGATCCCGCCGGCGAATGCCACATAGGTGCGCACACCGCGTACCGCCGGGCCCGCCTCCAGCAGCGATCCCGCGGCAGTCCGGACCGGTGCGCCCCACGCCACCGGTCGTCCGTCGACCGTGACGGCTCCCTGCCGTGCAGACAGAGCGAGCGGGCACGCACCGCAACCGACCGTCCGCAGCGCGAGGTGACCATCCCGAACCGCGCCATGCTGACGGACCGTTCGACGACGACGGCGGCCTGGTCGCTGAGCACCGCGCCGTCCTGCTCGCGCGGCACGCGTCGCGGAGGAGGACGCGGACGGAGCGTAGCCGGGCCGGTCGCTTCTGCGCCGTTTCGGCCGTTGTCAGTGCGAGGACCTAATCTGTGCAGCGTGACTTCGCCTGCCTCGACGGACTTCGTTCCGCCCCAGCTCAGCGCGGGGCCGCGGCCCGCGCAGGGCCCGGCCGCCGACGAAGGGCTCGCGCGGCGGCTGCGCGCGCTCGCGTGCACCGCACCGCTGCACGACCTCGACACCCGCAAGGCGAATCTCGCGGGGGAGTACACGGTGTACGCGATGGCGGAGGTCGCCCTTGCGGCGATCGACCTCGTCACGCTGAACATGGACTTCGACACCGGCGCCGATCATGACCAGATAGTGGCGAGGCTGCTCCCGCGCGTCGCCGCCCAGGCCCCGCGGCGCCCGGTCGCCGAGCACGAGCGCGTCGCCCGCTGGGTCCTGGAGAACCTGATCAACGTCGGCAGTGTGGACCGCGGATTCCGCGCGGTGTACGGCACCTTCGGCCCCGACGGCGTGTACACGCGGCGTGACTACGACTTCAAGCTCATCGAGGAAGTGCCGGGATACGGCGGCAGCGTCTATCTCCGTACGACCGACGAAGCGGTCAACGTCCTGGTCGGTGCGCTCGACACGGACGTCACCAGCGCGCAGATCGCGGCCGAGGTGAAGCTGGAGGTCCTGATCAGCAGGGGCCGCCTCGCCGATGCCCAGCTCGCGGCCGAGCAGGCCAGATACCGCACCGTGCAGTACGCCGAGACCCTGCGCAGAACGCTGGAGGCGACCCGGCGCAATGTGCGGGCCGTCGACTGGCTCAACGCGGTGCCCGACATGATCGCCGAGGCGCTCGACCATGTCGCCGACCGCTACCGCCATGAGAACGCGATTCTGACGAACATCCGCAAGGCGAGGGACGAGGCCGAAGACCCCGAGCACAAGCGGCGCGCCGCCGAACTCGTCGACATCGTCAAGGACTGCATCCGCCGCCACACTCAGCTCCAGTCCCGGCTGCTCGAGGCCGGCCCGCTGTTCCGCGCCGAACAGGACCGCCAGGCCTTCGCCCGTCCCACTGCCCGGACCGGGCTCGATCTGTACGGGCAGTTGGTCGCCCCGATCCTGCCGCTCCCAGTGAGGGCGGCGATCCGGGTCACGGACGCGTTCTTCGCCCGCGGGACCGGTTTGCGTACGCCGTCGTCCGTACGGGTCGGCGACTTGGTCGACATGCTGCTCACCCCGCCGATGGAGCGCGAGCATCTGGGCGCGGAGATGCCCGAGCCGGATCTGATCGCCACGCCCGACGACAGCCGCTTCAGTGAAGGGCAGCTGGCGAGCGCGATGGAACTGCTCGACCTGGAGCACGACGCGCCGCGCCGCCTCTCGGGACTCCTCGCCGAGGCCCGCCGCCGCGATCCCGAACTGCCGTATCTGGTCGCCCTGCTGGCGATCCACGCCGCGAGCCCACCGGTCGGCACGGCCTACCGCCAGGGCGAGGAGCGGCTGCTGTTCGCCGTCGACGACGGCACCGAACTGGACGACCCGGAATTCGGCGGGGCGGACCTGATCGTGGGCACGGCGCTGCTGGACGCGGCGGGCATGGCGACGGCCCGCACGGAGGCGGCGTGAGCGCGAGTACCGGGGCTCCGCCCCGGCCCCCGCGCGGGGGCTCCGCCCGCGGACCCGCCCTCTCCGCCCTGCGGGCGTGGGGGGACCCACAGCTCCTCAATGGCCGGAGGGGCTTGTTTCCGGGGCTCCGCCCCGGACCCCGCGTCTCAATCGCCGGCGGGGCTGAGTTTTCCGCTGGTCGGCCTGAAGATTCAGGCCGACCAGCGGAAATCAAGCCCGTCCGGCGATTGAGGACACTCCCCCTGCGCCCGGAGGGCGTGGGGGGACCCCCAGCGCGCGTGCGGGGGTGTGGGGGCTTGCCTCCAGTTCGGGAAGTGGGGGTCCCCCCACGCCCGTCAGGGCGTAGGGGGAGGGGTGGGGAGAGGCCCGCCGCAGGCGTCCCGCGCCGCCCCACCGACCACACCTCCACCCCAGAACTTCCGCAGGAGCACCCGTGACCGACCACCACGCAGAGCACGCCGACGCGTGGCGTGACCCGGACGCCCCCCAGCCGTCGCCCGCCGCCGGCGGCGCCGTCACGCCCGCAGACGCCGCCGACGCCGCGCGGCTCGTCTCCTTCGGACTGCAGCCCAAGCTGCTCCCCGCGCGCGACGCCGAATACGCCGAACTGCTCCGCCGCTACCGCGAAGAGACCGCCTTCGCCCGGCTCGCCGACGCCGTCGCCACCGGCCTCGGGCTCGTCGTCCTCGAAGTCTCCCCGCGCGCCGGCATGGCCGTCACCGCCGGTGAGGACTCCGTCTTCGCCGTCCGCATGGGCGACTACGCCCGCCGCGCGTCCGCCGACTCCGCGGACCGCTTCCTGCACGGTCTGGCCCATCTCGCCGTCGCCGCCATGGCGTTCCCCCGCCCCGAGGACCTCGCCGACGACGGCTACATCGGCCGCTTCACGGTCAACGGCGTCGACGCATTCGTCCGCCAGGCCTGCCGCCGCCTGGAGGAGCGCGCCGACGCGCAGGGCGAGAACACCGACCCCGCCACCGACGCCCCCGGCCTGGAAGCCGCCTGGCGGATCTACGCACGGCGCAGCGCCACCGGCGCCACCAAGGACGCGCGACGCCTCGCCGGATCGACCACCGGCATCGTCGGCAAGGCGGTCGCCTTCCTCACCGACTCCGGCTTCCTCCAGCGGACCGGTGACGACGCCGGAGGCGCGTACCGCACCACCGCCCGCTACCAGCTGCAGGTGCGCGACATGGCGGGCAGCTCGGCCATGGCCGAGCTCATCGAGCTCGGCGTCGTACCGGTCAGCGACGGCACCGCCACCCTCGTGCCGCCGCCCGACGCGGACGACCTGGAGCTGGCGGCCGACGCCGGCCTGCCCTTCCACGCCTGATCCCGTACCTCCCTGCCAACTACGAGAGTCCGCCGCCATGTACGAGCTGTCCCGGGTCCGCCTCTACTCCATCGGGCCTGCCGGTGCGCGCTATGCCGACACCGTGCTGGACCTGCGCGGAGTCGGCGAGCCCGTGCCGCACCCCGCCCCCACACAGGCGGAGTTCTTCGAGGAGGAGCCGGTCGGCCCGCCGCGCCGCCCCGCGCCCGCCGGCGTGCTCTTTCTGGAGAACGGCGGCGGCAAGTCCGTACTGCTCAAGCTGATCTTCTCGGTGATGCTGCCCGGCCACCGCAACACCCTCGGCGGCGCCAGCTCCGGCGTACTGCGCAAGTTCCTGCTCGCCGACGACTGCGGACATGTCGCCCTGGAGTGGCAGCACACGCTCACCGGCGAGCTGGTGGTGGTCGGAAAGGTCAGCGAGTGGCGGGGCCGTCAGGTCTCGGGCGACCCGCGGAAGTTCGCGGAAGCCTGGTACTCCTTCCGGCCGGGACCGGGGCTCAGCCTCGACTCGCTGCCGGTGGCCGAGTCGACCGCTGTCCGTCCGCCCGTCGAGGGCACGTCGGGCGCGCAGGGCCGCCGCCGCACGATGAAGGGCTTCCGGGACGCCATCACCGAGGCGGGCAAGGCGTATCCGCACCTCGAGGTGTACTGGGAGGAGATCCACGACCGCTGGAACGAACACCTCGGCGATGTGGGTCTCGATCCCGAACTGTTTCGCTACCAGCGGGAGATGAACGCGGACGAGGGCGAGGCGGCCGGGCTCTTCGCGGTCAAGAAGGACTCCGACTTCACCGATCTGCTGCTGCGGGCCGTCACCGACACCCGCGACACGGACGGACTGGCCGACCTCGTCAGCAGCTTCGGCAACAAGCTCGGCCGCCGCGCCGAACTCACCGCGGAACGCGACTTCACGGCCGGCTCGGTCGATCTGCTCGGCCGGATCGTGGAGGCGGCCGAGGCCCGGACCAGGGCCCGGGACATCCACGCCGGCGCCGAGCGCCGTACGCGCACGCTGGCCCGTCGGCTCTCCGCCCGCGCCGCTCAGGAACGGGGCCGTACGGCTGACCTCGCCCAGCAGGTCACCGCCGCCGCCCACACGGTGACCGAGGCCGAGCAGGCCCGCAGCCGCAGCTCGCTGATCGCCGCCGAACTAGCCTACCGGCACGCCTCGTTGGCCTTGGCCGTCGCGGAGAAGGGCGCCGCGGCGCGGCGACGTGAGCTGGCCGACGCGCGTACGCTGCACTCCGCCTGGCAGGCCGCGGAAGCCGTACTGCGCCACCGCGCCGCCGCCGACCGCTCCGCGCGCGTCGCCGCGGCGATCCGCGAGGCCGAACGGGACGCCGCCCCGGCGCTCGCCGCCCGTGCCAAGGCGGCCGCCGACCTCGTCCGCGCACTGCACTCCGCAGCGGAGGCGGGCGAGCGGGTGGCCAATGAGGAGGAGGAGCGCTCCGCGGCCCTCCAGGAGGCGGGCGAGGCCGCCCACCGCGACGCTACGTCCGCGGCCACGGAGGCGCAGCGCGCCCGCAGTGAGATCGGCCACCTCCGGCAGCGGCTGACCGAGGTCGAACAGGAGACGGCCGAGGCGGTACGGGCAGGCTGGCTCGACGACACCGCACCCGACGCCGACCCGGCGCGGGCGGCGCTGGCGGCGAGCGACGCGGAGAAGACGGCGGTCGCGGCGTGGGACGCGGCCCGCGAGGCGGCGCGCACGACGGCGGACCACGCGCGCGACGCGGCCGCGACGGAAGCCCGCGCGGAACTCGCGGCGGCCCGCGCGTCGGACGCGGCCGTGGCCGCGGACCACGCGTACGAGGCGGAGCGCCGCGCGGCGGACTCGATCGCCGGTGACGATCGCCTGGCGGAGCTGCTGAGTCTGCCACCGACGCTGCATGCGGCGGTGCCGTCACCACGGCGGGGGAGGGCGGCGGCCGGCCAGGAGCCCGGGGGAGCGCGCGCGAGGGACGCGTCGGAGTCCGCTGTCGGCGGTGGTACGGGCGAGGTGCCCGACCCGTCGCAGGCGGGAAACGACGCCGCTGCCGAGGCGGCCTCCGGCGACGCGGCCGACCCGGGCACCGGCGGTCCCCGTGCCGACTCCGCCCCGGTGCCCGGCAGCGGACAGGCACGCCACACCGACAACTCGGCCGGCATCGCCACCCCCCTCCGCGCCGCGGAAGGGCCCCTCACCGCCGAGGAGTTGGACCGGTATGCCGACGAGCTGCGGGAGCTGCTCGACCAGGGCATCGCCTCCGCCGAGCGGCAGCTCTTCGACCTGCGCACCGCCGCCGCCGACGACGCCCGCATCCTCGGTGCGCTCGGCGACGGCGGTCTGCTGCCCCCCGGGCCCGACGTCCTCGCGACCGTCGAGTACCTCGGCGAGCACGGCATCCCCGCCCTGCCCGGCTGGCGTTACCTTGCGCAGGCCGTCGACCCGGCCGACCACGCCGCCGTGCTGGCAGCGCGGCCCGAGCTCGTCGACGGTGTGGTGATCACCGATCCCGCCTCGCACGCCCGCGCGCGCGAAGTGCTCGGCGCAGCCGCGCTGTTGCCCCGGTCCGCCGTGGCCGTCGGCACGGCCGCCGCGCTGCTCGCCCCGGTGCCGGGACCGGGCCCGGGCGGCGCCGGTGACGGGGACGTGTTCCTCGTACCACCGAACCCGGCCATGCACGACGAACACGCGGCCGACGAGGAGCGGCAGGCGCTGCGGGCCCGGGCGACCGCGCGGGACGAGGAGATCCGTGCGCTCGCCACCCGGCTGGCCGGGGACCGTTCGATCGCCGCGCGGCTCGGCTCGTGGCGCGCGGACTGCCCGCCCGGGATGCTCGCCGAACTCGCGCAGGGCGCCCAGAGCGCACGCGAAGCCGCCGAGGAGGCGCGGGCGGCGCTCGCCGAAGCCCGTACCGTGCGCGCCGAGGCGGACGAGGCCGCGGCCGACGCAGCCCGGGTGCGCGACGAGCGCCAGGACGCGGCCCAGCGTGCCCGCCGTGCCGCAGACGCCCTCGCTGGGCTCGCCTTCCGACTCCGTGAGCGCGCCGGCTGGCAGGTGAAACTGCGTGAACTGGCGGACGACGCCGCCGAGTCCGAGGCCCGCGCCACGACCTGCCTGGAGCGCGCGAAGGCCGCTGACGAGGACCGCCGTGCCGCCCAGCGTGCCGGTGACGACGCCCGTCGTACGGCACGCGCGCTGCGTGCAGAGCGTGCGGAGATCGCCGGTGCCCCGGAGAACCTGCCGGAGGCGGACGCGGACACTCCGCGCACCGCGCTGCCCGCGCTGCGTGAGGCATACCGGGCCGCATCCCAGCTGTACGAGAAAGTGGGCGTCGGCGCCGACCTGCGCGCCGAACAGGCCCGTGCCGAGAGCGACGAGAGCGCCGCCCTCGCCGAGCTCGACAGGCTCACCAACAAGGTCCGCACCCGCGCCGCCCAGCTCCTGGAGGGTACGGACGGCGCCGACGGTCCCTCCCGCCAGGCCGCCGCCGCCCGCGCCGAGTCGCTCGTACAGATGCTGGAGTCGCGAGCGTCGGAGGCCAGCGAGAAGCTGGGCCGCCTCCGCGGCGAGGCCGAGCGGCTGGCTCCGTCCCCCGGCCTTCGGCACGGGGGACCCCACGGCGAGTCGCACACCGACCTTCCCGAGGAGCTGGTCCCCGCCGACGCCGAACAGGCGCAGGCCTTGCTGCGTACCGCCACGGCCGAACTGGCGGGGCGCACCGATGCGTTGGAGACGGCCCGTGCCGCCCATGCCGGCCTGCTCCAGGCGCATCGCGCCGCCGAGGACGCGGCCGGCGGCTTCGACGAGACCGCCGCGCTCCTGCGCGACCTTCTGCGGGAACACCACGAGGACGACGCGCAGGAGGCGCCCGAGCCGTACCCCGGCAGCCTGGAGGAGGCGCGGCACTCCGCCGCCGAGGCCCGCCGGTCACTGCGTGGCTGCGCCACCGACCTGTCGGTGGCCGAGGCAGCAGTGCGGGAAGCCGGCGACATCCTCGTACGGCACGCCAACTCCACCCGGTACGAGCAGGTGCGCACCCCCGCGCGCCAGCAGATCCGGGAGCTGCCCGCCGCCGCGCTGCCCGAGCACGCCGCGAAGTGGGCGGAGGCCTTCGCGCCCCGGCTGCGTGTGCTGACCGACGAGCTGGAGCAGCTGGAGCGCAACCGCGACACCATCGTCGACCGGCTGCGCGGTCTGGTGGAGTCCGCGCTGACGACGCTCCGTTCGGCGCAGCGGCTCTCCCGTCTTCCGGAGGGGCTCGGCGAGTGGTCCGGGCAGGAGTTCCTGCGGATCCGCTTCGAGGAGCCGGACCAGGCGACGCTCGCCGAGCGGCTCGGCGAGGTCATCGACGAGGCGACCCGCGCGGCCGTGAAGAAGAACTCCACGGCGGCGTACGGGGAGGGCCGCCGGGACGGAATGTCCTTGCTGCTGCGTGGAGTTCAGGCAGCGCTGCAGCCGAGGGGCATCGCCGTGGAGATCCTCAAGCCCGACGCGGTGCTGCGCGCCGAGCGGGTCCCGGTCGGGCAGATGGGCGACGTCTTCTCCGGCGGTCAGCTGCTCACCGCGGCCATCGCGCTGTACTGCACGATGGCGGCTCTGCGCAGCAACGACCGCGGCCGGGACAAGCACCGGCATGCCGGCACGCTGTTCCTCGACAACCCGATCGGCCGGGCCAACGCGACGTATCTGCTGGAGCTCCAGCGGGCCGTCTCCGATGCACTGGGCGTCCAGCTGCTCTATACGACAGGGCTCTTCGACACCACGGCCCTCGCCGAATTCCCGTTGGTCATCCGGCTGCGCAATGACGCGGATCTGCGCGCGGGCCTGAAGTACATCAGCGTGGAGGAGCATCTGCGCCCCGGCCTGCCGCAGCAAGACCCGTCGGGCGAGACGGTGCACGGCGAGATTACGGCGACCCGCATGTTCAAGCGAACCCCGGTCCCACCGGAGAATGTCAGTCCTTCCGGCGTCTAAGGAGCCGCGAGCCCTCCACCCCCCTCACGCCTCCGACAGCCGGCCGCCCTGGCCCCGTTCCCGTCGCCGTATCCGTGCACTCTCGCGCGCCGCCGCCCGCGCCGTGCGTCGTGCCCGGCGGCGTTCACGGCGCAGCTGGCGGGCTGTGCTGCTCGGCATGGACACCACGCCATTGCGCTGGTTCCACACCTGGCGGGTCACCCACACGTCAAGCACCGCCCACGTCGCCACCACCGTGCTGCCCACGCTGCTGAGCACCATGGGAAACGCCAGCCAGGACCCGGCAAGCGTGCACAGAAACGCGATCATCCCCTGAATCATCGTCAGCGACGCTATGATCACCGCGCGCACCGCTGCCGTACGGACCGGATCAGCCATGCGCCGTCGCACCGCCGGCTCCTCCACCCAGAGTTGCCGCGAGACATTCGCATAACTCGTCGCCCGCACTGCGCCGCGACGCTCGTCCGTGTCCATGGACCTGTCACTCCCCACCTCTGTCCGACATCAGGGTGGCTGCCCCGATTCCGCTGCTTTACTCCGGCACCCGCAGCGAATGCGAACCGAAGCCGAAACCGATGCGATGCGCGCGGCGTAGTGCGAACACCCGTGCCCCCCGCACAGAATGACGATTGACCAGGCCGGATGATTCCCGCGGATCGAAAAATTCCAGCCATCCGCAGCGGTCCGAAAAATGATGTGCCGCCGGCTGCGGTCCCACGCCGCGGGGAATGCCATCTCCCCGAATACCAGGACAACCCGTGATCAAGGCGTCTGTCCTCGGCCGAAAATCGTCCGGACGTGCCTTCGAGTTGTCTGTGTGACAGTAGTAGGCTCACGCCGTTTGTTGACGGAACACCACCCGCACCGGGCGGGGGTTGATCAGGGGGAGGCCATGCGCTTTCGCGGGAAGTCCATCCGCCGGAAGATCGTGGCGTTGTTGCTGGTGCCGCTCGTCTCCCTCACCGCCCTCTGGGGCTTCGCCACCGTACTGACCGGTCGGGAGGCCGATCAGCTTCTGGACGTCAGCTCAGTCGTCGAGAAAGTCGGCTATCCGGTCGCGGATGCCGTCAGCGTCATTCAGAAGGAACGCCGCCAGACGCTCATCTACCTTGCGGACCGCAGGGCTTCGGAGGCCCTGCCCACCCTGCGCCGCCAGCGCGAGGCCACCGACGAGGCCGTCGCCGAGATCAAGTCGAATATGGCGAAGTCCGGAGTCCTCGACGACATGCGGCCGGACACCGCGCAGAAGCTGAACTCGCTTCTCGAGGCACTCGACGAACTGGGCGCTCTGCGCCGCTCCGTGGAGACAGGGACCGTCTCCCGCAACCAGGCTCTGGATTTCTACAACCGGGTCGTCGACCCCTGCTACAGCTTCCTGCTGACACTCCAGGCCTTCAACGACGTGGAGATGGAGCGGCAAGGCCGCGCCCTCGTCGGACTCGTCCGCGCCATGGAGATGCTCTCCCGCGAGGACGCCCTTATGGCCTCCTCGCTGACCACGCGCAAAATCACCGCAGATGAGATCCGCGCGCTCTCCGACTTCGTAGCGAAGCGCGAGCTGTACTACGAGACCAACCTCGAAGTCCTGCCCGCCAAAGAGCGCGAGGTCTACGAGCAGTACTGGCGCAGTCCCAAGACCGCGCCCCTGCGCGACGCCGAGGAACGCCTGATCACCGCGGGCCCCGTCAGGAACACCGGTGCGTCCGAGGCAGCCCGGTGGCAGGCGGTCGCCACCCCCGTCCTCGACGACCTCGCCCGCGAGGCCAAGGAGGCGGGCGTCCGCTACCAGGACCGCGTCGAGCCCGCCGCGTACAGCGTCTTCGTCAAGGCCGGCGTCGCGGGCGTACTGGGCTTCCTCGCCCTGCTGGTCTCGGTCATCGTGTCCGTACGTATCGGGCGCGACCTCGTCCGCGACCTCTCCCGGCTGCGCAAGGAGGCCCACGAGGTCTCCGGCGTACGTCTGCCCAGCGTGATGCGCCGCCTCGCCGCGGGTGAGCATGTGGACATCGAGACCGAAGCGCCGCGCCTCGACTACGACAAGGACGAGATCGGGCAGGCCGGCCAAGCGCTCAACACGCTTCAGCGGGCCGCTGTCGAGGCCGCCGTCCGGCAGGCAGACATGCGACGCGGAGTCTCCGATGTCTTCGTCAACCTCGCCCGCCGCAACCAGGTACTGCTGCACCGTCAGCTCACGCTCCTCGACACCATGGAACGCCGCACCGAGGACACCGAGGAACTCGCGGACCTGTTCCGTCTGGACCACCTCACGACCCGTATGCGACGGCACGCCGAGGGCCTGGTGATCCTCTCCGGCGCCGCGCCCTCCCGGCAGTGGCGCAAGCCGATCCAGCTGATGGACGTCGTACGGGCCGCGGTCGCCGAGGTCGAGGACTACGAGCGCATCGAGGTGCGCCGGCTGCCGCGCATCGGTGTGGGCGGCCCCGCGGTCGCCGACCTCACCCACCTCATCGCCGAACTGCTCGAGAACGCCACGGTGTTCTCGCCCCCGCACACCGGCGTCCAGGTGCACGGCGAGCGGGTCGCCAACGGCTTCACCCTCGAAATCCACGACCGCGGGCTCGGTATGGCCCCGGAAGTGCTGCTCGACGCCAATCTGCGGCTCGCGGAGACCCCCGAGTTCGAGCTCTCCGACACCGACCGGCTCGGCCTGTTCGTCGTCAGCCGGCTCGCCCAGCGGCAGAACGTCCGGGTCTCGCTGCAGCCTTCGCCGTACGGCGGGACCACCGCGATCGTTTTCATCCCCGCGGCCCTGCTCACCGAAGCCCCGGAGACCCAGGGCACCGGCTTCCGCCTCGACCGCAAGAGCGAGAGCGCGGCGGGGCGGCGCGGCAGCGACGGCAAGCTCACGGCGCTCTCCAAGGTCCCCACCCAGCTCAGCGGCGCGGCGCTGCTCGACGGACCCGTCGAACTGGAGGCACCCGTCGGCGCGTTGGGCTTCGAGGAGCGGCCCGGCCTCGGAGGTGACCGCCCCGGCCTCGGCGGGGCCGACTCCCTCGCCGACATCGAGGACACGGAGAGCGAGCGCGGCGGGATCTTCCGCGCCAGGGCCCGCGACCGCCGCCGCCCGACCCCGGACGAGCAGCACCAACAGGCGCTGGACCAGACGCCCGAGCGGAACTCCGGGCCCGTGCCGCTGCCCCGCCGCAAGCCGCCGACCCTGGTCACCGACCACGGCCGCAGGGTGGACGATCGTGGCCGCACCCACCCGGCCCCGGCACCCGAGCCCCAGCGTTCCGCAGAGCCCACGCCCGCGCCGGAGCCGAGTACCGGGCCATGGTCTCCATCCGCGCCGGAGTCGCGCCCCGCGCCCTGGCCGGGACCCGCACCCGCCCCTGAGCCACGCCGCGCGCCCTGGCCCGCGCCCGCCCCGGCAGCGCCCGCGCCCGCACCGTCGCCGGACAACGCGCGCACCCCCAAGCCCGACCCCGACCCGGCATCGGCACCCCCACCCGCAACGGTCGACGGCCTGCCCCGCCGAGTCCGTCAGGCAAGCCTCGCCCCCCAGCTCAGGGAGGGCGCCACAGCCGCCGAACAGACCACAGCCCCGGCCGCGGGGCAGGACGTCGAACGAGATGCGGAACAAGTACGCAACCGGATGGCTTCCATGCAACGAGGCTGGCAGCGCGGCCGCCGCCAGAATGCCGAAGAGGCAGAGTACGAAGTGGCCACCGACCAGGCCACCGGCCCCGGCGAGACCGCACCAGGAACGACATCGGAGGGGGACGGTCGATGACCGCACCACACGCCGCAGCACCCAACGCCACCGGCGACGGCATGACCACAACCACCAGGCGATCCGGCGAACTCAACTGGCTCCTCGACGAACTGGTGGACCGCGTCGCCAGCATCCGCAAGGCACTGGTGCTCTCCGGTGACGGCCTCGCCACGGGCACCTCCCGGGAACTGACCCGCGAGGACGGCGAGCACCTCGCCGCCGTCGCCTCCGGCTTCCACAGCCTCGCCAAGGGCGTCGGCCGCCACTTCGAGGCGGGCAAGGTCCGCCAGACCGTCGTGGAGCTGGACGAGGCCTTTCTCTTCGTCACGGCCGCGGGTGACGGCAGCTGTCTGGCCGTCCTCGCCGACGCGGACTCCGACGTCGGGTTGGTGGCGTACGAGATGACGCTCATGGTCAAGCGGGTCGGAGCGCACCTGGCCACCGCTCCACGGACCGGCCAACCCGGGGGGTGAGTGGCCGGCATGAGTGACTCCGCTCAGTACGCTCGGAACCCGCACCACTTCTTCGACGCCGAAGCCGGCCCGGTCGTCCGTCCGTACGCGATGACGCGCGGCCGGACAAGCACCGCCACCCGCCACCGCCTCGATCTGATCGCCCTCGTCGTGCCGGAGGCGGCGGCCGACGACCCCGGCCGCGACCAGTTGCTCTCGCCGGAGCATGTTGAGATCGTCGAGCGGTGCGGCGACACCCCCCAGTCGATCGCCGAACTCGCTGCCACCCTGGACCTCCCTGTCGGAGTGGTCCGGGTCCTGGTCGGCGATCTCGTCGAGGACGCACTGGTGCATGTAACCCGTCCCGTTCCGCCGGCCGAACTGCCGGATGTGAGCATTCTCCGCGAGGTGATCAATGGTCTTCGGGCGCTCTAGCCGCCGAACGCCGCCCGTCGAGCCGGTGACTCTGAAGATCCTGGTCGCGGGCGGATTCGGCGTCGGCAAGACGACTCTGGTGGGCGCGGTCAGCGAGATCAGACCGCTGCGTACGGAGGAGACGCTGAGCGAGGCGGGCCGTCCTGTCGACGACACCGCGGGCGTCGAGCAGAAGACGACCACCACCGTCGCCATGGACTTCGGGCGTATCACGCTCCGCCAGGACCTGGTGCTCTATCTCTTCGGCACGCCGGGCCAGGACCGCTTCTGGTTCCTCTGGGACGAGCTGGCGCAGGGGGCGCTGGGTGCGGTTGTGCTCGCCGATACCCGCCGCCTCGAGGACTCCTTCGGGGCCATCGACTACTTCGAACGCCGCTCCATTCCCTTCACCGTCGCAGTCAACTGCTTCGAGGGGGCGGGCCGTTTCCCCAGCGAGAGCGTACGGGCTGCGCTCGACCTCGACCCCGAGGTGCCGCTGCTGATGTGCGACGCGCGCCAGCGCGAGTCGGCCAAGGAGGTCCTGGTGGCGGTCGTTGAGCACGCGCTGGTCCGCGCCGACCGGCAGCGCGAGCACGCGGACGCCTGACCCCCTGCGTGCGTGTGCCGCAGGCGCGAGCACGCGGACGCCTGACCCCCGCGCCGACCGTTAGCGCGAACACGCGGACGCCTTACCGCCGCGCCGCCGACGCGAGCACGTCGTCAGCCGACCGATGGGCGAGCCACGGCCCGTACCCCCACCGACTGGGGTACGGGCCGTGAGTCAGCATGGGGTCACTCGTCCCCTTCCTCGTGCCAGCCGAAGCTACGCTCCACCGCCTTGCGCCAGTTGTGGTACTCGCGCTCGCGGGTCTGCGCCCCCATCCGCGGCGACCACTCCACATCGCGCTTCCAGTGCGCCTTGAGCTCGTCGAGGTCCGACCAGACGCCGGTCGCGAGCCCCGCCGCGTACGCGGCCCCCAGACACGTCGTCTCGGAGACCTTCGGCCGGATCACCGGCACCCCCAGCACATCCGCCTGATGCTGCATCAGCAGATTGTTGGAGGTCATACCGCCGTCCACCTTGAGCGTGGTGATCTGCACTCCGGAGTCCTGATACATCGCGTCGACCACTTCGCGGGTCTGCCAGCTGGTCGCCTCCAGCACCGCTCGCGCCAGATGCGCCTTGGTGACGTAACGGGTCAGGCCGGTGATGACACCGCGTGCGTCGGAGCGCCAGTACGGAGCGAAGAGCCCGGAGAAGGCCGGCACGATGTACGCCCCGCCGTTGTCGTCCACGCTCGCCGCCAGCGTCTCGATCTCCTCGGCGCCGCGGATGATGCCCAGCTGGTCCCGGAACCACTGCACCAGCGCGCCGGTGATCGCGATCGATCCCTCCAGGCAGTACACCGGCGCCTCTTCGCCGATCTTGTACCCCATCGTGGTGATCAGCCCGCTCTTCGACGGCACGGGCCGGTTGCCGGTGTTGAGCAGCAGGAAGCTGCCGGTGCCGTACGTGTTCTTGGCCGTGCCCGTGTCGTAGCAGGCCTGCCCGAAGATCGCGGCCTGCTGGTCGCCCAGCGCAGAGGCCACCGGCACACCCGCGAGCTGGCCGACGGCCGTCCCGTACACCTCCGCCGACGATCTGATCTCCGGAAGCACCGCCTGCGGCACATTCATCGCCGCCAGGATCGCCGGATCCCACTGCAGGGTCTGCAGATTCATCAGCATCGTGCGCGACGCGTTGGTCACGTCGGTGACATGGACCCCGCCCTCGGTGCCGCCGGTGAGGTTCCAGATCAGCCAGGAGTCGATGGTCCCGAAGGCGATCTCACCGCGTTCGGCCCGGCCGCGCAGGCCGGGCACATTGTCCAGCAGCCAGGTTGCCTTGGGCCCGGAGAAGTAGCTCGCGAGCGGCAGTCCGGTCGCGTCGCGGAAACGGTCCTGTCCGTCCGTGCCGCCCAGTTCGTTGCAGAGCGCGGAGGTACGCGTGTCCTGCCAGACGATCGCGTTGTGTACGGGCTTGCCGGTCGTCCGGTCCCAAAGAACCGTCGTCTCCCGCTGGTTGGTGATGCCGAGGGCACTGAGCTGGTCGGCCCGCAGGCCCGCCTTGGCGATCGCCCCCGCCACCACCGCCTGCACCTTGGACCAGATCTCGGTGGCGTCGTGCTCCACCCAGCCCGGCTTGGGGAAGATCTGACGGTGCTCGCGCTGGTCGACGGCGACGATCGCGCCGTCCTGGTTGAAGATGATGCAGCGGCTGGACGTGGTGCCCTGGTCAATTGCGGCGACGAATTTGTCCGTCATGACGTCCTCTTGTCGAAGTGGCCACAAGGCCTAGAAGGCTGCGTTGAATATGAGGCCGGCCAGCAGCCCGCCGATCACGGGCCCGGCCACCGGCACCCAGGCGTAACCCCAGTCGGAGGTGCCCTTGTTGGGGATCGGCAGCAGTGCGTGGGTGATGCGTGGTCCGAGGTCCCGCGCCGGGTTGATGGCGTAACCGGTCGGCCCGCCGAGCGAGAGACCGATACCGACGACCAGCAGCGACACCAGCAGTATGGAGATGCCGGAGCCGTAGATCCCGGCGTCCTGCCCGGGTATCTGCCCGATGCCGATGCCGTCGTTCTTGCCGAAGGCGAGTATCGGCAGCACCAGGCCGATCGTCGCGATGATCTCGGTCATCACGTTGGCGACGGGATTGCGGATCTCCGGACCGGTGGAGAAGATTCCGAGCGTGGGCTGTGCGTTCTTCTTGTCCGCGTTGGCCTGGAACTGCGCGAAGTAGACGAGATAGGCGAGTACGGCGCCGAGGATCGCGCCGACCATCTGCGCCAGGATGTAGAGCGGCACTTTGCTCCACTCCCCGGTGTCGACGGCTACGCCCAGCGTCACGGCCGGATTGAGATGCCCACCCGACAGCGGCGCGGCGGTGTACGCGCCCGCCAGCACGCCGAAACCCCAGCCGAAGGCGATGACGACCCACCCCGCGGCCCTTGCCTTGGAGTGGTGGAGCGTGACGGCGGCGCAGACGCCCGCGCCGAAGAGGATGAGTATCGCGGTGCCGATGACCTCACCGATGAAAATGTCTCCATTGCTCATGGCGGCTCCTATGCCCTCGGCCGGGGCCTGGGCCCCGGTCCTCCGTGCAGGATGCGTGCTCCATGGCGTTCCATGGCTACGGAGCCGGGGGCAGGGGAGTCTCCCGTACCCGGCCCGGCGTCCGTGACGAGCGTGGTGAGCGTGCCGAAGTGGCGGCGATGCCGACGAAGAGGCAGTTTTCACCGGCCGTGATGGGGCGTCAAGGTCGTTGACAGCAAGCGCAGTTCACGGCCTGTGAGTTGACACGGTACCGGGGAACGTAAGGCAGCGGGAGGTCGCCTTCAGGGTCCGCTCACCGGACGGCGACGACCGCCGAGCCATGGCCGAACAGCCCCTGGTTCGCGGTGATCCCGGTGAGCGCCCCCGGCACCTGACGGGCTCCGGCAGTGCCGCGCAACTGCCAGGTCAGCTCGCAGACCTGGGCGATGGCCTGAGCGGGCACCGCCTCGCCGAAGGACGCCAGACCGCCGCTGACATTGACGGGAATCCGCCCGCCGAGTGCGGTTGCCCCCTCGCGCACCAGCTTGGCACCCTCGCCGGCCCCGCACAGCCCGATGTCCTCGTACCACTCCAGCTCCAGGGCGGTGGAGAGGTCGTACACCTCGGCGAGCGAGAGATCCTCGGGCCCGATGCCCGCCTCCTCGTACGCGGCCCCGGTGATCGAGGCCCGGAACGACTGCGGGAGCGGGTCCATGGCGGCGGCCGAGTCGGTCGCGATGTCCGGGAGGTCGAGTACGGCCTTCGGGTAGGTCGGCGAGACGGTGGAGACCGCGCGGATACGGACCGGCTCGCCGGCCCCGTGCCGGCGCGCGAAGTCCATGCTGGAGAGCACCAGCGCGGCCGCGCCGTCGGACGTCGCGCAGATGTCGAGCAGCCGCAGCGGATCGGCGACCACCGCGGAGGCGGCCACCTCCGCGGCCGAGACGGCCTTGCGGTAGCGGGCGTTGGGGTTGAGCGCCCCGGCCGCCGCGTTCTTCACCTTGACCAGCGCGAAGTCCTCGGCGGATTCGCCGTACAGGGCCATACGCCGGCGGGCGTAGAGCGCGAAGTAGGCGGGGTTGGTCGCCCCGAGCACCCGGAAGCGAAGCCAGTCGGGATCGTCGGGCCGATCGCCGCCGGCCGGTGCGAAGAAACCCTTCGGCGCGGAGTCCGCACCTACCACCAGCACCACGTCAGCCATGCCCGCCAGGATCTGGGAGCGCCCGGTGTTGATCGCCTGCGCGCCCGATGCACAGGCCGCGTAGACACTGCTGACGCGTGCCCCCTGCCAGCCGAGCGCCTGCGCGAAAGTCGCCCCTGCCACATACCCGGGATAGCCGCAGCGCATGGTGTCCGCGCCGACCACCGACTGCACCTGCCGCCAGTCGATCCGGGCATCGGCCAGCGCGGCTCTGGCCGCGGCCGTGCCGTACTGGACGAAGCTGCGACCCCATTTGCCCCAGGGGTGCATTCCGGCCCCGAGGACCGCCACCTCGCCGCTCATGACGCCACCCCCACGGGCCGCCAGTGCCAGGTCGTCCAGACCGTCTCCGCGTCCTCGTTCAGCACGCCGGGCACGACCTCGACCTCCATCCCGACCGCGAGATCGGCGACTCTCACACCCGGCACGGCCTGCCCGAGGACCACCATCCGCTCGGCCTCGAGCTCGACGGCGACGAGTGTGTACGGTTCCCACTCCGCATCGGGGTCAGAGACATACGGCGCGGGTGGTCGATAGCGCCCGTCCGTGTACGACCACACCCGTCCCCGCTTGGACAGGGGCACCTCCGCCAACTCCCCGCCCCCGCACGCCGGGTTGCGGCAGAAGCAGTCCTCGCGCGGGAAGAAGACCGACGCGCAGGCCGCACAGCGGGTGCCGAGCAGCCGGAAGTCCTCCTCATCGCTGTCCTGCGTGAACCATCCGGCCACCACGGGTGTGCGCGTCAAGATCCCTCCCCGGCACAGCAATCTGACGGAACGTCAGAAGTGTGCCACGGGTCAGCGGTTCTCGGCGAGCCACTTGGCGGCGGTCTCGGCCAGTTCCCGGTCCCTGCCTGCCAGCATCATCCGGATCATCTGCACGTCACCCCGCAGCGACCAGGCCGGATGCCCGAAGGTCGCGGGGTTGTTCTTCTCGATGAAGAAATGCGCGGGCCAGGCCGTTCCGTAGCCGATCAGCGGCAGGGCGGCCGCATACCGCTTCCGGCCGCGCGCCAGCCCGTACGCACTGATCGCGAGACCGGTCAGCGTGCCGGTCAGATGGACCCACCGGGTGGCCGCCCTGGAGTGCATCGCGACGTAGTACGGCCAGAACTCCTCGTACGAGTCAAACGTCTGCTGCGTCATGGCGGCACCGTAATCCCTCGGCAGCGAACCTGATACGGCCCGGCCGCGCCCGATACCGGAGAACGGGCCGCCGGAGCCTACGGGGATGGTCCCGGCCGCCCGTTCCGCAGCGGCCTCCTTCAGTGCCCGGCTACCGAACGCCAAGCGACGGGAAAGTCGAAGAAGGTGTCGGGGAACGGCTCCGGCTTGTAGGTGAAGTGCCACCACTCCTCGGGCAGATTCACAAGGCCGACCGCACTCAGAGTGCCCTTCAGTAGCTGCCGGTTGGCGCGCTGCTTGCCCTGGATCCTGGGGTCATCAGTGTGCGACAGCGTGTCGAAGCAGTCGAAACCGGTCCCCATGTCCACGGAATTGTCGGGAAAGCGCTCGGACTTGGGCGCATGGCAGGGGACGAGGGGCTCGCCGGGAATGTACGGCCTGGTTGGCAGGGCAGGCAGCTTCACGATGGTGAGATCGACCGTGCTGCCGCGGCTGTGCCCGGACTTCTCCGCGATGTAACCGTCGTCGAACAGCCGCGACTTGTCGACTTGGGGATAGAACTCCTCCTTCATGGCCTCGTCATCGAGGTCCTTGGCCCACCGGACGAAATGGTCGACGGCCCGCTGTGGCCGGTAACAGTCGTACACCTTCAGCGAGTAGCCCCGACGGAGCAGCTTCGACTGCGCCTTGTGCAGCGCCTGGGCGGCGGCCCGCGTGAGGATGCAGAGCGGCTGGCGGTAGCCGTCGACGGGTTCACCCACGAAGTTGTGCCGGGTGATGTAGCGCATCTCCTGGATGATCGTCGGGTCGACGGAGCGCAGCGCCACGAACTCCCTGGGTGCCTTCGGCTCGGACTCGGCCTGCGCCGCGGGGGCGGCGGTGACGGCGAAGAGTGCGGCGGCCGTCGCTACGAGGGTGCGGAAAGCGGAAGCAAGTCCTGTCATGCGCACACGCTCTACCAGTTCCCGGCCCTGCGGGAAAAGGTGATCGGATACAGTCCGCGCGTGTCCATGGACTCCCACTGCGGCAACTGCGGGGCGCCGTACGGCTCCCTGACGGGCTGGCCCCGCACCTGCCCGGCCTGCGGCGAGACGGCCTACCGCAATCCGCTGCCGGTCGCTGTCGCGCTGCTGCCCGCGTACGACGCCGACGGCACCGGTCTCGTCGTCATCACCCGCACGATTGAACCAAGGCGCGGAGGCATCGCGCTGCCGGGCGGCTACATCGACCACGGTGAGGACTGGCAGCAGGCGGTCGTACGGGAGTTGGCGGAGGAGACCGGCATCGAGGCCTCGCGCGAGGAGGTTCACCTCGCGGACGCACTCAGCGCGCCGGACGGCCATCTGCTCCTGTTCGGCCTCCTGCCACAACGCCCGGCGGCGGACCTCCCACCGCCGACCCCGACGCCCGAGACGGCGGGCTGGCACCTGCTCCATGCGCCCACGGAGCTGACGTTCCCGCTGCACACGATCGCGGTACGGAGATGGTTCGAGGGACGGTACGCGTAGTCACCCGGGTTCGTGGGTGCCGTGGGCTGTGGGCCGGGGGGCTTGGTGGTTGGTGTCCGGTGGGTGGCTTCGCGGGCGCCCCCCGGGCACCCAGCCCCGCCGCGTACGGCCAGTTTGCCGCCGACGCCGCGGAGTCGAACCCGGAACGTGCACTCACCCCGCCCCGCCACAACCCGCACCCGCGGGCCCGTGCCGCTACGCCCGCGCCCCCAGCCCCCGCACCCGTACCCGCCACCTCGGCGGACCGGACCGGTTCCCCTTGACCTGCTTCACCACGACCCGCCCGTCCACCAGCCGCGACGTGTACCGCTCCACCTCCGCCTCCTCCCAACCGTCCCCCAGGTCCGGGACCACCAGCCCCCCGCCCCCGCGCCTCTCGGCCGGCGCCCACACCTCCAGCTCGATCCCGCCGTCCGCGCCCCGTACCGGAATCACCGCACCACCCCGCGCCAGTACCGGGATCCGCGAAAGGGGAGCGTCCACCAGCACCTGCCCCGGCCCGTCGTACGCCTGCCCCGTCGCCGTGTCGTACCACCGGCCGCGCGGCAGCCGCACCGCCCGCCGGTCCGTCCCGCTCTCCAGCACCGGCGCGACCAGCAGCGCGTCACCGAGCAGAAAGGCGTCCTCGCAGTCGCGCAGCACCCGGTCCTCCGGACTGCTCCACCACAGCGGCCGCACATACGGCGCCCCAGTCAGCCGCGCCAGATGCGCCAGTGTGACGAAGTAGGGCCGCAGCCGCTCCCGTTCGTCGAGGGCGGCCTTTGCATGCGCGAGGACCTCGGGCCCGAATTCCCACGGCTCCCTGCGCCCCGCGTCGATCGCCGCATGCGTACGGAACAGCGGCAGCCGCGCCCCCAGCTGGAACCAGCGCAGATACAGCTCGGGCGACGGACTGCCGTCGAATCCGCCCACATCAGGACCGGAGTACGGCACGCCGCACAGCCCGAGCCCAAGGACCAGCGAGAGCGAGGCCCGCAGCCCGGGCCAGCCGGTGGACACATCGCCGGACCAGGTGCCTCCGTACCGCTGCATACCCGCCCAGCCGGAGCGCGAGAAGAGAAACGGCCGTTCCTCCGGACGCAGCCGCCGCAGTCCCTCGTACCCGGACTGCGCCATCGCGAGACCGTACACATTGTGGGCCTCGCGGTGATCGCCGCCCCGCCCCTCGAGCGCGTGCCGGGCCGAACGCGGCAGCGTCATGTCGCCGAAGGGCGAGAAGGACACCGGCTCGTTCATGTCGTGCCACACCCCGGAGAAGCCTTGCGCCAGCCGCTCCTCGTACAGCTCTCCCCACCACTGGCGGACCGCCGGATCGGTGAAGTCCGGATAGACGCACTCGCCCGGCCAGACGACGCCCCGCACCTCCCTGCCCCGCGGATCGCGTACGAACGCCCCGGCTGCCGACCCGCTGTCGTACACCGCGTTCCCACGCTCCGCCTTCACCGCAGGATCGACGATGGAGACCAGCCGCACCCCGTCCTCGCGCAGGTCCTTCGCCATGCCCGGCAGGTCGGGGAACCTCTCGCGGTCGACGGTGAACACCTGATGCGCGTCGTAGTGGTCGATGTCGAGATGGACGGCGGACAACGGCAGTTCCCGGTCCCGGTAGCCCGCGACGATCCGGCGCACCTCTCGCTCGCTGCCGAAACCCCACCGGGCGTGCTGCGGTCCCAGCGCCCAGGCCGGCGGCAGCGCGGGCGCGCCCGTCAGCTGCGTCCAGCCGGCCAGTACGCGCGCGGGAGTGCCGACCACCACCCAGCAGCGCAGCGGCCCGCCGTCCATGCGTACCTCGCTGGTGCCGGGCCGGTCGTGTCCCGAGCCCGCGCCCTCCTCGCCCTCGTGCAGGGTGACCCGGCCGTCCCACGAGTTGTCGTGGAAGGCGAGATGGGTGCCGGCGTCCGCCACGACCAGCTGGACGGGCATGTTGATGTACAGCGGGTCGTCGCCGGGACCGAAGGTGCCCCTGGGGTCGGTGTTCCACAGCCGGTATGTGCCGCCCCGCAGGCGCGGCCCCGAGGCCCGCCCGCCGAGCCCGAAGAAGCGCGCGTCCGCGGGCACTTCGGTCCGCTGCACCCACCGTGCCGGACCGCCCCGCACCGGCTCCCACCAGCGCGGCGGCAGATCCCGGCGCAGAACGACACCGCCCGGCGTACGGATCTCCACGGCGCCCTTGCGGGAAACCTCCACGGTCACCCGCTCCGACACCACGCGCCAGCCGCCGTCCTTGTCGGGCTCGAGCTCGGCACGCGGATCCGGATCGGGAGGTCCGTCGGCGAGTGCGTACGACGGCTCGGGCCCCGCACCGTCCCAGCCCCAGAAGACCGTGCCGCCCGCCGTGACCCGGATGCGCAGCTCCGAACGTGCGAACCGGAGGATGCCGCCCCCGGGCAGCGGCTCGGCGCCGGTCACGGGCCCGGGCACCCGTGCCCGCTCCGCCCCCCTCTTCGGCAGCTCCCGGGCGTCGGTCCGCCGCTGCCGCCAGGCCGAGCGTGCCGCGCGCAGCCCCTGCACCGTTCCGAAACTTCGTACCGAACGCACCAGATCCCGACCGTCCATGCAGCTCAGCCTGCCATCCGGCCGAGCGGATGTGGGGTTTGTTCAACTCCCGTTCACCAGTGGTCAGAGCACATATTCTCCCGCCCGACCATGGGTGGAGAGCCCTGGTGCGAAAGACGATCACGTGGCATCGTCCCTGTCAGCCGCGTCACGCGCACACCCCGCACGTGCGCGTGACGCACGCAGACACCGTGTAGAGCCACCCGGGAGCCGCCCCATGACCTCAGCAGCGAACCCTGCCCCCCTCTGGCAGCCAGACCCGGACCGCATCGCCGCCGCCCGGGTCACCCGCTTCCAGGCATGGGCCGCCGAGCGCCACGGGGCGCCTGCGGAGGGCGGCTACGCGGCGCTGCACCGCTGGTCCGTCGACGAGCTCGAGACCTTCTGGCAGGCGGTCGCCGACTGGTTCGACGTGCGGTTCTCCACTCCGTACGAGCGTGTCCTCGCGAATTCCGCCATGCCTGGCGCCCAGTGGTTCCCCGGCGCCACGCTCAACTACGCCGAGCATGCCCTGCGCACCGCCGAGGAGCGCCCCCATGACGCGGCGCTGCTGTATGTGGACGAGACACATGAGCCGACCCCGATCAGCTGGTCCGAGCTCCGCCGCCAGGTGGGCGCTCTCGCAGCCGAACTGCGCGCCCTCGGCGTACGCCCCGGGGACCGCGTCAGCGGCTACCTGCCCAACATCCCGCAGGCCGTCGCCGCACTCCTCGCCACCGCGGCCGTCGGCGCGGTATGGACCTGCTGCGCCCCCGACTTCGGCGCCCGCAGCGTCCTCGACCGTTTCCAGCAGGTCGAGCCGGTCGTCCTGTTCACCGTCGACGGCTACCGCTACGGCGGCAAGGTGCACGACCGCACGGAGACCGTCGCCGAGCTCCGCCGCGAACTCCCCACCCTGCGCGCGGTGATCCACATCCCGCTGCTCGGCACGGAAGCCCCCGAGGGTGCTCTCGACTGGTCGGCGGTCACCTCTCAGGACACCGAACCGGTCTTCGAGCAGGTCCCCTTCGACCACCCGCTGTGGGTGCTGTACTCCTCCGGTACGACAGGTCTGCCCAAGGCCATCGTCCAGTCGCAGGGCGGCATCCTGCTGGAGCACTTCAAGCAGCTCGGCCTGCACTGCGACCTCGGCCCCGAGGACCGTTTCTTCTGGTACACCTCGACCGGCTGGATGATGTGGAACTTCCTCGTCTCCGGCCTGCTCACCGGCACGACGGTCGTCCTGTACGACGGCAGCCCCGGCTATCCCGACACCGGCGCCCAGTGGCGCATCGCCGAGCGCACCGAAGCCACCCTCTTCGGCACCTCGGCGGCGTACGTCATGGCCTGCCGCAAGGCCGGCGTCCACCCCGGCCGCGACCACGACCTGTCCCGTATCAAGTGCGTTGCCACCACCGGCTCCCCGCTCCCGCCCGACGGCTTCCGCTGGCTGCACGACGAGGTGGCGGACGACCTGTGGATCGCCTCCGTCAGCGGCGGCACGGACGTGTGCAGTTGCTTCGCCGGCGCGGTGCCCACCCTGCCCGTGCACATCGGCGAACTCCAGGCCGCCTGCCTCGGTACCGATCTTCAGTCCTGGGACCCCCAGGGCAAGCCGGTCATCGGCGAGGTCGGCGAACTGGTCGTCACGAACCCCATGCCGTCCATGCCGATCCGGTTCTGGAACGACCCCGACGGCAGCCGCTACCGCGACAGCTACTTCGAGATGTTCCCCGGCGTCTGGCGGCACGGCGACTGGATCACCATCACCGACCGCGGCTCCGTCGTCATCCACGGCCGCTCCGACTCCACCCTCAACCGCCAGGGCGTACGGATGGGCTCGGCCGACATCTACGAAGCTGTCGAACGTCTCCCCGAGATCCGCGAATCGCTGGTCATCGGTCTGGAAGAGCCGGACGGCGGCTACTGGATGCCGCTCTTCGTCCACCTCGTCGAAGGCGCTGCCCTCGACGACGACCTGCGCGACCGGATCACGCGGACGATCCGCGAACAGCTCTCTCCACGCCATGTCCCGGACGACATCATCGAGGTCCCCGGCGTCCCGCACACCCTCACAGGCAAGCGCATCGAGGTCCCGGTGAAGCGCCTCCTCCAGGGCGCACCCATGTCCAAGGCGGTCAACCCGGGCTCGGTCGACAACCTTGACCTGCTGCGCTTCTACGAGGCCCTGGCCCGCAACCGCTCCTAGCGCGCCCCAGCCGACGGGACCATCCAGCGCGCCGGGCGCGGGGCCTGGGGCGGAGCCCCGAATTCAGCCTCGCCGGCGTTTGAGGCGCAGGGCCTGGGGCGGAGCCCCAGTTACGGGAAGGGGCGGGGTGGGGGAAGGCCCGCCGCAGGCGCTCCCCCAGCCCATTGTCAGTGCCGTCGATTACGGTGAGTCACCAGCAATCGACCGCACCCAGGGGGAGAAATGGCGTACGTCAAGAAGCCGAAGCAGCCCAAGCAGGCCAAACAGCCCAAGTCGACCAACCAGTCCAGGCGCCGGCCCCCCAAGACCGACGCAGCCCTCCGCCGCACCCTCCGCCGCGAAGTCCCCAGCACCGTCGCCCTCCTCGCCGACGAGCACGACTTCACCGCCATGCGCCACTACCGCACCTTCACCTTCGACGACCACCCGACCTACCTACGCCAGATCGAGGCCCTGCTCAAAACCCTCGCCGGCAGCCAACTCCACACGACCGTCGCCCTCTTCGACCCGGAGGACTTCGCGGAGTACTGCGCAGAAGCAGGCCTCGACCCGGACGCTGCCGCCAGCCGCAGCCGCTACACCGCCGACATCGCCGGCCGCGGCACCGGCCTCACGTACACGGGACAGCCGCTCGACAACCTGCTGCCCCAACTGATCAACAAGGCCGTTCGCCAAGCCACTTGGGAGTACGCGACCATGCTCCTCGCCGACCTTGGCGAGTGCGCAGACTGCGGCCAGGACGTCGGCCGGGCCGCCTTCGACCGGGCCTCCCGCATCCTGATGCGACTTCTCGAAGCGGCGGGACCAGGCAGACACCACCTCGTCTGCAGCGTCCCTGCCCCCGACGAACAGCTCCTCGCCGTCCTCCACGCCGACGCCGGTACGGACGAGCCTGCCCAACTGGACGCATCCGAGGGCGCCGAATTCGTCACCGTCCTCGCGACAGGCATCGCCCTCGAAAGCCCGGGGGGACTGGTGCTGCGCACGAGCACCGAGGGCGCCCCGGACCGCCTCCACGGCTGGCGGCTCCACCAGGGCCGCCTCCTCCCGCTCACCGCGGGCGAGGTCTTCAACGCCTACTGCACGGACGCGGCCACCGGCGAACCACTGTCCCCCGAGCCCGGCGTGGAGTACTGCGCGGGCTTCGACATCACCACCGACGAGCCGGACAACCACCACTGAACGCCGAAGGGGCTCCCCGCCGTGCCTGGCAGGAAGCCCCTTCGATCACCTACTGACCAACCGCGTACCGACTACTCGCCGGAGAGCACCGCCTGCGCGGCGACCCGCGCCTCGTCCGCGGTGTCCGTGGCACGCGCCGCTGCCGCAGCCCGCTCGCACTGAGCGAGCGTGTACTTCGCCAGCGTGGCCCGGACGTACGGAATCGACGCCGCACCCATCGACAGCGAGGTCACACCAAGACCGGTGAGCACACACGCCAGCAACGGATCGGAGGCAGCCTCACCACACACACCACAGCTCTTGCCCTCGGCCTTCGCGGCCTCGGCCGACAGCGCGACCAGATCCAGCAGCGCCGGCTGCCACGGATCCTGCAGCCGCGACACCGCACCCACCTGACGGTCGGCGGCGAAGGTGTACTGCGCGAGGTCATTGGTGCCCAGCGACAGGAACTCGACCTCCTGCAGGATCGAGCGCGCCCGCAGCGCGGCGGACGGAATCTCGACCATCGCGCCGAACTTCGCCTTCAGTCCGGCCTCACGGCACGCGTCCGCGAACGCCTTGGCGTCGATACGGTCCGCCACCATCGGCGCCATGACCTCGAGGTACACCGGCAGTCCGGCGACGGCCTTGGACAGCGCCGTCAGCTGGGTACGCAGCACCTCGGGGTGGTCCAGCAGGCTGCGCAGCCCGCGCACACCCAGCGCCGGGTTCGGCTCATCGGCCGGAGTCAGGAAGTCGAGCGGCTTGTCGGCCCCCGCATCCAGCACCCGCACGACAACCCGGCCCTCGGGGAACGCCTCCAGCACCTTGCGGTAGGCCTCGACCTGCTTCTCCTCCGACGGAGCCTGCTTGCTGTCGTCGAGGAAGAGGAACTCCGTACGGAACAGACCGACGCCCTCAGCACCGGCCTCGACAGCGGCCGGCACATCGGCAGGCCCGCCGATATTCGCCAGCAGCGGCACCTTGTGCCCGTCGGACGTCGCGCCGGGCCCACTGGAAGCGGCCAGCGCGGCCTTACGCTCCGCGGCGGCCTTCTCCATCTGCGCGCGCTTCTCGTCGCTCGGCTCGACGAAGACTTCGCCGGTGCTGCCGTCGACGGCGATGAGCGTGCCCTCGGCCAGCTCCCGGGCACCCGGCAGCGCCACCACGGCGGGTACTCCGAGCGCCCGCGCCAGAATCGCGCTGTGGCTGGTCGGCCCACCCTCCTCGGTGACGAACCCGAGCACCAGCGCCGGGTCGAGCAGCGCCGTGTCCGCGGGCGCGAGGTCCCGGGCGATCAGTACATACGGCTCGTCGCTGTCCGGCACACCCGGCATCGGCACACCCAGCAGCCGCGCCACGATCCGGTTCCGCACGTCATCCAGGTCCGCGACCCGTCCGGCCAGGTACTCGCCGGCACCCGCCAGTAGCGCCCGGTACGCGGCGAACGCGTCGTACACCGCGCGCTCGGCAGTGCTGCCGACGGCGATGCGCCGATCCACGTCGGCCATGAGCTCCGGGTCCTGCGCCATCATGGCCTGGGCCTCGAGCACCGCCTGCGCCTCGCCCCCAGCCAGATTGCCCCGCGCTATCAGGTCGGCGGCCACAGCTTCCACGGCCTGGCGAGCGCGCCCCTGTTCGCGCTCCGCGTCCTCCGCCCGAATCTGCTTGGCCGGCGGCTCCAGAACCGCCGTGCCCATGTGCCGAACCTCGCCGATCGCCACACCGTGGCTCACGCCGACGCCTCGAAGCGTTGTCTCCATTTCACCCGTCTCCGATTGAGCGACGGTCTGTGCCGCCGCGATGGATGTCCGACTCGCCGTCACTGCCAGCCGAAGAGCGTGTCGCCGGCCTTCACGTCGCCGTCCTCGCGGACGTTGGAGAGGGAGTCGGCCGTTGCCTCGAGCGCCACGATCGGGCAGACGGCGGACTTGCCCGCGGCCTCGACGGCCGACGGGTCCCAGCGCACCACAGCCTGTCCGCGCTGAACCGTGTCGCCCTTGTTGACGAGCAACTCGAAGCCCTCGCCGTTGAGCTGAACGGTGTCGATTCCGAGGTGCGTCAGCACACCGTGCCCCTGGTCGTCGACGACGACGAAGGCGTGCGGGTGAAGGGAGACAACGATGCCGTCAACGGGGGCGACGGCCTCCGACGGCTCACGCACGGGGTCAATAGCGGTACCCGGACCGACCATCGCACCGGAGAAGACCGGGTCCGGCACGGCCGCGAGTCCGATGGCACGTCCGGCAAGAGGGGACGTCACTGTGGTCATGGAGCCTCCCAGGGGCGGAGATTCGTTGCGTCGCCGTCCCTAGCCTGTTACCGGACGGCGCGCTGTTCAGAAGGGTAAGTCATAGGAAGTCCTAGTTCCGCACGAGAGCTGCCAGTTGGCGGACCTAGGGGGCACCGGAAACGATTTGCCTCATCTCTCGGCGGCAGGTACTGTCGTACCCCTGCCTGACCCCAACGCGACTTTGAGTCGGGGGTCGGCAGCACCTATCAAGCCGAGATCCTAACTGGTCTAAACCTCTGCGTGCCCGCAGGGTGGTGGTCAGGATGAGGGAAAGAGCCTGATAGAGTTTGGAAACACCGAAGGGAAGCGCCCGGAGGGCCCCGTGAAAAGGGTCTGAAGGAAGCGTCCGTTCCTTGAGAACTCAACAGCGTGCCAAAAGTCAACGCCAGA
>NZ_JBIRYJ010000015.1:0-175807 GCF_044389785.1 Streptomyces sp. NPDC019443
CGGTTTCCGCCGCCGCCCAGCAACTGCACTGGAGGCCGCTGGCGGCTGCAGACCCAGGCGCACCCCGACGGCTGATCCGACCGGCCAGCAGATGACGGCCATCCCATCAGGTCGGGGTCCGCTCAGGGCAAGCAGGTTTGTCTTCCTTTCTCGCTGGCCGGTGGATCTGACGTCGCGGTGGATGAGACCCGCGTCGTGCGCCCCGTTCAGGGCCTCCGCGACGCAGCCCGCAACGTGCAGCGCTTCGGGAAGAGCCGGCGATCCGGACTCCAAGGAGGCGCTGAGCGGCTTACCAGGCCCGGCCGGTCCGGGAAGCGTGGCGCTCGTCTGACAGCTCGCGGCGCTCCTGGGCGCGACAGATACCGGGCCATCTCTCCCGGGAAGCGATCCACTCCTGGCGGGCGTAGGCGCGGACCGCGTCTCGCTCGGCGTCGGTACAGCCGTTCTCCTGAACCGGCGGAACGTCACCGGTGGGGCTGGTCCCGTGCCGGTGGGTGGCGAGCGAGCTCGTCGGCTACGTCGTAGCCGTCGGTGCGCAGCTCCACATCCTTCGGCGCCGGGCTGCGGACGCCCTCCTGGTAGGGACGCGGCAGGTAGCTGCCGTGCCCGTGAAGGCACGGAGGGTACTCCGGGGCGTCTTCCCACAGCTTGCGCTCGCTGAGCTTCGTGGGGAAGCGCGTGGAATGCGTGGTGTGGGTACCCGAATCGTCCGGCTCGCTCGAGCGGGCCGGATTCCTTGCCATACGAAGGAGGAGTGATGGCCAAGCAGGTCCGCGAGATCATGACGGGCACGCCTGCCTCGGTGGGACCGCAGACCTCGGTGACCGAGGTCGCCCGCCGGATGCGTGACGAAGACATCGGGGCGGTTCTCGTCGTGGAGGACGAGAAGTTGCGCGGTCTGGTCACCGACCGGGACCTGGTGGTGCGGGTCCTGGCCGAAGGCCGCAACGTCGACGAGGCGACCGTGTCGCAGGCGTGCAGCGCCGACCTGGTCGCCGTATCCCCCGACGACGACATCGACCGAGCCGTGCAGTTGATGAGAGAGCAGGCAGTGCGCCGGCTACCGGTCGTGGAGAATGAGCGCCCGGTGGGCATCGTCTCCCTCGGCGACCTGGCCATCGAGCGCGACCCCAGTTCCGCGCTGGGCGACATCAGCTCGGCTGAACCCAACCAGTGAAACGCCTCGGAAGCCTGCAGGGGACCAGCATGCAGCCCTGGCAGGCCGGCCGTCATGCTGGCTGCGACATGCCGACAGCTCGCCGCGAGTAGTCCTCGCCGATTCATGATCATGTCTGCCGGGTTTCGTGCCAGCCGCCAGGGGCACCCGAGGGATGCGGTTGAGCGGCCGCGGTGAAGAGGGACAAGGGCACGGAGTGCGGGCTCCGTGCCCGGCCCCGCCAACCGCCCGCGAGGGTGGAACATTCACCGCCGGTGCGCCGCTCACGGAGGCCCGGGCAGCCGCCTTTTGGTTTCGAAGGTGTACGCCTGCTCGGCAAGAACCTTGTCGTCGGCGTCGCTCAGCTGCCCGGGCTTCGTAGAGCCCCTGCGCGCCCGGTCCACGGGGCATCCGCTCGGCAGAAAGCACAACCTCATAGGGCCCCTCCGCTCTGAAGTCCCCCAGGAACACCTCGCGCCTGGCCACCACCGCACCCTCTTGGGAAAGCAGGACTGCCCCGGCACGGCGGCAGCGGTATAGGAACTTCCTCGTACCCGACCTGCACGCGGACCGGCCGCGCCGTCTGATCTTCTGGTGGCCCGTTGATGGCGGACCCCCTCTCTTGGTCGCAGGCGGTCAACTGGAGCAGACCCCTCAGCTCGCCGGGAAGAGCGGGAACGAAGCCCGCGACCTCGATCATCACTCACACGAGCCCCTACATCAGTGCGGCATGACACGACACCCCTGCGTTAGCCGGCTGTAGGAGAAAGCGACTTATTGCAGCGAAGGCAACGACGGACACAGGGGACGGAACCGCGATCGGCGTCGGCCGCATCATCGGCTCGTGGGTTGGCCGTTGACCTCATCCTGGGCAGTACCTACGCCATCTACCGGTTCGGCCGCAGGCCGCGAACCTGACCGTGGATGCCCGGCGGCCCCGGCGGTTACTTGCCGCGGCCGGTGACGAAGTCGCGGGCGCGGTCGACCAGACCGGTCCCCGGTGCCAGGAGCTTGTTGCCGGGCGGGGTGCTCGGGGCACTCGGGTGGGGCCGTGTGGGGGCGAGCTTCTTCGCCGTGCGGATCTTGTCTCCCAGTTCTTCCAGATCGCCGGGTGTGCATGCGGCGCGCAGCTGGACGAGGTGTCTCAGCGTCGGCGGATGGCACCAGTGGAGAACCACCGCACCAACGATGAGGCGAGGTCCACGGCCATGCGAGTCTCCTCGACGGTCTGCTCTTGGGTGGCCTGCTGACCACAGTGGCGGCTGATCTGTCCTTCCTACAGCAGCAACCTCCTCGACCGGACCAGTCTCCAGTCCCTCAGCGCCGGTCTTCCCCAGCAGTACGACCTCCAGCTTGTGGCCGATCTGCGGCAGTTGACCGAGCATTCGTGCCCAGGGTGGCCTTCTGGTTCTTCGGCTCCAGCGTGGCCTGGGTGGCGGCCGCTGCCTTGATCGCGTCGTTGTACAGGCGCGCACCGGAACCGGACGAAGGCGTACGCCGGGTGGTACGCGCGCAGTTGGGCACCGGCACAACCCGCGGTCGGGCTGCTCGGCCGCGTGGGCGGCGGCTCGCAGCAGCGCGGTAACCGTGCCATCGACCCGGCGAATCAGGGCACGGCCGTCGGGCGCTGGGCTTCTGCTGCTTTTGCGGTGCAGCGTCCGCATCGTCTGCAGCGGGCTGGAACCGCCGGTCGGCATACCGGTGGGTAGCAGGTCTTAGGGCATCGACTTCGGTTGTTGAACGCCCCGGATCCTGCGTGACGAGAGGTGTGTGCCTGGGGAGCTACAAGCGTGCCTCTCGGAGGCAACAGGGGAGGAGAGATACGTGGGCTTACGGAATGTCCCGCTGAAGTGGTCGAGGAAGCACCGCGCGAGCCTGGAGAAGGCCGCTGGTGTGGCCAATTGTCGAGCTGCTGTGCATGGCCCTGACGTGGGGGCTGCTGCACACCCAGGCTGCAACCCGTTCAGCACCGTGACGTTTTGGCCGATCAGCACAGCATTGTCGTCCCAGCGGAGGGGTTACCTGCCAAGGGCGCCACCTCCGGTCAGGGCGATGTGGTGACCCCGTCGAGCCCCTTCCCCAGCCGATCCATGTCCTCTTGGAGGTCGGTCAGTTCCTCTCGCCTGTCGGCCAGTTCCTCTTCGAGGCCGATGCTGCGCTCGTCGTAGCTGTCGCTGAGAGTTTCAAGCCACTCGGTGGTGGCTTCGCCGGTGAGGCGTTCGACGGTCTTGTCGTCGAGGCCCTCGCATGCGGCCGGGCGTTTGCCTTCCTTGACGGTCTCGGTGGGTTCCTTGGGTTGCTGGAGCAGGTCGGCTTTGCAGGCGTCTGGGTCGGCGGAACTGCCGGAGCAGGCGGTGATCGTGGCGAGGAGCAGGGCCGCGGCGATGGCGGCGGTTCGGATGCGCATGAATCCCCCGATGCGGTGAGGGTGGGCCACTGGAGCGGCGGAGCTCATTCCCCTCCGGAGCACCGCCTCGTGAACGACGTTAGGGCGGGGCAAGGCATTCCACCAGCGACCGGATTGCATGGGATCTATGCGCCCGAGGAATGTGTGGGGGAAGATGGTGAACCGGAGGAGGTTCTTCGAGGCGGTAGGAACGTGTTCGAGGCCGACGGCACTGCTGCCGCTGACGCCGCCGCTCGACGCCATCCCCGCGACCCCGCTCATGCAGCGCGTGACCGAACGGTATTCGGAGGTCCACCGGTTACGGGACTGGGAGTTTTACCAGTTCAGGCGCCCTTTTCCATGCCTCTAGAAGAAGCCCAGCTTCTTCGGTGAGTACGACACCAGGAGGTTCTTCGTCTGCTGATAGTGCTCCAGCATCATCTTGTGGTTCTCCCGGCCGATCCCGGACTGCTTGTAGCCCCCGAACGCCGCATGCGCCGGATACGCGTGGTAGCAGTTCGTCCAGACCCGCCCCGCCTGGATGGCGCGCCCCGCTCGGTACGCCGTGTTGATGTCCCGCGTCCATACGCCCGCGCCGAGCCCGTACAGCGTGTCGTTCGCCGTCTTGATCGCGTCGTCGAAGTCCGCGAAGGACGTGACAGCGACGACCGGGCCGAAGATCTCCTCCTGGAAGACCCGCATCCGGTTGTCGCCCTCGAAGACCGTGGGCTGGACGTAGTAACCGCCCGCCAGTTCGCCGTCGTACTCGATTCGCTGACCGCCCGTCAGGATCTTCGCGCCCTCCTGCTGGCCGATGTCCAGATACGAAAGGATCTTCTGGAGCTGGTCGTTGGAGGCCTGTGCGCCGATCATCGTGTCGGTGTCCAGGGGGTGGCCGGGCACGATCTGTTCGGTGCGGGCGATGCCCGCCTCGAGGAACTCGCTGTAGTGGCCGCGCTGGATCAGTGCGCGTGAGGGGCAGGTGCACACCTCGCCCTGGTTGAGGGCGAACATAGTGAAGCCTTCGAGCGCCTTGTCGCGCAGGTCGTCGTCGGCGGCCGAGACGTCGTCGAAGAAGATGTTCGGGGACTTGCCGCCGAGTTCCAGGGTGACCGGTTTGATGTTCTCGGAGGCGTACTGCATGATCAGCCGCCCCGTGGTGGTCTCCCCGGTGAACGCGATCTTCGCGACGCGCGGGCTGGACGCGAGCGGCTTGCCGGCCTCCACGCCGAAGCCGTTGACGATGTTGACGACTCCCGGCGGCAGCAGATCGGCGACCAGGCTCAGCCAGAAGTGGATGGAGGCCGGGGTCTGTTCGGCCGGTTTGAGTACCACCGCGTTGCCCGCGGCCAGTGCGGGTGCCAGCTTCCAGGTGGCCATCAGGATCGGGAAGTTCCAGGGGATGATCTGGCCCACGACGCCGAGCGGCTCATGGAAGTGGTACGCGATGGTGTCGTCGTCGACCTCGCTGAGCGAGCCTTCCTGGGCGCGCAGGGCGCCCGCGAAGTAGCGGAAGTGGTCGATGGCCAGCGGGATGTCGGCGGCCAGCGTCTCGCGGACCGGCTTGCCGTTCTCCCAGCTCTCGGCGACCGCCAGCTCCTCCAGATGGGACTCCATCCGGTCGGCGATCCGCAGCAGGATCGTGGCGCGGTCGCCGGCCGAGGTGCGGCCCCAGCCGGGCGCTGCCGCGTGCGCCGCGTCCAGGGCGCGCTCGACGTCCTCGGCGGTGCCGCGGGCGATCTCGGTGAAGGGGCGGCCGTTGACCGGGCTCGGGTTCTCGAAGTACTGGCCGCGGGCCGGTGGTACGTATTCGCCGCCGATCCAGTGGTCGTAGCGGGACTGGTACGAGACGAGTGCGCCGTCGCTGCCCGGCGCTGCGTATCGGGTCATCTCCATGGCCTCCCGGTGAGGGTGCCGCCCGCCTTTGGACGGCGCTCGCCGCGAGGCTAGGAGCCCGGACGTTGCAGCCAGGTTGCACGGTGTATGGCACGACGTGTTGCACAAGTACGACGGCCGGTCAATTGATCGTCACTCAGGCCGACTTGATCAGATCCGCGCACTTCTCGCCGATCATCATCGTCGTGATGCACGGGTTGGCCGTCGTCAGGATCGGCATGATGGACGCGTCGGCCACCCGTAGCCCGCTGACGCCCTTGACCCGCAGCTGCGGATCGAGCGGCGCGTCCGCGTCGTCCGCCGCGCCCATCCGAACCGTGCCCGCCGGATGGTAGACGGTGTTGTGGGTCTCGCGGATGTACGAGAACAGCTCCTCGTCGGACTGCAGCGCCTGCCCGGGAGCGAGCTCGTTGCCGGCCCACTCCGCCATCGGGGCCTGAGCGGCGATCTTGCGCGCGAGCCGAAGGCCGTACGTCATCACCCTCATGTCGTGATCGTGCGTGAAGTAGCGCGGGTCGACCTTCGGTTTGTCCCGGAAGTCACGGGTACGCAGCCGCACCGTGCCCATCGAGCGGGCGCGGGTGACGTTCGGGGTGAGACAGAAGGCATTGTCGGACGTCGGGTAGCCGCGCCGGTAGGTGTTCATGTCGAACGGCACCGAGCCGTAGTGGAACATCAGGTCGGGCCGGTCCAGGCCCGGTTCCGTGTCGGCGAAGATGCCGATCTCCCACCACTGCGTGGACGAGGTGACCATGGGCTGCTTCGCCTCCCACATGATCACGCCCTCCGGGTGGTCCTGGAGACGGGAGCCGACCCCGGGGGAGTCGACCCGCACATCGACACCGCACTCCCGCAGATGCCCGGCAGGTCCGATGCCCGACAGCATCAGCAGCTTGGGCGAGTCGATGGCGCCGCAGGAGACGATCACCTCGCGGCGCGCCGAGACCGACCCGCTGTGAATGCTGTCGGGCTCCAGGTACTCGACACCCGTGCAGCGCCCGTCCGCGCCGAACAGCAGCCGCTTGGCCCGCAGTTCGGTGCGCACTTCCAGGTTCGGCCGCCGGCCGAGAACGGGGTGCAGACAGGACACGGAGGCGGACGAACGGGTGCCGTCCGGACGGGCGTTGATCTGGAACCAGTTCGCCCCGCGCACCACCGTGGTGCCGGTGTTGAACGGTGTGGTGGGGATGCCGACCGCCTCGCAGGCGGCGAGCAGTGCCCTGCCGCACGGGTCGTTCGGCGGTACGGTGCGGATGGTGACAGGGCCCGAGCGGCCATGGTGCTCCCCGGGCGCGTCATTGCTCTCCAGGCGCTGGTAGAGCGGGAAACAGTCCTTGGCGCTCCAGCCCGTACAGCCCATCGCGCCCCACTCGTCGAGGTCCTCGGCCGGTGCCCAGAAGGCGATGCAGGAGTTGTGCGACGAGCAGCCGCCGAGCACCTTGGCCCGGGCGTGCCGCAGAAAGCTGTTGCCGTTCTCCTGCGGTTCCACCGGATAGTCCCAGTCGTAGCCGGACTCCAGCAGGGCCATCCAGCGGTCGAGCCGGAGGATGTTGTCGTCACCGACGTCCGAGGGCCCCGCCTCCAGTACGCAGACGCTGACGTCCGCGTTCTCGGTCAGGCGCGCGGCGATGACGGCGCCGGCCGTGCCGCCGCCGACCACCACATAGTCGAACTCGTGGGCGGGGCTCTGTGCGGACATCGCATCTCCAGGATCGAGGGAGGTCAGGAGGTGGCGGGCGGCGCCGCGTCCTCGACGACGGCCCGGTGCTCGGCGAGTACGCCGGTGCGGTGCCGCTGCACGAACCAGTAGTAGGCGAAGCCGCCGAGGGCGACCGCGCCGACGAACAGGAACGCGCCCCAGCGCAGATACCAGTGCTGCGGACCGGTCGCGTTGTAGACCTCGGCGCGTGGCCAGGCAAGGTTGATCGACATTGCCGCGCCCCACAGCACGGCCATGATGTTGACGGGCAGTCCGAACCTGCCGAGCGAGAACTTTCCCTCGGCGGGCTGCCAATTGCCGCGCAGCCGCTGGATCAGCATGGGCGTGGTGACCAGGAGATACGCCACGTAGATCATGATGATCGCGATGCTGGTGATCACCGAGAAGATCTGCGGCTGGTTGATGTTGATGACGAGGATGACGACACCCACGACACCGATCACTACGGCGGGCACCACGGGCGTCTTGAAGCGCGGGCTGACCCGCGCGAGCAGCGAGCCCGCGGGCAGGTTGTTGTCCCGGGCCATGGCGAACATCAGCCGGATGCCGGCGGCGTGCACGGCAAGTACACAGACCGTGATCGCGATGACCACGCACCACAGGAAGATCTCGCCGATCGTCGAACCGAGCGTCTCCAGGACCACGTACTGCAGACCGGCCGTGGACAGTTCCTTGGCGAACAGATCCGGCACCGCCATGAGGGCGAAGAGCAGGATCAGACCGCCGATGATGAAGGACGCGATCAGGGCCCGCAGGATGGCGCGGGGCGCGTTGCGGCTCGGGTCGTGCGACTCCTCGCCGAGCGACGACGCCGTGTCGAAGCCGTACATCACATACGCCGAGGCCAGCGACGCCGTCAGGAACGCGCCGAAGTAGCCGAGGGTCTGGCCGCTGCCGAGCCCGTACGTCTCGGTCAGGACGCTGCTGGGACCGCGGGTGATGTGTGCCGCCAGGAAGACGATGAGTGCGACCGCGGCAACCAACTCGATGAACACACCCGCCGAGTTGATGCGCGCCATGAGTTGGACACCGAAGGCGTTGACCACGGTGGAGAAGAGGATGAGCACCGTGCCGAGGAGAACGGCGTTGGCGGCCGCGTCGGTCTTGCCGCTCCCGTCACCCACGAACTGGAACCAGTCGTCGATCTGCGGCAGCGTGATCTGGTAGGCGAGCGCCACGGCCGACAGTGTGACCATGGTGGCCGTCATCATCATCCAGCCGCCGAGCCAGCCGATGTGCGGGCCGCCCATGGTTTTGGACCAGTTGTAGACGGACCCGGCGACCGGGTAGCGGGCGGCGAGCTCACAGAAGCACAGCGCCACCATCAGCTGGCCGGTGAAGACCATCGGCCATGACCACCAGTACGCCGGGCCGCCGAAGCTGACGCCGAAGTAGAACAGCTGGAAGGTGCCGGTCAGGATCGAGATGTAGCTGATCCCGGCGGCGAAGGTGTGGAAGTTGCCGAGAGTCCGTTTCAGTTCCGGGCGGTAGCCGAGTACGCCGAGCGCATCGTCGTCGTCCTGGCTCTGGGTCCGGGCGGCGCCGGCGGGTCCCATGGGTCCGGTGGGGTCCTGCCCTGGGCCGGCGTCCATGCTCATGCGAACCACCTCTGGGGGCGGGGGGCGAGGTTGCGCCAGATGTGCTTGGCTTCCTGGTACTCCGCGAGACCCGCGGGGCCCAGTTCGCGGCCGAAGCCGGACTGTTTCATACCGCCCCACTCGGCCTGCGGGACGTAGGGATGGAAGTCGTTGATCCATACGGTTCCGGCGCGCAGCTGGGAGGCGACCCGGTGCGCCCGGCCGACGTCCTGCGACCAGACCGCCCCGGCCAGCCCGTAGACGGTGTCGTTGGCGAGCGCGACCGCCTCCCTCTCGTCGCGGAACCGCTCGACGGTGAGCACCGGGCCGAACGACTCGTCGGTCACCACCGACATGCCCGGTGTGCACTCGTCCAGCACGGTCGGCGGGTAGTAGAAGCCGTCCTGAAGAGCCGGGTCGTCGGGCCGCGCCCCGCCGCAGCGCAGCACCGCGCCCTCGGCGATGCCCGCCGCGACATAGGCCTCGACCTTTTCGCGATGGGCGGCGGAGATCAGGGGCCCCGTGCGGGCGTTCTGGTCGAACGGGCCGCCGAGCCGGATCTCCTGCGCCTGCGCCACCACCGCGTCGACGAACGTGTCGTGCAGCTCTTCCTGGACCAGCAGCCGCGCACCGGCCGAGCAGACCTGGCCGGAGTGCAGGAACACCGCCATCAGCGCGTAGTCGACCGCGGCGTCAAAGTCGGCGTCGGCGAAGACGATGTTGGGGTTCTTGCCGCCCAGCTCCAGGGCGACCTTCTTCACGGTGGGCGCGGCGGCGGCCATGATGCGGCGCCCGGTCAGGAGCCCGCCGGTGAACGACACCAGATCGACCCGCGGGTCCGCTGTGAGTGGCGCGCCGACCATGGGACCCGCACCCAGCACCAGATTGGCCACCCCGTCCGGCAGCCCCGCCTCGGCCAGCAGGCGCATCAGAATGATCGCGGTGTGCGGGGTCAGCTCGCTGGGCTTGAGGACGAAGGTGTTGCCCGCGCCGAGCGCCGGGGCGACCTTCCAGGCGGTCTGCAGCAGCGGATAGTTCCAAGGAGTGATCAGCGCGCATACGCCGACCGGCTCGTGCACCACTCGGCTGTCCGCCTCCGGATTGCCGGTGTCGACGATCCGGTCGCTGCCGCCAGAGGCCGTCAGATTGCCGAAGTAGCGGAAGCACTTGGCGATGTCGTCCATGTCGTACTCGCTCTCCACCAGCCGCTTCCCGGTGTCCAGGGATTCGGCGCGGGCGAGTGCGTCCTTGTCGCGTTCCAGCAGGTCGGCGACGCGCAGCAGCAGCCGGCCGCGCTCAGCGGCCGGGGTTCCGGGCCACGGTCCGCGGTCGAAGGCGTCACGGGCCGCGGCGATCGCCGCCGCGGCGTCCTTCGGCCCCGCCTCGTCTACGGTCGCGACAAGGGTGCCGTCCGCAGGGCAGCGGATCTCACGAACATGCCCGTCGACCGCGGCGGTCCACTTACCGCCGATGAACAGCTCCGGCATGAGGACTCCTCCGGCTTCGGATGAGCGGGCACCCGACACGGGCCCGGCCGGGCCATGCCCCGTGGTGCCTCACCCATTGACAGTAAGGAGATCGGGCCCCTTTCGCAGTGCGGGAGCCGTCATCAGATGGGGAAAATCTCCGCCCGTGTGTTCGAATGCGGTCCGGTGCGCGCCGGGCGGCAGCCGTCACGACCCCTGCGAGGCATCCAGTTCGTGTACGCGCGCGAGCGCGGACGGGCGCTGCTGTACGGGGAGTGCGGCGGCCAGCGCCCGCCACACCGGGAGGTCGTCCTCGCCCCACGGGCTGTACGCCCAGTCCGCCAGCAGCCCCGGATCGCCGCGCGCGATCAGCGCCGCCCGCAGCTGGTCCTCGAGACGGCGGCGCAGCCGTGCCACCGCGGGCGCCTGCGAGGCGGGCAGCAGTGGACCGGCGTACGCGCTCAGCGCCCCGGTCACCGCCCCCGACGCCAGCCGCCGAGCCACCGTGCCGAAGTCCGCGTCGACGGGTACCGCGAGCCGGTACGGGCGCGAGCGCAGCAGCTCAGGGCCCAGCAGCCCGCGCAGCCGGGACAGCTCCGCCCGCAGCGTCACCGGGGTGACCGACTCGTCCTCGTACAGCTCCATCAGCAGCTCGTCGCCGCCGACGCCCTCGGGGCGGTGAGCCAGCACCACGAGGATCTCGCTGTGCCGGCGGCTCAGGCGCACCTTGCGGCCGCCCGCCATCAGCAGTGCCTCGTCCCGCCCCAGCGCCGACAGCTGTACCCGGCCGGTGGCGGGCGGCGGGGCGAGCAGCGCCAGCTGTGACTCGGCGGCCCGTGCCACCGCCCCCACGAACGCGAGACTGTGCGGATGCGCAAGCCGGTTCCCGCCGGTGATGTCCACCGCGCCGAGCAGCCGCCCGGTGGCCGGATCGTGGATCGGGGCCGCCGCGCACGTCCAGGCCTGCACCGGCCGCCGGAAGTGCTCGGCGGCGAAGACCTGCACGGGCCGGTCCACGGTGATCGCTGTGCCCGGGGCGTTCGTACCGGCGACCGCCTCGGCCCAGCGGGCACCCGGCACGAAGTTCATCCGGTCCGCCTTCCGGCGCGTGGCGTCAGGCCCTTCGACCCACAGCAGCCGACCGTGCGCGTCGCACACCGCGACCAGATGCTCGCCGTCCATGGCGTACGCACCCATCAGCTCCCGCACCAGCGGCATCACCCGCGCCAGCGGATGACTCCCGCGGTACGCCGCCAGCGCGTCGGCGTCCAGCTCGACGCCCGCTGTGCCCTCCGGGCTGACACGGGCGCGCGCCGAACGCCGCCAGGAGTCGGCCACAACGGAACGGACCGGCCGTTCGACCCGTCCCGCGGTCAGATACGAGTCGTACGCCCTGCGCAGCACGGCGATCCGCTCCGTCGGATCCGCGCCGGACTCAAGGGCCACCCATGCGTCGCTCACCTCGGCCTCCTGAGCCCATCGTGACCCCATCGGCGAATGGCGACAAGCGTCCCCGCGTCAGGCGAAGTTGACCAGGCGGATATAGCGCGTCCAGTCCCACAGCGGGCCCGGGTCGGTGTGGGTGGCGCCGGGCACCTCATTGTGGCCGAGGATGTGCGCCCGGTCCTTGGGGATGCCGTACCGGTCGCAGACCGAGGCGGTGAGCGCCGCGGACTGCTCGTACAGTGCGTGCGTGAAGTACTTCGGCTGGTCCACCCAGCCCTCGTGCTCGATGCCGACGCTGCGCGTGTTGTAGTCCCAATTGCCCGCGTGCCAGGCGACGTTGCGTTCCTCCACGCACTGCGCGACAGCGCCGTCCGACGAGCGCACCACATAGTGCGCGGAGACCTTCTTCGCCGGGTTCTGGAAGATCCCCAGCGTGACGGCGAAGGTCACCTGCGTCACATGGATGATCACATACTGCACCGGATACTCCGAAGGACGGCTGGAGACCGTGTAGTTGGAGGCAGAGGCCGGCGCCCAGTGCGCTGACCGATAGTCGGTGTTCGCCCGGGTGGACGCATACGCACGGGCGGCGGGCAGCAGCACGCCGGCGGTGGCCGCGGCGGCGGCACCCTGAATCAGTTGTCTACGGTCCATGACGGCCTCTCCTGGTGGGGGGCGGGGGCATGTGGATCTCCCGCCGCACCAGCTCCAACTACCATGGCCGGGACGGGGTTACGTGACCGGGAGGGTGCTGCCCACGAACCGCCGTACCGGGACGAACGTGGACGTCATCCGTGCATTCATCCGCGCACCGGCCGTTGCACGGCTGTTCAGCCGGCTTCGCCCAGCGCGCGGGTACCGCCGAGCGCGCCGGTCAGGGGCGGCGTGCCGGTCTCGCCCGTCTCGCCCAGGACACCCGCCAGCACCGCCGCCGGATCGTGGTCCGCGGGCCCGGCCGGCGCCCAGCGGCCCCGTTCCTTGCGGTACGGCCACCAGCGACCGTCACGCCCCAGGCGCAGCTGCGCCTCCGCGCCCACCACCGTCCAGCGGGCCGGGCCCGTCGCCCGCAACTGCGGCCGGTCCGCCTCCTCCCATGCCTCCGCCAGCGCTGTACTCGCCCGCGCGAGGACCTCGGGCTCCGGCGTCCACTCCTCATCGAGCGCCGAGAGCGCGGCCACACCACCGAACTGCCAGGCGCGTACGGCGAGTTCCAGCTCGGCGCGCTGCCGCGCCATGCCCGCGGCCAGACGACCCGCGATCGCCGGTGAGGGCGCCGCGGACGCGAGCCGCACCGCATCCTGGTCCCGGTTCAACTCGGGCTCAGGCGGCTGAAGCCCGTGCCCGGGCGAGAGCGCCTCCGTGAGCATCCGGTGCGCCCGCGCCGCCGCGTCCGCGGCCAGGAACTCCAGTGCCGCGGGGTCGACACCGGCCGCCGGAGCGGTCTCGGTGTCCAGGGCGGGCGGCAGGCCGGGCTCGTCGGGCACCGGTGGGGGAGCGGGCAGCGGCGGCAGGATGTCCCGCGCCGCGAAAACCTCGTCGGCCCGCACACCCACAGGCCGCTCACTCTTGTGCTCCGGCGCCGCCGAGGCAGTCGCCCGAGCCACGCTCCGTATCTGCAACTCGTCCAGCAGCCTGCGCTCCCCGCGCCCGCGCATCAGCAGCAGCACGAACGGATCCTGGTCCAGGAGCCGCGCCACCTGGTAGCACAGGGCCGCCGTGTGCGGGCAGTGGTCCCACGCCTCGCACGCGCACTCGGGCTCCAAGTCGCCGATCCCCGGCAGGAGTTCGACCCCGGCAGCCGCCGCGTCCTCCACCAGGTGCGGCGGCATCTCCCGGTCCAGCAGCGCCGCGATGTGCCCCGCACGGTCGACCGCCATGTCCAGGAATCGGTCCCACTCGGCCTCGGTCAGCTCCTGCAGCAGCACATCGCTGCGCTGCGCGGTGCCGTCCCGGTCCCGGACGACGGCGGTGATCCGCCCGGGACGCACCGACACCGCACCGACCGCGCCCTCGCGCGCATGCCTGCGGCCCCGCTTCAGCTGCTCGCCGTCGAGCGCCGTGTCCTCCAGCGCCTTGAGCCAGGCCTGGCCCCACCATGTTTGCGCGAAACCACGTCCGCGCGCCGGCGGCAGTGCGGCGAACGTCCGCTCCATCTCGTCCCCGCCGCTCATCGCCCGCTCCCTCGCAGCTCCACCAGATCCGCCAGCTCGGCGTCGGTCAGTTCCGTCAGCGCGGCCTCGCCGGAGCCGAGTACCGCGTCCGCCAGCTCCCGTTTGCGCGCCAGCATGTCCGCGATCCGGTCCTCGATGGTCCCCTCGGCGATCAGCCGGTGGACCTGCACGGGGCGGTGCTGGCCGATGCGGTACGCGCGGTCGGTGGCCTGCGCCTCGACCGCCGGGTTCCACCAGCGGTCGTAGTGCACGACATGCTCGGCACGGGTGAGGTTCAGCCCGGTGCCCGCCGCCTTCAACGACAGCAGGAAGACGGGCACTTCACCGTCCTGGAAGCGGTTCACCATCGCCTCGCGCTCGGCGATGGGCGTGCCGCCGTGCAGGAACTGGGTACGCACCCCGCGCGCCGCCAGATGCTGTTCCAGCAGCCGCGCCATCTGCACGTACTGGGTGAAGACCAGCACGCTCGCGTCCTCGGCCAGGATCGTGTCGAGCAGCTCGTCCAGCAGCTCCAGTTTCCCGGAGCGGCCGGCGATCCGGGGCCGCGCCTCCTTGAGGCCGTGCTCCTTGAGGCTGTGCTCCTTCAAATACTGCGCCGGGTGGTTGCAGATCTGCTTGAGCGCGGTGAGCAGCTTCACCACCAGGCCGCGCCGCTCCATGCCACCGGCCTCCGAGATCGCGGCGAGGGTCTCGCGTACCACCGCTTCGTACAGTCCTGTCTGCTCCTTGGTCAGTGACACGGCTCGGTCGGTCTCGGTCTTGGGCGGCAGTTCGGGGGCGATGCCCGGGTCGGATTTGCGCCGACGGAGCAGGAACGGCCGTACCAGCGCGGCCAGTCGCCGGGCGGCGGCGGGATCGTTGCCGCCCTCAACCGCCTGCGCATAGCGCGTACGGAAGGTGCCGAGCCGGCCGAGCAGCCCGGGTGTGGTCCAGTCGAGGATCGCCCACAGCTCGGACAGGTTGTTCTCCACGGGCGTGCCGCTGAGCGCGACGCGCGCCTTTGCGCCGATGGTGCGCAGCTGCTTGGCGGTGGCGGAGTACGGGTTCTTGACGTGCTGCGCCTCGTCGGCGACGACCATGCCCCAGGGCACTTTGGCGAGGACCGCGGCGTCCAGGCGCATCGTGCCGTACGTCGTGAGTACGAACTCGCCGTCCGCGAGCGCGTCGAGACCGCGCGAGGCGCCATGGAAGCGCCGTACCGGTGTGCCCGGGGCGAACCTCTCGATCTCGCGGTGCCAGTTGCCCATCAGCGACGTCGGGCAGACGACGAGCGTGGGGCCCGCTGTCGACGCGTCGGTCTGCCGGTGCAGATGGAGCGCGATGAGCGTGATGGTCTTGCCCAGGCCCATGTCGTCGGCGAGACAGCCGCCGAGGCCGAACGAGGTCATCCGGTTCAGCCAGTTGAGGCCGCGCAGCTGGTAGTCGCGCAGCGTCGCGGCGAGCGCGGCCGGCTGGTCGATCTCCTGCTGTCCGCCCTCGGGGTCGGCGAGCCGGTCGCGCAGCCGCGCCAGCCACCCGGATGCATGTACGTCGACGCGGCGGCCGTCGACCTCGGTGGAGCCGGTCAGCGCGGCGCCGAGCGCGTCGACCGGAGTCAGCTTGCGGTCCTGGCTCTCGCGGGCGCGCCTGGCCTCCTCGGGGTCGATGAGTACCCACTGGTCGCGCAGGCGCACGATGGGCCTGCCGGCTTCGGCGAGGCGGTCCAGCTCGGCGCGGGTGAGCTGCTGATCGCCCAGCGCGAACCTCCAGTTGAAGGCCAGCAGAGCGTCTGCGGAGAGGAAGGAGGGCAGACCGGAATCGTCCTTCCGCGGGCCCTTGGTCTCCGCTTCGGGCTCCGCTCCCGTCTCCGCCTCCTCGGGTGGGCCGATCACGGCACGCGCGGTGAGTTTGCGCGCCATCTCCTTGGGCCAGTGCACCTGCACGCCGGTCGTGGCCAGTGCCCTGGCCGCCTCGCCGAGGAGCTCGGTGACCTCCTCGTCGGCGAGCTCGATGGCGTCCGGCACGGCGGCGTGGAGCAGCGGGGTGAGCGGCGTCCATGCGCGGGCGGCGCGGCGCAGCGCCAGTAGGGCGTCCATCCGGGCGCGCGGCCCGAAGGCCGTCCCCGAACGGGCTGCCCAGACGTCGGCGGCGTCCATGACGACGGTCGGGTCGCTGACACTGTGCATCTGCAGGACTGCACGGAAGACCGGGTCTTCGCCGGTGCCTTCGCCGTCCGTCTCGACCTCCGCCAGCCCCGGCAGTTCGACGCGCAAGGAGAGCCGTACGCCCGCGTCGTGCCCGGCGGCGACGTCCGCAGCCCAGGCGCGCTGGTCGGGGAGGTGCTGAGGCTCGGGCGCGGCGAAGGCGGGGCTTCCGGTGGCGAGCGGCGCGGCGGGGGTGCGCGGCAGACCGTCCGCGACCGCGTCCAGAAACGCCCGCAGCAGCCGCTCCGGTTCGGGCAGCAGTACGGGATCGGCCGCTTCGTCCAGCGGAACGGCGTGCGCGGCCGGCGGCATCGATGCCGCGAGCGTACGCACCCGCTCCAGATCCTGCGCGGTGAGCGGGCCGACCCGCCAGGCGTCGTGATCGGCGTCGGTCAGCCCTGGCAACAGCAGCCCACGTGCGGCGAGTTGAAGGGCGAGGACGGCCGCCGCGCCCCAGAAGGCGGCCGCGGGGGAGGCGTCCGCGCCGGCCCGCGCCCTGGTGAGGACGGGCAGCGCGTCCCGTACCGGCAGCAGCAGCGCGCGTACGGACTGCGGGCGGGCGTCGTCGCCGACCACGGTGAGTGGCTCGACGGGGTGCGGGCGTGGTCCGGGCGCGGCCGGGGGCTCGTCGCCATCGGGACACCAGAAGGCGACGCGTCCGGTGCGGGACGGGTCGGCGGGCACGAAGACCGCGGAGCAGCGGGTGAGTTCGGCGACCGGGGAGGGCGTTGCCGCGGGGGCCATGTGCACAGCTATGACGCATTCCTCAAATTTGACTACTGCGGACCGAGCCGCCGAGAGTACTCCACGCCGGACACCGGTCGGATGCGGCAGGGCCGTGACGTATCTCACTACGAGCCGGCGGGGGTGTGCAGGACGGGGGTGTAGTCAGCACCACCCTTGGCCCATGGGCTTTCCTCCGCCGAAGACCGGGTGCTGGCGTCATGGCCGCGAAGGGGCACGGGAACGTACGTTTGCTGAGGTCAACGCAGAAGCAAATCTTCGCACGGCCTACAGACCGGAGTCCCCTCATGCCCCAGGCCACCGCCACCCTCGCACCCCCTGCCCCTGTCGAGGGAGCGCGGCGGAGCACCGGGAGCGACTTCGCGCCTCTCCTGCGGCAGGTCAAGGAGCAGGGTCTCCTGGAGCGCCGCACCGGCTGGTACACACGCGGCATCACCGTCAACCTGCTCGGCCTCGCCGCCGTGATCACGGGCATGACGCTGATCGGCGGCTCCTGGTGGGTGCTCCTGCTCGCGCCGCTGCTCGCAGTGGTGTCCGCCCGTACCGCCTTCTTCGGCCACGACGCCGGACACGCCCAGATCACCGGCGCCCGCCGGGGAAGCCGGGTCATCCAGCTCATCCACGCCAACGTGCTCCTCGGCATGAGCCAGGAATGGTGGAACGACAAGCACAACCGGCACCACGCCAACCCCAACCACACGGACAAGGACCCGGACGTCGCCGCCGAGGTCCTGGTCTTCACGCAGAAGCAGGCCGAGGGCCGCGCCGGGATCCGCGGCTGGCTCACCCGCCACCAGGCCTGGCTGTTCTTCCCGCTGACCACCCTCGAAGGCATCGCGCTCAAGGTCTACGGATTCCAGGCCGTCTTCTCCAAGGAGGCGGGCGCCCGCCAGCCCAGGCGCGAGCGCGCCCTCGAGGGCCTGCTGCTGCTCGCGCATGTCGGCGCCTACGTCACCCTGCTGCTGACCACCATGCCGCTCGGCCACGCCATCGTCTTCGCGCTCGTTCACCAGATGCTGCTCGGCCTCCACCTGGGCATGGCCTTCGCGCCGAACCACAAGGGCATGGAGGTGCCCGACGAGCAGAGCGGCGAGCGCTGGGGCCATCTGCGTCGGCAGGTGCTCACCTCCCGCAACATCCGGGGCGGCCTGGTCACGGACTGGTTCCTGGGCGGCCTCAACTATCAGATCGAGCACCACCTCTTCCCGAGCATGCCGCGTCCCCACCTGAGGCTCGCCCAGCCGCTGGTACGCGCCCACTGCCGCTCGCTCGCCGTCGTGTACACCGAGACGGGGCTGGTCGACTCCTACCGGCAGGCGCTGACGCACCTGCACAAGGTCGGCGAACCGCTGCGCGCGGACGCATAGTGGAACCGTGAGACGTGCGTGCACGTTCTCATGCCAGGAGCGGCCAAGGCCGCGAAGGAGGCGTCGAAGATGTCGACACGAACAAAGCTCGTCATAGGGGGAGTGGCCGTCGGCCTGCTCCTGATGCCGCTGATCGGATTCTGGTGGGCGCTGCTGGTGGTGCTCGGAGTGCCCGCGGCGGCGTATCTGATGCTGGACCCCAGCCAGCGCCGCAGGCTGCGCCGTGCCTCCCGCAAGGAGATCGGCCGCTGATCCGGAGCCCTCGGTCCACGCCTGCGCCAGGGCGGTAGCCGGGGGACTGACATGCGCGCGCCTGACCCCGCCGCTGGAAGCGGTGGGGTCACCCGCGTTTATCGCTTCGCAGCTTCCCCACACCGCCTACCAAGGCAGCCCCGGCGATCAGCACCGGATCGCAGTCGCCAAGGGGTACAGCCGGCCGGGGGCTCAGGCCGGGCGCACGGCCATCTTGTCCAGCGCCTCCAGCAGGGCCGGCAGTTCCGGTCCGCGGCCCACCGGCAGTACCTCGCACGGCTCCTCGTCCAGCAGCACGAAAGCGATGTCGTCGGTCCTGGCCACCAGGGACCAGCCAGGACCGTCGGCGCGCAGCGTCCGGGCCCCGCCGGGTGCGAAGGTGGAGCGGACCCGTCCGGTCGGCGGAGGCGACGCCACATAGCCGTGGGCCTCCTTCAGCACCCGCCGTACACCTTCGTGCGACTGCTCCCGATCGTCGTCGGGCGTGTCCGACGACGCCAGCACCTCGTCGTCGTCGAGCTGCTGGCGCCACTCCGCCCACTGGAGCGCGATCTCGTCGGCCCCCAGCCGGCGCTGCGCGGGCCCCCACACGTCAGTGTCGGGCGGCGCCAACGGTGGCCGGTCGCCCTCCTCGGGCGCGGGATCGTGGGGCGCGGGCACGCCGGGCGCCGCGACCGCGACGGCCAGCGGCCAGCCCGGGAGTGCGGCGACCACCGTGCGCTCGCTGGGGGACAGGTCGTACTCCATCCCGCAGTCCCAGGACGCGATCGCGACGGCGACGAGCGACACATCGTCGACCACGACCGTCCACCGCGCGCCCTCGGCGTCCTGGCCGAGCACGAGTCCGTACCCCTCGGCGTACGGCTCGAGGCCCAGCGCCGCGCAGGCGGCCGGGAAGTCGTCGCCGAGCACGCTCGGGAACTGCGCCGGCGTCAGCAGGACCGCGGTCAGCACATACAGCGCGTCGTCGTCGACGGCGTCGTCCGTCCCGGCCACGTCACCCTCCCCCATCCGAACGTTCGTCGGCGCACCTTAACCAGTGGGTAACCCGGTAGTCGAGAGCCTGCGTGGCGAAAATGACTCGGCCTGTTCCGCGCCGGGGTCCTAGCATCTCCCCATGCCCGCAGCCCGTCACCACTTCGTCTGCCTGCCCTGCCGGACCTCTTTCAAGAAGGCGCCGGACTACGCGAGGGTCCGTACGGACCTTTGCCCGCGATGCGGCGGCTTGTTGCTGAACGCGGGCTCGGCCCTCGCGGTGCCGCGTCGCCGTGACACCGCCGGCTGGCGCGCGCTCTCCGCCGTGCTGAGCGCGGGCCTGCGCTTCCGGCAGGGCTGCTGCGGCGGCCCCGGCTATCGGCCGCGTACCGTCCGCGAGGTCAAGGAACGCCTTGCCTACGCCGAGCGCACCGGACTGACCCCGGCCCAGGCGCTCGCCCGCTACGACCTGTCCCTGACCGACGTCACGCGGCGGGCAGGCCGAGGAGACTACGCGCCACCGTCTGCGGGGACTCGTCCCGCTCGCGGGCGAGGGCGATGACCGCGCGGCAGGCCAGCTCGTTGATCCCGAAGGAGAGCGCCTCGGGGGACACCCAGGTCACCGCCTCGTCTATCTGCTCCTGATCGTCCTCCGCGCACCCCGACACATAGACGGCCGCGGCCTCGAAGATGTTGTGCTGCCGCGGCGGGACCCGGCCTGCCGCCGTCCCGTCGGGGTCCTCGGGGCGGTACGCGAGGAACTTGCGGAGCCTGCGGAGTCTGTTGAACACCCGGACCACCTCTCCCCAGGGCGGCGCGTCCGCCGCCGATCTTCCAAGTCTGTCATTGCTGCGCGGACTTGGGCCTGTTGCGTCAGTGCCGGCGTCCCGGGGCGATGGACTCGATCGTGGTACGCGGCCACTTCAGCTCCGCCGATCCGGAGGAGTGCGTAGAGGCCGTGGCGGCGGCTCAGTCCTGACGGACGGCCAGTGCGAGGAAACGGGCGTCCTCGTCGACGTACGAGATCATCCGCCAGCCCGAACCGGCCAGCAGCGGACGGAGGACGGGCTCGGCGCGCAGATCGTCGTCGGTGATCTGCCGGCCCTGGCGGGCAGCGAGGGCCGCGCGGCCGATGGGGTGGAAGAGCGCCAGCCTTCCGCCCGGCCGCACCACCCGGGCCAACTCTCGTAGATTCACGTCCGGTTGGGGCAGGTGCGCGATCAGGCCGGCGGCGAACACGGCGTCGAGTGACCCGGTGCGCAACGGCAGCCTGGCCACATCTGTGAGCAGCAGCTGCCCGCTGCTGCCTCGCCCGGCGCGCAGTGCCTCATCCAGCATCGCGGGTGTCAGATCCGCCCCGATGACCATGCCCTGCGGTCCCACGGCGGAGCGCAGGGGCGGCAGCGCGCGGCCCGTGCCGCAGCCCGCGTCGAGCACCGCGTCTCCGGGGCGCAGCCCGAGCTCGGCGACGGCGGCGGCGTACGCCGGGCCGTCGTCGGGGAAGCGCCTGTCCCAGTCCGCGGCGCGGGCGCCGAAGAACTCCTGCACATGTGTGTGATCGTCGGCCATGAGGACATGATCCCCCAGCGGCTCACCGAACCTACGGTGCACATGTTCGAGCGCTGCACGATCGTTCTGAAACATCTCTCTGTCATATTCCATCAGCTTTCGAAATGCGCCCCTTGCGCGCGCCCCCTGCGGGTCTAGCGTCCCTGAGCCATGGGACACCTGGACCACGCGGCCCTCGGCTTGCTGACTCCCGTGCTGTCGTACGCGATGGCCGTCATCGGCGCCGCCCTCGGGCTGCGCTGTACCGTACGCGCGCTCGACGCGAGCGGTCATTCCCGCCGCAACTGGCTGATCACCGCCGCATCGGCGATCGGCACCGGCATCTGGACGATGCACTTCGTCGCGATGCTCGGATTCGCAGTGCGCGGCACCGACATCCGTTACAACGTGCCGCTGACCATCCTCAGCCTGCTCGTCGCCATGCTGGTCGTCGGCGCCGGAGTGTTCTGCGTCGGCTTCGGCCGCGACCGTGCCAGGTCGCTCCTGGTCGGCGGGCTCACCACCGGGGTCGGCGTGGCCAGCATGCACTACCTGGGCATGGCCGCCCTCCGGCTGCACGGCACAGTGCACTACGACCCCCTGCTCATCGTGCTCTCGGTCGTCATCGCCGTGGTCGCCGCGACAGCGGCCCTATGGGCGGCGCTCAACATCAAGTCGCCGATGGCGGTCGCGGTCGCCTCGCTGGTCATGGGCGCGGCGGTCAGCAGCATGCACTACACCGGAATGCTCGCGGTCAGCGTGCGGGTCGAGCCTTCCGGCACCCAACTGCCCGGGGCCACGGCGATGCAATTCATCTTCCCCCTCGCCGTCGGCCTCGGGTCGTACCTCTTTGTCACGTCCGCGTTCGTCGCGCTCTCCCCGACGGCAGGCGAACGCGCCGCCTACACCTCGGCCGAGCGGCCGGCCGAAGCCGCTCCCGCCGGGTCTGGGGCGAGCACCGAACCCGCCGCGAGCACCACAGGCACCACGACCTCTGCCACCGCCTAGCCGGCCGGCTGCGGCACCCCCAGCCCGGTAACCGGAACGAGGAGGCCATGCGCACACCCCGCAGGATCCCGGGCGCCGACCCGACGGCGCCGTCGCCCCCACTGCCGCCCGCGCCCGCGTCGGCAGCCCGCGGACGACGCGCGCACGCAGGGCCGCCCGCAGTCGAACACACCGGACAGGAGCCACCGGACATACCCCCGGCCCCCGCTGTCACCCCCGGACGATGGCTGCCGCGCCCCAGAACCGTACGAGCGAAGATCATCTCCCTGCTGATGGTGCCGGTCGTCTCGCTGCTTGCCCTGTGGGGGTTCGCCACGGTCAGCGCCGCCCAAGAGGTGTCGCGGCTGACCCAGTTGCAGCGCGTCGACGTCCAGATCCGCGAACCCGTCGCCGCCGCCGTCGCCGCCCTGCAGGACGAACGGCGCGCGGCAGTACGTCAGGTGGCGGCTCCCTCGGACGAACGTGCCGCCGCAGTGCAGCAGGAGGCACGGCGGACCGACGCCGCCGTGAGCAAACTGCGCCTCGACGACCGGACGACGGTCGCCGCGGGCGGCGGCATCCCGGCCGGCGTGGCGGGACGGCTCGACCAGTTCGTCGCCCGCGCGGAGAAACTCCGCACCCTCCGTACCGCCGTCGTCAGCGGCAAGGCCCGCTGGAACACCACGTACGAGCAGTACACCGCCACCGTCACCGCCGCGTTCGGCGTCTGTGGCGCACTCGCCGGCATCCAGGACGCCGGACCGGGATCCGATGCCCGCGTGCTGCTGGAGTTCGCCCGGGCCGGCGAGATGCTCGCCCAGGAGGACGCGCTCCTCACCTCGGCACAGCTCAGCAACTCCATGGCCACGGAACGCCTGCGGCGGTTCACCGGAGCCGTCTCGACCCGCAGAAGCCTCACCGAATCGACCGTCACCGACCTGCGCGGACCCGACCGCGCCGCCTGGCTTGAACTCGCCAGGCAGAGCGCCTACCGGCAGCTGCAGAGGGCCGAGGACAAGGTGGTCACCGCCCCCGCAGGCCGCAAGGCGGCACAGATCGTCCCGGCCACGGCGTGGGACAACGCCCGTACCACCGTCGCGGACGGCATACGCGCCATCGAGACGGACGCCCGCGGCAGCGCCGCAGACAGGGCGGACCCGGTCACGGGAGGCATCCTCACTCCGGCAGGAGGGGCCGTGCTGCTCGGACTCGCCGCTGTCACCGCCTCGTTGATCATCTCCGTACGCACCGGCCGCGTCCTCGTCGTCGAACTGATCAGCCTGCGCAACGGCGCACTCAAGATCGCCCGGCACAGGCTGCCGCATGCCATGCGCCGGCTGCGTACCGGCCAGGAGATCGACATCCGGGCCGAAGCCCCGCCGGGTCCACCCGCCGAGGACGAGATCGGCCAGGTCGGCGAGGCGCTCGGCATCGTCCACCGGGCCGCGCTGAGCGCCGCGATCGAACGCGCCGAGCTCGCCGGCAGCATCTCCGGAGTCTTCGTCAACCTCGCCCGCCGCAGCCAGATTCTGGTCCACCGCCAGCTCACCCTGCTCGACACGATGGAGCGCCGCGCCGATGACCCGAACGAACTCGGCGATCTGTTCCGGCTCGACCACCTCACCACGCGTATGCGGCGGCACGCCGAGAGCCTGATCATCCTTTCCGGCGCCGCGCCCGGTCGCGCCTGGCGCATGCCCGTCCCGCTGACCAGCGTCGTACGGGCCGCCGTCTCGGAAATCGAGGACTACGCGCGCGTGGAGGTACGGCAACTCCCCGAGACCGCCGTGGTCGGCGCCGCTGTCGCCGACGTCACCCACCTGCTGGCCGAACTGGTCGAGAACGCCGCGCAGTTCTCCCCGCCCCACACCAAGGTGCGGGTCAGCGGCGAACCCGTCGGCAACGGCTACGTCCTGGAGATCGAGGACCGCGGCCTCGGCATGGGCAAGGACACCCTCGCCGAAGCCAACCGCCGCCTGGAGGAGTCCGAAGCCCTCGACCTGTTCGACAGCGACCGGCTCGGCCTGTTTGTCGTCAGCCGCCTCGCCCTCCGCCGCGACATCAAGGTCCATCTGCGCACCTCGCCGTACGGCGGCACAACCGCGGTCGTGCTGCTGCCGACCTCACTCCTGCAAAGCGCCCTGACCGCCCCGGCGGGCTCCCGCGGCGCTCCGGACCCCGGCCACGAGGCACCGCCCGCGCCGCCGGAACAAGGACCGCGCAGGACCGGCCCATCCGTCCCGGCCCCGGCCCACCGCCCGGCGCTCATAGCGCAGGCCGAGATTCCCACACCGCCCGGAGTCACCGCCCTGCGCCTGCGCGGCGCCCCGCCGCAGACCGAGAACGGCGAACTCCCGCGCCGGGTCAGGCAGGCGCACCTCGTCCCGCAGCTGCGCGAAGTGCCCCCGGCCCAGAAGCCGGAGGACCAGGCAACGGACGCGGAGGAATCCCCGGAACGCACCCCTGAACAGGTACGGGACCGAATGACGGCATACCGCAACGGCTGGACCAGGGGCGGCGGCGAGGCTCCAGGCCCGGCCGCGCGTGGCATGGCGGCACCTCGCCCGTCCGCACCTCGCCCGTCCGCGCCTCGCACGTCCGCGCCTCGCACGTCCGCGCCGCGCCCGCCCGCGCCTCGAACCGCCGCCCCCGGCACCGCCGCACCCGGCAGCGAAGGAGACAGACCATGACCGAGCACGAGACAGTCGAAGCCCGCCACACCTTGGGCGACCTCGACTGGCTGCTTGACAACCTCGTCCTGCGCGTGGGTGAGGTCCGCCACGCGGTCGTGCTGTCCAACGACGGCCTGCCGGTGGGCGCTTCGACGGCGCTGACCCGCGAGGACGCCGAGCATCTGGCAGCCGTCGCCTCCGGATTCCACAGCCTCGCAAAGGGAGTGGGACGCCACTTCCACGCCGGGGGCGTACGCCAGACGATGGTGGAGATGGATGACGGCTTCCTCTTCGTGGCGGCCGCGGGCGACGGGTCCTGCCTCGCCGTACTCACCTCCGTCGTCGCCGACATCGGCCTGATCGCCTATGAAATGGCGCGACTTGTCAAACGTGTCGGCGAGCATTTGCGCACCCCGCCGCGCATCATCGCGACGTGACCAACATGACCGACACATCAGACATGGCCGACATTGTCGGCAGCCAGTGGTACGACGCCGAAGCCGGCCCGCTGGTCCGCCCGTACGCGATGACCGGCGGGCGGACCAAGCCGGGCCCCAGCAACGTACGGCTGGACCTGATCGCACTCGTCGACATTGCGGCCGACGCGCCCGGCGCCGCCGAGGAGTCCCTCCTCGGCCCCGAACACCGTGCACTGCTCACGCTGTGCCGCCTCGAGACCCAGTCGGTCGCGGAACTCGCCGCCGACGCCGATCTGCCGGTCGGTGTCGTACGGGTCCTTCTCGGCGATCTCCTCGAAGCGGGCTATGTCCGGGTCAGCCGTCCCGTACCGCCCGCTCAGCTGCCCGACGAGAAGATCCTCAGGGAGGTGATCGAGGGCTTGAGGGCTCTCTAGCGTGCACGCGCCCAGTCGGCCCTGGTCAGGGCGTACTCGACATCGCCTCCCTCGGAGCCTTCGATGGTCTCCGGCCACTCCTCGAAGAAGGTCCGGACATAGCTCAGCCCCGCCTTCTCCATCACACGCCGCGAACGGGCGTTGACCGTCATCGTGTTCGCGGTCACCCGCTCCACGCCGAGCTCCGTGAACCCCTTGTGGATCAAGGCGATTGAACCCTCCGTCGCATACCCGCGTCCCCAGGCGCCCCTGCCCAGCCGGTAACCGAGTTCCACCACGGCGGCGCTGTGGTCGTCCCGGGGCCGGAATTCGAACCAGCCCAGAAACTCGCCGGTGGTCCGCTCCTCGGCCGCCCAGCAGCCGGGGTTGCCGATGCACGGATAGTGACGGAGGAACCGCGGCAGGGACTCGGCCTCGACCGCCTCGCGGGTGGTCGGCCGGCCTCCGTTGATGAAACGCATGACCTCGGGATCGTTGTCGAGGTCGAACAGATGGTCCACGTCGGCCTCGCTGAAAGGGCGAAGCGTCAGACGGTCGGTCGCAAGGAAGAAGGGCATGACCCGATCCTCGGCACACCCGGCGGCAGCCGCCAGCGAATATCCATCCGGCCTCGCCGGTCGAGCCCCTCCGGAGCATGGAATGGCAGCAGGAATGTCTGTGGAAGGACCGCGGAAAGGGCTGCAGAAATGGGCATCGAATGGGCCCGGAACAGTCACAACGCTCTAAAAGCGATCCCTTCCCTCCGGGGAGGGCCGTTCTTGCCATGCTGTCTGCGTACTCGAGTACTGGCACTCATGGCAGTAGTGGCATGCGCCAACCCTGAGAAATTGCTGATCCGAGAGAAGTGACCGATGGCCTCCGAGAGCTCTCACAGCACCGGTGGGGAGTCCACCGCCCTCGCGCTGAAAATACTGGTCGCCGGCGGTTTCGGCGTCGGCAAGACCACCCTGGTCGGCGCGGTAAGTGAAATACGGCCCCTGCGCACCGAGGAACACCTCAGCCAGGTGGGCCGTACAGTCGACGACACCGGGGGAGTCGACCAGAAGACCACGACGACCGTCGCCATGGACTTCGGACGCATCACCATCCGCTCCGGCCTGTCCCTCTACCTCTTCGGCACCCCGGGACAGGACCGCTTCTGGTTCCTGTGGGACGAACTGTCGCAGGGCGCCCTGGGGGCCGTCGTCCTCGCCGACACGCGGCGCCTCGTGGACTGCTTTCCCGCCGTCGATTACTTCGAGCACCGCCGCATCCCGTTCGTCGTCGCGGTCAACTGCTTCGCCGGAGCCCGTACTTACGGCGCGCACGAAGTCTCAAGCGCCCTCGATCTCGATCGTGGGACACCTGTGGTGCTGTGCGACGCGCGTGACCGCGACTCCGGGAAAGAAGTGCTCGTACGACTGGTCGAATATGCCAGCCGTATGCACACGGCCCGGCTGCTCGATTCGGTCGGCTAGCTGCATCTTGCCGTGTCGTCCCCCGTACGAAAGGCTTACTGACGACGCGCGGCCACGGGGAACGTATGAGCGGGGAGGACCAACCATGGCGTTGGACAAGGGCCTTGACTGGCTTCTGGACGACCTGACGAAGAGGATCGAGCACATACGTCACGCATTGGTGCTGTCGAACGACGGTCTGGTGACCGGAGCGAGCACGGGGCTGGCGCGGGAGGACGCGGAACATCTCGCCGCGGTCTCGTCCGGTCTGCACTCCCTGGCGCGCGGGTCCGGACGTCATTTCCGCGCGGGCAAGGCGCGGCAGACCATGGTCGAGTTCGACGAAGCGCTGCTCTTCGTCACGGCGGCCGGCGAGGGAAGCTGCCTCTGTGTACTCAGCGCGGCCGAGGCGGACGTCGGTCTGGTCGCGTACGAGATGACGCTGATGGTGAACCGGGTCGGCGAGCATCTGGGCGTCGAGGCCAGGCAGCCGGGCGGAACTGCCCGCTGAGTCACGGGAATTCGGCTGGTCATGGCCCGGTTCGTGGAGTTGTCCACAGGTCGGGCGGGATGTGCCTCAGTCGGGCTACGGTCGTCACCGAGAGTATTCACACCTCACGGGGGGGACCGTCATGACGGTGAAGGAAGCATCGACGCACAGTCTGGGACCGCACGCACCAGGCAGTTCGGTGGCGGGCGGCACGGCGGTGGGCAGTCTGGCACTGGGCCGGGCCGCTCATGAACTGGACCTGAAGCGGGGCGAGCTGGATCTCGCGGTCCAGCTGGGGCACATCCGCACCACTCCCGGTGCGAGCGGCGGCCCGCCGCGGATCGACCGGCAGGAGGTCGACCGGCTGCGCAGGTCGGAAGGATTCCCGGACGCCCTTCGGGAACGGGTGAGGACCGTGGGCACGGTCGAGGGCGCGCGGCTCATCTCGATCAGCCCGGCGCGGTTCACCCGTCTCGCCCGCACGGGCCATCTCGTCCCGATCCGGTTCTATCTCAACCGCTACCGCGCGGTCGTCTGGCTCTATCTGGCCGAAGAACTCAGCGAATTCGCCCTCGCCCATCCCGCCCTCCTCAGCGGCAGGACCCCACCGGCGCTGCGGAGGATGCTGGACATGGGCGAGGACCGGCGCTCACGGAACTGGCGGGGCCGACGGCTCGGACTGCTGCTGCGCAGGACCGAGGATCCCTGGGAGCGGGCCGCGGCGATCGCCTCGGTACTCGACCCGCTCGCTGTGGCGGAAGTGGTGCCCGATCCCTACGAACGCTCGCATCTGCGGGTTCTCCGGCCCGAACTCGTCCCCGGCCGCCCGGAATCGCAGGCCGGGAGGGAGATGGTGGAGCGGCTGCTCCTGGCGGACCACCCGGACGAGATCCTCTGGCACCGAGTGAGCCTGGCCCAGGCACTCCGGGAGGCGCGCGAGCTGCGCCCGGCGCCCCGGCCCGCCGCGAAGACCGCCCCCGAGTTCATGGGGGAGGCAGTTCCCAGGCGCCCCCGGCTGATGCCGGCGCGCCGAAGTCCGTACGGACGCGGCCTGCTCAGGCGACTGCGCATCAGAAAGGCGGCGGGGTCTGTGGGCTGACGACTGCCGGATCACTGGGGCGCGGCCGGGCCCCGGTGGTCCGTACGGGACGCTGCTGACTTGCCGTTTCGGAAAACTGGACAAAGGGGCGCGTTCACAACTGGTGCTTCACGCCGTCCGAAGCTTCATACTGCCTCTACGCCCGAAGCCCGCGCGGGAGGCGAAGGGCACGGATGCGGCGCCTCGCCTGAGCGCGCGGCGTACGCTGATGTGGCCGACTGTCGAGGGAGGCACAAATGGGGACGTGGGCTGTGCCTTGAAGATCCTTGTGGTGGACGATCGCGAGGACAACCTCTTCGCGATAGAGAGCTTGTTACGCCCCGTGGGGCGTCCGGTGGTACGGGCACACAGCGGGGCCGAAGCGCTGAAGACCGTCCTGCGCGGCGGCATAGGAGTGGTGATCCTCGACGTCGTGATGCCGCAGATGGACGGCCTGGAAGTGCTCGCCTACCTCAAACGCCTCGACCACACCCGCAATTTGCCTGTTGTGCTGATGACCGGCCTCGGCAGGGACGACGACCTGGCCGCCCGAGCCTACGATCTCGGGGTTTCCGACTTCCTGGTCAAGCCCGTCGACCCCTGGGTGGTGCGTACGAAAGTCAGGGCGCTCGCCGATCTGTACACCGAGAACCAGGGCCTGCGCGCCCAGGTCAGCGCGCTGACCGACCGACGGGCTGACGCCTCGGCCGCCGACCTCCCCAACCTGATGGACGCGCGGGTATCGCGCCAGAGCGGCGGCACCACGGGCCGCGCCCGCCGCATCCGCGGCGTCGACTGACCGATGCGACGGCCGCCGGAGCCGAGCAGGCGGTACGCCCAGGGCGGCGCCAACGCGTCATCTGAAACCGGTCGCCCGCCGCCCGTTGAACGACCTGGTCCCGGCGCCCGCGGCGCCACCGTGCCCCGCCCCGCCGATCAGGAAGGCCAGAGTGTGCCTCTCGCCCTGCAGGCCCTGGAGATCGTCGGCGAGCTCGACCAGCTCGCACGGGCCCAGTCGTGGACCGATGCGACCCTCCAGGCGTGAGCCTTACTGACGCCGCTGGCCAAGGACACAGAACTCGTTGCCTTCGGGGTCTGCCAATACAACCCACGATTGATCACCCTGGCCAATATCAACACGCTGTGCGCCATGAGCCACCAGACGAGCCACTTCGGCGTCCTGGTCATCAGGCCTGAAGTCGAGATGCAGTCGGCTCTTAACCTTCTTGCTCTCATCAAGCCGGACGAAGTCCAACCCCGGCAGGCGATCCGGCTCCGGGCGGATCTCGAACTCCTCATCAGAGGAGTGGACCACAACCCAACCAAGAGCCGTAGCCCACCACTGCCCCAAGGCCACCGGATCTACCGAGTGAACAATTACCTGTTCCCATTCCAAGGTCATCCGCCGAGCTTAGACCTGCCAGGGCGTCGAAGAACAGGCACTCAGGCCTCCCTCATCGGGCTCAACCCGAGCCCCTCGTGGAGCCACCGCCACCCGCAGGTTCGGCACACACCAGCGTTCAGATTCCACGAACCCGCTGGTTTCCCGTTACGACTTCGAGTGGGCGCTGCCCGGCCTCGTAGGCCCCCGCGGCCTGCCCCTGGTCACCGAGACGCTCCACCGGCGCGGACTGCCCGAGGACACCATCAGCAAGATCCTCGGCGGCAATGTCCTGGACCTCTTCCGCAAGGAACTGGGCCGCCCCGCCTGAGGACCCGAGTGGCTCCCGGGACGCTGCGCGACTGAGACCCGCGGCTGATCGAGTGGTCCGCGCCGGAGTTCGGTGAAGCCTTGCCTTGTGCGGCACCGGTTCCCGTGCAACGTGTTGCTCGTGCCGTTTCCCCCGCCCCCACCGGACCGGCATGAAGCTGCGCTGTTGGCCCGCTTAAGAAATCCTCGATGGACTCTGAAGTCACCGATGGGCAGATTGGTGCAGGTCCACCCGCCCTCGGTCATCCCCACCACGATGCTGGAGCCGCCCCGATGAAGGCACTTGTCAAGCAGCACGCCGAGCCAGGCCTCTGGCTCATGGACGTGCCGGAGCCGGAGGCCGGCCCCGCTGACGTGCTGATCAAGGTGCTGCGCACCGGGATCTGCGGCACCGACCTGCACATCAGGTCGTGGGACGGCTGGGCCCAGCAGGCCGTCAGCACGCCCCGCGTCCTCGGCCACGAGTTCGTCGGCGAAGTCGCCGCGGTCGGCGCTGACGTCCAGGACATCGCGGTCGGCGACGTGGTGAGCGGTGAAGGCCATCTGGTCTGCGGCAAGTGCCGCAACTGTCTCGCCGGCCGCCGCCATCTGTGCCGCAGCACCATCGGCCTCGGGGTCGGCCGCGACGGCGCGTTCGCCGAGTACGTCGCGTTGCCCGCGTCCAATGTCTGGGTGCACCGTACGAAGGTCGACCTGGACATCGCCGCGATCTTCGACCCGTTCGGGAACGCCGTGCACACCGCGCTCTCGTTCCCGCTGGTCGGCGAGGACGTACTGATCACCGGCGCGGGCCCGATCGGCATCATGGCCGCGGCCGTCGCCCGGCACGCCGGCGCGCGCAATGTCGTCATCACCGATGTCAGCGAGCCCCGCCTGGAGCTGGCCCGCAAGGCGGGCGCCACCCTGGCGCTGAACGTTGCCCAGAGCGACATCGCCGAGGCGCAGCGGCAGCTCGGGCTCAAGGAAGGCTTCGACATCGGTCTTGAGATGTCCGGCCGCCCCGAGGCCATGCGCGACATGGTCGCCAATATGACGCACGGCGGCCGCATCGCCATGCTGGGCCTGCCCGCGGACGAGTTCGCCGTCGACTGGTCGAAGATCGTCACCTCGATGATCACCATCAAGGGCATCTACGGCCGCGAGATGTTCGAGACCTGGTACGCGATGACGGTCCTCCTCGAAGGCGGCCTCGACCTCACCCCGGTGATCACCGGCAGCTACGGCTACCAGGACTTCGACGCCGCTTTCGACGAGGCCGCCACCGCCCGCAGCGGCAAGATCATCCTCGACTGGACCGTCTGAGCTTTTCGTTAAGGAGCCCCACCATGTACGCGTCCGTCCGCGACGACCTCCGTACCACCCTCGACGAGATCCGCGCCGCCGGTCTCTACAAGCCGGAGCGGGTCATCGGCACCCCGCAGAGCGCCTCCGTGTCCGTCGCCTCGGGTGATGTGCTCAACTTCTGCGCCAACAACTACCTCGGTCTCGCCGACCACCCCGAGGTCGTCGCCGCCGCCAAGGAAGCGCTGGACCGCTGGGGCTACGGCATGGCCTCCGTTCGCTTCATCTGCGGCACCCAGGACGTGCACAAGGAGCTCGAGGCACGCCTGTCGGCATTCCTCGGCCAGGAGGACACGATCCTCTACTCCTCCTGTTTCGACGCCAACGGCGGCGTCTTCGAGACTCTCCTCGGCCCCGAGGACGCGGTCATCTCCGACGCCCTGAACCACGCCAGCATCATCGACGGCATCCGCCTGTCCAAGGCCCGCCGCCACCGCTACGCCAACCGCGACCTCGCCGACCTCGAGCAGCAGCTCAAGGAGACCCAGGACGCCCGCCGCCGCATGATCGTCACCGACGGCGTGTTCTCCATGGACGGCTATGTCGCCCCCCTCGCCGAGATCTGCGACCTCGCCGACCGCTACGACGCGATGGTCATGGTCGACGACTCGCACGCGGTCGGCTTCGTCGGACCCGGCGGCCGGGGCACCCCCGAGCTGCACGGCGTGATGGACCGCGTCGACATCATCACCGGCACCCTCGGCAAGGCGCTGGGCGGCGCTTCCGGCGGCTATGTCGCGGCCCGCGCCGAGATCGTCGCGCTGCTGCGCCAGCGCTCCCGCCCGTACCTCTTCTCCAACTCCCTCGCCCCGGTGATCGCCGCCGCCTCCCTCAAGGTCCTCGACCTGCTGGAGTCTGCCGGTGACCTGCGTGAGCGGCTGAACGCGAACACCGCGCTCTTCCGTACGAAGATGACCGAGGCGGGCTTCAAGATCCTGCCCGGCGACCACGCCATCGCCCCCGTCATGATCGGCGACGCCGCCGAGGCCGGCCGGATGGCCGAACTCCTGCTGGAGCGCGGCGTCTACGTCATCGGCTTCTCGTACCCCGTCGTCCCGATGGGCCGGGCCCGGATCCGCGTCCAGCTCTCCGCGGCGCACTCCACCGAGGACGTCGAGCGGGCGGTGGCGGCCTTCGTCGACGCGCGGGCGACAATGGCTGGGTGATCGACCCCCGCCGACTGCGTATCCTGCGTGCCGCGGCGGACCACCGAACGGTGACCGCCGCGGCCGCAGCGCTGTATCTGACCCCCTCCGCCGTCTCCCAGCAGCTCGCCGCGCTGGAACAGGAGACCGGCCACACCCTGCTGACCCGTAGCGGCAAAGGCGTACGGCTCACGGCGGCCGGAGAAATCCTGCTGGAGCACGCCAACGCGGTTCTGACCCAGCTGGAGCGGGCCGAGGCCGAGCTCGCGGCCTACGCGGGCGGCGCGGCCGGCGAGGTCACGGTCGCCGCGTTCGCCACCGGCATCGCCGAGGTCGTCGCCCCGGCCATAGGGCGTCTCGCCGCGGAGCACCCGGGCATCCGGGTACGCGTACGGGACGCCGAGGGTGACGAGAGCCTGCCGCTGGTGCTCGACGGCGAGGCGGATCTGGCCGTCGCGGTCGAGTACCGGGGAGCGCCCCGCGAGGACGACCGGCGCCTGGCCCGTGTGCCGCTGTACGCGGAGCCCTTCGACGCCGTGCTGCATGCCGGCCACCCTCTCGGCGCGGCCGAACGCGTCGCGCTCGCCGAGCTCGCGGACAGCGACTGGATCGGTCCGTATCCCGGCAACCCCTGCCACGACATGGTGCTGCTCGCCTGCGAACTCGCCGGTTTCCAGCCCCGCCTCATGCACTCCTCGGACGACTTCCGCGCCGTCGTGGCACTCGCCGGAGCGGGCGCCGGGGTGGCGCTGGTGCCCCGCTCGGCACTGCGCGGGATGGAGTTGAAGGACGCCGTCGTACGGCCGGTGGCGGGCCCGGCCGCGACCCGCCGGGTCTTCGCCGCCGTACGCCGAGGCGCGGAAGCGCACCCGCTGTTCCGGCCGGTCCTCGACGCACTCGCCGCTTCCGCGGCCGGACTCTCCACCGACTGAGCGCAGCCGACCGGTCAGTCCTTGGCCGGCGTCGCCTCCATCGCCTGCTTCAGGTTGTCCAGCGTGGTGCGGATGTTGCGGCGCTGGAGGTCGGCGAACGTGTGCCCCCGGGTCGCCATCCTGTCGAAGGCATGGGCCAGTGCATCGGGCCAGGCACGCCGGTCGTCGGTCCAGATCTCGGTCACCCGGGTGCCGCCATCGACGGCCTCGAAGCGGTACTCCCAGGTGGCGATGCGACCGGGCAGCAGAGGCCGGTGCCGCCCTATGGCACGCACCCGGAAGGCGAACCGCTCACCGGGATCCGCCGCGGTCACCGTGCACCGCGTGGTCCAGCGCATCGGCCCGCGCTTGTTGTAGCCGTCGAAGACCATGCCCACATACGCCCCCTCAGCGCCGTCGAGTACCGTCGCGCCCCGGTTCTCCGGGCTCCAGCGGCCCATCAGCGCGGGGTTGCTGACCTGTGCGTAGATCGTCGAGGGTGCGGCGTCGATGACGATGCTGTCCGAGACCGAGAAGGTACGTGCCATGGGTATGACTCCGATCGTGGCTACGGGCGGACGAGTCAGTCGGTGATCAGCCCTTCGGTCGTGCGGCGTCGGCCAGGATGGAAGCCTCGACCGCGTCGTAGTCGTACTCCTCCTGGCGGCGCGCCCCCGGGCTGCGGCGGGCGAAGACAGTGCCGAGCCAGCCTGCGAGGAATCCCACGGGGACGGAGACGAGGCCCGTTGTGGTGTACGGGAACCAGGTGAAGTCGCTGTCGGGGAAGATCGCTTGGGCGGAACCCGAGACGAGTGTGGTCCCCGTGATGAGGATCAGAACGCTCGCCGTTCCGCCGATGAGTGTGCTCAGCAGCCCGGTGCGGTTGTACCGCCGCCAGAAGAGGCTGTAGATGAGCGCGGGCGCGACGGCCGAGGCGCCCAGGCAGAAGGACAGAGTGACCATCGCCTGCAGGTTCACATGCCGGGATGCCGCCGCGAGGAAGATCGCTGCCAGGCCGACCGCAGCGGCTGTCACCCGGGCGATGGTCATCTCGGTGCTGCCACGCAGAGCCTGCTTGCGGCGCAGACCGTGCGTGATCAGGTCGTGGGCAAGGGTGTTGGCGCAGGCGAGCGTGATGCCGGCGACGGACGCCAGCAGCGTCAGGAAGATCGCCGTGGCCATGGCGGTGAACAGCAGCGTTTCAAAGGTGGAGACGTCGGCGCCCATGATCGCCTGGCTGACCAGCAGGATCGAGGTCTTGCCCTGTGGGTCGCCGGCGGTGATCTGCTCGTGGCCGACGATCGCGGCGGCGCCGAAGCCGATCACGGCGCAGAGCAGACACACGACGACGACGGTCGAGACGGCCCAGGACATGGAGCGCCGCACGGCGGGTGCGCTGCGGGAGCTGAACATACGCATCGTGATGTGCGGGAGGCACGCCGCGCCGAGCACGACGGTCAGCTGAGCGCTGATCATGTCGAGCCCGTCGCCGCCGAACTGGAGCCCGGGCGCGAGATACGCATCGCCCGCACCGCTCCCGCGTGCCGCCGCGTCCAGCAGCGAGGGAATGCTGAAGTCGAAGCGGTTCAGGATGAGCAAGGCGATGGCGGTGGCCGCGGCGAGCAGCACCACAGTCTTCACGATCTGGATGAAGGCGGTGCCCTTCATGCCGCCGATGGCCGCGTAGATGATCATCAGGAGGCCGAGCAGCACGATGGAGCCGGTCTTGAAGCCCGCGGCGTTGATACCGAGGACGAAGGCGAGCAGATCACCGGCGCCCGCCAGCTGGAAGATCAGCAGGGGGAAGAGGGCGATAAGGGTGACCAGGCACGCGGTGATGCGGACGGCGGAACTGGGGGCACGCCGGGTGAGCACGTCGCCCATGGTGAACCGGCCGGCGTTGCGCAGGGGTTCGGCCAACAGGAACATCAGCAGCACCAGGGAGAGAACGGTGCTGAGGGCGAGTACAAGACCGTCCTGGCCGAGCAGCGAGATGACTCCGATGGTGCCCAGCACACTCGCGGCGGAGATGTAGTCGCCGGCGATGGCGAGGCCGCTCTGCACGGGGGACAGGGAGCGGAAGCCGGTGTAGAACTCGTCCAGGTCGTCGCGGTCGGGCCCGGTCATCACACACAGCAGCAGGGTCACTGTGGTCACCGCGATGAAGGCGACGAACGACATGGTCTGGGCCTCGGAGCTGAATCCGGTCATCGGCGTGCTCCCTGGGTGGTCGGGGCGGCATCGACGCGGACGGCTTCGGCGAGCGGGTCGACCCGGCGGCGGGCGGACTTCTCGTACGCGGCAACGGCGATCAGGGTCACGGGGAGCTGGATGAGGCCGAGCAGCAGAGCGACGTTGAGGCCGCCGGTGATCTTGCCCGTCATCAGCCCAGGCGCATAGGCGGAGAGTATGAGGAACAGTACGAAGTACCCGAGGGCCGTCAGAGTCGCGACCCGGCGCAGTCGGCGGTAGGCGGCACTCAACGCCCGTATGCCGTGGCGCGGATCGGCCGGTGGCTCGGCCTGCGGCGGCGCCTGCCAGGCATGGTGGGGGTAGCCCGGCTGCTCGGGATATGAGGGCTGTGGGGGGTAGTACGACATCGCGATGGGTTCCTCGTATGCCTGTGCGGACGGCAGGGGCAGGGCATGCTGACGGAGCGGCTACGTTACCCGCGGGTAGCGGCAGCCGGTGCATTGTTGCATGAGCCGTCCGGTCGGTCAGTTGACTGTTCATGGACCGACCAGAGCCCTGCCTCCGGCCTCAGAAATGGGCGGCCCTGGCCGCGACAGGGCGTTCGGCGACTGTGATCACGGCGCCGCGGTCCGCGAGGCGACGGACTGCTCCGCTCCCACCAGCGGCGATGCCGACGGCGTCCGCCGCTGCCACCGCGTCAGACCGACACCGGTGAGTACGACGACCATGCCCGCCACGACCCGGATGGTGAGCGCTTCGTCGAGAACGATCGCCCCGAGTGCGATGGAGACCACAGGCAGCAGATAGCCGACGGTGGCCGCGCTGGTCGCGCCCTCGTCCGCGATCAACCGGTAGTTGAGGGCGAAGGTGAAGCCCGTGCCGAAGATGCCGAGGACGATGACCGCGACCAGGCCGACCGCGTTGATGTGCACCGAGTCCACACCGCCGACCGGCAGGGCCAGCGTGCTCAGCCCCGTCGCCGTGAGCAGCTGGGCCGCGGACAGAGCCATGGGGGCGGTGCCCCTCCCGGTGAGCTTGCGTCCCATGTACGCGAACGCGATGGCGTAACTCGCCGCCGCCGCGAGGATGGCGAGCGCGCCCCAGCCGACGAGTCCGCTCTGCTGCCACGGCGCGAAGATCAGCAGCGTGCCCGCGAACCCGAGAAGGAGTCCGCCCAGACGGACCGGGTGCGTGCCGCGTTCCGTACCGATGGCGATTCCGATCAGCAGGGACCACAGGGGTGTTGTCGCGTTCAGTACGCCGGCCACCCCGGAGTCGACGGTCTGCTGGCCGATGCTGAACAGGGCGAACGGCAAGGCGTTGCAGAAGAAGGCCGCCACGATGAGATGCCCCCAGGTCGCATGGTCGCGCGGCAGTCGCTTGCGCGCGCCGAAGGCCAGGGCGAGCAGCACCAGCGCGCCCAGCGCGCACCGGGTGAAGGTGATTTGGGCCGGTGACAGGCCGTTGTTCAGGGCTACCTTGATCCACAGGAAGGCCGATCCCCACAACAGGGCAAGAAGGCCCATACGCACCAACGTTCCACGCCCGCCGATGAACATCCGTTGTCCCCTTTTCGCTCGTCCGGTCTCCACCGTGCATCAGGGGACTCTGTACGACTAGTGAAAAGTTCTGCATGATCTGTTAAGCTCTACTACATGCTTGATGTGCGGAGAATGCAGGTGCTCAGGGCGGTGGTGACCAGCGGCTCGGTGACCGCGGCGGCGGCCAACCTCGGCTACACGCCGTCCGCTGTCAGCCAACAGGTGGCGGCTCTGGAGAAGCAGGCCGGGACGGCGCTGCTCGAACGGGTCGGCCGCGGCGTGCAGCCGACGGCGGCCGGGCGACTGCTCAACGAGCACGCGGCCATCATCAGCAAGAACATCGCCGAAGCGGAGACCGCGCTGGCCGATCTGCGCGCCGGGCGCACCGGCCGGCTGTCCGTCCGCTACTTCGCCACCGCGGGCGCCACTCTCGTCGCGCCCGCCTTGGCCGGGCTCCGCCGTACGTATCCGGGCGTGCAGGTCGAGCTCAAGCTGATCGACCCCGACGACCCGCTGCCCGAGGTGACACAGGGCCGCGCCGACCTCGCCGTTGTCGTCCAGCCCCGGGACCGGCCGCGCGACGACGTCCGCCTTGTCCATCTGCTCGACGACCCGTACCGCGCCGTGCTGCCCAAGGGGCACCGGCTGGCCGAAAAGCGCGTACTCGACCTGGCCGACCTCGCCGACGAGCCATGGGTCGGCAACGAATGGCCGGCCGGCCCCTGTCTCGACGTCGTGCTCGACGCCTGCGGCGCGGCGGGCTTCAGTCCCAACTTCGTGGTGGACAGCGAGGATTACGCCACGGCCCAGGGCTTTGTCGCCGCCGGTCTCGGAATCAGCCTCATGCCGAGAATAGGCCTCGGAAGCCGCCATCCCGGAGTCGTCGTACGCAAGGTCCGCAAACCCGAGCCGATCCGCGGAATCTACGCGGCGGTGCGGGAAACCTCGCTGCCTCAGCCCGCGTTGCGCGGGCTGCTCGACGCACTCAGGGACGCAGCGGCACAGTAGAGCGGCCGCCCGGGGCCGGCCCTTGGATCCTCCCGCGCGGCCGGGCCGGCCCCGAGGTTGTCGGGTCCGGCCCGGCCGGCGTACTGCGAGAAGAGCGCGTCAGGGATAGCTGACGAGATTGGCCACGTTCGTGGAGGAGTTGGACGGGCCGCCTCTGTCGTTGATGACATGGCGGATGGTTCCGGTGCCGCCGAGCGAGACGGTCACCATGTTCCGGAATCGCACATTCGGATTGTTGGGGACCTCGAAGGCGTGCTCGGCGGTCACGGACGGATTCGCATTGAAGAAGCAGTAGCTGCCGAGCCCGAACGCCTGATGGCTGGTGACGGAGTTGGCCACCTTGTACGCCGCGTAGCCCTGGGTTGAGCCGTTCATCCAGGCGGCCTGGTTGGGCGGGTCGTACGGCATCTCGTTCTGGTAGAAGTACGTGCGCCCGCCGTTGCCGTTCCAGATCGTCTGATGCTTCTGGTAGTGCTCCACGAACAGCCCGTACATGGTCACGTCGTCGCCGTTGACGACGAGTCCTGTGTCCGCCGTATTGCTGTTCCAGCCGATGCCGCTGCCGTGGTCGCCGCGCCAGATCCACATGTGATCGCCGATGACGTTGTCGCTGTTGACCACCAGGCTCGTGGTCGCCTTGCCCACCGCGGCGCCGCCGACCCGGAAGTACACGTCGTGCAGGGACGTCGGGTTGGTGCTGTGACCGGCGGAGGAGCCTGCCGGGCCGACCTCCATCAGGGTCTGCGAGTTGGTTATACCGGCGTCGAAGAGGATGCCCGCCACCTTGACGCCGTCGACATCGGCGAGCGTCATGGCGGTGATGCCGCCGTCCGGGATGAACGTGGCGAGGCCGAGCCCCAGGATCACGGTGTCGGGACGGGTCACCCGCAGGGTCTGATTCAGGTGGTAGACACCCGGAGTGACCAGCAGGTTCTTCCCCTCGGCCAGTGCGGCGTTGATTTGCGCGGCGGTCGTCCCGGCCTTCACGACGAAGAACTGGTCCATGCCGAGCGAGGTGCCGGCGGCGTTGCCGCCCGCCCACGTGGTACCCGACGAGTTGGCCCGCAGGGACGGTACGAACACCTTGTAGGCGCCGGTGCCGTCCACGTACAGGAACGGCTTCTCCCGGACCGTGGGGCTCTCGTTCACAGTCGTGTAGGGCGGGTTGGGGAAAGTGTTGCCCGGAACGCCCTGGCTTCCGACGAAGACCATGTTCCAGTTGGATCCTGTCCAGCTGCCGAGCTGGGAGTTGCGGGTCAGCCACTGCTGCTGCGAACCGGACCGCACCTGACCGTCGATCTTGCTGTCGGCCATGAATCCGCCGCTTGCCCAGCCGCCGTCGTCCAGAGCCAGGTTGCCGCGGACATGCATGCGCCGGTACGGAGCCGCCTGGGACACCGCCCACCGGTCTGTGCCGCCGGCCGGGTTGACCGAGAGGTTCTCGGCGCCGCGCCAGAAGTTCTGAGTGGCGTTCTGCGGCGGGAACCAGTCGGCCTCTACGTGCACCGCGCCGTTGATCGTCACCGAGTCGGGCGACTGGCCGAGGCCCAGAACCTGGGTGTAGAAGCCGACGTTGACGTCGTTGCTGTAGGTGCCCGGCTTGAACATGACCGCGTAGCGCTGGGCGCCGAACTGGTTGGTCTCCTGCTGCTGGAAGATCGAGTTGAGCCGGCTCTGGATGGTCGAGGACGGCATGGAGGGGTCGAAGACGACCACGTTCGGTCCGAGGTCCACGTCACCGGGCGCGGTGTTCACGGGTGCGACCTGGAACCGCTGGGCCGCCGTGCCGTTGCAGGTGTACTGCACAAGCTGGACGCTGTCGGCCGTCGAGGCGGAGGGGACGTCCAGGCACTTGCCGCTGTTGCGGTTGACGAAGTGGTACGCGTCGCCGCCCTCGTCCACGGCCTGCCACTGCTGGTTGTTGCCGCCGCCGTACGTCCACAGGTGCACCGCGGCGTTGTCGGCGGTGGACACGTCGCTCACGTCCACGACCTGGCTCGTGTCATTGCGGTTGTTGATCCGCACGAAGCCGTCGCTGGTGGCCGTGAAGCTCCACTGCTGGGCGGTGGAGTTGTTGCACGTGTACTGCTGGACGGCGGTGCCGTTCACGGTCGCGGCCGAGCGCGCGTCCAGGCACTTGCCGCTGCCACTGTTCACCACGGTGGCCCAGCCGGTCGGCAGAGCGGCGGCCCCGGCGGCCCCGGCGGTTCCTTGAGGGGTGGCCGCCTGGGTGGACGGGATGGCGGCGAGGACCGAAAAGGCCGAGGCCACCACGACGAAGGCAGCCACAAGGGGCCTTGCACGGCGGGCGGTTGTGAAGGTGTGACGGCCCACTCTGGGCGTTCGCAGGGATCGGAGCACGGTTTCTCCTGTGCCGGCGGGCCGGCTCGGTGGGGGGTTGACGGATGGGGGAGAAGGACGGGGAAAGGGGTTCAGCCGGTCTTCCGGGCGAAGACGCCGGTGAAGTCCCACGGCTGCTGGGAGACGCCCGAGCAGGTGTCGGCGCCGCCGCCGGTGCGGGGGGCGGTCGCGGTTGACCGACCAGAAGTTCAGCCGCGCGAGGTGCCGCTGCCCAGCACGCCGCGCACGGCGGGTCTGCGAAGGAGTTGCCCGCTCATCGGCCGGTCACCGTCCATTTCTGGTTGGCGGCTCCGGTACAGGTCCAGATCTGCAGGCGGGTGCCGTTGGCTGAGCTGTTGCCGGTGGCGTCCAGGCATTTGTCGGCCTGGGGGTTGACGATGTCGTGGGCGGCGGTGACGACCCACTGCTGGGCGCCGGTGCCGTTGCAGTCCCAGAGCTGGACGGCGGTGCCATTGGCCGTCCCGGCGGAGGTGACGTCCAGACACTTGCCCAGCGCCCGGATCGTGCCGTCCGTGCCGACGTTCCACTGCTGGGCGCCGGTGCCGTTGCAGTCGTAGAGCTGTACGGGTGTGCCGTTGGCGCTGTTGGCACCCGCCACGTCCACGCACTTGCCGCCAAGACCCGTGATGGTGCCGCCGACGCCAGGGCTGTCGCTGGTGCTGACCCGCACATGGTCGACGACGAGTTGCTGGGGGAAGACGGTGCTGCCGTCGGGGTCGCCGGGCCAGTAACCGCCGACCGCGAGGTTGAGGATCAGGAAGAACGGCTTGTTGAACACCCAGGTACGGCCACCGAGATCGGCAGGCGTACGCCGCTGGTAGACGTTGCCGTCGACCGACCAGGTCACCGAATCGGGAGCCCAGTCGACGGCGAAGGTGTGGAAGGCGTCGGCGAAGGCCTGACCGCCGGGGAGGGTGTACGCGGCGCCGATGCCGCCCGAGCCGGAATAGCCAGGGCCGTGGAGCGTGCCGTGGACGGTGGAGGGTTCGAAGCCGACGTTCTCCATCACGTCGATCTCGCCCGAGCCCGGCCAGCCGACCTGGCCGATGTCGTTGCCGAGCATCCAGAAGGCAGGCCACATGCCCTGGCCGCGCGGCACTTTGAGCCTGGCCTCGACATGTCCGTACGTCTGGGTGAACTTGCCCGCGGTGTTCAGCCGGGCGGAGGTGTACTCACATCTGCCGTACCAGCACTGGTAGTTGGCAGGGTTCTCGCGGCGGGCGGTGATGACCAGATGACCCTGGCCGTCGAGAGCGGCGTTGCGGTTGCCCGCCGTGTAGTACTGCCGCTCGTGGTTGTTGACGTTGTCGCCCGTCTCGATCTGCCATTTGCCGGCGTCGACGGCGGAGCCCGCGGGGCCGTCGAAGTCGTCGGAGAACGTCACGGCGGCCGGTGCCGCCGCGGCGACAGGCGGTGCGGGTTCGCCCTGTGCGACACCGCTGGTGAGAGTCGCAAGGGTCAGGACTGACAGAACGGACAGCAGCAAGCGCCGCGTCAAACGGGGGGAGTCCATGACTCTCCCTTCCGGGACATGAAGGAGGAAGGGGATGTGTCGTGCATATGACATGAGGCTTAGTTCACTACGTGATTTAAGAAGTGAACTAAGCCACTGTCAAGGGTTTGGTATGGACCACACCCGTCGAGACTCGCCAGATAGGGAGCGCTTGCAAGTAATGGCGTCTGCAATTATTGTGCAAGCTTGCGGAGGCCCTCGTGGACACCGCCCGCCGCGCCGCCGAGGTCAGCGCCGCCGTCACCGTCCTGGACGCGGGCGGTCACCTGCTGGCCTTCCGCTGCGACGACCGGGCTGTGCTCATCGCGGGCGAGACCAGCACCCGCAAGGCGTACACCGCGCTCCAGTTGAACGCCCCGACCGCCGACCTCGTCGACGCGGTCCAGCCCGGCGGCCTCTTCCACACCCTGCCGACCGCCCTCGACAAGCCGCTGCTCTTCATCGCCGGCGGCATCCCCGTCCACCGCGACGGCCGTCTCATCGGCGCGATCGGCGTCGGCGGCGGGCCGCTGACCAGGATCACGGCTTCGCCACCGCGGCCGTGGCCGTGGGAGCCCTCGTGTAGCTCGACGGTCTCTCATGCGGGCTGTGCATAATCCGGCTGTTCAGTGCCTGAGATTGATAGAGTCCGCATATGCCGATGACGCTGAGGGAGACACTGCGGCTCACCGTCGCGGCCCTGATGCAGGCCACCGGGGACTCCCAGAACGACCTGGCAGGCCCCCTCGGCCTGACGCAGACGCAGATCTCCCGCCGCCAGTCCGGCCGTACGGCATGGACGCTGGACGACTGCGACCTGCTGGCCGCGCACTTCGGCCTTCCCACCCTGGAACTGCTGGCCGGACCCACCCGCGCCTGCGAGTTGCTGCCCGCAGCCCGCCTGCGCAGCGCGCGTACGGAAACGGCACGGGCTCCGAGGGCGGTGGGACGGTGACGGATTTCGAGTCGGTCGATGCGCTGCTCGCATCCGTGCGCGTGGACGCCGAACTGCCGTCCGCGGACGAACGCCGCGCGTTGCGCCTGGCCCTGAAGCTTTCCCAGGCGGACGTGGCGCGAGCTCTCGGGGTCAACCCGAAGACGGTCGGCGGCTGGGAGTCCGGCCGTGAGCCGACCGGGGAGGTGCGGGCCAAGTACGCGTACCTCCTCGAAGGGCTACGGGCGAAACTCGAGCCGAAGCCGGAGCCGGAGCCGGAGCCGGAGCCGGAGCCGGAGCCGGAGGCACCTGAGGCCACCGTGGCGGAGCGTGAGTCGGCGGCAACGACTCCCGCCGCGGAACCCGTAGGCGATGACGTCGAGCTTCTGGCCCGGCCGGCGGCGTGTGTGCTGTGCGGCGGGCCCGCGACGCATCAGGTCGCGGGCTTCCCGCAGCATCTCGATCCGGCCGAGTGCGCGAGCGCGATCCCACAGGCTGCGATCCCACAAGCCGCGCCTTCGCCGGCGCCGGTCCCTGTCGCCGCCCGACCCGAAAAACCTTCCACACGGCGGGCGTTCCAGAGCACCTCCGACATGCCCGACGTGATCGGCGACGCGGTCCGCGCGGCGCTGGAGAAGCACGGTGGCGATCTGGAGGCGGCCACGGCAGCCCTGGTGCGCCGTGCGATCCCGGACGCGATGAGCCTGCTGGACGCATGCCGGAAGGGCGCGCGTTACGACATCATCGGGCACCCCTGGATCCCCGACATCCTCCGCAAGAAGACCGCGAAGGGTGCCGACGAGATCTGGGAGGCCCGCCCCAAGTGGACGCGGCCCGAACTACCGCCCGGACGGCACGAGATCACCGCTCTGGACATCAACGGCGCCTATCTGTCCGCTTTGAAGACACATTTGCCGCTCGGCGAGCTCGAGCATTCCTCCGGAAATCACCACGACCGGCGCCGCGCCGGAGTGCACCTGATCACCCCGCCCGACTGGGAGTACGAGGACGTGCTCCCGAATCCCATCGGCGCACGCGACGAGCCGGGCCCGCTGTGGGTGAGCGAGCCGACACTCCGCCTTCTGCTGCGCCTTTCGACGGCGAGGTACGGATTGTGCGAACCGCCCGTCATCCACGAGTCGTTCACGTCCGGGGCCACGGAGAACCTACTCGAGAAATTCCGCGGTGTGCTGCGTGACGCCCGTGAAAAGGCAATCGAGGAGAACGACGACGTAACGCTGGAATACGTAAAGGCGATGTACTCCAAGTTCGTCTCCACGATGGGGGAGTCGAACTACAACCGGGAGTTGTACCGGCCGGACTGGATGCACATCATCCGCTCCCAGGCGTTCGCCAACCTCTGGATGAAGGCGTACAAGGCGCACGACGAAGGTCTCGCGGTGGTCCGGGCCATGGGCACCGACGAATTGCATGTGCTCGGGGACTGGCGGAGTGTCTTCCCGGAGGGCCGCGGCGTTGCAGAGGTGAAGGTCAAGGACGTCTATGAGGCCAGTGCCGCCGTGGACGAGGATGCAGGGGAGGCGCGGTAAATGCCTGAGCGCACGCACGATTTCGGGCACTACGGCGCCCGCGGCATCAAGGGCTCGGAAGCCGCCGCGCGTCAGCTCGACCGCCTGGTCGAGGGCATCGCCTCGCCCGTGACGTCGAAGCGAGGCCTGCTGGCGCGCCTGCACTATCTGACGAAGACCGCCCATGCGCTCAACGCGGCGCGCGAGGCGGGCCTGACCGCCACCGACCGCACCGTCAGGGCCTGGCTGTCCGGCAAGCGCAGTCCGTCCAGGGCGAACCTCGAACGTATCGACACGGCGTACTGGGCAGTCCGGCGCAGGAACGTGGCCCGCCACCTCCTGGGGCGCCTCAACTCGCGCGGTGGCACAAGGGTGGAGCTCCACCCGCTCAACCAGTCCCAGGTGGCTCGCCCGCACCAGCGGGTGCTGGGCTTCCGCACCCTCAACATCCGCCACTGGGACGCCATCGTCCGAGCATGGTCGGCGGGCGACTTCGAGGCCCTGGACGACGCGTGGATCGACCAGATCGCCGACCTCGGCTCCGACTGGGGGAAGTACGAGTACGTGACAAACCTCGGCTTCGCCGCCTGACGACCCCGGATGCTGGGGAAGCCGAAGAACACCTCGACACAGCGAGGGAGGCGAAGTGGCACAGCCACCACCGAGTCCTGACGACGGTGACTTTCCCGCGCGCAGCGCACCGCGCTGCCGGGAACTCGGCGAGCTGGACGCCCAGGTGGCCCAGTGCCGGGCCTGCCCCCGGCTGGTGGCCTGGCGGGAGGAGGTCGCCGAAACGAAACGCGCCGCCTTCCGGGACTGGGAGTACTGGGGAAGGCCAGTCCCCGGATTCGGGCCGCCGGACGCGGCGCTGGCCGTGGTCGGACTCGCGCCCGCGGCGCACGGCGGCAACCGGACCGGCCGGATGTTCACCGGGGACGCGTCGGGCGACATCCTCTTCGCCGCGCTGCACGCCGCCGGCCTCGCTTCCCGGCCGGACTCCACACACCGCGGCGACGGGCTGAAGCTGCGCGGAGTACGGGTCACGGCACCCGTCCACTGCGCTCCACCGCAGAACAAGCCGACCCCGGCCGAGCGGGACGCCTGCCGGCCGTGGCTGGCGAGGGAGCTGGAGCTGCTCAGCCCAACCCTGCGCGCGGTGGTCGTCCTGGGCGCCTTCGGCTGGCAGGCGCTGCTGCCCGTCCTCAGCGAGGCGGGGTGGCAACTGCCGCGACCCCGGCCCGTGTTCGCGCACGGCGCCCAGGTGACACTTCCCGGCCGCGGGGAGCGCCGGGAGCTGTATCTTCTCGGCTGCTACCACCCGAGCCAGCGCAACACATTCACCGGGCTGCTCACCTTCCCCATGCTCGTCGACGTGTTCCGCCACGCCGCCGAAATCACCGGCTTGGATCAATGATGCTGTTCATCGCGGTTTTCCGGCGTCGGCCCGTCCAACGGCGTCATCGTCGGCGCGGCTCGTCGCCGTCCGTCGTGCCGCCGCCTCAGCCCGTGGCATCGGGCGTGGGCACGGGCTGCCCATCGTGCAGGCCCCGCTTGGTGTATCCGGACCAGATCTGAGCGGGGTAGCCGTCGCCGATGTTCTTGAGGGTGACCTGCTTGTGCGTGGTGGCGTCCTCGCCGAAGAGGCCGATCGCGGTGACGAGGTCGTTCGTGGAGCCGATGAACCACTCGGCCTTCCTGTCGTCGGTGCGACCCGATGTCGTGGTGACGGCCTGCTCGCTGACGCCGGGCGTCAAAGGGCCGTCGATCCCGCGTCGGCCGACGCCGCCGCTCAGATACGATTTGACCAGGTCGGCGGTCCTGGGGTCGATCGCCTGACCGCCGATCGCTCCCCGCAGATGTGTGCTTTCTCCGTCGCGCTGCGCGGACTTCAGGATCGAGGGGGTGACCTTCCTGCCCTCGTGGTGGAAGGAGGAGTAGACACCGGCCAGTTCCAGCGGGCTGGCTCCCATCAACCCCAGCGACGTCGCCTCTGGTGAGGCGAAGTCGCCCTTGTCCACATCCAGTCCGAGCGCGGTGGAGATCTCTTCGATGTGCTCGGTGCCGTACTGATCCTTGTCCTGGGTCTTGACCTCCATGGATGCGGCCACGGCGACGGGTTCGAAGGTGGGACCTGCCTGGTAGTCGGAGCGGGTGGCGTTGCTGAGATAGTGGCGGGTGTAGTCGCGGCCTCCGTAGAGCGCGACGATACGACCGGACCTGGGGTCCACCGAAACGGCTCCGGCCTGCCGATTGCCGTCGGCGGCCGCTTCCCCGGAGGCTTTGTCCGCGTCCCCGTCCGAGTCCGCACCTGTACCTGCGTCCGCGCCTTCGCCGAGTCCCGCCGTGGCAGCCTGCTCCAGGGCCCGCTGTTTGTCCGGATCGATGTTAAGAGTGATACGCCAGCCGCCGCCCGCCAGCTCCTGCTCGCTGACCCCGGAGGCCATCAGCTCGCGCCTGGCGGCGTCCACGAGATAGCCCGACTGGCCGGACAGCCCGGCGCCCGGCTTGGGCGCCACCGGCTCGGGGAACTTCATCCGCTGCCGAGCGTCCCTGTCGAGCCAGCCCTCATCGACCATGTTGTCGAGTACGTAATTCCAGCGCTCCGTGACCAGCCGTTTGCCCTCGGGGCCGGCGATGGCCCAGTCGTACTGGCTGGGCGCCTGCAGCAACGCGGCAAGATACGCGCCCTGTTCGACGCTCAGCTCCTCGACTTCCCGGTGGTAGTACGCGCGGGCCGCGGCCTGGACCCCGTAGGCGAGTCGCCCGTAGTAACTGCTGTTCAGGTACCCGGCGAGGATGTCGTCCTTGGAGTTCTGCCGGTCGACCTTGAGGGAGATGACCAGTTCTTTGACCTTGCGGGTGACGGTCTGCTCCTGGCTGAGGTAGTAGTTCTTGACGTACTGCTGGGTGATGGTCGAACCACCCTGTTTGCCCTTGCCGGTGAGTGTGCTCAGGATGCCGCGGGCGGTGCCGGACAGCGAGACGCCGGAGTCGCTGTAGAAGTCCTTGTTCTCCGCGGCGACGAAGGCGTGCTGGACGTCCTTGGGCACCCTGCCCAGCGGGACGGTCTCCCGGTTGATCTCCCCGGTGCGGGCGAGGCGGGTGCCGTCGCTGTACAGATAGACATTGCTCTGCGCCTTGGCCAGTTCATTGGCCTGGGGGATGTCGATGGAGACGTAGAGGACGGTGAAGCCTCCGGCGAGCAGGACGATCAGGGTGACGACGCAGGCGAGTGCTTTCTTCCAGGTGAGGAAACGGCGGAAGCGGCCTGTCCCAGTCCGCTTGCCGACCTTGCGCCGTGGCCGCCAGGCACGGGTCTGGCGGTGTGCCCCTCTCGCCCCTCTGGACGCACCTGCCTCGCTGCTGACCTCGCTCGCCTTCTGCCGCCCCGAGGTCCGGTCCGGACTCCACCTGGTACGCATGGCGCCATCCTCAGCGCCGGAGATCTTTGTAAACGCAAAGGGAGACATCGGCTGTGCCTCGGAGATGTATCAGCCGTGTATCGGCGGCTCCGCGTCGGGGAGGCGGAGGGTTGCCTGCGCGCCGCCATCGGGCGCATTGGCGAACTCCAGTGCCGCACCGATGACTTGGGCCTGGCCGATGGCGATGGTCAGTCCGAGCCCATGGCCTGTGCCGCGTTCCCGGGCGCCGGTGCGGAAGCGCTGCGGACCGTCGCGCAGCACGCTGTCCGGGTAGCCGGTGCCGTGGTCACGGACGGTCACGGTCCTGTCGTCGCCCGCCACCGTGACCGTGACGGGCGCGCGGCCGTGCCGGTGCGCGTTGACGATCAGGTTGGCGAGGATGCGTTCCAGCCGACGGGAATCGGTCCACACCTCACCTCTTTTCCCTTCCTCCCGGTCCGCCCAGTCCTGCGCGTTCTTGACGACGAGTTGTATGGAAAGGCCGGTGCGGGCGGTGATGTCTTCGACCAGGTGACCGAGGTGGCTGGGGGAGAGTTCAGCCTCCTCTGCCCCGGCGTCGAGCCGGGAGATTTCGAGGAGGTCTTCGACGAGGGCGGCCAGGACGCGTACCCGGTTGCGCACATATCCGGCCGCCTCCCCCTCGGGGAGCAGTTCGGCGGCGGTGACCAGGCCCATCAGGGGGGTACGCAGTTCATGCGCAACGTCGGCGGTGAACCGCTGCTCGCTGCGCAGGCGTTGCTGCAGTGCGGCGGCCATGGTGTCGACAGCCGCGGAGATTTCGGCGATCTCGTCACGGGGACGCGGCGCGGCCTCGATCCGGGCATCGAGGTCCCCGCCGGCGATGCGCCGTGCGGTTCCCGCCGCACTGCGCAGTCGGCGGCTCATCCGCCCGGCGCTGAGCACGCCGAGCGGCAGCACGGCCGCAGTAGTGAGCGCTCCGGCCCAGGCGATGCTCGTGTCGAGAGCGCTGATGTCGCGCAGCGTGGTGGTCATGTCGATGCGTACGGACAGCACTTGCCCGCCCGCGGGCCGGGCGGCCCACATCGCAGGCCCGTCGGGATCGGTGGCGTACTCCGTTCCTTGATGGCCGCGGGCCGCGAGGTCGCGCAGCCCCGCGGGTACCCCGGGGGCGTCGAGACTGGCGCCGGTGCCCTGGACAGTGCCGGAGCGGGCATAGGTGACGGCAGCCCGGTCGAGCGTCGTACGGGCCGCCTCACGGGCCTGCGTCAGTTCCCGGTCGCGCGAGGCATGGTGGACGAGTAGGCCCACGGCGGCGACAACCGCGCAGATGGCCACGGCGACGAGGGCGGCGATGCGCCATCTCAGCGGCATGGTCAGCGCCGCAGCTTGTAGCCGAAACCGCGGACCGTTTCGATCCGTTCGGCGCCGATCTTCGCCCGCAGACGCTGCACATGCAGATCGACGACGCGGGTGTCGCCGTGCCAGGCGTGGTCCCACACCCGGCTGAGCAGGGTCCGGCGCTCCAGTACGACGCCGGGCGATGCGGCGAATTCGAGCAGCATCCGCAGTTCGGTCGGGGTGAGGGCGACCGGCTGTCCGGCGCGGTGTACTTCCATGCCACGGGTGTCGACGGTGAGGTCCCCGAAGGTGATGCGGGTGGCCGCATCGGCAGCGCCGCCCGCGGGCGAGGGGGTGAAGGAAGCGCGACGCAGCAGGGAGCGGATGCGGGCGACGAGTACCGCGCTCTCGCAGGGTTTGATGACGTAGTCGTCGGCGCCGGCCTCCAGCCCTGATACGACGTCGAGGGAGTCGCCGCGTGCGGACATCATCAGGATGGGTGCCAGGCTCAGCTCGCGGATACGGCGGCACAGTCCGATGCCGTCGAGCTCGGGGAGCATGACGTCGAGGAGCAGCAGATCCGGGCGCCGCTCGCGGAAGAGCTCCAGACCGGACAGCCCGTCGGCCGCGGTGGAGACGGTGAAGCCGTAACGCTCGAGGAGCATACGGACGGTGTTACGGATGACCTCGTCGTCCTCGACGAGCAACAGATGAGCCTCGGTGACACTGCCGGGCATGGCTGGGGCACTGGTCATTGGTCCGTCCTGGTCCGGGGGCTCGGCAGCGGACTCGACCCGGCGGCGGACGGAGCCCGGTCACCGGTCTGGTCCTGTGGGACGGCTGCGGTGAGTACGTTGCCGTCCCACCGGTAACGCGTCGTGAAGCGGCCGTCGTTGCCGGTCGACGCAAGGACCAGATCGTGTCCGAAGGTCTCACCGGTGAGCCCGAAGGGGCCCCAACTGATCAACACCGGCCGCACGGCGGTACCGAAGGCCCGGTACACCTGAATCAGCGTCAGCCCGGCCTTCGGCTCATCCAGCGCGACGATCAGCTCGTCCCGCCCGTCCCCGGTCAGATCCCGGTATACGGGCGCACGCAGACCGCACACCGGGCCGGGACAGTTCTGCATGGCTTCCCTTACGAGCTGGGGCACGTTCGGGTCCTTCTCCAGCAGCTCCTTCACGGGTATCTGCTTCAGCCCGCCCGCGCCCACCTGGACACCCTTGATGCTCAGATACTGGCGGTCGGGGGCGGTGGGCTCGTTCGCGGGCGGGGTGGGCGGGGCGTACTGCGGCCACAGCGGCGAAGAACGGACGGGCGGCGACACCCGCGGCGCGACGCCCCCGTCCCGCGCCCCGGTATCGGCGGCACACCCGACGAGGCTCACGGCGGCCGTGCCGACGGCGAGGGCGATTTGGCGGGGCCGCCTGCGATGGGGGTGGGTGTGGGGGAGGTGGGGCATAGGCGTATCAGCGTACCGGCGGAGACGGGAGTGGTGCCCGGGGACGCCGGGTCCGGGGCGACTGCGCGTGGCCGGACCGCAGCGGCTCCATGAGCACGCAATGCCAGGTGTGCTGTCACGAGCGAGGCGGACCGGGTGGCGGGTGTCGACGTACGGGACATGTACACGATCACGGCACCGCGGCAGACCTGGCGGAGCTTGCCACCTTGCTGGTGGGCGCGTAGCCACTCGCCCCTTCAGGTGATCACGGCCTGTCACTTCGTCAGTCGTCGACGGGGATGGCCACGATGCCAGCATGATCAACAAGAATCGCGGCACCGCACGGAACCGTCCGACGATGCTGTTCGCCCTGGCGCTGACGCTGCTCGCCGCGCAGTCGGCCGCCGCCGACGCCGGCGCCGATGCGGAGGTGGCCCCGCCACCCGCCGTCGAGCGCCGCGTATCGGCGTACCTGGACAGCATCCGCGACCAACCCGAAGCGCTGGCCTCCTTCTTCCACGAGTTGCCCAAGGGCGGTGACCTGCACAGCCACCTCGCCGGTGCGGCATCGACCGAGCTGCTGATGAACCTGGCGACGGCGGATGGACTGTGCATCGAGAACGGCACTCAGCGGGCCCTCCCGCCGCCGTGCCCGGCGGACAGCCGGCCCGCCGTCGAGATGCGTACCGACGCCGCGTTCCGACAGCAGGTACTGCGGGCCTGGTCGATGCAGGACTTCACGCCGGGCGAGGAGTCCGGACACGACCACTTCTTCGCCACCTTCGGCAAGTTCTCGGAGGTGGCCCAGCGCCATCCCGGGGAGATGATGGCCGAGGTGTCGAACACGGCTGCCCGTCAGAAGCAGTTCTACCAAGAACTGATGGTCACCCCCAACGACCACGGGGCCAACGCGCTCGCCGACCGGGTCGGCTACGACGCGAGCCTGCCCCGGATGCACCAGAAGCTGCTCGCCGACGGTGCCGTGGACCAAGTCGTGCGCCGGGCACGGACCGAAGCCGACCAGGGCCTCGCGGCATTCCGCGCCACCGCCCACTGCGACAGCCCAACGCCGGACCCGGGCTGCGCGGTGCCCTTCCGGTTCATCTCGCACGTCTTGCGGAACAGCACCCCCGAACGGGTCTTCACCCAGATGGTGCTGGCCATGGAACTGGCCGAACGCGACCCGCGGTTCGCTGCGGTGAACCTGGTCCAGCCCGAGGACGGAGCCGTCTCCCTGCGGGACTACAGCCTTCACATGCGGATGCTCGCCCATCTGCACCGTGTCTACCCGCGGGCACACATCACCCTGCACGCCGGCGAACTGGCCCCCGGCCTGGTCAAGCCCGAGGACCTGCGCTTCCATATCCGCGAGGCGGTGAACGTCGCACACGCCGAGCGCATCGGCCACGGCGTCGACATCCGGCACGAGGACGCGGCGGACGAACTGCTGAGGACCATGGCCGAGCGCCGTATCGCCGTAGAGGTCCCGCTCAGCAGCAATGACCAGATCCTCGGCATCTCCGGCCCCGAGCACCCCTTCCCGCTGTACCGGGAGCGCGGTGTGCCCGTCGTACTCGCCACCGATGACGCGGGGGTCTCCCGGATCACCATCAGCGACGAGTACCGACGCGCGGCCCAGACGTACGACCTGTCCTACCGGGACCTGAAGGACCTGGCCCGCGCCTCCCTCGAGTACGCCTTCCTGCCGGGCCGCAGCCTGTGGCGCACTGTGGACGGCTACCGGCCGGTGCGCGAGTGCCTTGCCGGACGTCCCGGGCAGCGCGAACCGGGGCCCAGCTGCGCGGCGTTCCTCGCGGCCAGCCCGAAGGCGGCGGTGGAATGGCGGCAGGAGGCCGCGTTCACGGCCTTCGAGCGACGGGTGCTCGCGCCGGCCCGCAATTAGGACCTGTCCGGCCGGCTCAGGTCACCGGCGGATTCCGCCGGGTGGCGCGATGGGCTGTTTCACCGCGGTCAGCGTCGCGTAGACCACGACGTTGCCCTTGTAGCCGGTGCGCTTGGAGTAGCCGCCGCCGCAGGTGATCACCCGCAGTTCGGGCCGGTCGGAGCTGCCGTAGACCTTCTCGTCCGGGAATTTCTTCTTGTCGTAGACCTCCACGGCGTCAACGGCGAACACGGCCGTGCGCTTGTCTGCCCGGCTGATCTCGATGGTGTCGCCCTTGGTCAGGGCTCCGAGGTCGTGGAAGACGCCGGGGCCGGTGGGCGTGTCCACGTGCCCGGCGGTGACGGCTGTCCCGACCGAGCCGGGAGCCGTGCCATCGCCGTACCAGCCGGCAAGCATGGGCTTGTCGGCGGGCGGCGGCCGCAGCGCCCCCGTCGCGTCGAGGCCCAGTCTTGTCACGGGGGCGTTCACGCCGATGGCGGGGACCCGCAGCCTGACCGGATCCGACGGGGGCAGCGGCCGGACGGCGGAGGGCGTGGCTGAGGCGGTGCCGCTCGGAGCGGGGCGTACGGAAGTGGAGAAGGCCTGGGCCGCCGAAGGCTGCGGTGGCTGCTCGTCGCGTGCCCCGCTGATCACCAGCACGGTACCGGCCATCAGTGCGCAGGCCAGAAACCTGACTGAAAGGCTGGACGACTGTGGGGAAGAAGCCCTGGTCTTGTGCCCTGTTTCCATCGCGGTTGAGCCTCTGCTTTCGCAGCGGGTGGAGTGGGGCCCTCGCGGCCCCCGGATCGATGCGGTGTCCGGGGGCCGGTGTGGCGGGAGGCGGGCGGTCAGGTTCGCGTGCCGCTCAGGCGGCGGCGCCTCCTGACCACACCTCCGGCGGCGGCTCCGGCGAGCAGCACACCGCCCAGGGCGAACTGCGTACCTCTGTCCGTGGCCGGGCCGAAGCCGGCGTCTACCGCGCCCCTCGGCTCGTGGTCGCTGACCTTGTACGTATCGGTGATCTTGATCCGAGGCGGGCACTTCACGGTGACTTTGTCGCTGCCCGGCTCGGTCCCTTCGGGGACCTCGAACTCCCCGGTGAGCACACCTTTACTGTCACCCTCGAAGAGGTGGAACGCCCCTCCCGCCTCCGACTCGCCCTTGCCGTAGGTCACGTCCGGGCCGCAGGCCTTGGTACTGACGGTGACCTTGGAGCCCGGTGAGACGTTCCCCGGGCGGATGTGGATGCCTGCGTCATCGGCGAGGGCGGCCGGGGCCGACAGACAGAGGGCACCGAGAACCAGGCCGATACCTACACCAGCACGTGTGTTACGCATGATGATCCTCCAACGGAGCAGTGTCCGGCCTGTCTGCGCGGCGCCTCTGCTGTGCTCCGTTCATGAGGCAACCGACAGTCCGTCACCACCGCAACATGACATTCGACTTATGTGTCACCCGGGCAGGCGAAGCGGCTGGTCTCGCTTGATCATTTACGCAGGTCACCGGAGCGGAGACCGTCTCGGTGAAGGAAACACGGGAAGGACGGCGAATGGGCGAGGGGCGTTCATTCGGATCACCGCGCGGACCAGAGGCAACTGCTTCAGGCGGTTGATGCACCGTTAGATGCTGTTGCACCGTCAGGGAACGGATACGAGGGCCGCACGGTGCTCTCGTCGGAAGCGGCCGGGGGCGACTCCGAACGTGCGCTTGAAGGCATTGGCGAAGGCGAATTCCGAGGTGTAGCCGACCTGTTGGGCCACGGTGGCGAGGGGTGCGTCGCCGTCCCGCAGGATGCGTGCAGCGGTACTCAGCCGCCACCAGGCCAGGTAGGCCATCGGCGACTGCCCGACGAATGAGGTGAACCGTCTGGCGAAGGCCGTTCTGGACATCCCGACTTCGTTGCCCAGTTCCTGCACCGTCCAAGGCCGTGCGGGCTGCCGGTGGATGTGATTGAGCGCGGCTGCGACGGCCGGATCGGTGAGCGCCGCGCACCAGCCGGAGCCGGACCGGCGAGAGGCCTCTTCGTCCAGCCATGCGCGCAGCAGGTAGACCAGGAGCAGGTCCAGCAGAGCGGGCAGGGCAGCGTCTGCTCCCGGTCGGGCGTCCGTGAGGTCGGCGCCCAGCAGGTCGACGGCTGCGCGAAGGGCGGGGTGGTGGCCCGGCCGGGCGGGGATGTGGATGACCTCGGGGAGCGCGCGCAGGAACGGGTGCACCTGCCCTCGGTCGAGCCGGTAGGCACCGCACAGCAGGAGCGCTTCACCGGGTGCGGACTCGTGCTCCCCGTCGCCGACGAAGCTGTCCTGCCTGCGGGCTTCCGGCTCGGGCGGCAGTTCTGCGGGTACACGGTCCGGGCTGCTGCTCATGCCGTGCATCGCCCCATGCGGCAGGAACACCACATCACCTGCGGTGAGCAGCCTTGGCGAGCCGTCCGGCGAAAGCATCCAGCAGCTGCCCCTCAGCACGATGTGGAATCCCGCGCCGGGGTACGGGCCGAATCGATTGCCCCACTGCCCGCCACGTCGCGAGTGGGTGAACTTCGCCCGGCCGATCCGCATGGTGGCGATGACGTCGCTGAATACGTCCATGGCGCAGAACCTATCGTGAAGCCGTGCATCGGGACGATGGCGTATTTTCTCGCGCCTCCCACGCATAGGAAAGCCCGCTGCACCCTCCGTACGGTCGATGACAACACACCGGCACGCACACATGGAGGAAACCGGCCATGACCGCTTACGTCGTCATCGACCTCAATATCGCCGACCCGGAGGGCTTCCAGGAGTACATCGACGGGGTGACACCTCTCATCGACAAGGCCGGCGGCCGAAACCTGCTGATCGACGGCAACGCCCTGGTTCTCGAGGGGGACTGGCACCCGGCCACGTTGGTCATCCATCAGTTCGAGTCCAAGGCGGTGCTCCAGAGATTCTGGGACTCCGCGGAGTACCAGCCGCTGAAGGAGCTGCGGCGCAAGTATTCGACAGTCAAGGTGGTCGCGGGGGAAAACGCCTGACACCTTGGGCCGCGTGGCGGACGGTGACGGTTCGGGATGCGGCGCCGTCCTCGCGGCTCAGGCCGGCGGAGCCATGCCCTGGTCGACGGAGACCGGGGAGGCTCCCGCTCCGGCACGCACCGCCTCCACGACGGACTGGTGGAGGGTGCGGCTGGCCTCTTCGGAGGGGCACGGGACGGGGCTGCCGGCCATGGTGTACCAGTCCGAGGCGCCGCTGAACTGAACGGCGATCTGGGCCTGGTTCTCGGACCAGGTGGTGTGGACGGTCAGGTCACCGCTGATCACACCGACCTCTTCGGTGAGGACGCCACCGGCTCCTGCGTAGATTCCGGTGGTCGTCCACGATGCCCAGGTCATGACGCAGGCCCTCACTGACGGTGGCAGAAGCTGAGTGTCGGCTTGCCCCCCGATTGCCGTTCTTCGAGTCTGACACCTGCAGGACCGGTTCGCGCGGTGATGGCGCCGGAGTGGCGACGATGAGACCGTGCGGTTCATCGCCGGTGCGGACGCCGCCCTCGGGCAACCGGACGCGGCGGGCACCCCGGACGAGGGGTATCAGCGGCAAGCACGACTGCGACATTCGATGAATGCCTCAAGTGGCACACCGTCAACTTCCCAGGGCCAAGCCGTGACCGTGGTTCCTATTGAACGGAAGACCTCCTTCGCGTCCGTCAGCCGGTTGGCTTTCGTCAGCACGAACGCGAGCAGATTCAAATCCGCGAGAGCTGCTGCATGACGCAGGAATCCGGGACTCAGCCAGCTCGTCAGCGCGTGGTCGAGGAGGGAGCGCTCACGGTGCTCATCCCAGTGTCGCCGTGCGGTGAGCGCTATCACTCCGCCCATGTCCACGGTTCGTTGGTAGCGGGCCAGACTCGCAGCGAGCTCCAGAGAGGCTATGGGGGATCCGGGTGGCGCAGAGGCTACGACGGCGTCGACGAACTGGACGGTGAGGACGTTCGACCCGCACTCCTCGGGAGAGCAGTAGCGGAGCATCTGCAGGTGTGCTTCGCGGTTCCAGGGGTGCCGTGCCATGACCTCACGCCAGGCTGGTTGTGTTTGGTGCATGGATGTTCGCAGGATCCGGCAGCAGCCAAGGATGGCCACCCAGGGCGCTGGGTCCGTGGGGAGGAGGTCGGCGGCACGATGACTGATGCCGATGACGGCTTCCGCGTCCGGGAGTGATCCGTTTGCGCGTGCCGTGGCGAGCTGGGCCCAGGCGTGGAAGAGGATGGCGTCCCCGTTGCCGGGCTGGCGGGATCGCCATTGGTCGGCGAGGACGACGGCGTCCGGCATGTTGGCGAGAACGCCGAGTCTGTGGGTACGTCTGTCCCAGTCTTCTCCAGCTTCCCGTAGCACCTGCTCTATGGGGTAGGTGAGAGCGCCTCGGTCGTTGGACTCGGCCAGGTTGTCACCCTGGGCCGCTATCTGGGCTTCCACGTGCGCGATGGCTCGTGCGAGCTCGGTGTCGTCGAGTTCCGGCTGGAGCCTGGGACGGGACTGTCGTGCCCTGGTGCGGAACCGCATCGAAGAATCACGTCCTCATGAGATCCGTGGCAGCGCCGCAAGCCTGTGCCAGTGCTCTGTGCTTCCGGCCGGTTCGAAGGTGTCGAGGGCGTGGAGGGCGGCTCCGAAGAGTCCGGCACTCGCCCCTAGGGCGGATATGTGTACGGGGGGTGCTGAGCGCCAGGCAAGCCCGCCCTGCAGCGTGCGCCGCACTGGTTCCAGAAGGTGGTTGCCCGCTCCTGTCATTCCTCCGGCCAGCACGATGAGTTGGTGATCAAGCAGAACAGTCGAGGTGACCAGAGCGCGCCCCAGAGCGTTCATGCCTTCCGTCCAGATGCGGTCTGCCGCTTCGTGGCTGCCCAGTTGGGCGACCACATCGGCCGCGCCGTCCGCGGTTCCCCCGGCTTCTCGGTAGCGGCGCACCAGTGCGCCGGCAGCGGCATAGGCTTCGACGCAGCCCCGCTGCCCGCATGCGCATGGCTCGCCGTCGGCGAACACCGGGATGTGCCCGAATTCTCCCGCGATTCCTTGGGCGCCGTGCACGATCTTTCCGGCGGTGACGATGCCGGCGGCGACGCCGGTGCCCAGTACGACAACGAGCACTTCGTCGATCCCGGCCGCGTGGCCGAGACGGAGTTCCGCGAGACATGCGGCCCGTACGTCGTGCTGCAGGGTGACCGGGACGGCGAGTTGTTCCTGGACAGCGCGGGCGAGAGCAACATCACGAAGACCCAGATTCGGTGCGAAGTGCACAATGCCGGTAGTGCTGTTGACAAGGCCCGGGGCGCAGATTCCGACTGCTTTCGTGTCGACTCGTGTGAGTGCGCCGGCGGCGGCCGTGACGGCGTCAATAATTGCCGGGGGGCCTTGTTGAACGGGGGTGGGGAGCCTCAGGGTCTCCTCGACTCCCCCCTGTCGGTCGAGTCGGGCCGCCTTGATGGTGGTGCCGCCGAGATCGACGGCGACCACGCTCGCGTGCTGATCCATCAGTACCTCTGTGATGCCGGCTCGTGCCGTGCGAAGGGGGACAGCGAGCAGCGGCTGGTGGGTGCAGTCCGGGACGGCGGAGAAGTAGTCATGAGCCGTTCTTGATCATTTCGTGGACGGCGTCCTGGACGGTGTTCCGGGCGGCTTCGGGGCTGTGGGCCCTGAGTGCGGCGGCGGCCACCTGTCGGCACTGCTCACGCGTGAGGCCGGCGATCCGGTCCCGTACGGGAGGGATGGAGCGGGCCGCCATGGAAAGGCCGGTCACGCCGAAGCCGGTCAGGACGGCTGCCAGTAGCGGATCGCTCGCGGCTTCTCCGCACACTCCGACGGGGCGATCGAGTTCGGCCGACGCGGCGCACACCTGCGCGATCAGGTCGAGCAGGGCGGGCTGCCACGGATCGAGAAGCGTGGCGAGAGCGTGAGCGGTTCGGTCGGCGGCCAGTGTGTACTGAGCCAGATCGTTGGTGCCGATGCTGACGAAGTCGACGTGGCGCAGGAGGTCTCGTGCCCGCAGAGCTGCTGCGGGCACTTCGATCATCACGCCGACGCCGGTGACTCCGTGGCTGCGGGCCAGGCCGGCGAAGTGTTCGGCTTCCTGGGCGGTGGAGACCATCGGGGCCATGACCCGCATCTGTGCACCGACCTGCCGCTGGGCCAGTACCAGTGCCTTGAGCTGGGTTTCCAGTGTTGCGGGAAGGCAGGCGGCGACACGCAGTCCGCGTATGCCCAGAGCCGGGTTTTCCTCCCGGGGCAGTCCGAGGAACGGCAGCGGTTTGTCCGAGCCGGCGTCGAGAGTGCGCACGGTGATGGTGCGCCCTGCGAAGGGAGTGAAGGCCCGGGTGTAGGCCTCGACCTGTTCGTCGAGGGTCGGTGCCTCGCGCCGGCCGAGGAACATGAACTCGGTGCGGAAGAGGCCCACGCCCTCACTGTCTTCGGCCGCTGCCTGCGTTGCGTCGGCGAGTGTGCCGATGTTGCTGAGGAGCGCGACGGGGTGGCCGTCTGCGGTCTTGCCCGGTCCGTTGGTACGCCATCGGCGCGCTGCCTGGGCCCGCATCCGGCCTTGCGCCTCGCGCCGTCGGGCGGGTGCAGGATGTACTTCAACGGTGCCCGCGGAGCCGTCGAGTATGACGGGTGCGCCGTCGGGCAGCGTGGATGCTTCGGCGCAGCCCACCACGGCGGGCAGGCCCAGGCTCCTTGCCAGGATGGCGGTGTGACTGGTGGGTCCTCCCTTCTCGGTGAGCAGTCCTACGACCTCACTGGTGGCGAGGTTTGCCGTGTCCGCCGGCGAGAGATCCTCGGCGGTCAGGATGAAGGGGTGGCCCGGCTGCGGAATTCCGGGCATGGGGACCTCCAGCAGGACTGCCACCGCCCGGTTGCGGATGTCGCGCAGGTCGGCCACGCGCTCGGCCATGTAACCGCCGAGCGCTTCCAGTTGGCGGCAGTAGCCGTCGATGGCGAGAGTCACACTGTGCGCGGTGGGCACGCCCTGGGCGATGTGTCTGGCCGCGGCCTTGACGAGTTCGGGGTCCTGGGCAATGGCCGCGCCGGCTTCCATGATGGTGCCCGCGGTCCCGCTGGTGCCCGCGCGGGTCAGCTGGTCGGCGACTTCGGCCATGGCCTGCCGTACGCGCTGGACTTCGTGATCGTGGTCAATGCCGGGCAGCTGGTCGGGATCCGTGGTCACTGGAAGTGTCATGCGCATCAGCGGGGCGCATGCCAGACCAGGGCTCACGCCGTAGCCCGTCGTGGTGGTGGTCGCGGTCACGCGTCCAGCTCCGAGCTCAGCATCTCGGCCAGGTGGTCCAGTACGGACTCAGCGCCGTCGCCTTCCGCGGTGAGAGTGACCTGCTCCCCGAACTGCACTCCGAGCGTCAGGATGCCCAGGAGACTGCTAGCGGCGACCGGTCCCTTGCCGTGAGTCGCGAGAGTCACGGGCACAGCCGCTTGAGCCGCAGCCTTGGAGAAGGTCGCGGCAGGCCGGGCGTGCAGGCCGCTGCGGGAACCGAGGAAGACGACGCGCTGCGCCATGAAGAGAGTCCTTTCAAGGAGAGAGAACGGTGAGGGGGCTAGGCCGCGGCCTGGATCTGGCGCTCTTCCTGTGGCTCGGCGGGCTCGTCCTCCCGGCCGGGGGTGCGCAGGTTCCATCGGCGGATGACGAACCGGAACAGCAGGTAGTAGATGACGGCGTAGGCGAGGCCGATGGGAATGAGCAGCACGGGGTTGGTGGCCTTGCCCCAGTTGAGGACGTAGTCGATGAGGCCTGCGGAGAAGGTGAAGCCGTCATGGATGCCCAGGGCGTTGACCAGGGCCAGTGAAGTGCCGGTCAGGACCGCGTGGATGAGGAAGAGCGGCCAGGCGACGAAGAGGAAGGAGAATTCCAGCGGCTCGGTGATACCGGTCAGGAAGCTGGTGAGTGCGCCGGACAGCATGATGCCGCCCACGATCTTGCGCTTCTCCGGCCGGGCTTCGCGCCAGATGGCCAGGGCCGCTGCCGGGAGGGCGAACATCATGATGGGGAAGAACCCGGTCATGAAGATGCCGGCGTCGGGGTCGCCTGCGAAGAAGCGGTTGAGGTCGCCGTGGGCGTTGCCGTAGTCGCCGAGGATGAACCACACCAGCGAGTTCAGAATGTGGTGCAGGCCGAGAGGGATCAGCAGCCTGTTGGCGGCACCGTAGATGCCACCGCCGATGACGCTGTTCTCCGTGACGCCATTTCCGACCGAGGTGAGGCCGCTGTTGAACACCGGGTAGATCAGGCTCATCAGGACGCCGACAACGAGCGCGGCCACAGCGGTGAGAATCGGCACCAGCCTGCGGCCACTGAAGAAGCCGAGGTATGGCGGCAATGCGGTCCGGTAGAAGCGCTGCCACAGGAACGCCGAGAGCAACCCCATCACGATGCCGCCGAGCACCCCGTAGTTGACCAGGGCCTGCGCTCCTGCCGCGTCTTTCTGCCCTTCCAGTACGAAGGGCGAAATGGCGGTGAACACGCCGTCCAGAACCAGGTAGCCCACGAGCGCGGCCACAGCTGTCGAGCCGTCCGCCTTCTTGGCGAAGCCGATGGCGATGCCCACAGCAAAGATCAGGGGCAGATGTGTGAAGAGAGCGCCGCCCGCGGCGGATATCACTTTCGCTGCTTCCTCCATGCCGGAGAAGCGGCCCAGCACGTCGTCCTGACCTAGCCGGAGGAGAAGCCCGGCGGCCGGGAGCGTGGCGATGGGCAGCATCAGACTGCGGCCCAGTCTTTGCAGTCCCGCCAGGCCAGTACGGCGGGCGGGAGCGGTGGAACTCGTACTCATGACGACCTCGATGTGCAGGAGGGACTGAGAGAGCGGGATGAGCGGCCGAAAGCGGCCGGAGCGGGAGATCCCCGAAGACCACTGGACAGTACCGGTACTATCTGGTCATGACCAGTTGCGTTTCAGCATGGCCCGGCATCAGGAGTTGTGTCAACTGTCACGGCAAAGTCACGGAGCGGACGCACTTGCGGCGCGGTGGGGCAGTGGACGGTGCATACTGGTTACTACCAGTTGCAGAAGCGATGGCCGAGTGCCATCGGAGATCAAGGGTGGGAATGGCATGGCCAAGCCGCAGCAGATCGCCTCGAATGCCATGTTGCCCAAGCATGCGCAGTTGCGCGCCATTTTGGTCGACATGTGCACGAATCAGCTGTCGCCCGGGGATGCCCTTCCCAGTGAGCGTCAGCTCTGCATCGATCACGGAGTGAGCCGCGTAACGGTGCGCGAAGCTCTCAGCCAGTTGGTGGCCGAAGGCCTCGCGGTGCGCGTGCACGGCCGGGGTACCTTCGTGGCGGAGCGGGCCTATCGATCCGAGCTGCGCCTGGCGTCCTTCCATGAGGACATGCGCAGGCTGGGGCTCGAGCCGAGCACCGTGATCCTCTCCGTTGGACGGGACGCACCCGCGCCCGCCACGGTCACAGCCCTGGAGCTTGGTCCGGACAAGGATGCCTGGCATGTGCGACGACTCCGGCTGGCCAATGGCACGCCGATCTCGGTCGATGACGCCTGGTACGACGCCGAACTTCTGCCCGACTTGGACAGCGTCGACTTCACGTCTTCGATCTACGAGACGCTCGCCGTCCAGTACGGCTACCCGGTGGACCGCGCCGAACAGATCGTGGGGGCCGGCCGCGCGCCCGCCGAGATCTCCACACTGCTGGGCATGAGCAAGGGCGGTTCGGTCATGACCTTCGACCGCACCTCCTACAGCGGCAAGCAGCCGATCGAGCACACGTACTCCTGGTTCCGTGCCGACCGGTACCAGCTCCACATGACGCTCGCCGACCGCTAGAAAGTCCGTTGCGGTCGGTGTGCGACCGGGCTGACCAGTAGGTGTTGGCGTTCCGCGGGCGGGCGGCTCCGCATTTTTGTTTGGTGCATTGATTGTCATGTACGCGACATGAATGCCTTGCTATCTGGGTCCTCGCGTATTGCGCGGCTCCTCCCGCGGGAGGTACCTTCTGGTTATAACTGGTTATGACCAGCAAGCTTGAGGAGAACTCCCTTGTCGAAAGCACAGCAGATCGTCGATGGACTCGGCGGGGCCGAGAATCTGCTCGACGTAGAGGCCTGCATTACACGGCTTCGCACTGAGGTCAGGGACGGCGAGGCCGTGGATGTCGCAGCGCTGAAGGGGTGTGGCGCGCACGGTGTCCTCGTGTCGGGAAATGTGGTCCAGGTCGTAGTGGGGCCTGAGGCTGACACGCTCGCCGAGGACATCAAGGAACTCCTGTGACACGCACTGTCTACTCGCCCCTGGGCGGAGAGATCACTCCGCTCCTCCGGGTACCGGACGAAGTCTTCGCCTCCGAGCTCGTCGGGTCCGGCCTGGCCGTGGACCCGGTGCGCACGGGCGGGCCGTGCGTTGCGCAGGCTCCCATCAGCGGAAAGATCGTGAAGCTGCATCCTCACGCGTTCGTGGTGCAGGCCGAGGACGGGACCGCGGTCCTTGTGCACCTGGGCATCGACACGGTGCGCCTGGACGGTGAGGACTTTCATGCACACGTCTGCGAAGGCGACAGCGTCGAAGCAGGTCAGCAGGTGATCACCTTTCACCCTGACGCTGTTCGCGAGAGGGGCCTGTCCGCGATGTGCCCAGTGGTCGTCCTGGGCTCTGAGCCAGGCTCGGCGAAGCCATGGGCCGAATCGGGGGTCGCAACAGCCGGCTCGATCCTGTTCACCTGGCCCACCTCATGACCGGCATCGACGCGAAGGCCGGCAATGACGTCCTCGCCATGGCCCGCGCCGTCCTGCTGGACATGGACGGAACCCTCGTACAGAGCGAAGCCGTGCACCGCCAGTGCTGGCAGCTCTTCTTCGACTCCTGGGGCGTTGACGTCGCGGACACGGAGTACGAGGAACTGTTCATGGGGCGCAGGCCCAGCGACGTGATCGTTGAGGTTGCCGGCCCGTGGTCCGGCTCGGATGTGGCCAGCGCTGTTGGGATCATGACCGAGCACGCGGTCCGGCTCGTCGGTAGCGTGCCCGTCGTGCCGGGCGCCCGGGACCTGCTTCGCCGGCTGCACGGCTTGGGCATCCCGATCGCTGTGGTGACCAGCGCGGGCGCTGTCTGGGCGGAGCGGATCCTGACGGACGTCCTGGGGGTGCGGCACCTGGTGGATGTCGTGATCTCCGCGGAGGCGGTCGCGGACGGAAAGCCGTCGCCCGAGGGGTATCTCAAGGCGTGCAGCAGTCTGCGCGTCCCTCCGGAAAAGTGCGTGGCATTCGAGGACTCTCCCTCTGGCGTCCGCGCACTCATTGCCGCAGGCGTGCGGGACGTCGTCGGTGTGACGACCACTACCGCCGGAGCCGAGCTCATGCGGGTCGGAGCTCGCTGGGCCTTGCCGGATCTCCTTCCCGACCGAGTCCTGTCCGCCCTCGGCCAGGAACAGCACCAGCTGCACCCCAGCCACGACCAGGAGGTCGAAGCGCCATGACACAGCTCGACGTTGCAGTAATCGGTGCCGGTTACATCGCACGCACCCACCTGCCCGCCTGGACCGGCCTGGGCGCCCGCGTCCGGATCTTCGCCATGGACGGTCAAGCGGCCTCTCTGGCCGATGAATTCGGCGCCACCCCGGCTCCTTCGCTGCAAGACGCCATCGCCGGCGCCGCAGTGGTCGACATCTGTACGCCTACCAACACACACAGGGGCATCGCGCTGGAGGCTGCCGGGGCGGGGGCTCACATCCTGTGCGAAAAGCCCCTGGCCCTGTGCGCCAGCGACGCCCAGGACATCGCCGAGGCGGCCGCGCGAGCCGGTGTTCGGCTGTACCCCGGTCACGTCGTGCGGTTCTTCCCCGCCTATGTGCGGCTCCGTGAGGCAATCAGCGCAGGACAGTTGGGACAGGTAGCCGTTGCCCGGTTCACCCGCACCGGCCGGTATCCCACCTGGAGCCCATGGTTCGCCGACACGTCCCAGTCCGGCGGAATCCTGACGGACCAAATGCTTCACGACATGGACATCGCGCGCTGGCTTTTCGGCGACGTGGTCCGTATCCATGCCACGCAGCGAGGCCATCTCACCGCGCCGGCCCCGGAAGGAGCCGTAGCCACAGGCAGCGCCACCCTCACTCACGCGTCCGGCGTGATCTCACAGGTCTCCGGCGTTTGGGGGCCTCCGGCCACACCGTTCCGCTACACCTTCCACGTCGCGGGATCGAACGGAACGATCTTCCACGACTCCCAGGCGCATCTCGGGTTGCGCGTAACCGGTGGGGGCGGCGGAGAAACAGCAGGTATCCCCACCGGTGACTTCGGCGAGGATCCCTTCGCCGTTGAGATCCGCGAGTTCGCTGCGGCATTCCAGGGCGGCCCGCCTCCGCGAGTGAACGCCCTGGACGGCGTCGCGGCCGTCCGCATTGCCGAAGCCGCCCGCCTTTCCGCGGTGACAGGCAACGCCGTCCACATCGACGCTCCGGCCCTCCTGCTCACCGAAGGAGTCAAGTCATGAAGGTCGCCGTACTGTCCTTCGCCCATGTGCATGCCACCGCGTACATTCAACTGCTGCGAGACCGGCACGGCATCCTGCTGATCACCAGCGACCCCGACGGCCCGCCGGACGATCCCACCCGCGGCAGACCCTTCGCCAGTGAACTCGGCGTGGCATACGCGGACAGTTACGACGACGTCTTCGCGCTCCGCCCCGACGCCGTCGTGATCACCAGTGAGAATGCCAAGCACCGGCACCTGGTCGAACGCGCTGCAGCCGCCGGCGCTCACATCCTGTGCGAGAAGCCGCTGGCCACAACCGAAGAAGACGCCCGGGCCATGATCGACGCCTGTACGCGCGCCGGCGTCAGCCTCATGACGGCCCACCCCGTAAGGTTCAGCCCCGCCTTCGCCGCGCTTCGCCAGTCACTGGCCGACGGCTCCGTCGGCAACCTGCTCAGCGTGAGCGGGGTCAACAACTCCTCCGACCCTTCCCTGGAGCGCGCCTGGTTCGCTCGCCCCGGCCTCTCCGGCGGCGGAGCGGTGGCGGACCACACCGTGCATATCGCCGACCTCCTGGATGTGCTCCTCGAGGGTGAGCAGCCGACCCGGGTGTACGCCCAGGCCAACAGACTGCTCCAGTCGGACGGCGACACCGCGGGCGTCGAAAGTGCGGGGATCGTCACCCTCGAATACCCCAGCGGAGTGGTCGCCACCGTGGACTGCAGCTGGAGCCATCCGCCCGAGCACCCCACATGGGGCGGCCTGACCATGACGTGCGTCGGCGACCGTGCCGTCGTCGAGTTCGACGCCTTCCCCCGGCTCCTCGACGGATTCGACTCCGCACAGGCCCGCCCCCGCTGGGAGCCCGGAGGAGAAGACCTCAACCAAGCGATGCTCGAAGCCTTCCTCGAGGCCGCCCGCACCGGCCGACAGGCTCAACCTGACGGGCAGTCCGGCCTGCGCACGCTCCAGATCGTTCTGGCCGCCTACCACTCGCTCGCGACCGGCCAACCTGTCGCCCTGCAATCGAACGAGTTGTGTACGTAGTCCGCTTACGCATATTCACGGATGCTGATGTGAACTCACAGGCGCGAGGATCAGCATCCGATCTGAAGGGGGAGGGCGATGATTGCTTACTCGGGCCTGGGGTGTCTGCCCATCGCACTGCTGTCCGCCGTGTTGGCTGTCTGGTTCTGGATCATCGACGGGAGCGGCGGCGACTGGGCGACCGCCTGCCTTGCCGCGGTTCCGATCGTCCTGGTGCTCGGTCTGATCAATCTGCTGACGGCCTTGTCCGTCAACCGCGCGGAGATCCCGGGACGCGATTTCGCCGTGTGGACCTCCCGGCATCGGTCCGGGGGTACGCCTCTGCAGAGTTACTCGCCCTACTTCCTGGGGATGGCCGGTCTCTTCTTCGTCGGCTGGACGGCCCAATGGGTGCATGTGCTGGTCGCGGTTGCCGAGTACGCCGCTCTGACCGCGGCCTACTACATCGTGCCGGAGCTCCTGCGGCGCCCCGCCAAGGCCGTCACCGTCGCGCAGCGCCGGGAGTTCGCGCAGGCTCGCGGCTGGGCGTTCAGAGACCGTCTGCCGGCTCTCGCCGGGCGGTGGACGTCCGGCCCCATGCAACGCCTGTCCACCAACGCGGCCGAGCTCTTGAACAACCCGCCCCAGGCGAAACTCCGTGGCCACTTCGCCGTGATGTCCGGCACCCATCAACGCGTAATCTTCACGATCGCCGACGCCTTCGAGCCCGTGCCCTTCGCACCATTCCGGGCCTGGCAGCAGCTTCATGTGACCGTCTGCGCCGTGCACTTGGACATCGTCTTCCCGTCCATTCGGATCGCGCTGCGCGGCACGGGCACCCGACGCAATCGGCACACGGTCGAGGTCGACACCCTGCGGCCGGACTTCGCCGAGGCGCTGGTCACGGAGGAGACCACGGCGGCGATGCTGGCCGCAGGGGTGATGGAGTGGTCGATCCAGGGCAGGGACGTACTCGTCGTGCTGAGGGATCAGCCGGACGGCACAAAGGACGGCGATACGCAGGACGAGCCGGCCGACCACGATCTCGATGCGGTCCGTGCGGTCGAACGCCTCACCATGGTCATCTCCCGGCTGCCCACCGACTTCGGCCCGTGGGCCGATGATGCCGTACCCGACCTGCCTCTGCCCGGCTAGGTCCTGTCCGCGGGAGGACGAGTTGCCCACAGAGGGTGCAGTTCCGCCCAGTGGGTGACCCCGCCGGCGTGGGCCACGGTGCCATGTTGAGTTGCGACGGCGGTGACGATGCAAATGCCGCGGCCGTGCTCATCGTGCAGCCCTTCGGTTCGCTGCTTACGCATCGGCCCGCCGTCGGTGACTTCGATTCGAAGGATGCCGCGTCTGCAGGTCACTCTCAGCACGGCCGGTGGCAGTGCATGGGTGACAGCATTGGTGACCAGTTCGGAGATGACCAGGAGAGCATCTTCGACTACGTCCGGTGACACCTTCCAACCGGCAAGGAGAGCGTCGGCACGTCGGCGTGTACGCCCGACGTCCCGGGCGGCGTGGATATCGGGGCACATGAACTCGCGGTCATCGGTATCGACAGCCGGTGCGTTGATTGCCATGACGACCTCTGTTTCCCAGTAGCTGTGCGTGTCGCCGAGCCTTTTCTCCGTGGCGGGCACTGCCACTACCAAACCTTCTGGTCATAACCAGTTATTACCAGACTGAGCTCGCTGTGGAGTGTTGTCAACAGCTGAATGGCAGGGGATTCGCCGAAGCCTGCCCGGGAGTCGAAGGACTGCGAAATGCTGGTCCCTGAGCTGAGCTGAGCCGGGAATCCGTGGGGAAACGGGGGAGACGTCCGTGGTCATCGGGGAGCGACCTGCCATCGAGGAGCCGCGCCTGGCCGTCCGGCGCCAGTCGTCGTCCTTATGGTCACGCCGCGGTCTTCTGGTCGTCTTCCTGCCCGTACTCGCCGCCGTTCTGACGGGTGTGGCCGTGCTGGCGGCTTCGGGAAACGTCCTGCTGCCCTTCGAGCGGGTCGTCACGCTCGAGGGCAAGATGGCGTCCAAGCGGGACTTCTTCGAGGACGAAGAGGTTCAGCGTCTCCTGTTGAAGCATCACATACGGATCCACATCACCAGCACAGGGTCGCGCGATTTGGCCATCCGGGACATCTCCTCGTACGACTTCGTCTTTCCCTCCGGGCAGCCGGCCGGGGATCTGATCACCAGCCAGCGTGCGGCGAAGAACCAATACGTCAAGGTGCACCGGCCGTTCGTCAGCCCCATCGTGCTCGCCACATATCGCGAGTACGCCGAGACCTTGCGGGCTGCCGGAATCGCCACCGCGCAACGCACCTCCGGGAAGGACCAACCGCTCTATTACGTCCTGGACATGCATGAGTTCCTGGAGAGCATCGACAACAAAAAGCGGTGGAACGACATCGGGATCCGCGGGATCACCAACGCGAACAGGATCCGCGCTCAGAGCCCGGACGTCTGTGTGGCCAACTCGGCCGGAACCTACCTGGCGTTGGTCGCCTTCACCTGGCGCGGCAAGGGCGACGAGGTGCCGGACACCGACGAGGAAGCGGACCGCCGTGCCGTAGCGATCAAACACCTCCTGGAGCAGGGCCTGCCGGCCTCGGACGTGTTCCGCACGTATCTCTCCCCGGAGGGAAAGGGAATTGCCCCTGTCGTGGTGGCGTACGAGCACCAGTATCTGACCTACCAGGTGCAATACCAGGCCGAGTCGAAGCAGCTGGACTCCGAGCGGGTGCTGCTCTATCCGGACAGTCAGTTCGTGACCCAGCCCGAGTTCATCGCGCTCAACAAGGAGGGCGACCGGCTCGGTGAACTCATTACCCACGACCCTGAATTACGGCAAAGGGCAATGGAGCTGGGCTTCCGGATTCTCGACCCGTCGGGGGAGGTCGCGGGCGACCAGCTTTCCCAATTCCTGCGTCAGCGCCACATCCCGGTCCCCTCGATGGAGGGCGACAACACCAGGTCGTGGATGCCGCGACTGCGGTTTCTGGAAAGGATGATCTCCATCGTGGGCGACTGCCCGGCGGCCGGGTCCTCGGCCGGACCCTCGGCCGGACCCTCGGCCGGGCTGCCCGAATGAGGGCGCGCGGCCGTCTGACCGGCTTCATCGCCGTGTGCATGGCATGGCTGTGGCTCGGCGCCGCCTCGGGCTGTTCCTCGGGTGACCCCGCCCCGGTCACGCTGCGCGTGCTGGCCAGTTCGGAGCTCGCCGACATGCGGCCCCTGCTCGACGACCTCCGCCGCGACACCGGGATAAGGCTGGAGATGGACTACCGGGGCACCGTTGACGCCAGCAACGCACTCGTCCCGGGTCACTACCGCCACGATCTCGCCTGGCTCTCCTCCGACCGCTATTTCCAGCTCAAGGCGAAGGCCGCCGGGCGCAACACCGAGAAGCCCCTGGCGACCAGCATCATGCGCTCTCCGGTCGTCATCGGTATGAAGCCCGCCACGGCCGACCGGCTCCGCCGCGCGACGCCCGGCGGGCAGATCTCCTGGGCCGATGTGGCAGACGCCGCGGCGGACGGGTCCCTGAAGTTCGCCATGGCCGACCCGCGGCACACCAACAGCGGCCTCGCCGCGCTCGTCGGAGTGGCGACCGCCGCCGCGGGTACGGGCGGAGCACTGCGTCCCGAGGATGTCTCCTGCGACCGGCTGCGCGGCTTCTTCGCCGGTCACGCACTGACCGAGGACTCCTCCGACCGCTTGGCTGACGGATTCGTACGCCGTCAGGACGACCTGGACGCTCTCATCACCTACGAGTCCGAACTGCTCTCTCTCAACAGCGGCGGGAAGCTGCCCAAGCCGCTGGAGATCGTCTATCCGAAGGACGGCATGGTGCTGTCCGACTACCCCCTGCTGCTGCTCGACCCCGCCAAGCGTGCCGCGTACGACAGGATGGTGGACTGGCTGAAGAGCGGACGGGTCCAGAAGAAGATCATGGAACGTACGCTGCGCCGGCCGATCGATCCCGCAGTGCCCAGGGTTCCCGTGCTCCGCGAGCCCGTCGGCAACGCCCTGTACTTCCCGGACCAGCAGGAGGTCGTCGACCGGCTCCTCACCGACTACGGCGATCCGCGACGGGACAAGCCGGCCCAGGTGATCTTTCTGCTCGACTTCTCCGGGTCCATGCGGGGCGAGCGCATCGCGAAAGTGCGCGCCACCTTCGACGGCCTCAGCGGCGCCGACGATTCGCGCTCCGGAAAGTTCGTCAGATTCTACCGGGGCGAGTCGCTCACCGTGATGCGATTCGGCGGCCGCGTACTCGACGAACGGAGCCTGACCTACGACGGGCAGCGGGATCTCGACCGCCTCCGCGGATTCGTGGCGGCCGACGACTTCGACACGAGCACAGCCATCTGGTCCACTCTCGACCGCGCTTACACGAAGGTGGCCGAGATCGTAGGGGGCCACCCCGGCCGGCCCGTCTCCATCGTCCTCATGACGGACGGTGAGAACAACACCGGGATGAACCTCGACGCCTTCATCAGCCGTTACCAGGCACGCCCGTCGGCAGCCCGCGCGGTGCGCACCTACACCATTCGCTACGGCGAGGCCGACACCAAGGAACTCGATCGAGCGGCACGGGCGACCGGCGGACGGATGGTCGACGCCACAGCCCAGTCCCTCCTCAGTGCTTTCAAGGAGACACGTGGATGTGTTCAGTGAGGCGTGGTGGGGCGTCTGGTGGCACTGGATGCTTCTGTGGCTGATGACCGCGATCGGCGCCGTGGCGCTGCTCGCCGTGACGCTCCACTGGCTCACCCGTGGCAGACGTACCGGCGGCCAGAACCTCACCTACAGCATCTGCTTCTATCTTCATGACAGATCCGTCATGGACCACTACCAGATGCGCGGTTATGCGGCGGCCCTGCGCAAAGAGGTCGAGCAGAGGACCAGTGACAGCAGGGACGGGAACATCCGCGCCACGGTCTTCGGGATGAGCGCGGGCGGTGGCAGGCGCGACAACAGCGAGATCGTCAGCAAGTATCTCGAAGTGGCCGAGCCCATATCGGTGATCGGCATCATCATGGACGTTCTCGAGAGGAAGGACGTCATCGTCCACGTCGACCTCGCCAATCAGACCGTCAGACGCAACGAGGCACTGACCAGAGGGCTGGCAGCACTCCATGGTTCCGGAGGCTCGCAGCACACCGTCCGCCTCCGCGACATCGAGGACTTTGTGCTGATCAGGGGCCGGTTCCGGAAGATCAGCGAATCGGCGGAGTCCACGGTCTTTCTGGCGCCTTACGGGGACCCGGACGATCCCGCACGAGGTCCTCGCGTCCGTGTCACCTGTGCGACGGAGGGACTGCGCAACGAGGTCCCGGAAGGCACGTTCTCGGCACGGTGTCTGGGCAAGGTCCAGGGCTGGAACGCCGACGACGCGGTCCTGGAAATGCAGGCCATGGCGATCTTCCGGTAGCCGGAGCGAGCGCTCTTCCGCGTCCCGGACGGCGATCAGACGAAGTTGACCTCGGCGCGGCGCAGCAGGGGATCGTCCACCAACTGCCACAGAGGCACGGCGTAGTTGCCGAAGCCGTAGCGGCCGCCGAAGTGCAGGCCGAGGACGCGGTGGTCGGTGAGGTCGAAGACGGGGGAACCGCTGTTGCCGCCCAGGGTGGAGCAGTCGTGCTTCATGACGTTCCGTTCCGGCACGAGCTCCGTGGTGGTCCCGGGCTGCAGGCGTTTGACGTTGTAGATGTCCATGAAAATCCTGCGCATCGACTCGGGTTCGTTGCGACGCCCGTCGTACGCCGGATAGCCGACGCAGTACACCGGACGCCCTGGCAGGTCGCCGGGGGCGTCCGCGGCCACCGCGAGAGGGGCAGGCAGCGCGGTGGCGCCCGCGGCCGGCGACACCCGTAGCAGGGCCATGTCGACGTCCTGATGGATGCCGAGCACCTCGGAGATCTCGTATGCCGGTCCGCCGCCCGCCGGGAGCGCGCCGTACTCCTCGGCCATGTCGATCCGGGCGCTCATGCTCTGCTGGAAGGTCCAGCCGATGCCGTCGGCGCGGGCGAACTCCAGGGCGACATGACGGTTCGTCATGATGGCGTCGGGACCGACGAGGAAGGCGGTGCCGACCCAGTCCAGGCTGGCGTGCCCGGAGACCTCGACCCGGCCGACGTGCGCGATCGACTCGCGGATCGCGGCCCGGTGGCCGTCGAGGACCGCCCAGTCGCCTTCCTGGGAGGGGAAGTCCTGGTGCTGGACGAGGATGGCGGGTCTGCCCTCGAGCAGGACGATGGCCTCCATGCCGAAGGACTCGTCGTCGCTGATCTCGTCCGCACGTCCCTCGGCGAGCTTCTCCAGACCGTTCGCGCCCGCGGCCAGAACACGGTCCCGCTCCTGCTGGGCGAACTGGGATATCTGCCCGGCGGGCAGCTCTTCCGCGGAGAGTTCCTCCGTCGATTCGGGGACCTCCCGAATCAGTTGGTCCCGTACCCGCTGCGCGACCTCCCGCAGATCGGTGAAGACCTGCTCGGGATCGGTAGCAACGGGTGACCTGCTCCGGCTGCCCATATCGCCCTCCTCGTCTCTTCGGTCGCTTGAGTTGCTTGAGTTGCTTGAGCCGATTCAGTCGCGTTGTGCCGTCTCGATCTCGGCATGGATGTCGGGGCTGTTCGCCTTCAAGTGGCGCATCACGATGCCCATCTGGGTGCCGACGTTGACGAAGGCCGTGGTCCTGCCCTGGAACATCACGTCCTCCACGCGCCGCGTCCCGCGGTGCAGCGCGACCACCTTCCAGTCGTCCGTGAAGACGGGGGATCCGGATGAGCCGCCGCGGGTGTCCGTGAAGTAGCGGACATCGCTCTCGTCCGCTTCGTAGACGAGGTTGTTGCGCAGGGCCACGCGCTTGGGCTGTCCGCCGGGGTGCTGGATGATGTTGACGGCCACGAAGTCCCCCTTGGCGACAGCCAGCGACTCCTTCGCCAGCTTCAGTACGGGCCGCAAGGGCGCGGCGGTCAGGCGGAGGACCGCATAGTCGAGTTCCGGGTCCGCGGCGACGAGTTCGCTGATCGTGGCCTCCTCGGTCTCGACGTCGTCGGTGTCGTAGTCGAACCGGGCGCGTGCATGCAGCGCCTGGAGGCGCAGGTCGTCGGCCTCGGCCTGGGGCCGCCCCGCACCTGTGCCGGTGCGGGCGTTGACCACATGGTGGTTCGTGATGAGGAGGTTCGGGGCGATGAGCCATCCCGTGCCGGAGTGCGGGAATCCGTTCGGCTGGAGCGGGGCGCCCCCCTGGTAGGGGAGAACTTTGATACGGGCGACCGCCGTTCCGGCCAGCTCGCCGCCCCGAAGGAAGTCGAACGGGACGGTGTCGTCGCGGTGGACGATCTCTTCCTTGATCTCCGGGGCGGGCATCCCCGCCATGATGTCCGGCTCGCCTCCGGCGCTCCGGGCCACGTCGTCCAGGGCGCGCTGCAAGACGGCGAGCGCTGCGGCTTCGGTGCTCTGGGCGACGGCATTGCGCAGCCAGATCTCCAGCGGCACGGAGCCGTCCACGAGTCGCTCGACCCGGTTCATCGCGTTCAGGTCAGAGTGCACCTGCTGTCCTGGCGCCGGAAGCAGCGGCAGCGTGCCGCGGTACTTGGGCATGATGCCGTCGAACAGCAGCGGCCGTACCGACGGGTCGGCGAGCCCGGTCTCCAGAGCGGTGTCCCGGACCTGGAGAATCTCGTCCGGCGAGAGGTACGCGTTCATGGCCGACCAGGCCGCACGGGGCCGTTCTCTCCGCTTGAGCCGTTTCCCTCGGCCGGGCGGGCGGCGGATGCCCGTCTCTTCGTACGGCCATTGGCCCCCGCGCCCATGGCGGCGGCCACGCCGGCGACGATCTCACCGCTCTTGTCGCGCACGGCCAGCAGTCGCCGGGCGAGCGCGTTGAGGGTGCCGCGGTCGCGGGCCAGGCGCAGGATCTCGGTGGTGTTGCTTGGGCCGGCTCCCTGGCTCCTTCCCGGCCGGGATCCGGGACCGTCTCCCTCCTGCGGCTGTGACGGGCCGGCGGCGTCGCCCAGGATGTCCATCAGGGTCCCGAGCAGCCCTGGTTGGCGGGACGCCGCACGGCCTATCGCCGTTCCGAGGGTCTCCAGTGCCTCGTCGTCCGTGGGCAGTCCTACGACCTTCAGCGTGTGGTCGAGCGCCCCGGGATCCTGTGCGTAGACCTGCGACGCGACGGCGCGTACCAGCGCGGGCTGGTCGGCGAGGACGGCGTCGGGCAACAGCCGTAGCTGTTGGGCGAGTTGGGTGTCGGCCTCGGGATCCGGGGATTCGGCGCCCGCGGTGAGGCGGGCCCGGGCCAGCAGTGCGCCCATCGCTTCGAGGTCCTGCCCGAGGCCGACCGCGATGTCCTCGGCCACGCGCAGTTCGCGGTCGGCGTTCGCCAGGTCGCCCGCGTCCTCCGCGAGGCGGGCGGAGAGCAGCAGCAGCTCCAGTTGCTGCTCGGCGCATCCCGCGCTCTGTGCGGAGGCGATGGCGTCCGAGGCCGCCTTCCGGGCCTCGTCCCGCCGTCCGAGCCTGTTCAGCGTCTCGGCCAGCAGTGAGTGCAGTGGGCTGCAAGGCGTCCAGGGCCGGCGTTCCCCCAGCCGGACGAACGCCGCTTCGGCGAAGCCCTGCGCCAGCAGATCCTCGACTTCTCGGGCGGCGATCCGTTCCCAGTCCTCCTGGTCGGCGCCCGCCATCACGTTGTCGGGGGCTCCGCCCCCGAGCTTCGCGGTGAGCAGGCCCGCGGCCCTTGGGCTCATGTCCTGCTGCGCCCCGGCCAGGAACCGCTCGATGCCGGGCAGCCACCGCTCCTCCACCGATCGCGGGTTCTCGTTGAGCCGCAGCCGGTGGTAGATCTCCTCGGCGCGTGCCTCAATGCCTTCCCGGGCGGCGTAGTAGTCGACGGCGCGCTGCTCGACGGCGCGCATCACATCGGTGCGGTCACCGCCCGGCAGGCGCAGCATGATGGCGCGGACGTCCGCGCGGTGCCGCACGGCCTCGGGTCCGGCCGGTTCCACCAGGTCGAGTCGGGAGAGCTCGTCGAAGAGGAGGCGTGCGTCATCGAGGGTTTCCACTCGCAGCCCGCAGGGCTCGGCGAGGACGTTCTTGATGATCTCGGGGGTGATGATCCTGAGAACCAGGCCCGGATGGGCGAGACGGCGTACGTCCCGGTTCGCGATGTGGTTGAGGATACGGTCGTACAGAATGCCCTGGACGAGCATCTGGTCGACGCGGCGGAAGAACTGGCGGCGCCGCGCGGGCAGGCTGCGGATCAGTTCACCCATCGAGTCGGCTCCGCTTCCGGCGAGGGTGGCGGCGCGGGCGGCCAGTTTCAGGCTGAGCGGGTGACCGCCGACCCGGTCGGCCAACACCCGTGCCACGTCCGGGTCCTTGACGCCGCAGGACGCCAGGAGAGCGACGGCGGCCTGCGGATCGAGCTCGTCGAGTTCGATGTGCCGCGGCATCACGGCCCGCGCCGGATGGTCGACGTAAGCGCGCCCGGAGACAACGAAGCGCATCCCCGGGTAGACGTTCTGGAACGCCTGGCAGATCGCCCACATCCTGCCCAGCACGGGTGAACCGCGGTACTGGGCCTCCTCGAACGAGTCGACGACCAGGACGAACGGCGGGTTCTCCTGGTCTGCGGCCGCCACCGCCCGGACCAGGACGTCGGCGACCCGCCGGACGATGTCGGTCTCGCGCTCGGTGGCCAGCAGCTGGAACTCCTGCGAGGAGCTGCGTCCCAGTACTGACCGGGTGGTGGCGAGCTGGTGCAGCTGTGTCACCCGGTCTTGGCCCTCCCGCTGACTGTGGGCCGCCTGCTGGCACTCGTCCGCCAAGGCGTCCAGCTCCGCACGGTGAGCGGGGTACTGGATACCGAGCTGCCGCGCGATCTCGGCGATGAGGGTGACCGGCTCGTGGATCGACAGCGTGGGCCGCTCGAAGTCGATGTACGCGAAGGGGAAATCGGGGCTGTGGTCGGGGACGCTGTCGAGGAGGAACTTGGCGAGAAGAGTGCTCTTCCCCATGCCGCCGGGCCCATGGATGACCAGCGGGGGCACGGGTGCAGAGCGGGAGCCTGTCCCGGAGGCAGTCGCGGCCTCATTGCGGGGGCCGGCCGCGGACTCGGCGGGCGTGCCGGCGTAGTCGCGCAGTTCATCGAGTTCGCGGGCGCGCCCCTGGAACGGTTCCCGTACGAGTCGCTCGAGGGGCTGCAGAAGTCTGGCCCGTTCCAGAGTGTGCTGGAGTTCGTCCACGTCCGGCAGCCCGCTCATGCCCGGCACGCGCGAGAGCCACAGCACCGCCTGGAGGGTGTCGGTCAGTTCGCCGGGACTCTGGTCCGCCGGCCGTGGCCGGCTGCCGGACAGATACGCCAGACAGATGCGCTCCGGCCCGGGTTCGTCCTGGAACTGGTCGAGGTTGCCCTCCAGCGCGAGCCGGGCGGCCTCCGGTCCTGCGAGGCCTCGCAGCGCTTCGTCCCGGACATCGGCCTTGAGGTTCCACACAGCTCGGTCCTTCACGCCCATGGCCGTGCAGTCGTCGAGTAGTTCGAGGACCGCGCCGCCGGTGGCGCGGCCCTCGCCGGGCAGTCGGAGCAGCATTGGATCGAAGCGGGTGAGCAGACAGGCCGCTTCCCGGTAGGCTCCGCGGGCGTCCGACACGGCGTGGGAGCGGTCCCCGTCGGCGCGGAGCTCCTGGCGCAGCCGCTCGGTGAAGATCTTCCGCGTCTCAGAGGGTTTGGTAGACACGGATGGCCCCCTCCGCTGCCGTGCAGACCTTCCGCATATAGCTCTCGCCGTTGCTGTTTTCCGCTTCGGCGGCTCGGAGCACTTCTTGAACGGCGACGTCGACGAGTTCGGCGATCGTGGATTCGTCGGGCTGCCCGGTACCGAGGAATCCGGGAGGGGATTCGTGGAAGTACTGGTCGAAGAAGCTGCGCAGATCGGCGGGTTCGGCGACCCGGGCCGTGTCCCGGCAGAGGCTTCCCCGTAGGTCGTACGGCAGTTGGCGCATGGTCGGTCCGTAGCCGAGAAGCACCAGCCGGGGTGCCTGGTCGCCTCTGACTGCGGTGTGCTCGTAGATTGCGAGAGCCAGTTGACCGATGAAGTCCCACACGTCGGAGCTGGGGTCGAGGCTGTCGCACTCGTCGAGGACCAGCCAGAATCGGTCTTCGACGGCTGTCGCCCTGCCGACCACCCAGTGCACGGCGTCGTCGATCGACGGCAGCAGGTCGTTCAGTTCGGTGGGATCCAGGGGGGAGATTCCCGCACGGGGGTCGGCGACGAACTCCGCCAGCCGACGGATTACTTTGTCCGCGGTGGAGGTGTGCGACAGGGTGACTCTCGCCGGACGGAATCCATGGTGCTGCCCGATGTGGCGAATGAGGTTGTACGTGTAGGACCTGCCGCTGTCCGGATCGCCGTCGACCAGAAGCACGGTCTTCTCGGGGTCCTCGACGAATTGGCGCAGCGTTTCGCGCAGGTTCTGACGGTCGATGAAGACCTCGGTCCCGTTCTTGAGGACGCAGGTACGGAAATTGTCCTGAGAGGCATGGGCGCGGTAGTCCTCGCGCAGCCGGTCCTGGAATTCAAGGGCCTTGGAGACTTCTGGAAGCACGGACAGTCTGTCTGTCGCGGCGACGACCTCGACGAGTTTGAGCTGCCGCTGGATGTCTCTGCGTGAAGCTTCCACCAGTGAGCGGGCGTTCTCCGCGCTGACCGCGGTCAGCCGCAGGGCGGAGACGAATTCCACCGGGAATCCGTGCTGGGTGAGCTGAGCGTGCGGGTCGGTGGTGTCGAGGAGGTACTCCCGTACCCACATGGTGACGAGGTCCCATTCCGTTTCGGCCAACGGCATGCCGCACCTGCCCAGCCGCCCCTGAAGAGCAAAAGACCGATCAACTCCTACTTGTCATGTTTACACCCGGTATGCCCTCTCGCAAGGCGGCTGAACAGCCGCTGGAACGGCCCGACAGGCCCGTTCAGGCGGTTGGGGCCACCGACGGGTTCAGAAGACGAAGAGTCGCGGAACGCATCCAAGTGATGCACGTAGCCCAGGCGCAAGGAGCCCCCCATGGCCACTGGCCTCTCCCTTCATGTCGGACTCAACAAGGTCGACCCAGCGAGGTACGGCGGCTGGGACGGCGAGCTCGTCGCATGCGAGAACGACGCCAATGACATGGCCCGTCTGGCCCGCGAAGCCGGCTTCGACGACACAACCCTGCTCACCCCCGACGGCACAGTCGAGAACGTCACCGCCGAGCTGCGCAAGGCGGGCAAGAAGCTGAAGAGCGGGGACATCCTGCTGTTCACCTACTCGGGCCACGGCGGTCAGGTGCCGAACACCGTCGGCTCCGACGACGAGCCGGACGACTTCGACGAAACCCTCGTGCTCTACGACCGCGAGTTCCTCGACGACGAGCTGTACAGAGAGTTCGGACGCTTCGCCGAGGGCGTCCGGATCCTGGCGTTCCTCGACTCCTGCCACAGCGGGAGCGGCATCGAGGTACGCGAGGTCCTCACCCAGGAGGCCATGCAGGAGCAGTTCCAGACGCGCGACCCGAACCAGATCGAGAACACCTCACGGCTCATGCCGGTCGCCAAGCAGTACGAGATCTACCAGCGGGACAAGGAGTTCTTCCAGGACATCCAGCGCGGACTCGGCGCCGGTAACGGCAGTGAGGCGGAAGTCGGCGCGCTGCTCATCTCCGGCTGCCAGGACAACCAGCTCTCCTCCGACGGCCCGGTCAACGGCAAGTTCACCGGCACTCTGCTGGAGGTCTGGGACGACGGGGCATTCCGCGGCGGGTACCGCGCGTTCCACCGCGACATCCTGCGGAACATGCCGGCGACGCAGAGCCCGAACTTCTATGTGACCGGAAACCCCGGGGACGAGTTCCTTCAGCAGCGGCCCTTCACGGTGTGAGCAGTACGCCGGCCTACGGTGTTGTCAGGACCAGGCACCCGCGAAGTCAATTTCCTCGGCCCACTCCGGGTGGTCGATGAGCGGATTGCGATTGCCCTGTATCTCGGCTATCGCCGCATTGCGGTGTCGCTCGTACTCGCTCACGGCCTGGTCCGCGTGCCAGGACAACAGCACGCCCAGGCGCTCCCGCTGGAGCTCCCGTGCCTCGTCGCCGATGAACCCGGGGTAGCGCAACAGGAAGTACAGCGTCGCCCTGGCGACAGGCCCCTTGCCGGCCGACGGCTCGAACTTCAGCGGCTCGCGGCGCCCGCAGGAGTGCCGGACGACTTCCTCGCTGTCCAGGAAGTCGAAGTACGGGATGTTCCCGCGGAAGCTGTTGCACGCCGACTCGCAGGCGAAGAGATGATGCAGATCCCCACGCATGGGCTCCTTCTTGGCGAACCAGGACTGGGGTACAACGTGCTCGCAGTTGAACGGCAGCGCCGCCTCCAGGGCCTCGAACTCGGCCTGGAGCGCCTCGGGTCCTGGCGCGCTCTCGTGGAGCAGGAACTCCTGCCAGCGCCCGATCCGGGCGGCCTCCACCGCGGCGTCGGCCCGTATGAGCTCCTCGGGAGTGAAGTCCTTGCCCGAGTAGATGCTGCGCAACTGCTCGTCCGGGTGCAGGTCGACCCATGGGTAGACCAAGCGCATCGGCTTGTACGCGGGCCGGCGCTCATGGGTGGACTCCAGCAGTTCGCTGAGCGCGTGGCGCAGACCGGCGGGGCTGTCGGAGCGGATGTCCGCGTAGTAGGAGTCGCGCGCCGTCCGGTCCGCCTCCGCGTGGTAGTACGGACGGGCTCTGGCGGCCGCGAGGTTGACCAGTGCGGCGGCCAGGTCGTTCTCGGCGGGCGACTGGCCGTCGATGTGTCCGACCCCGGAAACTGCGGGACCGGGGAGGGCAGTGGTGGGAAGGGACGTCGGCGACTCAGCCGTGGCCGGAGCTTGGGCCTGGGCCTGGGCCTGGAGGGTGGCCGGGTCGAGGGTGACGCTGATGTGCAGCGGTACGGTCCAGCGTACGGCCCCTGCGGTGGCCGCCTGCTGCGCGGCCCCGTCCTGCGCGAGACTCTGAAGTCCGACGTGGTTCGCTCCGGTCGACGGCGGCGCTGACGCCTCAACCGGGCGCAGGGCGGCTCCCGCTGCGAAGAGCTCCTCGCGGAGAGCGGCGGCGGCACCGGACAGGGGGAACTGCCGAAGTGCGCCCAGGACGCGGCTGATCCGCACCCCCTCATTGGCCTTCCAGTCCAGCCGGTGCTCACCCATGTCCGGATGCCAGAGGGACCCGTCGAGGGCAAGGGGCTTGCCGTTCTCGTCGGTGCGCGGAACACCCGCGTGATGCAGCGCCACGACCTCCCACTGGTCGTTGAAGACCGGAGACCCCGATGAGCCGGGCGCCGTGTCGGTCTCGTAGTGCACAAACTTCTCCAGCAGGTCCACGACCCTGTTCTCACGCAGGGCGAGCTGCTTGGGCTCGCCGTTGGGGTGCTGGATGATGTTGACGATCTCGCCGAGGATGACCTTGCCCTCGGTTTCCCTCAGGGGCAGCCGGCCGAAGGGCGAGAGCGGTCGGCCGTCCTGGGAGCTCTGGGCCACGGCGACCACGCTGAAGTCGAGGGCGCGGTCGGTGACGAAGAGCGTCTGCGGCTCCAGCTTGAACACCACCGGAACGAGCATCTGTCCGTCCAGGCCTGCCTGGAAGTTGAATTCGACAACGCCGCGGCCCGCTTCGTCCGCGGTGCGCAGCACATGGTTGTTGGTCATCAGGAGCGAGGGGGACACGAGGAATCCGGTGCCGTGGTGGATCCCGGCTCCTCCTCGGACGGTCAACCGCCCGATCGAGCGGGCCGCCAGAAAGCCGGCTTCGAGGAAACCGACTCCGATGAGGTCATTGCGCCCCATGAGGCGTTCCAGCCCCAGTACGTCGGCACCGACGGTGTCCGGATCCAGATCCAGACTGCTGCCCGTGGTGGCTACCGCCGGTGTCTGTTCGATGGCCGTGGCCATCGCCCAGTCTGCGCCCAGGCGTGCCAGTCTCTTGCTCACCCGTTCCGGTGCATCGGCGTACAGGATGCCGCTCCGGTCGAGCACCCGCTGGTTGCGTGCCCGCTCCGCGGCGCGTATCGCATAGCGGTCGCGCGCTCCCTCCACTTGCGAAAGGTAATCCGCGTCAGCCTGGGACAACTGCTCCACCGTCATGTCGGCACGCCTCCTCATGGCCTCGTCCGCGCCAGGATCTCGCCGTCTCTTCGCCCCTCTTCCAGTATGGACACGGAATGGCCGGAGCCGCTCACCTGAATGGATCAGTGGTTTTCCCTTCAATACTCGACTACTGCACAATTGCGAATTGAATTTGGCTCGCACTGACCCGCCGCACGGCTCCGCCCGCAAGCCGTACTCGGAAGCTGCCGAGCACCTGAACAGCCCGTCTCCTATGCTCGAAAGAGAAATGACCGAGCGGAATCCAGCCGAGGAGAGGCCATGGGCACGTACCGGACGTACCGCGCGGTTGCCGATCTCGCACGGGCGGAGAACTCGCCACCACCACCTCGCCGTTCACGATCGAGGTGCAGTTCCTCGGGGGGCTGACGGGTGCTCAGGAGCGGGCCTTCGAACAGGCCGCCGACCGCTGGGCGCGCGTCATCGTCGGTGATCTGCCCACGGTCGTCCTCGGCGGCGATGTGATCGACGACATTCTGATACTTGCTCAGGGAGTGCCGATCGACGGAACCGGCAGAATTCTGGGACAGGCGGGCCCGACCCATGTGCGCTCCGCCTCGGCCAACTCCGGTGCCCTGTTGCAGACCTCCGTGCGGTGCAGTCCTAGACAGCTCCACCACACCGGAGGTCTTCGCCACGATCAAGACCCACGACAGTCAACAACGCTCGTGATCAATACACCTAGCGGGGCGCACTGCCCACCCATCGCAGGACGGCTGAGACCGTTGTGTCGTCCAGTGCGGAGAGGACGTTGATGGCGTCCATGTCACCGGGAAGCGGTGCGATGCCCGCGGTGGTCAGCACAGCGTGCAGGTCCAGGCGGTGGCTGTCCTCGGCCGCCAGCGTGAACGGCAGTCGCTGCCGTGGATCCGGCGCGGGCAGGAAGTAGTCGCCGAGCTCATCGACAGCTCCCACGATCTCTGGCTGGTCGAAGTCCCGCACACCGGGGAAGCGGTACGAATCGATCGCCGTCTGCGGCGTCGTCAGCGGAGGTTCAGAAAACTGCCAGGCGTTCATCAAGGCCTCCTGGGTCGTCGTCACTGACCAACAAGAGCCCCGCTCGGCCGCGTTCAGTTGCAGGTGATGCCGAACACCACCCGAACGTCCCCAATAGCATCTCTTCACAAGAACACGGCGCCACCCTTGGGCCCAGGATGACGCTTCGGCCGAGCCGATCGTGGTCGAACGGGCCATGGCCGTCGGCGCGGTGGCCGGTGCCCTGGCCGCACCTTTCGCCGGGCCCCGCCGGGGCCTTGCTGTCGTTCCGGCCGCCGTGCCGAAAGACCCGGCGGCCGGAAGGGAAGGCTTCGCCACGCGCCTGGGCCGGTCCCTGTCGCTGCGCGGCGTCGTGGTCATGGACCGCGGCGGGCCAGATGCCCGGCATCAGCCAGTTCTTCGGCTGCACCCCGCTCGGTTCCGTGGCCTGAGGCATCACGCTCGGCGCGGACCTATGTACTGAGCAGACGGTTGAAGAACGAGCGGTAATGCTGGAGCGCGACCCGCAGCTCCTCCGTCGCAACCTCCTCGCCGCGGTCCCACTGGACCTCCAGTCCCTGCTTGTGGGCGGAGAACGACCTGGCCAACGTCTGCATCACGTCAGCGACCAGCGCATCGGCCGAGCGCACCGCGTCCCGTGGATCGTCGACGAAGGTGCTCTGGATGTCCCGCCACTTGCCGCGGTACTCATCCGTCTCCTCGGGGCCGAGCAGTGCCCGGTCCTCTTCTTCGGCCTCCTGCACGACCTCGGGTTCCTGCGGTGCCTCCTCAGGTCCGCCGGCACGGTCCTCGTCGATGGCATCCGGACCGTTCACCGGCTCCTGCTGCTGTCCCGTGGCACCGGTGGACTCTCCTGGGTAGACGGGGGCCTGCCGGTCCTGGGACTCCGCCCGGGGATCCTGGGGATTGGCGATGCTCTCGGTCGTGAGGCCTTCCTGGCCGGGCGGGCGACTCGTATCGCCCGGATCCCGTATGCCTTCGCGTTGCATGTCTCTCACCTCATCCGGCTCAGAAGCGGTCGTTCCGCGGGGCATTGCCCCGGTCGCTGAGCAGTTCCTCGAACAGTGCGCGGTAGTGCACCATCGCTCCTCTCAGCTCTTCGGTGGTGGCCTGTCCGTCACCGCTGCGCACGTTGATCTCGTGGGCGGTGCGGTAGTGCTCCAGGGTGCGGCCGTGCTCTACCGAGAGATCTGCCAGCTGCTGCTGGTATCCGCCGGTCGGATATCCGCGCTCGGTCATGAGCCGGGCCACGAGCCGGTCCGCCTCGGCGACCGCCTCGTTGGGGCGATCCACGAACCGTTCCTGAACGCTGCTCCAGTCGTCCGCGTACTGGCGTTGGACCTCGGCCGGCAGTTCCTTGATTTCCAGCTTGTCGTGGCGTTGTTCGCGGGCACGCAGCTCGCGCTCCGCAGCCGGTCGGCTGTCCTGCTCCTCGACCGTGCGGTCGTACTCCGGGCCGAAGCGCTCCCGCAGGTGCCGTCGGCGCGACAGAGTCCACAGCGTCACGGCGATGATGATCAACACCACTGCGACGGGGACGATTATGGCGATAAGTGTGCTGGCAGACATCTGTTCCTCCAAGGGCGTGGTCAGAGTTGGTCAGAACCTGACCTTGCCGGGTTGCGGCCCGGCTACCACCGGTACCAGCGGGACCTTCCGCCCCCGGCGGCCGTGCCGCGCATGAAGAAGCCCAGCACCCAGAGGACGAGAACCGCCAGTGCGATGTACCAAAGGACTTCCACGGCGAATCCGAACCCGAAAAGAATCAGGATCAGAAGGAGCACCAACAGGATCGGGACCATGTCGATCATCTCCGCGTCTTGACGTTGCGCACCGTTGCGCACGTTCCGTTTTCAGGCTCGCGGGTTCCCAGGATGCGGAGAATTAGACATCGCAGTTTGTCCCACTTCATTGCGGGCAGTCGAGAATCAAATGGGCGGGGGGTGTGGTGTCAGCATGCTGACACCCTGGCTGCGAAGGCTGGGTTGTCCAATGAGAGCGCCCCTCGAAGAGCCGATCCGCGGTTTCAGTCAGCTCGAGTTGCTGAGCGTCACTCTGCAAGCTGAGGGACGCGAAGGGCTCGACGTCCCGCTGCCCGCACCCGGGAAGGCAGAAACCACGCTGCTGGAGTCTCCATTCGCGCTCAAGGAAGGCGCGGAAATCCGCATCACACTGGGCTTCCGCCTCCGGCAGGCCGTCGAAGGCCTCAAGTTCACAGTTGTCCGGAAACGGCAGGGAGCGGTGATCGGGACGACCGAGGTGATGCTCGGCAGTTACCGGCCGGGCGGCCCGTACGAGCTGGTGCTTCCGCCGGAGCGGCTGCCGACCGGTCGCTTGGCCCGCGACACCTACCAAGTGACCGGAACGTTCACCGACGCCGACGGAAACGAGCTGGGTCATGAGGCCCATTGCTTCGAGATCACGAAGGAATGGGAATGAGGACGGATCCGTGGCGAACGTGGTGACGTAAGCCGCTCAGTCCTCGCTGCCCCCGGCGTACTGGAAGACAAGTCCGAACACTCCCGCCGCCAGGACACCGAGCCCGATCAACACCAGCCATAGGCCGTACACGACGCCGACGGCCAGTGCCGCGCTGCCTGCGGCGGCCAGCACGGGATAAGCGCTTTGCGGCGGGAAGAACCCGAGAGGGCCCGCTCTGTCGAGGATCTCGGCCTCCTTGCGGTCCTCCGGGCGGAGGCCCTTCCTGCGGTATGTCGTGCCGAAGAAGAACGCGACCAGGGACGCCATGGCGAACGCCACGGTGAGCGCCGCGATGCCGGCAGGCTCCTTGGACCACACGGCATACAGCACGTCGGTCGCGAGGAAGAACAGTGCGACCCCGGCGAACAGGTAGGCCTCGGTCTTCATGCGCTTCCCTCCCCATGCGGATCCGGCGTCGGCCGGGCTCGTCCAAGTTCGGCGGGGGGCCTCTCCATCGCCTCCGGATGGTTCATGTCGAAGGCCGGTGAGTCGGAACGTACGCGGGGCAGCGCATGGAAATTGTGCCGGGGCGCTGGGCAAGGTGTCGCCCATTCCAGGGACCGGCCGAAGCCCCATGGATCGTCGACCGCGATTTTGGGCGCGTACAGAGTTGTGCGCCACACGTTGTAAAGAAATGGCAGAGTGGAAAGGCCCAGCAGGAACGAGCCAATGGTGGAAATTGTGTTCAGGAGTGTGAAGCCGTCCGCGGCGAGGTAGTCCGCGTAACGGCGGGGCATCCCCATTTCTCCGAGCCAGTGGTGGACCAGAAAAGTGGTCTGAAATCCAATGAATAGGGTCCAGAAGTGGATCCTGCCCAGTCGCTCACTGAGCAGGCGCCCCGTCCATTTCGGCCACCAGAAGTAAAAGCCGCCGAACATGGCGAAGACGACAGTGCCGAAGAGTACGTAATGCAGATGGGCCACGATGAAGTAGCTGTCCGTGACGTGGAAGTCCAGTGGTGGAGAAGCGATCATCACCCCGCTGAGGCCGCCGAGCAGGAACGTGACCAGGAAGCCCAACGCCCAAAGCATCGGTGTCTCGAACGAGATGCTCCCGTGCCACATCGTGCCGATCCAGTTGAAGAATTTGACCCCGGTCGGCACCGCGATGATGAACGACATCATTGCGAAGAAGGGTAGTAGTACAGCACCCGTCGTAAACATGTGATGTGCCCAGACCACCGCGGAGAGCATCGTGATGGCGATGGTGGCCCCGACCATTCCGACGTATCCGAAGATCGGCTTACGGCTGAAGACCGGAATGATTTCGGTCACTACACCGAAGAAGGGCAATGCGACGATGTAGACCTCGGGATGGCCGAAGAACCAGAACAGATGCTGCCACAGAAGCGCGCCGCCATTGGTCGGGTCGAAGACATGGGCCCCGAACTTGCGATCCGCCTCGAGCGCCAGCAATGCCGCCGTCAGCACCGGAAAAGACACCAGCACGAGAATAGAAGTGAACAACACATTCCATGTGAAAATCGGCATGCGGAACATAGTCATTCCCGGAGCGCGCAGGCACACGATGGTGGCGATGAAATTGACCGATCCGAGGGTGGTGCTGACTCCGGCCAGCACCAGACCCATCGCCCACAGGTCACCTCCCTCGCCGGGGGAGTGCACCGGCCCGTTCAGCGGGGCGTAGGCGAACCATCCGAAATCCGCCGCCCCGCCCGGGGTGAGGAAACCGGAGACGACGATCAGCGCACCGAAGAGGTACAGCCAGTAGGACAGGGCATTGAGCCGCGGAAAGGCGACGTCGGGTGCCCCGATCTGCAAGGGCATGACGGCGTTGGCGAATCCGGCGAACATCGGAGTCGCGAAGAGCAGCATCATGATCGTGCCGTGGATGGTGAACATCTGGTTGTACTGCTCACTGCTGACGATCTGCAGCCCGGGGCGGGCCAGTTCGGCCCGAATCACCATGGCCATCAAACCGGCCAGCAGGAAGAACCCGAACGCTGTGACCATGTAGAGATTGCCGATGACCTTGTGGTCAGTGGTCGTCAACCAGCCTCTGATCCGATTCCCGACGACGGTCCTTTCCTTTACGGCCACAGCCGTTGGCGTCACAAGGGGGCCGTGGACCATCCGTGGGTCCTCCGTTCGCCGGCGGTGAGAGGGGGGACAGGCCCGTTCCAGGGGTTCGCGACGGGCGCTGCATGCTATGACCGTTTCTCCCGCATTGCGGAGCGCCGCCACCCACTGTTCCAACCTGTGTCGGAGACTGCCCTCGTATGGGTGAGGGGGCGGCCCGATCCACCGAATCGCGGCCGAATCCGCTGGAGCACGTCAGGGGGCAGGAGCAGCTCATGATCTTCTTCCGGCGGGCACGACTGACCGCACGCGCCGTGAAACGCCGCACCGAGCTCGCCGCGGGACGGACTACTGAAGGGCTGGACGCGCGGCTGCCGCTCGGCGAGGGCGGCGGTCTGCTGCGCAAGGCGTTCCCCAATCATTGGTCCTTTCTGCTGGGCGAATTGGCGCTGTACAGCCTGATCGTGCTGCTGCTGACCGGTGTCTACCTCACGCTGTTCTTCAAGCCCGAGATGAGCGAGGTGGTGTACGACGGGTCGTACGCACCGCTCGACGGTGTCCGGATGTCGCAGGCGTTCGATTCCACGCTGAGCATCAGCTTCGATGTCCGCGGGGGGCTGCTGATCCGGCAGATGCACCACTGGGCGTCGGTCCTCTTCGTCGCCGCCATCGGTGTGCATCTGCTGCGGGTGTTCTTCACCGGCGCGTTCCGCAAGCCCCGAGAAGCGAACTGGATGATCGGTGTCACGCTCTTCGTGCTGGCGCTGGCGGAAGGGTTCGCCGGTTACTCGCTTCCGGACGACCTCCTCTCCGGCACCGGGATGCGGATCGCTCAGGGCATCATGCTGTCGATTCCGGTGGCCGGGACCTACATCAGCATGTTCGCGTTCGGTGCGGAGTTTCCGGGGGAGGACATGATCACCCGGCTGTACGGGTTGCACATCCTGCTCCTGCCGGGGCTGCTCCTCGCCCTGGTCACGGTCCATCTGATGCTGGTTTTCTACCTGAAGCACACCCAGTGGGCGGGCAGGGGCCGCATCAATCGCAACGCGGTCGGCAAGCCGTTCTTCCCCCACTTCATGGCCGCTTCCGGCGGACTGTTCTTCACCGTCCTCGGAGTGGTCGCGGCCCTTGGTGGGCTGGCACAGATCAATCCGGTCTGGGCGTACGGGCCTTACCGAACCGACCTGGTGTCGACGGGGTCGCAGCCGGACTGGTACGTCGGCTTCCTGGAAGGTGCGCTGCGACTGGTGCCGCCATGGGAGACGGTGGTGGCCGGGCACACGGTGATGTGGAACGTCCTGCTGCCCGCGCTGGTCCTGCCCGGCGTCCTGTTCGCCGTTCTGTACGCGTATCCATTCGCTGAGGCGTGGGTGACGCGCGACGGGCGCGAGCATCACTTGTGCGACCGGCCGCGCGACCGGCCGGTGCGCACCGGGCTCGGTGTCGCGGGTATCTCTTTCTACGGCGTGCTGCTGCTGGCCGGCGGCAACGACGTGGTGGCCTTTACGTTCCGTATCTCACTCGACGAACTGACGTGGGCATTGCGTGCCGCTCTGGTCGTGCTGCCGATCGTCGCGTTCCTCGTGACCAAGCGGCTGTGTCTCGCGTTCCAGGAGGCCGAGTTCGAGCGAGGGGCCTCCGGCGTGGAGACCGGTAACGTGCGCCAGACGGTCGAGGGCGGCTTCGAGCAGGAGCACCGGCCCCTCGATGTCGACAAGCGGTATCTGCTGGCGCACAGGAACCTGCCCGCGCTCAAGGAGCCGCCATCGGGTTCCGGTGGGGAGGACCTGCGGGTCGAGCGGTTGCGGGAGACACTCGGCAACTGGTTCAACACCAGGTCAGTGGAGGAGATTCACGACAGCGGCGAGGAAGGCGAGAGGGGAGGCGAAGCGCGGGACCAGCAGTCCGGGCACCCGTGATGCCGGGACCAGCAGTCCGGGCACCCGTGATGAGCCCCTCGTCTCGGGCGCGCCGCGAACGGTCGCTCTCAGCCGCACCGGACCGCCGCACCGGAAGTCAGCGGCCAAGGGACCGTTTGAGTTCGGACTTGTTCATGGACGAGCGCCCCTGGATGTTGCGGCGCTGAGCCTCCGCGTACAGCTGGTCGTAGGTCGGACCCTCGGACCCGCTGTGGGAACGCTGCCCGCCACGCTTCGAGGACGACATGTCCTGCGTGGAACTCTTGCTGGCCGTACGGGACTCACCAGAGCGTGCACGTTCCTTGTTAACCGTGCGCGCGGCGATTTCCTTGGCCCGCTTCGTGCTCTCGCCGCGTTCCTCGGCGCTCTCCTTGATGTGTTCGTACTGTCGTTCTCGTTTGGAACTCGAGCCCCTCGGCATCGCTGTCGCTCCTCTCACAGAGCTGCATCGGATCGGATGTGCCCCGTCCCTGACGGCTGAGGGCCGCGCCATCCACAGTGCGTCTCCGATCCGCCCGCCGCAAATGGGGCACCGGTCCGGTCCCGCCACCGCGCTGGAGCGCGAGACCGCGACACCGACCGCTTTGCCGATCCGGCCCGAGCTCGCGGCCCTGAAGGGCACGGTCGACACCGACGTGGTGACTGGCCGTGTGGGAGGCGGCCCTGGCGGACCGCGACGTCTACCGCGAAGTGCCGCGGCCGGAGTCGCTCGGCCGGCGACTACTAGTTGCCTCGGGCGTCCACCGGCAGCTGGTAGATGGCGAACGCGCGGCCGATGACCGGCTGGGCGACATTGCGCACCCGCACCCCGCCGCTGGTCATGCCGTGTTCCGTGCCCATGTGCGCGTGGCCGTGGACAGCCAGGTCGGCCCCGGCCTCATCCATCGCCTCGGCCAGCAGGTAGCTGCCCAGGAAGGGAAAGATCTCCAGTGGCTCGCCCGCCAGGGTGTCCGGGACGGGTGCGAAGTGCGTCAACGCGATCCGAACGGCACAGCCGCCCTCCCTCAGCCCGTCCAGGGCATCGCGCAGGCCGTCCGCGCAGCGCCGGGTGTAGCGGATGAATGCCTTCATCTCCGGTTCGCCGAATTCGTCGCCGCTGCGTCCCGCGAATCCGCCGCCGAAGCCCTTGGTTCCGGCGACGCCGACCAGTACCCCGCCGATGTCCAGGATCGTTCCCTCGCCCTCGAGGACGGTCACCCCGGCCCCGGCCAGTACGTCCGTCACCTCGGCCTGCTGGTCACTGTGGTAGTCGTGGTTACCCAGGACCGCCACGACCGGCACGTCCAGTGCGGCCACCTCCACGGCGACTACCCCGGCCTCGTCCGCCGTGCCGTGCCGCGTCAGATCACCGGCGAGCAGCAGCAAGTCCGCGCACTCGCTCAGGGTCTCGAAGGCGGGCCGAAGCACCCCCGCGCTGTCCGGCCCCAGGTGGATGTCGCCGACCGCTGCTACACGGATCACGCCAGCTCCTCGGGATGGTCGGGGGCATCGGAGCAGACCACGAACAGGTCCTCACGGAGCGGGATTCCAGCCAGCTCCTCCTTGGCGATACGCAGGATCTCGTCCCGGGAGGCGGCGCTGGCGACGGCGCCGGAAAGCAGGACGCTGTCTCCCCGTACCTCGATCCGCACTCCCAGCTCGGCGATCGCCCCGCCTGCCAGGCGGTCCCGCAGGTGGGCAATGCGGTACTCGACGGTGTCCGAGCCTGTCATGGCATTGCCTCCCGTCGTTCGATGACGTCCAGACGCTCGAGGAGGTAGAGGAAGGCGTCGGGCATGGGCGAAGCCTGGTGCTCGCGGCGCAGGCGGTCCCAGTCGATCTTCTCCCGGAGTGTCCTGGCGATGGGCAGTACAGACCCGAAGTCGCAGTGGTGCTCCGAGAATGCGTGGAGCAGGCTGCCCATCAGGTCGGTCGGGGACAGCACCGGCATGTGTACGGAGTCCACGGGCAGGGTCTCCGCCCGGTCGAGCAGCTCTCTGGTCACGGGCTGCTGCGCCAGTTCGAGGATGAGGTCGATCTCCTCACCGTGGCTTCTGGCCTTGATCAGCCAGTCCTCGGGGGCTATGCGCACCTCGATCCCGTCGGCCTCCAGCGCCTCGGTCACGGCTTGGGCGTCCTCGCGCAGAATGCAGAAGTCGGTGTCGTGCTGGAGGCTGGCCGGCACGCCGTGCGCGTAGGCGGCAACACTGCCGGCCAGGGCGAATGGATACCCGCCGCTCTTGAGTCTTCCGGCCACCTGCTTGGTGGCTTCCAGGATGCTCTGGGTGCGGTCCGGTGGCAGTCCCGGCGCCCCGCCACCAGGGGTGTCCTGTGCGTACGTCTTCACGGGTACCGTCCTCGTCATGGGCCGGGTGGGGATGATTCGGGTACCCGGCCCGAGGCGAAATGACCCGCCCCGAGGTCCGGCTATTTCCGCAGCGAGAAACGGGCAAGCTGTGCTGTTGGAGCCCTGAGATACCGCTCTGCCTGGAGGACGGCATCGCGTGCCGTTCGTTGCCCCATGAGGATGCACAGGGTGTACGCCACGTCTTCGAAACGAGCGCGGGTGTCGTTGTGCATAGGGTTGGCAAGCATTCGGCGCTCCAGTTCCCTGAACCGGATGAGGAGACTGCGAACACGGCCTTTGTCCGGCAGCAGCATCTCGAATCCTCCATCTGTGAAGGGCCCGCGCGCGGACTGATCTCGAAATCCGCGCGTGGGTGCTCCCGTGAGGTGGCGGTAGAGGGTAGAGGTACGGGCAGCTCGGCCACGTCGACGCCGTAAATCCCGACGTCTCCATAGGTGGCAGCCCCCGTTGTCCGGGGTCGGTCGGGCCCCGTGGAGGCCAGGTCCTTGCCCGATCAATTGATCGGGAGCGCTCGGCCTCAGCTGCTCATTCTCCGCCTCCGGAGTGAGGTTCTCCAGTCAGCCCGTCCCTGCCAAGGGGGCAGTGGGCATCGGGTGCCGTCGGCGGTCGTTTCGCATGCGCAGTGGACGCGCATGGGGTGTACGGGCCGGGGTCGGCCTCAGTCCGCCGGTCTGATCACTGACCGGGGACGGTGAGTTCGCCGCCGCGGTAAAAGCCTTCATGCTCGTCGACGACGTACGGGGCCATGGCATCACGCCGTTGCTGCTCCCCGTCGGAGGTCCGCCAGGAGTCGCACGCTTCCCGGGAGTCCCAGAACGACACCCCTGTGATTTCCTGCCCGTCCTCGGACCAGTAGGCGTAGGCGCGGCGCAGGCCGTTCGGAGTCGAGCCCGGTCGCCATGCCCTCTCGAACTCCTCCAGAGTGCCCGGCTTGATGCGGCGCGTCGTGACCCAGACGAAGTAGTCCTCCATTGCGGCCTCCTGCGGAACGTCGGTTCGGAGATGGCGCTCCCCGGACCACGGTAGGTCGCCTCCGCGGCTTCCGCCTCCGCGGCGAAGCCCCAGGCCGCCGGGGCGGACGGCGGAGAGGAGGTTGTCAGGGTCATGGCGCTCATGGGAGGCCCGGAGGACCGTCATCGCGGTTGTGCCGGGCCCGGTCAGGGCCGATTCTGGAGGTAATGAACCGGGCTGGTGTGGCGCCATGAGCGCGTGGAAGGCGGCCAAGAGCGCTGATTTCCGTGGTCCGCTCGACGTCACCAGGGCTGCCACGGTGGTTCTCGATGCCCAGGACACGGTCATCGGCTGGGGGCCCGCGGCCGAGGATCTCCTCGGCTATCCGCCGCACGAGATCATCGGGAAGCACCTGGATACGTTCCTGCCTCCCCGGCAGGACTCCGGATTCACAGCTGCTCAGGCAGCCGAGCCGGCCTTGGGACCCCGGTTGAGCGGAAGCGACATCCGCGTCGCCCGGCACCGGGACGGCCACGAGCTGCTGCTCGCAACAGCGGTGTCCCCTCTGACCGGTAGCGGCACGGCGGCTCACGTTCTCGTCGCTGCCGAGCTGGAGCATCTGCGGCTGTGGGAATCCGGGCTGGCTCTACTGGAGGGGCTCGCCACCCAGTCACCCCTCGGTCTGGCCATCTACGACACCGACCTGCGCCTGACGTGGTGCAACGCCGCGTACGAACGGGAGATCGGACAGCCGTTCGCCGAGTTCCGCGGTATGCGGGCCGATGAGCTGTACTCCTCGGGCAGGTTTTTGACCGAGGGGTACCCGGACACTCTCGATGCCGTAATGCACTACGTACTCGACACCGGCGAACCGATCCTCGACCTGCACTTCCGTGGCGAGCCACCCAGCGAACCCGGAACGGACCACCTCTGGTCATGCTCCTACTACCGGCTCCAGGACGCCGACGGGCACGTGTTCGGAGTGTGCGAGGACGCATTCGACATCACTGATCGCTACGAGGCCCAGAAGCGGCTGGCTCTGCTCGTCGAGGCCGGCCGCGGAATCGGCAACTCCCTGAACATGATCGTCACTGCCGAGGAGGTCACGGAAGTGGCGGTGCCGGGATTCGCGAGCACTGTCACAGTCGACCTTGCGAAGGAGGTCCTGGAAGGCGAGGTCCTGGGCACCGGAGCCCCGGGAGGGACGGACCTCGTACGGGTCGCCTCCCGATCGGCCACGGCGAACGGCGAGGCGGGCGGTCCGGGGGAGTCGCGTCAGCCTTCTCCTGTCGATTACCCGCCAGGTTCACCCCAGTACCGCAGTCTCTCCTCGGGCGGACTCGTGCTCGTGGACGACACCCTGGTCGTGCCGTTGCGGGCCGGGGGCAACATGCTGGGACTCGTCACCTTCCATCGCGACGCCCCGTCAGCCACTTTCGACAGCGGCGAGGTCGCACTCGCCGACGAGCTGACCACTCGTACGGCGGTGTGCGTCGACAACGCCCGACGCTTCACCCGTGAACGCACCTCCTCACTCGCCCTGCAGCGCCAACTGCTGCCGCAGCACCTGCCGCAGCCATCGGCGGTCGACCTGGCCCATCGCTACCTCCCCACGGACAATGTGACAGGAGTCGGCGGCGACTGGTTCGACGTCATCGCGCTCTCCGGTACCAGGGTCGGACTCGTCGTCGGTGACGTGGTCGGGCACGGCCTGCAGGCGGCGGCCACCATGGGACGGCTGCGCACGACCGTACGCGCGCTCGCCCAGCTGGACTTGGCCCCCGACGAGTTGCTCAAGCGACTCGACGATCTGGTGGGCCAGTCGGTGGAGGATCAGTCGGACGCCGTCGGCGCGGCCGCCGACCCGCACATGGACAACGCCACCGGGGCCACCTGTCTCTACGCGGTCTACGATCCGGTCTCGCGACGATGCACCATGGCCCGGGCAGGGCACCTGCCGCCGGCGATCGTGGACCCCGACGGCCGCCTGTTCTTCCCGGACCTGCCGGCCGGCCCGCCGCTGGGGCTCGGCGGCCTGCCGTTCGAGTCCAGGGAACTCGAGCTGCCGGTGGGCAGCCTGGTAGCCCTCTTCACCGATGGCCTGGTCGAAGCCCGCGACCGCGACATCGATCAGGGGCTGGACGTCCTGGGCCGAGTGCTCAGCGACCGCCGCGGGTCCCTGGAAGACGTCTGCGACCGGGCTGTGTCGGAACTCCTGCCGGACGGCACGACAGCCGACGACACGGCACTGCTGCTCGTGCGTACCCGCGAACTCGATGCCGCACAGGTCGCGGCCTGGGAGCTGCCCGCCGAACCGGTCGCGGTGGGCCATGCCCGGGAGCTGGCTATCGGCAAGCTTCACGAATGGGGCCTGGAAGAGATGTCGTTCTCGACCGAGCTCGTCGTCAGCGAGCTCGTCACCAACGCGGTCAGGCACGCCGACGGGCCGCTGCTCCTGCGCCTCATCCGTGATCGTACGCTCGTGTGCGAAGTCGCGGACACGGGTCACACCTCACCGCACCTCCGTCACAGTGCGGAGGACGACGAAGGCGGGCGCGGACTGTTCATCGTCGCTCAACTCGTTCACAGATGGGGAACGCGCTACACACAGTCCGGGAAGACCATCTGGACGGAACTGGCGTTCCCATCGGCGTGATGATCTTACGAGTGGCCCGGCCGGCCGCCGTAGCGGCTCCCGGGTGACGGTTCGGTTGCATGGCCGCGGGACTCCGTTCCCCTCTGCCGTTTGCAGCGTTGGACCGGGTATGAACGTCTCCGGCAACGACCCGATCCCGCTTCCCGACACCCGGCTGGTGGGCGCGTACTGGCTCGCCTCTGCGAAGCATGAAGACGACAGCTGCATGTGGTGTGCGCAGCTGCGCTCGGCTGATGCCCCGGCCCGTCGGGCACCGCCGGAGGGAAAACGTTCCCCCGCGGTCTGGGTTGTGCCTCCGGGGCTGCCTCCCCGTCCACAGCCCGGCCGCTGATGGCGATGCGGGGCGGCGTCAACGGCAGTCGCTGGGCGCGGTGTTGTCACCCGGATCGAGGGCTGACTCATTGACTTCATCCATCGACCCTGATTCAGTGGCTCATCCACTGAGCCACTGAATCGCGAAGGAAGGACGGCATGGAGGCGCTGCCCCGCGAGACCATCGTCGATGTCCTGGAAACCCGGCTGCGCGAGGACATCCTCGCCGGGCGGCATCCGGCAGGCAGTTATCTGCCGCCGGAGCGCCGACTCGCCGACGGATACGGCGTCACCCGCACCACCCTCAAGCACGCTTTCGGCCGCCTCGTTCAGGCCGGACTGCTGGAGACGCGGCACGGAGTGGGCACCCGGGTGCGCGACTATGCGCGGCTCGGCGGGGCCGATCTGCTGCCCATGCTGGTAAGACACAGCCCGGACTGGATGCGCGAGATCTTCGAAGTGCGGCGCAGCATCGGCGCGTTGATTGCCGAGCGGGCAGCGGCTCGCGCCACCGAGGAGCAGCGTGCCGAGCTGCGTGCCCTGCTGGCGGCGGTACGGATGGCCGAGGGCGGGGACGCAGTGCAGCTGGCCGACATCGAGGTGCACCGGGCGCTGGCCCGTGCCACCGGGAATCGTGTCTACGTGCTGCTGACCAACACCCTCTTCAACGCCTACCTGCCGGTGCGGGCCGCCCTCGTGGGCCCGTTCAACAGCCCCGATGCCGCGCACGCCAGGCTGGAACCGGTGGTCGAAGCCGTGGCGGCCGGCGACCAGGCAGGTGCGAGGCGGGCAGCCGAGGCGTATCTGACGGCAACGGAGCGGATCATGCTGGAGGGCCTCGGATGAGCAGGCGTACACCTGAGGGATTCACGGGCACGCGGGGCACCGCTTTCCGCGAGACCATGCTCGGCACGATCCGGCTCGACGGCGAGGACCGGACCCGCCCGATCCGCCTCGACCTGGGCGTCGCGGCCGATCGCGTGCTGCGCCTGGGTGGGACGACCGACGCGCGGATCACCGGGCGGATACGCATCGCCGGTTGGGCCGACGACCCTTGTGCCGAGGGCGAGTTGGAGATATCACCGCTGGCCAGGCGGCGTATCCGCTACCGGATCTCGTTCACGGCCGGCGATCGCCGTCTCACCCTCGACGGCTGGAAGTCCGTGACGCCGCGCCGGCCGCTGACGTCGATGACGGTGCTGCCGTTCACGCTGTACGAAGAGGGAGTGCCGGCCGGCGAAGGCACGCTGCGTTTCCCAGTGGCGACGGGGCTCGTGCCCTTCCTCGCGAGCTTCCGTTTTCCGCGGCAGGAAGCGGCGGCTTCGCACATGGCGCCGCGCTGGAACGGCGAGCCGGGCCGCACCGAAGTCTGGTACACGACGGTGACCGACCCGGCGACCGGCACCGGACTGTGGCTGCACCACGAACTCACCGCGCCGGCCGATGGGTCCGATCCGTTCGCTCACGGCTGGGCCGCGGTGTTCCCCAAGGACGGTCCGGTACGGCACGCCCGCTTCGGCCCCGCCAAGTGGACCGGGGGCGGGGACGGCTTCACCGCTGACGGCGTCCTTGCCGGACCCGGCCGGCTGTCCGGCTCGGCGGGCGCACTGCGCTGGGACCTGGCCGAACAGGCCGACGGGGCACCGCTGTTCACCTTCCCTCGCTGGTCCTGGCGTCGCCCCCTGCTGCCCGCGGCGCAGATGTTGCCGGCCGCGCGGGCCATGTACGCCGGGACATTCGGGTACGAGAACACGACCCTGACGCCGTCCGGCGCGCCCGGAGCCTCCGCCCGGATCTACGGCCACGGCAACGCGCACCGCTGGGCCTGGCTGCACGCCGACCTGGGCGCGGGCGATGTGCTGGAACTCGTCGCCGCGGTCTCCACCCGGCCCGGGCTGCGCCGGCTGCCCCCACTGGTCTTCCTGCGGCTTCGCCGGGGTGGCCGCACCTGGCCGCGAAGGGCGGAGCGCACGGCGGTCGGCTGGGCCGGATTCGGCCGGTTCCGCGCCGCTATCGGCCTGCCCAGGTGGACGGTGACCGGGCGCGCGGGCCTGCGCCGTATCCGCGTCGAGGTCACCCAGCCCGAGGAGCGCACGCTCGCGCTCGACTACACCGACCCGGACGGCAGCCACGCGACCTGCCGCAACAGCGAACGGTCCGATGCGCATGTGCTGCTGGAACGGTGGTGGGGCGGCTGGCGCACCGAGGCCGAGTGGACCTTGGCCGGTACGGCGCACGCGGAGGTGGGCACGCGATGAGTATCACCGGTCTGGTGGCCGCGCTCATCGCCGACGACGGCACCGCTGACTGGCCCGCCCGGGTCCCCGGCAGGCTGGAGACCGTCATCGGCTCGATGCCGTCCCCGGCGCGTGCCGGGGTGCGGGCGGCGGCGGGCGCCATCGACGCGTATGCCGTGGCCCGGACCGGGCGCAGGCTCGCCGCCCTCACCGCTGCGAAGCGGGAGGCCGTGCTCGGCTCCCTCGGCGCGCGCCCCGCGCTCCTGCCGCTCCTGGACGTACTCAAAGTGCCCGTCCTGCTTGCCGCCGGAACCGAGCGCATGCTCGAACACGGCGTACCTACACACGAGTTGACGCGCCAGGATCCCCCACTCGACTGCACGCCGTCCCGCGAGTGGCCGGCGCGCACCACCGCGGACGCCGTGGTCATCGGCTCCGGCGCGGGGGGTGCCATGGCCGCGCGGACCCTGGCCCGGGGCGGTCTCCGCGTTGTCGTACTGGAGGAAGGGCAGCACCACTCCACGGCGTCGTTCGGGCGGCGCACCCCGCTCGACCGGTTCGCCGAGCTCTACCGGGACGGCGGGGCCACCGTCGCCGTGGGCAGTCCGCCGCTGCTGCTTCCGGTGGGCCGGGCTGTCGGCGGCACCACGGTCGTCAACTCCGGGACCTGCTACCGCACTCCGGACCATGTGCTGACCAGGTGGATCGGCGACTTCGGCTTCTCGCTCGCCGAGTGCTTCGGCCCGTACCTCGACGAGGTGGAACGCACGCTGCGGGTGGCCACTCAGCCGCTGGACGTCCTCGGGAACAACGGCCGTCTCACGCTCGCCGGGGCCGAACGTCTCGGCTGGCGGGCCGCGCCCCTGCGCCGCAACGCGACCGGCTGCAAGGGGTCCTGCCAGTGCGTGGTGGGCTGTCCGACCGGCGCCAAGCAGAGCGTGCAGCTGTCGGTGCTGCCAGATGCCTGCGCCGCGGGAGCCCGCATCGTCACCGGCGCCAAGGCCCGGCGTGTTCTGGTGGACGCCGACCGCCCGGGCGGTCCGCGCGCGGCGGGAGTCCTCGTACGAAGGCAGGACGGCAGTGAACTCGAGATCCTCGCACCGCTGGTCGTCATCGCAGCGGGCGCACTTCAGTCGCCGCCCCTGCTGCGCCGCTCCGGCCTCGGCGGGCACCCGCGGCTCGGCCGCAATCTCAGCGTCCATCCGGCGACCAGCGTCGCCGGCCGCTTCGCCGAGCCGGTCACCGCCTGGGAGGGAGTGCTGCAGAGTGTCGGCGTCGAGGAACTGCACCACGACGGTGTACTCATCGAGGCCACCGCGACCCCGCCGGGAATGGGCTCCTTCGTACTGCCGGGCCTGGGCAGTGAATTGCGGCGCGAACTGGAGAGCGCCGACCGGCTTGCCACCCTCGGCGCGATGATCGCCGACCGTCCGTCCGGCCGTGTACTGGGCAGGGAGCGGACCCTGCTCCGCTACGACCTGGACCGGCGCGACGGGGGCCGATTGATGCGCGCCGTACGCGCCATGGGCCAAGTCCTCTTCGCGGCAGGTGCGGAGGAGGTCCTCACCGGCATCCCCACCGCGCCCCGCGCCCGCTCGCTGACCGAACTGGACGAGACCCTCGCGCACGTGGGCCCGAGCCGGCTGCACCTGTCCGCGTACCACCCCACGGGCACGGTGTCCGCCGGCGCCGACGCGCAGCGCTTCCCGGCCGACCCCTTCGGGCGGCTGCGCGGCGTGCACGGAGTGCTGATCGCGGACGCATCGGTGCTGCCGGGCTGCCCCGAGGTCAATCCCCAGCTGAGCATCATGGCTGCGGCCCTGGCGGTCACCGAGGGCCACTTGGAGGCGGGTCGTAGGGTGCCGGCATGACGTCGTCGCTTCGCCTGCTTGGCCACTCGCGGGCTCAGTCGACGGGCCAGGTGTGTGCCGGGGCGTTGAGGTGCATGTATTCGATGTACTGCTGTGTCGTCCGGCGCAGTGCTTCATGGGTGTCGACGTGGCTGGTGTCATCGATGTGGTGGAACATCTCCGACTGCCATACCGCGCCGTTGCGGCCGGTGACGCACCGCTGCTCGATGATGCCCAGCAGCGGCTCCCGCCATGCCGCGTCCATGCCCGAGAGCTCCAGCCCCCGGTGTGCCAGAGGCAGCAGGCGTCGCAGTACGAGTTCGGCGACCGGCACCTCGCCCATCCCGGGCCAGTACAGTCGCGCGTCGATTCCGTGCCGTGCCCCGGTGTGCAGATTGTCCTCGGCGGCCGAGAACGACATCCGTGACCAGACCGTCCGTTCCTCCTCGACCAGGGCGCGCGTCAGCCCGTAGTAGAAGGCGCCGTTGGCGAGGATGTCGGCCACTGTGGGACCGGCAGGCAGCACCCGGTTCTCCACCCGCAGATGTGGTTTGCCGTGGGCGACGTCGTAGATCGGGCGGTTCCACCGGTAGATCGTGCCGTTGTGCAGGGTGAGTTCGGCCAGTGCGGGGACGTCGTCGTCGTCGAGCCTCTCCTGCGGATCCTCCTCGTCGCACAGCGGCAGCAGCGCGGGGTAGTAGCGGAGGTTCTCTTCGAAGAGGTCGAAGACGCTCGTGATCCACCGCTCGCCGAACCACACCCGAGGCCGCACGCCCTGCACCTTGATCTCCTCCGGGCGGGTGTCGGTGGCCTGCTCGAAGAGGGGGATACGGGTCTCGCGCCAGAGCTCCTTGCCGAACAGGAAGGGCGAGTTCGCCGCCAGGGCCACTTGCACGCCTGCGATCGCCTGCGCCGCGTTCCAGTAGTTCGCGAACTCGTCCGGCGAGACCTGAAGATGGAACTGGGTGCTGGTGCACGCCGCCTCGGGGGTGATGGTGTCGGCGTAGGTCCGCAGCCTGTCCACCCCGTCCACCGAGATCCGCAGATCCTCACCCCGGGCCGCGAATATCTGCTCGTTCAGCAGCCGGTACCGCGGGTTCTCCGACAGTGCCGCCTCACTGACATCCGTCTGCTGCAGCGTCGGCAGGATCCCAATCATGATCAGATGCGCCCCCGCTGCCGCGGCCCGCTCCTCGGCATGGTTGAGCGCGTTCCTGATCTCCTTCTCCCACGCATCGGGACCACCAGCCGTCAGCCGCCGGGGCGGGATGTTGATCTCCAGATTGAACCGGCCCAGCTCACTCGACCAGGCGGAATCCGCGATCGCCTCGAGTATGTCGGTGCTCCGCATCGTCGGCTCTCCGGCCGCGTCAACCAGGTTGAGCTCGATCTCCAGACCCACCTGGGGCCGCTCCACTTCGAAACGTTCCTCTCGCAGCATCTGCGCGAACGCATCGAGGCAATCCTGCATCTTGTTCCGGTACTGGCGACGGTCATCACGGGTGAACACCAGTGCCGGGACATCTCGTCCCATCGACCCTCCCGAGTCTCCTCGGCGGACACCCCTCCATCAGAGTCCCACTCCACGGCCGCCCCGACCACCGCGGGCAGCGGCTTCACGGCGGTCACAGCGTGGGAAACTCCGGCGGCACCCCGAGTGTGGGAGCGATTGCCCCCAGATTGCGGCCTGAGCCCTGTCCAGACCGACCTTCGGGCCACCCAGCATCAGGCGGATGCCGAACCCGTCGCACAGGGCGAGCAGCAGCGTGCTCGTGGCGTCGACGTCGCAGTCGGCGAATTCCCCGGAGTCGATGCCACGCCTGATCGCCTGGCCGATCCAGGTGGCAGAGTCAAGCACTCCGGCTACGGCAGCGACCTGTCCATGGCCGGTTTGCTGGACTACACCCAGGTCAAGCACGTAATGCTGTGACCCCGCCCGTCGGCGGAGTCGATTCGTCAGGGCCTTACGAGTCCGTCCCTCTGCCGACGGCCGGGGGCCGCAGCGGATCCGGCTCGCGCGCCCGGCGCAGCGCCTGATGTGCCGACCAGAGGACCGACACCAGCGGTACGGCCACCACCGCGCCCACTACTCCGGCCGCGATCGCCCCGCCGATGACCGAGAGCGCGACCACCACCGGGTGCAGCCGGACGGCCCAGCTCATCACGATCGGGTGCAGCAGATGGCCCTCGATCTGTCCGATGATCACGATGAGGACGACGACCATGGCCGCGATCAGCGGGCCTTTGGCCGCCAGGGCCACCACTGCGGCGATCGCGAGGGCGATGGGTGAGCCGATCAACGGAATGAAGGCGGCAAAGAACTCCAGCATGGCCAGCGGGATGGCGAGCGGCACGCCGAGAGCGAAGAGAGCGACGCCGACCAGGATCGCGTTGGTCGCGGCCACAAGGACGATGCCGTGGGTGTAGCCGGTGAAGGTCCGCCAGGCCGCACGGCCCGCGGTCGACACCCGATCCCGGGCAGTCGGCGGAAGCTGGTCGCAGAACCAGCCCCACTGTCGGTCGCCGGAGTGGATGAAGAAGACCGAGCAGAACAGGGCCAGGGCGAACACGGTCAGGACTTCGACCAGTCGGCCGGCGCCGCTGAGCGCCGTACTGATGAGGGTGGACCGGTGGCTGGACAGGAACTGCCCGATCCGGGACTGGATGTCGGTGAGCGCGTCGGGGTTGAGCCGGAACGGCGGCTCCTCGAGCCAGCGCTCGATCCTGCCGACGCCTGCCCCGAACTCCCGTTGCAGCCCGGCCCACTCTCCCGCCACCGTCTCGCCGATCAGGCTCAGGATCCCGAGGACGAGGAAGATGCTGCCGAGCAGGGACACGGCGACGGCGAGCGGGCGGGGCAGGACGCGCCCCAGGAAGTCGGTCACCGGCCGGAGCATCGCGGTGATGACCATGCCGAGGAAGACCGCCACGGCGATCTCGTGGAACCGCCCCAGCACCGAGAAGACGGCGTATACGAGGGCGCCGACGACGAGGATCCGCCAGGCGTAGGCGGCAGCCGTCTGAAGGGTGGGGAACACCCGCGGTTCGCCGCCGGGGCGAGAGGGAGGCTGCGGGCGCAGAGTGCCCGGGTTCCCCGCCGGACGCCGGGTGATGCTGCGCAGCGCCTGACGCGACGCGGCGCGGATCCGGTGCCGGCGCCCGGAGGACGGCGCGCCGGGGTCCGGGTTCCTGGGCTGCGGATCCGAGGGCCTGGACATCCACAAGCTCGTACCACCGGGAGCCCTTCGTGCCACGCCACCGGTGCGATATTCACCCGAAGGGGTAACGCTGTGTCAGCTGGCCTGTGGGTGAAGGGGCAGCGTCGCCCATACGGTCTTGCCCCGGGGCGGTGTCAGTGACCACGACCAGGTGTCGCTCAGTGCGCTGATGAGTTTGAGGCCCCGGCCGCCGACTGCGCAGGCGTCGGCGTCGCGCGGACGCGGCGGATCGGAGCTCGGGTCGGTGACCGCGCAGACAAGGCCGCTGGGGTGCAGGAAGATGCCGAGCCAGACGGGGTAGTCCCCGTCGTCGGGCGAGGTGGGGTCCAGCGCGTGCTGGACGGCGTTGGTGACAAGTTCGCTGACGACCACCGCGGCGTCAGAAACGAGAGGGTGCAGCGCCCACCCATTGAGGGTCGAGGCGACGAAGTGCCGTGCCTGGGGAGCGTTTCGAAGCTGTCCGTCCAGGCCGCATGCGGCGAATCCGACCGGGCCGTTGCCCTGGACCAGTCCCCATTCCGGCTCGCCTGAACCGGCTGATCCGGGCGGCAGTTCCGCGCCAGGCTCGGCACCGCAGAGCCGGTCTCCGTGCCGGGTGCTCGTGCTCATTGAGGCTGGCAGGTGGGTGGTCACTGGTCATGTCCCCCTGGGGGTTCGGGGCTTCGACGCTGTGGCAGCCGCCGTGGAACGAGTATGGTCGAGCACCACCCGAGAATGCAATTGCATCTGGGATTGCATTCAATGGGGGGTTGGGGCGAACGAACGTGCGAACGGTGAGGGGCTGTCGCAGTGGAGTCTTTCTTCAACGGCATGCAGGCGAGTGCGCTGAGCTCGGCGACGTGGACCAAGAGCAGTCACAGCAACGCGACAGGGAACTGTGTGGAGATAGCGGAGTTGCCTGGTGGGTACGTGGCGATTCGTAACTCCCGTGATCCGCAGGGGCCGGCGCTGATCTATACGCGGGATGAGATTGCGGCGTTCGTGGCAGGTGCTCGAGGTGGAGACTTCGACTCTGTCATTGGCTGAAAGGGGCCCATAGGAATGTCAAGTTCCGCATTCGGAGAGTGACTTTGGTGGATACTGGTATATCCCTAGCGTCCGCAGGAGCGCCCGATGGCTGCAGCCGACCCGAATGCGTCGTTGTTCGTACGACCGCTGGGGGCGGTAGAGGACAACCCGACTGCGCTGAGGCTGATCCTCGGCGGCAAATTGCGCGAGCTGCGCGTAGCCGCCGGGCTCGACCCTGTGGACGTCGACGGTCGGCTCGGGTTCTCGCGGTCGAAAACCAGTCGAATGGAGTTGGGGCGGCACAGCTGCAAGCCTGCCGACGCCCTGGCCCTTCTGAGTCTCTACGGGGTGGACCGCGAAGAGCGCGTCGCCGAGTTCCTCCACCTGGTGGACCAGTCCCGCCGGACCGACTGGTGGCGCTCGTTCAGCGACGTCCTGTCCGACTTCTTCACCCCGCTGGTGGCTCTGGAAGGAGCGGCCGAACGCATCCGTACGTACGAGCCGTTCTACGTGCCCGGGCTGCTGCAGACCCCCGCGTACACCCGCGCTGTGATCCAAGCCGGACCCGGCCATCTCCTCTCACACGAGGTGATGCGCCGTGTCGATCTGCGGCAGGAACGGCAGCGGCAGCTTGACCAACCGGATGCGCCGCGACTGTGGGCGGTGATCGACGAGTCCGTCCTGCTGCGGGCGGTCGGCGGCCCGGACGTCATGCGCGCGCAGCTCGAGCACCTCGTCACGATGATGGAGCGCCCCCGGGTCACCCTGCAGATCGCCCCGCTGGATGTGACAGCCGCGGTCGGAGTCGGCACCGGCGTGACCTGTCTGCGCTTCGCCTTGAGTGATCTCAAGGATGCCGTGTACGTCGAGCACCTGACAGATTCGACGTTCACTCAGAAGCCGCTGGTCGTAGAGGAGTACCGGAACATGCTGGACCGGCTGGGGGCATGTGCGCTGACGCCAGCGGAGTCACTCGCGGTGCTGCGCGAGCGTATTCTCACCCTCTGATGTGAAACGGCGGCGGCCAGGTACGGCGCGCCGAGGGCGCTGTACCCGGGCCGCACACGGCCGAAAGGCGTGCGTTCGGGATCACCCGACCCGAGCGAGGCCGCCCCACTCGATCCATTCGTCGGTCAGCTGGACTGGGGCCAGATCGCTGTCCGGTCGCCAGGTCGAAACCTCCACCAGGCCTGGCTCAAGAATCTCCAGGCCGGTGAAGTACTCGGTGACTTCGCGTTCCTCGCGCACTCTGCCCCAATTGCTGCCGGTGGCCTCGGCCATGAAATCGGTGACGAACTTCCTGATCTCCGGCCGGTCGCTGACGAGCTGGCACACGACGAGGAAACTGCCCGGCACCAGACGCTCCGCGACGCGCCGGACGAGGCCGGCCGGGTCGTCCTCGTCCGGGATGCAGTGCAGTACCGATACGAAGAGAGCCCCGACAGGTTGACTGAAATCAATCAGTCCCCTCGTCTCCTCATGGCCGAAGATGCCGTCGGTGTCCCGCATGTCGGCCTGTATGACCGCAGTGCGGTCGTTCTCGTCCAGCAGCGCTCGACCGTGGGCCAGCACGATGGGATCGCTGTCGACGTAGACCACCTTCGAGGCGGGATCGACGGCCTGGGCGACCTGGTGGACGTTGTCCTGGGTGGGAAGACCGGAGCCGTGGTCGATGAACTGCCGCACGCCGTACTCGCTGGCCAGCAGTCGCACCACGCGCTGCAGGAACCGGCGGTTGTTGACCGCCAGCACCTTGGTGCTGGGCACCTGCTTCAGCAACTGCTCGCATGCGTCGCGGTCCGACTGGTAGTTGTCGTCGCCCCCGAGAAAGTAGTCGTACATGCGTGCCACGCTCGGCACCGTCGTGTCGATGGCGCTTGGGCGCAACGGCTCCCCTTGCATCCAGTTCTCACCCGCGTCTGTCGAGATCAGGTTTTGTAGGACGACCATGCTAGGGAGAGGGCGTGACGTGGCATAGGCCACGCAAGGGGGGAACAAGAGCGCGCCATGCTTTTCAGCCATGCCGCCACCGGGTGCGGCGGATCCTCAGGACGTTGTCCATACGCGTACCGGGTCGGCCATCGGGTCCGGTCAGCCCTCGGTGAGCACGACCTCATCCTCACCGTCGGCGAGGCCGCCGAATTCGACACCCGCACACCCCACGGCTTCGCCAACGCAGGAGACCGGCCAGTCGAGTTCCTCTCCCTGTTCGGAGCCCAGGGCGAGCGGATGCACGTACGGGCACACCCCACCACCACGTGACCCGCGCCGGCCGGTGGCAAGCCATCCGGGGGATCTCCTGTCTACGCCAGGACGCGTTGCGCCGACAGCGGCGGGGCAACGATTACGTTCGCCGGGACGACGGCGCTGCGCGGGGTGATTAGCCACCCGGTGACCGCTGGTCCGGGAGGTGAATGGTGGGGCGCACGAAGGGACAGGCCCACCCGGCACGGGCGCGCGGCGAGGCATCGCCGCGCCCCGCCGGTCGTGGCACCGCGCGGCGGCTGCGGTGCCTCACCGTGCTGCCCCTGCTGGCCGGGCTGCTCTCCTGCGGCTCCAGCAAACCCGACGGCCCGGTCAGCCTGAACTGGTACAACTTTCCGGACGACTCAGGTGCCCTGGCCGAAGCGGCGATCAACTGCACCCGCGCCTCGGGCGGGCGGTACCGCATCGCGTACAACAAGCTTCCGCGCGGCGCGGACGGCCAGCGTCAGCAACTCGTCCGCCGGCTCGCCGCGCACGACGCCCTCGACATCCTGGGCCTCGATGTCACCTGGGCCGCGGAGTTCGCCGAAGCCGAATGGATCCTGCCGTGGACGGGCAGCAACCGCCGCAGCGCCACCGAGGGCACCCTCGAAGTGCCGCTGCAAACGGCCACATGGAAGGGCAAGTTGTACGCCGTCCCGTACAACACCAACACCCAGTTGCTGTGGTACCGAAGCGACCTCGTGCCCAAGCCCCCCAAGACCTGGGCCGAGATGCTGGACATGGCACGCGACCTCGCCAAGGAGGGCAAGCCCCACTACGTCGAGATCCAGGGGGCCCAGTACGAGGGGCTGACGGTCTGGTTCAACACGCTCGTGGAGAGCGCGGGCGGCTCCATCCTCAACGCCGCAGCCACAGCACCCTCGCTCGGCCCGCCCGCGGTCCAAGCGGCCACGATCATGCACGACTTGGCCACCTCACCCGCCGCAGACCCCTCCTTGTCCAACCAGATGGAGGACCAGAACCGGCTCGCCATGGAGTCGGGCACTGCCGCCTTCGAGCTGAACTACCCGTTCGTGTATCCGTCGATGAAGGCGAACAAGCCCGAGCTGTTCAAGAGTTTCCGCTGGGCGCCATACCCCGGCGTGGACCCGGGCCGGCCGTCGAAACCCACGATCGGCGGCATCGACCTCGCCATCGGCGCCTACTCGCGCCATCCCGGCCTCGCGTTCGAGGCCGCGCTGTGCCTGCGCAATCGCCAGAACCAGATGACCGCGGCGCTCAAGGGCGGACTGCCGCCCACGCTGCGCGCGCTCTACACCGACAAGGCACTCACCAAGAGCTACCCGTTCGCCTCCGAAGTGCTCTCGGCCCTGGAGAACGCCAGCGTCCGCCCCCAGACGCCCGCCTACCAGAATGTGTCCATCGCGATCTCGCACACGCTCTCCCCGCCCTCGGGGATCCAGCCCCGCAGCGACGTCGAGAACATCGGCAGCCAGATCGAGGACGCCCTCCAGTCCAAGGGGCTGATCCCGTGAACACCCCGACCCCCGCTACGTCGACGGCTCCGGCCCCGGCGCCCGGCAGGACCGAGGCGCTGTCGGAGGGCGCGCGACAGGAGCGACGGCTGGGCCTGCTGCTGTGCGCGCCCGCGGTGGTCGTCATGCTCGCCGTCACGGCCTACCCCATCGGCTACGCGATCTATCTGTCCCTGCAGCGCTACGACCTGCGCTTCCCGAACCAGGCGCGTTTCGTGGGCCTGAGCAACTACGGGGCCGTCCTCTCCTCCGAATTCTGGTGGGAGGCGTTCTGGGTCACCCTGTTCATCACCGCCGTCTCCGTGGCCGTGGAACTCGTCCTCGGCTTCGCGCTGGCCCTGGTCATGCACCGTGCCATCTTCGGCCGGGGGACCGTGCGTACCGCGATCCTGATCCCCTACGGCATCGTCACCGTGGTCGCCGCCTACTCCTGGCAGTACGCCTGGACCCCGGACACCGGCTACCTCGCCGCACTCCTGCCGTCCGGTGATGCCCCGCTGACCGAGCAGTGGCCGGCCATCGGGCTGATCATCCTCGCCGAGGTCTGGAAGACCACCCCCTTCATGGCACTTCTCCTGCTGGCCGGACTCGCCCTGGTGCCCGAGGAGACGCTGCGCGCCGCCATGGTCGACGGCGCGTCCGCCTGGCAGCGCTTCGCCCTGGTGACGGTGCCGCTGATGAAACCGGCCATCCTCGTGGCCCTGCTGTTCCGCACCCTGGACGCCTTCCGGATCTTCGACAACATCTACATCCTGACCTCGGGCGCTCATGGCACAGGCTCGGTGTCGATCCTCGGCTACGACAACCTGTTCACCGCGCTCAACCTCGGCATCGGATCGGCAATCTCCGTGCTCATCTTCCTTTGCGTGGGCCTGATCGCCTTCGCCTTCATCAAACTCTTCGGGGCTGCCGCCCCCGGCTCACAGGAGGAGGGACGCTGATGGCCAGCGCAGGCAAGCGGCACCTCACCGGCTGGGCCATCGCCAACACCGTAGTGATCGCCTATGCCCTGTTCCCGGTCTGGTGGATCGCGGCGCTGTCGTTCAAGGACCCCAGCACCCTCACCGACGGCAACTTCGTCCCGGAGAAGTGGACGCTGGAGAACTACCGCGGCATCTTCGAGACCTCGGAGTTCACCCGTGCCCTCATCAACTCGATCGGCATCGCTCTGATTGCCACCGTGATCGCCGTTGTGCTGGGCACCATGGCAGCCTACGCCGTGGCAAGGCTGCGCTTCCCCGGCAAGAAGCTGTTGATCGGCATGTCCCTGTTGATCGCGATGTTCCCGCCGATCTCCCTGGTGTCCCCGCTGTTCAACATCGAGCGCGTCCTGGGCATCTTCGACACCTGGCCGGGGCTGATCATCCCGTACATGACCTTCTCCCTCCCACTCGCGATCTACACCCTCTCGGCCTTCTTCCGGGAAATCCCGTGGGATCTGGAGAAGGCCGCCAAGGTCGACGGGGCCACGCCCGCCCAGGCCTTCCGGCTGGTGATCGCGCCTCTGGCCGCGCCGGGCGTGTTCACCACCGCGATCCTCGTCTTCATCTTCTGCTGGAACGACTTCCTGTTCGCGATCTCCCTGACCTCGACAACGAGGGCCCGCACAGTGCCGGCGGCGATCGCCTTCTTCACCGGGAGCAGCCAGTTCCAGCAGCCCACCGGTTCGATCGCCGCCGCCGCGGTAGTGATCACTATTCCGATCATCGTCTTCGTGCTGCTGTTCCAGCGGCGCATCGTCGCCGGACTGACGTCCGGGGCCGTCAAGGGCTGACCTGCAGCAGCCGATCGTCAGGACAAGGAGCACCGACCGTGGCCGAGATCGTTCTCGAGGGCATCACCAAAAGGTTTCCCGACGGCGCCCTGGCCGTGCGGGACGTCAACCTCACAGTCGGCGACGGGGAGTTCGTCATCCTGGTCGGGCCCTCCGGTTGCGGCAAGTCCACCACGCTCAACATGATCGCCGGACTTGAGGACATCACCGACGGCACCCTCCGCATCGACGACCAGGTCGTGAACGACAAGGCGCCCAAGGACCGCGACATCGCCATGGTCTTCCAGAGTTACGCCCTCTATCCGCACATGACCGTGCGCGAAAACATGGGCTTCGCGCTGCGCCTGGCCAAGGTGGACAAGAACACCGTCAGAACCAAGGTGGAGGAAGCCGCACGCATCCTCGATCTGACGGTTCATCTGGACCGTAAACCCGCGAACCTCTCCGGTGGCCAGCGCCAGCGCGTCGCCATGGGCCGCGCCATCGTCCGCAATCCCAAGGCATTCCTGATGGACGAGCCGCTGTCCAACCTCGACGCCAAGCTCCGGGTACAGATGCGCACCCAGATCTCCCGCCTCCAGCAGCGGCTGGGCACGACCACCGTCTACGTCACCCATGACCAGACCGAGGCGATGACGCTCGGGGACCGCGTGGTCGTCATGCGCAGCGGCATCGTTCAACAGGTCGGCACCCCGCAATACCTCTACGACGAGCCACGCAACCTCTTCGTCGCCGGGTTCATCGGCTCACCCGCCATGAACTTCCTCTACGCCACCCTGGAGGAGAACGTGCTGCGCACCATCGTCGGAGACATCCCCCTGTCCGACGAGGTACGCCGTAGCCTGGAGCGCCAGAACGCACCCCGGGACCTCATCGTGGGCTTGCGGCCCGAAGCCTTCGAGGACGCCGCACTGATCGATCCGGGCCGGCCGGGGACCACCTTCACCACCACCGTGGACGTGGTGGAGTCCCTGGGTTCGGACGTCTACGCGTACTTCACCGAGGAGGACTGGCAGCCGACCGCCACCTCGGAACTGGAGGAGCTGGCCGCCGATTCAGGCCTCACGGAGACGGGAGGCAGCGGCCACCAGATCGTCGTCCGGCTCAACACCGCAACGCGGGTCCGCGAGGGAAGCCAGGCCGAGCTGTGGGTGGACACATCGAGGATGCACGTCTTCGACCCACGCACCGGTGCGAACCTCACCCACCGTGAGAACAGCGGTGGATGAGTGGCAGGTTCAGAACGCGGCGGCCGCTGTGCTGGTCTGACAGCCCTCAGGCCGACTGAACGCAGTGGTGACACAGGTCACTCGGCCTTCCGGTGCACCCGATGGCTCGTTCTGACGTCTATCTCGGTGTCAGGCAGGCGTCAGCGAGCCGCGCGAGCGGGTGCGTTCGCGAGGTTGGCCGCGTAGTTGGCGGAGTAGTTGTCCGGATCTGCCCTCTGTCTGGCGCCCACAGTCTTCCGAATTATGACGGTATGTAATGAAACCATTACGTGGTTGATACGTACTGTTACTTACGTGGTATGAGTGGGGCTGTGGGCGGGCCCTGTAGGGGAGGGAGAGAAGCATGAGACCGTTTGTGTGGAACTATGCGCGTCCGGCTGAGCTGTCACCGGTGATCGACCAGTATGCGTACGACCCCATCCTTCAGCTGAACGTTCTGTCCGACGGGCGTCCGGCCATCATGGACAAGGCGTTGCTGGCGGCAGTTGGCACCACCACCTCGAAGGCCGGTTCCGCGACCCACTTCGACGACTGAGTGACCGTACGCGATGACGGTGCTGATCCTGACTTCCGAGCAGGATGTGACCGCGGACATGGTGGTGGCTCAGCTGCACGACCGAGGCGTTCCTCTGGTGCGGTTCGATCCCGGTGACCTTCCCGGTGAGGGGGCTCTGTCGGCGGAATATGTGCGGGGCGAGTTCCGTGGCTATCTGTCGGCGGGCGGGCGTGTGGTGAGTATGAGTGGCCTGCGTTCGATATGGATACGCAGGCCCAACGAGCCGGCGGCGCACGCCGCGGAACCATCCGCGTGGCTGTCCGCGGAAAGCGGGCAGGCGCTGTACGGGATGCTGGACTGCACCACGGCACGCTGGATGAACGATCCCGGCGCTGCGGCGAAGGCGCGTAACAAGCCGTGGCAGCTTCGCCTTGCCCACCGGAGCGGGTTCCCGGTGCCGGCCACGATCATCACCACCTACCCGCAGATCGCGCGTCAGTTCGCGGAGCAGTACCGGCACGTAGTGGTGAAGTCCGTGTCGGGCAAGCCGCCCAACGATCCGCCGATGGCGCTGCCCACCACATTGGTGCCGCCGGACGCGGACTTCGCCGGTGTTGCCGCCGGTCCCACGCTGCTGCAGCGATATATCCCCAAGCGCGCCGACATCCGGCTGACCAGCGTCGGTGACGAGCAGTTCGCCGCGCGGAAGGTCTCGGAGCCTGGGCAGGTGGATGGACGGTACGGGGACACCGGACACAGCTGGGAACCCGTCGAGGTGCCCGTTCGCATCACGCGCGCCGTTGCCGCCTACAAGGATCTCGCCAAACTCGCCTACGGCGCCTTCGACTTCGCGGAGGACTCGGAGGGAACTTGGTGGTTCCTGGAGTGCAACCAGGGAGGTCAGTTCGGCTTCGTGGAGTTGCAGACCGGGCAGCCGATCGCCGAAGCGGTGGCCGGCTGGCTGAGTTCCACAGTCGCGTGATTCGAGCTTCTGGGGGGAGCAGATCGGGCGCCACCGGGCGGCCGTACGCCACCGGCCCGCCATCGACGCGCTGAACGTGTGCGGCGACTGGTGGGACCTTGTCGACCTGACCGGCGACCGCATCGAGGTCACCATCGGCGACGTTGTCGGCCACGGCCTGTCCGCGGCCGGCTCATAGGACAACTGCGCAGCGGGCTCAGCGCCGCCTCCCGCCTCGCCGACGCCCTCCCGCCTCGCCGACGCCCTGCCGGCCGACCTGCTCGCGCCCGGCGGCGCCACCGACGACACCGCCCTGGTCATCGTGCGCCTGTGACTGAAGAGCCCCTGCCGGACTCCCAGGCAGGGGCTCCTCGTTCCCGTCGAGGGGCGTCAGGCGACGACGCCCTTGCCCTGTGCCAGCAGCCATTCGCGGTGCAGGGCGCCCAGCGGGATGCGGTGCTCGAAGACTGGCGTGCCGAAGATGGACAACTGGAGCTGCAGCCACCCCGTCAGATCCACGCCGCCGTATATCTTCCAGGCCCCCACAACCGACTCGGGCGTGGCCTCGGCGCCGGCTTCGCCTCGTACGTACGGGGCGAGATCCGCGGTGAGGCCGACCGCGCCGTACAGCCCGACTGTGGCCTCGGCGCCGAGGGAAGCCTTGACCGTGCCCGCCGCCGTAACCTCCGCCTGTACCGGGGTGCTGGTCATGTCGGACGTGCTGACCGGCTTCCAGCCATCCGATTTCGAGTAGCTGCCGCCGATCCGGAAGCCGCCCTTGAGGTCTTGCTTGACGTCGACGCTGACGGTGCCGTTCGCGGCCACCTGGATGTACGCCGTGAGGTCGAGGTTCACTACGACCGGCACCGGCCCGACCTGGATCACGGGATCGGCGTGAAGCTTGGCGAAAGGAATCCGCACCGGCTTGCCGTCCGCCGCCGCCCTGCCCTTCAGCTCCCACTGTGACGTCCAGTCACCGGTGAGACCCAGGAACGCCGAGTCCGGCGTGAGAGCGGAGGACCCGTCGTACGAGAACTCGACCTCGGGGGCCAGCTGCACATAGCCCGCGACCGACGCCGACCCCGACACGGGAGCGCCCTCGGTGACCGGGAACGGAACCGACCCCCCGACGTCGATCCGCAGGCTGCCCAGGGGCACCTTCGCGCCCTCGGGGCCCACATGGATGTTCCCGGCCTTTGCCCAGGAGACCTTCACGCCCTGGACCAACGGCTCGACGTCGACGCTCGCCGGGTCCACCGGTACGGTCCCGTCTGCCTTGTCGTCGCCGAGCAGCGCGCCGAGCGTCGCAGGCTCGGTTCTGACCTCGGTGCCCTTCCCGGTCTTTCCGGCCACGTCGGTGACCTTGGCGAGCAGCCCGTTGGGAGCCCCGGGCGCGGGCCCGCTGGCGATGACGTCCCCGACGGCGGGGACGTCATCGGCGGAGGCGGTCGCGGATTGCGCCTTCTCCGCAACGGATATGACGGCCCGTCGGCTGCTGCGGTCGTAGGACGCGACCTTGAGCGGCGACTTCTTCGCCTTCCCGTCCTCGCCCGCACGGGCGACGGCGGTCGGCGCCCCCTTGCGCGTCCCGGCCACGGCGAGCTGCCGCGCGGGGTCGGGGGCGGAACTCACGATGCTGGTGGGACGCGGCGCATCGGCGCCGGCCGCGGCCGGGGACGAAGCCCCGGTCTCGGTCGAACACCCGGTGGTGAGCAGGGAAACGGTGGCCAGAGCCGCCAACAGGGCATGCCTGGCAGACAACTTACGCACGTGGGAAACCTCAGGGCGTGTGGTGGGGGGTACGCGCAACAGGAAGGAACTCGCGAATACCAGCGAGTAACAACTGGCCCTGACGATCCCACACGACCATGCCCACCGCGGAGACTCTCCACAACCTCGCCCATGACGTACGTCACACCGGCACCACGCTGTGAACGGACGGTCAGGGGACGCCGGTTGGGCATCGTCCGGGCAACTCGACGAGAGCTGCCCGTCGCCTGGAGAACGCCGCCTCCGTCATCTCGAGGACGCCGCCTCCGTCGTCTTGAGGGGCGGCGGAGGCGTTGTCTCGCTGATGGTGGGCGTGGCTCGACCGAGCGAATGAGCAGAGCTGCGGTCGACTGTCCGGCCTGAGTTCCTGGGGCGGCAGAGCCCGGCGCCGCGTCGGCAGAGCGCGCCGAGCTCGTCGCCGCGCCGCGCCGTGGTGACGCCGACCGTGGCGGACGCTCCGCGGTTCTAGGGGCGCAGCACGGCTGCCCCCGGGCTGCCGTTCTCCGGGACGCGCCGGCGTCGCAGCAGTGTGGCCGTTACCGATCCTCAAGGCCCAAGAGGCCCCCCGTTGGTGTGACGTGAGGCGTCCGGAATCACCTCCGAAAGGGGCCCTTCGACTCTCACCCGTACGGGCTAGCAAACGCGGCGGAGCCCTTGTCTCCATTGGGCTGTACCCACGTCGGAGTTGCGTGGCCACGGGAGCCATGAGTCGGTTGGAGTCGTGTTCTGCCAGATCTCACCATCAGGAGGAGACATGAGCACTGCGCAGAAGGGCCAAACGGCCGAGAGGCTGTCCGTGGTGTACGCAGTCCACGTCATCGAGGGCGGCGAGCAAGGGTTTCGGGATGTGTACGAGCGGATACGCAAGTCCGTCGCCCGTGTACCCGGACACCTCGTCGACCGACTGGGAGAACCCCTCGACGACTCCCGGCAGTGGGTGATCACCAGCGAGTGGGAGACGCCCGAGCACTTCTTCGCATGGCAGCAGGGCGAGGACCATCGCGCACTGGTGGCTCCGCTGCGCGAGTGGGTCGACCAGACCCAGTCGCTGCGGTTCCGGGTCATTCAGGAGACCGTGGGAGGGAAGGCATGACGCGCCCCAGCGGCCCTGTCGCCGTCCTCGGTCTCGGCACGATGGGCACCGGCCTGGCCACCCGCCTTCTGGACCAGGGCATTCAGGTACGGGTCTGGAACCGCACCGCGGAGCGGACCGGTCCGCTCACCAAGGCCGGCGCCTTCGCCGCAGCCCACCCGGCCGATGCCGTCGAGGGCACGAGCGCTGCCATCTGCACCGTTGCCGACGGCGAAGCCCTCGGCGCCGTGCTGCGGGGACCGGACGGGGTCCTGACCGGGGCCCCGTACCCCGGCGCCCTGGTCTGCGCCAGCACGGTCGCCCCCGAAGAGGTCGTCCGCCTCACCGGGAACACACACTCCGTTCTGGACGTCGGCATGCTGGGCAACCGGGAGCACGCCCGCACCGGCGAGCTGCGGCTGTTCGTCGGCGGCGAGGAGCGGGTCTTCACCGCGGGCCGGCCGCTGCTCGAACTGCTGGGCAAGGAGGTCGTCCACCTCGGCGAACTCGGTTCCGGCATGCGGATGAAGCTGCTCCTCAACCTGCTGATGGGGATTGAGGTGCAGGCTCTGGCCGAGGCCGTCGAGTTGGCGGCCGCCACCGGACTCGACCGGAAACTCGTCCTCAGCACGATCGCGGGCAGCGGCTTCGCCTCGCCGGTCATGGCTTTCAAGTCGAAGCGCCTGGCAGCCGGGCACTTCGACAAGCCGGACTTCCGGCTGCGCCTGATGGCCAAGGACCTCATGCTCGTCGCGGACCAGGCCGCCGCGGCCGGGCTGCGACTCCCGCTCGCAGTCGCAGCCGCGGAGACCCACGACCGCGCTACCGAACAGGGATTCGGCGACGAGGACTGTGTCGCGGTCACCCATGCCCTCACACCGAACCCGGGAGCTCACACGTGATCATCGACATCCACGGGCATCTGTCCCCACCGGAGGCCGCCCGACGTTTCCCCATGCCCCCCAGCCTGACCGACGTCGACGGAATGCTCGCCGCCCGCGCTCAGGCCGGGATCGACCTCACCATCATCGGCAGTCCGGTCGGCGCCGGCGCGATGGCGCGAGTCCCCGGCGTCGACAACTACGCGCAGCCACGAGACCGGCTGCGAGGCTTCCACGCCTGGATGTCGGGCCTGATCGCCTCGTTCCCGGACCAGTTGCGCGGGTACGTGTACGTCAACCCGTTCGGCGACGACGATCACCTGGAAGGAGTCCGGGAGACGCTGGCAGACCCTGCCTTCGTCGGCCTGATCACCACCTCCAGTGTCCACGGCGAGCTGCTCGGCTCTCCGCGAGCCGACTCCTTCTTCGCACTGGCCGCCGAGATGGGAGTGCCGGTCCTGGTGCACGCCCCGGCCGAACCGATCGGCACCGAGCGGGTCGACGACTTCGGCTTCGTCGAGCAGATCGGCCGGTTCGGCGACATCACCATGGGCATGGCCATGATCGCGTTCGCGGGATGGCTGGACAAGTATCCGGGCCTGCGACTGATCGGTGCCACCGGCGGCGGCGCCTTGGCACTGCTGCCGGAACGTCTGCAGACGGCGGCGCGTCCCCGGCACTGGGGCGGGGGCGCGCCGTCGGCGCCGCCCTCCGCCCCGCCGGCGGCCGACCCGGCCGCGGCGCTGCAGCGCATGTACGTCGACACCAGCACATTCAGCCCCGCGCACCTGGGCCTCAACGCGGAGGTACTGGGGCCGGAGCGGCTGCTCTTCGGCACCGACTCACCGCCGATGTCCGTGCCACTTGAGGAGTTCATGCGCATGATCGAGAAGCTGCCGATCGACAAGGCGTCCCGGCAGCTCATCCTCGGCGGCAACGCCGAGACCCTCTTCGACCTCAGGAGCCGTCCGTGACCACCGTGGAAGACCCTGTCGCCGCAGCCGCGCGGTGCACGCCCGAGTTCAGACGGAACCCGCACCCCGTCTACGCGCACCTCAGGGATGAGGCGCCCGTCTGCCCCATGCGGCCGCCGCACGGGATCGACACGTACCTGATCACGCGGTACGAGGACGCGCGGGCCGCCCTGTCGGATCCACGGCTGAGCAAAGACATGTACGGCGCCATGGACGCCTACCGAAGGATCTTCGGTGACTCGTCCGTGGCTCTGGACGACAACATGCTCAACTCCGACCCGCCGAAGCACACCCGGCTGCGCAAGCTGGTGAACTCCGAATTCACCCCGCGCCGCGTGGAGGCGCTGCGGCCCCGGATCCAGGACGTCGTCGAGAAGCTGCTGGATGGATGCCCGACCCGGGAACCGGTCGACCTGCTGCCCGCGTTCGCGTTCCCGCTGCCGATCACCGTGATCTGCGAACTGCTCGGCGTGCCGCCGGACGAGCGGTCTCAGGTGCAGGTCTGGTCCACCACGGTGGCCAACACCGGGTTCGGCGAGGAATCCAAGAAGGCCCAGCAGAAGGCGGAAGAGAGCCTGCACGCGTACTTCGCGGACCTCCTCGCGCGTAAGCGCAGCAGCCCGGGTGAGGACCTGCTCAGCGCCCTCACCGTAGCCCGGGACAATGACGGCGGGCTCACCGAGAGTGAGCTGATCTCGACAGCGTTTCTGCTGATGTTCGCCGGCCACAAGACGACCGCCTTGCTCATCGGCAACGCCGTCTACCACTTCCTCGCCAATCCTGCGCAGCTCCGCGCCGTTCAGGAGAACCCGGAGCTGGTCGGGCCGGCGGTGGAGGAGCTGGTGCGCTACGACGGCTCGGTGGAGAGCGCGACGTTCCGTTACGCAACCGAGGATGTAGAGATCGCCGGGACGCGGATTCCGAAGGGCGCGCTGGTTCAGATCGCGCTCACTTCGGCCAACCGCGACCCGCTGAAATTCGATTCCCCGGACCAGTTCGATGTGACGCGACCGGAGAACGGGCAAAGTGCCCATCTCGGGTTCGGGCACGGCAGTCACTACTGCCTGGGAGCGCCTCTGGCCAGACTGGAGATGCAACTCGCTCTCACCGGTCTGTTCAGCCGTTTCCCGAGGTTGGCCCTGGCCGACCCGGCGAGTGAGGCGCGCTGGATGGAGGTTCCGTTCCCCGCCTTCCGCGGTCTCGCGGAGCTGCCCGTCGTGCTCGATCCTGCTGTGCCGTGACCGACAGTGGGGGAATGTCGGGGTCCTACGCGGCCGCCCCGGGGCCCTGGGGCGGCCGCGACAGACTTCGGCTCCCATCAGCGCACGTAATTCCCCTGACGGGCGCGCCCTTGCGGTAGGCCCGGTCCGCGGGGCGGTTGGTGGTCTCGATCCTGCCGGTCAACGGACCGGCGGGTGCTTCGGCGGTGAGCTGCCCGGTTGCCTTGCCACCCCGCGCCGTGTCCAGCTCACCTGCCCTGAGCGTCAAAGCACGCGGCGCGGGGCGTGCGCGCGGCAGGTGTCATAGGGGCTTGACGCGGCCGCGCCATGCGCCGGTCTCGTCGCCCCTCTGCTCGATGTACTCCTTGAAGCGGCGCATGTCGCCCTTGACACGCCGGTCGATCAACCCGGCCATGTCCGCGGTCTTCTCCGCCGCCCCGCTCGGTTCGACGTCCATGACGAGCCGCACGCGTGTGTGCGTGTCGTCCAGTCGCTGGAAGCTGACGATGCCCTTCTGCTGGGTGTCGCCGCCAATGGTGCGCCAGGCGATGCGCTCGTCCGGGAGCTGGTCGACGATCTCGGTGTCGAACTCCCGTCGTACGCCTCCGATCTTGGTGGTCCAGTGGTTGTGTACGTCGTCTACCTGCCTGACCTCCTCGACGCCCTCCATGAAGTTCGGGAACTCCTCGAACTGCGTCCACTGGTTGTAGGCGGTGCGGACGGGGACTTCGACCTCGACCGTTTCCTGCACCGTGCTCATTACTGCGTCTCCTCTCACCGGATCCGCGGGGCAGCCTGTCTGCCGCGCGGGTATTCGGCGACTTGCAGGGGTACCCACTACCGGCCGGGTATCACCCCGGCCGGGTCATCGTGGCGCCCGGTGGAGTGCCTCGGCCGCCACCCGCAGGTCCGCGACGAGGCCGGTGTAGGCGGCTTCGCGGTCGTCCGAGCGCAGGACGGCCGAGGGATGAAGCGTCGCCACGACGTACGCCTTCGGCTGCTCGCCGGGGAGCGGGATGAGCCCGCCCCGCTCCTTGCTCACCCGGAACGACGTTCCCAGCAGGGCCTTACCGGCGGTCGCACCCAGCGCGACGACCACATCCGGGCCGACTATGCGCAGCTCCGCCGCCAGCCAGGGGCGGCAGGCGGTCATCTCACGCAGGTCCGGTGACTTGTGGATGCGGCGTTTGCCCCGCGCCTCGGTGAACTTGAAGTGCTTCACCGCATTGGTCACGTACGCCTCCTCCACGTCGATGCCCGCCTCCCGCAGCGCCTTCCTCAAGAGGCCCCCGGCGGGTCCGACGAACGGCTCGCCCTGCCGGTCCTCCTGATCGCCGGGCTGCTCCCCGACGAGCATGATCCGCGCCGCCGGGTTTCCCGCTCCGAACACGCTCTGCGTGGCGTTCTCGAACAGCGGGCAGCCCTGGCACTCCGCCGCGGCGCGTCGGTGTGCCGGAATGCCGCCATGGTCGGGCAGATAGGGGGTGGCGTCGTACTGCTGTCCAGGGCTCTCGGTGTCGGTGCGGCTCATTGACGTCACCTCCTGGGGGCGACGGACCACCTTCACTGCTTCGGGGTACCCCGCCGACCCCGAACATCACGCAAATCCTTGAAGGCCTGCAATTCGGGCACCCGCTTGAGTGTGAATAATCCGGCGGCGCGCCCGAAATGATTTACAGCCTTACATGGCGTTTCGTGACGTGGGCTTGCGGCTACCCGCAATGTCATGGCAGGGATTCAGCGACGCAGGCGCGAGGATGCGCACCCCCAGGATGGCCGGCATGAGCCCGGAGCCGGGGGAGCGGGCGCCCGGACGGACAGGGATGTGGGGCCCGATCCGCAGGTGGAGCGGGATGCGCCGAGCGAACCAACCGATATGCCCAAGAAGTCGTGGTGGGCGGTGCTTCGGCGGACGGTGGCGGAGTTCAAGGACGACGAGCTGACCGACCGGGCGGCCGCGCTGACCTACTACGGGGTGCTGGCACTCTTCCCCGCACTGCTGGTGCTGGTCTCGCTGGTGGGGATCGCGGGTGAGTCGGCAACAAAGAGCATCCTCGACAACCTCAAGCAGCTCACCCCCGGCTCAGCCCGCGACATCATCACAGGCGCGGTCGAGCAGCTGCAGGCCAGCAGCGGCACCGGATCCATCCTGGCGATTGTCGGTCTGCTGATTGCGCTGTGGTCGGCGTCGGGGTACGTGGCCGCGTTCATACGCTCCTCCAACGCCGTCTACGACATCCCCGAGGGACGGCCGGTGTGGAAGGTCACGCCCCTGCGCCTGGCTCTGACGCTGGTGCTGATGATCATGGCGTGCGTCAGCGCGCTGCTCGTCGTGTTCACCGGCGCTCTTGCCAAGCAGGTGGGTACGGCGATCGGGATGGGGGACACGGCGCTGACGGTGTGGTCGATCGCCAAGTGGCCGGTCCTGGTCCTGCTGGTCACCATCATGATCGCGATCCTGTACTGGGCGTCGCCGAACGCGAGGGGCCGTGGCTTCAAGTGGGTCACCCCGGGCAGTTTCCTGGCCCTGGTGATCTGGATGATCGCCTCGGCCGGCTTCGCGCTGTACGTGGCGAACTTCGCCTCCTACAACAAGACCTACGGCACCCTGGCCGGGGTGATCGTCTTCCTGGTCTGGTTGTGGATCACGAATCTGGCGATCCTGCTGGGTCTGGAATTCGACGCGGAGTTGGCCCGTGAACGCGCGATCATCGGCGGCCACCCCGAGGGCGAGGAGCCCTACGTCCAGCCCCGTGACACCCGCAAATGGAGTGAGGAGGAGCGCAAGGAGATGGGCAGCGACTGAGCCGGGATGTGGATGCCGGTCGAGCAACGAAAGGCGGGTCACGACGATGAGCAGGTCAGTGGACCATCCGCCGCTGCGGCAGGACACCGAGGCCTCGGTGAGCGATCTGGTCAAGCAGGCGTCTGAGCAGATCTCTCAGTTGATGCGGCAGGAGTTGCGGCTTGCGCAGGCGGAGATGAGGCAAAAGGGTAAGCGGTTCGGGATCGGCGGAGGTCTGTTCAGCGGAGCCGGAGTGATCGGCTTCATCGCCCTGCAGGCGCTTGCGGCCACCGCGATCGTGGCGCTGGACCTGGTCTGGCCGCTGTGGCTAGCGGCGCTTGTCGTAGCCGCCGTCCTGATTGCGGTGGCGGCCGTGCTCGCCGCCGTGGGCAAGAAGCAGGTGAGCCAGGCCGTCCCGCCCGCCCCCGAGCAGGCCATCGACAGTGTCAAGGCCGACGTGGCCGAGATCAAGGAGAGGGCACACCGATGACGGACAAGTCCCAGAACGACTCCACGCCCACCACTGAGGAACTGCGTGAGCAGGTGGAGGTCACCCGCGAGGAGCTTGGTCAGACGGTCGAAGCGCTGGCCGGCAAGGCGGATGTCAAAGCACAGGCACAGCAGAAGGCGGCGAAGGTGAAGAGCCAGGTGCAGGACAAGGCCGCCCACGCTCTGCACAGGGCCCAGGACAAGACCCCCGAGCCGGTGCGTGAGAAGGCCGCGCACGCAAAGCAGCACCTGACCGAGACCGCCCACGTCCTGGGAGAGAAGATCGAGGACAGCACTCCGGCGCCGGTGCAAGCAAGGGCGGGTCAGGCGGCCGAACTGGCGCGCGGTAACCGGATCCTGCTCATCACCGCCGGCGTCGCCGCGCTCGGCGTGATGGTCCTCGTCCGACGCAGCAGGAGGAATTGATGCAAGCGTCGAAGGTTGCCTACAAGCCGGTCGGCTTTGCGATGGGCGCCGTGAGCGGTGCGGTCGCCAGCGCGGTCTTCAAGCAAGTGTGGAAGGCCATCGGTCATGACGAAGATGCCCCGGACGCCACCGACCAGGACCGCAGCTGGCCGGAAGTTCTGATCGCCGCCACGCTGCAAGGCGCGATCTTCGCCGCGGTCAAGGCTGCGGTCGACCGCGGCGGTGCCAGCACCGTGCACCGCCTGACCGGAACCTGGCCCGGCTGACCAGGGCCTGCGGGTGCGGCCGGGGGCCCAGCGCAGGCTCAGCCGCCCCCGCCCCCGCCCCTACCTCCGCCCCGGCTCGCGCCTCCGCCGCCGTTCGTTCCCGCGTTGTGCCTGGCTGAGCTGGGCTGATGCGCTGTCCAGCAGCATCTCCAGCGCGGTGGGATACGCGCTCTGGTTCATCCGGACGACCAGCAGGTGGGCGGTCGCTGCGATGTGCGGATGGGTCGCGGCGGGCAGCCTGGCGTAGGTGGCCTGCCAGACCTCCTCGTCCGCCGCGCGTGCCGCCGCCGGCAGCGCCAGTGAGGCTGCGTCCAGCGCGGCGAATGCCAGGCTCTGGTCGATGAACGCCTGATAGATCCGGACCGCGTCGGCGTCCGCGAAGCCGGCTGTGCGCAGCAGCCCCAGGATCGTCTCGTCAGCCGCCACCTCCCAGCCCTTGCCGCTCACCCGGCTGGCGGTCAGCACAGCCGCCTGGGGATGTCCGAGATACGCGGTGTGGATGCGCAGCCCCAGCTCCCACAGGTCGGCACGCCAGTCGCCAGTGCCCCGCCACCCCGCCAGCGCACGTCCCACGAGCACGTTCCCGATGGCGAGCGTCAGGTCGTCGATGCCGCTGAAGTACCGGTACAGCGTGCTCGGGTCCGCCCCCAGGGCAGTGCCGAGGCGGCGGACGGTCAGGCCCGCGCTCCCGTGCTCCCGCAGCATGCGCAGCGCGGTCTCCACGATCAGCTGTTCCGAGAGCACCGCGCCGTTCTTCGTGGGACGCCGCCGTCTCCGGGACTCCTCCGGTACCACGGGCTTGGGCACGGCACGCTCCTTCCACGACCATCGCCATGACCCCATCGACCTTATGCCAACAGCATTGACGTTAACAATGGTGTACGCGTTGGATCGGGTCCAACAGGCACCGCGCCCATCAGCAGCGCCCTGCACGCCGTGCCTGGAAATGGAGTTTGGCCATGCGTGTTCTTCTCGTGGGGGCCGGCGGCGTCGGCACCGCAATTACCCGGATCGCGGCCCGCCGGTCCTTCTTCGACCACGTGGTCGTTGCCGACTATGACCTCTCCCGCGCCGAAGCCGCCGTCGCGGCACTGGAGCCGGACGGCCGCTTCAGCGCCGAACGGATCGACGCGAGCGACGAGGCCGCCGTCACCTCTCTGCTGCACCGGCAGCGCTGCAACATCCTGCTCAACGCCACCGACCCCCGCTTCGTGATGCCGCTGTTCCAGGCGGCCCTGGCCGCCGGGGCGCACTACCTGGACATGGCGATGTCGCTGTCCCGCCCGCACCCGGAGCGCCCCTACGAGCTCTGCGGCGTCAAGCTCGGCGACACCCAGTTCGAGCGCGCCGCGGACTGGGAGAAGGCCGGATCCCTCGCCCTCGTCGGCATCGGCGTCGAGCCGGGACTGTCCGACGTCTTCGCCCGGCACGCCGCCGATGAACTCTTCGACGAGATCGAGGAGATCGGCATCCGTGACGGTGCGAACCTCACGGTCGACGGCTACGACTTCGCGCCCTCGTTCAGCATCTGGACCACCATCGAGGAATGCCTCAATGCGCCCGTCGTCCACGAGGCCGGCCGTGGCTGGTTCACCACCGCCCCCTTCAGCGAGCCCGAGGTCTTCGACTTCCCCGAGGGGATCGGACCCGTCGAGTGCGTCAACGTCGAGCACGAGGAGGTCCTGCTCGTGCCGCGCTGGGTGGACGCGGGACGCGTCACCTTCAAGTACGGCCTCGGCGAGGACTTCATCCGTACGCTGCAGACGCTGCACCTACTGGGCCTCGATCGCACAGATCCGGTGCCGGTGCCCGCGGCGGACGGACCGGGCACGGTCCACGTCTCCCCGCGCGACGTGGTCGCCGCCTGCCTGCCGGACCCGGCAGCCCTCGGAGAGCGCATGCACGGCAAGACCTGCGCGGGCACTTGGGTCAAGGGCACCAAGGACGGCCGCCCGCGCGAGGTTTACCTGTATCACGTGGTCGACAACCAGTGGTCCATGCGCGAGTACGGCTGCCAGGCGGTCGTGTGGCAGACCGCCATCAACCCCGTCGTGGCCCTGGAACTGATCGCCTCCGGCACCTGGTCCGGCAGCGGCGTCCTCGGCCCCGAGGCCCTCCCCGCCCGGCCTTTCCTGGACTTGCTGACCGAGTACGGCTCACCCTGGGGCATGCGCGAGCAGTGAACCCTGAGATCGGCACACTTCAGCGGCGCTGCAGAGCCTTGACGTTGTTCCCGAACGTCCATCCCTTCGACCCGTCCCAGTTGATCGACCAGGTCATCAGGCCCTTCAACCCGTTGTTGTAGTTGTTCCAGGCCTGCGACACCAGGTTCGGCGACATGTAGCCGCCTCCGGCGCCTGGTTGTGCCGGCAAACCCGGAACCTGCTTGTCGTAGGGGACCCTGATCGTGGTCCCCTGGACGACCAGTCCCTTGTTCAGGCAGTCCGTCTGGGCGGTGAAACCTTGGACCGTGCCGGCCGAGTACGAGTCGCCGGAGCATCCGTACATGCTGCCGTTGTAGTACTGCATGTTCAGCCACCAGAGCCGGCCGTTGTCCGCGTACTTCTTCACAATTGGCAGGTACGCGCCCCAGATCGAGCCGTATGCCACGCTGCCGCCGGTGACGTAGGCCGTCTCGGGCGCCATCGTCAGGCCGAAGTTGGGGGGCATCTGGGCGAGCACGCCGTCGATGATGCGAATGAGGTTGGCCTGCGATGTCGACAGCTGGTTGATGTTGCCGCTGCCAATGAGGCCTGTCTCGAGGTCGATGTCGATGCCGTCGAAGTTGTACGCCTTCAGGATCGGCACCACCGTCCGGACGAAACGGTCGGCGACGGTGCTGGAGCTGAGGTCGATACCGGCCGTCGCACCGCCGATGGACATCAGGATGGTGAGACCGGCCGCCTTGGCCTGGCACATTTCGGCCGGGGTTGCGACCTTCACCGTCGTGTCCATCCCGTCCTCCCACAGGACAGTGCCGTCCGAGCGAATGACCGGGAATGCCGCATTGACGGCGTTGTAGCCGTGATCGCGGATGCGGGTGTCGGTGATCGGTGTCCATCCGAACGGCGGGTGAACGCCGTTCGCCGCGCCGTCCCAGTTCTCCCAGTACCCCTGGAGCACCTTGCCCGAGGGCTTCGACTTGACCGCGCATGTGTCAGCCCGCGGTGCACTTGGCGCCGCGGCGACCAGCATCTGCACGAGGCAGGCCACCCCCAGGCCGACCGCCAGCAGACGTAACCAACGACCGATCATGCTGTGCTCCCTCCCCGCGATGTCTGGCTGTCACCGAGTCGGCAAAGGTTCGGGATCGATCCCGATGGTCCGTCGTTTCGGCACCCGGTACCCGGCAACGTAAAGTGGTCCAGACCTGCCGTCAATAAGTCTGGACCAATGTGGTCGTGGATATACGGCTGCACTCCGCCCGTTCGGCTACCGTTTGTTCCTGAGATGTGCGTTTTGGGTACGTGGTTTCACGGCGGAAGGGTGCACGCATGACTCCGGACCCCGAGCCGCGACCGGTCGCCCCCAAGTCGCAGTCCACCGCCGCACGCGCCGGCGACACCGCGGCCGCGCGACTCAAGGAACGGATCTACGCGACCATCACCCTCACCGCTGTCGTGGTCACCCTCGCCGAGGCGGAAGCGACCGACCACGCCGAAGCGTCGCTCACGGTGACTGTGACAGCGCTCGGGGTCTGGCTGGCCACGATCGTCGCGGACGAGCAGGCGCACCGGGCCATGAGCGGACGCGGCGCGAACCGGGCGGAGATCCGGACGGCAATGCATGTCTCCAGCCCTTTGCTGCTGAGCGCCGTGGGGCCACTGGTGCTGATCGGAATGTCGGCACTGGGCCTGATGGTGCTGGTCACCGCGCTGCTGATCAGCGCCGGGGTGGGAGTGGCGGGCCTGTTCCTGTTGGGCTGGCGGACCGGCCTGCGGATGGGCAACGGGCCGCTGAGCGCACTCACCTCAGGCCTTCTGGACACTGCGATCGGCGCAGGGGTCGTGGCCGTGAAGCTCCTCGCGGGTCACTGAGATACGTCAACGCGTCATCTCCATGAGGACGATGACGCGCTTGCCCGCCGCGAACGGGAGCGGTGCGGCGCACCGTCCGGTATGCCGCGCGGCGTGCGGGTTTCGTCCTGACGGAACTCCCATCACCTGCAGTCCGGCAGCGCCAGGGTGCATCGCCCGCGCAGGAGCTGAGGGGTCGCCAAATGTGCCGCTGTGCAGGTGAGTTCACCGCGGCCGGACCTCGGACATCTTCATCTCCATCGGGTACGGACGCAATGCGTGGGACCTGACGCACTACAAGGCCGTGCTCGCGCCGTCCGGTTTCTGAGCTTGTCCTTTGTCCTCGGGATCCTTGACGTGCGATGAGGCTGGGTTCGCGTTTGACGGTCTTGCCCACGTCGTAGCGGGGTGCGGGCCGCCCGGTTCTCCGAGCCGGGCGGCCCGCTCAGACGACCGGCTCTCCGACACCCAGCATGTTCCCCTCGCTGTCGCGGAACCAGGCGCCGCGTTCACCCCTTGCGCCCTTGCTCGGGTAGTTCCCGTCGATCTCGGCGATCCCATCCCTGGTCCGCAGCCCGGGCAGGTCGACCTCCTCGAACACCACGCCGCGCCGTTCGAGTTCCGACACGACCGCCTCGATGTCGTCGACCTCCCACCCCATCTGAGTGAAGGTGCCGGGTGACTCTCCCGCCGATTGGAACAGGGCGAAGTCCACGCCTCCGCAGCGATACAGCAGCCCACCGGGCCGCTCGTCCACCGGCTCGAGACCGAGCTGTTCGGAGTAGAACCGCCGTGCTCGCTCCAGGTCCTGGGCGGGCAGCCTGGTCGCGACGCGTGCGCTGTCCAGGATGCTCCTGTCGTCTGTGCTCATACCCCCACTGTGAGCAATGGCGAGGGCTCGCGCGCGGCGGGCGTCAGGTCGGCGTCGTCTCCCCGGTCACGGCACTGGGGCGCGCTCGGGCGATGAGCAGGGCCACGTCGTCGTGGTCTCCCGGCCGGCGCAACGCATGCAGCAGCACGTCGCAGGTCTCCTCGAGGGATCGCTGGGGCTTTGCGAGGAGGGCAAGGAGAGCGTCCAGGCGTTCATCGATGGCCTGGTCGCGTGTCTCGACGAGGCCATCGGTGTAGAGGACCAGTTCGTCGCCGGGGTGCAGTGTGACTGTCGTGGTGTGGAAGGCGACCTCGCCCACGCCCAGCGGGGCGCCGGTCGGCAGGTCGAGCAGTTCGGGGGGACGGCCGGGGCGTACCAGGGCGGGCGGGAGGTGTCCGGCGCTGGAGATGAGGCACTGGCCCTGGTGCGGGTCGTAGACGGCGTAGATGCAGGTGGTGATGGTCTGCCCCATGCGGTCGGTGATGCGGTCGAGGTGGCGCTGCACCTCGGCAGGGTCGAGGTCGAGTTCGGCCAGCGTGCGGGTCGCGGTGCGGAGTTGACCCATCGTGGCGGCCGCGCTGATGCCGCTGCCCATGACGTCGCCGACGACGAGTGCGGTCTTGTCGCCCGTCAGTGGGATGACGTCGAACCAGTCGCCGCCGACCTCAATCGCGGCCTCGGCGGGCTGGTAGCGGTAGGCAATCTCCAGACCGGGCTGGTCCGGTGGCTGCTGTGGGAGAAGGCTTTGCTGGAGGGTGAGAGCGGTGTTGCGCACCTGCCGGTACCAGCGGGCGTTGTCGATGCACACGGCAGCCCGAGCGGCGAGCTCGCCGGCCAGGACCTCGTCGTCAGCGTTGAACGGCTCCGGGTTGCGGGTGCGCTTCAGGTCCAGGGCGCCAAGGACTTCGCCGCGAGCGATCAGTGGCACGGCCAGGTAAGAGTGCACGCCGGCGTCGGCCAGCAACCCGGCGGCTTCGGGGCTGCTGGCGATACGCGACAGATCGTCGCGCTGCACCCGGGACACGCGGACCGGGCGACCGGTATTCACACAGTGGGTGACCAGCCGGTCGGCCTCGTACCGGGCAACCTCACCGGGCTGATCAGCTGCGCGTACGGCATCGGTGGGTTCCGAGGCGGCCACGGCGAGCGCGCGGAATACCGCGGGACCTTCGTGTATCACGACGGGCGAGCGGCCGTTCAGGACGCTGTCGAGCACATCCACCGCGGCTACGTCGGCCAGCTCGGGTACCGACACCGCGGCGAGTTCACGGGCAGTCTGGTCAAGGTCGAGCGTGGTGCCGATACGTATGGATGCGTCGGCGACGAGCGAGAGGCGCTGCCGAGCCTGGGCAGCCTCGGACGTGGCGCGGTGCCGCTCGGTGACGTCGACGACTGATTTGGCCAGCCCAAGTACTCTCCCGTTGGAGGACTCCAGTCGGTAGAACGAGACTGACCAGGCGTGCTCTCGGTCCGGGTCGGCCGGGGTGCGCGCGACGAACTCCCGGTCAAGGATCGGAATGCCGGTGGCGAGGACCTCGCGCATTGCGGACTCGATGGCCTCGGTGTCCAAGAACGGCACGGCCTCACGGACATGCCGGCCAACATGCTCGGCAGCGGGCAGACCGTTGATGCGCTCAAGCGCCGGGTTGACCATGACGTACCGCAGATCCGTGTCCACGACCGCCAGCCCGATCGGGGACTGAGAGATCAGCCGGGTGGACAGCGCCAGGTCTCGCTCCACGCTCCGCAGCGTCGTCTGCTCGGTGGCCAGGCCGAGGGCATAGTGGTCTTTCTGGTCGTCCTCCAGCCGCATGTTGCGGAACTCCACCAGCAGCGTGCTGCCGTCCTTGTGCCGCACGGGAAAGACGCCTGCCCAGCCCCCATGGCCTGCCATGACCTCGGCGAACAGGCGGCGCACCAGTTCCAGGTGCTGCTCATGCACCAGCAAGCGGCCTGCGTACCGGCCGAGTGCCTCGTCGGCGGTGTACCCGAACAACTTCGCGGCCTGCGGGCTCCACAGCACGATCCGGCCGTCCGCATCCAGCACCACGGCGGCGACGCTCAATACATCCAACAGGCCGCCCGGCTGGGACGTGCTTCCCGCCGGCCGGGCGGGGTCGCCCGGGAAGGATTCGATCGCACACATCCCAGGCCCTCCGTCCGTCTGCCGCCAGCTTTGCCCAGTCCCGAGCTCCGCCCCGTGCGGACGCCCGCAGCTGCCGATCCTTCCCAACGTCTCCAGTGTCCTCGCCGAGGCAGCAGCGGTGCGGCCCCCGTACCTCCCGCGTGCCCGCTCGAGCCGAAAATATGGCTCAGAAACGCGACCGCCACGGACCGGGCTCCTCTCCGCCATCCTGGCGGCGCTGCTCCCTCAGCGCGGCTCGGTGCCCGTTCGGGGTGGCCGGCGCGCCCGCTCTTGAGCGAGCTCGGCCTCGAGCTCGACCACTCGTGCCTGTAGCTCGATCACCCGGCGGACACCGGCCAGGGTCAGCCCCTCACCCATCAGGGTCCGCACCTCGGCCACCTGATCGATCTGATGGCGGCTGTACCGGCGCTGTCGGCCTTGGGATCGCGCCGGGCGCACGACATCCTGCTGATCGAGGCGCCGCAGGAATGCCTGCTCGACGCTGAGCATGTCCGACACCTGCCCGATGGTGAACAAGGGGGCGTGTGCGTCGTCGATCGTGAGTTTCACAGGGGCTACCTCACTGTTTCGCGGAAACCGGGCTCTGAGGCGACACAGAACATGTATCTCACAGTAGATAGAACGTAGAACTCTAGCGACAGGTTTTCTCATAGGGATGTCCGAGACACACACGATTCTCGGGCGGCTCGCCGACGTCGGTCTGAGCTGTCTGCGCCTCGGTCAGCCGCTGAACACGCTCTCCGGTGGTGAGGGGCAGCGGCTCAAGCCGGCCATTCACATGGCCGAGAAGTCCTCGACGTACATCCTCGACGAGCCGACCACAGGCCTGCACCTGTCCGACGTGGACAAACTGCTCGCCCCGCTGGACCGGCTGGTCGACGAGGGCAACACGGTCGTCGTCATCGAGCACCATCAGGCCGTGATGGCGTACGCAGACTGGCTGATCGACCTCGGTCCGGGCGGTCGCCACGACGGCGGGCGTGTGGTCTGCACCGGTACGCCCGCCGATCTCGTGGCCTCGTCGGACACTCTGACGGCACAGCACCTGCGCCAGTACGTGGGTGCCCAGCCAGTCCGCGGGGGGAGTCAGTAGTCGGTGTCCTTGCCGATGTACAACTCGGCGAAGGTGGCCGCGGCGGCGGGCGAACCGAGGATCCGCCGCAGCCGGGCGGCCGCGGAGCCCGCCCGGAACGGGTCGCCCGACGAGGCCCCGTGCAGCACCTCGGAGAGCCACTGCGAGAACTCCTGGTACTGCCACACGCGCCGCAGGCAGGCCGTTGAGTAGCCGCGCAGACCGCTCTCGTCGCCCTTGCCGCAGTACGCGACGAGCGCGTCGCCGAGCAGCAGCGCATCGTGCAGCGCGAGGTTCATGCCCTTCGCGGCGATCGGCGCCGCAAGGTGGGCCGAGTCGCCCGCCAGATACAGCCGTCCGTATGCCATCGGCTCGACAACGTAGTTGTGCATGTCCAGTACCCGCTTCTCGATGAGCCGTCCCTCGGCGAGCGGCCCGGCCCCGTCCACCGACAGCCGGGTGTGGAGCTCGGACCACACGCGCTCGTGCGGCCAGTTGTCCGGGTCGTCGCCGGGCGGGCACTCGAGGTAGTAGCGGGTGACGTGGGGGCTTCGGGCCATATGGGCGGCGAAGCCGCGCGGATGGACGCCGAAGACGACGCAGTCGGAGGACGGCGGTGCCTCGGCGAGGAGAGCCAGCCAGCCGATGCCGTAGTCGTGCCGGGCGACGGTGATGTGCTCCGGCGGCAGGCAGGCGCGCGTCACGCCGTGTGCGCCGTCGCAGCCCGCGATGACATCGCAGTCGATGCGTCGGCGCTCGCCCGTCTCCGGGTCCCTATAGGACACCGAGGGCCGCTCCGAGTCGATGGCGTGCAGTTCGACATCGCGTACGCCGAAGCGGATGTCGCCACCCGAGTCGTCGGCCCCGCCACTTCATTCGCGGCTGTGCTGTACCACAACCGAGCGTCCACGGGGCGGAAATGGCGCTCGGACGGCTTGATCCGCGATCCGCGATCTGTTTCCGGACAACGATCAGGAACTTGCGAGTCGGCAGGCAACCCGTGGAGGTTTCCCCCGATCTCACAGGCCGGCCCACGATTCCGCACAGCACCCGTCGGACCGTAGCCGGTCGATGGTCTGCCCGTGCGCCGCCTGTTCAGCCTCATGTCCAAGTGGCACTCGCAAACGAGGAACTGATGACCAGACAGCACCGCAGTCGTTTATGGCGTTCGGCGCTCGCCGCCACCGCAGCCTTCACCGTGGTCGCAGGGGTGGCTGGCGCCGCGCCCGTCGGCAAAGCGGCGGAGTCCTCACCCAAGCTGCGTCTGATTGCCGCGTCCACCTCGGTGACCCTCGACCGGTGGGAAGGCGAATCGGGGGTGTACCTGGACCTTGGTACGTACATCACAGCCGATGGCAGTCCCCTTGAGTTCAACGTGACGCGTAAGTCCTACAAGGACCCCGTCGTCGCCAAGCAGATCATCCGGGAGGGGAAGAAGACCCGGACCAGGACGCTTCCGGCGGGTCTGGTGAAGGACTTCTCCGGCCTGCCGGGCTTCGTCCAGGTCACCCTCACCGACGGGCGCGGCAAGGTGGTGGCGAAGCGGACGGAGACCTTCTGTCCCAACAATGCGTCCGGCCGGATCCGCCCCGACGCCCCGGCCAACTCGAAATATCCCGAAAGCTGTCCCACGAACCCCTTCACACTGGGCTCGGTGTGGGGTGTGGAGAAGGGCTGGGCGTCCAACACCTATGCGGGTTACTACTCCAGCCCGGTGGACGTGCCGGCCGGGGTGTACACCGCCAAGGTGTCCGTGACGAAACGCTACCGCGACCTGTTCAAACTGCCGGACGAGCCCAAGACGCTCAAGGTGACCGTACGCGAACGCAAGCCTGAGGAGGGAGGCGCAGGCGCATCGGCCGGGGGCCCGCACGATTCCAAGGCGTCCGGACACTCCGGCCACGGAGCGGGGTCACCCGGGCAGGCGACGAGCGGGTCAGGTCACGCCTACCACGAGGGCCGGGGTGCCGACGCCCCCGCGCCGCCCGCGCTGCCGTACGCGCTCAAGTCCGGCCGTACGATGCCGCATCTGGGCGACGGCCCCGGGCACACCGACGGCTCCCGGATCGCGCCCGCGCTGAAGGCGAACGCCAAGCGCCCCACCGGCCGGGCGAGCGTGCCGAACGTACCCAAGCCCGACCTCCGTTCGCTGCCCGCCTGGGACATCGGTATCTCTGACGGAGAGGACGGGGACGTCCCGGGCAAGGACTACATGGTCTTCAGTGCCAATGTGTGGAACGCGGGCCCGGCACCGCTGGTCGTGGACGGCTTCCGCAGCCCGGGCAAGGACCTGATGGACGCGTATCAGTACTTCTACGACGCCGCCGGAAAGCAGGTCGGCTACTCGCCCACAGGCACCATGGAGTGGGACCCGCGCGTGGGCCACGAGCACTGGCACTTCACCGACTTCGCCAGCTACCGCCTGCTCCGCGCCGACCAGAAGGAGATCGTGCGCAGCGGCAAGGAAGCCTTCTGCCTCGCCAACACCGATGCCGTCGACTACACGGTGAAGAACGCCAACTGGCACCCGGACAACACGGACCTGTCCACCGCCTGCGGCCAGCAGAGCTCGCTTTCCGTGCGGGAAGTGCTTGACGTCGGCTCCGGTGACACGTACACGCAGTACCGTCCCGGCCAGTCCTTCGACGTCACCGATCTGCCGAACGGCACGTACTACATCCAGGTGATCGCCAACCCCGAAAAGCGGCTCTACGAGACCAACCTGAACAACAACGTCGCGCTCCGCAAGGTCGTACTGAGCGGCACGAAGGGCGCCCGTAAGGTGACCGTCCCTCCGCATGAGCTGATCAACGCCCCCTGACATCCCGGTTGTCAGAGTGACGTGAGGTCACGGGCCCGGTCGCGCTCTGGCGTGACCGGGCCCGTGACATGTGACCGCTGTGGGGACAGGGGCGTGCGTCCCAGGATCAGGGGCAGTCTCAGGACGACGCGTGCAGCGGCGGTGCGTAGGCGGGCAGGGACTGGAGCCAGTCGACCAGGAGCCGGTTGACCTCGTCGGCCCGTTCCTGTTGCACCCAGTGCCCGCAGCCTTCAAGGATGTGCGAGGAGACCAGGCCGGGGAGGGTCGTCGGGTAGGCCTTGATGGCGTCGGCCATCCAGGTGGTGGGGGCGTCGAGGTCTCCGCCGATGAACAGCGAGGGCTGGGTGATCGGTGCCCCGTCCCATGCGGCGAGGTCCTCCCAGTCCCGGTCGACGTTGCGGTAGCGGTTGAGCGGCCCCGTCAGTCCGGTCCGCTCGAACTCGGCTGCGTAGAAGTCGAGGTCGGCCTCTGTGAGCCAGGAGGGCAGGGTGTCGCTGACGAAGCGGTCGGAGAGCTTTGCGCCTTCGGGGACGAAGAAGAGACTGCCTTCGCCGGCCGGTGGCATCGTGTCGGCGGAGAGCCCGGCGTAGAACCCCGCCAGCCAGGCGCGGACATCGAGCTCGATCTCCGTCTCGGCCCGACCGGGCGCCTGGAAGTAACTGACGTAGAACTCCTCGCTCCCGCCGATCCGGGCGAACGTCTCGGTGGGCCGGAGCCCGTTCCGCGGCGCGTAAGGAACGCCCAGCAGTCCGACGGCGGTGAAGATGTCGGGCAATAGCAGCGCCGAGTTGGCGGCGATCGGTGAACCCCAGTCATGGCCCACGACCACCGCCGTCTGTGCGCCGAGCGCGTTCACGACGCCGACGTTGTCGGCGACGTGGGCCAGCATCCGGTACGCCTCCACCTCGCGAGGCTTCGATGAGCGGCCGTAACCGCGGACGTCGATGGCGACCGCATGGAAGCCTGCCGCGGCGAGAGCCGGGAGCTGGTGGCGCCACGAATACCACGACTCCGGAAATCCATGGACCAGGAGGACCAGAGGGCCGCTGCCCTGCTCCACCAGATGGATACGACCACCCGGGACCTCCAGCAATCGGTGCTTTGCCTCCGGCACCGGGGCAGAAGCCGAAGGGGCGGGCTGCGACATGTGTCCTCCTGGAAGCTTTGGTGGCGTCGTGCGGGCCATGGAGGGCACCCTCGTCGCCGGGACCTGTGTCGCGCCCTCCACCACGATCATGAGTGTGCGCCGTGGCGGTCGCGAGAAACGTTGCCGGTTCGGCAAACCGGGCAGAGACGGGACTGGTGCGCCCGGCCGGATACTGAGCCGCCGGGTCAGTCCTGCCCTTCTTCCGCCGCCGCGGATTCCGCTGCGGCGGCGGCCGATTCGGCGGCATCCACGAGCTTCTTCATCTCGGTGACATCCGACGGTCCGGTGGTCACGGTGCCGTCCGTCGTTCCGCTGCCCTTCCCGGTCCCGTCCTGCCCGCAGCCGGTGAGGGCCGTGAGGAGCAGAAGGGCGGTCGCGACGGCCGTAGCCGTACGTCGGCGGGGCATTACTTCTCGCTCCCGTTGTTGTTCGCCTTGCACCAGGTCTTGACTGCGGTCAGTTCCTTCTGGCGCTTCTCGAGGGTGGGAACGAGGGAGCGGCGGAAGGTGAGTTTGTCGTTGAGGAAAGTCTCGATCTCGGTGTGACCGGCTGCCTTGGCGTTCTCGACCCGCTTCGCCAGCCGGGCGATGGAGCCGCGCTGCGTCGCATCCCCTTCGAGGCGGTCCAGTGCCCGCTCAAGACGCTTCTCGATCTTTGGTACCCGCTTGCACAGGGCTTGCGCGCCGTCACCGGTGGGCGCGGTGTCCGGCGACGATGTGCCCCCGCCGGCGAAGGCTGTGCCTGCTGCGGCGGTGAGCAGTGCTGTGACGCTGGTCAGAGCCAGGGCAGCGGTCCTTGCGATCCTCATAACGGTGTCTCCTCCGGGAACGGGAACGGCAACGGGAACGAACGGGGCGAGGCCCGGTTGCCTGCGCGTGCCCAGAAGTTAGGGGCTGTCCTTGTGGAAACCTTGTGGGTGCTCTGCAGTTCCGATCAGCCAGTCCCGCTCGGCCGGCAAGGGGATCTCGGTCTGCCTGCTCTCTCGGAGGGGGAGCCGTACCTCGATCCGCGCGCCACTGCCGCCGGGCCGGTCCTGGACCCGGACGCGGCCTGCGTGCAGGGCGGTCTGCTGCGCGACGAGGGTGAGGCCGAGCCCTGAGCCGGGGCTGTCGGGCCTGCGCTCGAAGCGATGGAACACCGCTTCACGGCGTGACGGCGGGATGCCGGGCCCGCGGTCGTCCACCGTCAGCACCGCGGCCGACCCCGTGGGATGTCCGCCCGCTCGCAGGCCCAGCTCTATCCGGGCCCGTCCGTCGCTGTCCCGCCCGTGAACCAGGGCATTGGCCAGCAGGTTGTCGATGATCGTCCGTACTCCCGGCTCCCAACCATGCACGCTCAGGCGTGGCATGACCGGCACAGTGATCTCCACCGCGGAATGCCGGCGCCGGGCGTCGGCGACCGACGCGTCGATCACCTCCGCGAGGTCCACCGGGCCGAACGCGTCGGCCTCGATCAGATCGCCCCGCCCGAGTTCCCTCAGCATCACGAGCAGGCCAAGCAGCCGGGAGTGCTCACTGTGCAGATCGTCCAGCACCTCGGCCCGGTCCGCCGGTCCGAGGCCGGGGTGCTCGGTGAGGATCTCCAGGTTGGTCTGCATGCTCATCAGCGGGGTGCGCAGTTCATGCGCCGCGGCGGCCGCGAACGACCGGGCGGTGGCCAGGGCACCCGTGGTCCGGGCGGCCTGTTCGTCGTAGCGGGCAAGCACCGTCTGCAGCGTCCGGGCGAGATCGTCGACCTCGGTGACCCCGGTCCGTGTGTGGTCGAGCCTCGCCGTATCCGCCCTCGGGTCAAGACCGTTCGTGCGTTGCTGCAGCCGGCGCAGCGGGCGGCTCGCCCGTGAGGCGACAGCCAGAGCCAGCAGGCCGGAAACCGGAGCGGCCAGCAGCGCCACCATCACCACGCGCCGACGTACGAGAGCCAACTGGTCCTCACTCGCGGTATCGGGGGAGAACAGCCACAGCGTGCCATCGACACCAGGACGCGAGCCCTGCACGCGGACCACCAGCACCCGCCAGTTCCTGGCACCGTCGTCGACGGTGACCGGCCCCCGTGTGCTGTCCGGGAGGGGCACGGAAGCATCGGGCTGCGGTCCGCCCGAGACGGTGCCCTGCGGTCCGGTCAGCCGGATGCCGACATCCAGGCCTGAGGCGTACAACTGCCGCTCACGTGCCTGCTCGACCACCGCAGGACGGTCGGCGGCGGTGGCCCGCAGCAGCCGCCGGGCATCCTTGGCCACCACGACCGCGCGCTCGCGCAGATGCGCGTCCTGCTCGGCATGAAGATCACGGGCGACCAGCTGGAGCAGCAACCATCCCGCCGCCAGCACCATGACGGGCACGGTGACGCCAACGGCGAGAGCGATACGCGTGGACAGCTTCACGTGCTCCGGCCCCCGTTGTCCGAGCGATCGTTGTCCCAGCGATGGTCCGAGCGATGGTTGTCCGAGCGATCGTTGTCCGAGTGGTCGTTGTCCGAGCGCAGGACGAAGCCGACTCCCCGCACGGTATGGATCATGCGTGCCCTGCCGCCGCTCTCCAGCTTGCGCCGCAAGTAGCTGACGAAGGTGTCGACGGCATCCGTGCGCACGTCGAAGTCGTACCCCCAGACCCGCTCCAGCAACTGGCTCCGGGTGAGCACGATCCCTGCATTGCGTGCCAGAACCCCCAGCAGCTCGAACTCCCGCCGGGTCAGCGTCAGCGACTCATCGCCCAGCCGCGCCTCGCGCGCCGCGGGATCCAGCACCAGATGGCCGATGCGCACCACGTCCGTGGCCCTCGGCGGCCGCCGACGCAACAGCGCTTCCAGCCGCAGCACCAACTCCTGCAACGCGAAAGGCTTGACCAGATAGTCGTCGCCACCCGCCTGCAGCCCGGCAATCCGGTCCGTCGTCTCATCCAGCGCCGAAAGCATCAGCACAGGCACGTCGTTACCGTCGTCGCGCAGCGCCCGGCACACCTGAATTCCGCTGAGATCGGGCATGGAAATGTCCAGCACGACCACATCCGTCGGCTCCCGGCGCGCATGGACGAGGGCGAGCCGCCCTCCCTCTGCCAGGGCCACCGTGAAACCGGCCAACCGCAGTCCACGCGCCAGCGAACGCCGGATCGCCGGATCGTCATCCACCACCAGCACCCGTCCCCGGCCAACGTCACCAGCCATCCGCCCCTCCCGCCCTCTCAGTACTCTGCGCCACGCCGGTACCTGCCCCATCGTGCGTTACCCGGGACGACCCGCGGGCCCGCACCGTTGTAGGCGTACAGGATGGCAAGCACCGAGCTGTGGCCGGCCCCGAGTCAGCGAGGCGCGTACACGATCCAGATCTGTCCCGAGACGAAGGCCATGGACCTGCCGTCAGGCGTCGTGAATGCTGTCCCGGACTCGGCGGTGCCCCGTTCCCATTCGGCCTCGTGTGCTTTGCCGTTGCGCAGGACGAGCGCGGTGCCGGAGCCCACGGTCTCGGTGTACGGAGACGTGTTTCCGCCTCGGTCGTGGAAGCGCGACGGGCGCACGGCCACGTACTGCACGACCACGGTGGCCGCACCCAACTGCTGCCCTGCCGGTGTGCGGGAGGGGGTCCCGTCCATCGCCACCAGCCACTGTTGCCGGGCTGCCGACCAGGTGAAGCCGAAGTGTGCGGCGGGATAGCGGACGCTGTACTCGGTCACTGGTCTGCCGCCCGGCGGCGGGGGACCGAACCCGAAGCCGGCGTACTTGGCGGCGTTGACTCCGGGCGGGTCGCGCAGGGCGCGCTCGGGTCGTAGATAGAGGTTGTGCGGGGCGGCTCTGTCCCGGCTGCGGAAGTACGCGTCCGGTGCCTTCTCCGGTGGGAGTGCGTCCACGGGGGCTGCCTCGATGAGCGGCAGGAGCTTGGTCTGTGCCCCGGAGAAGGCGAGGGTCGGCCGGTCGAACTGCCGGAGCAGCTCCAGGTCGCTTTCACGGGCGCTGCGCACCGGGCCGACGACGGGCGGCAGCTGGGAGGAGTAGACGGCGAGTATCCGGCTGAGCCCCGCCTCGACTTGCTCGACGTAGACGATGTCCGCCGTTTCGAGTCCTGTCTGGGGTCGGGCCGGCGCGACGTTGTCGATTTTGACCGCGAGGATGTGGGAGCCGGGCGCGGATTCGCCGGTGGACGGGGAGCGGCCGTCGGGCGTCTGTGAACCCTCGCCGCCCTGGCACCCCGACACGGCAAGGGTGAGTGCGGCCGTCAGCATCGCGAGTGTGGCTGTAGCCGATCTCTTCTTCGTTTTCGCGGGCATGGCCGACGCCCTCGGGGAGCACTACGAATGGGTGGCACCTTCATACACCCTCGAACGCCCATCCGAACAGGTGTTGCGGGACGGCTGGGGCGGGCAGCGGGCTTCCACGGCGCGGCGTCGCCCGGCTGAGCAGGCAGCGCCACCCGGACGGCCAGGTGCAGCAGCTCATGGCCGATCAGAAGGGCCGATCAGAAACGCCGATCAGAAGGGCCGATCAGAAAGGCCGCCCACCAGTGCCGCGGTCATGGCCGACAGCCGGATCAGAACCGCCCATGTCCAACCTGAAGGGCGGGTACGCGTCAGTCATGAGGCCCGCGTAGGCAGCAACCCGCAGCACCCAGCGGTTGAGCCCGATGATGAGGTCGAACAGGTCCTTGGGGTACTTCTCGGTGAAGGCGAGGATGACGGCGGCGATGATGGCCAGCACGAAGACAAGCCCACCGCCGCACGAGCCGGAACCGTACCCGCCGACGAAGAAGCCGATCACGATGTAGTGCGGGATGGCGAGCAGCCACCACTTCACCAGGACAAGGCCGCGCGACAGCCGCTCCGGGTAGGTGATGTCCAGCCGGGCCGGGTAGTCGGGCTCCGCGCCGAGACTGAACGGCGGGTAGCGGTCGGTGGCCAGCGCTCCGTACCCGTAGTAAGAGACCCGCCAGGTCCAGCGCAGCACCCCGACATTGAAGTCGAACAGCGGCCGCGGATAGCGCTCCGTGATCAGGATGGCGAAGAACGCGACCACGCTGACCAGCATGAAGGCGATCCACAGGAAGATCAGCACAACGTAGTGGGGGATCAGGAGCAGCCATTTCACCAGCCACAACCAGCGCGACAGCGGTGCTTCCAGCGCCGCATCCACTCTCACCGGGTCGTATGCCGCTGGAGTCGTCGTCATGGCTGTCAGCTCCTTCGTGCACGAGGCCTCGTAGATCGAGGGGCTGATTCCAGATTGGGCCGGATCCGGGCCCGGCGCGAGCTCTGGACGGGCACATGGTGTTGGCCGTTCCAAGTCGAAGGCGGTGTTGAGGAATTCTCGTAGACGTCGATATCGGACGTATCGCGGTGACTGTGTAACGCGTCATCCGCGTGCGACGCAGTTCCAAATAGGGAAGCGGACAGCGACCCCCTTATGCGGCCACGGCCGGGATTTCTCCTGTGGGGGAGGTAACGCCGTGCGGTGGCCGCTCTTCCGTGCCGTCGAGGCGGTGTACGCGTGAGATTGGGACTCCAGTGAGTAATACCGAACCCCTGCCGGAAAACCAGCGATACGACGTCAACCAGGGCGGCAACCAGCGATACGACCTCAACCAGGGCGCCAACCACCGCTACGCACGCGACGGGGACGGCTCCGCCGCACGGCGGGCAGCCCTGGTCATCCACACAATCGCGGATATCGCCGCCGTGTTCCTTGGCATGTGGATCCTGCTCTACCTACTCGAAGCCAACCAGGCGAACGTCTTTGTCGAGTTTGTGGAGGGAATGGCGGACTGGTTGGCCTGGTGGTCACAGGATATTTTCACAATGGACACAGATGGCCTTCGCGTCCTCCTTAATTACGGCCTGCCCGCAGCGATTTACCTGCTGGTCGGACACGGAATCGCCGCACGGCTACGCCGCCTCTGACTGTCAGCCGCGGGCCGGAATCAGGCCGTGTTCCGCGAAGCCGGGCGTCCACCAGACGCGGACGTCCGCCGTGACCGCGAACGCCTCGATGCCGTCGAGCGACTGGATCCATCCGCGGGCGTCGTGGCCCATCGCGAACGCGGCGGTGGCCATGGCGTCCACCTCGGTGAGGTGCCATCCGACCAGGGTGATCGAGACCGGCCCGCTCGCAGGCCGTCCGCTGTGCGGGTCCACGATGTGGTGGCCCCGCTCGGCGGTGCCGGATGTTGCGCCCCCCAGGTCACGACCGCGGACCAGGGTGGTGAGGTCGCCGGGGTGCAGAGGATGGGCGACACCGACACTCCAGGGGCGACCGGGCGCGGCCTCACCAGGCGAACTGGTGGACGACCTGCTGCTGGCCGGGCTGGACGCCGGCCGCCCGCTGGCCGGCGAACCGGTGGACCTGACCCGACTGGTGCTCGACGCAGTCAGTGACGCCCGCGCCGCCGGGCGGGACCACCGCTGGATCATGGAACTGCCGGGGGAACCGGTGGTGCTGCGGGGCGACGAGCGGGGGCTGCAGCAGGTGCTCACCAATCTGCTCGCCAACGCCCGTACGCACACACCGGCGGGTACCCAGGTCACCGTCCGCCTCGTGGAGCGGGAGGACGAGGTGGAATCCTCGTCCAGGACGATGGGCCAGGTGTGCCCGAGGGGCTGCAGTCCGCGGTCTTCGACCGGTTCGTACGGACCGATGACGGCCGGGCGAGAAGCGCCGGCGGTACGGGCCTGGGGCTGGCGATCACCCACGCGGTGGCCACCGCACACGGCGGGCGGGTCGATCTGACCAGCCGCCCCAGCCACACGGCCTTCCGGGTGTGCCTTCCGCGACTGGTGGAACCGTAGCGCCGCAGACCGGATTTGGGCCGCCGTGGGTGTGGCCAGGAGCGCCGGTTGTCTGACGGAGGAGGAACGCATGGACATGAACGCCGGTTACCGGCTGGCCGGGTCGCTGGTCGAGCAGGGCCGCGTCGAGGAGGCCATGGCCGTGGCGCAGGCCCGCGCCGACGCCGGTGACCAGGATGCGGCTGCCTGGGTAGTCCGGCTACGGTCCGTCGAAGGTCTCGCCGACTGAGATCGGCCACCGCAACCGATCCCCGGTGTTCCATCCGGTGGGATCGAAGAGCAGATGAAGGACTTCTACCTCGGCTACCGCCTCGAGCACCAGCGGAATCCGTCAGCCCTGACGGTCTGTCAACGGCGTCCGGCGACGGCCGAGCGCACCGTCTATGCCTGGACCAGTTCGGCCGACGGGTTGGCGCCGCGGGACACGGCCTCGCCGAGCGCGTGGCGCAGTACCCGTTCCCGCTCCCGCGGATCGGTGGCGGCGAGCAGTGCGGTGAGCACAGCGATCCGAGCCTGGCCGGCCCGCAGCGTGCCGGTCGGCACGGCACCCGCGGCCACGAGGTCGACCGCGCCGCCGTGGGTGTAGATCTCCGTGACCGGCCCGGCCTGGACCCGGGTGGTCAGGGCGACGAGCACACCGCGGGAGGTGGCGGCGGAGACGGCATCGACGATCTCGGGGGTGGCGTTGCCGGCGCCGGTGGCCACCAGGACGACTCCCTGGGCCCCCGCGTGCACGGCTGCGTTCAGCAGCAGCGGGTCGGCGTCGGCGTGGTGCATCACCATGTCGACGCGGGGCAGGGTGTCCGGGATGCCGGGCAGGGCCAGCGCGGCCGGGCGCTGGGGGCGGCGCAGTACGGAGATCCGGCCGAATCCGACGTTTCCGATGCGGGGGCCGGACGGGTCGCCGAAGGCGTCGGAGGCGAGCGTCTGCGTCTTGACGGTGCCGCGGGCGGAGTGCACCTTGCCGTCGAAGGCGACCAGCACCCCGAGACCGCGCGTCGTCGCGGCGGTCAGCAGCGCGTCGTGGAGGTTGCCGGGTCCGTCGCCGTCGGCCGCGTCGAGCGGAAGCTGGGCGCCGGTGAAGACGACCGGGCGCGGGTCGTCGTGGTGGAGGTCGACCAGGAACGCCGACTCCTCCAGGGTGTCGGTGCCGTGGGTGACGACGATGCCTTGCACGCCGGGGTCGGTGAGCACCTCGTGCACCGTGTGGAGCAGGGTGAGTTGGTGACCGGTCGTGAGACGCGGACTGTTCACGCTGAACAGATCGACGACCTCGACGGCGACGCCCTCGGGCAACGGGGCGGTCGCCATGACCTCTTGGCCACCCGCGTCGGCGGCGAACCCTGAACCTTGCCAGCGGCTGGCTATCGTCCCGCCGGTGCTGATGACGACGATCCGTCCCACAGCGCCTCATTCCTTGTTCGTGCCGCAGGTGTGGCGGCGAATTTTGGCGAGGCACGCTGCCCGGCCTCGCTCGTGGCCCTGGCCGGGCTGCGCCCCGTGGCTGACCCGGGGATGCCGGAGCAGTCGAACGCAATGATAGGAGCCTTGCTCCGCAATATGATCGCTCATTTTGGCTTCGTTGCAACATGAGCCGGGGGATAATTGCGCCATGGACGGAATTGACCGAGGTATCTTGCGTGAGCTTCAGAATGATGGACGGCTGAGCAATCAGGAGCTGGCGCAGCGGGTGGGTCTGACCCCCTCGCCGTGCATGCGCCGTGTCCGGCAACTGGAACAGGACGGCGTGATCCAGGGCTATCGCGCGGTGATCGACCCGGAGGCGGTCGGCCGGAGCTTCGAAGTCCTCGTCTCCATCGAGGTGAAGCGCGACCGCAAGGTGGTCGAGGCCTTCGAGGCCGGCCTCCAGGACATCCCCGACGTCATCGAGGCGTACCGGCTTTTCGGGAGCCCGGGATGCCTGCTGCGTATCGCGGTCGCGGATCTGCGCGCGTACGAGCGGCTGTGGATCGAGCAGCTGACCGCGTTGTCCGGCGTCACAGAGGTCAACTCGCAGATCGTCATGAAGCGGATCAAGGAGCCTCGCGGTCTGCCCGTGGACGGCTGACGCCTCGCGCTCCGGTCCGCCGGTTCTGATGGGGGCGAGAACACGTCATGCCATCCCGGCACCGGCCCGCGGTTCGGGAACGCGGCTGTCCCCTGTGGGAACACGCGGGCCGGCACTGCGGAGCAAGCGCTCGAGCGGGTGCTCCACCCAGTGATAGGCGCATGCGGAAAGGGCCAGACTGGCCACGATCACCACCAACCACACCTGGGCCGTGTCGAGTACGTCCTCCGGGCGTCCGTACCTCCCCAACCACACCCGGATGACGACCTCGTGGATGAGGTACCAGGCGAACGACCAATGCCCCAGCCGCACTGCCCACGCTCCGCCGAGACCGGTCCTCCGGCCGTCCTGGTCCGCGCGGGCGGCGGCTGCCACAAGCAGCGCGAAGACGGGCGCGGAAAGCAGTTGCGAGGCCTGGTACGGGCTGTACCAGAGGGCGTCGGGAACGGCCTGCGACCAGGGCACCAGCGCGAGGTGCCAGCCGATGGTCAGCACCACGGCCGGCCACAGACCGATGGGCGGCCGCCGGCCGCGGGCCACCGCGAGGCCGGCCACGACACCGAGGAGGAACTGCAGCGTGCGGGTCAACGGCAGATAGTCGAGGGCCCAGACCCGCAGGCTCGGGTCGCCGATCAGGGATCCGCTCAGCCACACGAGGAGGGTGCCCACACAGACCATGACCCAGATCCGGCGGCGGCCGCGGCCTGAACGCAGGGCCGGGAGAGCCATCAGCAACGGGAAGATCAGGTAGAACCATGCCTCGTCGCTGAGTGACCAAGCGGCAGGATTTCCACCCTTCAGCACGGTGTTGTCCGGTATCCAGGCATGGACGAGGAGCAGCGACGCGACCACGGCCTTGGCCGAGACCGCCTTGCCCAGCGCGACCCAAACCCCGACGGACAGCACAGTCGTGGCCGCGAGGAGCGGCCAGATACGGGCGAAGCGCCGCCAGAGAAAGACCCGCGCGGGTACCTGCTTGCCGTCGTACGTCCATGCCATGACGAATCCGGACAGTACAAAGAAGAAGGTCACTCCGCTGCGTCCGTACCAGACGGCCTCGCTGGCCCCGGGTATCTGGCCGACCTGCCGGGACAGGTGGTACAGCACCACCAGCAGAGCCGCCCAGAAACGCAGCCCGGTCAGGGAGGCCAGCCTGTCCCTGCCGGACAGGTCGGCGGAAGATCGGCGGGGGCGGGGCCTGTGTCGCATCGAGTGATTATCGCCAGCGATCAGAGCCCTCTTCACGCAGGCCTGCCCTGCCCGCGCTCGCCTTGCCGGGCGACTTCTCCCGCCTCACCTCACGGGTCCGTAGCGTGTCCCGATTTTTCAACTCCCGCCACAGACGGGCTGGATAGTCCTATTATTGGCGCCTTGCCGGGCCCAATTTGGGGGGTGCCCGGCCTGACCCCGAGGGACGTTCATGCTCCGTACGCGCTCCATAGCCGCTGCCTCGACCATCGTGGCCTTCGCCGGCCTCATCGCCCTGCCTTCGCCTGCGCAGGCGGCCGGCTCGGTCCATCTGTACAAGATCTACTACGACAGCCCCGGCTCGGACCGTGGCGCCAACTCGAGCCTGAACGCCGAGTACGTGCAGATCCGCAACACCACCGGCGGTGCGGTCAGCCTGAAGGGCTGGGTGCTGGTCGATGCGAAGAACCACAAGTACACCTTCGGCACCTTCACGCTCGCCAAGGGCAAGACGGTTACGGTGCGCACCGGCAAGGGCACCAACACTGCGGCCAACCGCTACCAGGGCCGCTCGTGGTACGTGTGGAACAACGACAAGGACACCGCCACCCTGAAGAGGGCGAACGGGACCAAGGTCGACACCTGCTCCTACAACTCGACCCGGGTCGACTACAAGATGTGCTGACCGGCGGCCGGGCGCCGCAGCGGCCGATGGGCTCCGCCCCGAGGGAAGCCGTCGGCCGCAGTCGGGCGGCGTCGCCCGTCAGGGCGTCAAGGTCGCTGATTCAGGCTCGCCCGCGTCCTTCGCCATCTGCGCCTGCAGCCGCGAGTGGTGGCGGCTGTACAGCACATACACCGCCAGGGCCACAGCAATCCAGCAGGCGAACATGGCGTACGCCCGCCGTACGCGGCGGCGTGCCGCCGCTTCGCGAGGAGGCTGTCCGTCCACAGCGGACGATGAAGGGAAAGGGGAGTACCCACTCCTTTCCACTCTCAACGTATAGCGCACCGGGGGGCTTGCGGCAAGACCCGGGTCGTGCCGCAGAATCGCGGGCCGAGGCCAGAATCTACGGAAACGAGAGTCACGAAATGCGTGTGTTGTTGTCGACGTACGGGTCGCGCGGGGACGTCGAACCGATGGTGGGACTCGCGGTGCAGTTGCGGGCACTCGGCGCGGAGGTGCGGGTGTGCGCGCCGCAGGACGAGGAGTTCGCGGCGCGGCTGGCCGCTGTCGGCGTGGAGATGGTGCCGGTCGGCTCGCCGGTGCGCGCGATGGTGACCGCGGCGCCGTCGGCGGCGGGCATGCCACAGCGCGCGGCCGCGTTGGTCGCCGCGCAGTTCGACGCGGTCGCCGTGGCGGCCGAGGGGTGTGATGCGGTGGTGGCGACCGGCTTGATTCCGGCCGCGGCCGCCGCGCGGTCTGTGGCCGAGAAGCTGGGCATCCCCTACGTGTTCGCGGCCTTCTTTCCGTCCTACCTGCCGTCGCCGCACCACCCGCCGCTCGCGTGGCCGGGCCGGCCGCTCCCACCGGACGTGACCGACAACCGGGAGCTGTGGGACCTGAACACCGAGAACATGAACGCGTTGTTCGGCGAGGCGATCAACACCCACCGGGCGTCGATCGGCCTGCCACCGGTGGACAACGTCCGCGACCACGTCTTCACCGACCAGCCGTGGCTGGCGGCGGACCCGACCCTGGGTCCGTGGCTGGAGCCGGCGGACCTCGACGTGGTGCAGACCGGCGCGTGGATCCGGCCGGACGAACGCCCGCTCCCGGCAGGGTTGGTGGCGTTCCTGGACGCCGGCGCACCACCGGTGTACGTGGGCTTCGGCAGCATGCCCATGCGCGACTCGGAGGATGTCGCCGGGGTGGCCATCGAGGCGGTACGCGCGCAGGGCCGCCGCGCACTGGTCGGGCGCGGCTGGGCCGACCTGGCCCTGATCGACGACCAGGACGACTGCTTCGTCGTCGGCGAGGTCAACCAGCAGGCACTGTTCCGTCGGGTGGCTGCCGTCGTGCACCACGGCGGCGCGGGTACGACGACGACGGCCGCCCGGGCCGGCGCGCCTCAGGTGGTGGTACCCCAGATGGCGGACCAGCCGTACTGGGCCGGCCGGGTGGCGGACCTGGGCATCGGCGCGGCACACGAGGGTCCGACTCCGACTTTCGAGTCCCTGTCGGCCGCGCTCAGGACGGCCCTGGCCCCCGAGACCCGCGCACGGGCGACCGCCGTGGCCGGCGCGATCCGCACCGACGGGACGACGGTGGCCGCGGAGCTGCTGCTCGACGCGATCAGCCGGGAAAGGCCGCCCGTGTTCGCGTGAACCACACGGGATCGTCGAGCCAGGACCCAGAACGCGAGAACCTGCAAACCCTGGCGACCTGAACCGACAACGGCCACGGGGTCCACGTCAGGCGGAGCGTTGCTCGTCATGGCCACCAGGTTCGTCACGCTGTCCAGGCGTCTTGCTGCGCGCAATGGTCGCAAGCGGCCTCAGATCGGAGCCTATGAAGTGAACCCCCTGACTACCAGCGCGTTTGACCTTCCCGACCACCTCTCTCCCAAAGCCGACCCGACGCTGATCGCCGGCGATGAGCGGCACTTCGCGGCCATCGCGGATTGCCTCGAGCAGTCGATCGCCGATCTGTCCGACCGCCTCGATGCCGAGCTCAAGGCGCCCGGCGGCGTAGGCCGGCAGGCGATGGACCGGGACATGGAGATCCACCGGCTGACCGCTCGCCTGCGCGCACTGCGTCGCTTCGGTCTGGATCTGTGCCTCGGACACATGGTCGGCGCAGACAACCCCGAGCCCGTGTACGTCGGACGGCTTGGCCTCAAGGACAGCGCGGGTCGTCGGCTGCTGCTCGACTGGCGTTCCCCCGCGGCTGAACCGTTCTTCGGAGCCACCCACGCCAACCCGATGGGTCTGGCAAGCCGTCGCAGGTATCGCTGGACCCGCGGCCGGACCAGCGACTACTGGGACGAGGTGTTCACCTCGGACGGGTTCGTCGGGCACGCCGCGCTCGACGACCAGTCCGCCTTCATCGCCAGCCTGGGCAGCAACCGGTCGCCACGGATGCGAGACGTGCTCGGCACCATCCAGGCCGACCAGGACGCCATCATCCGCGCGGGATCCCGCGGCGCTCTCGTCGTCGACGGCGGTCCGGGTACGGGGAAGACCGTCGTCGCTCTGCACCGCTCCGCCTACCTCCTCTACTCCGACCCTCACCTCGGTCACCGCCGGGGCGGCGTGCTGTTCGTCGGTCCGCACCAGCCCTACCTGGGCTACGTCGCCGACGTCCTTCCCAGCCTCGGAGAGGAGGGCGTGCAGACCTGCACCCTGCGGGACCTCGTCGCCGAGGGAGCCGGAGCAGCGATCGAAGCCGACCCGAACGTGGCCCTCCTGAAGTCGTCCGCGAACCTGGTGAAGGCGATCGAGCCGGCCGTCGGGTTCTACGAGGAGCCGCCCACCAAGGGGATGACGGTCACGACCCACTGGTCCGACATCTGGCTGAGCGCCGACGACTGGGCCGCGGCGTTCGAAGCAGCAGACCCTGGTACTCCGCACAACGAGGCGCGCGACCAGATCTGGGAGGAGCTGGTCACGATCCTGGTGGACAAGCACGACGGCGACGCCCCGGCCGACCTGCTCCGCACGTCGCTGCTGCAGAACAGGGAGCTGCTCACGACCTTCAACCGCGCGTGGCCGCTGCTCGAAGCGGCTGACCTCGTCGGAGACCTGTGGTCGGTACCCGCCTACCTGCGGAAGTGCGCTCCCTGGCTCAGCCCCGATGACGTGTCGCAGCTGCAGCGGGGGGATGCCCAGGCCTGGACGGTGTCCGACCTGCCGCTCCTGGACGCAGCACGGCAGCGGCTCGGCGACCCGGAGGCGTCACGACGTAAGCGTCGGCACAACGCCTCTGTCGCCGCCGAACGCGAGCACATGGCCAACGTCATCGACGCCCTGCTTGAGGCCGATGCCGACGGTGAAGGTGCGGTGACGATGCTGCGCGGACAGGACCTGCAGGACACCCTGGTCGACGAGACCGCATCGCCCGGCACCGAACCGGACCTGCTCGCCGGCCCGTTCGCGCACATCGTCGTGGACGAGGCTCAGGAACTGACCGACGCAGAGTGGCAGATGCTGCTGCTCCGGTGCCCGTCCCGGAGCTTCACCATCGTCGGGGATCGTGCCCAGGCCAGGCACGGGTTCACGGAGTCGTGGCAGGAACGGCTCGAGCGGATCGGGCTCGACCGGATCAGCCTGGCCACCCTGAGCATCAACTACCGGACGCCGGAGGAAATCATGGCGGAAGCCGAGCCGGTCATCCGGGCCGTGCTACCGGACGCCAACGTGCCGATCTCCATCCGCAGCAACGACGTCCCTGTCGTACACGGATCTGCTTCGGATCTGAGCTCGATCCTCGACACCTGGCTCGCCGCACATGCCGACGGGATCGCCTGCGTCATCGGCGATCCCACATTCCGGGCGACGTCCCGCGTCCGGTCGCTGACCCCGGAGCTGTCGAAGGGGCTCGAGTTCGACCTGGTCGTCCTCATCGACCCAGATGCGTTCGGCAAGGGCATCGAAGGAGCGGTCGACCGCTATGTCGCGATGACCCGAGCGACCCAGCAACTCGTCATCCTCACGGGCTCCTGAGCTCGCGCAGCAATTCCTCGGCGATCCTCAGGTGCCGGTGGCCCGGCTCCAGGATGCGGCGCGCGCTCTCCGCTTCGCCCATGAAGAAGGCGAGTTGGTGCCGGGCGGCCAGGGTGTCGAGGTGGCCCGGCCCCAGGGCGGCGCTCCGCTGCCGGGTGATGCGCTCCAGTGCCGCGACCGCCCGACGTGGCTGCCCCGGTCGCCGCCGCCCCGTCCGTCCAGGTACGGCGTATGCAGGTCGCGCAGCCAGTCCCGGGTCAGTTGTACAAGGAAGGTGAGCTGTCATGCCCGAGGGCAATCCCACTGTGCAGTCCCAATATGCCAAGCAGGTCGATGCCGATGTGGAGCGCAACAGCAGAGAACAAGAACACATCAGGTCCGAGGCCGCCGCTTTGCAGGCCCAGCTTGAGGCACTCCAGAAAGACCACGAGCTGCTGGTGAGTTTGCAGGCGACCCTGGGCACTCCACCCGTGAAGCAGGCCAAGGCGGCCAAGACGGCGACGGTTCCAAGGGCACGGCGCACAAAGACAAGCACCGACACCGACAAGCGCCCCAGGAAGACGGCAAAGCCGAAGACCGAAGCGAAGGCGAACAAGACCGCGCCTCCACTGCGGGAACTCGTCGTCGCCGTCCTTGCCCGGCACCAGGAGCCCCGGTCGGCAGCCGAAGTCGCCCAAGAGCTGGCACAGACACATCCCGAACGCACGCAGAGCGTCACGGTAGTTCGCAACGCCCTCGAAGCATCAGTGGCCAAGAACCAAAGCGAGCGAAGCAAGCAGCAGAAGTCCGTCTACTACAGCACCATCAAGAAGGAGTCTGCAGCGGAAGAGCCGGCTGCTGCGCGGAGCACGGTGGACGCGTAGCCGCCCCTTGGTGTGCCCCCGGCGGTTACGGCCTCGGCGGGGACGGGCTGGGGCCGGGCTGCGGGCCGTAGGCAGTGAGGAAGCGGTCGCGGAAGGTGTCCATCCGCCAGACCGGGGCCTTCGGGCCGGGCTTCAGGCCGTCCTGCCAGCCCCAGCTGGAAATCTGGTTCATGACGGCCGGATCGTGGGCGACGATCGCGATCGGTACGTCCCGGCTGGCGTCCTCGCCGGTGACTATCGGGGCGGGCTGGTGGTCGCCGAGGAAGACGAGGACGGTGTCGTCGTCGCCGTACTTCTCCACGTAGGAGATGAGGCTGTTCAGTGAGTACTCGATGGAACGCCGGTACTCGGTCCGCACCTTTTTGGGGTCCTTCCACACCTCTTTGGGGTCCTTGCCCGCCTTGTTGATGGCGTCGTAGACCGAGCCGTCACCGACCTCGTCCCAGCCGATCATCTTGGGGATGGGCGCCCAGGGGTTGTGGCTGGAGACGAGGATGATCTCCGCCATCATCGGCTCGCGGCCCGGCTTGCCGTGCTCCAGGCGTTCGAAGGCGGACAGGCTGTACTGGTCGGGTACGGGTGCCCAGCTGAAGTTCGGGCCTTTGTACCCGAGGTACCGGGAGTCGTAGATGCTGTCGAGGCCGTAGAACTGCCCTTCCGGCCAGGCCCGGGTGACGCCCGGCATGATGCCGACCGTCCGCCAGGCGCCTGCGCGCTGGAAGGCGCCGGTGAGGGCCATGCGGTCGCTTGAGGTGACGCTGTCGTAGCGCTTCTGGTTCTTGATCCACAGGCCGGACATGAAGGTGGAGTGGGCCAGCCAGCTGCCGCCGCCCGCCGTCGGAGAGGTGAGGAAGGCGCTTTGGGAAGAGAACCCTGCCGCGCGCAGCCGACTGGTCCCGTCCGCGAGCAACGCGCCGACCTGGGATGCCATCCGCGGGTCCTCGACCGCGCTGCGGCCGTAGCTCTCGATGAAGGCAAAGATGACGTCCTTGCCGCGCAGCCCGGTCAGCAGCTGGTCGGCCGGGGTGTCGCGGAAGTCGTCGGCGGCGGCCTCCTTGGCGAACTCCCGCTCGTCCTTCAGGCCCGCACTCACCTGGCGCGCACGGTCGTGGACGAGCTCGGCCGTGCTTCTGGAAGCGAGCGGTGCGCCGGCTATCTGCACGCCGAGCGCCGCGCAGGTGATCCAGACGGTCCCGAGTACCAGGAGGGTACGGGTCGCAGCGGCTCTGAGCCGGACGATGAGGTGGCTCAGCCGGACAACCGCCAGCGTCATGAGGACGAGCAAGGCGAGGACGAGGACCACGACCCCGATGACGGCACCGATCGCGCCTGCCTGGCCGACCGAGTCCCCGAGGAACGCCTCGGCGTCGTCGAACAGGATCCAGTCGAGCATCGGGTCGAAAGGCCGGTCGAGAGCCGAGTGGAAGCCGATGTCGAGGAACTTCAGGATGGTCAACAGGCCGAGTCCCACCCCGGCGAGCACAGCCACCACCTTTTTCGCCTTCGGGGGCAGGACGAGCAGCAACGCGGCGCCGAAGATTCCCTCCACCGGGATGCGTGCGAACGCGCTGGGCGTGAGGCGGGTGGGCTCGTTCGGCAGGAGGAGGGCGAAGAGCACAAGCACGGCGGCCAGGGCAGTGGTCACCCAGGTCATGGTCCGAGCCGCGGTCGGGTGCTTGCCCCGCCAACCGCCGCCTGCGACAGCCTCGTCCGCGTCGTCACCGGCGGCGTCACCTGCGGTGGTGTCCTCACCAGCGCCGGTGCCGTCACTCGCGGCGGCGTCCTGACCCGCGGCGGTGTCCCCCGACGGCAGGCCCTCCTCCGTGGGTGCCTTGTCCGTATTCGGCAGCTGACGAGAGCGCGTGAAGAGCGACAACCCGAAGGTCCTTCCGTGCGAAGCCCGGTGGTGGCACGACGGACCAGGCTCGGGAGGTCGGGGCCGCCGTTATCAGTACGGCTTGCAGGCGGCTTCAGTTCAATCACCAGGGTCGCCCGCGCGGGGAGCGTACGCCGGTGAGGGTCAACCCGGCCACCGGCGAGTGCCCCGCGACCGCGAGGTGGCGGGTCGTGGTCGACACCGACGACGAGTGCCCCGATCTGCCGCTCCCCGACGAGCAATTCGGCAGGCTGGACACGCTACGGGGGACTGGGCGCCGACGGCACTTCACTCGTGCCGGCCGGACAGTACGAGACTGACCAGCTACTTCACCGTTCTATAAACGAGGTAAGTGTGGGTAGCATCCGGCATCAACACACCCACGAGGAAAGAGAGCTGTCGTGCCGGAGGACAACCCCACCCTGAAATCCCAATACGCGAAGCAAGTCACTGCCGACATCGAGGCCAACACGAGGGAACAAGAACGCCTCAAGTCCGAGGCCGCCGCACTGCAGGACCAACTCGAGGCGCTGCAGCAGGATCACGAGCTGCTGGTGAGCATGCAGGCGGCCCTGGGGACCGTCCCCGCAAAGGAGACCACGGCGGCAACGACCTCAGTGGTTCCCGGCGCGCGGCGCGCCAACACGGTTGCCGGCAAGGGAAAGCGCCCCAAGAATGCGCCAAAGCCGAAGGCACATGCGAAGACAGATGCGAAGGCACAACCTGCCGGGCCGCCGCTGCGCGAACTCGTCGTCGCCTTGCTCGCCGAGCACCAGGAACCGCGGTCAGCGGCCGAAGTCACCAAGGAGCTGGCGCAGGCACACCCGAAGCGCACGGTCAACGTCACACTGGTGCGCAACGCCCTGGAAGCATCGGTCGCAAAGAACCAAAGCGAGCGCACCAAGCAGCAAAAGTCCGTCTATTACAGCGCTCTCACCGGCAATCGCTCCGCGGAACAACCGGCTCCTTCGGCTGGGTGAGACCTGGGTTGCGTTTGGGCTTGAGGTCCCGTCGGAGTTTCGCAGACACGGGCCTGCGTCGCGGCAGCCAGTGCAGTGCGGCATGGTCCGAGCGGACACGTTCACGGGCCCGAGGTGCCAGGGGTTTTCGTGCTGCGGGTGTGGTAAGTCGCCAGCCCCCACTGGTGATCGACGATGAGTATCAGTCCGTGGTGGGTGAAGACGGGCAGTAGCCGTTGGATTCGGGCTTTGAGTGCCCGAAGTGTCATGGGGAGGCAGGGTGTTCCCGGGAGCAGTCCGAGGCGGTGGCAGCAGAGGGAGGCCTGCGTTTTAACTCGTTGCCTCTGCCGGGCGCTGCGGGGCGCTGCCGGGCACCGACCATCTCGGCCCAACGGCACGGAGCCGTACGCCAGACCTGCGCGTACGGCTCCGTGTGTGTTGCCTGTTGCGTGCGGGGTTACGTGTCGTCCCAGCTGAAGAAGCGCCAGGCGATCGCGGTCACTACGGCACCGAAGAGCAGCATGCCGCCCATCGTCGGCAGCACGTCCATGACTCCGCCGCCACGACTGAGCACGGATTCGCTGCCCGTCACCAGGTACCGCAGGGGCATCACGGAAGCGATCCCCTGCAACCAGCCCGGGGAGTCGTCGAGCGAGAAGAACGAGCCGGACAGAAACGACATCGGCAGCACCAGCAACTGCGCGAGGCCGCCGGCCGACTCTTCGGTCTTCGTGACCGCACCGACCAACAGGCCCATCGACATGAGGGAAAGGGTGGCGCAGGCGATCAGTGGCAGGATGAGCCACCAGTTGCCGGTGAGCTGGAGCCCGAAGAAGGGCAGCGTGGACACGCCGAGGAAGAGCGCCGTCTGGCTGAAGGCGATGAACAAGGTCACGCCGACCCGGGAAGCCACGACCGATCCCGCGCTGATCGGGGACAGTCTCATCCGTCGTAGCACCTGCTTGCGGCGCAGGGACACCAGCGTCAGTGCCGTGCTGAACACCGCGCCCGAGGCGATCGCCCAGCCCAGCAGCCCCGGGGTGATGTACTGGATGGGCTTGAGGGACTCGTCCTCGACCTTCTGACTGCTCAGGGTATAGGTCGGCGGCTTGCCGGTGGCGGCCACATTGGCCCGCTCCAGCAGCGTGTTGACGGCTCCCCGGACCGTACCCGCCTTGACCTGGTCGGTGGCGCTGTAGTGGAGCACGACCGTGCCACCGGGACCCTGTTTGATCAGTGCGTCGTAGTCGCCCTTCTTGACCTTGGCCAGCGCTTTTGCCTCGTCCGTCACGCGAGTAATGCTGAGCACCTTGTCCAGCTCTGCGCGGTCCTTGCCCCGCACGGCGTCCAGCACCTGCACGGTGCCGACTTCCGCGACCTTGGCGTGCCCGGTCGTTTCTCCTCTGAAGAGGGTGCCGAAGAGCAGCAGGAACAGCACAGGAAAGACGATCAGGAAGAAGACCGCTCCCTTGTCCCGGGCGAAGACCAGGTACATCACGCGGGACAGCTCACGGAAGGCGCTGAGCCGCTCGGCCTTCTTCCGGTCCGACCCCGATCCCCGCCCCGGCGCTGTACGCCTCTCCGGCGCCAGGTCCGCCTGCCCCTGCGTTCCCTCGGCGGTCGCCTCCTCGGTGTGATCGATGCTCACGTGCGCAACTCCCGTCCGGTCAGCTGGAGGAAGACGTCCTCCAGGGTTGCGCCGCGTACCTGCAGGCCCCGCAGCGCGCCCTGGGCGGCCAGGACCGACAGCACCGGCCCGGGCACCCGGGTGGACAGCGTCAGTGACACGCCGTCGTCCTCCACCGCCGAGATCTCGGCGTTGCCCGCGGCGAGGAGTTCACGCACGGCATCGGTGGAGACCAGTCCGGACTCCACGCTCACGCGCACCGTGTCGTCCAGCTCCCGGACCAGGGCGGCCGGGGGGCCGGTCCTGAGCACCTTGCCGTGGTCCATCACCGACACCCGGTCGCAGAGGATCTCTGCCTCATCCATGTAGTGCGTGGTGAGGACCACGGTGCGGCCCTCCCGGTTGATGTCGCGCAGGAGATCCCACAGGTTGCGGCGGGACTGGGGGTCCAGGCCGGCGGTGGGCTCGTCGAGGAAGACGAGTTCCGGGTTGTGCACCAGACCGCAGGCGATGGACAGCCGCTGAGCCTGCCCGCCGGAGAGTTTCTCGGCGTGGATCCCGGCGAACTCCGAGAGCCCCACCCGCTCCAGCCACATGTCGGCCTCGCGGGCGCTGATGCGGTAGAAGGAGGCGAAGAGGCGGATGGTCTCGCGTGTGGTGAGCCGTTCGTAGAACGACGAGGCCTGGAACTGCACACCGATACGCGGCAGCAGCTTGGTGTTGCGGGGCCAGGGGCTGAGACCGAAGAGCTCGATACGGCCCTCGTCGGGTTCGCGGACGCCTTCGAGTATCTCCAGGGTGGTGGTCTTGCCCGCGCCGTTGGGGCCGAGAATGCCGTAGAACTCACCGGTCTCGATCGTCAGTGACACCCCGTCGACGGCCTGGATGTGCCCGTAGCGTTTCTTGAGATCCTCCGCCTTGATCGCCGCTTTGACCGCGGCTGTCATGACGCGCCGACCGGAACGGGGCAGTCGTGCTCCGCAGGACGGTCCGAGAGTTTCTGCAGGTCCATCACTCGACGTCGCTCTCTTCGTGGTCGGTGGGGTTCGGCTGCCGGCGAACCAGGGCGTCCGTCCGAGTGCCGGCTTCCGGTGGGCCAAGCCGAGGCGAGGAGCCGATCGGCGGTGGGACGGCCCCAGCCCAGCACGGTTCGCGGAACTCCGGCCAGCGGCAGCCACGAACTCTAGGGAATTGCTGGAACGCCATCGGCCCGTCGAACCGGGCCGGGCCGCACCGGCATCCGTCGGCTCATCAGGCCCGGCCCGGTTCTCACGTCGACCTTGGCCGGGGGCGCCCGAGGGCGCGATGGAGCCACCGCCGGGCGCGATGTAGCCACTGCCGGTGCTTCGTTGCCCGGATTTCCCTAGACAACCCCGGACGGCATACGCCGCGTCAGGACGGCGGTGCTAGCGTCCGAACCCGTTCGGCCGCGCGAATCTCCGATTCCCGGTCGTGGCTGCCAGACCTACGTCTTTCCGCATGCCCGTTCCGGCGCATCGAGGGCCGCCCCGGTCTGCCTCCGTCAACATCAGGAGACACCTGTGACTGATGTCCAGCCCGCTCCCGACATTCCCGCTGCCACCGAGCCGGTTCCTATCGGCAAGGTGAGGCTCAGGGACTTGCGCAGAATGACGGCTCATGTACCGCGCTTCCTCACTGGTTTGCGTGAGGAGTACGGGCCGATCATGCGCATCCCGTTCGGGAATCAGTACGCCTTCGTAGTCAGCGACCCCGACGTGGTCCAGGACGTGATCATCGCGTCCAGTCGTAGGTTCGACAAGGATGCCCAGAAGGTCGGACCGGGTCCCGACGACTGGGGATCGACCCTGGAGAGGGTCCTGGGCAAGGGATTGGTCACCAGCGCGGGCGACTATCATCGCAAGCAGCGCCGGCTCATTCAGCCGGTTTTCCATCGGCAGCGGATCGCGGGGTACGGCGAATCGTTTGCCAAAGTTGCTTCGGAGGCCGTCGACAAGTTCTCCGACGGAAAGCAACTGGACTTTCAGGAGGCGATGTACGAGCTGGCTCTGGGCATGGTGACCAGGACCCTCTTCGATGTATCACTCGACAGCAATGTCGCATCGACCATCCGCACGGCGTTCCCCCGCAAAGGCGGGCCCCTGCGGTGGGAGATGAGCCCCATCTGGAAGTTCCTGCTGTACCTGCCGCTGCCGGCGAACCGTCAGTTCAAGCGCGGCCTGAGCAACGTCGACGCCATCCTCTACGAAATGATCGAGGAACGTCGCCGAGGATCCGGCGACGGCGAGGATCTGCTGTCAGTGCTCCTCACCGTGCAGGATGCCGACACCGGCGAGAAGCTGGACGACAAGGAGCTGCGCGACGAGGCGATGACCCTGCTGATGGCCGGGCACGAGACCTCGTCCGGAGCCCTCACCTGGGCCTACTACCTGCTGGGCACCAATCCCGAGGCGAGGGAGCGGCTGCACGCGGAACTGGACGAGGTGCTCGGAGACAGGCTGCCCGAGGTCTCCGACCTGCCACGGCTGAAGTGGACCGATGCGGTGTTCACGGAGGCGCTGCGGCTGTATCCCCCCGCCTGGATCCTTGTCCGGCGCGCGGTGACCGAGTTCACCGCTCACGGATACCGGATTCCGAAGAACAGCGTGATCATGGTGAGTCCCTACATCGTGCACCGCGACCCGCAATGGTGGCCGGAGGCCGAGCGCTTCGCCCCGCAGCGGTGGGTCGACTCCGATGACGGTGACCCGCTGAGTGGCCACGCGACAGCTCCCGGACGGCCCAAAATGAGCTACCTGCCCTACGGCGCCGGACCCCGGCAGTGCATCGGCAACTCCTTCGCGCAAATGGAAGGTGTCATGGCGCTGGCCACGCTCAGCAGGAAGTGGGAATTCGAGCCGGTCGGCCCGCCCCCCACCCGGGTGACGAGCGACATCACCCTCCAACCCCGGGGCGGCCTGCAGATGATCCCGCGGCGCCGGCGCTGACCGAAAGCCGTCCGGCCACGTCAAACAGTAGGGGTACCCCTAGATGCCCCGGGGCCTGCGGGACGAAGGCCGCAATCAAGCTCCAGTATGGAAAAGATCAGAGCATCGATCGTTTCGCAGCCGCGCGGCAGTCGGACCCGGCCGGAATGCGCAGTCGGCGGTGAGTCGGATCCGTCCGTAAGGTGGAGGCTGTGGCCGTGTTGCCAGAATGCGGAATTTCTTCGGAAGAAGCCGTGGCGGTTGTCGGAATCTCCTGCCGACTTCCCAAAGCGCCCGATCCTGCTACGTTCTGGCAACTGCTCCGGCATGGCGAAAGCGCCGTGACCGAGACACCGGGAAACCGGGCCATGATGGAGACACCCGGAATCCGGTGGGACACGGATTCACTCGACGATCCGGCCGTTTCGTCGGTGGACCATACGCACACGCGACGGGGCGGGTTCCTCGACCACGTCGATCGATTCGATCCCGGCTTCTTCGGCATATCGCCCCGCGAGGCCATGGTGATGGACCCTCAGCAGCGGCTGATTCTGGAACTCGGCTGGGAGGCACTGGAAGAGGGCGGAATTGTTCCCCGAAGGCTCCGGGGAAGCAGGACCGGCGTATTCGTCGGAGCGATCTGGGACGACTACGCCACGTTGGCGCGCAGGCTCGGACTGGAGGCCATCGGCCAGTACACCCTCACCGGGCTCAACCGGGGCATCATCGCCAACCGGCTGTCGTACCTCCTGGGTCTGCGCGGTCCCAGCCTCACGCTGGACACCGGTCAGTCCTCTTCGCTGGTCGCCGTTCACATGGCATGCGAGAGCCTGCGCCGAGGCGAGTCCGACCTCGCGCTCGCGGGCGGCGTCAACCTGACTCTCGCACCCGACAGTGTGGTCGCCTCGGCCAAGTTCGGCGGGCTTTCCCCGGACGGCCGCTGTCACACATTCGACGCCCGCGCGAACGGCTACGTCCGCGGTGAGGGCGGCGGCCTCGTCGTCCTCAAGACACTCTCTCGCGCCATCGCCGACGACGACCCGATCCACTGCGTGATCCGCGGCACCGCGATGAACAACGACGGTGGTGGTGAAGGCCTGACCGCGCCCGACGGCGCCGCTCAGGAGGACGTCCTGCGGGAGGCCTACCGCAGGGCCGGTGTGAACCCCGCCGATGTGCAGTACGTGGAACTGCACGGCACCGGAACGAAGTTGGGCGACCCCATCGAAGCGGCGGCCCTCGGTGCGGTGCTCGGCCATGCCCGGCCCGCGGACTCCCCGCTGCTCGTCGGATCCGTCAAGACCAACCTGGGGCACCTGGAGGGCGCGGCCGGTATCGCCGGACTCATCAAGGCGATCCTGTCCGTCAGCAGGAGAGAGATCCCGCCCAGCCTGAATTTCCGGACGCCCAACCCGGACATCCCGCTCGACAGCCTGAACCTGCGGGTCGGCACTTCGCTGAGCCCATGGCCGCGGGCGGACGAATCCCTGCTGGCCGGGGTCAGTTCGTTCGGTATGGGCGGCACCAACTGTCATGTGGTGCTGTCGGACTGGACCACCCCGCAACCGGCCGTCGGCTTCGACGCTGCCGCCGGCGACAGATCGCAAACCGGGGGGCTGCTCGCCCGTCGACCCGGGGCGGCCGACGACCCGAAGATGCTGTGGGCGCTGTCGGGCCGCAACGAACCTGCCCTGAGGGCCCAGGCCGGTCGGCTGCTGGCTCATGTGACGGCGGATCCGGGTCTGTTGCCCGCCGACGTGGGTTTCTCGCTGGCCACAAGCAGGACCGCCTTCGAGTATCGCGGCATCGTGCTGGGCCGGAACCGCGACGAACTCCTGCACGGCCTGGAAGCCCTGGCTGAAGGCGCGGGCGCCCCCGGCCTCGTGGAGGGGCGCCCTGGCGCCGACGTCGCCCAGGGTGATGACGCCCGTGGTCCGGTGTTCGTCTTCCCGGGACAGGGGGCGCAATGGGCCGGAATGGGACGGGAGTTGCTTGACTCCTCGCCGGTCTTCTCCGCCTCGATGCAGGCATGCGCGGAGGCGCTGGATCCATTCATTGAGTGGTCTCTGCTGGACGTGGTGCGGGGCGTTTCCGGTGCCCCTTCCCTGGACCGCGTCGACGTGGTCCAGCCGGTGTCCTGGGCCGTGACGGTGTCGCTGGCGGCCGTATGGCAGGCATGCGGAGTGGTGCCGTCCGCGGTGGTGGGGCATTCGCAGGGTGAGATCGCGGCAGCGTGCGTGGCCGGTGGGCTGTCGTTGGAGGACGGCGCCCGGGTGATGGCGCTGCGCAGCCGCGCGCTGACGGCGGTTGCTGGCCAGGGCGGAATGGTGTCGGTGGCATTGCCTGCGGGGGAGGTGGAGCGCGAACTCGCCGAGCGATGGCCGGACCGTGTATCGGTGGCGGCGGTGAACGGCCCCGGGGCGGTTGTGGTGTCCGGTGACACGGACGCCCTGGAGGAACTGCTGGCCTGGTGCGAGCAGCGCGGGGCCCGGTCGCGGCGGGTGCCGGTGGACTACGCGTCGCACTCGGCACACGTCGAGGCGATCGAGAGCGAGCTCGTCGACGTACTGGCCGCAGTGGCGCCGCAGTCCGGGCAGGTCCCGTTCTTTTCCACGGTGGAGGCGGCTGTCGTGGACACCGCCACGCTCGACGCCGGCTACTGGTATCGCAATCTGCGCCGACCGGTCCGCTTCGACGAAGCGGTCCGTGGACTGCTGGAAGACGGCCACAGCGTCTTCGTCGAGGTCAGTCCACACCCCGTACTGATCGGCGCGCTCATGGAGACCGCCGATGACGCAGGCACCGACGCCGTGGCGATCGGGTCGCTACGCCGGGACGAGGGCGGTAGCGATCGACTGCTCACCTCGCTTGCCGAGGCGCACGCCTCCGGTGTCGCCCTGGACTGGTCGGCGCTGTTCGCCGGAACCGGTGCGCGACGGGTGGACTTGCCTACCTACGCCTTCCAACGCCGTCGGTACTGGCTGGAGGGTGCTTCCGGTGACATCGTCCCGGAAGCGCACCTGTCGCTGTCCACGGCGGGGGACGACCTGACCGAAGCTCAGGACACCGATCGCCTCGACGAACAGCCGCAACTGCTGAGCCGTCTGGCCGACGCCTCGGACAGCGAGCGGCGTAGCGCGATGCTCCATGAGATACGTACGCACGCCGCGGCCATCCTGAGTCACGCGTCCCCGGATCAGGTCGAGCCGCGATGGACGTTCAAGGGCCTCGGGTTCGACTCTTTGACCTCCGTGGACCTCCGCAACCGCCTCAAGACGGCGACCGGACTGAGCCTGCCGACTTCACTGCTCTTCGACTACCCGACCCCGGCAGCGCTGGCCGGCTACCTGGCCGACGAGGTGGTGGGCCGCGAGCAGGATGAATCCGGATCCATACTGCCCGCCGTGTCCGGGGTGGAAGACGATCCGGCGGTGATCGTGGGGATGGCATGCCGGTTCCCGGGTGGAGTGGAGTCTCCTGAGGATCTGTGGCAGCTGGTCGTGGACGGCGGTGAGGGAATCGGCGGGTTCCCGGCGGATCGTGGGTGGGATCTGGAAGGGGTGTTCGACCCCGATCCGGGGAAGCTCGGCAAGACGTACGTACAGAAGGGCGGGTTCCTCTACGACGCGGGATCGTTCGACGCGGGGGTGTTCGGGATTTCGCCGCGTGAGGCGTTGGCAATGGATCCTCAGCAGCGGCTGTTGCTGGAGACCTCCTGGGAGGTCTTCGAGCGGGCCGGGATCGGTCTGGAATCGCTGCGGGGGAGTCGGACCGGTGTCTTCGCGGGGGCGATGGGGCAGGAGTACGGGTCGTGTCTGCGGGGGTCTTCTGACGGCGCCGACGGGTACGTCCTGACGGGAAATCACGCCAGTGTCGCGTCGGGCCGGATCTCCTACACCTTCGGTCTTGAGGGGCCGGCGGTGACGGTGGACACCGCGTGCTCGTCATCGTTGGTGGCGTTGCATATGGCTGTGCAGGCGTTGCGGTCGGGTGAGTGCGATCTGGCGCTGGCGGGTGGTGTGACCGTGATGTCGACCCCCAACACCTTCGTCGACTTCAGCCAGCAGCAAGGGCTGGCCACCGATGGGCGGTGCAAGGCGTTCTCGGATGCCGCGGACGGCACGGCGTGGTCCGAGGGCGTGGGTGTGCTGCTGGTGGAGCGGCTGTCGGACGCCCGGCGCAACGGTCACCAGGTGCTGGCGGTGGTGCGTGGCAGTGCGGTGAATCAGGATGGTGCGTCGAATGGTCTGACGGCGCCGAACGGTCCGTCGCAGCAGCGGGTGATCCGTCAGGCGCTGGCTGGTGCGGGCCTGTCGGCGGCGGATGTGGACGCGGTTGAAGCCCATGGGACCGGCACGCCGCTCGGGGATCCGATCGAGGCGCAGGCGTTGCTGGCGACGTACGGGCAGGACCGGCCGGAGGGACGCCCGCTTCTGCTCGGCTCGTTCAAGTCGAACATTGGGCACTCTCAGGCGGCTGCGGGTGTGGGCGGCGTGATCAAGATGATCATGGCGATGCGGCACGGGGTGCTGCCGCGCACCTTGCACGCGGAAGTGCCTTCTTCGCGCGTGGACTGGTCTGCCGGTGCGGTGGAGCTGCTGGCGGAGAACACGGGGTGGCCGGAGGTGGATCGGCCGCGCAGGGCGGGTGTGTCCTCGTTCGGGATCAGCGGGACGAACGCGCACGTGATCCTGGAGCAGGCTCCGCCGGTGGAGGCTGTTGCGGGCGAGGGCACTGGGTCCGGCGAGGGTGAGGGGCGCGAGCTGCCGGTGGTGCCGGTGGTGGTTTCGGCGGTGAGCCCTGATGGTCTTCGGGGGCAGGCGGAGCGGTTGCTGTCGTTCGTGGAGGCCGACGCCGAACTGCCGCTGGGTGATGTCGGTCTGTCGTCGGTGACGACGCGGTCTCCGTTGGAGCACCGGGCAGTCGTGCTCGCCTCGGACTGGAACGAGCTGCGCGCGGGTCTGACGGCGCTGGCGGCCACCGAACCCTGGCCGGGTGTGATCACCGGTCGCGCAGTGGCCGAGGGTCGTACGGCGTTTTTGTTTGCGGGTCAGGGTTCGCAGCGGTTGGGGATGGGGCGGGAGTTGTACGGGGTGTTCCCCGCGTTTGCCCGGTCGTTCGATGAGGTTTGTGAGCGGTTCGAGGGTGGGTTGGGTTGTTCGTTGCGGGGGGTGGTGTTCGGTGATGATGCGGAGCTGTTGAACCGGACGGAGTTCGCTCAGCCTGCGTTGTTCGCGATCGAGGTCGCCTTGTTCCGGTTGGTGGAGTCGTGGGGTGTGCGGCCGGATGTGTTGTTGGGGCATTCGGTCGGTGAGTTGGCGGCGGCGTTCGTGGCGGGGGTGTGGTCGCTGGAGGATGCGTGTCGTCTGGTGGCCGCGCGTGGCCGGTTGATGCAGGGTCTTCCGCCGGGCGGGGCGATGGTCGCTGTCCAGGCGTCGGAGGCGGAGGTGCTGCCCCTCCTCGCGGGCCGGGAGAGCGAGGTCGGCCTGGCAGCGGTCAACGGTCCGGATGCGGTGGTGATCTCCGGTGCCGATGAGGCGGTTGCGGAGATCGCCGAGTACTTCCGTGCTCTGGAGCGCAAGACGACGTCGCTGCGGGTGAGTCATGCGTTCCACTCGCCGCTGATGGACCCGATGCTGGAGGACTTCCGGCAGATCGCGGAGAGCATTTCGTACGAGCCACCGCGGATCGCGATCGTGTCCAATGTGACCGGCGAGCCGGCCACATCGGAGGAACTCACCTCGCCCGAATACTGGGTGGGGCATGTCCGCCACGCGGTGCGGTTCGCCGACGGCATTCAGCGCCTCGAGGAGCAGGGCGTCAGCCGGTTCCTCGAGTTGGGCCCCGACGGCACGCTGACCGCCATCGCCCAAGGATGCGTGTCCGGCGACGACGAAGTGCTGGTTCCCACACTGCGCAAGGACCGCACCGAACTCGACTCGGTGATGGCAGCCGTGGCCGCCGTGTTCGCGCACGGGGGCGAAGCGGACTGGGCCTCGCTGTTCATGGGGACACGAGCACGCCGGTCTGATCTGCCGACGTACGCATTCCAGAGGCGTAACTTCTGGCCGACACCTGGGACGGCCTCGGGGGGCAGCGTGGTCAGCCTGGGCCTTTCGGCTCCGGGGCATCCGTTGTTGGGTGCGGCGGTGGAGTTGGCGGGGGCTGATGGTGTTCTGCTGACGGGCAGATTGTCGTTGCAGTCGCATCCGTGGCTGCGGGATCACATGGTCGCGGGCAGGGTGTTGTTCCCGGGGACGGGTTTCCTGGAGCTGGCGGTGCGGGCCGGTGATCAGGTGGGCTGTGATCGGGTGGAGGAGTTGACGATCGCGGCGCCGCTGGTGATCCCGGAACTCGGTGGCGTGCGGGTTCAGGTGGTGGTCGGTGGGCGGGATGAGTCCGCTGTGCGCGAGTGCCTCTTCTATTCGCGTGCGGAGGGTGCGGCGGATGTTGATCCGTGGGTGCTGAATGCCAGTGGTGTGCTGGCGGTGGCTCCTTTGGTGGAGTCCGGGGGGTTTGATTTTGGTGTGTGGCCGCCGCGGGGTGCGGTGGCGGTGCCGGTGGAGGGTGTGTACGGGCTGTTCGCCGAGGCGGGGTTTGCCTATGGCCCGGTGTTTCAGGGGTTGCGGGCGGTATGGCGGCGGGGCGAGGAGGTGTTCGCCGAGGTCGGCCTTCCCGAGGAGCACGAGGCCCAGGCCGGTGGGTTCGGTGTGCACCCGGCGCTGCTGGACTCGGCACTCCACGCCGTGCTTCTCAGTCTGTTCGACAGTGGTGAGAGTTCACTGCGGTTGCCGTTCTCCTGGGGCGGTGTGTCGTTGGTGGCTTCGGGTGCGCGGGCGCTGCGGGTGCGGGTGGTGAAGGCCGGGCCGGAAGCGGTTTCGCTTCAGCTGGCCGACTCCGCCGGCCGCGCTGTGGCCTCGGTCGATTCGCTGGTCCTGCGAGAGGTCTCGGGTGAACTGGCCGCAGGCGCTCATGGCGAACATCGGGACTTGTTCCAGGTGGACTGGGTGGAGAAGCCGGCAGTCGGCGAGCCGGTCTCTCCGATGGACCGCTGGGCTGTGGTCGGGGAGGGTGCAGAAGCGCCGACTGCGGGTTCGATCGATGCAGACGTGTACGCCGACCTGGCCGGGCTGAGTGCGGACGTCCCGCAGCTGGTGCTGTTCCCGTGTGGCACGAGCCCATCCGATGGCGCTGATGTGCCCGGGGCGACGCGTTTGGTGTCGGCTCGGGTGTTGGGTTTGGTGCAGGAGTGGTTGGCGGGGGAGCGTTTCGCAGGTTCGCGGTTGGTGGTGGTCACCGAGGGGGCGGTGGCGGTTGATCACGGTGTGCCGGATCCGGTGTTGGCGGCGGTGTGGGGTCTGGTGAGGGCGGCGAGGGCGGAGAATCCTGGCCGGTTCGTGCTGGTGGATGTGGATGGCACGGCAGAGTCCTGGTCCGAGCTCGGGGGTGCGCTGGCCTCGGACGAGCCCGAGTTCGCGCTGCGCAGGGGTGCGGTGTTCGTACCCCGCCTGGACCGGGTGGCATCCAGGGGAACTGGTTTGGAGCCACCCGAGGGGTCTGCCGACTGGCGCTTGGACATTGCCGAGAAGGGGACCTTGGACGGTCTGGTCACTGCGGCTTGCCCTGAGGTGAGGGGTGAGCTGGGGGCAGGCCAGATTCGGATCGCGGTGCGGGCTGCCGGGGTGAACTTCCGTGATGTGCTGAACGTGCTCGGCATGTATCCGGGTGACGCGGGGCCTTTGGGTCTGGAAGGTGCGGGCGTGGTCACCGAGACGGGCCCCGGTGTCGTCGGGTTTGCCCCGGGTGACCGGGTGATGGGGTTGTTCTCGCATGCGTTCGGGCCGGTGGCGGTGGCCGACGAACGCACCGTCATCCGTATCCCGGAGGGGTGGTCGTTCGCGCAGGCGGCGGCCGCGCCGGTGGTGTTCCTGACGGCGTATTACGCGTTGGTGGATCTGGGCGGGTTGCAGGCGGGTGAGTCGGTGCTGATTCATGCTGCCGCGGGTGGGGTTGGTATGGCTGCGGTGCAGTTGGCGCGGCATCTGGGTGCTGAGGTGTTCGGTACGGCGAGTCCCGGCAAGTGGGGAACATTGCGCGGGTCGGGTCTGGATGGGTCGCATATCGCGTCCTCGCGTGATCTGGGCTTCGAGCGGTCGTTCCTGGAATCGACCGGTGGCCGGGGCATGGACGTGGTCCTGGACTCCCTGGCGCGGGAGTTCGTTGACGCGTCACTGCGATTGCTGCCGCGGGGCGGCCGGTTTGTGGAGATGGGCAAGACCGACATCCGTGAGCCCGGGCAGGTGGCCGCTGATCACGCGGGCGTGCGCTACCAGGCGTTCGACCTGATCGAGGCGGGGCCCGACCGGATCGCGGAGATGCTGAGCGTGCTCCTCGATCTGTTCGAGCGGGGTGTGCTGGAGCCGTTGCCGGTTACGGTCTGGGATGTGGGGCGGGCACCGGATGCGTTCCGATTCCTGAGTCAGGCGCGGCATGTGGGCAAGGTCGTCCTCACGATGCCTGTCGCTCTCGACCCGCAGGGCACGGTTCTGGTCACGGGTGGTACGGGTGGTCTGGGTGCTCTGGTGGCTCGGCGTCTGGTGGTTGAGCACGGGGTGCGGCATCTGGTGCTGGCGAGTCGGCGTGGGGTGGATGCGCCGGGGGCGGGTGAGTTGGTGGCGGAGCTGGCCGTTCTGGGTGCTCAGGTGGAGGTTGCGGCGGTTGATGTCGGTGATCGGGAGGCTGTGAGGGGGCTGTTGGCGGCGGTTCCGGTTGTGCATCCGTTGACTGCGGTGGTGCATACGGCGGGTGTGCTGGATGACGGTGTTGTTTTGTCGCTGACGCCGGAGCGGTTTGATGCGGTGCTGCGTCCGAAGGCGGATGCGGCCGTGTATTTGCATGAGTTGACGGGTGGGCTGGATCTGGCGGCGTTTGTGGTGTTCTCGTCGGTGGCGGGGACGTTCGGCAGTGCGGGTCAGGCCAACTACGGGGCGGCGAATGCGTTCTTGGATGCTCTGGCGGAGTCCCGGCGTGCGGGGGGTCTGCCGGCGGCGTCGTTGGCGTGGGGTCCGTGGGCGCCGGGTGCGGGGATGACCAGTGAGTTGAGTGAGGCGGACCTGCGGCGTATGGCCAGGTCGGGCATGCTCCCGCTCTCCGCCGAACAAGCACTCAGGCTGCTCGATGACGCTCTTGAGCGCGGATCCGAGCTGGAGCGGGCCGCCGTACTGCCGGTGAACCTCGATGTGAAGGCGCTGCGTGGCCAGTCCGAGACCGCCCCGCCGCTGCTGCGCAACCTGATCCGTACTCCGGTACGCCGCAGCGTGCAGGTCACCACGAGTGGAAGCGGTCAGCCCGATCTCCAGCAGCGGCTTCTCGCTCTGGCGTCGGCCGATCGCGAGCGGTTTCTGTTCGACATGCTCTGCGGTCAAGCGGCGGCAGTATTGGGACACGCGTCCGCGGCGGGCATCGATGCGGACCAGACGTTCCGGGGTCTCGGGTTTGATTCGTTGACATCGGTGGAGTTGCGCAACAGGGTGAATACGGTGACGGGGCTGCGGCTGTCGGCCACGCTGATCTTCGACTATCCGACTCCTGCGGCTCTCGCCCGCCACATCCAGTCCCAGGTGCTCGGCAGCGAGGACGCTTCTGGACGTTTGCTGCCTGCGTTGGTGGGGGTGGAAGACGATCCGGTGGTGATCGTGGGGATGGCATGCCGGTTCCCGGGCGGGGTGGAACTTCCCGAGGATCTGTGGCAGTTGGTCGTTGACGGCGGTGAGGGAATCGGCGGGTTCCCGGCCGACCGTGGGTGGGATCTTGACGGTCTGTTCGACCCGGATCCGGGGAAGGTCGGCAAGTCGTATGTGCGGGAAGGTGGTTTCCTCTACGACGCGGCGTCGTTCGATGCGGGGTTGTTCGGGATTTCGCCGCGGGAGGCGCTGGCGATGGATCCGCAGCAGCGGCTGCTGTTGGAGACGTCGTGGGAGGCCTTCGAGCGGGTCGGCATTGCTCCCGAGTCGTTGCGGGGCAGTCGGACGGGTGTCTTCGCGGGAGTTATAGCCCAGGACTACGGGTCGTGTCTGCGGGAGGCCGCGGACGGGACCGATGCCTATGCGCTGACCGGGAATACGGGCAGCGTCGCCTCCGGCCGGGTTTCCTACGCGTTTGGTCTGGAAGGCCCGGCGGTGACGGTGGACACGGCGTGTTCGTCGTCTCTGGTGGCGTTGCATCTGGCGGTGCAGTCGTTGCGGTCGGTCGAGTGTGATCTGGCGCTGGCCGGTGGCGTGACGGTGATGTCGACGCCCGACATGTTCATCGGCTTCAGCCAGCAGCGCGGATTGGCTGCGGACGGTAGGTGCAAGGCGTTCGCGGATGCTGCGGATGGTACGGCGTGGTCCGAGGGTGTGGGTGTGCTCGTGATGGAGCGTTTGTCGGACGCCCGGCGGAACGGTCACCAGGTGCTGGCGGTGGTGCGTGGCAGTGCGGTGAATCAGGACGGCGCGTCGAATGGTCTGACGGCGCCGAACGGTCCGTCGCAGCAGCGGGTGATCCGTCAGGCGCTGGCAGGGGCGGGCCTGTCGGCGGCGGACGTGGACGCGGTTGAAGCCCATGGCACGGGTACCGTGCTCGGCGACCCGATCGAGGCGCAGGCGTTGCTGGCGACGTACGGGCAGGACCGGCCGGAGCGGCGTCCGCTTCTGCTGGGGTCGTTGAAGTCGAACATTGGGCACTCTCAGGCCGCTGCGGGTGTGGGTGGCGTGATCAAGATGATCATGGCGATGCGGCACGGCATACTGCCGCGAACCCTGCACGCGGATATGCCGTCCTCGCATGTGGACTGGTCCGCCGGTGCGGTGGAGCTGCTGGCGGAGAACACGGAGTGGCCGGAGGTGGACCGGCCGCGCAGGGCGGGTGTGTCGTCGTTCGGGATCAGCGGGACGAACGCACACATGATCCTGGAGCAGGCGACGTCGGACGAGAGTACTGACGGGACAGACCGTTTCGTGACTGACGGCGGTGCTTCCGCTGGGGCCGCGGGCGTGGTCCCCCTGACTGTGTCGGCAGCCGGACCCGATGGTCTACGGGGGCAGGCGGAGCGGTTGCTGTCGTTCGTGGAGGCCGACCCCGAACTGGCGCTGGGCGACCTGGCCTTGTCGTTGGTGACGACGCGGTCGGCGTTGGAGCACCGGGCAGTCGTGCTCGCCTCGGAGCGACAGGAACTCCTGCTGGGCCTACGGGCTCTGGCGGATGGTGTGCCGGCCCTCAACGTCATCACCGGTATGTCGGGTGGGGCTGGGAAGACGGCGTTTTTGTTTGCGGGTCAGGGTTCGCAGCGGTTGGGGATGGGGCGGGAGTTGTACGGGGTGTTCCCCGCGTTTGCCCGGTCGTTCGATGAGGTCTGTGACCGGTTCGAGGGTGAGTTGGGATATTCGCTGCGTGAGGTGGTGTTCGGTGATGATGCGGAGCTGTTGAACCGGACGGAGTTTGCGCAGCCTGCGTTGTTCGCTCTCGAGGTCGCTCTGTTCCGGTTGGTGGAGTCGTGGGGTGTGCGGCCGGATGTGTTGTTGGGGCATTCGGTCGGTGAGTTGGCGGCGGCCTATGTGGCGGGGGTGTGGTCGCTGGAGGATGCGTGTCGTCTCGTGGCCGCGCGTGGCCGGTTGATGCAGGCTCTTCCGCCGGGCGGGGCGATGGTCGCTGTCCAGGCGTCGGAGGCGGAGGTGCTGCCCCTCCTCGCGGGCCGGGAGAGCGAGGTCGGCCTGGCGGCGGTCAACGGTCCGGATGCGGTGGTGATCTCCGGCGTTGAGGAGGCGGTCGGGGAGATCGCCGAGTACTTCCGTGCTCTGGAGCGCAAGACGACGTCGCTGCGGGTGAGTCATGCGTTCCACTCGCCGTTGATGGACCCGATGCTGGAGGACTTCCGGCAGATCGCGGAGAGCATTTCGTACGAGTCGCCGCGGATCGCGGTCGTGTCGAATGTGACCGGTGAGCCGGCCACGTCGGAGGAACTCGCCTCGGCGGAGTACTGGGTGGGGCATGTCCGCCACGCGGTGCGGTTCGCCGATGGCATTCAGCGCTTGGAGGAGCAGGGCGTCAGCCGGTTCCTGGAGTTGGGCCCCGACGGCACGCTGACCGCCATGGCTCAAGGATGCCTGCAGGCCGACGGGCGCCAGTTCGTATCCGTACTGCGCAAGGACCGTCCCGAGGCCGAAGCGTTCATGGCCGCTGCGGCAGCCGTATTCACGCGGGGGATCTCGGTGAACTGGTCCGCCGCACTGGACGGGATCGGCGCGAGGCGCATCGATCTTCCGACGTACGCCTTCGCGCGGCAGAAGTTCTGGCCACGCGCGACCAGAGCCGGATCCGGTGATGCCACCGGCCTCGGGCTGGCGCCGGCGGAGCACCCGTTGCTGGGCGCGGAAGTCGGTCTGGCCGATGGAGAAGGGGCCTTGTTCACCGGGAGGCTGTCGCTGCAGTCGCATCCCTGGCTGCGGGACCACATGGTCGCGGGCACCGTGCTCTTCCCCGGCACCGGCTTCCTTGAACTGGTGCTGCAGTCCGGCACCCGGCTGGGCTGCGGTCGCGTAGAGGAACTGACGATCGAGGCGCCCCTGGTGGTGGCCGAGAGCGGCGCGGTACAGCTCCAGGTGATGGTCGGTGGACCGGACGAGTCCGGCCGACGGACGGTAAGGGTCTATTCGCGCCCGAGCGGTGCCACCGTCGACGAGACGTGGACCCGCCACGCCGATGGGTTCCTCGTCCCGGACCACTCCTCGGACAGGGCCGGACTGGACGTATGGCCGCCCTCCGGCGCGAAGCCGGTGGAACTGGCCGGTTTCTACGAGAAGTTGGCCGGAGGCGGCTACGCCTACGGTCCGGCCTTCCAGGGACTTCAGGCAGTGTGGCGGCGGGGCGAGGAGGTGTTCGCCGAGGTCGCATTGGCCGAGGAGCAGAGCCGCGACGCCGGACTGTTCGGTCTGCATCCGGCGCTGCTGGACGCGGCGTTGCACGCCTGGCTGGCCACGGCAGGGGAGACGGAGCCCGTGCGGGTACGGCTGCCGTTCTCCTGGAGCGGCGTCTCGCTCGCTGCGGTAGGGGCGTCAGTGGTGCGGGTGCGGTTGTCGCCGGTGGACGAGGACTCGATCTCGCTGACCGTGTCCGATGCCGGTGGCCGACCGGTGGCATCCGTCGACTCATTGATCATGCGAGAGCTGAACGAGGCTTCCCTCGACGCCTCCCGCGGGGCGCGGAACGACTCGCTGTTCCGTGTTGACTGGACGGCGCTGGCCCCTGCGGCAGGGTCCGAAGCACCTGCCTCGTCTTGGGCCGTGTTGGGTCCGACTGCCGATCTGCCCGACGCTCCGGCCGGAGCCTTCGAGGACCTGGCCGCTCTGCGGGCGGCCGTGGAGGCGGGTACGACGCTGCCCGACGCGGTACTCGTGGACTGCGTGTCGGCAAACAGCGACGGCAAGGCGAGCGGCGACGGCGGGGGCGCGGCCATCGGCGTTGGCGTGGTCGACGGCGTTGGCGTGGTCGACGGTGCACGGGCAGGCCTGCACCGGACGCTCTTCCTGCTCCAGGAGTGGCTGGCGGAAGAGCGCTTCGCCACATCCCGGCTCGTCCTGGTGACCCGTGGCGCGGTCGCCGTCGCGGACGAAGGGGCCGACATCGACTTGGCCGCCGCCCCGGTATGGGGTCTGGCACGCTCGGCGGAGTCGGAGAACCCGGGACGGATCCTCCTGCTGGACCTCGCGCCGGATCAGGACGGGCCGGCGACGAGTGCCGAGTTGCTCGGCTCTGCGCTCGCCTCCGGAGAGCCGCAGCTCGCCCTGCGGAAAGGAACCGCCCACGCGCCTCGACTGGTCCGGGCCGGAACCGACGGACCGCTGCTGCCGCCCTCCGGAGCGCCCGCCTGGCGGCTGGACGTCACCACCCCGGGAACACTCGACCATCTGGCCCTTGTCGCCTGCCCCGAGGTGACCGAACCGCTCGGACCGGGTGAGGTGCGGGTGGCAATGCACGCGACGGGAGTGAACTTCCGCGATGTGCTGGTCTGCCTCGGCATGCTCGACCGGGAGGTCCCGGGTCGTGAGGGAGCCGGTGTGGTCACCGATGTCGGCCCCGACGTCACTGGGCTGGCCCCGGGGGACCGCGTCCTGGGCCTGATCCCGGGGGCGTACGGGCCTACCGCCGTGACCGATCACCGTTTGCTCGCCAGGATGCCCGACGGCTGGTCCTTCACGGAGGCCGCCGCCGCACCGATCGTCTTCCTCAGCGCGTACCACGGCCTGGCCGATCTCGCGGATCTGCGCCCTGGCGAATCCGTGCTGATTCATGCCGCGGCGGGCGGTGTCGGCATGGCCGCCGTGCAGTTGGCCCGGCATCTGGGTGCGGAGGTCTTCGCGACCGCCAGCCCGGCCAAGTGGGAAACCCTTCGATCGATGGGTCTGGACGACGATCACATTGCTTCCTCCCGCACCGCGGAGTTCGGAGAGAAGTTCGTGCGGGCCAGCGGCGGACGGGGAGTGGACGTCGTCCTGAACTCCCTCGCCCGGGAACTCGTCGACGCCTCCTTCCGGTTGCTGCCCCGCGGCGGCCGATTCATCGAGATGGGCAAGACGGACCTGCGTGACCCCGAGCGGGTCGCCGCGGACCACCCGGGCGTCCGGTACGAGGCGTTCGACCTGCGGGATGTCGACCCTGCCCACACCGCCCTGATGCTGGCCGAGGTCCTCTCGCTCTTCGAGCGACAGGCGCTCCGGCCCCTGCCGGTCACCACCTGGGACGTACGCCGGGCTCCCGAAGCGTTCCGGCAGCTCAGCCAGGCGCGGCACGTAGGAAAGATCGTCCTCACGATTCCCCGCCCGCTCGACGCGGGGGGCACCGTGTTGATCACCGGCGGTACCGGCGCGCTGGGCGGCCTTCTCGCCCGCCATCTGGTGAGCAGGCACGGTGTCCGCCGCCTCCTGATCACCAGCCGCAGCGGCCCCGGCGCGCCGGGGGCGAACGAACTTGCGGCCGATCTGGAAGCGCTCGGAGCCTCCGTCACGGTCGCTGCCTGCGACATCGCCGATCGGGACGCGCTCTGCCGCCTGCTGGCCCAGGTGCCCGACAGCCACCCGCTCGCGGGGGTCATCCACGCGGCCGGGGTGCTGGACGACGGCGTCGTCGACTCGCTGACGCCGGAGCGGATCGACACGGTGCTGCGACCCAAGGCCGAAGCGGCCTGGAACCTGCACGAACTGACCAGGGACCTCGATCTCTCCGCCTTCGTACTGTTCTCGTCCGCCGCAGCCGCCTTCGGCACCCCGGGGCAGGCCAACTACGCGGCGTCCAATGTGTTCCTGGACGCGCTGGCGCACCATCGCCGGGCCGTCGGGCTCCCCGCCCTGTCACTGGCCTGGGGTCTGTGGGACCGGTCGACCGGCATGGCAGGCACCCTGGGCGAGGCGGACATCCAGCGCGTCAGCCGGACCGGTCTGGCACCGCTGCGCACGTCGGACGCTCTCGAGCTCTTCGACACCTCCCTGACGGCCGACCACGCGGTGCTGTTGCCGACGCGCCTGGACCTTTCGGCATTGCGGAACGAGTCGAGTGAGCCGCCGGCTCTGCTCAGGAGCCTGGTGCACACCCAGGTGCGTCGCGTCGCGGCGACCGTTACGGCAACGACAGCGGTGTCGCTCACCGAACAGCTGCGTCCGCTGCATGCCAACGAACGGGAGCAGGCTGTCCTGGACCTGGTGCGTACCCACACCGCGGCGGTCCTCGGTCACTCCGACCCCGAGAGGGTCGAGTCCGAACGCCCCTTCAAGTCACTGGGTTTCGACTCGCTCACCGCTGTGGAGCTGCGGAACCGCCTCAGCGCGGCCACGGGGCTGACACTGCGGGCAACACTGATCTTCAGCTATCCGACCCCGGCCGTCCTCGCCGGTCACCTGCTCGCCCAGAGCGTCCCGGAGGAGGCTGAACCCTCCACGGCCGTCTTCGAGGAGATCGACAAGCTGGAAGCCGTACTGGCCACGGCATCAGCGGCAGCCACGGCATCCGCAGCGTCAACGGCGTCAACGGCGTCCGCAGCATCCGCAGCATCCGCGGACGACGGCGGGGGCGGCGCGGACGACGGCGGGGGCGGCGCGGACGACGGCGCAGCGGACGACGACCTGCGGGACAAGGTCACGGCCCGGTTGCGTGAGCTCCTCTCGAAGTGGACCGGCGCCGGAGGTACGTCGGACGGCAAGGAGCTGGACGACGCGACGGACGACGAGATGTTCGACCTGATCAACCAAGAGCTGGGCATTTCCTGATCCCTCGGACCTGACCTCTTCGGACCTGACCTCTCGGACCCCAGGGGGTCCCTCTTAGGGAAGTGGCAACACATGGCGAGCAACGAAGAGAAGCTGCGGGACTACCTCAAACTGGTCACCGCCGACCTTCGCCAGACGCGCAAGCGTCTGCAGGACCGCGAGGCACGTGATCACGAACCCATCGCCATCGTGGCGATGGGCTGCCGCTTCCCCGGCGGCGTGGAATCACCTGAGGACCTGTGGCAGTTGCTCGCCTCCGGTACGGACGCCGTCTCCACGTTCCCGACGGACCGCGGCTGGGACATGGAAGGGCTGTACGACCCGGAACCCGGCCGACCGGGCAAGACGTACGTCCGCGAGGGCGGCTTCCTCTACGGGGCCCCCTCGTTCGACGCGGAGTTCTTCGAGATCTCGCCGCGCGAGGCCCAGGCGATGGATCCCCAGCAGCGCCTCCTGCTGGAGGTGTCATGGGAGACCGTCGAGCGGGCGCGCATCCTTCCCACGGCACTCCGCGGGAAGAACGCCGGTGTCTTCGTGGGCGCCATCGCGCAGGACTACATCCCCCGTTCGCAGGAGTCCCAGGAAGAGCTGGGGGGTCATCTGCTGAACGGCAGCACGACGAGTGTGGCCTCCGGCCGGATCGCGTACTCCTTCGGGCTTGAGGGGCCCGCGGTCACGGTCGATACCGCGTGCTCGTCGTCGCTGGTGTCGCTGCACCTGGCGGTGCGGTCCCTGCGGTCCGGCGAGTGCGACATCGCGCTGGCCGGCGGCGTGACCGTCATGTCGGGCCCGGAGATGTTCGTCGACTTCGGCAGGCAGCAGGCGCTGTCCGCCGACGGCCGTTGCAGGGCGTTCTCCGATCAGGCGAGCGGTTTTGGCCCGGCTGAAGGCGTCGGAATGCTTCTCGTGGAGCGGCTGTCGGACGCCCGGCGCAACGGTCATCCCGTGCTGGCGGTGATACGTGGAAGCGCCATCAACCAGGACGGAGCCTCGAACGGCCTGACGGCACCCAACGGCCCGGCCCAGGAACGCGTGATCCGCGCGGCCCTGGAGTCCGCGGGGCTTTCGGCGGGGGACGTGGACGCGGTGGAGGCGCACGGCACCGGCACGCCGCTCGGGGACCCGATCGAGGCGGAAGCGCTGCTGGCGACCTATGTACAAGGGCGGTCCCAGGACCGGCCGTTGTGGCTTGGGTCGTTGAAGTCGAACATCGGACACACGCAGGCCGCTGCGGGTGTGGGCGGTGTGATCAAGATGGTGCTGGCGATGCGGCACGAGGTGCTGCCGCCCACGCTGCATGTCGACGTACCGTCCCAGCACGTGGATTGGACGGCCGGGCCGGTGCGGTTGCTGACCGCCGAGCAGGACTGGCCGCGGGGAGGCGACCGCCCGCGTCGTGCGGCGGTGTCGTCGTTCGGGATCAGCGGCACCAATGCACACATGGTCGTCGAGGAAGCTCCCACCGAGGACGTGCCCGGTGAGGAGGTTCCCACCGGGGAGTCCGTCGGCCAGGCTCAGGAATCGGTCGCCGCCAGGTGCCTGCCGTGGGTGATTTCCGCCCGTAGCCAGGCTGCCCTACGAGCACAGGCGGGTCGGCTGCTGTCGTTCGTGGAGTCGGGACACCACCACGTCGACCCGGCGAGCGTCGGGATCTCACTCGCCACGACGCGCTCGTCCTTCGAACACCGTGCGGTGGTGACCGGAGGGAACGGGGCGGAGTTGCTGCGCGGACTGACCGCGGTGGCCGAGGGCGAACAGGCGCCGGGGACGGTCACCGGAACCGCCAGGGCAGGTGGGCGTACGGCGTTTCTGTTTGCGGGTCAGGGTTCGCAGCGGTTGGGGATGGGCCGGGAGTTGTATGAGGCGTTCCCGGTCTTTGCATCGGCCTTTGATGCGGTGTGTGGGTTTGTGGATGGTGAGTTGGGTTGTTCGTTGCGGGGGGTGGTGTTCGGTGATGATGCGGAGCTGTTGAATCGGACGGAGTTTGCTCAGCCTGCGTTGTTTGCTCTGGAAGTTGCGCTGTTCCGGTTGGTGGAGTCGTGGGGTGTGCGGCCGGATGTGTTGTTGGGGCATTCGGTCGGTGAGTTGGCGGCGGCCTATGTGGCGGGGGTGTGGTCGCTGGAGGATGCGTGTCGTCTGGTGGCCGCGCGTGGCCGGTTGATGCAGGGTCTTCCGCCGGGCGGGGCGATGGTCGCTCTGCAGGCGTCGGAGGCGGAGGTGCTGCCCCTCCTCGCGGGCCGGGAGAGCGAGGTCGGCCTGGCGGCGGTCAACGGTCCGGATGCGGTGGTGATCTCCGGTGCGGAGAAGGCCGTGGACGAGCTCGCCGGGCACGTACGCGACGAGTTGGGGCGCAAGACGACGTCGCTGCGGGTGAGTCATGCGTTCCACTCGCCGTTGATGGACCCGATGCTGGAGGACTTCCGGCGAGTCGCCGAGGGTTTGGCCTATCACCATCCGCAGACAGCGATCGTGTCCACCCTCACCGGCAGGCCGGCCGAGCCCGAGGACATTGCCTCGCCCGAATACTGGGTGGGGCATGTCCGCAGTGCGGTGCGGTTCGCCGACGGCGTCGACTGCCTGGAGGAGCGCAAGGCCAGCCGGTTCCTGGAGTTGGGCCCGGACGGCACGCTGACGGCGATGGCTCAGGGATGCCTGCAGGCCGACGGGCGTCAGTTCGTATCCGTACTGCGCAAGGACCGACCCGAAGTCAACAGCCTCATGGACGGCCTTGGACAGTTGTACGTGAGAGGTGTGCCCGTCGTCTGGGAAACGGCGTTTGCTGGTTCGGGGGCGTCGTTGGTGGGGTTGCCGACGTATGCGTTTCAGCGTCGGCGGTTCTGGCCGCGGGGGTCGGGGGTGGTGTCGGGTGATCTGGGTTCGGTGGGTCTGGGGTCGGCGGGGCATCCGTTGTTGGGTGCGGCGGTGGAGTTGGCGGGGGCTGATGGTGTTCTGCTGACGGGCAGGTTGTCGTTGCGGTCGCATCCGTGGCTGCGGGATCACGTGGTGGCGGGCGGGGTGTTGTTTCCGGGGACGGGTTTCCTGGAGCTGGCGGTGCGGGCCGGTGATCAGGTGGGCTGTGATCGGGTGGAGGAGTTGACGATCGCGGCGCCGCTGGTGAT
>NZ_JBIRYJ010000016.1:0-40953 GCF_044389785.1 Streptomyces sp. NPDC019443
CGCGCGGTTCGCTCCGCGAACACAACGCGCCGCCGCTACGCGGCGGAAAGGAATTCGCGCTCCGCGCGAATTCGGTCAACTCCGTTGACCGGGGCACGAATTGCTCCGCAATTCGGCCGATTGGAATTCGCTCCGCGAATTCCAAAGGCTGGCTAGGGGATTGGGGGGTGGCTCCGTTTCCTGGTGTCTAAATCCGAAATCGGGGAAATAGTATCGAATGTGACGAGTACTCAATTCCTGACCGCCAATGCCGATTTCGAAAATCACCCTTCCTCCCTTCCGTGCCCGAACTCACTTCGACCCAACCAAACTGAGGGTAGCTCAGAGCGCCGCGTCAGCGCATGGCCGAAGAATAATCCTCGGGCCCTCTATGAAGCTCTGAGCGATGTAGCGCCTGATCGGGCACTCTTGCGCCTCGACAGCTGCCGACCCGCTCTCGCTGTTCCACAGCGGACACCCCCTCACCCGACGGCCCATCAACAAGACCGACCAGCACAGACTTTCGGGCTCTGGGCCGGCTACACCGTCCTCTGGTTCGTTAATCATGAGTGACCGGATCAGTCGAGGCGCGGGGACGATTCACTCAGTTTCCGAGCGGTGCGGAGAAACGCGGGCCAGCAGCCGCTTCACAGTCCGGGTGCCCGCCAGGCCGCACAAGGCAACCGCAACCCACTCATCGACCACCCCGAGCAGCGGCTGACCTCCCCCGCACCGCAGCCGTGACCAACTGGCCGCCGACTGGCACAGGCTGCGGGCGCGACCGACCTTGCGGCCGCCACGGGGCGCTGCCCGACCAGATCGCCTGCGCGATGCCGGAGCCCAGCAGCGGCGGCAGTGATGGAAGCCCTTCGCCCTGTCCCCGCAGGGGGTTGCTCATCAGCGTTGGGGGAACCGTGCGCATGCAGTTCGCGGCGATCCTGGGCGTGCCGACCGGCGGGAACCTCTCCTGCTGAGGCACTGAACGCTGCCAACCCCCATAAGACGGCCGCGGGCGGGGAGAGCCACCCTCCCCCGGCCCGCGGTCATGTCACGTCCGGTCGGCGGCGGCAAGCTGTTCCTGGAGCCGGGCGTGGCGGAACTGGTAGACGGCCCCCGCCTGGCGCAGGACGCCCCGCCGATGAGCTTCGTCGAGGAACGCCATGAGCCGCCACGGCAGCCTGCCCATCCCGCACAGCCACAGGCGGACAACGAGCAGCCAGCCCCAGGCGCTCAGGGCGATGGCCAGCAGGCCGATCGGCAGCCAGACGACCATGGGCAGCCCCATGCTGCTCTGACTCATCGGCAGCGACCTGAGCAGGAAGACGCCGAGCGTGGTCCCGAACGCCATCACGACGATGCCCCGCGTGACCGCCGTCGCCCTGTCGCTGCGCAGGCCCGCCAGTGGGCTGGACGCCCGTGCGATGTCGACCGGAGTGGCCAGCCACCGGTGCACCCCGGCCGCGACACCGGTGATCACGCCGATGCTGAGGCCGAATGCCAGTCCGAAGGTCAGCGCGGCTTCGAAGAGGCGACGGGGAGGGACGGCGTACAGCCAGTCCTCGACGCGTGGTGGCAGTTCGTTCTGGAACCCGGTGTCGTCGGCGAAGACGCCGTTGGGCAGCCCCACGCGCACGTTCGTGTAGCTGCCCCGGGAGAGGTGCAGTTCGATGGGACCGTAGAAGGTCGTGCATTCCGGCTCGTGCGCGCAGTCCCGGACCTCGTCCGCTCCGAACCTCGCGTAACTCCTGCCGTCCCACGTGCTGACGACTCCGAGCACCGGTCCGGGAGTACGGACGAACCGCGTCCCGTCCGGGTGCCGGCCGTAGTGCCAGCCACCCGTCGTGAGGGCGTACGCGCCTCCGTCCGCCGTCCGGTGCACGACGGCGCCGGACGGGAAGTCGGCGTTCATGGAAGCCCGTGCGCCCAGCGTCGAGGCGTGGGCCAGGCCGAACGCGGCCCCCAGACACAGACCGCCGAGCAGACCGACGGACAGCGGCCGCAGCAGGGCCGGGCCGGGACGACGGCGTCGCTCCCGCCTGATCACCGGTGCCGCCGCCCGGCCGGTGACGCCCGGCCACACGGCGAGCGCGACGACGAGCCCGGCCAGCGCGCCGATCGCCAAGGACACGGGCTCGGAGACGAATTCGGTTCCGAGTACGAAGGCGACGAAGGCCGCCAGCAGGACGGCTGCCACGCTCAGCACGCCCAGGACGGGAGACCGGAGCCTTTGGCGTCCGAGAAGCGGCATGGTGGACGGGCGGACGTCTCCGGCAAGACCGAGAACAGCGAGCATCGTCGCGGTGGCAAGACCGGCGGCCATCGCCGCGGCAACCGGGCCCAGCCGTCCGCCCGCGTTGAAATGGATCGGGTTGAAGTCCCCCCAGGCGAATCCGAGACTGCCGACGGACCCGACGGCGACCCCCAGGGGCGCGGCGACCGCGACCGACAACACCAGCTCGCGCGGTATCCGCCACCGTCCGGCCGGCTGCCCGGAAAGACGCGCCACCCGGCCGGGTTCCGCCCATGTGCGGCCGCGCGACAGGACCACGTGTCCCGTACAGACCCCGGCGACGAAGGCGAGGGGTGTCGTGGGCTCCCCCAGGCCGACGGAGACCGCCGTCGCCATGCATCCCAGGAGCAGCACCGGCCCAAGGCTCCTGAGCAACCACGGTAGTGCCAGCCGCAGTTCCCACCATGCCAAGTCGCGGGTCCGCCGCCGCTCCAGGTGCCGGGCCAGAAAGCGGAGCCAGTGCCCGGCCCGGTCGGCGTCGGGGGCGTCCCCGAAGGCCGCGGGTACGAACGCGTCGAGGAGGTGCTGCTCCAGCGCCTCCGGGCCGGAGAAGCGCCCGCCGTCGAGCAGTTCCATGGGGTCGGCGCCGGTGTCGCCGTACACCGTGCGGGCCATGGCCACCATCAGCGGTGTGCCGAGGACCTGCTGCAGGGCGGCGCCGGACGGGTCCCCGGGGTGTTCGCGCAGCCGTGTGAGGACGGGGTCCCAACACGTCGAGCGCTGTCCGTCGCTTCCCCTCAACGGGCGGGAGGTACGCACCAGATAGCGGCTCGCCTCCTTGAACGACAGCGGCTGGAGCTCGACCACGGCCGCGGAGGTGAAGACGTCCCCTGCCTCCACCACCTCCCCGTACACCTGCGTACGGCAGGTCAGCATCACCGGACTGCCGGGGTCCAGCTCCGCGTTCAGCCGTCGCACGGCGTGGGCCCGCAGGGGTGCGGCGAGTTCGTCGAGACCGTCGAGGACCGGCAGGATGCGCTCGGCGGCCAGCAGCTCGCCGCCCCAGGTGGCACCCGGGTACGTCTGCGCGATATGGGCCGCCATCCAGGCGCTCAGCGTCTCGCGGTCCGGCTGCCAGGCGGCGAGCGGGAAGACCACGGGAACGGGCGCGCCGGGCTGCCACCGCTCCAGCGCGTCCAGGGCGTAGCTCGACCACGAAGGAGAACTTCCCCTGGTCGAAGACACGTTGATCCGCCTGAAAGCCGAGCATCTGTCGAGGGAGCGGGATGCCCCGCAGGTGCCAGTCCTCGCAGACGCTGAGACCGCTTGCAAGTCTCCTACGCTCATGCCGGGCTGACGCAGCCGAGCAAACTTGCTGTCGTCCGGGGCAAGTTGCGGCATAGCAGGTCAACGACCCACGCGCCAGAGATCCACAAGGAACGCTGCAAGTCAACCACTCCCCCGCAGCCCTCCGAACCTACTTTGAAGTGCTGCAGCTCAGAGGCCATGCGAGGCAAAGTTTCATCTATCGCTGGTCGTGACAGGTAGCGTGGTCAATGGCCGTCGTTCAGGCGGCGATGCGCTCCGCGGTGCTCGTCTCAGGGCGGCTGTCCACGGCGCTGGCCGCCAGTTGCGCGCCGGCACCCTCGTCGCTGAGCTTCTGGGCGAGCGACTCGGCCACTTCTTTCTGGCCCGGCGTGGTAGGCGAGGCGGGCGGCGTCCAGCAGCAGCGGCGCATAGCTGGTCTCCTGGCCCCGGGCCTCTCCTTCCGGGGCAGCCACAGCGGTACGCAACGCAGCGGAGATGTCGTCGATGATGGTACGGATGCGCAGCTGCACCGCCAACAGGCGCCCGGTCGCAGAGGGGGCTGGTGGTTCCGCTGCGACGATGACCATGCGGTCGACATCAACATCAACATCAACGTGATACCGGCCAAGCGGAAGATGTCCGTGGGCGAACTCGCCGAGCGCGTCGGGATCACCCCGCGAACCTGGCCGTACTCAAGAACGACCGCGCCAAGGCGGTGCGCTTCGCGGACCCTCGCCGCGCTCTGCGAGGTGCTGGAGTGCCGGCCGGGGGACCTGCGCTGGGAGCCGGAGGGCGACGGGTGACGCGGTCCGTCGGCGGGAGTCGACCCGGCCGTGGCCCGATACCGCCCGAAGGCGAGAAGATCTGACCATGGCACCCTCAGCACAGCAGGCACCGGGCACCTTCGACGAGCTGGTGGCACGGCTCCAGGAGCGCCTCGACAGGCTCACCCCTTCACATCGGCTGCTCGCCGAACGGGTCATGGCAGACCCGGAAGGCGTGGCGTTCATGACGATCTCCGATCTGGCCTCAGCGGTCGGTGTGAACGAGGCGACGGTGGTCCGGTTCGCCACGGCCCTGGGACTGCCCGGCTATCCAGGGCTGACCCGCCTGTGCCGGGAGCGGCTGCGTGAGCAGGCCCAGCTGCTGCGGCGGTACGACAACCTGGAACAACTGAACCTCGAGGGCAGCGACCTGCTGGACCGCGCCGCCGCCCAGGACCGCGCGAACGTCGCCCGTACCTTCGCCCGGATTGACCGCGCCGAGTGGGACGCCGCGGTCACGGCCCTGGCGAAGGCGCGGCGCGTCCATGTGATGGGCCTGCGCAAGTGCCACGCCCCGGCGTATCTCCTCGGCTACCTCCTGCGCATGCTGCGCGAGGAGGTGGAGGTCGTGGCGGGAGGCGCGGGCACGCTCACCGACGAGCTGCGGCGCGTGCGGGAGGGCGACTGCTTCGTGGCGGTGTCCATCCACCGCTACTCCGCGGAGACGGTACGCGCCTTCGAGTGGGCCCGGACCCGTGGGGCCCGATGCGTCGCGCTGACCGACAACCCGGGCTCCCCCCTGGCTCCCCTCGCGGACCACGCGTTCTTCATCGATGCCTCCGGCCCCGCGGTCCTGCGCTCCATGACGGCCTTCACCTCGCTGGTCCAGGCCCTCGCCGGCGGTGTCGCCCAGGCCGCAGGACAGCAGGTCCGCTCGGCGCTGCTGCTGGAGGAGGAGCTGCTGGAGGAATTCGGCGTCTACGCCGTCGGGAACCGGCGCGCGGTGCCGGGCAACTCGCACGAGTCGGCACCGGAGGCGGACTGATCCCGGCTCCGGGTCCCTCGGAACACGCCCTCACAGCGACGCGGTCAGGCAACCAGCGCGTCCTGCGGGACGCGCACCGCGCACCCGGTGCGCGCCACTATCTCGCCGGCCTCGACACCGGGAGCCGTTTCGAGGAGGTGCAGTCCGTCGTCGTGTACCTCGAAGACACCGGGGTCGGTGATGATCTGCTGGACGCACGCCCGACCGGTCAGCGGCAGCGTGCAGCGTTCCACGAGTTTCGGGGAGCCGTCTCTGGCGGTGTGTTCCATCAGGACGATCACCGGCGGGCGCCGTGGACGAGGTCCATCGCCCCGCCCATCCCCTTGATCATCTTGCCGGGGACGGTCCGGTTGGCGAGGTCGCCGCCCGAGCTGACCTGGAGGGCGCCGAGGATCGCGAGGTCGATGTGGCCGCCCCGGATCATGCCGAACGGCAGAACGGAGTCGAAGAAGGAGGCGCCGGGCAGCACCGTGACGGTTTCCTTGCCGGCGTTGATGAGGTCGGGGTCGACGCCTCCCGCCGCGGGCTCCGCGTCGTCGTCCGGGTACTGGCCCAGGCCGAGGATGCCGTTCTCCGACTGGAGCACCACCTCGACGCCGAGCGGCAGGTAGTTGGGGACGAGGGTCGGAAGCCCGATGCCGAGGTTGACGTACGAGCCGTCGGTGAGCTCGCGGGCGGCCCGCGCCGCCATGTCCTGCCGGTTCCATGCCGTGTCTGTTCTGCCCCACGAGGGTCGTGGCGGCGCGGGGCCGCCGGAGGGCCGGGGTACGGCCGATCAGGGACGCTCAGCGGAGCCGGACGGTCCGCTTCTCGATGTGCTTGTCGGCGGCCTGCTCCGGGGTGAGGGCGAGGACGCGCTGGACGAAGACGCCGGGCACGTGCACCTCGTCCAGGTCGAGTGCGCCGGGCTCGACGAGTTCCTCGACCTCGGCGATCGTGATCCGCCCGGCCGTGGCGACCAAGGGGTTGAAGTTCCGCGCGGAACGGGCGAAGACGAGATTGCCGTGACGGTCTCCACAGGCGGCCCGGACCAGGGCGAAGTCGGTGGTGACGGCGTGTTCGAGGACGAAGTCGGTGCCGTCGAACGACCGGACCTCCTTCGCTGGTGAGGCCGTCTCCACACCGCCGTCGCGGCCGTAGCGCCACGGCAGACCACCGTCGGCGACCTGCGTGCCGACGCCGGCCGGGGTGTAGAAGGCGGGGATACCGCAGCCACCGGCCCGCAGCCGTTCGGCCAGGGTGCCCTGCGGGACTAGTTCCAGTTCCAGTTCCCCGCCCAGATACTGGCGGGCCGGCTCGCCGTTCTCGCCGACGTAGGAGCCGTTGCCCGGGCATCCGCCCCGCGTCCAGCAGGACGCCCAGGCCGATCCCTTCGACGCCGCAGTTGTTCGACACGACCCGCAGGTTCCCGGCTCCCTGTTCGTACAGGGCATGGATCAGTACGGACGGGATGCCGCACACCCCGAAGCCGCCCACCCCCAGCGACGCTCCCTCGGGAATGTCCACGACGGCCTGCGTCGCGCTCGAAACCGTCTTGTCCATCTGCGCACTTCCTTCCTTCGGCGCCGGCTGCTCGGATCTGCCCTGCGTCCGGATCCCTGCGTGCGGATCCGTGGGTTCGGATCAGCCCTGGGTGAGGCCGGTGAGGGCCTCCCGCAAGTGGTCCAGGGAACCGGCGATCCAGGGCAGGGTCAGCGGGGCGTCGCCGCGCAGGGCGGTCCAGCGCTCGTCGGCCGACTCGCCGTACAGCAGGCTGGTGGCGACCCGGGCGCGCAGTGCGCGCGGCTCGTCGCCGAAGGCTTCCCCGGCGAGGAGTCCCACGCCGTACCGCTCCAGCAGGACGTGCGCCAGCTCGGCGCCCGTGGTGATGCCCTGGCGGGCGAGGTCGTCGCGGACGGGCTCGAAGTCGGGGTAGAGGTAGAAGCCGGCCTGGGGAGCACGGCAGAGAGCACCGGCGCGGATGAACTCGTCGTACACGGCGCGGGCCACCGTGGCATGGAGGCGGCGTGCGGCGGCGATGTGGCCGGTGACCTCGTCGGGGTCGGTCAGGATGTGCGCCGCGGCGGCCTGCATGGGGGCGGCCAGGCTGGACCACACCTCGCTCGCGACGCCGATAAGGTCGCGCATGAGTTCGACACCCCACTGGTTGTCCGGAACGCGGGCGAAGCCGATGCGCCAGCCGCCGAGGGCCATCGACTTGCTCAGGCCGCTGGTCACCACGGTGCGCTCGGGCAGGTACGCGGTGGCGCTCGGGGCGGGCTGTCCGTCGTGGCAGAGTTCGGCGTAGATCTCGTCGGACACGACGGCGAGGCCGTGGCGCTCGGCGATGGCGCACACCGCACGGACGTACTCCGCGGGCGCGACGGTGCCGGTGGGGTTGTCGGGCACGGTCAGCAGCAGCACGCCGGGGTTGGCGCCGGCGGCCTTGGCCTGGGTGAGGGCCTGCTCCAGGAGCTCGGGGTCCGGGATGCCACCGCACTCGGCCGGGATCGGTACGTCGATGACCCGCTTGCCCACGATGGCCGCCTGCGCGGCGTAGCTGACCCAGGCGGGGCAGGGCAGTACGAGGTCGCCGGGGAGCGCGGCCAGCAGCGCGAACAGCAGGGCCTTGCTGCCCGGGGCGAACAGCAGCTGGTCCGGCTCGGTCGGCAGGCCCCGGCGGCCGAACCATCCGGCGGCGGCCTCTCGCGCTTCCAGCGAGCCGACGACGGCGCCGTAGCTGTTGCGTCCGGCGGCCCGGGACACAAGGGCGGCGATGTCGTCGGGTACAGGCAGTCCGGCCTCGCCGAAGCCCAGGTGGAGCACTTTCTCACCTGCCGCCTTGCGGGCCTGGAGTGTCTCGTTGATCGCCAGGGTCGCTGAATGCATGGTCACGGGATCCCACTCTCCTCGGGTGGTCGCGCTGCAAGAATACATACGTGATTCCGATTTTATGCAAATGAACTTGCATCATCATCGAATGAAGTCCCCGACCGCCCTGGGGTGCGGGCGATCGGGGACTTCCCCGCTCGGGCAACGGCGCATCAATCCGAGCGGAGTCGACGGGCGTGCCGCCCGCAGGCCGCCCCGGAGTCGGCCCGCATGCTGCGCGCAGTCCTCACGGAGTGGCAGGCGCGTACGCACAGGCCCCCGCCCGGGGGTCCCGGGCAGGCTGCGCGCAGGCCGTCATGGAGCGGGGACGGCGGCGTCCTCGGGGGCGGGACGCGATCCGGAGGAATCACCCCGGGGCCGTACCCGCTGGTGGATGAATCCGGCGACCACGGTGATGGCGGTGACGAGCAGCGTCAGCATCAGGGAGCGCCGACTCCCCCCGCTCACGGCCATACCGCCAATGACGGCCAGCAGCCCCACCAGCGCCAGGATGTCGAGATACGGGTACGCCCACATCTTCACGCGGCGGTTCTCGAAGCCACCGCGATCGAGCCTGGCGCGACCGCGCAGGTGGGTCACGACGATGGCCAGGTACACGATGACCGCGACGCTGCCCGAGGAGTCGAGGAGGAACTGGTAGACGGCTGCCGTCGGCAGGAAGTAGTTCGCCACGACGGTGACGAGGCCGACGCTGGACGCGGCGATGATGGCGGGGGCCGGGACACCGGAACGCATGGTGCGGGTCAGCAGCCGGGGTGCTTCGCCGCGTTTGGCGAGCGAGTGCAGCATCCGGGAGGAGGCGTAGATCCCGGAGTTGAGGCAGGACAGCACCGCCGTGAGCACGATGAAGTTCATGACCGTGCCGGCGTACGGGATACCGAGGTGGTCGAGGACCGCCGAGTACGGGCTCTCGGTGACCGCGGTCGAGTTCCACGGGAGCAGGACGACGACCAGGGCGATGGAGCCGATGTAGAAGAGCAGGATCCGCCAGACCACACTGTTGATGCCGCGCCGTACCGCGCGAGCGGGATCCTTGGCCTCGCCGGCGGCGATGGTGACGACCTCGGTACCGAAGAACGAGAAGAACACGATGAGGGACGCCTGCAGAACGGTCAGCCAGCCCTCCGGGGCGAAGCCTCCCTGGCCGGTGAGGTTGGACGCGCCGGGCGCGGGGGTTCCGGGGACTGCTCCGAGGATGGCCGCGAGTCCCAGCAGGAGGAAGGCCACGATCGCGGCGACCTTGATCATGGCGAACCAGAACTCGAAGGTGCCGAAGAACTCCACCCGGGCGAAGTTGACGCTGATCAGGGCGACCATCAGGACCAGGGCCGCGAGCCAGGTCGGGATCGAGGGCAGCAGCTGGTGGGTGATGGCGGCCCCCACGACCGCCTCGAAGCCGACGGTGACGCACCACTGGTAGGCATAGAGCCAGCCCACGGAGAGCCCTGCCCAAGGACCCAGGTCCCGGCTGGCGTAGCTGGAGAACGACCCGGAGTCGGGCTGCGCCACGGCCAGTTCCGCGAGCATCCGCATGACGAGGATGACGAGCACACCGATGGCGGTGTAGGCGACCAGGACGGCGGGGCCGGCCTGCTTGATGGCGCTGCCGCTGCCGACGAAGAGGCCGGCGCCGATCACACCACCGATGGCGATCATCGACATCTGGCGGTTGCCCAGCGCCGGACGCAGGGTGGCGGATTCGACCGGTGGACTCGGTCTGCTGGGGTGCTGCATGGGGACTGCTCCTCACCGTGGCAGGGGACGGGGACACACTTCGGGGCGGGGGAGGCACACACATGGACTGCAATTACGCTTGCGTCTACTATTGATCCTGCAATCTCATTGGCGTCAAGCCTCTTGCGAGTTCCATTCCGAAAACTTCGGAGGCGAACGTTCCGCGAACATCGGGGATGAACGCCGGAAAGGCGCGGTACATGAGCGTCGTCGTACGTGAGCAGCAGCTGGCCGGTCTGCGCTGGCTCGTGGTGTCGGGACCCCGGCGGGCGGTGTTCCAGGCCCTCGGCGAGACGGCCAGGGCGGACATCAGGGCCGTACAGCAGGCCATGCCGGAGCGCGACGGCCTGAGCCGCCATGTGAGCACCGAGGACGGCGGTGCCCTGCTCGAGCGCGTACTGCGCGCCACGCGCGAGCGCCATCCGCAGGAACTCGCGGAGCTGGAGGCCCTGGCGGAGGGCGCCGGAGTCGACTTCGACGACCTTCTCCTGGCCAACCTCCGCGGCGACCTGGGCACAGGCGACGGAACCGGGTGCACCGACCTGATCTGGCGCGGCGACCGCTCCTTCGTCGCCCACAACGAGGACGCCGCGCCCGCGCTCGACGGCCGTCTGATGCTGCTCACCCTGGCGATCGACGGCCTGGAGCCGGTCACGGTCCAGTGGTATCCGGGGTTCGTGCCCGCGAACACCTTCACCGCCACCGGTCATGGACTCGTCTGGGGCATCAACCACATCCAGGTCGTCCATCCGGTGGACGGCGGCGCCGGACGCCACTTCGTCGCCCGCGCCATGCAACAGGCCGCCACCCTGGATGCGGCCCTGGACCATCTCTGCACGCGCCCCAGCGCGGGCGGCTTCTCCTACGCCTTCGGAGAGCGCGCCACCGGTCGGGTCGCCATCGCGGAATCGGCAGCCGGCCTGACCGCCGTCGTCGAGTCGACACCGGCCGAACCACTGCACTGGCACACCAACCACCTGCGCCATCTGCCCGACTCCCTGGACAGGGCGCCGGAGGGACCCGCGGACGGCGTCGCCCCCTCCACCGACTCCCTCGGCCAGTACGAGGAGAGCGTCGCGCGGGGCCGCGCACTGGAGAAACTGCGCCCCGAGGGGCCCACGCCGTCGAGCGCCTGGTTCCTGAACACCCTCACCGGAGCCCCACTGCCGTGCGGCGTCCATCGCACGGCCGCCGACGGCGACCCGCTCATGACCCTGTGCACGGTGGTCGCCGACCTGACCGCCGACCGCATCGTCGTACGCGGCCCCCAAGGCGGGACCGCCGAGCTCCCGCTGTCCGACTTCGCCCGGGGCATCGCACCCGAGCGGGCCGCGGAGCCGCCCTCAGCCCGGGCGAGTTCGCCGGACTCGCCGACCCCGAAGTGATCACCATGGTCATCACCTTCGCCGTCATCGCCTCCGCCGAAAGCATCCTCAGTGCCGCCGCCGTCGACAAGATGCACGACAAACCACGTACCCAGTACAACGCGGAACTGTTCTCCCAAGGCGTCGGCAACACCCTCTGCGGACTGGGCTCACCGCTCATGACCGCAGTGATCGCCCCCCGACGGGGGACGACACCGCACAGCTCACGTGCCGTCCGCCGGCCCACGGCGCAGTTCAGAGCCGCAGGAGGCCCACTCCGGTGCCTTCGTAACGACGATGCAGCGGTCCCGGACTACGTACGGCCACGACAACGCCGCCCCGCCCGTCTACTGGGGTCTCGAGGACGACAAGGCCGCGCATGCCTACTGGTAAGGAGTCCGAGGGTGAGGTCGCGTCGAGGCGACCGCAAGTGACCGCAAACAGGCCGAATCTGACCCACTGAGACGTACGCGCTGCGGTTACTGACCGTTCGGCGTACGGTTCGTTCCTCCGCCTCCAGACCCTCACCTTGCACTTCGGCGAGCAGTACACGGCCGTCGACCTGCGGTCCACACCAGCTGTCCACCGGTCCCCGCACACCGGGCACTCCATCTCACCGGCGCCGGCCTTCACCGCCGCCAGACGCTTGCGTAATCGCCGTTCCGTACGCCACTGCCTGGCACGACACGACCCAGGCCAGAACCGGGCCTCAGGCCGGGCACCCGGCCTGAGGCGTTCGCCACAAGCCCGACAGATCCTGTCCCGGGACCGGCCGACGCCCTCGGACACAAGGCCACCACAGGCCCCAAGGCTACTCAGGAACGGGGATCAGAAACAGGTACTCATGCCCCCAGGTGACGGCGGCACTTGTAGGGCAACAGCCGTCAGCCGGTGGGCCGGCCTTGCAGGGGACCCGTACACCCGACGTCCGTGGTGCGTGGCGCAGCCGCCCAGGCTGTGGTGAGGGGGCTTGGCGGCTCACCACGCGGGTGCGCCGCAGTTGGGCGCATGTTTCAACGGGGGCTGCGGTAGCGCGACGTACAAGAAGACCAGCAGCAACTCGTACGCCCCCCTCAACATGTCGGTCAAGGACAACAAGTGCGACGGCCATCCCGTCTACCTCCGGGCCGGTGTCCTGGACGGCACCTACCCGCGGGGATACTGCCCGGGCTTCGGGCCGCCAGTGGTGAGGCGGCCGTCGGCCGCGACTCGGGCGGGCGTGAGCCCACCGGTCACGCGCCGCCCGGTCTCCTGTGCGGCGGCGATCATCTCGGGCAGCGGGGCGGGGAACTGCTGGAACTCGTCGGAGTCGGCGAGCAGGTGCCGGCCGGCCCCGGCCTGCTCGCGCGGTGCGTCGCGGGGTTCGGTGCTGGTGTGCTCGTGCCACGGGCCGGTGCTGCCTGTCCGGATGCTCAGTGGCCGATGTCGCGGGCACCGGCTTCGACGAGCCCGCTCTCGTAGGCGAAGATCACGACCTGGGTGCGGTCGCGCAGGCCGAGCTTGATGAGGATGCTCGACACGTGCGACTTGACGGTCGCGGCTCCGATGAAGAGTTCTTCGGCGATCTCCGAGTTGCTGGACCCCCGTGCGACGGCGGCGAGCACGTCACGTTCGCGGCCGGTGAGGCGTTCCAGGCGGCGTGAGACGGCGGTGTTGACGTTGGGCGGCGCGGCGAACCTGCCGATGAGGCGCCGGGTGATCGACGGTGCCAGCAGTGCCCCGCCGTCGGCCACGGTGCGGACGGCGGGGGCGAGTTGTTCGGGTGGGATGTCCTTGAGCACGAAGGCGCTGGCACCGGCGCGCAATGCCTGGTAGACGTACTCGTCCGGATCGAACGTGGTCAGGATCACCACCCGCACGTTCCAGTCTGCTTCGGCCAGGATCCGGGAGGTCGCCTCCAGGCCGTCCATCTCGGGCATCCGGATGTCCATCAGGATCACGTCGGGGCGGTGCCGGCGTGCCACCTCGATCGCCTCGAGTCCGGTTCCGGCCTCGGCGACGACCTCGATGTCGTCGTGGGTGCGCAGGATCATGGTGAGGCCCCCGCGGACCAGTGCCTGGTCGTCGACCACGGCGACGCTGATGCTCATGCCGGCTCGCCTCCGGTGGGCAGGTGGGCGACGACGCGGAACCCGCCGCCCGCGCGCGGCCGGGCGTCGAGGGTCCCGCCCAGCAGCAGTGCCCGCTCCCGCATCCCGACGATGCCATGGCCTTGCGCACCGCCCCGGGTGAGGCCCGGTCCGGGTGGGACGGTGGCGCCGTGACCGTCGTCGAGCACCTCGATGACGATCCCGCTCCGGTCGGCGCCGAGCCGCACCTCGGTGTGGGCACCGCGTCCGGCGTGCTTGAGCACGTTGGTGAGCGCCTCCTGGACGATGCGGTACGCGGACAGGTCCACGCGCGCCGGAAGCCGGCCCGGCACCGCCTGTGCTGTGGGCAAGGAGTCCACCAGCGTGACGTCCACACCCGCCCTGCGGACCTGCTCGAGGAGCTGGGCGAGATCGGCGAGGCCTGGCTGCGGGCCCAGCCCGTCGGGGCCGGTTTGCGGTCGCAGGACCCCGAGCAGGTGGCGCAGCTCGTCCAGTGCCTGGCGTCCCACCTCCTCCACCGCCGCCATCGCCTGGCGGGCGCCCGCGGGGTCCTCGGCGGCCACGGTCCTGGCTGCGCCCGCCTGCACCGTCATCAGGCTCACCCGGTGGGCGACCACATCGTGCAGCTCGCGCGCGATACGGGTCCGCTCCTCGGTGACGATCCGGCGGGCCTCGGCGGCCTGTTCCCGCAGCAGTTGGGCGGCGCGCTCCTTGCGCAGGCGCAGGCGGCGCCCGACGTACCACGCCCCGGACAGGAAGACGGCGCCGACGACAGCTGTTTCCACCCACGGGGCCGGATCGTCGAGGGCATCGATGTTGACCACGACGATGGCCACGGCGAGGCCCACCTGGCCCCACCGGTCGTTGGTGGTGTGCCGCCCCGCGCTGTACAGGGCGATGATCGCCGCCCCGCCCACGTCCGTGTTGCTGCTTGCGAGCGTCATGGCCCAGGCGCCCAGCGTCACGCCCAGAACGGCCAGGGGCGCGCGCCTGCGCCAGTACAGCGCTGCGCCGGCGGCGGCAAACACCGGCAAGGCAGCGAACGGGACATCGCCGAGGGGGCGGATGACCAGCATATCGCCGGGTCCCTCCACCACGAACACCATGGCGAGGAAGGTCACGGTCGCCAGGACGGCGTCCGCGCTGCGGGGCCAGCGGGTGAAGGGGCCCCGGAACCTGCCCGGGGCATTGCCCAGCGGCGTCAGGGATCGCAGCGACGCGCGGTTCACTATCGCTCCACGGTAGGGCGGGCGGTGGCCGCGCGGGTCGTCAGCGGTCACCGGCTCACCGTAGGCCAGGGTCGCGGGCGCGGTCATCAGCCTGCAGGCGGATGCGGCTCTCCGCCCTGCGGGGGGAGAGACGCGCACCGTCCACCCGCACGGCCCGCCTGCGGAGGGGAGCGCCGCCCCGCCCTGAGGCGGGCGACGGTGCCGCTCTGGGCACGCACAGTAAGACCACGCCGTCACCGCCGGCACATGTGCCGTCCGGCCCGCGCCACCGAAGGAGCACCGTTGTGCATCGCCTCATCCGCCGCATCGGCGACGCCAGCGCCCGCAGACCCTGGGCCACGATCGGGGCGTGGCTGGTCACCGCCGCCGTCGTCATCGCACTGGCCGCTGGTGCCGGTGGTGCGTTCGTCGACGACCTCGTCGCTCCCGGCAGTGAGAGTGAGCAGGCGATGGAGCTCCTCGAGGAGCGCTTTCCGCAAGCGGCCGACGGCAGCGCCGTAGCGGTTTTCGCCGCGCCGCCCGGGGAGCGGCTGGAGCGCCACCGGCCCGCCGTCGACGCGGCCATCGCCCGGATCTCCGAGGTGGAGCATGTCGACGCGGTGGTCGATCCGTTCACCGCCGGCACGGTGTCGCCCGACGGGCGCGTCGGCTTCGCCGACATAGCCTTCGACCTGCCGTCCGGCGACCTCGGGCCGAAGCCGCTCGGCACGATCAGCGACGCGATGGAGCCGGCACGACACAGCGGCGTCGCGGCCGAGCTCGGCGGCGAAGCAGCGTTCATCAACGCCCAGAGCGAAACCTCCGGCGCGGAGGCGGCCGGTCTGCTGGCCGCAGTGGTCGTGCTGGTCGTCGCGTCCGGGACGATCGTGGCCGCACTGGTCCCCATCGCGCTCGCCCTGGTGGCCGTCGCCGTCGGCCTCGGAGGCATCCTGCTGCTGGCCAACGCGATGGACGTCTCAAGCGCCGCGCCGACGATCGGCGCGATGATCGGGCTCGGCGTGGGCATCGACTACGCCCTGTTCATCGTGGCCCGCTACCGCGAGAAACGCGGCGCAGGCCAGGACAGCGCCACCGCCCTGTCGAACGCCATGAGCTCCTCGGGCTCCGCCGTCGTATTCGCAGGCGGCACCGTCGTCGTGGCGATGACCGCGCTCGTACTGACCGGCGCGGGCTTCCTGGCCTCGATCGGCCTCAGCACCTCGCTGGTGGTGCTCTTCGCCGTGGCCACCGCGCTGACACTGCTGCCGGCACTGCTGTCGCTGCTCGGCGACCGCATCGACGCGGGACGGCTCATGCGCCGCCGACGCCTCGTCAAGCGGCCCCAGAACACGGCATGGTGGCGCTTCTCCCACCGCGTCTGCGGCCGGCCATGGCCCTACCTGGTCCTCGCCTCAGTGGCGCTGCTCGCGCTGGCCGGGCCCGCGCTGCGGATGCAAACAGGCTTCCCCGACGCCGGCGACGATGCGAGGAGCACCACGCACCGTCGCGCCTACGACCTGCTGGCGGAGGGGTTCGGCCCGGGCATCAACGGCCCGCTCCTGCTCGTCGCCGACCTGCGCAGCCCCGGCGTGAGCGCCCAGACCATCGAGGCGCTGTCGAAGCGCGTCGCCGCCGACCCCGGCATCGCCAAGGTCGGCACGCCGCGGCTCTCCCCCACCACAGACACCGTCGTGCTGCCCGTGATCCCCACCACCGCGTCCTCGGACGCCGAGACGTCCGCGACCCTCGAGCGCGTCCGCGACCTGCTGCCCGCCAATGTCGCCGTGTCCGGCCTGACCGCCATGACCGACGACCTGACCGAGCAGCTCGCCGACACCCTGCCGATCTTCATCGCCGCGATCCTGGCCGCGTCCTTCCTGCTGCTCATGGTGGTCTTCCGGTCCATCGCGGTGCCGCTCAAAGCCACCGTGATGAACCTGCTGTCGATCGGCGCGGCCTATGGCACGGTGGTCGCCGTGTTCCAGTGGGGGTGGCTCAAGGACGTGTTCAACCTGGACGAGACGCTCCTGATCGCCTCGCCGCTGCCCACGATCTTCTTCGCCGTCCTGTTCGGCCTGTCCATGGACTACGAGGTCTTCCTGCTCTCGCGTATCCGCGAGGAGTACGACGCCACAGGTGACAACGCCGAGTCGGTGGCGCGCGGCATCGCAGGCACCGGCCCCGTGATCACCTCCGCCGCGCTGATCATGACGGTGGTGTTCCTCGGCTTCGTCGCCCACCCGTCGCCGATCGTCAAGATGATGGGCCTGGGCCTGGCAACGGCGGTCGTGCTCGATGCGACGATCGTCCGCATGGTGCTGGTGCCCGCGGCCATGGCGCTGATGGGCCGTGCGAACTGGTGGATTCCCCGCTGGCTCGACCGTCGGCTGCCGCACCTGAGCAAAGAGAGCACCGGCATCCCACGCCGGCCCGAGCCCGTACTCGACGACACATCCGAAAGGGCTGACGCGACGGCATTGAAGATGCCGACGACCGGCAGCTGAGCACGGCCATCGCCCGCTACGGACGCCGTCGGGCTGTTCACCGCACGCGCCGCGGACCACCGTGCCACGGTGGTCCGCGGCGCGGCGGCCGGTGCACCGGCTGCAGCCGGCCGCGCGCTGACGCGCACCGGCCTGCGATCCGGCCACCGATGAGCTGCACTGGACCGTCCGCCACCGGGTGGGAGAGCCTCATCCACCGCCAACGCCCCGATCGGGCCGCGCAACTGAGCCAGCCGGGCACGGCGGCAAGAGGGGAACCGGCGCATGCGGCGCGTGGGGTGACGCAATGCCCGGTGAGGGTCAGCGTGCTGAGGGGCCTTGCCGAGTCCGGCGACGTTCGTGCCGGGGCCAGTTCCCGGCCGTGGCGGGTGGGCGAGCGCGGCGGGCCTCGTCGGTCCCTCGGCGGCAGCGCCCGGCTTTGCGGCCCCGGCCAACCGAGCGGGATTTGCGGGCCGGTCCGGCATGGTGCCGGGCCGACGGCACGAGGTGACCGGATGCTGGCGGCCTCCGAGCCATGCGGGAGAGACCGTGGACGACCCCAGCCTTCAAGGAGCCGGGAAATTGGCGACCACCGGCGCGGGCCAGGACACTTCCAGTCAGCCGGGGGTCATCGGCATTGCGCTCGCCGCCGTGCTCACAGCCGCGCTCGCACAGGGTTCCTGGCAATGGTTCGCCACCTACGTCGGGGTGACGCTTCTTGCGCTGATCTTCACCTTCTACCGGCTGCCGGCATGGATGCCTGGCGCCCTGTCTGCGTACATGCGGAATCTGACTGCGTACTCGCTGGTCGTCGGCCTGTGCGTAGCGATCACATTGGCCCCGGCGCTGCAGCGCTGGGCGTGGCTGTTCCCGATGCAAGGCACCCGCGGCGCGTGTCCTGAGCTGGGCAGGTACGAGGGCATCCACGCGGAGGCCGCACTGGCCAACCTGGCCGGCCGCGACCCTGCCGCCATGACTCACGCGCAGGAAATCCAGAGCGAAGCCGCCGTTTCCGACTGCCTTTCGGCCACTACGACCCTGTGGCTGCCGGTCTACGCGGCCGGGGCGGCCGTACTGGTGGGCCTGTGCGCGTGGTCCCTTGACCGGGCTCGGGTCAGGAAAGAGGCGGCCGCGGCCGGCCGGCCTCGCCAGGGCTGAACGCGAGTGCGGACATGACAGGACGGCGAGGAGCAGCTGCCGGGCCGCTGCCGGCCTGTGAGCGACCGCGACGATCGGCACCATGACGGTGATGAGGCATGGGTCCAGGTCAGACGACATGGCCAACGGTGATGCTCAACCGGCCAACTGACGTGCTTGCCGGGGACCTTCACGTTTCAACACCGGACCTGCGCACATGTCGAGCCACGTTTGTGCAGGTCATCGCATTCTGTCGGTTCCTCAAGGGGGCAGCGGCAACGCCTGGGTGCGGTCGCACAGGAGCAGCTGCTGCCTGGCACAGAGGTCACCGGGGCGCGTTGCGAAAGTGACTCAAAGGGTTCGTTCGGTGTCTGGTACGGGTCGTGTGATGCTGGCGTTATGACTGATCAACGCGAGGCTGTCATCGTCCGCTGGCCAGGTCAGGGCCCTTGTGAGGAGGCCGGCTTGGCCGAGTTGCTGGCGGCCTACCATCTGCGGACGGAGGCCGAGAAGGGCGAGGCTGTGGCCGATGCGGACGGGTTGCCGGACCGCTACCGGGCAGAAATCTCGGACCCGCGGACCGCGTTCGCCGACGATGTCGTGCTGGTGGCCCTGAGCGGGGACACTGCGGTGGGCTGCCTGGTGGTGAAGGCCCCCGTGGGCGGCCGGTCAGAGGCCAAGAGGCTCTGGACGGACCCGGCATTCCGGGGCGGGGGCATCGCGTCCGCTCTGGTCAGCGCCGCGCTGGCACATTGCGCGGAAAGCGGCGTCAGCACGGTAGGGCTGTCGGTGTGGAAGTGGCGGGCGGGTGCCATTGGCCTCTACGAGCGGCTCGGTTTCACCGTCACCGAGTCCTGGGACGAGCGGGATCAGCTGGTGTGCATGGAGCGTGCCGTGTGAGTGGTCACAACCACTCGTTGATGGCTGCGACCCGTACGGTTGCCTCGTAGCGGACGGCACGCCCGGCCGCACCGCAGACACCAGAGTCGTCCTGCGGCCACCGTTAGAAGCGAGCCCGGCCGCGTCGATGCCTGTCTCGGCCCCCTGCAGCCCGCCGTTGGCCTGGGCACCAAATTGAGTCAGCATGCTCCTGGAATTCGGCGGGTTCAGCGCCCGCTGATCGCCTCGGCGCAGACCTTGTGGCAGGGCTCGCTCTGGTCGTCGAGGAGGATCGAGCAGTGCGGCGTGGGGGGAGCGGGGCGCCCCTCCTCCCCTGTCAGCCGGTGCGTCCGATGTGAACGACGACGATGGTGACGGTCCTGTCGGTGATCTCGTAGAGAACGCGGTAGCGGCCGACGTGCATGCGGCGCAGGTCGGGTGAGCCGTATTCGGCGGTGCCGTCGGGCCGGGGGTGGTTGGCGAGGAGTTCGATGGCGTCCATGAGCTGGCGCAGGCCGTCGGGGTCGTCTGTGAGGAACTGGGCGTCCGCGTTAATCGCGGGCTCGTCCCAGACGATCTCGTAAGTCAAGAAGTCGGCTCCAGGCCCAGGCGGATGCGTACGTCATCGTGGGGCACGGTGGTAGCGGTGCCTGCTGTCTGCCGGGCGCGGTACTGGGCCAGAGCGAGGTCGTCTTCGAGGTCGGCGAGTTCCTGCGGGTTGATGAGGACGGCGGCGGGCTGTCCGTGGTCGGTGATCGTGATCCGTTCGCGGGCGTGGGAGGCTCGGCGGACCAGCGAGCCGAACCGTGCGCGCGCTTCGGTAATCGGCAGCGTTTCACTCATGTACAGAAGTGTACACTTCACGCGGATTTCGGGAAGGGGTCTGCTGCGGCTGACCGGGGGCAGGGGCGCAGGGCTCAGGTGAAGTCGCCAGCGGCGGTGAGGCCTTGGAGGAAGGCGGGGAAGTCGGCGGCCAGTGCGAGCTCCGTGCCGAGGTCGGCGTCGAACCAGGTGACCGAGGGCCCCCCGGGGGCCACAGGCGCGGTAGTCGAGGGCAATCCAGCAGTGTCTGCGCCGGTGAGCAGCACGAGCGGTGAGGGCAGGTCCCATTCCCTGACCAGGTAGGGGGTCTCCAGGAGGGAGGGGGTGCGTGCGCGGCGGCCGATGCCCATCAGGTCGGTGAAGGGGACGTGGTCCTGGCTCCAGGAGGTGGGCGAGCTGGTGGGGAAAGCGGTGCGGGCCAGCAGGGCCGCGGGGGGCGTACCCCGAGGGCGTGTTCGGCGTCCCGTACGGCCTGCTCGGTCAGGGGCGGCTGGACGCCCCCGTCACCGGTGCCCCAGAAGCCGGGAGCGGCCTCGTCTCCTCGCGTCATGCCAGGCAGCCTAGGGCGCAGCCGACCCGGGCGCAGGCACGTGAGGCAAAGGCCTATCGGCCAGCTTCCAGCGCGGCATCACCGCCCCTGCGCCAGTACACCGAACGCGAAGGAACCCCCGCTCCCCCGCGCTCCCACCGCCAAAGGCATCGTCGAGCGCACCTTCGGCTCCCTCAACGCCCTGTTCTGCCAGCACCTGCCCGGCTACACCGGCCCCAATGTCACCCGCCGCGGCCCGGACGCCGAACGCGAGGCCTGTTTCAGCGTCCCCCACGGGTTCAAGGCTCCTTCGCCGTGTTGGCCTGAAGTAGGGCTAGCCCCCATGTAGTTGTTGAATAGCCGATTAGCCTCTGGCCATGGACTGGGGGACCTTGGTCGGTACCGCGCTGGGCGCGGCTGTCGGCGTGGGGACAACCATGCTGGCCGAGCGTTCGCGCTGGAAACGTGATCATTCCTCTCGTGAGCAGTCCGTCAAACGACAGCTCTACGGTGAATACCTTGCGGCGCTCTCCCTGACCACGCACCGGTTGCGCGATCTCAGACGGTCCCCATCGCTGACGTTGGAGGACCGGGTGCGGCAGGCAGGCGAGATCCTGGGCTCCGGCGGCGCCTACGGGCTGCGCTATCAGATGCTGATCACGGCCCCCGAAACGCTGGGACACATGGCGGATCAGGCATTCACGAGACTTCGTGATCTGCGTGACTGCTTCGATGAACCCGACGTACGCGCCAACTCCCAGTGGAACGAGGCACTATCGGCGCTCACCGACGCCCTCAAAGCGCTCCGGGCAGCCATGCGGGACGATCTCGCCGCTTCCTAGACATGCGGGGTCTTGCGGACAGCTTCGAACGGCGTTTCGGGCTTGGTCACCTGTGCCGGTACTCGCCCGGCATGGAGGCGGCCCCAGCCCCAGATCACCAGGTCTGGGCCGGCTCCGCCTGCACCGGCCAACTTGTCGGCCGGTCCGACGACTTCCTCCACATCACCCTCACGACGGTCTCCCGGCCTGCGATCGCGGAGGAACAGTCCGCGCAGGACGGATCAGACCGCATCGACTGCCACCGCCTCCTGCACGGCCTCGCCCAGACCGGCCGCAAAGTGGCCGCAGCCGTGCCGGCCGGCGCCGGCCTCGGCCTGGCCGCTTTCTGCACGCACCAGCACCGGCCCGGCCGGCCGAGAACGGCCAACCCCCGTCAAGTCCGAGCGGACTTGACCGACAGCATCGGCCCGGGTTCACGACACCCACGGGAAAACGGCCTCTCCACGCCTCCGAGCGAACTTGCCGTCGTCCGCAGCGCGTTGCGGCACCACAGGTCAGCGCGCACACGTTCCAGGCCGAGGCGGAAGTCCGCAGCTCAGCAGTTTCCGCCCGCCGCCTGCTCCTGCCTGAAGCCGGGCAGGTCACAGCCCTCGATGGACTGCATCTCCCGCTGGACGCGGCAGGGCACCGCACCGGCATCCGCCGGTGCCCCTCCCGGCCGCCGCGCACCCTGCTCCTGGCCTTCGGCAGTGGATACGACAGGCCCGTCGGCCTCCGCGGCAGGGTGCTGCGCACCGGTCATCCGTGCCGGCGCAGGTCGTGGAAGAAGTCCGCGATGACGTGGAGCTGCCCGGAGCGGGCCGTCTGGTCGTAGACGTATGTGCCGACGGCGAGGTCGAGTACTCCGAGGCCGAAGGGTGAGAACACCAGGGGCCGGTCCGTGGGGGGTGTCACTCGTCCGGTCATGACGTCGTCGAGTGTGCCGTTGAGGAAGTCGCGGTTGCCGGTGAGCTGTTCGGCCAGGTGCGGGGAGGTGTTGGCGGTGAGGCAGTGTTCGACGTCGTCGACGATGTTGGCCGAGGCGAGGATGATCTCGGGTGCGAGGTCGCGCAGGGACACGTGCAGGACCAGGGGGTTGTGGCCGAACCAGGCCACATCGCTGATGTGCGGCTCGCCGGCGATGGTGGCGAAGACGACGAGGTCGCTGGAGCGGATCAGTTCCTCGGGGCTGTCGTGGACGGTGATCTGTCCGGCGGTGCCGGTCTGCTCCAGACAGTCGCGGAAGCCGGCGGCGCTATCGGGGGACAGGTCGTGGACGCCGATCTCGTCGAAGGTCCAGCCGGTGCCGGTCAGGAAGGTGTGGATGTAGCGGGCGATCAGGCCCGTGCCGAAGAACCCGATGCGGGTGGGGCGTTGCCGGTTGCCGGTGAGGTGGCCGGCGGCGAGGGCGGCCGATGCGGCGGTTCTGGTGGCGCTGATGATGGAGCTTTCCAGGCAGGCGAAGGGGTAGCCGGTGTCGTGGTCGTTGAGGATGAGCACGGCCGAGGCGCGCGGGATGCCGGCCTGGACGTTGTCGGGGAAGCTGGAGATCCATTTGAGGCCGTCGACGCGCACCCGGCCGCCGATCGAGGCGGGCAGCGCGATGATCCGGGAGGAGGGGCGGTCGGGGAAGCGCAGGAAGTAGGAGGGCGGGTTGACCGACTCTCCGGCGGCGTGCAGCTGGTAGGTGGCCTCGATGAGGTCCACGATCTGCTTTTCCCGGTCCCCCAGGGCCTGCTGGACCTGGGCGCCGGAGATCACGGCGAACGGGGGCACGGGGGACGGCTGGGACACGGGGGGCTGGGACACGGGGGGCTGGGACACGGGGGGCTGCGTGGCGGGCGGGCGCTGGGCGGTCATCGGGGGCTCACCTCGGCGGTCGGCGGGCAGTGGGCCAGGTGCAGCGGCTCGGCCATGGCGACGAGTACCTCGCGGGGTCCCTCGTAGGCCTCCCTGCTGTGTGCGGTGCGCAGGTTGTCGACGAGCATCAGGTCGCCGCTCTGCCACGGTTCGCGGAGGGTGTGGGCGGTGTAGGTGTCGCCCAGGAGCCGGATGATGTCCTCGCCGATCGGGTCGCCGCTGCCGAAGCGGGTGTTGAACGGCAGCTGGCCGGCGCCGTAGACGTCGATGAGGTATTCGCGGATCTCGGGTTCGATCGTCCATTCGTTGAGGAACGCGATCTGGTTGAACCAGCAGCGGCGGCCGGTGACCGGGTGGGCCGTCACGGCCGGGCGGTGCTGGCGGGTGCGCAGGCTGCCGTCGCTCTGCCAGGCGAAGTCGATGGCGTGGGTGCGGCAGTAGTCCTCGATGGCGGTGCGGTCGTCGGTGCCGAAGGCCTGGGCGCAGGGGACGCCGATCTCGTCGTTGTAGGTGCGGGTGAGCAGCCAGCCTTCCTGTTCGAAGCGGTGGACCAGCTCGGTGGGCAGTGCCTCAAGGACGGTGGGGGCGTCGGCGATGGCGGTGGCCCCGCCGGTGGCGGGTGCGCTCAGGCAGGCGAACAGCATCAGGCCGGGGGGCCTGTGGGTGTAGCTGAGTTCGTGGTGCATGCACATCGGCTGGTTCGGCGGCCATGCCGAGGAGGAGTACACGCCCGGGGTGCAGGCCTGGCGGGGCGCGAAGGCTTCCTTGTCGGTCATCAGGGCCGGGGCCAGTTCGTGGAAGACGGCGCCGGCCTGGTCCGCGTCGCGCAGGTGCAGGCCGCGGATGAGGAGTGCGCCGTGTTCGGTGACCAGGGTGCGCAGTGCGTGGTGGTGCTCGGCCGCCCAGGCCGGCGCGTCGTGGGGGGGCCGGTGTGCAGGATCGGGGGTGTGCCGGGGTGCAGGTCCGCCTCGGGCAGGGACTGCGGGATCGGGTACGGCATGGTGCTTTTCCTTTCGATGTGGTTCAGGAGGAGGCCGGCGGTTGGGTTGCGTGGCGCTGGGGTGTGCTGTCGAGCAGGGCGGCGAGGTCGGTGAGGACCGGGTGTGCGGTGACGTCCCCCAGGGACACGGCGCGGTCCAGGGCGATGGCGAGCTTCACCGCGGAGAGGGAGGTGCCGCCGCGGTCGAAGAAGTGGTCGCGGCGTCCGATCCGGTCCTCCTGGACGCCGAGGACCTGTCCCCAGGCGGCCGCCAGCCGCTGCTCGGCCGGTGTGGCCGGCATCTCGTGGCCGTCCTCGGTGGTGCCCAGTTGCGCGGCGAGCGCCACCAGCGCCTTCTTGTCGGTCTTGCTGTTGGCGGTCAGCGGCAGGCTTGCGCGCCAGTGGAAGGCGGAGGGGACCATGTAGGCGGGCAGCGAGGCACCCAGCCGGTCGGCAAGGGCCTGGGTGTCGAGGGGGCGGGGGCCGCAGTAGAAGGCGACCAGGTGCTTGCTCCGGTCGGCGCGTTCGGACACCACCACCGCGCCGTCGCGGACACCGGCAAGGCGCAGCAGGGTGTTCTCGATCTCGCCGATCTCGATCCGGAACCCGCGGATCTTGACCTGGGCGTCGCGGCGGCCGAGGAACTCCAGCTTCCCCGAAGGGTGCCAGCGGCCGTAGTCGCCGCCGAGGTAGAGCCGCATGCCTTCGCGGTGCGGATCGGCCAGATAGGCCGCCCGGGTGCGTTCGGGGTCGTTGATGTAGCCGCGGCCGACACAGACCCCGGAGAACGCGATCACACCCGGGGCACCCAGCGGCACCGGTGTGAGGTGTTCGTCGACGACGTAGACGTGCACGTTGTTGACCGGGCGGCCGAGCAGGATGCGCTGCGGCGCCCGGTCCATGACGTCGTGGTTGGTGTCGTCGCAGGTCTCGGTGAGTCCGTAGGCGTTGACCAGGGCGATCCGGGGCTGGGCGGTGAACCAGCGCTCGGCGAGTTCCTTCTTCAGCGCCTCGCCGGTGACCGACACGTAGCGCAGGTCGGGCAGCGTGCGGGGGCGCTGTTCGAGCTCGGTCAGGACGGCTTCGAGATAGGAGGGCACGACCTGCAGGACGGTGACCTTGCCGTCGGTGAGGGTGTCGAGGAAGCGGGGGACGTCGAGGATGACGTCCTGTTCGACCAGCAGGGTCCGCCCGCCGGCCAGCAGCGCGCAGAGAAGTTGCCACAGGGAGATGTCGAAGCACTGCGGCGCGGTCTGGGCCACCACCTGTCCCTCGCCGACCCTAAGGTCGTCGATCTTGGCGTAGAGGTGGTTGAGCATGCCGGCGTGTTCGCACATCGCGCCTTTCGGCTCACCGGTGGAGCCGGAGGTGAAGTAGATGTAGGCGAGCTGGTCGGGCGTGACGTGGATGCCGAGATCATCGTCGGCGTGGTCTTCTTCGCAGGCCGCCTCGATCAAGAGCCTCTCGGTTCCGGGCAGGGAGTCGAGTGCCTGGTCGAGGGTGGTGGTGCTGCCGGGTTCGGTCAGCACCAGGGTGCATTGGGCGCGGGAGAGGGTGGCAGCGATGCGTTCGGCCGGGAAGTGCGGCTCGACGGGGAGGTAGACACCTCCGGCTTTGAAGACCGCGATGACGGCGGCCAGCCAGTTGAGGCTGCGTTCGCTCACCACCGCGACGACGCCTTCGCGGGCAAGCCCGCGGGCTGCAAGGGCGCGGGCCAGCCGGTTTGCCCGGGCGTTGAGCTCCCCATAGGTCCACTGCCGGCCGGCGTGCACGGCGGCGAGCGCATCCGGATGCATCCGCACCCGGTCCTCGAACAGCTCATGCACCCGCCGGTCGGGCAACTCCCGGACCGCTCCGGCCAGTTCCTCGAGCTGGAACCGCAGCTCGTGGCCGGACAGCAGGCTCTGGCGTGCGTGTTCGGCATCGGGGTCGGCGGTGATCAGCGCGAGCGCGGTCAGGTGATAGCCGGCGATGCGGGCGGCGCTGTCGGCGTCGAGCATCTCGGTGCGGTAGCGCAGCCGCAGTACGAGCCGGCCGTCGTGCTCAGCGATGCCCACCCGCAGCGCGGTGTCCCCGGTGAGGTCTGCGCCGGCGCCGGTGGGATCGAGGACGGTCTCGAACGACGGGCCGGTCAGGCCCAGTTCGCGCCGTTGAGCGTCGATGTCCCGGGCCGGGACGTGCTGGTGGGCCAGCAGTTCGGTGGCGGCCTGGTGGGTGTGGTGCAGCAGTTGGCGCCATGAGGCGGGTGCGGTGGTCAGCCGGCACGGCAGCAGGCGGCCGCCCTCGGCGACGTAGCCGGTGGTGATCTCCTGCTCGCCGGACAGTGCCGCGAGCACCTTGGCGTGCGCGGCCAGCAGGAGGGAACTGAGCGGCACCGCCAGCTCGCCCGCCAGCCGGCGCAGCCCGGCCACGGTGTCGTGGGGGGCCGGTGTCTCGTACTGGCCCACGCCGGTCACCGGGTGGGGGGTCCAGCGCGGGGCGGGGGTGAAACCGCCGGCTGTCAGTACGCCGCGCCAGTACTCCCGGCCGGTCTGCGTGCGACTCATATGCGGTGCCATCGGGTCTCTTCCTCTGCTTGTTGCCGGTGCCGCGGTGTCAGGTGCGGTCCGTTGCGGTCAGTTGCCGGGTGCCCAGGTGGCGTGGGTGGCGGTCTGTTCCCGGCGGGCCTCGAGGCGGGTTGTGTCGTCCCGCATCTCCCGGGCCGGGTTGCCTCCCCACCGGGCGTGCGAGGGGATTTCCTCGCCCTTCATGAGGAAGGAGTCGGGGGCGAGCAGGGCGCCGTCGCCGATCGTCACGCCGTAGTGGACGAAGGCGCCGACCCCGAGGGTGCAGCCGGCACCGATCGTGCTGTGGCCGGACTTGAAGGCGCCGTCCTCCTGCGAGTGGCACTGGATCACGGTCCCTGCGTTCAGCGTGCTGTCGTCGCCGACGGTGACGAGGGTGCGCTCCGGGAAGGAGCAGCCGTCGTCGAAGACCCGCTTGCCGATCCGGGCGCCCAGCAGCCGCCAGATCATGCTCTTGAAGGGGGTGCCGTTGAAGACCTGGATGTAGCCGGTCGAGGCCATCTTCCAGAAGCGTTCATGGCGCCAGAAGGAGGGCTCGTAGATCGAGCAGTACAGCGGCCTGTGGGCTTTGAATCCCGTGACGGCCCGTTCGAACAGAGCGAAGTGGACCACGGTGAACGCGAGGGTGAGAACGCCGGCCGGCGCGAACGCCGACGCGCCGATCGAGGGGTAGAGGTCGGCTGCGCCCATCGTGATGAGGGTGATCACGAAGAAGTGGATCCACCGCGCCAGCAGGTACAGGCCGGCGGTGGCGGCATTGTGCTTGTTCTTGGCGGCCAGGCGGCGGCGCAGCTCGTCGCCGGTCTGAAGGTGGTTGAACTGGTTGTCACGCATCACCGTGCGCGGGATCTCGAAGCTGGGCGAGCCCAGCAGGCCCGTCCCCTCGCGCACCGGTCCGTCGATGGGGACCATGACCTTCGTCGCGAGCAGGCAGTTGTCGCCGGTCTTGCCCTGCGCGGGGTAGGCGATGTTGTTCCCGAGGAAGTTGCGGGGCCCGATCGAGGTGCGGGACACCCGGAAGGAGGTGCTCGAGAAGTCGGCGTTCATGAGGGACAGTCCGTCGGCGACCATCGTGCCGGTGCCGACAGCGCTCAGATACGGACTCTCGTGCCGCACCTGCGTGCCGAAGTTCGACCCGGTCTGCTCGACGCCGGACAGGTCGTATCCGAGGTAGCGCAGGTAGTGCACGATGCCGGAGCTGTCGCCGAAGAGGGTGGTGAAGAACCTCCGGTTGGTCATCAGCGCGATCGCCCGCTGGATGCCGTAGTGGAAGCCGTACAGCGGATAGACCTTGCCGGGCTTGATGAGCCGGTTGAGCACGCGTGGCACGGTGCCCACGACGAGGAGGCCGGCGAGCGCGGCGCCGAAGAAGAGGACGACGGAGACGGTCAGCGCATCCAGGTAGAACGCCGCGCTGGTGAACGCCACCGGCTCCGGGCGCAGGAGCGCCTTGAGCTGCGGGATGCCGGCGAGCAGGGCGCTCACGCCGCCTATCGCCAGCGGCAGATACACCGCCAGGATGTTCAGCAGCTGCCAGGCGCCGTAGAGGGTCCTTTTGACGGTGGAGCAGTCGGCGGGGGCGACCGTGCGGTAGTCCACCTCGGCCGGCTGCGCCGGGGACCCGTGCCGGCGTTCGCCGTCGGGCACCCGCTGTCCGGTGTGCAGGCAGGAGGCGTGGCCCAGCTGGGCACCGTCGCCCATCGCGGTCCCGATGTCGAGGACCGTGTGCTCGCTGACCAGGACGTGGCTGCCGAGCGTGACGGGGCCGGTCTGGATCAGGCCGGCGTGGGCGCGGTAGCAGGAGATGCGCACGTCCTTGCGGATGACCGTGCCCTCCTTGATGGTCAGCAGGTCGGTGCAGACCGGGATCGTGCGGGTGAGGATCGTGACGCCTTTGCCGATCCGTGCGCCGAGCGCCCTCAGGTACAGCACGTAGAGCGGCGAGCCGGCGAACAGGCGCAGGGGGCTGGTGCGGATCAGGGTCTTGACGACCCAAAAACGCAGATAGGCCATGCCCCACAGGGGGAACTCGCCGGCTTTCCAGCGGCCGATGAGTGTCCACTTCGCCAGGACGGGCAGGGTGCACAGGCCCAGGAAGCCCGCGCCGGCGAACAGGACCGACCGCAGGTAGGAGTCGGGCAGACCGGAGCCGGCGGAGATCCACTCGTAGCCTTCGACGGCGACGAGGGCGGTGAGGCAGGAGTAGCCGAGGAAGATCAGGAGCTGCAGCGCTGCGCACAGGACGTAGCGCGGCGTGCCGGCCGGTGCCGGCGCCGCGGCCGTGGCCGGCACCCGGGCCGGCGCCGGGTCCGTGCCCAGGGCGGGTGACGGGGCGGGGACGGCGTCGGCGTCGGCGTCGGCGTCGGCGAGCGCGGTGGCCAGGCTGCGGAGGGTGGGGTGCCGGTAGATGTCCTTCATCGACACCGTCGGCAGGTCCGCCCGCTTCCTGACCCGGGCGCAGAACTGGGCCATCACCAGGGAATCGGCGCCCAGGTCATGGAAGAAGTGACTGTCGGCCGGCACCTGCTCGACGCGCACGACGCCGGCCAGCACCTCGGCCAGGAGCCCCTCGGTGCCGGTCGCCGGGCGGGCGTCCTGGCCGTCCTGGCGGGTCGGGATGCCGGCCGGATCGGCCGTCAGGACCTCGACAGATTTCCCTGGCACATGAGCTCCTTGAAGACGTTTGGGTCGGCGTCGGTCGGTGCGGGGCACATTTCGTGGTGCCCGCCTCTCCAGTAGGCCCGGCCGGGGAATTCCTGTCCTGCCCCTGAAATTCGGGGCTTGACGCAACACACCGGTCTTGATAAGCCGACCGCCCGGCCGGTCGTCGCCGCCGTGTTCTGGTGCTTTGTGTGCACGTCGCCCGGCACTCGGCCGCGTATCACAGGCACGGGCCCCCTCCGCACGGAAGCCGCCCGGCATTGCTGGTGACCGCCCCTGTGGCCCATCGATTCCCGCGCACCGGGTGGGCCGGCAGGACAGGCCCCCCTTTGCGGGCCGGACACGGCTGTGGCCAGGGACGCAAGCCGCGGATGACCCGGTGTGGGCGGTCAGCTGCGCCCCCCGGGGCGGGCACGGGCAGGGCCGCCTATGCGCGAACGGGGTGTGTGTCAAGTCCCGAATTTCGGTGGCATGACAAGGCTCCTCCGATTCGGGCGTAGTGGAGATGTTCCGGCGAGCCGCAATCCCGCCGCGAATTCTTCCCCGGGCCGCGCCGAGACGGATGAGCGGCCGGGGGCCGCTGATCCGCAGCTGAGGAGACGACCATGCCCGTCATATCCGTTCCCCAGTCCTTCAACGAGGACGACCTCTACGTCGACCTCGAGGAAATCTTCGGGCAGTCGCTGTTCCTCAAATGCGAGGGCTTCAATTTCGCCGGCTCGATCAAACTCAAGGCCGCCACCGAAATGGTCGAGGCCGCCGAACGCGACGGCCTGCTGAGCGCGGACTCGGTCCTGGTCGAGTCGTCCTCGGGCAACCTGGGCGTGGCCCTGAGCGTGATCGCAGCCAGCAAGGGCTACCGGTTCCTGTGCGTGACCGACTCCCGCTGCAACCTGTCGACCAGGATGATGATGGAGGCCCTGGGCAGCCGGGTCCACGTCATCACCGAGCCCGACCCCGTCGGCGGCTTCCTCGGCGCGCGCATCGACCACGTCCGCGCGCTGTGCGCCCGCGACGACCGCTATGTGTGGCTCAACCAGTACACCAACCCCAGCAACGGCATGGCCCACTACCGCAGGACCGCCCCGGCCATCGCCCGGCAGTTCCCGGACCTGGATGTGCTGTTCGTCGGGGCCGGCACCACCGGGACCCTGATGGGCTGCGCGCGCTATTTCCGCGAGTGGCACCGGCCGGTGCGCATCGTGGCCGTCGACAGCGTGGGCTCGGTGACCTTCGGGGGCGCCCCGGGCCGGCGGATGATTCCCGGCCTGGGCACCAGCAGGCGCCCGCCGCTGCTGGACGAGTCCTATGTCGACGATGTGGTGTGCGTGGCGGAGGCCGACACGATCCGGGCCTGTCACCGGCTGGCCAGGCGCGGGTTTGTGTTCGGGGGTTCCACCGGCACAGTGGTCAGCGGCGCGGTGGACTGGCTGTCCCGGCAGCAGGGACGGGAGCTGACCGCGGTGGCCATCGCCCCGGATCTGGGTGAGCGGTATCTGGAGACCGTCTACCAGACCAACTGGGTGCAGGACCTGTACGGCCAGGACGTCCTCGGCTCCCCGGAGCTGACCGCCGCATCCCAGGCGGCCTGACCCCCGGCACACGGTGAAGCCCCGGAGCAGGAGCCCGGCCTTGGAGGAACAGGCTCGGGTGAGAGTTGCTCAAGCAACCGGAAAACGAAGGCGGCCTGGTCTGCGCCATGCGGGTGGCGATCTGACTCCGCATCTGCGAGCCCGCCACTGACAGCGGCTCGTCGTCTCCCCCGTCGGCCCTGCTTGACCAGCTCGTCATCACGGTCCCGGGGCACCCTGCCGGCCATCGCGGACATCCGCACCCGCCCTCACGGGCCCGGACGCGGCATCCTTCATGCCGCCGGCTCGCCCCGAAAACCCGTCACTTCGCACCGTCCGACGGCCGCCGCCTGCCGGGGCGCACGGCCGCGGCGCGTGAGCGGCCCCGCCGGGACAGAACACGCGGCCTCACGCCCCGCCCTGTTCCGTGCGCCCGCCCCGCCCTGTTCCGTGCGCCGCCGATGCCATGCCCGTTGGCGGCAGCGGGCAGAGCAGTACCGTGCCGAGGAAGGATGCTGCGCCCTGAGGGTCCAACCCACGCCGCACTCACGGCAGTTCAACGTCATCGCGGTCTGGATCGCCTCGGTCCCCGCCCGCGTCCCCCGCAGCCGGCGCCAGTGCCGCGAGCGGCAGGCCGACGAACACAACCCCGCCGTCGACTTCGCCGACGGGATCAGCGGACCACCGCACCCCCGGCACAACCAAGGGCCCGCCCCGCGGTCATCTCTGGCCACGGCAGTCTCAGCCGACCGCCCCTCGCATCCCCCCACGAGGTACCACTCCGCCCGCTGCCCCAATTGTCATAAGCCGGGCCCGGATTGTCACCGAGGCGCACGCCCTGGCTCAGCGCGCTGAGCAAGCAAGCCCCCTGCACGACCTCCGCCTCCGGATGCATCAGGATCGTGCCGGCACTTGCTGCACTGCATGACGCTGTGAGCAGCACACACAGGTTCAGACACAGCTTCTGAGCCTGTTCTTCAACCTCTGGCCGCTGCGCAGTGGCCGGTGGGACACCTTGCGATGCGTGCCGACAGCACGCTGGTCGGACTCGCGGACATGACTGTGAAGATCACCCGCATCAACCCCGGGCAGTCGCATGAGACGCCTGGCTGCCACCACATCACCGTGGTGGGGATGGGCCGTACGGCCTGTCTGGCAGGGCAGTGCCCGCTTGAGCGGAACGGTGACCCCGTCGGTTCCGGTTGCCTTGAGACGCAAGTCGACCAGGTGGGCGCGAACGCGCTCGCCGCCCGCACAGCGGTGCGGGCCCGGCCGCAGCATGCGGTGCGGTCAGTGATCTACGTGCGGAGCGAGACAGGGATGCTCTGGGAGCCTGGTGGCGTTGGCTCACCGGCTCTGCCCTCGGTCCGGCGTTCACCACCGCCGGCACACTCGTGGGCGTCACCCAACTGGGCTTTGCCGGACAGCTCGTCGAGGTGGACCTCACCGTGGCGCTGCCTGACCGAATCTTCTCGTTGCCGGGCCTCGCCCGGCAGGCGTTCCTCCGGCGTTTCGACCCGGAGCACACCTTCGGCTTGTTCAAGCAGACCCTTGGCTGGACCCGCCCCCGGTCACGGGAACCGGAAGCAGCCGACCGCCGGACCCGGCTCATCGTCGCCGCGCACACCCGGCTCCGGCCCGGCCCAGGGCCGAGGACCTCCGCCCCCCCTGGGAAAAGCCGGCCGCATCCGGCCGGCTCACCCCGGCCCGGGCCGGCGGACGTTTCGCAACCTCCGCCAGCACATGCCCTGTCCCGCCAGAGCACCAAAACCCCACCGTCCCGGGCCCGGAGGACCGGCCGGGACGAAGAACAGATGCCGGGCACCCCGCTACGACGCGGGCAAGACCCTCCGCCGTGAGAAGACCCTGGTCGCACTACAGAGGCTGAAGAGGTGAAGAACAAGCCGAGTAGGTGTGTCTCAACCTCGAAGGCAGGTCAGGCCCTGGTTGGTGTGCGCTCGTGGAGGTATGCCTCCAGCCCGGCGGCCCCGGCCAGCATCGCGCGCCCGCGGGCGGACAGCCGACCGTGCCACTCGCGCAGGGCGGCCTCCAGCGGCTCCAGCCCGCCGGCCGCCCGCACCTGGGCGATCAGCGGGGCGATCTGCTCCAGCAGGTAGCCGCCCCGCCTGAGCTGGCGGGCCAGCCGGGCATCCCGCACGTCGGCCTCGCCGTAGATGCGGTAGCCGGTCTGCGGGTCGCGGCGCGGGCGCACGAGCCCGGCGCGCTCCCATTTGCGCAGCGTCGCGGGTCGGATCCCGAGCTTGTCTGCCAGCGGCCCGATGAACGTGCCGTCGGTCCCGGGCACCGCGGTCGGCTCGGGCTCGGACGCCCCCGGACCCTCCAGGTCGCGCAGGGCGCTCTCCACGGCCTGGAGGGTCCGGCGGTCGTCGAGGAGCTGGGCGTGGCTCTCGTCGATCAGGCGGAGCGCCTGATCGGCCGCGCCCTGGTTCACCGCTCGCATGATCGACGTCGCCGTCTGGTGGCCGTGGCCGGGCACCAGGGCAAGAAACGCGCGCAGGGCCCCTGCGTGCAGCGGGGTGTAGGTGCGGTAGCCGTGGGGTGTGCGACCGGCGGCCGGAAGGATGCCGGCCTCCTCGTAGTTCCTGATCGCCTGCGTGGACAGACCGTGCCCGCGTGCCAGGTCCACCGGCCTGAGCCGTTCACCGTTTTGAAGGTTTCGTCCCATGGTCCTGCCGATATCGCGGGAAAGTTTCAACCGAAGGTTCAACGATAGCGTTGAAGGCATGGCTACTGACATCAAGGACACCGCCCATGCCGTCGAGGCCGCCGCCGTCATGAGGCTGCTCCCGGCCCGGCCGCGGCTGCTCGCCCTGGGCGAGCCCACCCACGGCGAGGACACTCTGCTCGACCTGCGCAACGAGCTCTTCCGGCAGCTCGTCGAGCAGGAGGGCTACCGGACGATCACGATCGAGAGCGACTGCATGAGGGGCCTGGCCGTGGACGACTACGTCACCTCGGGCACCGGCACCCTCGACGAGGTCATGGAGCACGGATTCAGCCACGGCTGGGGCACCTTTGCGGCCAACCGCGAGCTCGTGCGCTGGATGCGCGCCTCCAACGACGGCCGGCCCGCCTGCGAGCAGCTCCGCTTCGCCGGTTTCGACGGCCCGCTGGAGATCACCGGCGCCGCGAGCCCCCGGCAGGCCCTCACCGCACTCCACGGCTACCTCGCGGCCCGGGTGGACGCGGACCTGCTCCCCTGCACCGGGGAAACACTCGACCGCCTGCTCGGCGCAGACGACCGGTGGACCAATCCCGCCGCGATGAGGGACCCGGCCCAGTCCGTGGGGCAGTCGGCCCAGGCCAGTCAGCTGCGGCTGCTCGCCGACGATCTGGGAGCGCTGCTCGACGCGCAGAGGCCGCACCTGATCACGGCGGCCCCGCGGGACGACCGGGACCGGGCGCGCCTGTACGGGCGCACCGCCACCGGCCTGCTGCGCTACCACTACTGGATGGCCGACACCTCACCGGCCCGCATGACCCGGCTGGTGGGCCTGCGGGACCAGATGATGGCCCACAACCTCCTCGCCGTCGCCGAACGGGGCCCGGCACTCATCCACGCCCACAACTCCCATCTCCAGCGGGAGAAGAGCACGATGCGGATGGGCGGGATGCCGCTGCAGTGGTGGAGCGCCGGTGCACTGGTGAGCGCCCGGCTCGGCGAGGGGTACGCCTTCGTGGCCACGGCCCTCGGCACGATCCGGCACCAGGGAGTGGACACCCCGCCGCCCAACACCGTCGAAGGACTCCTCTACGCGCTCCCGGAGGACCGCTGCGTCATCGACGCCCCGCGGCTGGCCACCGCCCTCGGCGACACGCGGCCCGCGCCCCGCGTATCCCCCTGGTTCGGCTACTCCCCGCTGGACCCGGCCCACCTGGCGGACAGCGACGGCATCGTGTTCGTCAAGGACGTCCCGCAGAGCGGGCCCCGGCTATTCAGCGAAACGGGTCGAGCTGACACCTGACGGCAGAAAGACGTCGCTGACCTGCGAGGATGCGCATGCCGAGGTCGTATCCGGTGCCGAAGTCCGGGCGCCTGGCCGATGACGACACGCACCCTCGTCCTGCCCTTCGGCGGGCAGGCGGAACGTCTGGACACCCAGTGCCGATCCTGATCAGGAGCCGGCGCCCAGTTGCCGGGCCTCTTCGTCCACTGACTGGTGCGGGGGCTCTTGCGGGTCGGGCGTGGGGTCATCATGGTGATGAGCGCCCGGTTCAGGCGGGCTTCGCAGTGCTGGGGCAGGCGCTCGTGGTCGCGTGCGTTGCGGCGGGCGTTCCTGCACCGGCCGATCGTGCGTGCGCCTTTCCAGCGGCGGGACAGGACGACGAAGCCCCTGGCGCCCTGGGGGGCGGGAGGCGATGCGCAGGGTGAGCCGGAGGCGTTCGCGGGCCCAGTCCACGCGTTCGCCGGCGCAGCCGCGCGCGGCCCAGATGTGGGCCGCGCGCGGCTGCGCCGGCGACGGCAGGCCCTCACCCGGCAGCGGTCCGAGCAGTACACCGCCGCCCTCGACCGCTCCACCCCCACCGTCCACGGCCGCCCGCACCCCGGGCACTGCGCCTGCTCACCACACTGCATCGCGATGACCCGCTGCCGGGTCCGCCGAAGCCTCCGCCACCGCCGCGGCCTGCACCGACCCGAGCAGAACACCGCCTGCGCCGCCATCGTCTGCGCCGGCGGACCACCGCACTCCCGGCCCTACCGCCGAGCCGTCCCACCAGCCCCCACCACCCAGACCCTCCAGCCGTACCCACCTCACGGCCAGGGATCAAAAACACCCGCTCAACCGCCCACTGCAGGACACGGATAGCCACCGGCTCAGCCAACGCCGCCGCAGCCCCGGCCGCACAGCCCCGCTCCCGGCCCCCCGCCACCACGCGAGGCCGTGCGGCGGTGCGAGTGTCCGGGTGATGCGGCCGAGGTGATGACCAGTGGTGGCGGGCGGCGGTGGCGGGCGGCGCGATGGCCTGGCCCGCCCGCAGCGGCCCGGGCCACGCCGCCGCCGGGGCGCTGGAGGCCGGCCCGTGCTGTGCGGGCGAACGGCAGGACGAGCCGGGCGAGTTCGGCGTGCAGGCCTGTGCCGTCGCCGCCGCCCGGGCGCGGGACGTGGCCCGGGGTGATGGTGCGGTCGGCGCAGCAGTGACAGCAGCGGGTCACCGTGTCCAGCACGGCGTGGGACAGGGCCTTGCGGATAACGCCGCGTTCGCCGATGCGGACACTCGTGGTGATGCCGCGGGCCATGCCGGTCTTCTCGCGCGGCGGGTGCCGGGGACATGCACGGGCACCGGACCGGTTCCCGGCGGTCTTGCACCCCGGTGGCCGGGTGTCACAGTCCCAGGGAGATGGCCAGCCGGGTGAGTTCGGCCGTGCTGGTGATGTCGAGCTTGGCCCGGATACGGCGGAGATAGGCGTCGACCGTGTGCTTGGAGAGCCCCATGTGGCGGGCCGTCTGCAGATAGGTGCGCCCAGCGGCGATATGCCGCAGCGTCTCCTGCTCACGCGGGGCCAGCGCAGGTGCGGGGGCGGCGTACGGCGTGGTGAGGGTGAGGCTCATGGGATTTCCTCCGACGGATCGGCACGGTCATCACTGCTCACACCCTCGGAAGCAGGGAACAAATGCCCGAATACTGCAATTTGTCCTCTTTCAAAAAGGCTGCCCGGGCGACTTCATGACGGTGTCCGCCGACTGTCACAGGCCTGTCACAGGCCACGCCCACGCCCACAGCCACAGCCCGGCCGCAGCCCGGCCAGAGAGAAGAGCCGCACGGCTACGGAGATGATCTGCCGTCTCCCGGTCGGCTTGTGGGGCAGGACCCCTGGTGACAGCGCCGGGTTGGTGCTCCGTGCCCCTGAGGATCATGCTTGTCAGGAGGGCCCCGGCCGTGCAGGTTCCCGAAGGGCGAGATGAGCGGCGATGGAGCGACTTCCCACCCCTCCCGGTGAGCGGCCGGACGAGTCGGACGCCTGTCCCGGGTCGGCATACACGGCCACGGCCACCGTCAGTGAGCAGGGCATCGTGACGGGGTGGAGCGAGGGTGCCCGGCGGCTGCTGGGCTACCTGCCCTCGGAGGCCGTGGGGCAGGCAGCCGCCCGGCTGCTCGCCGATGACGTCGGCGAGGCGGCGCGGCGCGATGCGGCCGGGCGGGAGAGGTGGAGCGGCACCGTGGCGCTGCTCCACCGGGACGGCCGCCGGCTTGAGCGGGCACTGCTCGCGCACCGCCGGACGCCGCACGGCCCGGCCGCCGAGTGGCTCCTGGTGTGTGCGGTGGCGGGCAGGCCCGGCACGCCCGGGAGCGAAGCGCTGAGGGAATGGACCTTCACCCAGTCCCCCGACATCCTGGCCGTCTTCGATGCGGACCTGCGGCTGGTACGGGCGAACAGCGGCATGGAGCGCGCGCTGTCCCTCACCGAGGACCAGATGCGCGGGCTGCGCCTGCCGGAAATCGCGCCGTATCCGGTGAGCGAGGAGGCCGAGAGCAAGATGCGCCTCGCGCTGGAGAGCGGCGAGCCGCAGCAGGTGGAGGCCTACATCCGCCCCACCGGTGTCAGCGCGGAGCGCGGCTGGTCGACCTCGCTGGCCCCGCTGAAGGACCCCGACGGCCGGGTACGCGCCGTGTGCCTGACGGCGCACTCCGGGTCCGGGGGGTACCTCGCCCGGCAGCGGATGCTCCTGCGCAGCGACGCCGAAGCCCGCATCGGCACCACCCCGGACATCCAGCGCACCGCGCAGGAACTGGCCGACGTCGCCGTCCCCCGGCTCGCGGACTTCGCCGCCGTCGACCTGCTGGATACCCCCCAGCAGGTCGACCAGCCGCCCCCCGTCCCGCCGGCAGGACCCCTCACCCTGGGCCGCACCGCTGTGCGCTCGGTCCTCGAAGACAGCCCGCAGTCCCTGGCCGCGGTGGACGAGAAGACCACCTACCCGGCGCTGTCACCGGTGGCCGAGTGCCTGGCCCGGGGCCGTGGCGCCCTGTACGGGGGGAGCGACCCCGCCATCGCCCGGTGGGCGGCAAAAGACCCCCAGGCCGCCTGGATCCGCGAGGTGGGGACACACTCGGTGATGGTGGTGCCGATGCGGGCCCGCGGCACCACTCTCGGCGTGGCCTTCTTCAGCCGCCACCAGCGCCAAGAGCCCTTCGAACCGGACGACCTGCTGCTGGCCGAGGAACTCACGGCCCAAGCGGCCCTCAGCATCCACAACGCCCGCGGGCACAGCCGGGAGCGCACCACCACCATGACCCTGCAGCGCAGCCTGCTCCCGCACACGCTGCCCGACCAGGCGGCACTGGAGATCGCCTCCCGCTACCTGCCCGCCGGTACCCAGGCCGGCGTGGGCGGCGACTGGTTCGACGTGATCCCGCTGTCCGGCGCGCGCGTCGCCCTGGTCGTGGGCGACGTGGTCGGCCACGGCATCCGCGCCTCGGCCACCATGGGCCGGCTGCGCACCGCGGTACGCACCCTGGCCGACGTCGAGCTGCCGCCCGACGAGCTGCTCACCCACCTCGACGACCTCGTCATCCACCTGTCCGCCGACGAGAGCGGCACCCAAGGCGCCGCCGAAACCGCCGGCGGCATCGGCACCACCTGCCTGTACGCGGTCTACGACCCCGTCTCCCGCCACTGCACCCTGGCCAGGGCCGGCCACCCCCCGCCCGCCGTGGTCACCCCCGACGGCGCCGTCTACTTCCTCGACGTCCCCGCCGGCCCCCCACTGGGCCTGGGCGGCCTGCCCTTCGAAACCATGGAAACCGAACTGCCCGAAGGCAGCCTCCTCGCCCTCTACACCGACGGCCTGCTCGAACCCCGCCACCACGACATCGACGAAGCCCTCGACAAAATGTTCCAGGTCCTCGCCCGCCCCGCCCCCACCCTGGACACCGTCTGCGACAGGGTCCTGACCGCGCTGCTGACCCACCGCCCCGACGACGACATCGCCCTGCTCATCGCCCGCACCCGGGCCCTGCACGCCGACAAGGTCGCCGCCTGGGACCTGGCCTGCGACCCCGCCATCGTCGCCCAGGCCCGCAAAAACGCCACCGACCAACTCACCGCCTGGGGACTGGACGACGCCGCCTTCATCACCGAACTGACCGTCAGCGAACTGGTCACCAACGCCATCCGCTACGGCAAACCACCCATCCAGCTCCGGCTCATCCACGCCGACACCACCCTGATCTGCGAAGTCTACGACTCCAGCAACACCGCCCCCCACCTCAGACGCGCCCGCACCTACGACGAAGGAGGACGCGGCCTGCTCCTGGTCGCCCAACTCGCCCACCGCTGGGGCACCCGCCACGCCCCCATCGGCAAAACCATCTGGGCCGAACAAACCCTCACCGCAGACTGAAGAGCACCCAGGCCGACCCGTGCACCCAACCCCCGCCCCACCACCCGCCCACCGCCACGGAAACCAGTCCTGCCCCCGCGGCAAAACCGTCCCGGCCAAGCAGCCCCTCACCGCAGACTGAAGAGCATCCAGGCCGGCCGTGCACCCAACCCCCGCCCCACGGCCCACCCCCCACCGCCACGGGCTCGTGCACCGAACCTTCGCCACACCACCCGCCCACCCCCCACCGCCACGGGAACGAGTCCTGCCCCCAGCGGCAAACCCGTCCCGGCCGAGCAGTCCCTCACCGCAGACTGAGGAACATCCAGGCCAGCTCGTGCACCGAGCCCTCGCCCTACGGCCCACCCCCCACCGCCACGGAAACGAGTCCTGCCCCACCGCAGATGCGGCGGGGCAAGAACCCACAAATCCTCACGAGCCTTCCAGCCAGGCAACACCCGGCACCATCACCACACCCGACAACAGGGCAAGGAGACCGTCCGGGACCACCTCCGCAGCTCTGCACCCTGAACCCCCGGCGTGTTCCCCCGCTCGGTCACCTGACGACGACGTCGCCGGCCGGAGCCTGCGGAGCCGGCTCAGGAACAGAGGCACTGCCGGTCTCCTCCTCCGGCGGAACCGGCGCGTCAGGAACAGAGGGGGTACCGGTCTCGTCCTTCGGCGGCGCCTGCGGAGCCGGCTCAGGAACAGAGTGGCCGCCGGTGTCCTTCTTGGGCGGGTCCTGCGGGGCCGGCGCGTCAGGAGTGGAGGGGCTGCCGGTGTCGTCCTTGGGCGGAGCGTGCGGGGCCGGTGTGTCAGGACAAGGGCCGCCGCCGTTGCCGTTGGTGCCCGTACCATTGCGGCCGTTGCCATCACGGCCACCACAGCTGCCCCTGCCGCCGCGGCCGGTGCCGCCCGTGCCGGTGCCGCCCGGAGCCTGGCAGACGGGAGCGTTGCTGCCCGTCCCGTTGCCGCCGGTGCCATCCCCGCCCGTGCCGCTGCGGCAGTAGTCGTCGTGGCTCCCACGCTTCTTGTGACCGTCGTGCTTTCCGTGGCCGCCACGCTTCTTGTGCTTGTGACTATCACTCTTCTTGTGACCGTCACGCTTCTTGTGCTTGTGACCATCGCTCTTCTTGTGACCGTCACGCTTCTCGTGGTCACCGCCGGCTGCCGACACCGCCTGGCTGGGCAGCGCCGGTGCCGCAAACGCCGCGCTCGCCGGGATCAGTACACCGCCGGCAGTAAGGAGGACGGAGGCGGTGGCTACGGCCAGACTGCTCTTCCGGATACTACGCTTCATGAGAATTCTCGTTCCTCTTCCGCATGCTCTCGCGAAGCCGAGAACAAGCGAAAAACCATAATCTTTCGAGACGGGCCTTTACCCGATGCCGGGGTGGGCGCATTCGCCGCACCGTGCGAGGCCGCCTGAAACAGCCCCACCTTCCGCTTTCACGGGAACACTGACGGTCTGGCTGGGCGGCGCGGCCACCGGCTCGGCCACCCAGCCAGACTGCGAACTCACTCGACGCTGTCCGCGCCAGTCAGCTCCTAGCCCGTGGCGTCACCACCCTGAGCGTCACCACCGGTGTTCGTGCCGGTCCCGGACGCGTCACCGCCCTGAGCGTTACCACCGGTGTTGGTACCGGTCCCGGACGCATTACCGCCCTGAGCGTTACCACCGGTGTTGGTACCGGTCCCGGACGCATTTA
>NZ_JBIRYJ010000016.1:41049-166502 GCF_044389785.1 Streptomyces sp. NPDC019443
CACCGCCCTGAGCGTTACCACCGGTGTTGGTACCGGTCCCGGACGCATTACCGCCCTGAGCGTTACCACCGGTGTTGGTACCGGTCCCGGACGCATTACCGCCCTGAGCGTTACCGCCCTTATTGGTGCCTATACCGGAAGCATTACCGCCCCTGGCGTCACCGCCCTTATTCTTGCCCTTGCCCTTATTCTTGCTCTTTCCCTTTCCCTTTCCCTTGCTCTTGCTCTTGCTCTTGTCCTTTCCCTTGCCGTGATGCTTGTCAGGGTGATGGTCGGGGTGCTTGTGCGAGTCGGCGAGACTCACGACCGACGAAGCAGGCACCGGGGCCGCCGACGCGGCGGCCGCCGGAAGAATGACACCTCCGCCGATCACAGCGGCCGAAGCAACAACCGTCGCAAGGCGAAGGCCCCGACGCCTGGGACGGTCATCATTACGGGTGTGAACAGTGCGATTCATGGGATATCTCCTACTGATAAAGAGGGACTATGTGAAGGGAGAATCCTCGGCGAGGATTCCCGCTTTACCGTGCCGCCCCGTTCCCTTTCGGGTGGGGCCGCACTTCCAGTAGGCCCGACCCGCAGAACACCGTCACGTTCCGAGGACTCGGGACTTGACACACCCAGACACACCAGATAAAAACCCGCAAAAACACCACCCGACACCCCCCACACCACCCAAACCAGACACCGCCACCCACCTGCTTCTCCTTCCCTGACACGAACGCGCAGCGGCCCGGCCGATGAGCCTTGGGACGGCCGACCTGGGCCTCGGTCCCGACGATCCGCCGACCCACATCCTTGGCAGCGGCGTAGGCGAACACATCGGCCAGGGTCCGCAGCCGCAGGCCGGGCCGGTCCGGGACGGCGAAGCCCTGCTCGGCGAGCAGCGGGCGCATCTCACCCTCGGTGACGGTGGACCGGCCAACCCCATCGAGCTCGGCGAGCGCCGCATGCGTCAGCTAGGTGCGCAGGTGGACCAGGGTGACGAGTACCGGTCGGTGAACACGAGCTCGTGCTTGCGCCAGGGGGTCACGAGTCGGATCAGGAATGCAGGCAAGGAGCCTCCTTGAGCCGAAGTGGCAGGCAACGGTCGGTCCAGGCGAGGCCCCCGTGCAGTTGGTACGCCGTGAGCAGCCCCCACACCGCGGTCGTCCGGCAAGGGAGGCCGGGGACGGCGTGAGCGGTTCATCCGGAGTGCGGGCGCACGTTCGCTCCGGCAGCGGCCGTCGGCGCCTACGCTGCCGACCGGGCCGGGCCAGCCCGGCCGGTGAGGACGACGAGACCTTCGGCGCAACACCAAGGCCGACACCAGCCTGCCTACCCGTCGCCCCTCACGCACTGACACCAGCCGCCATCGATCCTCCGGGGGGACACTGGAGACATGGCCCGTAGAGCGCGAACCGAGTTTTGAGGTGTCCGATGAGCACTCTCGAAGAACAGATCGACGTCCGAGTTCCGAGCGATGTGGCCTGGGACTGCCTCCACCGTGTGGAGACCTATCCGCAGTTCCTTGAAGGAGTACGCGAGGCTCGCTCGCAGGGCGGACACGGGGCGCACCTGGATGTCGACGCGGGCGGCCGGGCTCAGGAACTCGAAGCCGAGATCACCGACCGTAGCAAGGCCAACACTATGGAGTGGCAGACCACGAAAGGCCCCGACCTGGCGGGAACCTTCTCACTGCTGCCCATCGACCGAACGCACACCCGAGTCCAGGCCCGGATCGAGTACGACCCAGGCACCGTCAAAGAGGCGTTCGGCGGGCCGAGGGGCTTCGCCCAGGCGACCGCGATTGAACGGCTGGTACGCAACGACCTCGAGCGCTTCAAGGAGTTGGTCGAAGGGGAATGGTCAACCGCATGACGCCGCAGGCCAATGGGCGCCGGCACTCACCCGGCTACGTGCCGCGGCCGCGGACGTGAGTTCCAGGAGGACAAGAGGAGCCACCGTCGGTGAAGGCGGCAGTTCCTGATCGACACAGCGAGCCTTTTTCAACCTCAGCTTGAGGCGCTGAGGTGGAGGGTGAGGACGGCCTGCACGAGGTTGGTGATGCGGGTGGTGCTGCACCGCAGCTTGCCCAGCAGCCGCCAGTTCTTGAGCGTAGCCACGGCCTGCTCGCCGAGTGCGCGGATCTTGGCGTGGGAGACGTTAACGGTCGGCTTGCCTGCGGACAGCTTGTCCCAGGCCGCGGTAGGGAACCCGCACGGTGCCGCCGACGCCCTGATTAGCCCTGGTCGGCCCAGCAGCGGATACCGGCCCCGGCAAGAGCATCGGTCACGCCGTGGATGCGAGCGGCGCGGATGTCGTGCACCGCGCCGGGCAGCGCGGGCGACGCCTTCCGTCGAGGATCAGATACGCCTTCTGTGCCGCCGCACGGAGCGGTGGCCAGGTCCGGGGCCAGGGCCGCCAGGAGCTCGACGGCCTCGGCCACGTACCGGTAGACCGTGGTGGTCCCGACGCCGAAACCCGCCGCCAGCTGGGCGTAGGTGTGGCGCATCGCAGGTGGGCCAGCACCAGCAGGGCCTGCCGGTCGGCGGGGGGTCTGCGCCATCGGGTGCCGAGCTGAAGGCGTCGAGCCCGCAGCAGGCCGGACAGGAACCGAAGGGCCGAGCTGGACAGATCGATCCCCGATGGGTAGACAAGCACACGAAGCTCCGGGCGGACGGGCTGATCTTGGTCGCCAACCCATCTACCAGGAGCTTCACCTGTCACGCACGCAGGGCCCAGCACCAGTTCACCCCGATTCCGGCAGGCTGCGAAGGGGCGTCTTGGGTCTCACGCCGTGGACAGTGGAAGCGTCACCCGCCGTCCCAGCCCGAACTCCTCGGCATCGTCATCGCTGATGACAGCAAAGGTCCCCGCAGGGACTCCGGGCAGCGTGGCAACGCGGGACGCCACCGCCAGAAGATCTTCTTCACCGGCTCCGGTGACGAAGAAGATGTAGGCGTCCGCGTCCTCCTCCCCGTCATCGAAGACCTCTACATCGCCTTGGTCTTCGAGATCGGCCAGGAAGTCCTCGACCTCCTCGATCCAGGGATACGGGTAGGCGCCATCCGGCACGTTCTGCGACGGCGACAAGGGCACGTGAATCTCAACAACCATGGTGGGCACGAGGTCCATCCTGCCCTCAACATGTCTACCTGCCATCGCCAGGGGCACGCGTCAGTATCACCGGCGAGGTTGGAAAGAGCTCAGCGCCTCGCGGGATTCATGCGCAGCCGTTCGCGCGGCCCGGATCGGGGCGCAGCGGCCGGGCTCACCGCGACCGCCCCCATCACGGAGCGCGAATCATCTTCCACTGAGCCCCATCCGCCCAGGACCGGGCACAGGGAATCGATGACCGGCAGTTGATCTCCGAGTGCCATCGATGACCGCAACCTAAAGCCCGGCTACTGAGGTTTTCGGTTCGGGGTGATGGAGGTGCCGATGACGGGTGTGTCCCGGTGGTATGCGGTATCGGACCGGGAGCAATCCCGGCACCGCGCCCCGGCCTACTCAGGGACGAGTCGGGGCAACTGCAATGACCACCCAAGGCACGGACCTGGTCCCGGCGCGGGCACACACCCGCCGTCGCGGTCCGCGCCGCGGGCTCGGGGCGGATCTCGCTCGCGGTCTGGTGTGCCGCAGGCCCGGCCAGCGCACCCGGCTCATCTTCCGGATGCTGGTGCACCACGGCGCCAAGTACGAGAAGAAGTGCTTTCGGGAGAAGGACTTCGCCCGCCTGCTGGACGCGGTCCACCAGCAACTCGGCGGCAACATGGTGCTGTTGTCGGACAACTAACTACACCCACCACGTGGACAGCGCGATGCGCGAGCTGATCACGGCCAGGCAATGGCTGACCGTCTTCCGTTTCCCTGCTTACGCTCCCGACCTCAACCCGGCCGAGGGTGTGTCGGCCCACCTGGGCGACGGCGACCATGCCGACCAGGTCGTGGCCGTCGCCAACCGGGAGCCAGCGAACCTTGCGGGAGTCCATGGCACGAAGGATCTCGCTGGCGTCGTCGTCGGCGCCCAGGTGACTGCTCACCACGATGGCGTGCGGTCAGCCTTGTCGGGGACGGCGCGCGACCTTCTTACCGGGCAGAACGTCGGTGGCGTTCGTTCGCTGTGATGCGCGTCAGTCGGTGGACAGGGCGGTGAGGAGGTCGCCGACCTGCGGGTCGGGGAGGGCGCGGGCGACATCGGCCTGGGCGACCATGCCGACCAGGTCGTGGCCGTCGATGACGGGCAGACGGCGGACCTTGTGCTCGGCCATGGTGGTCAGGATTTCTTCGGCGTCGTCGTCGGCACCGATGGTCACCGCCTCGCCCTGTGCCAGCTCTCCGGCCTTGGTCTGGGCAGGGTCCTTGCCTTTGCCGAGAACTTTCACCACGATGTCCCGGTCGGTGAGCATCCCTTTGAGCTTGTTGTCGGTGCCGCAGATCGGCAGCGCACCCACCCCGAGCTCGGTCATCTTCTCAGCGGCCTGCAGGACTGTTTCTTCGGCTCCGATGCACTCGGTTCCAGGCGTCATGATCTCTCGTGCGGTCGTCACGTCGACTCTCTCCTCACGGTGAACTTTGCTGACTGCGGGTGGGGGGATGCGGTTCAGCGGCCGAGGGCCTTGGCGAGCTGGTCTTTGTTCATCTTCGACCGGCCTTCGATGCCGCGCTCCTTGGCTTCGTTGTAGAGCTGGTCTCGCGTGGGGCCCTGGGAGCCGCTGTGGGACCGCTGCCCACCGCGCTGCGAGGCGGACTTCGGATCCCGGGTTGAGGTTGTGCTGGCCTGCTTCGACTCACCCGCGCGGGCGCGTTCCTTGTTCACGGTCCGGGAGGCGATCTCCTTGGCCCGCTCAGTGGATTCCCCGCGCTTCCTCGCGCCCTCCTTAATGTGCTCGTATTGCCGCTCACGCTTGGGGCTGGATCCTGCTGGCATTGCTGTCACCTTTTCTCGAGTGGGACTATTTCCCGCCGCCAGTGATCGCGTCACGGACGCGATCGACCAGGCCGGCACCGGGGGCGATGAGCTTGTTGGCGGGCAGGGTGTCCCGGGCGCTGGGATGCGGGCGGGCGGGCGCGGACTTCGTCGCCCAGGTTGTCCTCTTCGTCCCGCACGAGCGCGGTGAACTCGGTCTTGAGAGCGCCGATCAGTACCTCGAAGTTCAGATCGTCGTCCGCGCCACGCTGCTGGAGATCCTCCAAGAGCTCTTCGACCCGGGTGTGGTCGTCGAGCTCCTTGTCCGCGCTGGCGTCGCCGCCGGTGAGGTGCTCGCGGACGGCCGGGTAGAGATGCTGCTCCTCGGCGACCGAGTGCCGCACCAGCTCGACCGTCAGCTGATCCGGCAGGAGCCTGCGCTCGGGGCTCCCGGCTGTGGCCACCTGATCTGCTGGAAGAGGTCATCGACCTCCCGATGACCGGTGGTCAGCTCCTCGATGACGTCTCCGCCATGTCCCACAGCGCCGCCAACCTTTCCTCACGTGACCTGCCGATGCCAGCCGGCATTCCGTCCGGCGGGTCACGAGTTCCCAGCTCCGCCCCCGGCTAACACGGCCTGACCTGATTGATCCGACGGGGCTACAGAAGTCGCCTCGTGGTGTGGAACTCACGCGCCTCGCTCTGGACACATATGCCTCGCGCGTAGGTTGTCCCGGTCCTGTGGGCAGGTACTCCAGCCTGGTGACGGTTCTGCTCGTTGACGCGGCAGCCTGCTACGCCACCCTGAGTAATGTATTGGATATAGTGAGTTACTCTTTTCTGCGATCGAAGGCGGTTGAGCATGGCGGATAGTGCTGACGGCGGCGGCAGACAACGATGCCCAACGTGTGCTGTGGACTACGCGTGATGTCGAAGCCATCGGCCACGACTGAGACTGCGGAACCTCTCGTTTCGCCGGTCAATTCGCACAACGAGTGGGACCCGCTGGAGGAGGTCATCGTTGGACGTCTCGATGGCGCGACGATCCCCTCCAACCATCCGGTCGTGGGCTGCAACATCCCACCATGGGCGGCGCGGTTGCAGGGGCTTGCCGCCGGCTTCAAGTATCCGCGCATGCTTATCGAGCCGGCGCAGCACGAGCTCGATCAGTTCATTACCCTCCTGCAGTCCCTTGGCATCACGGTCACGCGCCCGGACGCGGTCGACCACAGGCAACGTTTCGGCACCCCCGACTGGTCGTCGCGCGGCTTTTGCAACACCTGTCCGCGTGACAGCATGCTCGTGATCGGCGACGAGATCATCGAGACCCCGATGGCATGGCCGTGCCGATATTTCGAGACGCACTCCTATCGCGCGATCCTTAAGGACTACTTCCGGCGCGGCGCGCGCTGGACGGCGGCGCCCAAGCCGCAGCTCACTGACGCACTGTTTGGGGCAGATTTCCGTACCCCAGAGGTCGGCGAGCCTATGCGCTACATCCTCACCGAGTTCGAGCCAGTGTTCGATGCAGCGGATTTCGTGCGCGCGGGACGCGACCTGTTCGTTACGCGGAGCAACGTCACCAACCAAATGGGCATCGACTGGTTGCGCCGCCATCTCGGACCTGGCTACCGCATCCACGAGATCGAGAGCCGCTGCCGAACGCCAATGCACATCGACACGACGTTCCTCCCGCTCTCGCCCGGCAAGGTACTGGTCAATCCCGAATACATCGACGTCGACCACCTGCCCGACGTCCTGAACTCGTGGGACATCCTGATCGCCCCCGAGCCCAACCCGATCAACGAGCCCTTGCTCAAGCTCACCTCGATGTGCGGCAAGTGGCTCAGCATGAACATCCTCATGATCGACGACAAACGGGTGATCGCGGAGCGGCACCACACCAACATGCTGCGCGCCCTCGAAAAATGGGGGTTCGAGCCGATCCCGAGCGACCTGCTGCACTACGCGCCGTTCGCTGGCTCATTCCACTGCGCAACGCTCGATATCCGGCGTCGCGGCACGCTCGAATCATATTTCCAATGATCGGCCCACCAATCGTCAGTACCGAAGGTCCAGACACGGCCTTAAAAGGCCTCATCTCACGTGGTGGTAGCCCCGCTGTAGATAATCCGGCTCCTCGATCCCGCTGGTGAGAAAGGCGTGAATCTCGGCGGCGAGGTTCCGCGTATCTCCCGCCTTCCGCCCCGCGCGGCCGACGGTGACGCGCATCGCGGCATGCTCACGGCGTAGTTCGCAGGCGAGGGTGCAGGGCGCGTACAGACCCCAACCCCCTCATGGTCCGGGGCTGGGCGGCGCGGCTCGACTGTGACTTTTTGGACCAGCGTCTCAGTTTCCGTCTCGTTCATCGGCGTGCGCCGTAGTTCATCGGCGTGCGCGAGTCAGCACCACGAATGGTCGTGGACTTGCCTGAACGATCGCGGACCCTGCCGTGACCAGTACGAACAGACCTGCAAAGCGAGTTACTAGTCCCGCACAACGACGCGGCACGGGGTGCAGCGCAGCTGTGAACCGCGCCAACATACAAGCTCGGGACAAGGCCTTCGCCGAGGACCCGGGCTCCGCAAGGCGAGCAGGTCGCCCAGGGGTGGGCGAGCCGGAATGGTGCGGCGATGAAAGGTCTCTAGGATCGCCCGTATGGCTGTCTCGTCACAGATGGTGCCCCTGGGTAGGCCCGCACCGGACTTCGCGCTGCCCGATCTGGCGGGTCGCACTGTCCGCCGCGACGACTTCGTTGCTGCGCCTGGGCTGTTGGTCGCGTTCTTGTGCAACCACTGTCCTTACGTGCGTCATGTCGAGGCCGGGCTCGGAAGGCTGCTCGCTCGCCACCCGGACCTGGCGGTGGTGGGCGTGTGCGCCAACGACACCGACGCGTATCCGGATGACCGGCCCGAGCGTCTGGCTGAGCAGGCCCGGCGGGCAGGCTGGAGTTTCCCGTACCTGGTGGACTTTGAGCAGACGGTCGCCCGGGCCTACGAGGCCGCTTGCACACCGGATTTCTTCCTCTACGACGCTCAGCGGCGGTTGGCCTACCGCGGCGCGATGGACGACTCCACGCCGGGGAGCGGCAAGCCGGTCACCGGTGAACTGCTGGAGGATGCGATCACTCACGTTCTGGTCGGCGAGGCGGTACCCGAGCCGCACCGGCCGAGCCTGGGCTGCTCCATCAAGTGGCGGGAGTGATCGCACCCTCTCTCCGGAGCTCTGTGCCGACTGGACCGCGGCAGCGGTTTGGCACCACCCCGGCCGCCCTGAGCGAAGACGCGCAGATCGACGACTTCAACCCGAAGCACCCCGCATGACAGCCACAGGGGCCAGATCAGCGCGGTGCGGGGGATCCGTAACCTACGCTGAGCTCCGGCACGCAACGCCATGCCGGTCAGGCGCCGATTCCTCGCCTTGTCCGCGACGTGTGCACGGGCCTGGCCCGCAGACCCGCCGGAGGGATTCAGCTGATTGGTCCAGTCGCGAAGCTGAGCCGGGCGATCCGGGCGACGCCGAGCATCCCGGAGCGGCGTCGCGGGCCAGCGCGAGGGCTGCTGTGCACACGCGAGGGCCGCCTCACCGCGTCAACGTGCCGTCCGGGACTTCCCGGACGGTGACCTTCTTGCGCTGCCGGCCCAGGCCTTTGGCCACGACGTCGCCGATGCCTGTCGGGTCGTTCAGCTGCGGGGCAGGCGTGTCGGAGCGCTCGATGGCCTTCTCCAAGTACTCGGGGTTCCAGGACGACACGGCTCCGCTGACGTCGATGCGTTCCACCCGGCGCTGGCCGATGCGAGCCTTGAGCGCGGGCAGGATCTGGTCCGAGTAGAGACCTGCGCCCATCCGGAACAGGCTGGCATGGGCGCCGACCTTGCGGCTGTCCCGCAGGTACGCGGTGATGACAAGGCAACTGGTCACGCTGGGGTAGGTGATCGTACCGCCGGGGCCAACTTCGTTGACCTGGCCCTCGGCGATCGAATCGGCGGTTGCTGCGCTGCTGGTGGCAGCGGCGTTGTCATTTCCGGCCCGCTGGACGGCGAGGTGTGCGGCGGTTTCCGTGGTGAGGGCCGCGTGAGGCGGCCTGGGAGCCCGCTGCACCGGCGCGCCGGACATCACGCGCCGGGCGCTGGCCTCGGCTTCCTGCTCGAAGCGGTCCGAGGGGTCGCTGATCCGCGGGCCCGCGCCGTTGTCCGCACCGGCGACGGGGCCTTGGCGCTGCTGGATGACGTGAGTCAACTCGGGGGTCGGGTGGCTCGAGGGAATCTCACCCCCGGGCTCCCACAGAACGGAGCGTGACAGTCTCCCGTCACTCCGCTCTTGTCATCCTGGTCACCAGGCGATGGAGGCTTCGGTCGTCCACTTCCACTGTGCGAACAGCCGGGGATAGCGCTTGGCGATCCCCCGCATGCACTCGATGGCCTTCCTCAGCCCCGCGAGCCGTTTGTACTTCCGGTGGATCCATCGCACCAAGTAGGCGTTGATGCGCGCCAGGAGGGGACGCAACGCCGACCGGTAGAACCGGGATAAAGGAGCCGTCGGCGGCGGACCGCCGGCCGGATCGGGCAATCGTTACAACCCACCGGCCACGGTAGGCGTCCAAGTACCGCGGACGAGCGAGAGGTTCCGCAGTCGGTTCGTGTTCTCCGAAGGGATCTTCCCAGCAATGAGGCGTTGGTTCACCAGGCGTGCGATCAGTGCCGCCCTGGGTTTCGTCGCGATCGTGGTTCTCGGAACCGGGCTGATCGCCGCTCCGACGGCCCATGCGGACGATCCGCGGCCCGAGCTGCGGGTGGACGTGCCCCCGTCGTACTCGCTGGTGGCTCTCGCCGGTCCCGTACCGAAAGACCATGGCAAGACTCTCTCCGTGGTTTTGGGCGCGGGCGTCGTCGGGGGCGTGCGGGTCACCATTGACACGACCGATGCCCAGCGCGTGGCCGACGTCCGGTTCCCCGGCAACTGCGAGCCGGCCGGGTCGGTCGCCACCTGCCGCTTCGGCGTCATCGACCCTTGGAACGACACGGATCCGGAGACGACTCTTCCGCTCCGGCTGCGGCTCAAGGCAGGTGTCGCGATCGGCACCTCGGCCGTCATCCGGTATACCGTGACGGCCCCGAATGCCGTCGTCTCACCGAGCAGGCACCTGGAGACCCGGCTGAACGTGGTCGCCGGGGCCGATGTCGTCTACGCCCCGCTGCCCGCCAGGGCGAACATGACCCCTGGCAGCACGTACCCACTGCCCTTCCAGGTACGCAACGTCGGCACCCTCGCCGCGGACCGTCTCAGGCTCTCGGTAAGTGTCGGAGGCAAGGTCGGCGAAGACGTCGAGCTGCTCGGCAATTACACGAACTGCCACTACTACAACGTGCCGGGCTATGAACGCCGCTCCGTGTACTGCCAGTTCGACACGCCCGTCGTGCCGGGCAAGGCGTATGTGCTGAACCCTCCGCTGAAGGTACGGGCCGTCACGGACGAGTCGATCTCCGACGTGCATTACGGCTGGTCCGACCAGTCGGAAGACTCCTTGCACCTCAAGAACCACACGCGTGGCACATCCGGCGTGCTGCGGCTCATGCCGCGACCCGTGTCGCAAACGCCGTGGCCGGGCAACGTCGGGCGTCGGGACCCCGGCATCGTCCATCTGCACATCAAGGACCCCACCGTTATCGGCGACCCCGATGTCGCCGCGGTCGGCACCACCGTACGCGCAGACATCGGCAAGCCGTTCGACGTGAAGGTCGGCATACGCAACGTCGGCACGGCCCAAACGCACCAGGGACGCGATGAGGCCGCCTACGTGGAGATTCCCGAGGGGGTCCACGTGCAGCGCGCCGACAAGCGGTGCCGACGCTCCGGCCCGGAACCCATGCTGAGGCCCAAAGGCCAGCTGTACCGCTGCGCGCACGACGGCCATGTCCTGCCTCCCGGCGGCAGTGCGCTTTTCAGCTTCCGGCTGGAGGTCTCCCGTCCGCTCGCCGAGACCACGGGCATCGTGAAGAGGGAGGGCTACAACCATGAGGGCAGTTTCAACAACGACCAGTCCCGGCTGACGATCTCCACGAGTACCCCGCCGAGCGCCACAGGCACCCCGCCCGTCTCCACCAGCAGGCCGCAGCCCCGGAGCTCACACGCTCTACCTGTGGCCGCGCTCGCCGTGGGCTTTGCGGCAGCCCTCGGCGGGCTGCTGTTCGCACGTCGCCGACGTCGCGCCGCCGACACTCACCAGTGACGGGACAGCCCGGAGACCTGCCTGCCGCCCGCCCGTGGCGACAGGATGGTTGCCGGTAAGCGCTCAGGACGCGGGGAGCGCGTGGGGGGGGCAGCAACCACAGTCATGCCGGTGATCGTGACCATCGCGGTCAGGACTGCGATGGTGACGCGTCACACCCGTCGCATATTTCGTCACCCCACGCTCCGCATTTCGTCGCTTCCCCACTCGTGGGCGAGGGTGTGTTTGTCGCCTCCGCCTTCGCCGATGACGACATGGCTGCCCGAGGTGTAGGCGCGGGCGCCGATCTCGCTCGCGGAACGCTGGGCGACGCGGTCGGAGTGCACGCGAACATCGCTGAAGTCCGCGCCGCCGAAGCGGGACTCCATTTCGCTGCGCAGGCCGTCGTCCAGCGGGCGACCGGGGGTGCTCAGCACGTCCTGCACGGCGGACCGCCGCTGCACGGGCTGCTCATGGCCGCAGCCAGAGCCGTGTTCGTGCCGTTCGGCCGCCACGGCGCGCGCCACCGCCGCGTTGCCCGCCGTGCGTTGCAGGGCCAGCACCCGCAGAGAGGGGGGACAGCGACCCTGCCGGGCCCGGCAGCCGACCGGCCTGGTCGGCCCGGCCGCTTGGCTGCCGGGCCCGGGCAGGCGCCTTGCCGGCCGCGTCCTTCTCCATCCGCTCCTGCTCGTGCATGACGCCCCTCTGGGTAGGCTGGAGATGACCCACCTCACCATGCCACGCGGCCGTCACGGCGCCAGGACCGCAAGGGCAGTCATGAAGACAGCGGTGAGGGCAGGTCCGACGCCCCTGCTTTCCGGTGGAGCTGCCGGATCGAACTGACCGACCGTCGCGGCGCGGCGTGTGAGTTCCACCGGGGCGACTCGGCCTGGTGCACGGCTCGCAGAGGTGGACGCAGGCGGCTATCTGCGGACTGGCGGGAGCTCGCCACCTCCGAGGCGTGCGCGCATCCACAGCGCCTGGCAGTGCTCATCAACCCATGCCTCACAGATGCCACCTCATGCAGGCTCCGGACTCCTCATGGGAGCTCAGCGGGCACCACTACCGGACTCCAGTACCACGGTTCTTGAGATAGACCGTGGGCCCGTGACCCGCATCCACGCGTGCCTCCCGCGAGGTCCGGTTCTTCTTCGAGGCCGGCGTGGACCCCCGTTATGGCCGGAAGACATGGACAGCCCGTACGGCTGCCCTGCGATCTTGAGTGCCTGCCGATTAACCCGGCTACCCGGACCGAGCCGGCGAGGCTCAGCCAGTGGTGGTACCAGTCGTCGATCGACTGGAGCGCCCTGCGTTCGACCGTCGCCATCATGGCCGTGACGCTACGGAGCCGGGGAATCCCCGGCGAGAGACCCCCACTTCCGCACGCGGATGTGCTCGACGACCCCGCGTACCGTGACCTGTCTGCCGGGGAGCTCGCCGGGCCCGCTGAATGAGGCTGTCCGGGCCGGTGACGGTCTTCACCGCTACGGCCACGGCTGGTGTGTCGCCGGTTTCCGAGTGATGCGACTGACCTGGACCCGCGTCGTAGTGGATCATCTCGTCAGTCGGACGATGCCGAGGTCCGTGACAGATCACCAGTTGAGGGGTGGCCGAGTGCTGGATGGTTCGAACGGCTGGACGACGCTGCTGGATGTGCTGTCGGACGCGGCCGAGCAAGCGCCCGAGCAAGTCATCGTGCACGTACGGGATGACGGCAGCGAGCGGGTCATCACCTTCGGCGAGCTGCGGAACGAGTCGATGCGAGTCGCCGGCGGCTACCGTGACGCAGGCTTGGAGCCGGGCACCCACGTGCTCCTGCTCGCCGACCGGAGCGACGACTTCCAGCCGATGTTCTGGGGCTCGATCGCAGCCGGGCTGATACCCGTGCCGCTGGCGCCCGAAGCGCAGCAGGTGCTGTCGGTGTGGGAGTTGCTCGACCGGCCGCCGGTCACCGTCGACGAAACGACCGCGCCGTTGCTGGCCTCGCTGCCCGACGCCGTACGTCCACTGCGGCTGACTGCGCTGCGCGATGGCCGCGCGCCGGCTCGGCTGCCGGTCCCCGCGCCACAGGACGTGGCCTTCCTGCAGTTCTCCTCGGGCAGCACCGGGGCTCCCAAGGGCATTGAGCTGACGCATGCCAGTGTGCTGGCCAACCTGGAGCAGATCCGCGTCGCGGCAGCCCTCACCCCCCGCGACGTCGTGGTGAGTTGGATGCCGTACTTCCATGACATGGGACTGATCGGCACCCATCTGGCGCCGCTGGCTGCACGGCTCAAGCAGGTGAAGGTGGCGCCGCTGTCCTTCGCCAAACGGCCGGCGCTGTGGTTCGAGGCGGCTGCGCGCCACCGGGCGACGCTGCTCTCGGCGGCGAACTTCGCACTGGCCCTGGTCTCGCGGCGGGTGGCGGACGAGGCACTGGCACGGCTCGACCTCAGCAGCGTACGGCTGGTCCTGGTGGGCGCCGAGCCGATCGCCGCGGCGGTGTGGCGGGAGTTCTTGCGCAAGACGAGCCCGGCAAGTCTCGACGCGCGGGCGCTGCAACCGGTCTACGGCCTGGCCGAGGCGACGTTGGCGGTCACCTTCCCGCCGCTGGGGGAGGTGGCGGCGCCGCTGGTGCTGGACCGGGCCGCGCTGAGCCGCGGCCGGGCGGTGGACGCCGTGCCGGGCCCAGCCGCCGTGGAGCTGATGGACGTCGGCCGTCCCGTAGCTGGCTGCGCTGTGCGCATCGTCGACGACGGCAAGGGGAATGTGCTGGGCGATCGGCACGTCGGGCACATCGAAGTGAGCGGACCGCAGGTGGCACGCGGCTACCACCGCTCCCCGGAGGCGACCGCCGCCACATTCGCCGACGCGTGGCTGCGCACCGGCGACATGGGCTTCGTTCGCGACGGACGGCTCTGTGTGACCGGCCGCCACAAGGACGTTGTCTTCATCAACGGACGCACCTTCCATGCCCTGGACCTCGAAGAGGTGGCTTCGAGCACCCCCGGGCTGCCGCCGGGACGGGTCACGGTGGTCGGCTCCACCGACCCGGTCAGCGGCCAAGAGCGTGTCGTGGTCTTCGTGCAGTGGGCCAGGCCGTCGCACGCGAAGGTGACCGGCGTACTCAACCAGGTTGCGGCGCGGGTGGGTGAGGCGCTGGCCCATGACGACGTGCGGGTGTTGCCAGTACCTCCGGGGGCGTTTCCCCTTACGACGAGCGGCAAGGTGCGGCGGTCCCTGATGCGGGCCCGCGTCGAGGCCGGAAGGTATGCGGACGTCGAGGCGCGCCGGGCGGCGGCCCGCGAAACGCCCGCCGCGCCCCTCGAACAGGCCGCGTCGGAGGTGGTACCACCGCGCGCAGCCACCCGCCACGGGCCGGTGCCACCCCTGCCTCGCCGGGACATCGAGCGCGCCCTTCTTGGCATCTGGGCACGGGTGTTGGGCAGGCCTGAAGGCGAGATCGACCCGCACGACCGCTTTCTCGCGGTCGGTGGTTCCTCGCTCAAGGCAATGGAGGTACTCGCCGCCGTGGAGGACGCGTTCGGCATCACCGTGCGGCCGGCCGCACTGCACGCCTGTGACACGGTCGCCGCACTCACCGAGCACGTGCTCGCGGTGAGCGGCGAGCCCTCCTCACCGGCGCCGCCCCCGGCCCCAAGCAGGCCCGTACCCGGCACCGCGAGCGACCACGGCACTGCCCCGATCGCCATCGTCGGCATGGCGTGCCGGTTCCCCGGTGCCGACACCCCGGACGCCTTCTGGACCCAGCTCACGGCGGGCCACGACGCCGTGACGGACGTGCCGCCGACCAGATGGACGACCCCACCGGGCGCCGTCGCCCGGTGGGGCTCGTTCCTCACCGATCCGGCAGGCTTCGACGCCGGCTTCTTCGGTGTCGACGAAGAAGAGGCCCGCGCAACCGACCCGCAGGCGCGCCTGTTTCTCGAACTCGCGCACGAGGCTCTGGAGCGCGCCGGCTATGCCGGGACACGACGGCGCGGCCGCCGGGTCGGCGTCTTCGCCGCGGTCGGCGAGAGCGGGTACCGAGAGGTGCTCGGCCGGGGCGCCGACGGCGATGTCGGGCTGCCCGGGGCGGCGCTGGTCGGCAACCTGCCCAACCTCGTCGCCGCCCGGGTAGCGCACCACCTGGACCTGAGCGGACCGGCGCTCGCCGTCGACACCGCCTGCTCCTCGGCGCTCGTAGCACTGCACCTGGCCCGCCGCAGTCTCCTGGCCGACGAATGCGACGTCGCCGTCATCGGCGGGGTCAACCTCAACCTCACGTCGACCGGGTACCGGCTGCTCGAGGCGGCCCAGGCGCTGTCACCCACCGGACGCTGCCATACGTTCAGTGCCGCGGCCGACGGATTCGTCCCCGGCGAGGGTGGCGCGGCGATCGTGCTGACCCGTCTGGACGACGCTCAACGTGCCGACGATCCAGTGCTCGCGCTGCTGCGCGGCACAGCGGTGAACAACGACGGCCGGTCGCTGAGCCTGATGGCGCCCAACCCGCTGCGGCAGCGGGAGGTCATCGCACAGGCCTACCGCGACGCGGGCGTCGACCCCGACACGGTGTCCTATGTGGAGGCCCACGGCACCGGCACCGCGATCGGAGACCCGGTCGAGGTGAAATCGCTCGCCCACGCCTTCGCGCCGCGCGCCGACGGGCAGCCCCGCCTGATCGGATCGGTGAAGACCAACCTCGGCCATCTGCTCAACGCCGCCGGCATGCCGAGCCTGGTTAAGGTGGTGTTGGCACTGACGCACCGTCAGCTTCCCGCGTCGCTGCACCACACACCCCTCTCGCCGGAACTCGGCCTCGCCGACGTCGGCTTCGAGGTGGTCACCGAACACCGCGACTGGGCATCCGGTTTGCTGGTCGCCGGGATCAACGCGTTCGGCTTCGGCGGCACCAACGCGCACGCGATCCTCGAACAGGCCCCGTCGCGGCCCATCCGCCGGCCCGCGACGGCGAGCAACACCCCGCACCTGCTCACCCTGTCGGCACGCAGCGCCCCGGCGCTGCGCGCCGCCGTATCCGACCTCGCTGCGCACCTGCGGGCTCATCCGGAGCTCGGCGAGGGGGACGTCTGCGCCGGCGTCCGCGCTGCCCGGGACGACGGCCCGCACCGCCTGGCCGTGGTGGCGGACGGCGACCTCGCGGCGCGGCTGGCGGCGGGTCCGGCCGGCAGCGTGACCCGGTCACGGCCCAGGCCGGTGTTCCTCCTGCCGGGGCAGGGCGCTCAGCGACCGGGGCAGGGCCGCGCGCTGCACGCGGTGGCGCCGGTGTTCCGGCAGGTCCTTGAGGAGGCGTCCGCGCTCACCGGGCCGGTGGACGGGCGCAGCCTGGCGGCCTGGTGCCTCGATCCCGATGTCTCCCCCGCCGATCTCGCCCGGACACAGGTGGCCCAACCGCTGCTGGTCGCGTTCGGCGTCGCGCTCGCCCGCCAGCTCCAGGCGTGGGGCGTGAGGCCGGACGCCGTCGCCGGGCACAGCGTCGGCGAGATCGCCGCGGGCTGCGTCGCCGGCGCGCTCACCCTCGCCGACGCCGTACGGTTCGCCTCCGTCCGCGGGCGCCTGATGGGGGAACTGACCGCGCCGGGAGCAATGGCCGCGGTACGCGGCGGGGAGAAGACCGTCGCTCGGCTGGTGGCCTCCTCGGGCGGCACGCTGTGTGTGGCCGCGGTGAACAGCCCTGCCCAGGTCGTGATCGCGGGTGCCCCGGACATGGTCGACCAGGCCGTCGCCGAGCTGAGGGCGGACGGCATCCCGGCACGGCGACTGGAGGTTTCCCGCGCCTTCCACTCACCGATGATGCGCCCGGCCCTCGACGCACTGGCCGCCACGGCCGACGGCCTCGCCTTCCGCCCCACGGTGACACCGCTGATGAGTACGGTCACCGCTCAGTGGCAGCCGGGGCTGGATCCGGAATACCTGCGAGAGCACGCCATCCGGCCCGTACGCTTCGGCGCCGCCGTCGAGCACCTGCTCGACGACGGGTACGACACCTTCGTCGAACTCGGCCCACGCACAACCCTTCCGGGCCTGGTCCGCGCCGCGGCACGAGCGCGCGAGGCACGGACCGACGTGTTCACGACGTCCGTGGCGGCAGAGGCGGGGAGCGCGGACAGCGGACGGGCGCTGCTGGAGACGGTGGGACGGCTGTGGACGCGCGGCGCGGACCTGAGCCACACGGCACTCGACGCCGGACGGACACGCGTCGCCGTGCCCACCTACCCCTTCCAGCGCCGGACGTACTGGCCGAAGCCCGAGACTGCGCAGCTGCTGCACCGCTTCGCCTGGGACGACGCGCCGCTGACCACCGGCTACGCGCCGCGGGCAGTGTGGCTGGCCGGGCCGGACTCCGAGCTGAGCCGAGCCCTCGCGGACCGGCTCACCGACCGCGGCGTCGCGGTGTACAGGTCCGGCGACGCGTTGCCCGCCGGGGCGCCGTTCCCGGACACCGCTGTCCTGCTCGCCGGACCGTCCGCCGCTCCGGACAGCGTGGCAGCACTCGATGCCACCCAGCACGCCGCGGTGACGGGGCTTCAGGACCTGCTCGCGCTCGTCGGCCGGGCCCGCCCCCGGCTGTTCGTCGTCACCGAGGACGTACACGCCACGGGCGTCGCCCCCGAACTGCTCCGCCCCGCGCAGGCGCTGCTCACGGGCCTCACCCTCGCGCTGCCCGAGGAATTGCCCGGACTCGCGGCACGCAGCGTCGACCTGTCGTCGCTGGAGACCGTGACAGCGCGCCTCGACGCCGTCGATCGCGAGCTGTACGGGCAGGACATGGCAGCAGGGGCCGGTACGGTCGCATGGCGGGCCGGCCGCCGGCTGACCCGCACCCCGGTCGCCGTGCTGAGCGGCCCGCCGACCCCGCAACGGCTGCCGGCCGACGGCGTGTACCTGATCACCGGCGGCGCGGGCGGTGTTGGTGCCGCCCTCGCCCGCGACCTGGCCGGCCGCGGTCGGCCGACGCTGGTGCTCTGCGGCCGCTCCGCCGAGCCGCCCGCCGACCTGCTGGCCGAGCTCGACGCCCTCGGCGCCGTGACGGAGTACCGCGTGGCCGACGTGTCGGTCGAGGCCGACGTCGACGCCCTGCTGGCGGGCCTGCCTCGCCTTGACGCGGTGTTCCACGCCGCGGGCGTGGCACGCCCCGGAACGCTGCGGTCGAAGTCGCAGGAGGAGGTGGGCCAGGTCCTGGCCGCCAAGGTGCGTGGCAGCCATCTGCTCGCCCGGGCCCTGCGACGGCACGGTCACCGGCCAACGGTGTGCGTGGCGTTCTCCTCGGTCGCGTCGGTGCTGCCCGGTCTGGCCGGCGCACTGGGCGACTACGCCGCGGCCAATGCCTTCCTCGACGCGTTCGCCGCCGCCGAGCGGGCGGCCGGGCAGCCGTGGCAGGCGCTGAACTTCGCCGCGCTCGCCGGGACCGGTCTGGCCGCCGGACTGGGCACACACACGGCCGTCCGCGCCCGAGGAGGCAAACCGCTGGCCCCCGGCGCCGCGCTGTCGGCGCTCCACAGCGCGTGCGGCATCGACGCAGCACAACTGCTGGTCGCCGACCTGACCGCGGTTCCTGAACCGGCCCTCTCCACGCCGGTCCCACAACCCGCCGACACAGCGCAGGCCGCCGCCGGTTCGGCCCCCATGCGCACATCCTCGGCCCAGGTGGCCGCACCCACGGCGATCCCGTCCGGCCTCGCCCAGACACTGCGCCGGCTGCTGGCGGCACCGCTGCACCGCGCGCCCGAAGAGATCGCCGACGACGAGCCCTTCCTGGGCATGGGGCTGGACTCGCTCACCGCCGTCGACCTCGTCAAAAAGCTGGAGCGGGAGCTGGACCGGCAACTGCCGACCACCCTGTTCTTCGAACACCAGACGGTCCGCGAGCTGGCCGCCCACCTTCAGAGCACTGCCGCCGACGGACCGCAGACCGCGATGGAGGCGACGACCGCCACCGACGGAGCACCGCTGCCCCTCACCCCGGTCCAGCTCGCCTTCCACACCAACGGCCGGCTGCACCATCAGGTCACCGCCTACGGATTCGTACGGCAGACGATCAGTGGCCCCCTCGACCCCGGCCTGCTCGGGCAGGCGCTCGCCGTGCTCGCCGAACAGCACCCGATGCTCCGGATCCGGATCGAGCCCGACGGCGCCGCGCCCCGCCAGACCGTGGCGCCGCCCACGCCCGTCACGGCCTGGTACGAGGTCCGGGATCTGCACGGGACGGTGGAGGATCTCGAAGAGACGCTGTGCAACCGGCCTTTCGACCTCGCCGCCGAGCCGCCGGTACGCGCGGTACTCGCCCGCGAGGGAACGGACCTGGCCCATCTCGTCCTCGTGATCCATCACGCCGCCGGTGACGGGTTCAGCCTCAACATCCTCGGTGAGGAGTTGTGGTCGCTCTACACCTCCCTCTCGCAAGGCCGTACGCCGACGCCGACACCGCCCGAGATGGACTTCGCCGACTACGCGGCCGCCCTGGAGGCAGAACGCGCCTCGGCGGACTTCGCCGAGGACCAGCGATACTGGCGCGATGCGCTTGCCGCCAAGAGCGAGCCGTTCGCACTGCCCTACGACGGCGATCCGCAGGGGCAGCCCGCCCCGCCGCTGGCCGCGCATCAGGCCGTCACCGATCCCGAGCTCACCGCGGCGCTGCGGGAATGCGCCGCCGCCCACGGCGTTTCGCTGTTCCATCTGCTGCTCGCCGCGTACGCGCGGTGCCTGGCACGGTGGAGCGGACGGGGCGATACGGCCCCGGGCACCCGCGTGAACGTACCAATCAACGTGGCCCGGGCCCGCCGTGAGGCGCGGCTGCCCGGCATCGGCAGGCTCGTTGGCCCGCTCGCCGACACGCTGCCGGTCTTCGCCACGGTCGTCATGGACGAGCCGGCACACGTTCTGGCCGAGCGGCTGCGGCAAGAATGGCTGGCCGGCGAGCGGCACGCCCGGCTCACTAGCCTCGACCTCGCACGGCTCCTGCCCGCCGGTGGGGCCGGCCCGCGCACGGTGAGCCCGGCGAGCTTCAGCTTCGCGCGTTTCCCCGCCACCCGTGACCCGGGCTGCCCGGTCACCGTGCATCCGACCGCGGCAGGCACCGCTTCCGCCGCCACCCGGCTCAGCCTGCTGTGCTGGGAAAGCGACCAGACGCTGCACTTCTCCTGGAACTTCCCCACCCGGCTGTTCTCCCGGACGACCGTGGCACGCCTGGCCCGTGAACACCTCGCCGAACTCTCCGAAATCGACGCGCTCGCCCGGCGTACCCAGCAGCAGGCGCAGATTGCGGTGTCGGAATCGGCGCCCGCCTCGGCCGTTACATCGGTGCCGGACTCGGGAGCGGTATCGGTGTCGGACTCGGCAGCGGCGCCGCCGTACGGGAGCGGAATCGTCGACCGCCTGCGCGCCCAATTCCGCGCGGTCCCCGACGCGATCGCCGTCGACACCGGCGAGACCACTCTGACGTACGCGGCACTCGACCGCGCCTCGGCCCAGCTCGCCACCCGGCTGCGTGCCTCCGGCGTCATCGCCGGCGATCTGGTCGCCCTGCTCACCGAGCCGGGCGCCGACACCGTCGTCGGTGTCGTCGGCATCCTGACGGCCGGTGCCGGGTGGGTACCGCTGGACGCCACCCACCCGACCGCGCGCCTGGCGGACCAGCTCACCCGGTGCGGGGCCCGGACCGTCGTCTGCCACGCCGCCACCGGCGCGGTTGCCGACGCGCTCGACGGCGTCACCCAGGTCTCCGTCGACGACCCGTCACCGGCTCCCGCAACCGGCTCCACCGCGCCCGCCGAACCCGATGACATCGCCTACGTGATCTTCACCTCGGGCTCCACCGGGCGCCCGAAGGCGGTGCCGATCACGCACCGGGCGATGGAGAACTACCTCGACTGGGCCCTGGACACCTTCGGCTACCGCAGGGACGACCGGCTCGCCCAGACCGCCTCGGTCTGCTTCGACGCCTCGGTGCGCCAGCTCCTCGCGCCGCTGCTCGTCGGCGCCACCGTCGTGGCCATGCCCCGCACCCTGGTCCGCGACCCCGAGGCGCTGCTGGAGCGCGTCGAGCAGGGCCGGATCACCGTGTGGAGCTCGGTGCCGACCCTGTGGGAGCAGCTGCTGGCCGCAGCCGAGAACCGAGTCCGGCACGGCGCACCACCGCCGGACCTGTCGGCGCTGCGCTGGATCCACGTAGGTGGCGAGGCGTTGTCGGCTGCTCACGTCCGCCGCTGGTACGACCTGTTCGGCACCGGCCACCGGATCGCCAACCTCTACGGTCCGACCGAGACCACCATCAACGCGACCTGCCACGTCATCGAGGCCCGCCCCAGGGACGATGTGCGGCAGGTGCCCATCGGCCGCCCCATCACCGGTATCGAGGTCGAGGTGGTCGCCCCCGGCGGGCACCGCTGCGCGCCGGGCGAGGCCGGCGAACTGCTCATTGCCGGGGTGGGCCTCAGCCCGGGCTACCTCGGCGAGCCGGAGCTGACGGCGGCAGCGTTTGTGGAGCGCGACGGCAGGCTCTGGTACCGCAGCGGCGACCGGGTCCGCCGCGGACCGGAGGGAGTTCTGGAGTTCCTCGGCCGCCTCGACGACCAGGTGAAGATCCGCGGCCACCGGGTGGAACTCGGTGAGATCGAGGCGGTGTTGCACACGCATCCCGGCGTCGCCCGGGCCGCCGTGATCCACCGGGACGACCGGCTGGCGGCCTTCGTCGAGTCCCGTCCCGGGGGCCCGGCGCTGGACGCTGCCGCTGTGCGAGCCCACCTCTCCGGCATCCTGCCGGGCTATATGCTCCCTGCGCGGATCCATCTCGTTGACGCGCTTCCCCTCACCGATACCGGCAAGATCGCACGCGCGCGGCTCAAGGCGCCTGCGTCCGGTCCGGATGCCGCCCGGGCCGTCTGGGGTGGACGGCCACCCGCGCCTCCTGAAGCCCGCCGGACTCCGCCCGCCACCCCGACCGAGCGTCTCCTGGCCCGGATCTGGTCGGAGTTGCTGGACGTTCCGGCAATCAGTCGCGAGGACGACTTCTTCGCGCTCGGCGGCGACTCCCTCCTCGTCCTGGAGGTGTTCGCCCAGCTGAGCAGAGAGGTCCCTGTCCTGCCCAGGCCGACCGTCATCTACGCACACGGCACGCTCGCTGCCCTCGCCGCCGCGGTGGACACGGCCTCGGTCGACGCGGCAACGGCACACACGGACGGGGCGGACAGGTCGGCCGACGGCTGTACCGGCACCGTCGGCCCGGCCGAACCCGGTGACCGGCCGACAGCCCCGAACGAGGCCGGTCCGCATCCGGCCATCACGGCATCAGCTGCCACGGGCACGGGGCCTTCGCCGTTCCCGCTCACCCTCACGCAGCGCGGCTTCCTGCTTTCCGACGCCCTCGCACCTGACGCCCCTTCTGCATGGCTCGCTTGCCTGCGACTGCGCGGACCGTTGCAGCCCGACCGCTTCCAGCGCGCGGTGGATGCTCTCCTCATCCGCCATCCCATGCTGCGTACCATCTTCCCCGCCGGGATCCGCCCACCGGTCCAGCAGGAGCTACCGCCCGCCGTACGCCTGCCGGTCGACTTCGAGAACCTGCCGGCACCCGAACTGCTCGCCGAGCGGGTCGCCGAGGAACGGCAGCGGCGCTTGGAGCCATGGGCCTGGCCACTGCTGCGCCTTCGGCTCCTCAGCCTGGCACCCGAGGAACATGTGCTCGTCGTACACGCCCACCACCTCATAGGCGACGGCTACAGCGCGGCGCTCCTCGGCCGGGAGCTGCTCACCGTGTACGACCGCCTCGGCCGCAGCGAGCCCGCTGCCCTGCCGCCGCTGCGCGCCACGTTCCGCGACTACGTCGCCCTTCTCGAACGTCATGTGTCCGGCCGGGATCCGGTGGCCGATGCCTGGCGGGCCCGCCTCAACGCCCCGTACCGGCAGCCGGTGCTGCGCGCACGCAGCCGGGAGAGCGGCGTATCGCCGTTCAGGTCCACCGGGTTCACGCTGAGCCCCCGTCAAGTCGATGCGCTGCGCCGACTCGCCTCCAGCGCACGCACGACCCTGTACGCCCCGGTGCTCACCGCGTACTACCGGGCTCTGGCCGACCTCATCGGCCAAGCCGATCTCGTCCTCGGCCTCGCCGTCACCGGCCGGGACCATCCGCTGCCCGACGCCAACCGCGTCTTCGGCCCGTTCGCCGCCGCCGTACCGCTACGCCCCGCCGCCCCCGATGATCGCGGCACGGCCGATCCGACCTTTGTCGACGACCTGCGCTCGGTCGCCGCCGAGGTCGCCGACGCCCGGACGTACGGCGCCGATGGCACGCGCCCAGGTGGTGGTCTGCCGGCGTACGCACAGTTCTTCTTCAGCTTCCTGGACTTCTCCGCCCTCGGCCCGCTCACCAGCGATACTTTGACGCTTAGTTGGGACGACAGCGACACCGAACTCGCCCCGCCGCCCATGGGTACCGACGTGTTCCTCACCGCACGGCCGACCGGAGACAGCCTGCGGGTCACGGTGCGCGCCTCGGCCGCTGCCCTCACCGAGTCGGCCTTCGCATCCTTCACCGACGCCCTGCGGGACCAACTCACCGAAGCCGCAGCGACGGTGCCACACCGCACAGCCCGCGGGTCCGTAGACGCGGCGCTCGTCGGCTACCTGCCCGCACCGGCGCACCTCGCCACGCTCGCCGGCCTGCCGTCGTCGGCACTGCCCCGTGAACAACTGCGCGCCCTGCTCTTCCCGGACGCCGGCCCCCGCCTGCTCGAAGAGACGACCACACCGCTCGGCCGCTCCGGATTCGTCTGCTTGCCGCTGTTCGCCGACGAGTTGGCCCAAGGGATCGCCCTCAGTCGGCAGACCGCCCGTGCTGTCGAGTACGCCGCGTCGCTCGGCGCCCGCTGCGTCTCACTGGCGGGCATGATTCCCGCACACACCGGTTACGGCTTCAGCGTCCTGCGGGAGTCGGGCACGGCGACGGCGGTCACCACCGGCCATGCCGCAACTGCCGTGTCGGTGGTCAAGACCGTGCACGCCGCGCTCAAAGCAACCCGCCGTGACCTTGGCGGGCTCACCGTCGCCATGGTCGGCCTCGGCTCCATCGGCAGCTCGTCCCTCGAGCTGCTCCTCACGCGGGCTGCGCGCCCGCCTGCCCGGCTGCTGCTGTGTGACGTCGCCGGCAGCGGGCCCCGCCTGAAGGAGCTCGCCGAGAACCTGTGTACCCGCGGCCTGGCCGCGGCCGCGGAAACAGTAGAATCCGACCCCGCGCTGCCCAATGCCGTATACGAGGCCGACCTCGTGATCACCGCGGTCAGTGGCGGCAAGACGGTCCTCGACATCGAACGGCTGCGGCCCGGCACCATCGTCGTCGACGACTCGTTCCCACACTGCTTCGACACGGCAAGCGCCATCACCAGGATGCGACGGCAGCGCGACGTACTCGTCGTCGGCGGCGGCCTGCTCGCCTTGCGTGACGTCGAGCGGCGCATCGCCGACGGGCTGCCCTCGGCCGCCGTCGCCGGACACACCGCACGGTCCTGGATACCCGGCACGATCGCCTCATGCCGGCTCGAATCGCTGCTGCAGGCCGCCATGCCCGGCCTGCCACTGGTCCATGGCCTGGTCGACACGCCGCTCGCCCTCGCCTACGGGGACGCGATGGAGACGGCCGGGGTGCGTGCCGCGCCGCTGCACCTGCTCGACCACACTGCCGACCTCCTGCTCACCGACTTCCCGCCGATTCCGGGAGCCGAACTTTCCTGACCCACAGGCCCCTGCGACCATCGCAGCCCTGCGTGAGAACACGCTTGAAGCGCTGGGCAGTTGCCCGGTGGTCAGGTGATGAGGATGCCGCCCTCGACGTGCAGGTCGTGGCCGGGCGTCGTAGAGCTGCTGAGCGAGCGCGGCCTGGTCAGGGGGTGAGCTTGGGCCGACGCCCACCAACCCGGCCGCGGGCCCGCGCGGAGGCGAGCCCGTCGTTGGTGTTCGCCACGGTCAGCTCGCGCTGGAGCTCAGCGAGCACGGACAACATCCCGAACATCGCTCTGCCCTCCATGATCGCGGTGTCGATGCCCTGCTCGATGACGTGCGATCCGATGCCGCGCTCGCGCAGCTCGGCGCCCAGGGTCACCAGGTGCAGCACGGAGCGGGGGAGCCGGTCGAGCCGGGTGACCTTCAACGTGTCGCCCTCACGCAGCGACTGATGACGAAGTCGAGCTTCGGGCGGGAGGCCTTCGCGCCGCTGGCAACGTCGACGTGGGCTGGCCCCACGTGGTGCGGGGCAGAGAGGGCATTGAGCCGTCCCCGCCCCGCGGCACAGGAATCACCCGAAGAAGATGGACGAGATGTCGTTGTCGAAGCCAACGGTACCGAGGTCTGCGATGTCCTTGTCGACGACCAGCGACCTCCCCTTGCAGTCCCGCTCGGACCAGATCTTCACAGTGCTGCCGGGGCGGATCGCCGACGCAGTGTTCTCCGGGCGAACATTCACGCAGCCCGAACCCGTCACGTTCCGTGCGGCGTTGGACTCGGAGAAGTCGTTCGGCTCGGAGAGGAGCGTCACTACTCCCGCCTTGCCGGGCTGCGGGGTCGGGCTCCCGCCGTTGCCTCCCGTGCTTCCACCGTTGTTGCCGCCTTCCTTGAAGCCCTGCGCCTCGCCGTTGAGACCGATGCCGAACCAGACTCCACCCACGCCCTGGCCCTTTACATCTCCGGGGCGCGCATCTTCGCTGAATCGGTATAGCGGCCAACCATTAAGAGTCAGCTGCAAGTTGCCATCGTCTCGATTGGCTATGCCGAAGGGTGCCTTGATTCGCTCGTCGAACTCGATGAACTTCGTTCCCTTGTCGACGATTACGGGCGGCCACTTCGATGCACAGGCACCATTGCAATTCGACTTCCTGGAATCCTTCTTGTCATTCTTGAACAGATAGAGGGTGAAGCCACTCTTGTCCGTGACAACGGTCTTGAGGACAGGAGTCTGACGCACCTTGACCTGAATGGTGTCAGAGGAGGGATTATTCCAGCTTGCGGCTGCCGCGTGACTCTTCACGCCAAGGTCGCCAGAACTCTTCGAATCCTTCGAATCCTTCGCATCACTCCCACCCCCGCAGGCCGTCAGCGCAAGCGAGGCAAGCAGAGAAGTGGCAACGAGTGAGGCGGTGCGCCGTCGGGACATTCTTTGTTTCTCCCTAGTTCGACAGTGAGGTTCGATAGCTATCGACGAGCCAGTCATGGGTTCGGTTCATCAGACACAGTCGTTATCCGCGTCCACGGCGGTGGGGACCTGCGCGCTCGCCCTGTGTCAGACCCAAGCGGGTAATGCTGTGGGCGACTCGTGGCCGCTGCCTGATCCTGTTTGGCCCGACTCCCGTTGCTACGTGCCGTCCCGTACCCCGGTTCACCCTTTCCCGGAAGGAGTTGGGCGCGGACAACCCCCGACCATTAGCCGCCGGGAACAGCTCGCCGCGGCCCCTTCCAGCACGCCGAGGAACTGCTCGACACTCTCGCGGGCAGCCGGGTCCCCGGCAGAGGCACTGGGACGACAAGAACATTCGGGTTGGTAAAAGCCACACTGAACCTCGCAGGCTCCAGAGACCGAGAAGTACCAGACGTGGCCGGTCCGTGGAGTGGCGATACGATTTCGCGCTGCGAGAGCCTCGAGGCGGGAATACGCGGGGGCCTTGCCCGCGGCGTCGTGGTCGCCGAGGCGCAACGCGATGTTCGTGGCGCTGAACCCGCCGTGTTACGAAGCGGAGGAGCGCCCGAAGAACTCGATCTCGGCGATGGAGACCTGCTTGTCCGCAGCGGCGCCGTGTGCGGAGCGCAGGATGAAGCGGACCGCGCTGACCTCGCCGGTCCTGAAGCGCCGGCGTTGGCTGCCCGTGCCCTGGTCGAGGGTGAGTTCGCGGGTCGTGGTCCTGCCGTCGGCGGCGGTGACGACGACTTGCACGCGGTGGGGGAAAGCGGACTTGGAGAGGTCGGCCGCCCGGGTGGAGATGCCGGGGGTGACGAGGATGTCCAGCAGGCGAGTGGGCCGCTGGAAGCGGGCCTCTATCCACTCTCCGGCGCCGGCCTGGGAGACGCCGGGCCCCCACCAGGTGTTGTTGATCTTGTCGAAGGCCAGCTCGGGGCCGTGGCCGCTGAAGGAGCGGGACGCCTTCACCGAATCCGGCGCCACCGGGGCTCGCTTGGCGAAGTGGTCGCGCGTGGCCTGATACGCGTTGTCGATGTAGAAGGCTCCCGTCACCACGAGCGCGACCACCAGACCCCAGACGGCCCAGGTGACGATCCGGCCCAGGCTCCGGCGGAGGCGGGGGCGGTCACCGGCCCAGGGGGTCGGTCTGTTGCGGAAGTTCATCATGCGACGCCACCAGGGCAGACGCGTCGCCGCCGGATCGTCCGGGCCGGCGGCGAGGGACATGGCGCAGCGACGGCAGAAGTGGCGGCCGGGCCGGTTGCCGGTGGCGCACCATGGGCAGGGGGGGCCACCCTCTTCATCCGGCTCGACGGTGGGCGCCTGGACCCGGGGGCGGGCCGCGGCGGGGCGGCCGGGCAGGACCGGGGCCACACTCGGGGCCGGCGTCACCGGCTGGTTCGGGTCGGCGACCGGTACGAGCAGCGCCCTCGCCCGCTCGTCGGCGGAGGAGCCGGGGCCGGGGCCCGCCGATGCGGGGGCGACGGCTGCGGGGACAGGGTCGATCGGCAGGGTTTCCTCGGTGGAGGAGACGGCCGGTGCCGAGTCGGGGCGGGTGACCGAGGGCGGACCGGTGCGGGCAGTGTCGTCCACGCGGGCCGGCTCCGGATCGGACCGGTGGTCGGGCGCGGAGGCAGCAGCGGGGTCGGGAGCGGGAGCAGGTTCGCGGCCTTCCTCACTTACGTCGTCCTGGGCCGTCCCCTGGCTCGCGGTCCGGTCGGGCGTCCGGTTCGCGGTCCGATCGGGCGTCCAACTGAGGACTGCCCCGCATTCGTCGCAGAAGGACTGTCCGGGAGCCGGGCGCGCACCGCACTCGGCACAGGTCTGGTCCCGGCGCCCGCCCTCGCCGGAATTCGGGGGCTGGGCGCTGGCGGAAGAGGAGGAGGTCGGACTGGTCACCTGTCGGGTGTCCTTTCGGCGGCGGTCACCTGGACCGTGTAGGAAATATGAGCGGGGCGAGAGGCGGCGACGAGGCTGTCCAGCCGATGCTCGTCGGCCGGACTCGGGTCGGGCAGCCGTACGGTGACGTGCAGTCGCGGGCGGCGCTCGCCGGGGAAGGGGCCGAGCGGCCGAGCGTCCCAGATGGCGGCGCCGCTCTCGGTGATCTCCGGCTCCACGCCGAAGGTGAGCCGTATCGCTTCGGCCAGACCGTGCCGGGTGCCGCGGATGCGGTGCAGGCGTACCGCGGCGGCGACCGCCGCGCGCAGCATGGCCGTGTCCTCCGGCAGGTCCGGCAGGTCCGAACGGCCGGAGAACCCCGGCCGCCCCGGCCGATCGGCTCGATCCGCTCCGGCCGCTCGATCCACGCGGCCCGAACCGTCGGTCTCCGCGCCGACCCACTCGCCGAGCCAGCGAGTGAAGTCGGCGGGGGCCAGCGACGGCGTGAAGTACGCGTCCAAGCAGTCCAGCACGTTGTGGACCGGGGCCAGCACCTCGTCGAGGCCGGCCACGAACTTCTGCGCCAGCTCATCTTCGGCGAACACGGCGGGCAGCATGGGACCGAGCGGGGCCGAGGAGCCCAGACCGTCGACCGACCCCCTCATGACGCGTCCCCGATCACACGGACCCGGTGGTCGAAGGAGAAGACCAGGGCCGGGGCGGCGAGGTCGATCCGCTCCGTCCGCTCACCGCGCTTGCCACTGAGCGGGTCGGCGGGGTGGAGCAGCACCTCGTCCACGAGCTCGACGCCGGGCACCCGTTGCAGGACCGCGAAGACCTCGCCGGCCTGCACCGGGCGGCCGAAGGGCCAGCCGGTGCCGTGCGCTCCCCCGGTCAACGGATCGAGGTGCCGGTGGAGGGCGTCGTGGGCCTGCCGCCGGACCCGTTCGGTGTCCGTGCCGCGGAAGGCGTGCACCGTCGCGACGACCGTCACGCCCTGGTAGTACGGCGGCCCCACCGCCAGTCGGGTACCGATCAGCCGCCGCTCGTCCAGGTAGCGGGTGATCCGCCCCAACAGCGCGTCGCCCGGCACGAGTTGCTCGAAACGCAGCCGCCCGCCCGGGTCGGGCACGGCCTGCGGGACCACCAGCACACGTACCGCATGCGCGCCGTGCTCGTCCGGTTCCGCCGCCAGGCAGGTAATGCGCGCGGTCTCGGGCGCTGCCCGCCGCGCCAGTTCCTCGTAGTCGCGCAGAGTCACGGCCCGGTCCTGAGCGCTCAGGGCGATGGGCGCCCTGATCTTGGCCTCCTCGACGGTCTCGCTGTCGACCCCGCCGCTCGCGGCCTCTCGGTTGATGACCTCGGAGATGTACGGGACCGAGTCGCGCAGCACCCGGATGGCGCCCCGGGCGACGTTGCCCGCCTTTCCGCCGCCGGTGCGGTAGCGGCGGGCACGGATCACAGCCCCCTTGGGCGGCACGGCCCCGTACTGGCGCAGGGAGCCGTCCGGTTCGCGTACGGAGGGGCCGAAGGCGATCTCGCCGGTGGCCGCGTCGAGGGTGAGGTGCCGGTCGTCGGGGCCGGAGGCGGCGAAGTGACCGACGGTGTCCCAGTCGATCCAGCCGTCGCGCTCGGCGACCTGGAGGTGCAGCGGGGGTACGTCACCGACGACGGGCGCGTTGGCGAGCCGCAGCCGCTGGCCGGGCAGCCCGGTGGACTCCCCCAGGGCCTCGTCCCGGACCGTCTCGGCGTGCACGGCGGAAACGGTGCCGCCGATGGTGAACGCCTCGGCGGAACGGATGGTGGGCGACGCGGTGTAGAAGGGCTGCCCGGGCTCGGGGTCGGTGACCCGGCAGCGCAGCCAGCCCGCCTCGCGCCGCCCGGCGCGGGAGAGGGTGTGGCCGCCGGGGACGTGCAGCACCACCTCGCCGGGGCGGTTGAGACCGCCGGTGGTGTCCCGTTCGACCTCGCAGGCCGTCCAGCCGTCCGCGGTCCACGCCTCCCATGCCAGCGGCGGCTGCCGGGGATCCACGCCGACACCGTCCACCTGGCTGTCGAGAGTCAGTACCACCGCGCAGTGCGGTACGGCGGCGCTGAGCCCGAAGAGCATGCGGTCGCCGGGGCGCGGGGACTCCGCGAAGCACAGCACGTCTTTGACCTCGGTGAGATCCGTTGTGCGGTCGGCCGCCTCCTCTCCGTCCGGCTGGACGACGAGATACGACAACTCGGAGGAGACCACTTCGAGTTGATGCTCGGTGGCGAAGACGACCGCCTCCTCGCTCTCGGTGCGCGCGGTGGCGACCTCGGTCCCGGCGGCCAGCAGGACCGGCTCCTCCTGCGGTGCCGACAGCCAGAACGTGACGTCGGCGCGGGCGGCGGAGGGCGGGAAGAGGGTGATCCCGATGAGGTCCAGGAATGCGAGATGGTTCTTCTCGGGCACCCGGTTGAGCCGGTACACGATCTGGTCGGCCATGTGCGCGACCGTCTCGACCAGGGTGACCCCCGGGTCGGAGACGTTGTGGTCGGTCCACTCCGGCGCACGCTGCTGGATATAGCGCTTGGCGTCGTCCACAAACTGCTGGAAGCGGCGGTCGTCAAGGTTCGGGGAGGGCAGTGCCATCAGCGGTCGCTTCCAGAGTGCGTGTCGGACGGACCGGGCCCGTCGGGCTCGTCGTGGGAGGGAATGACATAGAAGGGGAAGACCAGACTGCGCGGGTTGTTGGTGCCACGGACCGAGTAGCGCACGTCGATGAAGAGCACTCCCTGCTCCTCCCCGGCGGTCACCTCGACGTCGTCCACCTCGATGCGCGGCTCCCAGCGGTCCAGGCTGGAGTACACCTCGTGCTGGATCCGGCCCGCGGTGGCCTCGTTGACGGGGGCGAAGACCATGTCGTGGATGGCGCAGCCGAAGTCGGGGCGCATCGGCCGCTCACCCGGCGCGGTGGCCAGGACGAGGCGGATGGCCTCCTCGATCTCGCGCTCCCCGCTGACCAGGGCGATGCCGCCGGTGGGGCTGATACGCAGCGGGAACGCCCAGCCGGAGCCGATGAATTCCTCGGCCATCAGACGCCCCCCACCGTCAGCACCGGCTTCGCGTTGGACGTGAGCAGGCCCATCGAGGTGATGGTGCCGGCCTTGAGGCCGATGTTGGCGGCCGCGGTGAGCTGGACGGTGGCGCCCGCGGTGAGCGACACCATGCCCCCCGCGGTGGCGTTGATCATGCCCCCCGTCTTCACGTTCACCGCGCCGGCGGCGTCGAGATTGGCCGCCCCGGCCGCCTTGACGTTGAGTACGGAACCGGAGGTGATGGAGAGCGGGCCGCCGCTCTTGAGCGACAGCCGCCCGACGGCCGACAGGGACAGATTGGCGCCCGCGTCGATGGAAACCGACCGGGTCCCCGTGATGGTGACGCTGCCCTTGCTGTCCACGGTGATCTCGGTGCGCGTCCGGTCCAGATTGATGGTGAGCCGGTTGTCGCCGGTGGCGAGCCGCACCCCGCGCTTGAGGCCCACGCGCTGGTCGAGCAGGTCGAGCCGGTTGCCGTCGCGGTCGGCGAGAGTGTGCCGGGTGGCCTTGCCCCGGGTGGGATCGTAGAGCGGGACATCGACGGGGGCGGGATTGTCCTTGCCGTTGTACAGACCGCCGATGACATACGGGTGGTCCAGCGCGCCGCGGTCGAACGCCACCAGCACCTCGTCGCCGACGTCCGGGGCGATCACCCCCCCGCCCTTCACCCCGCCGAACTGCACGGTACGGGTCCAGTCACTGACATATTTGTCATCCAGCCAGGGGAAGCGGAGCTTGACCCTTCCCTGCCTGAGCGGGTCCTTGATGTCGGTGACCAGAGCGTTCGCGACGCTCGGCAGCATGGGCGAGACCGCACCGGCACCCGAGGAGAGGCCGTACAGGGAGCGCCACTGGCGTCCGCTGACGGACAGCAGGCACTCGTAGTGTCTGCCGTCCCCGAAGGTGTGGCGCGCGCCGGTCACCGTGTACTTGCCGTCGAAGGGGTTGCCCACTTTGGTGAGGGTGACCGGGACGCCCGTCCGCAGCTTGGGATTGCCGCGTACGGTCACCTCCAGCTCGGCGAAAGCCGCGGTCACATCGTCGGCGAGGGACTTGGCAGCTTGCTGGACCTGGCCCTGCTTGTCGTAGGGCGTCTCGGTCGCGACGAGCTTGGCCGCGCCGAACACCTTGGCGGCGGCGGGTGTGGAGCCGATCTGGACACCGGCATATGTGGCGGCAGGTGACGTACCGATGAGCGCCCGCTTGGCCGTCACGTCCCAGCCGCGCGCCTCGACATTGGTCACCTGGTCGGCGGAGGTGACAGCGGCGCGGCAGCGCAGGATGTCGGTACCCGCCTCCAGCACGAACGCGTTGTTCTCGCTCGGGGTGGACACCGCGGGTGCGCCGGCCGCCGGCGGGGCCGTGACGAACTGGAATCTGCCCTGCGAGTTGAGGGACATCACCATGTCGTTCTCGTCCGCGAGCCGGCAGAGAAAGTCCCAGTCGGTGACATTCGCCTGCGTGATGAACTCATATATGATCTTGGTGGGCTGGATCCTGCCGACCTTGATCTTGTTCAGGCCCGCCAGCTTGCGGGCGATTACGGCGGCGGTCATATTGCGGTAAGCGGAGACCCGGCGCTGCCGCAGCATCCTGTGGCCGTGGTCGTAGCCGCGGATGACCGTGAACGTACCGGTGCCGTCGTAGTCGGTCTCCAGACCCGTGATCTCGCCCGTGATCAGCATCTCGCCCTCGCCTGCCGAGATGGGCGCCAGTTCCACGCGTGAGCCGATCAGGGCACCGGTCTCCTGCAGCACCAGTGCGTTGGGGTCGCGGAAGGTGAGCTCGAACGCTGCGGGCACGCCGGCGCCGAAGTCCACCGTGCCCCCCACCAGCAGCGGCTCGACGGTGGCCGTCAGCGGCCTGCCCTTGATCTTGACGTTGAAGACGTTGGAGTAGCTGATCTGGGTCATCAGTAACCGATCCGGGTGTTCAGTAGCCGTACCAGTGGCCGCGTCAGGAGCGGCGTCGACCGCATCCGGAGCAGCGTCGGAGGCCGTGTATCGTGCCGCGTCGCCGACCGCATCAGTAATCGGCCTCTTCGGCTGCGGGAAGCATGAGTTCGCGACCGGGGGACAGTTGCGCCGGATTGTCGATGCCGTTGGCCTCGGCGATCCGGCGCCAGGCGGTGGCGTCCCCGTACTCGCGCCACGCGAGGTACTGCAGCGAGTCGCCCGCCACAACCCGGTGCACCCGGTGGGCGGTGAGCGCGCCGGATGAAGGGTTCTGGCCCTTGGTCTTGCTGGGTATCTCGTGCAGCTGCACCTGGCAGGTCGCGCGGATGGGCACGCCGGTGGTACCGAAAAGGGTGTACGTGGCATCCACGGCGCTGATGTACGCAGTGAAGCGCACGGTGGAGAACGCACCCCACTCGAAGACCACCCACGGGGTCGACGGCTGCTTGGCCCTGATGCTGCCGGGAGTCACCTCACAGCAGGAGAAGAGCGATTCGACGTTCTTGCGCACCGTGTCGCCGTCGGGCTTGTCGGAGCAGTCCAGGAAGACTTCCACCGTCATCTCACGGGGCTCCGGCCCCATGAACTCCGGCATGGCGCCGTCGCGCACGGCGGCGGTCGGGGTGGTCTTCCACTGGGCCCGACGGCTCAGCGCCAGCTGTGACGGGTTGAAGCCGAAGCTGAAGGTGGTGATCAGGGCGCCGGGCTTGGTGCTTAGGCCGATGGGAGGCTGGTGAATGGCGAGCGTGGCCCGTACGAGGCTCTTGCCTGCGCCACCCCCCTTGCCCGCGCCACCACCCCTGCCCGCGCCACCACCCCTGCCCGCGCCACCACCCTTGCCCGCGCCACCGCCCTTGCCCGCCATTTACGCCGCCCCCGCGTCGGTGAAACCGTGGTGCGTGATCTCCAGGACCTCGGTGGCCACAGCCGGGCTGGCCGGGTCCAGGGACGGCCCCCGCCAGCTCACCGGGAGGACGTCGATCAGTCCCCACCGGGCGACGATCGAGCCGTCGGCACGCAGCGCGGCGATCTGCGCGGTGGGGCGGACCACACCGCTGGTGACGGAGGAGATCCAGGCTGCGACCTTGGCGGTGTCCGGAGTGAGGGGCCGGGTCAGCGTGATGTTGGAGAAGGTGACGCGGGAGGGCAGCTGCCATACGAAGCCGTTGCTGCCGCCCTCCTGACGCTGCTCGATCTCCACCTGGGAGGAGAGGCCCTCGCAGCCATTGAAGTTACCCAGGCTCGCACCGTCGATGGTGAGGTTGAAAAAGATGGTGGAGCCGGGATCCAGATCCTTGGGCATCGGGGGCCTTCCTGCTTCCTGCGTTCCTGCGGGTGGTTCGTGGGTGGGCGTGGGACGTGTGGTGGGTCTGTGGCTTGGTGATCAGCGGCGCGGGTCCCGGAGCTTGCCGATCCGTTCGCGGTCGAGCCTCAGCTCGGTACGGAGCAGCCGGGTCAGGGGGCCGATGAGCCGGTGGGTCAGCTCGTCCACCTGGCCGTCGGTCAGGTGGCGGGCGTCGAACGCGGCGCCGACCGCCCCCGAACCGGCGTCGGGGTGGGCTCTGTTCGCATGGGGCGCGCCGACCTGGGGGTGGCCGCCCGGCGGGGGCGGGCCAACGGGCGGCTGAGGACCGGTCGATGGTGGTGTGTGGTTGTCCCGCCTTTGGACCGTGGTGGGTGCGGGCCGGGCCGGGCGGGGCGCTGACACCTGTGCAGGGGCCGGGTGTTGGGCCACCACGGCCGGGGTCGCGGAGGCCCGCTGCACGGGCAATGCCACGGGAGGCGCGGGCGCCGCGACGGCGAGCTGTACGACGCGGCTGAGCCCGGGCTCTGCCGGGCCCCGGTGCGGTGTACGTACGGCGGCGCTGTCCGGCGTCCGTATGGCTGGGTTGCCCGGTGTACGGACGGTCGCCCCGCTCGGTACAGGCGCGGGCGCGCCCGGAGACGGGGCCGGTACAGCTGCGCGCCGGGCCGCAGGGAAGGCCTCCACGACACCGCTGACCCTGAGGCCCTGGGTGCTGCGCTGCACCGGCGCGGCGCCCTGCGCGCCCGCACGCGATCCGGACGGCTGCACGGGAAGCGCTGCGGCTGCGTGTTGGGGTGCTGCCGCGTGCGGGGATGCGGGTGGCGGTGCTGTCGCCGGTCCGGGCCGGGATCCGGGCGCGGGTGCATGTACGGGTACAGGCGGGAGGCCGACGGTCTTGGCTCGGGACGTGGAGCGCTGCATCGCCCGCTGGACGGCTGTACTGCCGACCGTGCCGACAGTGTCGGCGATCGTACGGCGGCGCAACGGCACCGCCTTCGGGTCACTCGTCGGCGCGGGCATCGGTGGCATCGTCTGTGGCGGGGCCAAGTGGCGTACGGCAGCGGGAGAGCCCGGCCCCGGCGACACACCGGGAGCCGCGGAAGCCCGCTGCACAGCCACAGCATCCGTCCCACCGGCGAACGGCACAACGGCCGCCGGCCCCACCGGCGCTGAACGCGGCGCCGAGGCCGCCCGCAACGCCGGCGGCTCCACGCCGAAGGCCGGTATTGATCTTCGCACAGGCGACCCGGCCACCACAGAACCGTCCGCAGATTCCCCGGAAGGAGCGGACAACCTTTGCACCGGCGGCGCGGCCACGGCCGATGAAGCCTGCTCGGAGCCGGCAGCCGCCGAGAGGGACCGCATCGAACCCACCAGTGGCGTGCCCGGAACGGGACGTGATGGCCGGACCACCGCCGGGGCCGCCGATGTCCTGCTGACGGCCGACGACCGCTGCACCGACGGGACTTCAGCACTCTGAGCGGCAGACCCGCCGGAGGAGGAAGAGAACGGTCGGTTCACCGGCACCGCACCCGCAGGACGGCCCGGCGTACCGCTCGCCCCGGAACCCTTGGCCTCCACCGGCGGTTCCGGCAGCACGTTGGCGGACTTGTCAGCAACAGGCATGCTCGCGGCGGCAGTTGACCGCTGCACAGACGGTCCCCTGACCGCCGCACCTTGCTCTGCCTCGGGCCCGGAAGACAGGAGGGGCCGCGCCGGAACCTCCGACGGCGAGTCCGGAAGAGCGCCGGCCCTCACGGAACCACCCGCGACCGGACCGGCGGCGCCCCGAAGCCGCTGTAAGGGCAGAGCGTCTGTCCGGCCACGTTCAGGACCACGCGCGGGACTGGCCGACGAACTGTCCCTCCCGGGGGCCGCAGTCCTGGACGACCGCTGGGCTGGTGGTATCGCGGCTTGGGGAGCGACAATCTCTGTCGCTCGGCGCTTTTCTGGCGGCCCATCAGCTATGCCGGAGGCGGCGAGCCGCTGCACGGGCTGAGCGTCGGACGGACGGCTGGGCGGGGCACCGGCGGTCCTCGGATCCGGTGAACTCACAGCGGCCGACGCCTCACCCGCTACCGAGGACCTCTGTACCGACGGCGTATCGGGAGCCGTCACCGGTCGCGCACCCGGGGCGGAGGCTGAGTGTGGCGTCGGACCAGCGGTCTTGGAGGGGCCACCACGGGCCGTGGTGAGCGGAACCATGCCCGCGGGCGGTGCGGACAGGGGTGCACCCAGCAGCGGTCGGCGGCCTGGCACAGCAGGCCCGGGTGCCGAAGCACCCGGAACCACGGAGTCCGGGGCCGTGGATGTAGAAGAAGCGGAAGAAGGCACGGTGGAGGTACGAGGCGCGGGGGGCCTGGACGGGCCCGTGGCGGCAGCGGGCGTTTCGCCACCCCTGCTGGGCGCTCCCAGCCCAGCGGCCCGGTCCGGCCCGCGCGATGCGCGTCGTTGAAGGGAGGCCGGAGCCACCGGCAGTCCTGAAGGGCCGGCCTGTCCGGTCGCCGGAGCAGTAGGAACCGGAGGCGCAGGTGGGGCGGGGGAACCGGCAGAGTGGGACCGGTCGAAAGGACCGTTCCCCGGGACCGTTGCCTGGTCCGTGCCGGTGGGATCCGACGGCCGGGAACTCGGCGATGTGACCGGTGCCGGCTCGGTCCCCGACTCGGCACGACCGCCAGGCCGAGTCAGCTCACGCCGCTGGGAACGCTGGACGGCAACGGGGTTCGGCGCCGGTGCAGGCACCGGCGCCGACTCGTCCTCGACCGAACTGCCTGAAGTGCCTGAACTACCCGAAGCATCCGACGCGCCCGGACCACCTGAACTACGGGACGGGCCTGGACTACCCGCTGCCTCGAGCGCCGCAGTCGCGCGTACCGGCTCCGGCGCGGGGGCCGGCTTCGGCGCCGTACCGGGCGTAGTCGCGCGTGGCGCCGGTGCAGCCGGCGCCACGGCCGGGAGTTCCCGGCGCTGCACCGCTCGCGGGGCCGGAGCGCTGGTCAGCGCCGGGGACGGGGACGGGGGGCCTGACCGGTGCCGTACCGGAGCGACTGTGAGACCCGTCGAACGCCGGACCGAGGGAGCGCCGACGGCAGCCGCACCACCCCCCGCATCCGCGTCATCCACCACAGCGACGGGCAGGGACAGGGTGGGCTCGCCGATGCCCCCGGACACGAACGCCGCGGCGGGTGCCAGGGCGTCCCGGATCAGCCCGGCCGGAGCGCCGTCGAGGACGGCGTGCGAGAGAGTCCCGGCGAATGAAGGGTTCTGCCAGGTCGCCAGCGTGCTCGTGAAGTCGGCCGACGTGACCGCCTGCTGCGCAACGGGCGCCACTGCGCGCTGGATCGGCGGCAGATTGGCCCAGCCGCGGCCTCCGGCGGAGGAAGAACCGGCAGCCGATGCTTCGCCACCGGTGCCGGAAGTATCCGGAGCCGGTGCCTCAGCAGGTACGGTCCCGTCCCGGTCCCGACCGCGGAGCCTGTCCAGGATGCCCATTACCGCTCCGCCGCCGCGCGCGTCACGAGCGTGGCGATGTGCTCGGTATACCGTCGCCGTTCACGGTGTTCGAGGTTCAGGATGTCCTCCAGACTCCAGTGGAAGTGGTAGGCGATGTACGCGATCTCCTCGTGAATCCGGTCGGTCGCGTACGTCACGATTCCCCCAGGCGGCTCCCGCCGAGCTCGACCTCGAACGGCTGCTCGCAGTGCGGGCAGGACACCCCGGCCCGTGTATGGCCCTCGGCGTTGACCTGTCGGTAGAAGTCCTGCAGAAAGGCGAGGTCGGAGGCGAACATGTTCTCCACCACGCCGTCGTGCATGTGTGCCACGGTGCCCAGCCGGGTGATCACCCGGCCGAGCAGTACCACTGACAGATACGCGGGGTTCTCCTGAACCCGTACGTCCCGCAGCGGGATCAGTTCGTCCCGGGCGGTCGCCAGGCGCATCACCCCGTCACGGTGCACGGTGCCCGTGTCGTCCACGTACCCGCGCGGCAGCTCGAACGCGAACTCGGTGCGCAACTGCTGCCGTATGGGCGCCGGTTCCGCCGCCGGGGCCTCCGCCTCCGCAAAGGCGGAGGTCGTGGCGGACCCTGCGGCAGGATGGGTGGCCTTTCCTCGGCGCATTACTCCATGACCATTTCTTCGTAAGTGATGGTCACGGTCTCGGTGAGCGCGGATGCCTCGCCTGCCTTCACCGTGCTGGCCGAGACCTTGCTGCACCAGGCGTTGCGCAGGTGGTAACGCTTCACGGGGTTGTTCTGGTAGTCCATCACCAGGATGCTGGCGTTCTTACGGGCCGAGCCCATGTCGCCCTTTACCGAGTTGTTGATCCAGTCGTTGAAGGCGGTGGACTGCGTCATGCCCCGCACGACGGTCGCCTCCCCGGCCTTCTGTACGCCGGGCAGCTTCTTGGTCACGGGCTGGCCGTTGGCCGAGACCTGCTGGAATTCGATGACGTCCTGGTTCATGTCCAGGCCGCTGACCTCCTGGAGGTACTCGACCATGACACCATCGATCTGGAGGCCGAAATTATGTGAGGTGAGGGAATCACCGGGCTGGAGACTCATGGGCTGTTCCTTCTGCTGACGCTGATGCTGGTACCGGTCGTGGTGCTGCTGGGCAGCGGGTGGGGCTCAGGGGCGGGCGAGCGGCCTACTCCTCCAACTCGCCGCCGCCGCTGGAGAACTGCGCCAGCCGGAAGATCACGAACTCGGCCGGCTTGACCGGGGAGACACCGATCTCGCAGATGACGCGTCCCAGGTCCACCGACTCCGGCGGGTTGGTCTCGGCGTCACACTTCACGTAGTACGCGTCCTCGGGCTGGCCACCGAACAGTGCGCCACTGCGCCACTCGGTCACCAGGAACGCGGAGATGTTCCGCCGGATACGGGCCCACAGCGCCTGGTCGTTGGGTTCGAAGACCACCCACTGGGTACCGGTGAGGATCGACTCCTCCAGGTAGTTGAAGTACCTGCGAACGTTGAGATAGCGCCAGGCCGGGTCGGAGGACAGGGTGCGCGCACCCCAGACCCGGATACCGCGGCCGGGGAAGGAGCGGATGCAGTTGATGCCCAGCGGATTGAGCAGATCCTGCTCGCCCCGGGTGATCTGCATCTCCAGGTCCACGGCGCCCCGCACGACCTCATTGGCGGGGGCCTTGTGCACACCGCGCTCGAAGTCGTTACGGGCCCAGATACCGGCCACGTGACCGCTCGGCGGAATGATCCGGGTCTGGCCGCCGGCCGGGTCGAAGACCTTGATCCAGGGGTAGTACAGCGCCGCGTACTTGGAGTCGTAGTTGGTCGTCTCCTGGCGCCATACCCGGATCTGGCGGGCGTTGAGGCCCGGGGGCGGGTCGATGACGGCCAGCCGGTCGCCCATCAGCTCGCAGTGCGCGATAAGACCGAGCTGGACCGCCTTCACGGCCTCCAGGTCGATCGCACCGCGCTGGTAGGCGGCCATCAGGTCGGGTACGGCGACCATCGAGATCTCGTCGACTGCCTCAAGCCCACCGAAGCCGGTGCGGTCCGCGGAGTCGCCCAGGTACTCGGCGATGCCGACCTGCCCGGCGTCGGCCGCCGGGCCCGCGTCGTCCACCGCCGAGGCCGTCGGTACCGCCAGCGCGACCTTCTGGTTCTCGGGACGCACCAACTGCGCAGTACTCGCCGCCTCCTGAATGACGATCAGCTTCGAGCGTTCCTTTACCTGCGTGACGACGTAGTTCCGGTTGTTCTTCTTCGCCGTTACATCGAAGGTCTCGACGGCCTTGTCGCCGTCCTTGACGACCAGCCGGAAGCGCTCGGCCGGACCTTCGCCCTCCGCGTCGGCGACCTCGACGCTGAGCGCGCCACTCTCCCCCGGCGCGATGGCCGACACCTTGAATGTGCCGAGCTGCGTGGGTTCAGCGGCGACCAGCGCGGCCGGGCCGGTACCTCCGCCGCTCGCCAAGGCTGCGGTCCCACCGTCCGAGGCTCCTCCTGACACTCCCCCTGGTGCACCGCCCACTCGGACGACGTACGCGGCGGATCCGCCGTTGTTGAAGAAGCCGTAGACGGAGTGCGCGAGAAAGTATCCGTCGGTGAACTCGCCGAACGCCGCCACGTACTGGGTCCAGTTGGTCACCAACGTCGGCTCGTTGAGGGGCCCTTCAGGGGCCAGGCCGACGAAAGCGGCCACCGAGGTGCCCACACCCTCGATCGGACGCGAGCCGCTGGCCACCTCTTCTACATATACGCCCGGCGACAGGTACGACGGCATGCTCTGCTCTCCTCGGGGTGATGGACAAGTTGACTCTCACCCTCCCGTGCGCGCGGGGCCAGCAAAACGTCCGCCCGGACCTGGTTGGGGGCACGACCCGTGCCCTCGCGGCCCCAGGCGCGCCGTGATCCTTGGCGGATACCGGCGGTACCGACCGATGCCGTTGCGAGGGCACAGGTGCCTACCGCCGAGGTCTTGTCGGCCCCGGAACGCAGCGCGGTAGATATCGGCCCTCCTGCCCGGCCGGGGGCCGTGGGTCTCTCCGGCCTGCTGTGATTGCCGATCCGCGCGCTGATCGCCCTTGCCGGAATACGACTCGACAGCATATGCGGGGATCAGCTACCGCCAAAAGACAGAGAGTAATGCCCGGAGGATCGGCATACATTGCCCTTTCGGGCCGGACGCAGAGAGCCATTGCCGGTCAGAGACAAGGCGGTGAGCCACACTGTCCTTGGGTGAAAAACACCTGGCCGTCCGCTCCCGGGATTTCTCGAAGTGACTGTCAAGGAATACGGCGATTCCGGCCTTGGTCTGTCCCAGTCCACCCCACCATCGGATTCCGCCCGGGACGTGAGGGCAGTGCCACCGGCCTCAGGGACAGCAACCGTGCCCCGCAGCCTCTGACGACGGCTCATCCCGGTCGGTAGCTTCGGATGGGTGAGCATCTGGACCTCCCTCGAGCCCGCGTCCACCACGGTGGACCCCGGCAGCAGTAGCACCGTACGGCTGAGGCTGCGCAATACCGGCGATGTCGTCGACGAGTACCGTTTTGTACCGGTCGGCGACATCGCGCCGTACGTGACCGTGGAGCCGGCGACGGTGCGGCTGTACCCGGGGACCACCGGGACAGTGGAGCTGACGATCTCGCCGCCCCGCACACCGGACGCGACCGCCGGGCCCAATCCGTACGGGCTCCAGATCATCCCCACCGAGCACCCCGAGGCCACCACCGTCATCGAGGGCAACATCACCATCACCCCCTTCACGGAGGTACGGGCCGAACTGGTCCCGCACACCGTCAAGGGACGGTTCCGCGGGCGCCCCAAGCTGGCCGTCGACAACCTCGGCAACACCAAGCTCACCGTCTCCATAGCCGGCGGTGACAACGGCGACGAGCTCTCGTACGAAATCGCCCCCGCCAATGTGCAGATCGAGCCGGGACGCGCCGCCTTCGTCGGCACGACGCTCAAGCCGCGGCAGATCATCTGGGCGGGACAGAAGCAGCAACGGCCGTACGAGCTGACGCTTCGGCGGTCGGGGAGCGAACCGCTGCGGATCGACGGGACGTATGTGCAGCGCAGTGTGCTGCCGTACTGGATGATGACCTCGCTCAGCCTCCTACTCGCGCTCGCCGTCGTCGGCCTGGTGCTCTGGTTCAGCTTCAAGCCACAAGTGCGCAGCCTGGCGCAGGAGAAGATCCAGGAGGCGGGGGCGACCCGGCTGCCAGAGGAACCCAAGGAGCTGGAGCCATCGGAGCCGGTGGTGAAGGAGGATCCGAAGGAAGAACAACCACCGCAGGACCAAGGCGGCGGCGGTTCCGGGGAGCAGGCCGAGAAGGAGGCCCCCGCGGGGCCGCTGCCGATCCGGCCGAACAACGAACCCAACCTTCTTGTGCAGTTCGCACAGGTGCGGCTGAGCACCGGCAGCGGCGACTGCAAGCCCGCCGCCGACCGCACCGTCGGTGTTCTGGACGCGTCGACCGTCGCGGCACTGAAGTGCTTCCAGCGATGGAACGACGAGCACAACAAGAGCACCCTCGCCGAGACCGACGGGCTCGGCAATCTGGGCAGGTCCACGATGACCGCACTGCTGATGAGCCACTTCGGCGGCCGCACGTCGGTGCCCCTGAAGGCGGGCGAGTCCAGCCCGGAGGTGCCGTGGGTGTACAACATCCTCATCTGCGCGGCCAACAGCCAGTACGACAAGGGCGACCTGGAGACGATCACCAGGCTGACCAAGCTCAACATCGACTACCTGAAGGGCAAGCGGCCCAAGCAGACAGTGGGCCCGAGCATCCCGAACGGGGTCAAGCTGTACCAGAGGTCCGTGGGGATCCCCCAGACCGGGCAGATCGACGCGGCGACGACCTCGGCGCTGAAGGCGGGCAAAGTGAAGGATCAGGCCCGCCCCGGCACGGTGACCGCCGACACCTGGCCGCCGGCGCCAGTGCAGTGACGTCCGGCCGTCCGGCGTCGGAGCCGACCCAGCAGCCAGCGCCGGACAGCCGTCACCAGTCGCCGTCCTCCAGGACCAGCCGCCCCGCCTTGCGGTACTCACGCTGGGCGCCCACCAGCAGATCGGCGGTGGAGACGGGACTGCCACGGCCGGCCGCCGCGTAGGCGGCGGTGACGACCGCGCTGCGGATGGAACCGCCGGCCAGCTCGAAGTCCCGGGCGCAACGCTGCGGGTCGATGTCATCGGCGCACGGGACATGGGCGAGGCTGTGCCGCCAGAGCGCGAGACGCTGTGCCGGGTCGGGGAACGGGAAGTCCACCACCAGATCAAGCCGCCGCGTGAAGGCGTCGTCGATGTTGGCGCGCAGATTGGTGGTGAGCAGGGCAATGCCGTCGAACGACTCCAGGCGCTGGAGGAGATAGGCGCTCTCCAGATTCGCGTGGCGGTCGTTGGAGCTGTTGACCTCGGAGCGTTTGCCGAAGACGGCGTCGGCCTCGTCGAAGAGCAGCACGGCGTCCGTACGGTCGGCCTCGGTGAAGATCTGCTCCAGGTTCTTCTCCGTCTCACCGACATATTTGTCGACGATGGACGGAAGCTGAACGACATAGAGATCGAGGCCGAGTTCGGCGGCGACCACTTCGGCGGAGAGCGTTTTGCCGGTGCCCGAGTCGCCTGCGAAGAGCGCCAGTACTCCCCTGCCGCGCCCACCGCCCGCGCTCAACCGCCAATCGCCGAGCACCTGGTCGCGGTGGCGGGAGCGCAATACGAGTTCACGCAGCTGCGCCAGCGGCTGATCAGGCAGAACGAGGTCGCTCCAGCCGACATCGGGCCTGATACGGCGGGCGTGCCGCTCCAGACTGGACGTGGACTGCTGCCGGGCGGCGAGGCGCAGATGGACGGCGGACAGCTCCGTGCCGTCGAACGCCGCGAGGTCCCGCGCCGCTCGGGCGGCCCGGCTGATGCCGGTTGCGCCGAGCCGATAGGCGGCGACGACCGGCGCCAGGTCGAAGCCTGGTCCGGCACCGGACGGGGTGAGGGCTGCTGACCAGGCTTCGAGGTCGCCCGAGCGCTGCTGGGGCGCGTCCAGTACGAGCGGGGAGTTCACGCCCTCGGACCACTGCGGGTCGTACGGGCGCGAGACAGCCATCAGGACGGTGACATCGTCTGTGGCCAGTGCCCGTACCAGTGCTTCCGGTTTCTTGGGCAGCGAGGTCACGACGATCGCGCGGCCGGTGAGCCGCGCCTCACGGAGCAGTTCCGGGTACGGGGGATGCTCGCCCGGTATGAAATGCAGCGCCTCGAGTCCGGACGCGCTCAGGGCCGCGCTGACGCAAGCCAGGCCGTCGCCCTCGCGGTGCTCCCGGATGTACGCGGTGAGCGGGCCCACCGTCAGCCGCGCGGCCAGCTTGGTGATGAGCGGGTCGTCACCGGCAGCGGTGTCTGCGGCCTCCGGCAGCGGCCGTACGGTGCCCTCGAGCGCTGCGTCCGGGGTGGTGTCGTCGCCCAGCAGATGCGCGACGACCCGATCGGGGACGCCCAACGAACGACTGAGGAAGGGGCGTTCCGGCTCCTCCACAACCAGCAGGCCGAGGGCCGACAGGGGTGCGGACGGGTGGAAGCGGGCCCGCGCCACGGCGGAGTGCACGGGCACTCCGCACAGGTCGAGCGCGAGCCCGGTGGTCGCCCGACGCCGGCCGACGTCGTCGTTGAGGTAGCTGTACAACGTCTCGAAAGTGCGGTCGAGTTCGGGCGCCAGCGCGATCAACAGGATGCGGGCGTCCAGCGCGGTGAGACGCAGCCGGCCGGCGAGCAGGTGCAGCGGGTCGGCGTCGTCCCCGATCGACGGATGATCCGGAAAGTCAGGCAAGTCCGGCGGTTTCGGGGCGTCGGGGGTCAGCAGACGCCGCACGGCCTCGTCGGACAGATACAGCCCGCGCAGCGGATCCGCCGCCGTCGGGTCCGTGGCACCGCGCCGCTCGACCAGCAGCGCCACGGCGTCGCGCAGCAGTGCGATCCGTTCGAGCAGCGGATCGGCCCCGCTCACTCCGACACCGTTTCGGCGCGGCCACGGCCGGCGAGGTCGCGGGGGCTGTGGTGGCGCACAGGGCTGCCGTCGAGTGTGCCGTCCATGCCACGGACGCGGACTCCGGCACCTTCGATGACCGGTGGTCCGGCGTCGTACTCGGGAAAGGCGGGGAAGGGCGCGGTGATGACGACGTCCAGGGAAGGCTTGAGCTCGCCGTCGAGCGCGGACCAGATCTCGGCGAGCGAGCGTGCCTCGGTGTGCAGCCCAGCGACGGTGAGGGGGATGGTGAGCCCGAGTGCGGCCAGAGAGCCGGTCAGTTCCTCAGGGGGCAGGACCTCACGCGGCAGCAGCGTGGCGAGTACGGCGGAGAGCAGCCGGTGTTCGTCCTGGGGGCGCTTGGTCCAGGCGGTGACGAGGTAGGACAGCCGGAACCAGCGGGGCGGTTGACGCCGTTTCAGGACCACCCCCCGGTCGTCGCGGACCGCGACCGCACCGCGCTCACGGCGCCGGACGTCCTCGCGGATGTCGTAGAGGTATGCGTCGATGGTCGGGGCGTTGCGCCGGGCCGCCCAGTCTCGGGTAGGAGCCTCGAAGGCGACTTCGACACCGGTCCCGGTCAGGGCGCCGCCGGTCAGAAGCCCTTTGAGTACCTCATCCACCTCGTGGATCACGGTCCTACCTCGTGGATCACGTCGCGCCCTTCAACTTCACCGCTGCCAGCTTGCCGGTTCGCCGCTCCGCACGGCGCATCCCACGGCCATCGTGGCCCCCGGGGCACCCGACCTGGGAGCACGTGAGGGAAAACTCAGGAGCATCAAACGTGCCCCCTGGACCCTTGACCGGGGTGCTTGATCAGGGTAGAGGCCCTCAGATATAGCCCTCGCGAAGGGCATAGGCCACGGCATGAGCCCGGTTACGGAGTTGCAGTCGGGTGTTGAGTCCGTGCATCACGTTTTTGACGGTGCGTTCGGAGTACGACAGCTTGCTCGCGATCTCGCTCGTGTCCATTCCCTCGGCCACCAGCCGGAGCACATCGACCTCGCGCGGCGCCAGGCCGGACGTTGGGTTTCCGGGCAGGTTCATCGTGTCGCGTTGCATGGTGCCGACCTGTTTGATCAGTCTGCCTATCAGGTCGGAGGGCAGGTCGCCTTCGCCCCGAGAGGCCACGAGGACTGCCTGGAGGAGCCGGTCGCCGGTGGCCTCGCGGCGCCAGACGACGGCGCCGACGCCGCATTCGACGACCTGAAGCAGTTCCGCCTCCCGGATCGCGCCCGCGACGAGCACCACCCGGGTGCCGTCGGTCCGTGCGAGCCTCCTGAGCCTGGACAGGGTGACTTCGTCCAGCGCGTCGGCGAGCAGGATCGCCACCGCTCCCGGCCGGCCGGTCGCCTCGTCGACGAGTTCGATCTCTGGCTGCTGGCGTAACTGGCTGGTCGCTCCGGCGAGGGAGAGCGGGTCCGATGCGTGAATCTCGACCGGGATCCTGGCACGAGTGCGCACTACCATGGCGGCTCCTGTATGGCTTGTGGAGGTACGTCGTGCACTACGGCCCGTTCGGCGGACGGGTTCACGGCCACAGGCCGCCACCTCCCCGTCGGGGAAGACGTAGCGGCCGATGAACCCCTCATGGAGTCGACGTTGATGTCCCAGGTGATCAGGTCCCAGGACTCGGCGCCGACTTCGCGGGCCTGCACGTCGGGCCGGCTGTTTCCCACCCGTCAACGGCACGGAAGGCAGCAACATGTCAGCTACCAGCTGAGGACAGGAGAAAGTCCCTGCGCAACGGCATCCCGGACCGGCCGTCACCGGAAGTCCTCACCGCCAGTACCTGCTTGACGCCCATCGTGTTGTTATCGAACCCGACGGCGGAGGCCGCCACAGTGGGGCGCCCAGCACTTGTTCGGTGAAATGGGCCAGCACTGCGGCCGCCTCGGTCATCGGACTCCTCTCGATGCTGCCAGAACCCGCGATCCCCTGTCCGCTGGAGCTGCGTACGGGGCCGGTGGACCGGGGCATCGGGTGTGTGCGGACTTCGCCGGAACAACACAGAACGGCCCAGGCCCATTGCGCACTTCCTGTAGCCCCGCGGTTCCGGGCTCTGAGCGAGAGCCATGCGGTCGGCCGCACAGCCCGCCCTGCGTCCGCGCCCTGACAGCGGTTCACCGGAGGGGTCTGTCCCAGCGCCGAATGAGGGCGAAGGTCACCTGTGGACGAGTGGTGTGTCGACCAAGTGCTCTGCAAGGAACCACGCCTGCAGTTCACCGGTCCTGATCACCTGGGAGACCAGCAAGTCGTTGGTGCCGTCGTCCCCGAGTTCGGCCGCGCGGGCTGCCGCGTTGTGGGCGTCTGCGAGGATCGTCTCGTGGGCCTCCAGCAGTCGGGAGAGCATGACCGGAACCTCCTCGACACCGTCCGGGGGCCGGGGGATCGATGTGATCTCGGCGACGTGCCTGGGGTCTCCGACGGCCACGCCGCCGAGTGTCTGTACCCGCTCGGCGACCACGTCGACGATGTCGAGCTGTGCCTTAGCGTGCTTGTCCAGGACTAGATGCAGTTGGTAGAAGGTCGCACCGCGCATCAGCCAATGGTGCTTCTTGTACAGGCCGTAGAGGATCTGAGTGTCGGCCAGAACCTGGTTCAGCCGCTGGCTGGAGTACAGCCGGGCTTCGAGAGAGAGGCCGAGCGGGAATTGCTTGACGCTGCCGAACTCCTGGATGACTTCGCCCTTCTGATGCAGCTGCGGCCGGCTGCTCGGAGACTGCGAACTGCTGGTCATGAGCCGTCCTTCATGTCATATGCCGTGCGTTGTCTACGCAGACGGACGTTAGGCGCCGTGGGCCGGGACAAGTTGCGCAGTAGCGCATGCGCTCATGCTCACCAGTGCACAGACCAGCGTTCGTCGGCGATGGCCTCGTGGTGGCCGCGCCTGCGGGCAGAGGCTCGTGCGCTGAGAACCGGCTCCCTCGGCCCTCAGCCCTACGGTCGGCACGAACATCGGCTGAGGCCGGGTCCCGCCACCGTCGCCTGTCGGCTGTGGACGGTGAGCGAACGCCAGCCGTAGGGATTCCAGATCCTGCGACACCTTCGGACTCCGTCCTGTTGGGAGACACGGAGTCCGAAGGCGTGGTGCTGGGGTGTGGGTGGGCTACTTGGTGAGGAAGGTGAGGAGGGCGTTGTTGACTTCTTCGGCGTGGGTCCACAGGAGGCCGTGGGGGGCGTCTTCGATGACGATGTAGTCGGCGTGTGGGAGGGCGCTGTGGAAGGGCTGGGCGGTGGCTTCGATGGGGAGGATGCGGTCCGCGGTGCCGTGGAGGATGAGGGCGGGGACGTCGATCTTGGGGATGTCGTTGCGGAAGTCGGTGGTCCAGGTGGGGACGGCGGCGCGTGAGGCGTGGGCGGATGCGCCGGCGGCGGTGGCCCAGTTGGCGCGGACGACGTCTTCGCTGATGCGGGTGCCGAGGTTTTCGTCGAGGTTGTAGAAGGCCTGGTAGAAGTCGGTGAAGTAGGCGTAGCGGTCCTGGGTGACGGCGGCGAGGATGCCTTCGAAGACGGTGCGGTCGACGCCGGTGGGGTTGTCGTCGGTCTTGAGGAGGTAGGGCTCGAGTCCGGCGAGGAAGGCGGCCTTGGCGACGCGTGCGGAGCCGTAGGTGCCCAGGTAGCGGCCGACTTCGCCGGTGCCCATGGAGAATCCGACCAGGATGGTGTCGGTGAGGTCGAGGGTTTCCATGACGGTGTTGAGGTCGGCGGCGAAGGTGTCGTAGTCGTAGCCGGTGGTGGGCTGGCTGGACTGGCCGAAGCCGCGGCGGTCGTAGGTGATGACGCGGTATCCGGCGTCGAGGAGGGCTGGCAGCTGCTTCTCCCAGGAGTGTCCGTCCAGGGGGTAGCCGTGGATCAGGACAACGGGCTGTCCGGTTCCGTGATCCTCGTAGTAGAGGTCGATGTCGGTGGTGTTCTCCTGGCCGACGGTGATGAAAGGCATGGGTTTCTCCTCCTGAGAGCGGTTGCGTGAAAGGGCGGCGGTGCGTGGTTGTGGTGCTGCGGTTGTGTGGTCCTGTGGGGCCGGTGGGAGGGGGTGTGCCGCCTCTGGCCGGCGTGCCGGGTCAGCGGGTGGTTGCGGTGGCTGCCTGCTGGATGATGCGGGCGACGGCGTCGGGGCGTGAGACGGAGACGGCGTGGGAGGCCTTGACCTCGACGGTGTGCGCGTGGGCACGTTCGGACATGAAGCGCTGGGCAGCCGGGGGGATGTTGAAGTCCTCGGTGGCGATCAGCGACCAGGACGGGATGGTCTTCCAGGCAGCCTTGGTGGACTTCTCCTCCAGGGCCGCGGCGGCGATCGGACGCTGGCCCGCGGCCATCAGGGCGGCCTGGCCGCGGGAGACGTCGGCGGCGAACTGCTGGCGGAACTTGTCGGTCTTGATGTAGACGTCGTTGCCGCTCGCACCGCCCGGCAGGCTGTAGGGCACCGCCTCGATGGCATTGCCCAGCGTGCTGCCGGGGAACTTGTTCGACAGCCCCAGCGAGGTCTCACCCGCATCGGGCAGGAACGCCGCGATGTAGACGAGCGCCTTGACCTTGTCCTCCTCACCCACTGCCGCGTCGCTGATCACCGTGCCGCCGTAGGAGTGGCCCACCAAAACCACCGGCCCCTCGATACGGTCCACCACACTGCGCAGATAGGCGGCATCACTGCCCGGCCCCCGCAGCGGGTTCGCCGCAGCCACCACCCGATACCCCGACCTCTGCAGCCGCTCGACCACACCGTCCCAGCTCGAAGCATCCGCAAACGCACCATGCTCCAGCACAATCGTCGGCTTCGGCGTCGACGGAGTCGTCGCATCAGCAGTACCCGACAACGCCAGAACACCCACAACTCCCGCCACACCCACAGCGGCAGCAACCCCCAAGCCGAAGCGCTTGAAATCCGGACGGGCCAAAGACTTGCGATTCATTCGAGTGATCCTTCGCTTGAGGGCCGGGAAGTCATCGCCGCCCGAAGTGGCCTTGAAAGTCGGCCGACATTGCTATACGGGACGGCGTTGGATTCGCAATTGCATACTCGTCACGGCAGCCTCCACTTGAAGCAACAGCCGTAGCGCTGGCGCGTGACAGCACGATGTATACGGAGAGAGGTTTCTGAGGCAGGTGCACTATCGCCTGGGCCGCAGACGATGTGGCGTCTCAAGTGCCTCTCATGCAGCAGACCCTAATGCTGGTTTGAAGGCACTTCTTTCCCTACAGTGCACCCACACTTGACCGAGAGCGAACCGCCCTTCATCGTCCAGCAGGCCCCGCCTCGAGGCAGCCGTCGGTCCTGTGCATCGTCCATTTTCGGCGGGGTTGGGCAGTACAAGGGAGCATCCACGGCAGGGATTTCAGGGAACGCTGGAGTCAGGCACAGACGAGTCGTTGAAAGCTTGCCATTCACGGGGGGACATTCCGTAGGCTGCGCGGAAGGAGCGACTGAAGTGCGCCGGGTTCTGGAAGCCCCATCGATGTGCGATGACCGTCACCGAGGGTCTCCCGTGAGCAGGACGTGCCAGGTCTCGTCGACATTCCTCCAGTCGCCATTCGAGTATGAGACGGCCGATGGTCTTCGACTCCTTCTCGAACAGCCGATAGAGATAGCGCACGGATATGTGATGAGCGGCCGCGATCATTTTGGGGCAGAGGTCCGCGTGGGCAAGGTTTCTGCGAATAAAACCACGAACACGCAGCATGAGCGCATGTTTCGCCGCGTCGGTTCTCATGGCATCCCGGCCGAGCTGTTCGGCGATGACTGTGGCGAGCAGGTCAACAGTGTTACGGGCCAGCATCTCTGCTATTTCCGGGTCATAGTCCCTTGCATTCCTCGACAGCTCCTCGAGAACTCGACTGACGACGGAAGCCACCCCGTCGTCGCCGCGAATGGCGGTTCCGGTGATGGAATTGATCTCTCCGTTCCTGACACCGAAGGCCCGTCGAGGTATCTGGAAGAATGTCATCCGGAAGCGTTCGGGAAAGGCAAGTTGATAGGGGCGGATCGCATCGTACAGAACGAAGTCGCCCGGACCGAGGGCCGCGCTGCGGTTGTCTTGCGTGACCACGGCGGAGCCCTCTCTCTGCAAGCCCACGGTGATGAAGTCTTCACGTTCGGACTGGGCCGACAGGCATCGTGCGGGGTCGACGTGCTCCGCTTCTGCTGCGACCGACGACACCAACAGGAAGCCGATTCTATCGGTGACGATGGTGCCGCAGAAGGATTCCCAGGTTGCGTTCATCCGTAGCGGGAAGCATGTCTTTGATATGACATCGTGCCGGTAAGCAAATCTGTCGGCAGCAGGCACGGAATCCGTTGAGAGAACGAGACTCATTCCATCTCCTTCATTCCAGCGACGGTGTAGTAGCGCAAGATGGGTTGACCGGACGCCTGCGTGAAATGGCTACCGTCGTCACCGCTATGGCGGCTACGACGTTTCAGCCCCTATGCGTTTGAAGGCCAGATTGGCGGCAATGCCGGCCGCGATGACCAGCGCATTGGCCGCGATCAGAAGGTTGTCCAAGCATGAAATCGAGATCCACCGAGACTGCAGACAGCATCAGGTGGAGCACGGCGTAACCGGGACCAGAGGTCGCGCGGGTCACACTGTTCGATTTCCGCAGAGTATTGAAGCTTTTCACGTTCACCGGTTGACTCGTTCTGCAGTTCTTCAGTTCGGCGGGGGTAAGGCAGTGCGGAGTCGGCTCCGCACGGCGAGTGCGCTGGTGTGCATCCTGTTCGAACACCCAGGATGTGCGCATAGCACGGGTGTCACCGCTTGCTACGGAGGGAAGCGCGTTTCGGTTCACGCCATGTTGCGGGCGCCCACAAGAAGGGAGTGGCAATCCACCGAGCGCATGTCCGAGCGGACCGCTGTGCTGTGCGTGAACCGGCAGGGCCCTCCTCGCGTGGAGAGGCATACCGGGTGGCAACGCCCGCCGGGGGGACTTCGATGGCTGACCCAGCGGAGTCGACGCCAGTCACTCGCCGGGAGACCGAGGCACGAGCATTCATTGTGTCAGCGAAGCAACGAAGTGACGGGCCTCCCGAGATGCGCAGTGTCCCTTCCCAGCCGTCGCGACCGGGCTGTCGGCCCAATGGGCGCTCCCACCGGACCACCCCCACCGACGTATCAGGACGAGGAGTTTCAGCACATGTCGGGACTCAGCCACGGAGGCGTGGGAGACCTTGCTGCTCCGAACAACGCAGACTCATCCCAGCGCGCAAGAGGTGCATCACCGAGCCCAGCCGACTGGACAGGCGACATGGACCGCCGGCTGGAAGAGGCCCGAAGAGCATGCTCAGCCCATGACATCCCTGGGGCCACGAGGATGTGTCATGCGCTGCTGGGCGAGATGTCGGAGCTGAGCGAGGAACATCTTGTGGGTCGCGGCCTGGAGATTGCCGAGTTGCAGGCCCACTTGTCGTACGTGAGTGGGGACTTCGTATCCGCCACGGTCCACTGGGCGCTGCTGGCCCGTCGGCTGCACGCGCACTACGGCACACACTCATCCCGGACACGGCATGCGGCAGTCAACGCCATGGCGGCGTGGGTGCGGATCGATGACGGTGACCGTGCTCGGCACCTGCCTTCTGTGCTCAGCATGCTGCACACAGTGGTCTCCGCCGCACAAAGGGCCCGGGCACGCAGGGCACTTGTCGCCCACCTGGCGAAGTGAGCAGGTGGTCCAGTGCGTGAACCGGCTGTGCGCCGCCGACCGGCAGACAGCGAGGATCGAGCCACGCAGGGGAGGCAGACGCGATCGCTCACCCCGACCACCGCACCCGCAGGTACGTGCCCTCTGTGTGAACCGTTCTGCGACCGTCCTCGTAAGCCGCCTGTGACAGGGTTCGCCGCGGGTTGTTGTGGACCTGGCTCCCGGCCAGCGGTGGCTGCGGGAACCGACGCCCGGTTCATGCTGTGGGGCTTGAGCCCGGCGTCGCAAGGGCCCGGAGAATCCGGAGAAGGAGCACGAACAACCAGGGGTGCTCAAGTAGCCGGACCGTGAACCGACTGCGACGGAGCGCCGTAGAGGGCACTGTGGCAGAGATTCTCACAGGTACGCTCCCGGCGACCGGACATGTCGTCTCCCTTCAGCCCGTCGTTCGCGAACTGGTCAGCAGGGGACACACCGTGCGGTGGTACACCTCCGAACGGTACGCCGACGAGGTGGAGACCACGGGGGCCCAGCTGGAACCAATGAGCCCTCATCTGGACATGTTCGCCGGACCGCTGGACGAGCTGTATCCGGAGCGGGTGGAGCTCACGGCGCTCAGGCGGGTGAAATGGGACCTGAAGCATCTCTTCATGAACCCCACCGCAGGGCAGGCGGAGGAGCTCCGTCTGCTGCATGAGCGCCGGGCCGCGGACGTACTGCTGTGCGATCCCGGCTTCGGGGCGGCACGGATGCTGAGTGAACTGGGCGGTCCGCCCTGGGTCAGCGTCGGTTCCACTCCGCTCACCCTCCCGAGCCGGGACACGGCGCCGTTCGGTTCGGGACTGCCTCCGAGCAGCAGCAAGGCCGGTCGCGCGCGCAACGCGCTACTGCGGTACGTCTTCAACAACATCGTCATGAGGGATGTACTCGCCCATCGCGACGAGCTGCGCCGGCGGGCGGGGCTGCCTTCGTCGCGCGAAGACATCATGGGTTCCGGAGTCTCGCCCCATCTGCACCTGCAGAGCGGGGTTGCGGGCCTCGAGTATCCCCGCAGCGACCTGCCGGCCCATGTGCATTTCATCGGTGCTCTCGCCGATGACGTGGATACCGCACACGTCATGCCGCACTGGTGGGAGGCCGTACGCGGCCTTGGCCTGCCGATCGTCCATGTCACCCAGGGCACGGTCTCCAACACCGAACTCGACGATCTCCTGCTGCCGACCCTGAGGGCCCTCAGCCAGGAGGACGTGGTCGTCGTGGCGACCCTCGGCAACGCCACATCGAGGAGCGAGTTCACCGGACTCCCGGCGAACGCATACGTCGCTCCGTACCTTCCCTACCACCTGCTTCTGCCTCACATCAGTCTCATGGTGACCAACGGCGGCTTCGGCGGAGTGAACGAGGCGCTGCGTCACGGCGTGCCTCTCGTAGTGGCCGGCCGGAGCGAGGACAAACCGGAGGTGGCGGCCAGGGTCGCCCATGCCGGGGCCGGTGTCGACCTTCGCACGGCCACGCCGGATGTGGCTGCCCTGCATACGGCGGTGCGAAAGGTACTGGACACTCCGTCCTACCGACACAATGCCCGAGCCCTGGCCGCCCAGTACGGCGAGGTGCAGGCCGGACCGCGGGCCGCCGCGCTCATCGAACGTCTCGCCCGGAGCACGTCGAGCGAGCATCTCTGATCTCTGACCGGGGGGAGGGAGTTGGACGGTTGTCCGGTCTTCACGCTCCCCCTCCGGCACCCGCAGCCGCAACCGCAGAACGGGACACGGCACGCGTTGCCCCCACCCGCGCAGCGGGAAGTGGGAGCGGACCACGGTTCGTGACTCCTCCCCGCCCTGAAGGACGGGGCTTCTCGCTATGCCGGTTGGGCTTCGCGACGGACCAGCCCGGCCCATAGAACGTTGAGAGCGCCCACAGTGTCGGCGGTCGTCACCGAACCGGCACGGCCACTCGTACGTAGAGCGGCAACAGGAACCGTCGGCCCCGGCAGCGGTTCTGCGTCCGCTCGCCGAACTCCTCATGAGGGCGGCGCCCTTCCCGCGACCGTAAGGTCCCAGCCGAACGAAACAGGGATGTTCACGCCGTGCTGATCTATGTCCTTGCAGCGGCCTCCGCGCTGCTTTTCGCTCTCGGAGTCCTCGACGATCTCCGCCGCTTCAGCAACGCCGTCTTCCTCGGCCTCGCCGTGGCCCTGATGGCAGTCGGGCTGATAGGCGAGGCCGTCAAAGCTGCCCCTGGCCCGGTGTCCGAACTGATCAAGTTGGCCCTCATTGTGATCCTGGTGGCCTCGGTCGTACTGCTCGCCGTCTACCTGATCGGGAACGGAGTGCGAATGGTGCGCAAGGAGGGCCGGCGCCTCGGCAACCTTCTGTCCCTCTTGGCAGGGGCGGGCATTCTTGCCGTCGGCGCCCTGTTGGTCAGCGCGATCGCCACAGGTCTGCGTCCGCTGTCGATCGCAGCCGGGATCACCTTCCTGCTGGTGAGCTACTTCGCTTTCCTTTTCGCGTGCTTCATCGGCTACGGGTTCCTCTACGGGCGCATCAAAGTCCGGGAACGCCTCGACTACGTCATCGTTCTCGGCTCCGGGTTGATCGGCGGCAAGCGTGTCCCGCCGCTGCTGGCGAGCCGGCTCGAACGCGGCCGTGCCGTCTGGGAAGGTCAGGCCACGCTGCACGGCAGCTCCCCGATACTGATCACTTCCGGCGGGCAGGGGCCGGACGAGGATCTGCCCGAAGCGCACGCCATGGCGCAGTACCTGGTCGACCGAGGCTTTCCCGAGGACCGCATCCTGCGAGAGGACAAGTCCCGTACAACAGAGGAGAACTTGCTCTACAGCAAGGCGATCATGGAGCGGTTCTCCCCCGACTACCGCTGTGCCGTCGTCACCAACAACTTCCATGCCTTTCGCTCCGCCCTCGTCGCACGCGACACCGGGGTACGGGGTCAGGTGCTCGGTTCGCCCACCGCCCGGTATTTCCTGCCCAGCGCGACCCTGCGCGAGTTCACCGCGATTGTCATGTCCCGAAAGCTACTGAACGTCGCTGCATGTGTTCTGCTCGCCCAGCAGTGCTGGGTGACCATTTGGTGACCACGCTCCGCGCGCCCGGCCGGGCTCCGTTGCCCGGCCGTCTCCAGTGCCTGCCAGTACGCGAAGGCCGCCGCCCCGTCGACCACCTCCGTGCCGGGCGCCCTTGTGCAAGGCTTCAGTCGGCCGATGTTGAGGCGCTCAATTCCTGCTGGGCGGCAGCGCGCTGCGTGCACGGGTGCCGCGAAATCTTTGAAGGGCCCGCGCCGCAGGGGCAGCGACGGCGGACCGATGCCTCGGACCGCCGCTGTTCGCGTGGCACGGCACGGACCCGATCAGGCGCTACGCGGCGGCTGCGCCGACCCGCTCGACCTGCTGGAGGACTCCTGCCGTTGTGTCTTCTCTGAGGAAGTACCCGGTGGTTCGGAATCCGGTGTCGGGGTCCTTGCCCGTGACAGTGAACCCGCCTGCGGGACCCGAGAGATCCAGAGTTCCGCGAAAGCGGAAGACCTGGCCGTCGGACAGGGTGCGTGTCACCAGTACTGTGTCACCACTTCGAAGGCTGCTGATGGTGCCGTGGGTATCACTCGTGTGTGCGCCGTTCATGTGTATCCTTCGCCGTCATGTTCGGTCGGGATGGTTGAGAGAGGGGCCGATACCTCAACGCTCGATCGGCATACCCGGGTCGGTCCATTGCACGGAACACGTCGCGAGCATGGAGACGTACGCGGCGATGGTGTCGGAGAGTTCGCTCAGCCGGCCACCTTCTGCCGTCGGCAGCACGTGGCGCCGATCGGTGTGCCGTCTCCGGAGCACCACGTAGGCCGCTGTGGCTACGACGCACACTGATGCCAGCAACGCCTCCGGCGATGGCCTTCTCATGGTTGCCCCTCTGTCGTGCGACCCGCGCCTGATGCGTGGGTCGCTGCTGTGATTTCTACGCGCTTGGATTCGATCCGGTTCATCGTGACCACAGTCGGGCGGGGCTGTGCCCAGCGACGAACCACAGCAGTGAATCGGTCGGAGCGGCCACAACCACTGAGGCACTTCTCCACCGAGAGCGGGCGTGAATCCGCATGCCGCAGCGTCTGCCGTGGCCGGTGAACCGGCCAGACCACGAGCCCGTAGTGCCCGCTGCGGACCGCCTTCTCCGCAGCAGCGGTTCCCATGTTTTGTCCCAGGAGTGCCAGAGCCGGCGCCGCGAAAGGCTCAGGCCGCAGTGACAGGCACCGCGGGATCCGGCGCGCCGCACGCGAGCGGCTCACCGACTTCTCCGCCTCGACGGCGCCGTCACCTGCCTCCCGGCGCCCCACCCGACAGTGGGCGTCGGCTGCAGCACAAGACACAGGCTCCACCGACTTCGACACCTTCAGGCGGCTCACATGACCTTCAGCAACGACCGGACGGCGCACAGGATCGCCCTCGGCAGGCTGCTCAACGAGATTCCGGGCAGCGACGATTTCCTCTTCTGGCACATCATCGGCACAGCCGGATACCTTCGGCCGGCGAAGAACGTGATGGTCGTCGAACCCTACGGTGACGGATCCACCGTACGACGCCTGCGTCAGGGCATCGATCACCTCACGCGCGCGGCAGGGGACGAGACAGGCGTCGAAGACCTCTGCGCACTGCTCTCGGACCTGTTCGAAGACCCCGAAACCGCGCTCGTCGACTTCCTGGACCAGTACATGGCCGACATCGGTCGCACGCAGTGGCGTGCGGACGTCTGGTTGGCGGACCTCGGCATCGCCCTGCGCGGCCTGTCCGCCCCGGACGAGCTGCTTGCACTGCGCCGCAAGTGGATGGAGCCCTCTGCCGGAAGCGTGCAGCGCCCTGTGACGACACAACGGGCCTTCAGAAGGCCCAGTGCGGCTGACAGCCTCGCGCTGCTCGGTCCCGCGAGTCCCGCAGTCGCTACTCAGGCAAATCGGAGCCCTTTCACCACGTGCAAGGAGGATGAACCGATCCCGTGAGGTTGCCGTTGTCGTTGATGCATCACTTGCACACGGCCATCCGCTGCCTCCTGGAGGGAAAAGAATTTCATGACGGCTGTCTTCGTCCACGGGGTACCCGAGACCAGTCACCTGTGGGATCGATTGCGGGCGCGTCTGAGCACCGACTCGGTTGCCTTGCGGCTTCCAGGTTTCGGCGCCTCCCGCCCTGATGGATTCGAGTCGACCATGGACGAGTACGTGCAGTGGGTGGAAGGGGAACTACACAAGCTCGATGGCCCGATCGATCTCGTGGGACACGACTGGGGAAGCCTTCTGGTGGCGCGTGTCGCCACCAGATCCACCGTCGCTCTGCGCAGTTGGGCCATGGACGTTGCCGGCATCCTCCACCCCGACTACGCGTGGCACGACATTGCCCAGCTCTGGCAGACACCGGGCTCGGGGGAGGCTTGGGCGTTTTCCACGCTGGAAGCCTCCGACCCCGGCAATGCCCTCAGCGCCGCCGGTCAGCTCATCGCGGCCGGGGTTCCCGAGAACGACGCCCGGGCGATGGGCGAGGACTTCGATCTGACGATGGCCTCGTCCATCCTCGCCCTGTACCGCTCGGCGACCCCCAATCCGTTCGCACACTGGGGGACAGAGCTGACGTCACCGACAACGGCTCCGGGCCTGGTCATCCACCCGACGCTCGACCCGTTCGACGACGCCGACTCACCAGCGGTGGCCTCCACCCTCGGAGCGCGTTTCGAGCGTCTCGAGGGTCTCGGCCACTGGTGGATGCTCGAGGAACCCGGTACTGCGGCCGCCACCCTGGAGAAGTTCTGGGCAGATCTGGACTCGTGATCCGCGCGAGTGGATCCGGACAGTGACGTGGCCGGGGGCCGGCTCAGGCCGACGAACTCGGCTTGCGTTGGCGGCCCATCGGAGGGATGACTCTCACCCGCGGTTCGCACTGGCAGCCGTTGCCGACGATCCGCAGCAGATCCCACCGTCTTGGCGGGCCTGTCCGGGTGCGGAGAACCGACAAGCCGTCGAAGGGGCCGGTTTGCCAAACTGACAAACTTGTTTGCCGTGGGAAGTACGTGGTGCGACCGTGCTCGAGAAGGTGGTCGCCATGACCCGCAACGGTGGAAACCACGTGACCGGAGCCCTCGATGCGGCGGACGCACCCGCCGGGCACGGCGCCTACGACGTCGCCGGTGGTGGGGCGGCAGGCCTGAGCGCGGCACTGGTTCTCGGCCGCTCACGGCGAAGCGTCCTCGTGGTGGACGCCGGTGAACGCCGCAACGCCCCGGCCGCGCACATGCAGGGATACCTGACGCGGGACGGTATGACTCCCTCGCAGTTTCTCGCCGCAGGGCGGCGGGAGTTGAAGGCGTACGGCGTTCGGCCAGCACATGGGGTGCGCTCAGGGCAGCGGCAGAGAGTCCCGACCCGCCAACCTCCCGCAGGGACCTCGGGAAGGGTCAGGGCGTGGGCAGCTGGAACAGCTGATACTCCGCGACGGTTTCGAATCCCATTTGCCGGTAGACCGGTTCCCCCATCGCGCTCGCCTGGAGCGTGCCGACCCGCAGTCCGCGTTCCCGCCCTTCGCGCAGGGCTGCCGCGGTCAGTGCCGCACCGATGCCTGGTGCCGGTTGGCCTCGGCGGTCGTGACCACGTAGACACCCGCCGCTCCGTGTGCCTCCAGCATGAGGGCGGTCCCCACCGCCTCCCTGTCGAGCCGTCCGGTCAGCCGGCCTCGATCCGTACCGTGTCGTCCCGCAGGTGCGGGGCAACGCCGAAGGACGGTCTGTAGGCGTGCACCCACTCCGTGAGCGCGGCGCGGGTGTCCACCGTCTCGATGTTGAGCCCGGCGGGCCGTCCAGTTCGGTCGGCCTGTCCAGCCGGACGGCTATGACCGGCATCTCGCCGACCTTCACCGCCCCGCGGAGCCACGGGACCCCGTCCAGCCGCTCGGTGGCGCATTCGACGGCGAGGCCGGCCTGCTCCCTGCGTCGCAGCCGCAGACCCCGTTGAGCTGAGGATGCGACACCCCGCTGCGACAGTAGGTGAGTTCCTCGTCCTGGCCGCCCTCTTGCCCCCAACCGAGCGAGTAGTAGTCACGGCAATTGGGCAGTTGGACGCAATGTCTCTCACGTCAAGCGCTCCCCTGTCCGTATCTCAGTGACAGCCCAGTCCTCGCGGCAGTCGATGTCTGCGGAAGCCGATCAGGTTTCCTGGTCGGCTCCGCGGCCACCGGGCGCCGCTCCATGCGTTCGCCCCGGGGCGGGCCGCCCCCAGGAGAGCGCGTCGGCGGGTGAGGAGGGCTCGTGCCGTGTCTGCTTGTTGATACGGCGCCGCAGTTCGGCCGAGCGTCGGTAGACCTCCCTGCGGAGGCGGTTCAGTTCGCCGAGCGGCGCGTGCTCCGGCCTCGTGCGCCAGGGATTGATCGCGGTGGCGTCAGCGGCCTCGATATTCCGCTCGTCCGAGATGTCCTGGGCCGGAACGCGCAGCAGCGCGACCGCGCGAAAGGGTGCGAGTTCCTCCGGCCATGCCACGGAGCTGTTGTCCACCGGCGTCGTCGAGAGGCTCGTGCACAGCTGGGCCTCGAGCGTGAAGGTGTGGGTGCGCTCGGCCGTCTCGGCCACGAGCGTCCGGCGGAACGGCTCGTCCTCGGCATCGGTGTCGACGCCGCGGTGGACCACGGAGGACGCCGTGCCCGTCGTGGGAGTGATGCGGAGCCTGGCGATGTAGCGCCCGAATCGGATGGCGCCGATGTTGTAGTAGCGGTACAGGAAGAGGTGCTGTCGCTCGATGCGCAGCAGGGACACGAAGGCGAGCAGGTCGTCCCACCGCCAGTCTTCCGGTTCCGCTCTTCCGCCGCTGGTGAGCAGTTGCTGCAGGACCTTGTTGCGGGACGCCGTGGTGGCCAGCGAGTCCGGCAGCTCTTGCAGCAGCTTCTGAGTGGTCAGGTAGTCGTGCGCGGTGTTCGAGAAGAACACCGGGGAATTGACCATCGGAATGTCGAGCGTGCCGCTGTCCTCTCCGTCCAGCAGCGACCGTCCTGGAACACCGAATAGCTTGATCCCCATGCCCAGGATGGGGCCGAGATACCGGTCCGCCCGGATGTGCGCGACACCGTTCGAGTACCGGGCTACGGCGTCGTACGTGCGCGGATGGGAGAAGAGCCCCTGGGCGTACTGCTTAGGCAGGCCGTCGAGCACCTCGAGTTCGCCCGCCACCAGGCCGAACGACTCTGCGTGCGCCCCCCGCAGGGCACGGCCGCCGTTGTCCCACACCCGGCCGCGCATGAAGGCCTCCATGTCGTCGACCAGGCGCTTTTCGATCTTTTGGTAGTCGGGGGGCAGGCTCTGCTGATAGGCGGAGAAGGGTACGAACGACATGGCTCTCTCTTCCTGGTCTCTGGCTCTGCCTATGCGCTGCGTGCCCGTCGCGGCGATGCGACGGGCACGCGGCGCGTCGGTGCGGCCGGGTAGTCACGCGACGGCTGGGACGCGGTTGCAGATGGCTGGTCCGTGGCCTGGCGGCGACGTCCGGCACGGAGCACCGGTGCAACACCGCCGGGCTGCGAGGAGGCGGGGCTGAGGTGCTCCGCTCCCGGCCTCCCCGGGGAGCCGCGGTACGGCCGACTGTCCAGCCCTGCTCCGCAACTCCAGTCTCTGCTACGGCCATTGGCGGCAGCGGGTTCACGCTGTTCGGGACACACCCCCGGCAGCGGGGCGGGCGTAGCCGCCGGCACGCACCGGACCGCACTCGCGCCTGACAGGTCCACGGCATTGAGAGGCACGCCGTAACCTGGGCGGGGGTGCACGCTGCGAAAGAGAGGTCATGGAATCGATGAGCAGGGGCGAAGGCGTCATCGACGACAGCCTGGCTGCCGGGCGGGACCGCGCCTTCGTCGGGCGCCAGGCAGAACTCTCGCTGTTCAAGGCCGCGTTGACGGGCGACGCTCGAGCGTGCCCCATCCACTACCTGCACGGGCCGGGCGGTATCGGCAAGTCGATGCTGCTGCGCCGTTTCGCCAGGGAGGCCCGCCTGGCGGGCCGTACGGTCGTCGAGGTGGACGGCCGTACGGCCGCTCCGACACCGGAGGGCTTCGCAGAGGCGGCCGGGCAGGAGGTGAACGCTCCGGGAGTGGTCCTGCTCGTGGACACCTTCGAGAGGTGCCAGGGACTCGAGGGCTGGCTGTGGGAACGCTTCCTGCCGCAGCTGCCCGTCGGCGCGATCGTGGTCGTGGCGGGGCGGAACGCTCCCGACCCACGCTGGGCAGCCGACCCCGGGTGGGACGGTCTGCTGCAGGTCACTTCTCTGCGCAACCTGGCGCCCTCGGATGCCGCCGCGTTCCTCACCGGGCGGGGCGTGCCGCCCCACGTCCGCACGACGCTGCTGTCGTTCACCGGCGGCAACCCGCTCGCGCTCGCACTGGCAGCCGCGCTCGCGATCAAGGACGAGGCGTCCGCACCCAGTTGGCGGCCCGATCAGGACGCCGTCTCCTTCCTCCTGCCTCTGCTCATCGGGGACACTCCGAGCTCCTCGCACCGCCGGGCGCTCGAGATCTGCGCCCATGCCTATGTCACCTCCGAGTCCCTGCTGCGGGCGCTCATGGGAGAGGAGGCATCGGAGCTGTTCTCCTGGCTGCGCCTCCAGCCGTATATCGAGACCTCGGCCGCGGGGCTCTTCCCTCACGACGCCGTCAGGGAGTCGTTGGAGGCGGACCTGCGCTGGCGGGACCCGGACGGCTTCGCCACGATGCACGAGCAGATGCGCCGGTACTTCCTCTCACAGATCCGCTCCGCGCCCGAGTCCCAGATGCTCCAGGCCACCGGCGCGCTGATCTACCTCTACCGCGGTGACGGCCTCATGTCGGAGTTCAACGACTGGCGCAAGGTGGGCCTGGTCCAGGAACAGCCGTACGGTCTGGCCCATCGCGAGCGCGTCCTGGAACTGGCTCACAAGGCCGAGGGCGAGGAATCCGCGGCGGTCGCCGCCTTCTGGCTGGACCGCCGGCCCGAGGCGTTCTACGTGTACCGATCGACACAGACGGGTGAGGTCGTCGCGTTCTTCGCCTGGCTGCGCATCGAGGAGCCAGAAGGCCTGGAGACCGATCCGGTGGTCGCCGCGGCCTGGCGGCACGCCCGGGCGATGGGGCCGATCAGACCGGGCGAACACATGGCACTGGCCCGCTTCTCGGTGTATCCCGACGAGTACCAGCACCCGTCGGCTCCGATGACGCACATGCAGTGGCGCGCGACCGGGGAAATGATCCGGGCCGACCGGCTCGCCTGGTCGTACATCGTGATGCGGGACAACGGGTCCTGGGACGCCCACCTGCGGGACATCAACATGCTGCCCGCCGACGAACGGCCCGCGGTCGGCGACCAACGCTACGCGCTGTTCGGCCACGACTGGCGCGCACAGCCGGCCGACCCCTGGCTGCAGGAGAAGACCGCCGCGATGCTGTCGGGCGCGTCCATGACCCCTGCACCGGCGCCGGCTCGCGGTGGGCTGCTCGTGCTGTCACGGCCGGAGTTCGACGCAGCGGTCCGGGAAGCACTGCGCACGCTGCGAAAACCGGCGGTGCTCGCCGGCAATCCGCTCAACCGCAGCCGTCTGGTCCTCGAGAGCGGGCGCAACCTGTCCGAAATTCTGGCGGCCGGCGCCGAGGGCCTGCTCGACGAGCGCAGCGGGGATAAGCGCCACCGTGCGGTGATCGCCACCTACTTCAGAGGCGCGCCCACCCAGGAGGCGGCTGCGGAACGTCTGGGACTGCCCTTCAGCACCTACCGGCGGCATCTCACGTCCGCCATCGAGCGGATGAGTGACCTGCTGTGGCACCACGAACTCCGGGGCACCGAGCTGCCGGTCAAGGATGGGAGCGGGGAGCCGGCCTGACAGCGCACCGGCTTCCGGGGGGCGGACGATGCGGTCCGCACCGGCGGCCCGGCACCGGTGTGTCAGGCCTGCTACATCATGAGCTGTCGCGCGGCGGTCACCGCCTCGTCGCTCAGCGGCGTGGGACGCAGGGTCTCGGGGTCCAGCCGCACCTGCACGCGATGGCCGTTGGCGTGCGTCACCGAGCCGGGGGTCACTTCTTGACGAGCTTGCCGTCGGGGGCCACCGCGAACCAAGTGCCCCCTGCGCCCTGGCCGTTGACGTCGCCCGGCTGTTTGTCGCCGGTGAACCAGTACAGCGGCCAGCAGTCGATGGTCTGCTGCTTTGTTCCGTCGGGCCGCTGGAAGGGGATGACCAGCTTCGGATCGATGCCTCGCACATCGTTCTTGGCGATCAGGGCGGCGGGCTTCCACTTCTCCAGGCAATCGCCGGCGCACGCGGATGTCATCGGCCAGTCTGTGTCCCGGGTGAAGCGGTACAGGGTACGGGCCTTGCCGTCGACCAGGATCTCGCCCAGTTCCGGGTGCTTGACGGTGGACATGCCCGGCAGATCACCGCTGCCAGCGCTCTCGTCCGCGCCGCTGCCCTTCCCGGCGCCCCCGCCGCGGATGGCGTCCAGTACGCCATCGAGGCCGGGCACGCCCTCCTCGGGGAGCGTGGCGAACCAAGTCCCGCCCACACCTTGGCCGTTGACCTGCCCTGGCTTCGTGTCCTTGGCATAGCGGTAGACGGGAATGCCGGCCACGGTCAGCTGGTCAATGCCATCGGGACGCTTCAACGAGCCGAGGAGGCCTGCCTCCAGCCCGGCCGGCACGGTCGCCCCCGCGGCGGGGACGGGCGGCCAGAGCTTGGCACAGCCGCCCACGCACGCGGACGCGGAAGGCCGTGCGCTGTCGTTCGTGAAGCGGTACAGGGTGAATCCTGTTGCGTCCGTCACGATGGGCCCCAGCTTGGGCTCGTTGGCCAGCGCGAGTTGCCCGGCCGGGGTGTCGGGACCGGGGACGTTCCCGGCCAGGTCCTGCGGGTTCACGGCGGCCGTCTCCTGCGCCCTGCCGACGGCTTGCCCGCCTTCGGAGCCGCTGCACGCGGACGTGAACACGATCGCGGCAGCCGTCAACGCGACCGCCCCGGTGCGCCAGCTCACCATGGCAACCAGCCTTCCCTCGCTGTTCCGCAGCGCCCGGCGGCGCTGCACGGATCTCCCTACGAGGGGCAAGGGGAGGAGGTTCACCGCATGTCGGGGACGGTCACTTCCCGGCGGCGTCGGGGGGGACATGGGCGTGCACCGTGACTTCTCGGCACGCCAGTACCCGTCGAAGGCCCTGGGCACGAGCGGCAGTCCCGGAGATGCTCGGCCAACGGCGTGTGCTGAGGGCGGGCCGTGGTGCTCCAGACTCTCTGCGGCCAACTCAATCAGCACGTGCTCACACTCCCGTGCCCGTCGGGCTGCGGGCATGAACGACCGCCATTCGAAAGGCTGTTGAACCGTTTACGCATTCGCGACGTTGGAACGCTGCGTAATCGAAAGTCAGGGCCTGGAGCCACCATCCGCGTCTGAAGGAGACCCGTGTCCCGTACGACGTCGCGCCGCCGACCCGCGGCCCGGCCCCGTCACAGGAGGACAGCCGTACTGGTCGCCTCCGTGACGGGCGTCGCCGTACTGACCTACGGCTGCCTGCCGGAACCGCAGAAGGGCGCTGCGACTGCCGGAGCGCGGGAGACGCCCGCATGGTCGGAGGAGCAGCCTGAACCGGACGAGCCGAGCACGCCGGCCGGCCCGTCGATCCCGGCCACCGGATCCGGGGAATTCGCTACCGCGCGTGACACCCTCGGGCCCGTCGGAAAAGGCACCCTCCGCCGGTACCGGGTGCAGATCGAGGACTCCCTGGACTTGTCACTGCCGGAGACCGCACGCGAGGTGAACGCAATCCTCGGGGATCCGCGCGGATGGACAGCCGAGGGGGATGCCTTCCAGCTGGTCCCGTCGGGACCCGTGGACTTCACGGTCAAGATAGCCACCCCCTCGACCGTCGACGCCATCTGCGGCGCCGCCGGTCTGGAGACCCAGGGCAAGGTCAACTGCACCGTGGGCTCGACGGTGGTCGTCAACCTCAGACGATGGCAGCTCAGATCACCGCAGTTCGACGGCCCCATCGAGGAATACCGTGCCCTGATCATCAATCACGAGGTCGGGCACCGTCTGGGACACGGCCACGAGGGCTGCCCAGGCCCAGGAAAGCTCGCTCCCGCGATGATGCAGCAGATCAAAGGCCTCAAGGGCTGCAAAGCCAACGCATGGCCCTACGACCGCCAGGGCAAGTACATCAAGGGGCCGCCGGTCGACTGAGCCGCGGGCTCGCGGCAGCCGGCAAACTGTGGGTCCCGTCCAGCTCGTCAGGCTGTTGCCCGGAAACCTCCGGCGTACCGGAGCCGCCGCCAGGAGTCCTGATGAGGAGGTAGGCGACGAGAGCGGACACGGCGAGTATCACGGCGGCCCATGTGAAGGCTGTTGTGAAGCCGTGGACCATGCCATGCGTTGCGGGCCGGGCCCGACCCACCGTGCGAGGCAAGATGGGCGGGTCGTCGCTCCGGCAGCAAGAGTGTTGAGCAGCGCGGTGCCGATCGCGCCTCCCACCTGCTGCGCGGTGTTGGCCATGGCCGACGCGACGCCCGCATCCCGGGGTTCGATCCCGTAGGTGGCCAGGCTCATCGCCGGCATGAAGGCCATTCCCATCCCGAGCCCGACCAGCACCTGGCCGGGCAGGACCAGAGCGACGGCGGCGACCCGCAGGGAGAGGGTGACGGGCGCGTCCCAGCCGTCGAACTCGGCGCGGGTGAACCCGTACACCAGTGACACAAGGCCGAGCGTGGAGAGGACCACGCCCCGGATGTCGAGGGGCGAACGGCGGCGGCCGCATTCAGGTTCCCCTACCCGCTGCCGAGGGGTCGGTGAAGGTGAATGCCGCAGTGCCCGGGAGATCAGGGTGTCAGGGCTGGACGACACCGCGTGCGTGGAGGATGTCGCGCAGTGCGCGCAGCGCGTAGTAGCTGCGTGATTTGACGGTTCCGGGAGGGATGCCGAGGGATGTGGCGGCTTGGGCGACGCTGTAGCCGTGGTAGTACGTCAGGGTGAGTATCTCCCGGTGGGGAGGGGCGAGTTGGCCGAGGGCATCCAGGACGATTTGTGTGGTGAGGATGTTGTCTATGGCGTCGTCGACCGGCAGGTCGAGGTCGTCTACGGAGTGGGTTTCCGGGGGTCGGATGCCGCGGGCGCGGTGGTGGTCGATGGCGAGGTTGCGTACGACGGTGAACAGCCAGGGACGGATGGAGATGGCGTCGGTGCTGTCGGAGGCGAAGTGTTTCCATGCACGGGCCGTGGCTTCCTGGAGCAGGTCTTCTGCCTTGTGCCAGTCGCCGCGCAGCAGGCGGGCTGCGTAGCGCAGCAGCGGGGCGGCGTGGTGGTGGTAGACGGCACGTACGAACTCCTCGCATCCATCGGACTGCAGGGAAGTGGCACTGGCACCCGACATCGATGCTCCGGCTTCCGAAGTCCCCCTCATGTTCTGACACCCTTTGCTCATCAGTGGTCCAGTTCTGTGGCATGCCCCGTTCCCGCGGTGTGCAGGAGGCATCAGGTTTTCCGCACCAGTCCCCGTTCAGGGCCGCGCCCGCCGGGCCTTCGCCCGAGAAACGCGCTTCGTGAGCGGACCGCTGGGACGGAACTCACGGACCGGCGTTGCGGTGCTGGGGATCAGCGCCGGTGGTCGTTCACTCATATGCCGATGGTGCTGCGTGCGAGCGCCTTCACGAGTTCGGTGCGGGACGGGCCTGTCCGCGTGGAGGACCCGGCGCTGTCCGCCAAAGTGGAGAAACGGGCCTGCAGGTCACGGGCAAGCCCGGCGGCCGGTCCCATGCCCAGCCCGGCCAGTGCCTCAGGGGCATGGGCCTCAAGGGGAAGGCTCCCCGGGGAACCGCCGTCCCGCGTCTGGAGCCGTTCCTCCCAGTCGGTGATCCGGTGGTGGAGCGGCGTCAGAAGGCCCTCGGTGAGACGGTCGAACCGCAGGACGACGTCCTCAGCATTGCCCTGCCGCACGGCATCCCTCACCAGGACGGCATGCAGAAGTCCCATCGACGGCCCCAGACCGAGCAGGGGGTTGGTTGCCGCCCACGCATTGCCGACACTCACTGTTCCGGTTGCCACCGGCCGGCCACCGATGACGAACCGCCGGTAGCAGCTGTCCAGACGTGATGTGACCCACACACCGTGCAGAGGGCTTCCGCTGCAGCGGGGCAGCAGCGGCTCGTAGAGTCCAGCTGCCCGGCTCCACGCGGACGGACCGGCGAGAGGAAACAGTTCGAGGTCTTCGTCGCTGATGCACAGCGTCATCGACCAGGGCCCCTGGCCTGCTGACAGCAGGGCGACGGAAATGCTGTCGAAGTGGTGAAGAGACCATCTTGCGCTCCCGGTGCGGGTCTCCGACGCAGCAAAGTGGCGTGTGTACAGTCGGAAGCCGGTGTCCTGGCGATCTTCCAGCGGTCTGGGGGCACCTACCTCGCTGAGCCACTTGACCATCTCCGAGCCACGGCCGCCCGCATCGACGACCAGATCGGCGAGAACGGCCTGACCTGTGTCTGTCAGGACCCCTTGGATGTGCGGCCTACCGGGGAGACGTTCTGTGCCGGTGAGCAGTGAGGCGACACCGATTCCGCGTTCCAGTCTTATGCCGTCGGTCTGCGACAGCTCCTCTCTCAGAACGGAGGAGACAACCGCGCGGGGCGCGACAAGGTCCGTTCCACCTTCGACAGCGGCGCTCGCCGAAACCAGTTTCCGAGCCAGGTCGGGCAGTTCGCGGGCCGCCATGAGCATGGCTCCGGGAAGCAGGAGAAGCGGTGGCTCCTCGGTCTTGCGCAGCGGGTCGGACGCGGTGTGGGTCTGCTCGCAGGTGCCTGAATCTGCCGACGAAGAAAGGCCGGGGCGCTGCGCGAGAACCGTTACCTGATGTCCCTCGGCCGCGAGCAGCAGGGCAACCATTGCACCCACGGGACCCGCACCGCACACCACAACATGCATCACACAACCCTCCGCCGTACCCGAGGGCATGAGCATGTCGGCCGCCACTGTTCACTTCCCAGACCGGTTTCCTGCTCAATGTGGCTCGCCAGCGCGTGGCCGCCAGTCAGTTGAGTCCTGATCAGCCAGAGATCGTGTGCGGACTGCGTGTGTTTCGGCCAGGAGGCAGGGAGCGACATTGGCCCTGTGGCTGTCGGGAACCGGTTGGTCGGCCCGTAGGCGTCATTCCCGATCCGCCTCAGCGCGGCGCGCCAGCTCGACGGCCCGCGCAGGGTCGGGAGTGGGCACTCCATCCAGCTCGTACGGCATCACCGTGTCGAGCAGCGGGAGCAAGCCGAGAAGTTCTTCCCACTCGGAATGGCACGCCGGGCACTGGTCCAGGTGCATCCCCAGACTCTCCTGCTCCGGCTCCTCGAGGGTGCCAAGCACCTGCGCAGCGAGGGCGGTACGGGCGTGCTCGCATTCCACAGGACCCTCCGAAACAGATCGGTCCAGCCGTCGCACGGCCGGTATGGCGGCTTTCTGCTGTGGGTGACGCCGGAGTTCCTCCTACTCTACGGGCTGCGCGTGCGGCACCGTCCCGGTACGTGAATGGGGCGGTCGCCCCGCCCCGTCTTCCGTACGCATGCGGGAATCGTCCCGGCGGGTGTGCGGACCGTCCTTCACAGAGAAGTTGTTGCAAGAGGTGTTCACGTCGACGGGTCGGTAGTCGGACATCCGCGCAGGCAGCGTCCCCGTGATGCTCTCCACGACGGAACGGCAGTTCGGGTTCACCGGGACGTGTCCGCGGGCCGGTGGCCGTTTGACTTCTTGATTCGTACGGCTCAGCAAGCACGACGGGCCGGGCGTAGCCCACCGGCCCGGCGACCGTCGTGGCATGAGGACTCAGGTCGGTCGTCGGGAACGGATGGTCGACCTGGTCGATCCGACCGCGAAGATGCTTGCCCCTGTTGAACGCGCCGGCTGGGAGCTACCGCGATGATTGCTCCACCCGCAGGCGCCTGGCCAGTTCGTGCAGCGAAAGGACGAGGCCGTCGTACTGCGCCGGTGAGTAGTGGAGTGCCAGGGCCTTCCGGGCCGACTCCGCGACGCCACGCCCTCGATCACGCAAGGCGTTCCCTGCTTCGGTGCTGGACACCTTCACCTGGCGTCCATCGCTCTGGCTGCGCCGTCTGTCAACGATTCCCGCGTCCTCCAGGCGATTGAGAAGGGGGGACAGCGTGCCGGAGTCAAGACTGAGCGCCTCGCCCAGGTCCTTGACGGTGACCGGACCCCGCTCCCAGAGCACCAGCATGACCAAGTACTGCGGATACGTGAGTCCAAGCTCAGCCAGGAGCGGACGATAGTGGGTGCCTGATGCCCGTGCCGCCAGATACAGGGCGAAGCAGAGCTCGTCCTGGAGCAGGGCACTCTCGGCCTCATGTGCCGCTGGCGGCCGGGTCAGTGCCATTGGGCGTTCCTCACTTTGCCGCTCCCCCGCAGTCGCGGGCCTGAATGTGTCTACGACATGGGGCACATATCGGTTCAGCACCTGCTCCGGCTCCATCGTTCGTCACCCGCAGGCGGCGGGGATGCGGATCGTGGCAGCCGCGTTCGCGCAGGCGGCCGGGGCCCTCTCCGGAAGCGGCTCGGTTGTGTGTGCGGACGCGCGCCGAAGCGACCCGATGAGCATGGCCGACGCGGCCGTGGAGACAAGGGCGACGAGGGCGGCGTACAGGTGGGCCGCTGTCCGCAGCCCGTACAGCTCCGTGAGGACGCCTGCCCCTACCGCCGGCAGGCTCATCGCCACGTAGCTGAGTACGTAGTACGCGGCAAGGGTTGCGCTCCGGTCCGGTCGCGGAACCGGAGCGAGAACCATGCGCAGCGAGCCCTGCGACACCGCGCCGAAGGCGACACCGGCCAGGACGGCCGCGGTGAATACGGCAGGCAGGCTCTTCAAGTCCATGCCGATCAGGGACAGTGCGACGGCGACGGGGATCGCGGCACTGCCGAGGAGCGCGGCGTTCACGGGGCGCAGACCGCGAGTGGCCCAGACCGTGAGGGCCGCGGACAGGCTCAGGGTGAAGAAGGCCATGCCTCCCGCCGCCTTTGGGGCGTCGGGGGCTAGGAAGCGGACGAAGGCCGGGCCGAGGGACGAGTAGAACCCGCCCAGTGCCCATACGGCGACGACGCCCCCGCCGCTGAGCAGGAGGGCCCGGCGGGCGGCAGGCGACACAGCGACGCGCGGACGCAGGGAGCGCCACGCCCCGGGGTGAGGGCGGGCCGTCTCGGGAAAGAGAAGGACAGCGACGGCCTGCGCGGTGAACACGAGCATCAACGAGAGGTACACCGTGACGGTGGGGCCGGGCGCGTAGCGTATGAGCAGCGTGGCCGTCAGAACCCCAGCGGCCATGCCGGCCGCGGGTGCGATGCTGTTGGTCAGTGCGGAGCGGCCGGGATGCCCCGGCTCGTCGAGATCCACGAGCGCGGCGCCCGCCGCACTGGTGGCCGCGCCGGTGGCGAGTCCTTGAAGGATGCGGGCGGCGATGAGCGCATCCATGCCGTCGGCAGCCGCGAAGGCTGCCATCGAGGCGGCTTCCAGGGCCAGCGCGCCCACCAGGACGGGACGCCGCCCGACATGTTCTGACAGTGCTCCGGTGGTGAGCAGGGCTGCCAGTAGCGCCAGGGTGTACGCACTGAAGACCACCGTCACGGCCAGCGCGGACAGTTCCCATCGGTCCTGGTAGAGGGGGTAGAGGGGAGTGGGCGCACTGGAGGCTGCCAGCAGGGTGATCAGGATCGATGAATCCAGCGCGAACGGCAGGCGCTTCGCCATGTCGGTGCGTTCCACCAGTGCGCCCGTGGACGCGCTGCTCATAGGACTCTCCTCACTTAAAGCAGTTGGTTTGCTTTAAGCACCCTACGCCCCACTTACCACTAAGGCAACTAATTCGCTTTAGCGACTCGATGCCGGAGGGCGCGCGACCACGCCCGGCGCCGTCGGCCGGGCAGCACGGGAATCCACGGCCGAGTGGGGGGCGGATCACACGTCGACGCAGCCGCGGGCCGTCGGCGCCGAACAGGCCGCAGCACCGCGAGGATTGCTACACCCAGATGCCGGCGAGCTGCTCCGCGAGCGCCTCGGCGCACCCCTGCAGCATCCTCTCGCCCTTGGCCTGCGAGGCCGTGCGAGCGTCACCGGCGACGCCTGACTCGGTGACGGCGTCGAAAGGGATGGATCGGTAGACGGGGCGGGCGTCGTCGGCCTGCAGCGATATGGCCGGACCCACCGCCTGGCTCAGCATCTCCTCACGGACCAGATGCGCAAACGCCGCCATGGCCAGGGACGTCTCCCCCTCGAAGGCGTGCATGAGGTGCTGCTGCGTCTCCAGGGTGTCCCGGATCACCTCACGTCCGGTCGTGAAGTAACTGGTGACGGCGATGGACGCGGACAGCTCGGCCGTCAGTTCGTTCACCAGGGCGTGCAAGGCGGTGACGTTGCCGCCGTGGCCGTTGACGAGAAGGATCCGGCGGAAACCGGCGCGCAAGATGGACCGGCACACGTCCCTCAGCAACGCATGAAGGGTTGACAGCGAGAGGGTCATGGTGCCACCGAAGGCCATGTGGTGTTCGGCCAGGCCGCACCAGATGGACGGAGCCACGACGACGGGAATGCGGTCGGCGGCTGCGCTCGCCGCCCTGCGGCACACCTCCGCGGCCAGGAAGTCATCGACACCGGTGGGCAGGTGCGCCCCATGCTGCTCGGTGGATCCGATGGGCAGCAGGACGACGGCACCCTGGGAGGCCAGAGCGCGGAGCTCCGGAGCGGTCAATCGGTTCCATCGGGTCTCGGTCACGGGCCTGGCGCCTTTCGTCAACGGGAAGGCCGAGGCGGTCGCGGCCACCGGACAGTGCATTAAAGCCAACACTTCGCCTTAGTGAGACTAAGGTGACACTCCTCAAGACGCAAGAACTTTGCTTTAAGCTGGTCCCATGAGTCGCAAGACAATGGTCCGCCCCGGCGGGCGCAGCGCCCGCGTCCAGGCGGCGGTCCACGCCGCAGTGCGTGAACTCCAGGAAGAAGTGGGCCGCCCGGAGCTGACCGTTCCGCTGGTCGCCGCCCGTGCCGGCGTCACTCCGTCAACGATCTACCGCCGCTGGGGCGACCTGCAGGAGCTGCTGTCGGACGTCGCAGTCGAGCACCTGCGCCCGGACGCCGAGCCGGAGGACCACGGAAGCCTGTCGGCGGACCTGCAGAACTGGGCCGCACAGTTCCTCGAAGAGATGGGCTCTGCTGTGGGCCGGGCGTACATCCGCGACGCTCTGCTCGGGGACCCTGACGGCGACAACGCATGCCAGTGCTCGGAATACGCAGGGGACCAGATCGAGACCATCCTCGCCCGGGCGGCGGAGCGCGGCGAAGCCACTCCGGACGTGGAGACGGTCATCGACCGGGTCGTGGCACCGATGATGTACCGCATCCTCTTCCGTCCCAGCGGCCTGACTGACGCCTACGCACGCCGGCTGGCACGGGAAGCGCTGGAGGGATTCGGCCCGTCCCGCTGACCGGCCGCAATCCCGGTCCGATGCCGTCGATCCCCGCTCATGCGGCCGTGAGGGCTGCGTACATGGCAGAGGCCTCACCAGCCGCCGTGCTGAGGGGCGCCCTGGCTCATCTCGGTGATCGTCGTTCCCTTCAGCTCGCTGCGCCACAGGAGGTCGGTGAGGCGGTCGACGCCGCTGGTGAGGTGTCTGCGGTAGGTACTGAACGGCAGTCCGAGGCGTTCGGCAGCGGCCTCCTGGGTGGGGGTTCCCGCGAGGTAGGTGGTGGTGAGGGCACGGTGGTGCTTGTCTCCCGAGCGCCCTTCCCTGAGGAGGTCGACCGCGGAGGCAAGCAGCTCGGGGAGGGTCATTCCGCTGTCGGTCACCACGCGACTGCGGTTGAGGGGGTTGTCGGCGAGCGCGTCCGGATGCCGGAGGGTGCGCAGGGCGTCGCGGACCGCGGTGTCGAACTCCGGTCTGGACAGCACCACCAGTTCCTCGTGTTTCCCTCTGCGGGGCGATGTCCTGGTTCCCGAGGCGTGGGAAAGGATCGCGTTCGACCTTTCCTCCAGCCACGGGCCGACGGGCTGCGCCCGCCAGTCATGGCCGAACAGGACATAGTTGTGCTGCCCGACGCAGGGTCGTGGGGCGCAGGGCGGCATGGCGAAGTGGCGCATGTACCTGTCCCAGTGGCCGTCGTCGCGCTTGACAACGAACGTCCAGGCCAGCCGGTCACCCCGGAAGATCTCACCCAGCCCACGCCAGTGCATCAGGTCCATCGGCGCAGAGGTGCGCTGGTACAGAGGCGGATGGACGTGGAAGCGGGCCAGTGCCATGTGCTCGCCGGGCCTCAGCGGTGCTGCGGATCGTGCGTGTGCCCAGGCCGCGTCGACAATCGGGTCGGCGTCGGTGCCCAGCGGCTCCCGCAGTCTCAGCCACGCGAAGAACGCGACGATCTCGCCGGTCTCGGTGGAGCGGTAGACGCGAAACGCCTCGGGCTGCCGGTCGAGCCAGAACCCGCAGATCTTCGCGGACGCCTCGCCCTCCGAGGTTTCGGCCAGCTCCAGCACACGTCCCCGGTCGGCCGCCTCATACGGCTCGTCCTTGACATGATCCCCTTCACGCCACTTGCCGAAGTTCGCCGAGGCCTCCTTGCGGTAGAGGTAGATAAGGGCGCTGGTCGCAGGGAGCAGCTGTGCTTCGGATACGGCGCGGACCCGCTCGACGAGGTACTGGTGAACAGTTCTGTGCATGTCGGCGAATCCCTCGGGGTCGCGCCAGCGCAGATCGGCCTCGAGTGCCTCGCGGACCACGTCGTGCGGAAAGAGCCCCGCACCCGTCGACTCGATGAAGGGCTGTTCTCGCAGCCAGGCGAACAGCTCGGGCGCTTCTGCGCCCATGAGGGCACGAAGCAGCGTCTCGGAGGTGACGTGGGAATGGGCGCAGATCTCCAGGGCCCTGCGATGTACCGCGCTGGGGATGTCGTCCAGCAGCGTAGCCAGCAAGGTGGCGATGACATCGTGGCTCGGCTGCCAGCCGGACTTGACTCCCTCCTCCCGCACCGCCACCGCGGCCGCCAGCGTCAGGGCCAGGGGGTTGCCTCCGGTGAAGAACAGCACCGCCTGGTGGGCCCCAGGCGCCAGACCGCGGGCGTGCAGCAGCCGCGCGGCATCGTCGGGAGGCAGGTTCCGCAGAGACGTGACCCGCAGCAGCTCCGCCCACCCCGGGTCGGACGTCCAGCGGGCATCCGGCGCCCGGCGCCCGGCAATCACCACCACACTGCCCACCGGAAGGCCGAGCAGGAACCGCTCACACAGCCAGCCCTCCAGACCCTGGCAGCGTTCGAACGTGTCAACCAGCAGCACCAGCCCGGGTTCTCCGACCGTCTCACCAACAGCCGCGGTAAATCCCTGAGGCGTCGGTATGACCGTCCGGCCGTCCACCTCCACGACCGGACGCCCCACCCGACGGGCCTCACGCGCGAACTGACGCAGAAGAGTCGATTTACCGATTCCTCCAGGACCATGGAAATACTGCACAGAGCACGTCCCGGGCTCCCCCGCCAACGCCACCCGGAACAGCGCAAGTTCCCCAGCCCGGCCTACAAACGCCCGATCACGCGCGGCTGCCAGCACATCTCCCAGCGCACCGCCCTCGCGCTCACGCATGCCCCTCCCCCTTTTGTTGCGAACCCCCAGCTTTGTTGCGAACCCCCAGCTCACACAATATGGGCAGGCTAGCCCGGCCCGCTGTCGGACGGCTCCGCACCCTGTGAAAGCCTCCGTCGCACCGTGCGCCCTACAGGTCCCGACCCGGACGGCGGATCGCTTTTCGACGGTGAACCGCCCGCCGCCCTGCCACGTAGCAGTGGGTGCCAGGCCCCGCCGTACAGGCAGGTCAATCCCACCTCTCGGCCCTGGTCCGGGGCCCGGCGGCGTCCCCCGACGCCAGGCTCCGGAGGCAGGGCCCCGGGAAGACGTCCCTAACCCGCGGGGCAGACCGGGCGTACCGCAGTCGTCCCGCGCGACCGGACCGGGCACCACGGCCCGGGGTCGGCCGGGCACCGGGAGGCCAAGCATCCGTCAGGACCTCGCGTCCCACCGTTCGGGCTCTCCCGGCGTCGCCCCGCCGCGGCCTTCGAGGGATCGCGGCCGCAGAACCCCGGCTGGTGAACCCAAGGGGCCGCACCACCGTGGCAAGCGTCGCGAAGCCCCGGTCTACGCCTCTCCCTGAGGCCGAGCAGCCGGACAGAGTAGGAAGTTTTCCTCCATGCAGATCAATTACTCCGCGATAATGATCGCGGTCGTCGTGATCGCTCTCGCGGTCACCATCCTCGCCCGAGGGCGTTGGAACGGGCCAGTGTGGCTGGTCGTCCTCGGGGCAGTCCTGGCCTACCCCATCTCTCACCCGCTCATGGACCGGGTCGAGGGTGCTCCGGACGGCTGGCTCCGCTGGGCCTTCCAGATCTCTTGCGGCCTGCTCCTCACGACACTGGCCAGCCCTGCGGTCCACTGGTGGCGGGCACGCGGCGCCAAGGCCCCGGCGCCCACAACGACTGCGGTGTCCCCGCCGGCCAGCCCCTCGGCGGAGCCACCCATCACCTGAGTCCCGCCGTCAGGGGTCGGCTTCGTACGTGTCAGGCCGTGGGAGCCTGGCCGTCAGCGGTTACCGGCTCCAGCCGGTAGGCGTTTCCACGGGTGACCACGCGGCCGGCGGTCGGCGAGGGGAAGTGGGTGCCGAGGACGAGGGTCCCGGTGTCGGCAAGCGAGGCGAGCAGCGAGCGGCGGGTCGCTTCGGCCTGAACGGGGTCGATGTCGACGCAGCTGCCAATGCCCGGATGCGCCAGCTGAACCGGGTGATGAATGCAGTCCCCGGTGATCAGGGCCGCGGCGTCACCACTGCCCACCTCCACGGCAACGTGACCGGGGGTGTGTCCCGGGGTCGGCACCAGGCGCAGACCGGCGGCGATGTCGGCTCCCTCGGCCGGCACATCGACGAGTTCGAGCAGGCCTGCCTCCTCGATCGGGTACACGGAGTCGCGGAACATGGCGCGCCGTGCTTCCTCCATGGCGTACCCGGCCCAGAAGTCGTATTCGGCCTTCGCCGTGAGGTAGCGGGCGTTGGGGAACGTGGGCACCCACTGGCCGTCCACCGCTTGCGTGTTCCAGCCGACGTGGTCGGTGTGCAGATGGGTCAGCACCACCAAGTCAATGGATTCCGGGGTGAATCCGGCGTCCGCGAGGCGCGCGAGGTAGTCGGTGCGGAGGTCGTGCCATGCCGGGTTCGCCCGTGCCTTGCCGTTGCCGATACCGGTGTCGACAAGGACGCGCAGACCGTCCACGACCAGCGCGAAACTGTGGCTGTCGATCTGCAGGATGCCGTCATGGTCCGCGAAGTCGGGCCGGAGCCAGTCCTGCCCGGCGACAACGTCCGCAGTGGCGGCAGGCAGCAGCCAGGGGCCTGTCTGCCGCGGCAGGAGGATCTCGTCGATCCGGTGGACGGTGATGTCGCCGACGGTCCAGGACGGGACGGTGGCGGGCGGGGCAGCCTCGGTGAGCTGTGCTGTGCGCATGTGTGGTGCTTCCTTCGTCTACAGAGAGCGGATGCCCTGCGCGGAAACGGCACAGGGGCTGGACGGCTGCACGGGAGGAGGACACAGGTGGAGGGGAGGGCGCTGCCGCCGTACTCCGGCGAGAGGGAGGCCTCGGCCGGAGCGTGCGCAACAGGCGGCTTCTCGTAGCCCGTACAGCGTGTGTGGGTGCGCCCCGGGGCTCGAAGGACTGGTCATGGCCCTCTTCCCGGCAAAAGCTATCGGTTTGCTTTAAGCGACTGTAGGCTCTATCGTCAGCTAACGCAAGCCGTTAGCTTTAGTTCGGGGCGGCAGTCGTTCCGCCCCTCAGCCCGATCAGGAAGGCCGCACATGTCCGCCGCTGACCTCACACCGCCAGAGGCGGCCCGCTGGGCCGCACGGTCCGGGCTCCTGCTGCCACACGAGCGCCACTCCGCGGTGGCAGCCACCGCCGACCACATCCACTCCGTCGTCTCCGTCCTGCGCGAGCTGGACTTCAGCGACACACCGCCGTCCGCCGCGTACTGCGCGGGAGGGGAGCAGCACGATGCAGCCGTATGAACTCTCCGTTGCCGATGCGGCCGAGGCCGTGTGCGCCCGGCAGGTGTCCCCGGTCGAGCTGGTGGACTCGGTGCTGGAGCGCATCGAACAGGTCGAACCGCGCCTGCAGGCCTACACGATGGTGACGGCTGACCACGCCCGGGACGCGGCGAGGCGTGCGGCGGGCGAGGTCGCCGCCGACGGCACGAGGGGACCTCTGCACGGCATTCCCGCAGGGTTGAAGGACTTGATCGACGTGGCAGGGATGGCGACCACCGCCAGCTCCCAGGTGCGCGCAGATCACCTGGCGGAAACGGACAGCGCGGTCGCCGCGCGACTCGCCGCAGCGGGCGCGGCGTTCGTCGGCAAGACGCATACGCACGAATTCGCCTACGGCCTGACCACGCCACAGACCAACAACGCCTGGGACCAGGGCCGGGTGGCCGGCGGCTCCAGCGGTGGATCGGCCGTCGCCGTGGCCGCCGGTGCGGCGACCTTCGCGCTGGGTACCGACACCGGGGGGTCGATCCGGGTGCCCGCCGCGCTGAACGGGGTCGTCGGCCTGAAGCCGACGTACGGACTGGTCTCCCGGCACGGCGTGACCTCGCTGGCATGGTCGCTCGATCATGTGGGGCCCATCACGCGTACGGTGGAGGACGCCGCGCTGGTGCTGGCCGCCCTGGTGGGCCACGACCCGCGCGATCCGGCCTCCGTTCCGGCCCCGCCCGTGGAGTACCGGCCAGGCCCCGGCACTGATCTGACAGGGCTTCGGGTCGGCGTGCCGGGCAACTACTACTTCGAACGGGTGGACCCCGAGGTCGAAGCCGCGGTACGGGACGCCATCGGCCAGCTGGAGGCCCTCGGCGCGCGGCTCGTCGAGGTCGAGATCCCGATGACGCGCTACATCCAGGCCACCCAGTGGGGGCTGATGGTGCCCGAGGCCTCCGCCTACCACGAGCGGACGCTGCGGGCGATGCCCGATCTGTACGCGGCGGACGTCCGCATCCTCCTGGAGGCGGGCGAGCTCATGAGCGCCGGGGACTACCTGCGCGCCCAGCGCGCCCGCACCCTCATGCGGCAGGCCTGGCAGCAGATGCTGGACACGGTCGACGTGATCGCCGCCCCGACCGTGCCCCTCACCGCCGTCAAAGTCGGCCAGGACACCGTGACCTGGGGCGACGGCAGTATGGAGAGCGTCTCCGACGCGTATGTGCGGCTGTCGGCCCCGGCCAACATCACCGGGGTGCCCTCGCTGACCGTGCCGGTCGGGCGGGACTCGGAGGGGATGCCGATTGGCATGCAGCTCATGGGCAGGCCTCTGGGCGAGGCCGCAGTGCTGCGAGTAGGGCACGCCTACGAGCAGACCGGCGCCGCCCGCGACCTGGCGCCGGCAGCGTAAGAGCCCTCGTTGGTGTGCCGACCTGCCCGCCCCGGGCAAGCCGGGCTCACAGCTGCCGCCGGGACCAGCGCCCGGCAAGTCCGCAAGCAGCCCGGCGCAGCCACCGCACGCCTTCATCGTCCTCGAAGGAGGAGGCGATCAGCCACGAAGCGATGCCTTGGTCGATCCGCGGCAGCCGTCGCCGGGGGGCTGAAGATCCTAGGAGCAATGCCGACCGCTCATTCGTCAGGGCCCCGTGACGCTGAGGCGGCTGAAACGAGCATGTTCCCTTCCCTCAAGGCAGTGAGGGTCGTCCTGCGTGTCACCGGGGGCAACCCGGCAATTCACTCGAACCTCAAGTCCCCCCACCCCGTAGGTCCGTGCAGGGCAGGACGCACCGAGGGAAACGGTGCCATGTCCATGGCCGACGCCCTGCCGTAAGGCGGCTCGGCGGCCAGGCCGTCGCCGACACCCGACCAGGGACGAGAGCAGTGAAGCGCAGAGCAGACATCGAGGCGCCGGGTGCGGCAAGCGGCCTTTGGTGCGGCCTTCTGGGACCACTGACGATCAGGCGAGAAGGGACGGTGCTGGATCTCGGGCCGCCCAAGCGCCGCGTGCTCACCGTGCGCCTGCTCCTGGAGGAGGGGCGCCCCGTCTCCACCGATCGCCTGTGCGAGGACTTGTGGGCGGGACGCCCGCCATCGCGGGCGGTCGCCTCCCTGCAGGCCCACATCAGTAGGCTGCGCGCCGTACTGGAACCGGGCAGGCCGCCTCACGGCAAGTCGGGTTTGCTCGTGCGCGAGTCCCACGGATACGCTCTGCGCATTCCCTCCGAAGCGCGCGACACCGTCCGCTTCGAGCGGGGGGTCGCCCGGGCAGGCCGCTCCCTGTCGGCCGGGAGAGTGAGCGAGGCCCGTCGGGAGATCGAGCACGCCCTGTCCCTGTGGCGGGGCGCGGCCCTGGAGGACGCCCGGGACCACCTCTTCGCCGCGCGGCAGGCCGCCCAGTTGGAGGAGGGCCGGGTCGCCGCTGAAGAGCTGCGTATCTGCACCCTGATGCACGACGGCGACGTGAACCATGCCGTCAGCGCGGCCGAGGCGCTCACGGCGCAGTATCCGCTCAGGGAGGTGGCGTGGGGCCTGCTGCTGTGCGCCCTCTACCTCACGGGCCGTCACGCCGACGCCCTGGCGCGCTTCGAGGAACTGCGCAAGCACCTGTCCGAGGAGCTTGGCCTCCGGCCGAGCCCCTCGGTGAGCAGCTTGCAGCAGGCGATCCTCCGCCACGACCTCGGATTCATCCAGCATTCCTCCCGGTCCATCGTCACCGCGGGATACGACAGCCACTACACGCCTCGGGTGCCGCGCATCGGCGTCACGGGTAGCGGCGGCAGTCGGTCGGCCCGGCTGCCGGGACCGGCCGACGCCACGACGCCGGAACGCGGCGCAGCCGAGCCCGCTCCCTACCTTGCTCCCCCACAGATACGGTCGGCCCTGAGCCCGGCACAACTTCCTGCGGCCCCCGCGTACTTCACCGGGCGCCGGACCGAACTCGACGCGCTCGCAGAGCTGCTGCCCAAGCCCTCCGATCACGGAGCCGTGGACGCAACCGCCGCCCCGGTCACCGTCATCGGAGGGGCACCCGGCATCGGCAAGACCACGCTCGCGCTGCGTTTCGCCCATCGGATCGCCGAGCGCTTCCCCGACGGACAGCTCTTCGCCGACCTGCGCGGTTTTGACCCGAGCGATCGCGCCGCCGAACCCGCCGAGATCCTCCAGAAGTTCCTGACCTCGCTGGGCGTGCCCTCCGGGGCGGTTCCGTCCTGCACCACCGCTCGGACCGCCCTGCTGCGGACGCTGCTGTCCCGGCGGCGCGTCCTGTTCGTCCTGGACAACGCCCGCGACGAGGAACAGGTCCGGCCCCTGCTGCCCGGGGCCTCCGGCTGCATGGTGCTGGTCACCAGCCGCAACCAGCTGCAGGGCCTCGTCACCATGGAGGGCGCCGCAGCACTGACCCTGGACGCCCCGCCGATGGAAGACGGCCGGGCCGTCCTGGCCAGGCGCCTGGGATCGCGGCGGGTCGAGGCCGAACCGCAAGCTGTCGAGGACATCATCAACCTCTGCGGCAGGCTGCCGCTCGCCCTGGCCATCGCCGCCGCACGCGCGACACTGCACCCGGATTTCTCGCTGCGGGCCCTCGCCGAGGAGATGCGCGCCACCGAGGGGAGCCTCGACGCCTTCATCGGCAGCGACGGCGTCGCCGACGTACGCGTCGTCTTCTCCTGGTCGTACCGCGCCCTGCCCGGGCCGTCCGCCCGGCTCTTCCGCCTGCTGGCACTGCACCCGGGACCCGAGATCTCCACCGCCGCCGCAGCGAGTCTGGCCGCGCTGCCGGCGACCACGGCACGCCGCCTGCTCACCGAGCTCACCCGCACGCGCTTGGTCAACGAGCCGTCTGTAGGTCGCTTCGTCCTCCATGACCTGCTGCGCGTCTACGCCTGGGAACTGGCCCAGGAACACGAGACGGCGGACGCCCGGTCCGCGGCCCGCACCCGCATGTACGACCACTACCTCCAGACCGCGTCGGCCGGGGGGCCCAGCCTGTGCCATACGCCACGGCCCGCGGCGTCACAGGTCTCGGCGGGAGTCGTCCGGCAGCACCTGTCGGACACGCACCAGGTCATGGTCTGGTACGCGACGGAGCAGCCGGTGCTCGAAGCCGTGCTGCGGCACGCCTCGGACGCGGGATACGACAGGCACGCCTCGCAGCTGGCCTGGCGGCTCCAGGGGTATCTGGACGCGCAGGGGCGCTCGCCGGAGGCCGCCTCGATCCTGGCCGTCGCCCTGGAGGCCGCCGAACGCGCCGACGACCGCGTTGAGCAGGCGAGGCTGCACCGGGCGCTCGCCGGATGCCGGGCGCGGTCGCACCGGTACGCGGACGCCATGTCCCACCTGGAGGAGGCATCGGACCTCCTCGAATCGGCTGACGAGCCAGTCGAACAGGCCCTCGTCCACCTCTCGTTCGCGGGCCTGCTGCATTCGGCTGGCCACAACCGCCCCGCCCTGGACAGGAGCGTGGAAGCCCTCGCCCTCGCGCGGCGTTGCTCCGACCCGGGACTGGAGGCCGACGCCTGCAACGCGGTGGGGTGGGTCCTGTCGGTACTGGGCCGCCACGAGGAGGCCCTGGCCTATTGTCTGCGGTCGGTGGCGAGCTTCCGCCGGATCGGCGGCGTGCCGCAGCGCGAGGCGTTCGCATGGGACAGCCTCGGCCACATCCACCACCACCTCGGCGACCACCGGCTGGCAGTTATGTGCTACAGAAACGCCCTGAACCTGATGGAGGCCGCCGGGGACTCCTACACCAGGGTCGGTACGTTACTGCGCCTCGGCGAAACCCATCTGCACGCAGGTGAACCGACAGCCGCAAGGACGGCCTGGGGGCTCGCGCTAAGACTCGCCGAGGAGCACCCGGAGGTGCACCGGGTCCCGGAGATCAAGGAAAAACTGGCGGGTCTGGCAGAGAGCTGACGGGGGACGCGGCCGCCGGGCGCAGGGCCGCGCGGAGTGATGAACGGTCAGCGGGCGGAAACTCCTCGAAGTCCCGGCACCAGTGAACCGACAAGGACCAGTCCACGTTGCATGGGTGGTATGCGGGGGTCGACAGACGCAGGAGTGATCTATGGATTGCGAGCAGCTGAAATTTGACCTTGCGGCCGAAACGCTGACCGGGCGGGACGAGCCGGACTACCCGGCACTGACGTCCCATCTCCGGGGCTGCCGTACTTGCCTGGAGGAGTACGCGGAACTGCGCGAGGTCGTCCACCTGTTGTCCGGTGTGGAGCCGCACGAATGGGACGGCGTACCCGTACCGGATCCCGGTCCGGCCGTCGTCCGGGCACGAGCCGCCTCGCCACCGGAGCAGCCCGCCGACTCGGAGCCGGGCCAGCCCGTCGGCTCCGCCCGGAAGGGCCGGCGCATGGCCTTCGCCCTCGCTGCCGCGTTCGCTGCGGGGCTGCTGGCGGGCGGCGGGGCGCTGGCCGGCCTCTCAGCGGACGAGGACCCCCGGGCCAGGACCGAGGCCGCCGGGGAGACCCTGCGGGCGGCGGACCCCAAAACCGGTGTACGCGCCGATGTCGGACTGCGCGAGAAGGGCTGGGGCACCGAGGTGTCGCTCTCCCTGGGAGGGGTGACGGGCCCGCGCACTTGCTCGCTCGTGGCGGTCTCCACGTCAGGTCGGAAGGAGGCCCTGGCGCACTGGACCGTGCCGAAGAAGGGGTACGGAGTGCCGGGCGCCCCCGACAGGCTGAATGTGACCAGCGCAAGTTCCCTTGCCTCAGGCGACATCGCGGCGTTCGAGGTCCTGACGCCCGACGGCGACAGGCTGGTCCGGGTCGCCCGCCGGGCCTAGAAGGCCAATGAAGATCTTAATTGTTGGAGGGGCGTCCCGGCAGGGGCGCCCCCCGCTCGAGGTGCAGGGCCCCGAGGCGATGCGGCGGGCGGTGCCGAGATGGTTCACGCTATCTGCGTACGCAGCGGCACCCCGTTCCCCTGAGTCCGCGGCCGGTCAGCCAGCGCACCCTGGAGTGACCAAACCCGTCTCGTATGCCACCACCACGGCCTGCGCCCTGCTGCCCAGGTCCAGTTTGGTCATCGTGCGATTGAGGTGCGTCTTGACAGTCGCCTCGCTGATGAACAGCTCGCCGGCGATCTCCAGGTTGGACAGACCTCTGGCGGTCAGCCTCAGCACCTCCACCTCGCGCGCGGTCAACGCCCCCAGATCGGGCGGCGGTTCGTCCGTTCTCCCGGCGTTTCCGGCCCGTTGGGCGAACGCCTCCACCAGGCGGCGCGTGACGCTGGGCGCGAAGAGCGCGTCTCCCCCGCCGACCGCCGCCACCGCGGCGAGCAGCCGCTCGGGCCCCGAGTCCTTGAGCAGAAAGCCGCAGGCACCGGCACGCAAGGCGCCGTAGACATACTCGTCCAGGTCGAAGGTGGTCAGGACGAGGACCCGGGGCAGCGGGTCCGGCGCGTCGGCGAGGATCTTCTCGGTGGCCGCGACGCCGCTCATGCCGGGCATCCGGATGTCCATCAGGATCACGTCGGGACGGGTAAGTGCGGCCAGGGCGACGGCCTCCTCGCCGTCGCCCGCCTCGCCGACCACCTCGATGCCGGGTGCCGCGCGCAGCAGCCCCACCAGTCCGGCGCGGATCAGGAACTGGTCGTCGACGACGAGCACGCTGGTCATCCCGACGTGTCTCCTCCCTCGCGTACGGCCTGCGTGGAGGTGGGCAGGGTCAGACGCACCGCGAACCCCCCCTCGCTCCGCGGGCCGATGTCGACCCGCCCGCCGTAGAGCTTGGCCCGCTCACGCATGCCGATCAACCCATGCCCGCTGCCCGGCCGAACCTTGTCCGGAATCACCCCCTGTCCGTCGTCCGCGACGGTCACCTCCAACTGGCGTGGCTCATAGCGCAGTTCCACGCTCGCGCTGGCTCCGGGCGCATGCTTCAGTACGTTGGTCAGCGCCTCCTGCACGACGCGGTACGCGCACAGGTCGACGCCGGGCGCGAGCGGGCGGGCCATGCCCTCGATCCGCAGGTCGACCCACACGCCACCGGACCGTACGCGCTCGACCATCTCCCCCAGACGCGCGAGGCCCGGCATGGGCGTGGCCGGAACGCCGTCCTCGTCCGAGGCCCGCAACACCCATAGCATGCGGCGGAGTTCATCGAGGGCCTCCGCGCTGGTGCCGGAGATCGTGGAGAGCGCGGTACGCGCCGTGTCGCGGTCCGAGTCGAAGACGAATCCGGCCAGGCCCGCCTGCACCGATATAACCGACATGTGGTGAGCCACCACATCGTGCAGCTCGCGCGCGATCCTGCCGCGCTCCTCGGCCACTTCTCGGCGGGCCCGTTCGGCCTGCTCCTCGCGGAGCCTGCGGGCAAGTTCGGCGGCACGGCGGGCGGTGACGCCGAAGCGCCACAGCACGGCGGGGAAGACGAGGGCCTGGCCGACGACGGACGGCATGGAGTCGCTGTGGCTGACCACTCCCGCGTAGATCCAGATCCCGGCCATCGCGGCGGCGCAGGTGACGGATGTGCGTACGGGACGCAGCGACGCCACCGTATAGACGGCGAGCATCGGCCCGAAGGTGTTCACGACGGGCCAGTAGCCGACCGTGACGTAGCAGAACCACACGAGGTGGACGAAGGCGCAGACGGCGACCGGCGCCCTGCTGCGCAGCGCGAGCGGCAGATTGACCAGCCCGATGAGCGCGTACGCAGGCGCGTCGAGCGCGGACCATCCCTGGCTCGCGGCCTCCTGCCCGAGGAGCACGGCCACGCTGGTGAGCGCCACGGCAATCAGCGCGTCGGCTGCCAGGCCAACACGGCCTGGGGGGCGGATCCGCATCGCCGCAGCGTAGCCGTGGGGCGGGCGGCGGGACGTCAAACTGCCGCGGTACCACGAAAGTTGCAGGAACCGTGTACCTACTGCCGCAGGTCTGCCGGGAGTTCAACCCGTCGCCGGACGCGGCCCGGTACGGGCCGCCCGTAGCTTCTTGGACCAGCACGACGGCGCCGCGGCCGACCACCGGGCGCCACGCGGACACGGTCGACACGGGGTGCCCAACGGGGGAACCCGGCCGGTGGTCCGGGAAAGGATTCGACACGATGACGGCACGAAAGAGCCTCGCCCTGGCGACGGCCACGGTGGCGCTGGGCACCGGGCTCGCGATAGCCGCTCCGGCCGCCCAGGCAGCGCCGGCGGCGCAGAGCGCACCGAGCACCGCCGCTTCGCGGGAAGCTTCCGCCGCGAAGGCGGGCTGGCACCTGATCTGGGGCCCGAAGAGCCACAAGCCCACCAAGTACTGGGCCACGCCCGACTTCGTCCCGCGCAGCGGCACGCTCGGCGTCAACGCACGCTGCTGGAACGGCGGTGACGGCACCAAGTACAAGATCGACGTGGTGCGGACCCGCGACAAGAAGGTCGTCAAGAAGGGCGGCTGGGGCTACTGCAACGGCGGCTGGATGACGGTGAAGGCGAACGCGTCGTCCGGCACGTCGTACTACATGCGCATCTACCTGAAGGGCAAAGCACACACGATCGAGGCGAAGGCCTACTACTACCGCTGAGACGGGGACGGTCGTCGCCGAGGAACCGCGTGGCGCGACCGAAGTGCGGCCCGGTCCTCCCTTGGCGGGAGGGCCGGGCGGGCGTGTCGTCATAGTCCCGCCGTGCCCCCGCCCTTCGGGCAGACGGCGGGGCGTGACGACAGAACCCAGGTCCCCTTGTCCGCACCGGACCCGCCGGGCCAGACCGGACGGGCCCTCCGACGCTCAGGGCGGCCCGAGTACATCCGGTGCGGTCAGAGCGCGGGCGGTATCGGCGAAGTACGACTCCGGGGCCGCTTCGGCGAGGCCGAGGATGACTCCCTGACTGAGGCCGACAAGGAGTGCTCTGAGCGCGGTGGCCAGACGTTGCGCCTGCCGTGGCGTCACAGGGACCCCATGGTGCGATCTGCCGACGAACAGCGCGGTCAGGCGTTCCTCGTGGGCCCGGACGGACGCGGCGAGCCTGGTCTGCAGATCCCGGTCACGCAGGGCCGTGTCCTGCAGGCTGATCTCGAACGACAGATGTCGCAACGCGTCGGGGTCGTCGCAGACGCGCCGGTAGTAGCGGGCAAAGGCGCCGGCCGCCTCCACAAGGTTGAGTTCGGCGGGAGCGGCCTGCTCCATGCCTTCATAGTGCGGGCCGAGGTAATCGGTGACCAGTGCGGTCAGCAGGCCGTTCTTGCTGCCGAACAGCGAGTAGACGGCGCCGGTGGTCAGGCCGGCCTGTTCGGCGATCTCGTCGAGCCGGGCTCGGCGGCCGTCCCTGGCGACGACCTGGCGCGCGGCGTCGAGCAGGGCGCGGCGGTTGCGTTCCTTGGCCTCCCCTCTTGGGATTCTCATAATCTTATTATTACAGTAATGAGATTATGAGAGTTTCAGAGTTCATGAGCCGGGTGCCCGGCTATGCGATGTTCCCGTCCGTCGACGTCATGCACGCCGGGCTCGACGCGGTGGCCGCCGCCCATCCTGGCCTGGTACGGCTGCAGCGTGTGGGAACCTCGCGCCTGGGTGAACCACTGCGCGTGCTGACGGTCGGTAATGGCCCTGCGGACGCGGTCGTCATCGGTGGGCCGCATCCCAATGAGCCGGTCGGGGCCCTCACTGTCAGCGCCCTGATCGAGCTGCTGTGCCGGGACGCCGCGCTGCGGGCCGAACTGGGCCACCGCTGGCACTTCATACCGTGCGCCGATCCCGACGGCGCCAGACTCAACGAGGGCTGGTTCGGCCGTCCCGGTGATCGCCGCGCCTACGTCGAGCACTTCTACCGTCCCGATCTGGCCGACCAGGTCGAATGGACCTTCCCGCTGATCGACGAGGACTACCACTTCGACCGCACCCTGCCGGAGACGGCTGCGCTGATGCGGCTCATGGACGAGGTGGAACCGTCCCTGGTCTGCTCCCTGCACAACGGCGAGTACCAGGGGGCGTTCTTCTACCTGAACCGCGACGATGTGCCGCTCGCCGAGCGGCTGGCCGAACTGCCCGGCCTGCAAGGCCTCCCGCTGCATCACGGCGAGCCGGAACTGCCCGGCTCGAAACCGATCGCCCCGGCCGTCTACACCACTCCCAACGGAGCGCAGGTGGGCGCCGCGTTCGGGGCGGGCGGCAGCAGCGCCGACTACGCGGCCCGGTTCGGTGCCCTCCACCTGGTGACCGAGGTGCCCTACTGGGCCGACGCGCGAGTGTCCGACCAGACGGTGACCGGCCGCACCTACCAGGAGATCGCCACCGCCGGGGCGGCGGCACGGCGCGAGCTGATCGAGACGCTCCAAGCGGCCCTTGGCGCCGTCTCGGGTGACCTCACTGTGAGGTCGCCGTTCCGCCGCTCGACCGAGGCCACGCTCGAGACCTTCCGCAGGCTCGCCGAGCAGGCAGAAGCGCCTGCCGGCCTGGACCGGCAGGCCACGGTCGCGGAGGAGTTCGACAGCCGTCAGGCGGTGCATCTGCGGCGGCTCCGCCTGCTTGGCGTGTTCCTGCGCATGCTCGACGCCGAGATCGCCGCGGGCAACCCGACACCGGCCATCCGCGAACAGCACCGCCTGCTCACAGAACGGTTCGACCGCTGGTTCAGGGAAGCCGAGGCCGACTCCCCGGGCCCTTCGATCGAGATCCGCAAGCTGGTCGCGGTGCAATTGGGCGCCGTCCTGCTCGCCGCCTCCCGAGCGGCCGACGAGCCCGCCGCCCGACAGATCGCATCATGACGGGCGGAGACGTGAACGGGCTGCCGTGCAGCCGGTCCGGGCAGCTGCGGGACGGCCAGAGCCAGCATCGGCTCCGGAGGCGACGGAGCGACATGACACGACTCCGGGAATTCCCGGCCGGCCGCGACGGGCCGGCCGGGAATCGCGCCTTGGACCGTCACCGGTTCGCGTGTCGCATGATCCGGGCCAGGTGCGTCCAGCACAGGTGCGGCGCCCGGGGGCGCGGATCACCACGTATGGGCAACGTCCACGATCAGCTTGTCGCCGGACTGGAGCACCCGGAACGGCAGCCGTGCCCTCACACCGAGCCCCACCTGCGTCTGTCCTTCGAAGCTCGCCCCGAACCTGGCGTCCCGGAACGTCCTGTACCCGGCAACTTCCACGCCGGGCAACGGCTTGCCGGCCCTGCCGGCATATGTCGGGCGAAGCGTCAGCGGGTCATAGCTGGGAGCGGAGACGAGGATCTGCAGAACGGCGCCCCCGCGCACAGGTATCGGGTCACCCGAGCCGTCCTGACGGAACGCCTCGACATAACCGACGTGACGGCCCACGTTGGCCGACGCGCCCGTGACATCGAAGACCATGCGGTCGAAGCACGCGCCCCGGCTCACCGTTACGTTCCTCAGCGGCACAGCACCGGCCTCAGCGGCCGACTTCACGCCGCTTCCCCACGCGGTCGAGCATGCGGAGGCGGATGCCGTCGCCCCCCTGCCCCCCATCGCGGCGCCCGACGGCACCGCCGCGCCTGTCAGGCCCGCTCCCGCGAGCACCAGCGCCGCACTCACTGCCCATAAACGCTGCACAGCCTGCTCCCACTTTCCGCTATCGGTTACGTACCCGTACGCATAGGCATACACCCGAATTCCATCGGCAAGGACACCGATGGTGGCCGAAACCACCGATCGATGCCCATGAGCCGCTGCACCCGGATGCCCTCAGAATTCGAAGACGCCCGACCCTTCGGCATTCTTGAGGCACTCATTGGAGAAGGTCTGCTCGTAGGTCACGCGCTTGCCGCGCCATACCCCCTGCGCGGTGACGGTGACGGGGTCGTACTCCTTGGTGCAGAAACGGGGCTGGCCACGGCTGATCTCCGCCAGGCTGCTGAAGTCGCCGTTCACCTGGGTGAGGGCGGCGCAGGCGTCCTCGGCGGCCGGGTGCGTGCCGGTCGCGTCGGGCGTACAGGTGAGGGTCACGGCGCGCTCCGGAGTCGCGGTGGCGGCGTTCTCTCCGTGTGCCGTGGTCAGGACCAGCACCGAGGGCGCGTAGAGCGAGGAGGGCTCGGCGTGCGCGGTACCGGCCGTCGATCCCAGCATCGCTCCTGCGACGAGAACGCCGGCCGCAGTCCATCGAGTGGTCTTCCGCATGGTGCGCATCCTTCCTGGCTGTGCTGAATTGTGCGGGAACCGATCGGCGTTCCCGAGTTTGCCTAGCGCTCGCAGCAACGGCACGCGCACCCCATGCGTTTCAGATACCTTGCGCGTTCAATCAGTGGCCAGGACGCAACGGCGCGGAAAGAGAACTTCCCTGGCGACCGTCGACCCGCGTGCGTCCGTTTCGGGCGCGACGGCCGAATCGCCCCGGATCACATTCGGCCGGAACGGTCCCCTCCCCAGTCAATTACCGGCGTGGCTCATTGAACATCGGAAGGGTGAAGCAGGCTTCATTGCAATGCGCTTGTCAAGCGACGCGGAAGGGACCCCGATGCGCGGCCCTCGACTCCGTCGCGAGCCACAACCCGTGCGGGCGGCCGGCGAAGAGCGGCGACCTGATCGTGAGCAGGGACGCCGTTACCGGAAATCGAGGTGTAGCGGCAACGCGGTGACGCCGTGACGCCGTGTCGGCGCGCCGGCAGTGGCGAGCCTGGTCGATCCGGTCACCAGAGGCCTGCACGGGCAGCGCGACCGCGACAAAAGGGGCTGAACCTGGTACCGCCCCGGCCGGGGCGGCCGGCATGGCTGGAAGCCGAGCACGCAGCGGCCGGCGCACAAGACGGGGCGCCATGGGAGGCGGGTGCCGATCGGTCCGCGCCGGAGCGCGCCGCGCCCGAAGACACCTCAGCCGGTGACACCCCGGTCTTCCAGCACTTTCCGCAGGGCCCGCAGCGCGTAGTAGGAACGGGACTTGACCGTGCCGGGCGGAATGCCGAGGTGTGCCGAAACCTGGGCCACGCTGCACTCCAGGTAGTACATGAGTTTGATGATCTCGCGGTGCTGATCGGTCACTTCACCCAGAGCCTCGATGACGACCTGGGACGTGAGCAGGCGTTCCGTCCCGTCCGCCACGGAGATGTCCAGGAGTTGGAGCGACATGGCCTCCGCGGGGCGGACCTTTCGCGCGCGATGCTGGTCGATGACCAGGTTCTTCACGACCGTGTACAACCACGGCCGCGCCTCGGCCACGTTCATGTCCAGTGCGGACGCATGCTTCCAGGCGCGGACCGCGGCCTCCTGGAGGATGTCCTCGGCACGGTGCCAGTCGCCTCCCAGGAGGCGCGCGGCATAGCGCAGCAGCAGTGTTCCGTGCTCGGCGTACAGCTCTCGGATGAACTCCTCACATCTGTCACTCAGGGCCGCGTTGGACTGCAGCCTCATACCGACGGTGCTTGGCACGGCGTCCGTGGTCCGCCTCATCTTGTGGCGTCCTCATCCATCGATCAGGTTCGTTGTGGCGTGCCCCGGGTAAGACACGAGGGCGGATTCACAGTGGTCGGACGGACTTGGACGTTCCTTGCCGAATTCTTGTCGCCGGCACTGGTCCGCCCCATCGCCCGCCGGGGGGCCGCGCACGCGGGCCGCGGAGATCAGCGGGCGCCCGATCCGGCGAGCAGCCATCGTGGATCCTCGGCCCGGACGAGGTCTGCCCGGCCGGGGCGTACGACGACGACTGTTGCCACACATGGATCACCAGGGTCCGCTCCACGTTCCACGGCTCTGTGGCCGCCGCTTGGATAGACCACGCACGACGGCTTCAAGCACCCCAGCACCGGGGGCAGTTCCGGACTCGACCCTGCGGAGAGGCGGCCCGTCCCGGCGGACACGGTCGCCGCCTGGGCGAGCGCCTGTGCCCCGCAACAAGCGGCGTGCGGCCGGGCATTGGGTGCGTCACGGGAGGGCCACGCCGACAAGCAGTGAACCGGGTCATGCGCACCGACGTAGGTACCACGACATGTCGCGGCAGGCTTGCCCGCGGCCGCCTTGGGGGCGCCGGCGGGGCAAGCCTGCCCAGGACGACGGGCCACGCATCAGGGAGTTCCACAGTGAAGCCGTTCTTTACGCTCCGCCTTTTCGGCCGGGCAGGCCGGAGGCGCTCCCGCCGCGGCCTCGGCACGGCAGGCGGCCTTCTCGCCCTCGCCGTCCTGCTCACTGCGTGCGGGTCGGACGCGACGGGCACCGCAGAGGCGCGGAAGGACGGACGGGGCGACTGGAGCGCGGACAGATGGGCCCGCGAGGCAGCGGACTTCAGCAACCCGGTCATCGAGGGGCTGTGGAAGCCCGAGCGCATGCGAGAGGCGGGCGATCCCGGCAAGGAAGTGCGCGGGGACATCACCGGCGCGCAGGATGTGACCGATCCGGAGCCGGCCCCGGTGGAGGCCGAGCCCTTGCCCGCGCCGTACCACCAGAACGCCGCGCCGGTGGGCAAGGTCTTCTTCGACAGCCCGAAGGGGTCTCAGACTTGCTCCGGGACCGTGGTGCAGGACCCGGAGCGCCCGGGTCGCTCCAATCTCGTGTGGACGGCGGGCCACTGCGTCCATGCCGGGCGCGAGGGTGGCTGGTTCCGCAACATCGTCTTCGTGCCGTCCTTCAACGACCAGGCCCTGCCCGCAGACCGGCTCGCGACCGCCTCCGCCCGGCAGATGGCACCCTTCGGCACCTGGTGGGCCGACTGGGGGGCCACCTCGGACCAGTGGATCGCCGAGGGTACGTCCCAGGGCGGGAACGGAGCGGCCTTCGACTTCGCCGTCCTGCACGTCGCGCCCGCTCCCGGATCCCGCGCCGCATCGCTGGAGGAGGCTGTGGGCACGGCACTGCCCGTCGCGTTCAACGGCCCCGCGGTGCAGGACGTTTCATTGCTCAGCGCCTGGGGATATCCGGCGGCTCCGCCGTTCGACGGCAGCACGATGCATTCCTGCACCGGTAGACCGGGCCGTCTGTCACTGAAGAAGGACGAGCCGACGCTGTACCGGGTCGGCTGCACCATGACCGGCGGGTCCTCGGGCGGCGGGTGGTTCACGATCGGCCCGGACGGAAAGACCGCTCTGGTGTCGAACACGTCCATCGGCCCGGACCCGTCGGTCTGGCTGGCGGGGCCCTACCTCGGTGACGCCGCCAAGGCCGTGTTCACTCAGGTCAGCAAACGGTTCGCCTCATGACGGACGCGCCGGGCGGTCGGCGACCGCCCGGCGCGTGTCCCGGGTTCTGACCGGCGGCCGCCGGCGCCGACCTCGGAACGGTGGTTGCCCAACAGCCAGAGTTTGCACGTCGGTTCGAAACTGAAGAAGTCCAGGCGCATCCGGCGCGCCTTGATGTGGTCGTCCGCCGGTGAGCAGCACCCGGGCGCACTCCGACTTGCCCCCGACTATTCGCTTAGTAAATAGTGGCGGATGTGTCCACGTCCCACATCCTTCTCGGCCTGCTGTCGCCGCGCCCGCTGCACGGGTACGAGCTGAAGCGGGCGCACGACACGCGCCTGCCCAGCGCCCGGCCACTGGCTTTCGGGCAGGTGTACGCGACGCTCAACCGTCTCGTCCGCGACGGCCTGGCCAGCCAAGCGGGTCATGAGCGGGCCGGCGGACCGGATCGCACGGCGTACGAAGTCACCGATGACGGCCGCCGGTCGCTTTCCGACTGGCTGGGTACGCCCGAGCCGCCGGCTCCGCATCTGTCGAGCACCCTGCTCGCCAAGACGGTGATCGCCCTGCTCGTCGCCGACGAGGCGAGTGCCCGCCGACAGCTGTCCGAACAACGGGCCGCCCACCTTGCGCGAATGCGCGAACTCACAGCGGTGAAGACCGCCCCGGGCACGGCCGTCGCCGAGGTACTCGCCGCCGACCTGGCGATCGCCCACCTCGACGCCGACCTGCGGTGGATGCAGACCGCAACGGAGCGCGTCGCCGACCTGCGCCTGGAGGTGCACTGATGGTGATCGAAACCCGTGCCGTGACAAAGTCGTACGGACCAAGTCCGGCCCTGCGCGGCATTTCGCTCGCGCTGCAGGAAGGAGAGATCGTCGCGGTCACCGGGCCCAGCGGCTGCGGCAAGTCGACGCTGCTGCACGTCATGTCCGGCATCCTGCGCCCGGACGGCGGAGAGGTCCGCTATCGCGGCGCCCGCATCGACGAGATGAACGAAGCGAGGCGCTCCCTGCTGCGGCGCACAGACTTCGGCGTGCTGTTCCAGTTCGGCCAACTCGTGGCGGAACTCCCGGCGGTGGAGAACGTCGCGCTGCCTCTGCTGCTCGGCGGAACCGGCCGGCGGGAGGCGACGGCGCAGGCGGCCGACTGGCTCGACCGGCTCGGTGTGGCCGAGCTGGCGCAGCAGCTGCCCGGGGAGATTTCCGGCGGCCAGCAGCAGCGGGTGGCGCTCGCCCGCGCCTTGGTGACCGGTCCGAAGGTGCTCTTCGCCGACGAGCCCACTGGTGCACTGGACAGCCTCGCCGGGGAGGTGGTGATGGGCCACATGGTCCGCGCCGCCCGCACCCAGGGCACCAGCGTCATGCTGGTCACCCACGACGCGACGGTTGCCGCCTACGCGGATCGCGAAATCCGCCTGCGTGACGGCATGCTGGACAGCGACGACGGCCCACCACACGGCGCGGCCGCCGGACACTCCAGCAGCCTGACGGAGACCTCCCGGTGAGCCCCATGACCGCGCTGCGCCTGTCGGTGGCGGGCAGCAGCTCGGACCGCGTGCGCATCGTCCTGACCGCGATCAGCGCGGTGCTCGGCACGCTGTCGCTGCTCTGCGCCGCCACGGTGACCGCAATACCCCCCTCCCGGGCGGAGCGCTACACCAACGACCTGCTCAACGGGAGCGGACTACGACCGGGTGTCGCGCTCGCGATGGTGCTGCTGACCGTTCCGGCACTGACCCTGGTCGCGCAGTGCAGCCGGCTCGGTGCGCCCGCGCGCGAGCACCGGCTTGCCGCGATCCGGATGGCGGGGGCGACGCCACGTCAGGTCGTGCGGATCGTGGCGTTGGAGACGGGACTCGCGTCCGTCCCCGGAGTCGCGTCGGGCTTCGCGGTGTTCCTCATCGGACGCGCTCTGCTCGACGCCCCCGACGCGCAGGGCCGTCGCCCACTGCCCACCGATGTGCTGCCGCACACCGCCGCCATGGCCGGCATCGCCCTGGGCGTGCCGCTGATCGTCGCCGCACTGACCGTGCTCACCCTGCGCAGGGCGGCCCTGACCCCCCTCGGTGTGGTCCGCAGGACCCGGCGCGCCAGGCCCCGTATCACGCCCGGCGTGCTCATCCTGACCGGGCTCGGCGCCTGCGCACTGGTCGAACCGGTGCACTCCTACTTCACCCGCCACCCGCAGACCAACGACACGCCGATGCTCGTCACCGGAGGACTGATCCTCATCGGCGTCCTCGCCGTCGGCACCGGCGTCGTCACCGGCACAGGCTGGATCACCCACACGATCGGCCGTCTCCTCCAGCGCTACGCCCGCAAGCCCGCCGGGCTGCTCGCCGGCCGGCGTATGACGGCCGATCCCTGGTCGGGCAGCCGCACGTTCTCCGCCATGCTCGTCGCGCTGGTCATCGGCTCGGCCGCAGCAGGCCTCGCCGCGCTGACGATGGCATCCGTCTCGGCACAGCAGGAGAACACCCGCCGCTTCGCCTCGCTGGTCGGCGAGCCGTACAAGCCTGCGGGCACAGGCCTGTACGAGCGGGCGTACGAACTCGTCGGCTACGCCTCACTGGTGGCCCTGGTGATCGCTGCCGCCGGACTCCTCGTGGCGCTCGCCGACACGGTCCTCGCCCAGCGGCGCGCTCTCGCCTCGCTGATCGCCACAGGAACGCCGCGCGGGATCCTGGCCCGCGCGATCGGCTGGCAGACGCTCGCTCCGGTCGCCCCGGCAGTGGGCCTCGCGGTACTGGCGGGCGTTCTGCTGCCCCGCTTCGCCGTCCCCGACGCGAACGACACCATGGACATGCAGACCTGGCGCTGCTCACCGCTGCCGGGTGACAGCGCCTCTAAGTGCGAGGACCCAGCGTACTCCCAGGCACACAGCGTCCAGGTCAGCGCAGAGAAAGTCCCCGTCACCGTGCACACACCGTGGGACCAGGTGTTGCTGCTCGCCGGAACGGCGATCACCGCAACCGTGGTCATCACACTGGTCGCCCTGCTCTTCCTGCGGATGAGCACGCGTGCCGGCGAGTTGCGCACCGCCTGAGAGCCCGGACGCGTGGCGGACCCGTCCCTGTGCCTCGGGATACCCGGCCCCGGAAGTTCACCGGAACGGGACGTGCCCGGCGCACTTCGAAGCCAGGCCCAGCAGTGGGTTCCGGTCACCTGTTGCGGCAGACAGAGCAGGTGACCGAAGCGGAGCGAGACTGATCTCCCCGTCAGACGTCGCTCGCCCACCGATGCCTGCGGCCGCGGTCGGCAGGTGCACCATGTGCCGCAGGTTTCCTGCACCAGCCGTTGAATTCCCCGGCGTTGCAGGATTCCGCACGGCGCTGAGGCACGTCAGTGTGTCCCGTCCGAAACCGGCTGCGGGCACCCGAGGCTAGGCGGCACCACCGAGCGGAAGTACTCCCGCAGATAGGCGGCATCGGGATCACGCCCCGTCAGGAGGTGCCTCGACACCAGGGCGCCGACGACCAGTTCGGCGAAGTACGGCACAGCGGGACAGTCCTGCCCGACCTCGCCCCGCCGCACGGCTCGTGCGACGAGCGCGCGCAGCGATTCGAGCTGCACGTCGATGAAGTGGCGGCGCATGGACTGTTCCAGATCCGGGCGGGTGCGCATCGCATGCATCATCGCGGAGAAGAGACTGCACGCCTCGGCAGCGGAGCCGCCGGCCCGCACCGCGAGCTCGTCGAGATCGCGCGACAAGGTGCCGCTGTCTATGGTGTCGGCGGACACCGGCTGGGCGTGTGACAGGGCCGCAGCTACGAGTTCGGCCTTGTTCGCCCAGCGGCGGTACAGGGTCGCCTTGCTCATCCGCAGCCGAGCGCTGACCAAGTCCATGGTCAGCGCCTCGAAACCGACCTCCCGTACCAGGCCGAGCACGCCGGCGTAGATCGTGCGCTCCCGTTCGCCATTGACGTGGGACCGGGGGGCGCCGGAGCCCTGGAGTGCTGACATCACGTTTCCGTCCGATGTGCTGGTTGTCGACGCCGCTCGGCAGTGGCAGCACCACCAGATACCACCGGTGCCGGCATCTGCCGATCGGCGTTCGGGCCGCATGGGCCGCGTCACGCTGACAGGTTCTGTCCATCGCCCTTTCCAACCGCAGCAGCACAGCCGTCCACCGCGTCCGGGAGGTCCGTTCGGGAGACCGTAATCGGTGGCCACCGCGGCGTGGCCGCTGCACCTACTCCCCGTCGCGCACGGCGGCGAGAAGCTCTTCCCGGTTCGGACCCGGCTCGCTGTAGCGGGGCGCGTCGGCGCCGAGTGTCACCACCCGCTCCACCAGGCCGCTCTTCACGAAGGCCTCGTCGGCGGAGGCGAGCAGGGAACCGACGTCGCCCCAGGCGCGCAGGATGTCACCGTCTTCCAGGAGAACGGCTTCGACCATGGAGCGCAGCGCCCAGCCCGGGTCGTCCGTCTCGTAGCGCTCGCCGCGCATTTCGGCATCGATCTCGGCGGTGCGGTGCCGGTTCCAGGCGGCGTCGTCCTGCCACGAGGACCCGAACTCCGCGTCGATCTCACGATCGACGCTCAGGGCGAGTTCGACGGCATCGTCCGTGCCGAGCAGGCGCAGCACGTCACGCATCCGTACCGCGTGGCGCAGACCGGTCGTGATGCCCGCGCCGAACTGCGGGTTGGTGGTCATCCGCGCGTCGCCGATCGCCATGATCCCGGTGGCGACCGGCTGCCCGTCGGCGACCAGGCGACGCTGACTGTTGTGGGTGCCGCCCACCACATTCACCTCGGTCAGCGGGATACCTTCGTTCCAGTGGGCGGCGTGGGGGTACAGGGCGAGCACGCGGTTCCACACGTCCACACGGCTCAGCGGGCGCAGCTCCTGGTCGCGGTCGGCGGTGACAAGGGTGGTCGACCAGGTGTCGCCGTCTCCAGGGGCGGTGGAGATGGAGATGCTGTTGTGGTGGGACAGTGGCCAGGTCCGGGGGGTCGGCACTCCCCGCTCGTCGGCGCGGAAGTAGCGGGTGTAGTAACGGAATCCCGCCTCCTCGCGCAGCACCTCGGGCGCGCCGCCCACCTGCGTGAGCAGATCGGGCACCTCAGTCCGCCGACCTGAGGCGTCGACGACGAGGTCGGCCTCGATTCGCGCCCCGGACTCGGTCACCACTCCGGCAATATGCGTGCGGCCGGATGTGCGGGACTCGCCGACGAGCAGCGACACCACCTTGGTCCCGGCGAGGATGCGCACTCCGGGCGTCTCTGCCGCCGTGGCGAACAGCGCGGCCTCCAGGACAGGTCGCCGGGCGGTGACGGTCTCGAAGCGCTCGTCACCCGCCTGTCGCGGGCCGGCACTCCCCGCGTTCCAGGTACCGCAGATCATGTTGTAAGTCTTGCCGCCTGCCTCGCGGATGCGGTCGACGGCACCCGGCAGTTCCTTGTCGAGGAGGCGGAAGCCGCCCGGCATGAGGATGTGCGTATGCCCGAACTGCTTGACACCAGGCCTCCGCCAGTCGCCGCCGGTGGCCGCCTCCACCGTTCGTGCGGCAGCCGGATCCCGGTCCAGCACGGTGGCGCGATGGCCGTCCGCGGCGAGCAGCATCGCAGCGGCAAGGCCAACAGGACCGGCTCCGATGATCAATACGTGGGCCATGGGGGCACTCCTTGCGTCAGAGAATGCCTCACCTTCCGTCGGACGACTGCTCACCTTCCAGGCCGGTTTCCTGCTCAGTTGTCCCGGTGGGAACTGCGAGCAGGCGGAGTCTGCCGACACCTCACCACCCGGCCAGAGCCCGCCGACCGCTCCGTGTGGCTTTGACGTAGTTCAGCGGCCCCGCGACGACGGCGCGACCTGGTCCCCGTACCGCTCTGAGTCGCTTGCCGGAGTCTCCCGAGAAGCAGCAGGTCAGATGGCATAGGGACCCTGGTAGAGCGACTCAAGCGACTCAAGTCTCCTATAAATGGAGCGGACGCCAACTTGCCTAGCTCCTCATGTACAGGGATTCTGCGTCGCTTCGGTCGCTGATATGGCATCGCACCCCTCTGACCAGCCTTTTCCCGCGATGAACGGGCGGCCAAGCGCGCCGCCGTCAGTCACTGGCGGCTCCTCACGAGGAGCAACCGAAGGCAGACCGGCGGTCCGAGCATTCGCCGGAGCAGGTCGCGCAGAGTGGTGCGCTCCTCGTTGGACAGTTCCGCCAGCGGCTGGCTCGCAAAGTCCAGGGACTGGCCCAGCTGCCGCGCGGTGCCGCGGCCCTGCGCAGTGGCGGCGGCCAGCTTTACCCGACGGTCCTTCGGGTCCGGGAGACGCTCAACCAAACCCCGGGCTTCCAAGAAAGGTCACCCTCAGGTCAGACCCCAACTGCTCGCGGGCAACCGCCTGGACAGCAGCGTCGAGTTCGACCGTGACCAGACGAGAGGCTCCGTCCATCCCGCTCAGGAGCCAAGCGGTGCCTTCGCCCACACCCGTGCCGAGTTCGAGAATGCGGCCACCCGGCCGGGCAGCCGCAAGTACGGCCAGCAAGCTTCCGGTTCGCTCCTCACACGACATGGTGAAGCCCGCCTCGCGCGCCGCAGCGCGCAACGCGGGCAAGGCAGTTGGGAAAGTGCTGGTGTGTCGTCCATCCAGGGATGAAGCAAGCGCCACGCTTCGCACGCAACATCAAGTGCTACCCTCGGCGGCGGGCGTTAGCGCCCTGTACTGCCGTCGATCTGCTCGCGCAGAAATGTCACCACCTGCATGCGGCGGACGTAACCACCCGCAGCGAGCGACCGTGGATTCTTCAGCGAACACCGGCACGCAACAGATCAGTCGTGCTTAAGAATCACGGTGAGCCATTCAAGATCAATCTCGCCGATGCTGGCTGTTCCGTTGGTCCCCAAGGCCGATCACGGCTTTGAGGTACGGCTGTGAGCCGCGCGCAGGGTGCTCAGTCGATCCGCACACAGATCGCCACCGGCAGTCTCGGCGACCAAGTCCTGGTGCTGTAGTGCTACGCCTGGGCGTAGCCGTTGTTCCCGGGGGCACAGGGAGCGGCGATGTTCGTCTCCAGATAGACGGCCCCGCCGGGAACGCCGGAATTCGTCTTCGCGATCACGTTCCCGTGGTACTTGACCTGCCCCGAGTTGAACTTGACGGCCACGTAGACCTTGCCGCCGAGGGTGAAGTTGCCGCCGCCGATCTTGAGATGGCCCCGGTAGGTGTACCTGAACAAATAGAGGCCTTGCGGTGCCTTGTCCAGACTGGCCGGGGCCGACCCGGTCAGGGTGACCAGGCTGGCGGGCGCCGCGCCAGCCGTCGCCGTCGCAGCCGGCGAGACCGCGAGGCCGACCACGGCCAGTGCTGTTGCGCTCACCGCGAAGCGGCGCGGCCAGCGAGATGTCGAGCGCGGAAGCGTGCCCATGACTGCTCCTTACAGAGGTTCGAAACCATCAGTACGGGCGTGCGTTCAGGTAGATCTGCGGGGACCACCGGGTACAGCTGGTCAGAACGCCGCCGCGGTTGCATGCCTGGACTACGAAGTTGTAGTCACCGGCTGGGCGGTGATGGTCCAAACCTTGTTCGTACCTCCGACGAACTCTCGTTGTACCCAGCGTCCGGAAGTAGGCGACACGTAGCGGATGTTTTAGTGCGTGGCGTTGTAGCCGCCCATGTGAAGACACTCATGGTTTCGTCCTCCGAATGAGAATGAGGAACTACTGCTGAGCGGCGCGATCGGCCGGCCCGGGGAGGCTCGTACGGCATGGCTGGGGCAGGAAACTCGACGGCCCTTGATGTCGGCGGCGTTCACGGTCTGCTGCCTGGCGGAATACCCGCACTCCGCGCAAGACCCCGGTTACAGGCTAAGCCGGACGGGTGAATGCCGCCTGTTGAGCCGACGTTCCGTACCTGCGGAGTACCCGGGCGACGAGGAGACGGCGAGGCCACCGGGGGGAGGGACCCGTACGAAATCCGGGCCGGCCGGCCGCTTACCCGGCCGCGTCAGCCCCCTCCGGTGGCAGACCCTGCGGGCCACCAGGCCGAGCTCGGCCATGACCGTCGCGATGGTGTCCACCGAGACCCGCCAGCCCTGCCGGATCAGCCTGATCCAGACCTTAGGCGAGCCGTAGGTGCCACCGGAGCCGGTGAACTCCTCCTGCACCGCCGCGGCCAGCTGCCGACGACGGACTTCCCGCGGGTGGGCTTACCGGTGCGGTGCTTGTATAACCACGACTCGCTCACTCCCAGGGCGCGACAGGAGACGCGGTGCGGAATGCCCTGCTCGGCCCTGAAGTCGCTGATCACCCCGACCACTTGTGCCGGGTCCCCACGGCTACTTCACCCACAGGACCATGCAGCGTTTGAGGACATCACGCTCCATCACCAGTTCCTTGTTGTCGGCTTGAGCTGGGCATTCTCCCGCCGCAGCCGCTCCAGCTCATCGCTGTCGCCGCCTAGCGCCGTCCCGGCCCGGCAACGTCGCGCTCTCGGTACTGGACGAGCACATCGCCCAGGCGTCGGGAGGCGCCGGAACTGATCTCAACGACGCCGGAGGCGTCGACGCCGAGGTCTGCCCAACTACCGGCTGGCTCGGTATGCGGACGACTGGTGCCTGATGGTGCACGGCACCAAGGCAGACGCCGGGAACGCTGCGCGCCGAGATCGCGGAAGTCCTCTCCACGATCGGCCTGCGCCTGTCGCAGGAGAAGACTCTGATCACCCACATCGAGCAGGGGCCTGGACTTCCTCGGGTGGCACATCCAGCGCCACCGGAAAGCAGGCACTAATAGGACTCCGTTAGGTCTTCCGGTCGGGCCTGTTCAGGAGCATGTTGAGTGTGTGGACGCACACCAAGTGAACCGTGTTCGGGCGACGTTGGCGTTATTCGTGGCTGACGTATTCGCGTCGGTGCCGCGCAAGGACCAGCGGGCCAAGGGCGACTGCTATCTGCGGGGACTGATGCTGGACGGTCGCCGCAAGTCCATCCAGGCGATGGCCTCGCGGCTGCCGGACGGCAACGAGCAGAACCTGCAGCAATTCGTGAACCAGTCCACCTGGGATCCGGTGCCGGTGCAACGGCGGATCTGCGAACGAATGCTGCCGCAGATCGCCCCGACGGCCTGGGTGATCGACGATGTGTCGGTGCCCAAGGACGGCCGGATGTCGGTCGCCGTTGCCCCGCAATACTGCGGAGCCCTGGGCAAACAGGCCAACTGCCAGGTCGCGGTCAGCGTCCACGCCGCAACCGACACCGCCTCCTGCCCGCTGCAATGGCGCCTGTTCCTGCCCAAGGACTGGGCGTCCGACACCGACCGCCGCGCCACGACCCGTATCCCGCCCGATGTCACACACCGCGAGAAGTGGCGACTGGCCCTGGACATGCTGGACACCCTTGCCTCCTGGGGCCTGACGCCGCCGGTCATCGTCGCCGACGCCGCCTACGGCACCAACGCGCACCTACGGGCCGCCCTGTCCGACCGCGGACTCGCCTACGTGCTCGCCGTCCGCGCGGATGTCACCGCCCAGCCGTTTGATGCGAAACCCGTCGCCCCGGACCGCAACGGTCCCATCGGATGCCGGCCCCAGCCCCGCTACCGGCAGCCCGCACCGTCGGTGGCAGCCCTGGCCGCCGGCCTCGGACAGGAGGCATTCACCCCCCTCACCTGGCGGCAAGGCTCACGAGGGGAGTTACGCTCCCGCTTCGCCGCCGTGCGTGTACGCCCCGCAGGCAAAGCAGTCGAACGCCCTGTCAAGGCCGCCGCCTCAGCCGAACAGGGCTGGTGGGACGGGGTCCTGCCCGACTGCTGGCTGCTGATCGAATGGCCCGTCGGCGCCGAGGCGCCGACCGATTACTGGCTGTCCGACCTGCCGGCCGACACTCCGATCGCCGACTTGGTCCGTCTGGCCAAGGTCCGCTGGCGCATCGAGCACGACTATCGCGAACTCAAACACGGCCTGGGCCTGGACCACTTCGAGGGGCGTTCCTGGCCGGGCTGGCACCACCACGTCACCCTCGTGACCGCCGCCCATGCCTTCCTCACCGAACAGCGCCTGGCCCCAAAAGTGCCCGGACCGCTCTCACCCTCTACCAAGTCCTCGACGCCCTCCAGGACGTCCTGAGGTGCTGGACCGGCATCTGCACCACCTGCCACCAAGCCCTGCCCGCCAGAACACACACCACGCCAAGATCGAGAACGACCTAACGGAGTCCTACTAATCGGTACTACGTCTATACCTACCCGGCTAAGAAGGCCCGGCGGGCCATCATGGCCAAGGTCAAGACGCTGTGCCGAGAGGTCGGTACGAATCAGCCGCTCGACGCCCTTTTGCTCCGGCTCAACCCGGCAGTACGGGGCTGGTGCGCCTACTTCCATCCCTGAGTGTCGTTCGCGACGTCTCATCACCCCAACCGGAACGGCGAGGTCAGTCCGCGTCGGCGGGCCGGCCGTCGCCGGCCATGAACCTCCAGACCAACCCGTGGCCCAGGACGACCAGCAGGATCAGCAGAACCGCCTCGGCCTGGATCGGCTTCAGGTCGACGACGTCGGCGAGTTCGGGCTCCGCGCCCACCACCGCGATCAAGGCGTAAAACAGGGCCGCCACCGCCTGCGCCAGGATCAGGAACACGGACGAGCCGTCTGGGCGGCTGTGCCAGGTCAGGCGCAGCGTCGACACACAGCCGATCACGGCGAGCACCACGAAGCTGAACCGCCAGATCTCCGGGGTCTCGGTGCCGCCGACCTGCGCAAACAGGCCCATGAGCGCGGGGAGCAGGAACGAGAGATAGATACCACCAACGATCCGGCGCAGCGCCGGATCGCGCAGCCAGTCCCGGTGCCCCTGCACCACGTTCCACCAGAGGCCGACCAGCGTGAAGCAGGTGGCCGAGAAGAGTGCGTAGAACGTGCTGACATCCACCGGGCCTCCCACGTCAGGACTCGCACAGCGCGTGCCCGGGACCGCCTAGAACGGTCACGGTCCTGGCGACGTGGACCCGTGCGGAGTGATGCCAGCGTCCCATGACAACGCCGCCGCCCTGGTGGACCGACACTCTCACGCACCCCAACGGACGCCAGGCCAGCCGCCGACTCGCTGTTCACCGAGGCGCCCCGGAGCAACGAGGCGCCGCCGACGAGGCAGCGCCCGGATTCTGTGCAACGTGTATGAGTTCAGCGACATCCCGCTGATCTCGCGACCTGCGGCACCCCCCGTCCGATGCAATATCCGAGGGTCGGGCTTCGAGATCAAGGTCCTCGAAATCCGCGACCCCGACCCGATGTTGGGACTCTCGGAAGAGGCTCTGCGGGGCCGGCGCCTCGCCCTCTGAGGGAGCTCTCGACGGCGGCACCGCAGACGTCCTCGGGCACGTGAACGTCTCCGGCTTGTACGCCTATCTGCGTGCCAGGCCGGGCAAGGGGCCGATGCCGTAGCCCTGGCGGATCGCGGCCGCGTCGCCCACGGCATACACATCAGGGTGCGACAGCGACCGCAGCGCGGCGTCGGTGACGATGCGGCCGCGCTCGTCGACCGTAGACCAGCGGCGGCCGCCAGCGGCGACACCCGCGTACTGGGGGCGCCGTTAACAAGCGGCGAACCATGACAAGTAACGCGCCAGTAACCTTCGGATCGAAGGGGCGCATGTGCTGGTCCGCCCGCGCCGTACGGGCACTTCACCTGTCCGGCTGATCTGCCGGGTTCCGGGTGTGAGTAGTTGAGGTACAGGAAATCCCGGTGAGAACGATCATGGGCTTGGCCAGCAAGTTCTCTACATCTCGAACGTGAGCTGTCCGGAGGCTTCGAGCGCTGGCGGCGGGCTTCGGCCCGGGTGCGGGAGTGGTGGTCCTGGTCGTAGTGCAGGTGGCAGCCCTGGCGCATCGCGCGAAGATTCTCGGGCTCGCAGCGTTCCGGCGTGTGGTCGAGGTGAGCGGTCGTCAGGATGACGCGGGAGCCAGTGCCGTACGCGGGCTGTCCGTGCCGGTTGGGGCACCGGCCGGTATGACTGCCGCGTCCGCACTCCCCTTCACACAGCCCCGAACTCTGCACGATCAGCCGCCAACTCTGCCCCCGCACACCTGGCGCCGCGCGCGCTCCAGCGGGTATCCCGGAGATGCTCACCTTCACACCACTTCACCTCCCTCTGTACCCCATAGCCAAGAAAGAGAGACTCCCGTGCACGATCAAGCCGACGAAAAGGCCACCGGAGGCGGCGTCAGTCGACAGCCGCGTCGTCAGCGGTCGACAAGCAACATGACCGGACCCCGGGGTCTTGCCGCAGCCCAGGCCTCGATGGGCAACGCCGCCGTGGTCCAGATGCTCCGAAAGACCGGGCATCCCTGGGCGCAGGAACAGCACCAGCACGGCCCTGGCTGCGGACACCGGACCGGCGAGCCGGCCAATGTGCAGCGGCGGGCCATCGTCAACGGCGACCTCGCCCAGCCGGAATCAGAGATGCAGCAGGCCATGGCAGAAGAGGCCGATATGCAGCGCGCGAGCCTGGACAAGGTTCTGAACAGCCCGGGACGGCCGCTGGAACCCCAAGTCGCCTCCGAGCTGGGGGCGCTGATGGGCTCGGACTTCTCCACCGTGCGCCTGCACGACGACGCGGCGGCGGCCGAATCCGCCAGAATGATGGGCGCGCAGGCCCTGACCGCGGGCGAGCACATCGTCGTCGGCGACCGCCCGCTGGACCGGCATACGATGATCCATGAGCTGGATCACGTCAAGCAGCAGCGCAGTGGCGATGTCGAGGGAACCGTTCAGCGTAGCGGCATAAAAGTCAGCCACCCCGACGACAAGCACGAAAAGGAAGCGGAGGCCACCGCGCGGGCCCTCAGCAGCGCGCCGGTCCCCTCGCTGGAAGACACCGCCGAGGCGCACGACCACCGGACACACAATCCGGATAACCGGGGCAACCTCGCCACGCCCGCGGTCCAGAGACGGGTCAGTTTGGAAGATCCACAGTCGTCGACCACTCAGGAACTGGAAAATACCGAGGATGTGAAGAATTTCCTCCAACAGTACAACGTTTCAGTAGTTCTCATCTACAGTTCGCGTCACAATGTGAGTCCACTCCGCGCGGCATCCCATGCAGGATTTCGCCTCGGCCCAGTGGTCGACGGGATGTTGGCTGACGGTGAGGCTCGCCTCTATGAGAATAGCGAAAACGGCGCAAAGAAGCTGGCTGAAGCAATTTGCGATAAAATCGGCGACCCCCCCAAGGAGTCGATCGGGAATCTCTCTCAATCCGGCCCCGCCATTAATAAAATGTCGCTCTATGACATAGCTCCGGTTCTCTTGCAGAGACTCTCCGCCGCTGAGCCCAGTGCCGGTCATTCCGCCAAACCGCCCAAAGTCGGCCTCGGCTCCGCGGGGCTCGCCGACGCTCTATCACAGAAGGTCAGGCCAGAATTTGCCAAACATACGCCGGAAAATCCGCTGTCGGCAGGGATAATGGAGGGAGTGAGTGGAGCTTTCACTGGCCGCGCCGAGGCGATTACCAGGGCTCCGCAGGCCCCGGGCAATACAATAGAAATGATGCGCTGGGGGCTCTGGTTCGCAGATTCGGGACTGGAGAAAATGAATTCAATAATGGAGGAGATTGCGCAACGGGCAGGTCCGAATGAAGGAGAAAGACTTCGCCAAGACTTCGAGGCGATGAAATCCGAGACAGCAAAAAAGGCTGCGGCCTCTACTGCGGGCTCTCTCGCGACGGGTGCGGCAATCGGCCGGGCCGCATCGGCATTCCCGCATCCTATCGTTAGTGCGGCGGGAAGGGTTGCATCGATGGTGACTGGGGGCGTGGCAGCGCATAATAAAATCGCCGACAACTATGAAACCATTAAAGATTTCCAAAAGAAAAACCCCGTAGTCTTCGATGCCATCGAGAAACAGCGCGACAAGGATCTAAGAGGTCAGGTCGCAGTGAATAGTGAGACTATCCGGAACGTATGGGTGAACTCAGAATGGGGGTGAGCCAATGCCGGCGAGCAGTTCCTTGACGGACTTCACGGGGGCAGGGCTTCGGCGTAGTCGCGTGACGCCCGGTTCGTGACATTCTGTCAGCTCGGTGGTGCCCCGGAACGTAACAGGCACGGCTTCCAAGATCATGGAGTTCTCTACGCCCTGTGATCCGCGTGGAAGACCGTGCCTGCCGACGCATCATCGCTGCTCCCGCCTGCCCTTGACCAGCTCCGCGAGCATCCCGAGGGCGTATCCGACGAGGTCCCGCACCTGCTGGAGCAGCCGACCGAGGTGCCCGACCCGCGAGATGCACGCGGCGTACGGCACGCTCTGGTTGCCGTGCTCGCGTTGACCGCGTGCGCGGTTCCGGCGGGGGCGACCTCTGTGCCGGCAGTCAGCGAGTGGATCGCCGACGCCCGCCGCACATTCTGGAACGCCTCGGCATACGCCTCGACCCACTCTTCCCGAGGCGGTTCCTGCCTGCGGAAACGACGGTCCGGCGGCTACTGGCCCGCATCGACGGCGACGCGCTGGACCGGGCGTCGGACGCTGGCTCGCCGACCGACGCCCGAAGGCGACCGGGCCGCGCGGCCTCGCAGTGGACGGCAAAGGCCTGCGCGGCGCGGCCAAAGCGAAGGGCCGCAAGATCCACCTACTCGCCGCACTGGAGCACACCACCAGCCTGGTCCTGGCCCAGATGGACGTCGGCGAGAAGACGAACGAGATCACCTGCTTCCAACCGCTGCTGGACACCGTCGCCGACCTGGCAGGAGTCGTCGTCACCAGCGATGCGATGCACACCCAGCGCGAGCACGCCGACTACCTCCACGGCCGGGGCGCCCACTACATCGTGATCGTCAAGGGCAACCAGAAGCAGCAGTACGACGTTCAACTCCGGGTGCCGCTCGGCCATCTCCGCGGCCGACTCAGTGCCGGTCAGCCTGCTGCCACCGAGCACCACCGTGCCGCTGCCGAGCCGCGCCAGCCGGTCGGCCAGCAATCCCGAGGCTGCTTCGGAGGACGCCGAAGCCATCGATGCCCGCGACGCGGCACTGCGGGCGTTCGGCCACCGTCGCCCTGACGCGCCGTCCGCTTGGTGTGCCTGCGAAAAGCGAACTAAGATCCATTTCGGTCCGGCTTGTGCATATTCGTCGTAAGGGAACTGCCCATGACGACCGAACGGCTCCACAGGCAAACCGAAATCGAACGCCGAACCGAGGTCGACGTCGTCGTGGTCGGCTCCGGTTTCGGTGGTTCAGTCGCCGCCTACCGACTCGCCGACGGCGGCCTGTCCGTGGTGGTTCTGGAGCGCGGCAAGCCGTACCCGCCTGGCAGCTTCCCCCGCACGCCGGCCGGTATGGCCCGCAACTTCTGGGACCCGAGCGAGGGCCTGCACGGGCTGTTCGACATCTGGTCCTTCCGCGGTCTGGAGGGGGTCGTCTCCAGCGGCCTCGGCGGCGGCTCCCTCATCTACGCCAACGTCCTGCTGCGCAAGGACGATAAGTGGTTCGTGCACGAGTCGCCGCTGCCGGGCGGGGGTTACGAACACTGGCCGATCAGCCGCCGTGATCTCGATTCGCACTACGACGACGTCGAGAAGATGCTCGGCGCCACACCGTACCCCTACAACGACACGCCGAAGACCGTCGCAATGCAGGAAGCGGCGGACCAGCTGGGCCTGCAGGTGTCACGGCCGCCCCTCGCCGTTGCATTCGCCCGCCGCCGCGGCGAGGGGCCGGTCCCCGGAGCGCCCGTCCCCGAGCCGTGGTATGGCAACATCCACGGCTTGCCGCGCGAAACCTGCCGGCTGTCCGGCGAATGCGACGTCGGTTGCAACTTCGGAGCCAAGAACACCCTTGACCACACCTACCTGTCGGCCGCGCGGCACCGCGGCGCCGACATCCGCACGCGTTGTGAGGTGCGCGGCTTCGCGCCGCGGCCCGGCGGCGGCTACGAGGTCCGGTACGTCCTCCACGATGCGGCCGACGAGGGCCACCGCACCCCGACCGGCAAGCTGCCGGTGCACCGGATCAACTGCAAGCGTCTGGTGCTGGCGGCCGGCTCGTTCGGATCGACGTATCTGCTCCTGCGCAACCGCTCCGCGCTGCCCGGCATCAGCCCGGCTCTCGGCACCCGGTTCTGCGGCAACGGCGATCTCCTCGGCCTGGTCCTCAAGGCGGCCGACGGAGCCGGACGCGGACCGCGGACGCTGGCGGCCAGCACAGGACCGGTGATCACCAGCGCCGTCCGCGTGGGCGATGAGCTGGATGGGGACGGCTCGTCGGGACGCGGCTTCTACGTCGAGGACGCGGGCTATCCCGCGTTCGTGGACTGGCTCGCGGAGGCGGCGCAAGTGCCTGGCAGCCTCCGTCGTACCGTGGGATTCGGCCTGCACCGGCTGCGGTCCCGCCTCGGGTTCAACCCGCAGAGCAACATCAGCAGCCGGCTCGCCCTGCTCCTCGGACCGGGCGTGTTCTCGGATTCGTCGCTGCCCCTGCTCGGCATGGGCCGCGATCTTCCGGACGGCCGGATGGGCCTGCGCCGCGGCTACCTCGACATCGACTGGACCACTCAGACGTCGCGCCGCTACTTCGAGCGCGTACGGTCGACCATGAGCGACATGGCGGGCGTGCTCGGCGCGGAGTTCCGCGACAACCCGCTGTGGTGGACCCGCCGGGTGGTCACCGTGCATCCCCTCGGCGGCGCGCCCATGGGCCGCCATGCCGCGGAAGGCGTGTGCGACTCGTTCGGCGAAGTCTTTGGCTTTCCGGGACTGTACGTGCTCGACGGCGCTGTGCTGCCGGGCCCGGTGGGCGCCAACCCGTCGCTCACGATTGCCGCCTTCGCCGACCGGGCCTGCGATCACATCCTCGGGGAGCGTGCCGCGCCGCGCGTCGCGCAGCAGGCAGCTGCCACCGCCCCAGCGCCGGTCGCGGACGTCCCAGCCGCCGCCGCGAACAGCGAACATCCCACGAGCCTGTCCTTCACCGAGGAGATGAAGGGGTATGTGGCACTCGACGTCGACGACCCCGAGGAGGGACGGGCGCTCGGCCGCTCGCTGAACCAGCGGCTGTCGTTCCGGCTGACCATCACCGCGGACGACGTCGACCGCTTCACCGCGGACCCGGAGCACCTGGCCAGGGCCGCCGGCCATATCGACTGCGACGTACTCGGCGGCCGACTTCCGGTCGAGGGCGGCTGGTTCAACTTGTTCACCCGCGGCGAGGACCCGAGCCGGCGGCGGATGCTGTACACGCTGCACCTGCGCGACCCGGGCGGCAGTCCGCTCACGCTCGTGGGCCACAAGGAAGTGCACGACGACCCGGGCATCGACGTGTGGAGCGACACCTCGACGCTCTACGTCCGCATGCTCACCGGACACGTACCGCCCGACGGCAACGGTGGCGGCGCCGTACCGGTGCTCGGTGCGGGGGTTCTCGTCATCCTGGCCGGTGACTTCGTCCAGCAGCTGACAACCTTCCGCGCCGTGGGGCCGCATCGCGTACAGGCACTGGAGAGCTTCGGCCGTCTCTTCCTGGGCGAGTTGTGGGACGTCTACGGCTCCCACCTGGCGCCGACCGGGGAGCCGACGTGAACGTAAGGGAGTTGCGCAAGCACGCCGACGAGCTGCGCTTCACCCCGCAGGATCCGGTGCGGTGGCTTGCCCCGAGGGAACTGGCCCGTACAGCGGTCAAGGCCGGTCTGGCCGCCGTCTTTGCCGACTACTCGGACAAGCGGGAGATCCAGGGAGCGCTCGAGAGCAGTCTCCTGTCGGCACCGCTCAAGAACCCCGGCGCCGAGGAGATCTGGGTCGACTACGTTTCCGACATCGGTGACGGTTTCGACGCGACGAGCTCAGTGGCTTGGACCCTGGCGGCGGACGAGCTCGACGTCGGCGCATCCCTTCCGTTGCGCCGGGGCTCGCTGCTCGTACTCGGCGGGGACGAGGCTTACCCGGTGGCCTCGGCGACGGTGTACGAGGACCGGATGAAGGGACCGTACCGGGCCGCTCTTCCGACAGCGGAGGACCAGCCGCTCATGGTCGCGCTACCCGGCAACCATGACTGGTACGACGGCCTTACCGCCTTTTTGCGGATTTTCGCCCAAGGGCGACGCATCGGAGGCTGGCAGACCCGGCAAACCCGGAGTTACTTCGTCGTGCAGCTGCCGCAGCGCTGGTGGCTCGTCGGCCTGGACAGTCAGCTCGGGTCCTACTTCGACGACCCCCAGCGGCGATACTTTGAATCCCACCTCTCGGCGGGGCTGCTGCCGGGCGACGGTGTGATCGTCTGCTCCGCAGAGCCAACGTGGGTCAAGAGCCACGATGAGGTCAACGCCTTCAACGCACTCCACTGGTTCGACCGGAACATCATCCGGACAAGACTCGACCGGGAGACCGGAGAGCGGGTGCAGACCGGGGCATCGATCCGTCTGTGGCTGACTGGTGACAAGCACCACTATTCCCGGTACGCGGAACGGTTCCCCGGGGAGCCGTTCGGGGACCACGAGCCGCTTCCGCCGGATCCGCGGCGGCGCCAGATGGTGACGTGCGGGATGGGCGGTGCATTCCTGGCGTCCACGCACCGGCTGCCCACGTCCCTTCCCCTGCCACCCAGCACCTCGCGGATGCGGCAGAAGGACGACCCGCCGTCAGCGTTCGCCCGCGCGCAGCACATTCACCCCAGTGAGCAGGAGTCCCGCTCGATCGCCCGGTGCGTCGCGAAGCCGTGGTCACCCCACTGGCTGCCGCGACGCAATCGGGGGTTCGCCCTGATGGCAGGGATGCTGCACGCAGGCCTGTTCTTGCTGCTCAGCTTTGTGTTCGCGCTGTTGCAAGGCGGTGGCAGTCCCGTCGCCGCTGTTCGGCGGTCAGGTGCCGGTGACCTGTTGTGGTTCGTGGGGGTGGGCCTGGTGGTCGTGGTGGCGCTGCTCCTGAGTCGTGCCTGCAGCCTCTTCCTGACTCGCAGGCGGAGACACCCGGCACGGGCCAGCGCGCTGACAGCCTCGCTGGCTCAGATCGCTGTCGCCCTGACGGCCATGCTCACCACGGCCATTCCTTTTCCGCGCAGCTGGCCCGGCTGGGGTGTACTGCTGGTGTGTCTCGGCAGCGCCGCTCTCGCGGGCGCAGCCGTGGGCTCCGAACTCTTCGCTCTGTGGGTACTGCGGGCGCGCGGTGGCGCGGTCGCCGAGTGGGCGATGTCGGCCCAGTCGATCGAGGACCACAAGGGGTTTGTCCGCATGCACATCGCGCCGGACGGCATCCTCACCCTCTATCCGCTCGTACTCGAGCGCATTTGCCGCGACTGGGACCTTCAGGATGTCGAGGACCACCCGGCGGCCAGGTGGCGGCGGCCAGTTCCCAGCAGCCGCCCGGCCGCCCGCCTGATCGAGGATCCCGTCGTGATCGCCCGGAAGGTGAGGACACCATGACCGGTACGCCGCGGCCCGATTCACCCCGCACGACCCGCCACGATCACGTCACTGAGGTGCAGCCGCTGACCGCGCTGGACGGGCGGCCGCTGACGCTGGTACACGTGCAGGGCCGGCAACCGCCTACCCGCGGCCCGGTCCTCGTGGTGCACGGCGCAGGGGTACGGGCCGAGTTGTTCCGGCCACCGCTGCGACGCACCTTCGTCGACGCCCTGATCGACGACGGCTGGGACGTATGGCTGCTCAACTGGCGCGCGTCGATCGACCTCGCCCCGGTGCCCTGGACCCTGGACCAGGCGGCGGCGTACGACCATCCAGCCGCGGTGGCCCGGGTGCTGTCGGCCACGGGCGCGGACCGGCTCAAGGCCGTCGTGCACTGCCAGGGCTCGACGTCCTTCATGATGGCGCTGTCGGCGGGGCTGCTTCCCGAGGTGGACACGGTAGTCAGCAACGCGGTGTCGCTGCACCCCGTCGTTCCCCGCCTGTCCACCTTCAAGATCGGCCGCGTCGCGCCGGTCGTCGGCCGACTGATGCCGTACATCTCACCGGGATGGGGAGACCGACCGGCCGGCGCGCTCTCCCGGCTCATGGTCTGGTTCGTTCGCGCGACCCATCCGGAGTGTCGTAACTCGGTGTGCCGCATGGTCAGTTTCACCTATGGCAGCGGATGGCCTGCCCTGTGGTCCCACGCGAATCTCGACGAGGAGACCCACGACTGGATCCGCGGCGAGTTCGCCGAGGTCCCCATGACGTTCTTCACGCAGATGAACCGGTGTATCCAGGCTGGCCAACTCGTCTCAATGGAGGGCATCGCGGGACTGCCGCAGTCCTTTGCCGAAAAGGCGCCCCGGACCGACGCGCGGATCGTGCTCCTCGCCGGCGAGGACAACCGGTGTTTCCTGGCCGAGAGCCAGCAACGCACCTACGACTTCCTGGAGAGGCACCGGCCCGGCCGTGACAGCCTGCACCTTCTGCCCGGCTACGGACACCTCGACGTGTTCCTTGGCCGCCGCGCGGCCGACGACACCTACCCACTCATTCTTGAGGAGCTCGCCCGATGAAACGGATCCTCCCCCTTGCCAAGCTGGGGTTGTCGGTCGTGCCGTCTCCCGTACCGCGTCGGCAGCGCCGGCTCACCGGACGACACGCCCTGGTCGACGGCATCCCGTTCGCCCTGCCGGTCGACTCGGTCGACACGCCCGCGCTGATGGCGGGGTTCACCATCGACCGCGAGGCTGCTGCCCGGATGCTTCCCGGCAGCGAGCTCCACCCCGTCGCGCTCCCAGGCGGCAAAGGGCTGCTCGTCATTACGGTCGTCAACTACCTGCGCACCGACATCGGCCGGTACATCGAGTACTCCATTGCGATCGCCTGTACGCACGGGTCCCGGCCGGCTCCGCCTCTGCTACCGGGACTGCTGCGGGGCACGTTCCGCACCGGGCAGTACGTCGTGGACCTGCCGGTCAGCAGCGAGATCTCGGTGAAGGGCGGCAAGGGCATTTGGGGGATGCCCAAGCACCAGGCCAACCTGGACTTCAAGGTGAGCGACTCCGCGGTGTCGAGCCAGTACGAGGTCGACGGACACCTTGGGATGTACATCGAGATCGAGCGTCCGCCCGCGACCGGGCTGCCGCTGCGCGTGGGAGCGGTGAACTACTGCGCGTTCCGCGGCATGCTGATGAAGTCGTCCATCTACTTCGACGGCAAGGCCGATGTCGCGTTCGGCAGGCGGGCGCGGGCGCGTCTCGTGGTCGGGGACGCCCCCCAGGTCGCCGGGCTGCACGATCTGCGGATCGCCACCGACCCGCTGTTCACCGTGTACCTGACCTCTGCCCAGGGCGTGCTCGACGACCACTTCGAGTGCTGGTTCCTCACCAGCGACGAGCCCGGGCGAACGTACGGCGACCCGCTGGACAGCGTCGTCGGCCTCGGCCTGTCGCAGGTCTGGCCGGAGCCGCCGAGCATCGACGTCCGGGCCCGCTCATGAAAGAGACGTGGCTGCTGATCAACACGCTGTACTTCTTGTTCGGCGCGACCATGTACATGGGCACCATGTGGGTGCTGCGATTCTTTCTCTATCCCACCTGGCGAGTTCTCACCCCGGAGAACGTCGACGACCACTTCGGTGTGCCCACCACGCTGGCGACCAGGTTTTTCACGGTGGTGGTCCCCCCGATGTTCATCTCCGGGATCATTCTGGTGTGGAGCGAGTGGGGCCACTGGTACGTCGTCCTGTCGGCCGTCTGCCTGGCTGGCATCTTCATGCTGACGTGGGTCGGCCAGGGCATCATCGTTCCGGTCAACAAGATGATCCGTGGCGGTGAGTTCAACGGCATGGCCGGGCTCACGCCGTTGCTGGTGCGCTGGATGAAGCTCAACGACATCCGGTTCGTCGGCGCCACGATCACCTGGGCGGCGATCGTCTGGTACATCGTCGCCAAGGGCGACCTGCTTGGAGCCCTCAAGTGAGCCTGCTGCCCAGCGGAGTCACCCGCGACCCGCTTTGCCTCGTACTCGTGCTCATCGGTGCCGTGACGGTCCTGACCGGCGTGTGCCAGCTGATTGCGCCGGGCCCAGTCCTGGACCTTCTGTCGGTGGACTCGACGGCGACCAGCAGGCATCTGTTCACAACTGTCGGCATGTTCATGATCATCATCGGTGGCCTGCTCATCCAGGGGCTGCTCTCGGCCACTCCGCCGCCCTACCTGCTGTTGTGGGCGGGCCTGCAGAAGTTTGGCGCCTTCGCCCTGGTGGGCATCGGCGTCGCCCGAGACCTGTTCGGACCGCTTGCGCTGCTGGTGGCGTTCTTCGACCTGGCCACCGCCCTGCTCTGCTGGCTGATGTGGCGGCGGCTCGGGCACCGGGCAGGGAAGCTGCGCGCCGCGGGGGCCGGAGCGTGAGGCGGTCGCTGCTCCTGGCGGGCGGCGGTATGCGGGTCGCCTGGCAGAGCGGTGTGGTGCGGGCACTGCGCGAGCACGGTGTGGCCTTCGACCATGTCGACGGTACCTCGGGCGGGATCATGACCGCGGGCATGCTGCTGTCGGGACAGGACCCGGCGGAGATGGGCAGGCGATGGTCCGAACTGCGCGTACGCGACTTCAGCTCGCTGCTGCCGCTCACGGACTATCTGAAGGGGCCCTGGGCACTGCCCGCCTTCGGCGACGCTGACGGTGTTGTGCACAGGGTGCTTCCCGCGCTCGGCATCGAAGCGGACGCGGTCCGGTCCTCGCCCGTGGCGGGCACTTTCAACATCGTTGACTTTGCCACCAAGACCTGCGTGGCCGTGCCCCATACGGAGATCGACCTGGAACTGATGGCGGCCGGCATGTCGTTGCCCCTGTTCCTCCCGCCCCTGCGGCGCGGCCCGCGCATCTGGACCGACGCGGTGTGGGTCAAGGACGTGAATGTGGGTGAGGCGCTCCGCCGCGGCGCCGAGGAGGTGTGGCTGGTCTGGTGCATCGGGAATTCGCCGTACTGGGGTGAGGGGCCGCTGGAGCAGTACGTGCACATGATCGAGATGAGCGCCTGCGGGGCGCTCTTCGCCGAACTGGACGCCGCGCGCAGACCGTTCGTCCTGCACGTGGTCAAGCCGCGGTATCCGCTGCCGCTCGACCCGGAGTTCCTGGCCGGACGGATCTCGGCCGACACCCTGGTGGCAATGGGCTACCGGGACGCCTGGGACTACCTCGGCCGTGCCGACCCGTCGGGCGTACCCAAGGACCCGACGTGTACGGCGATGCAGGAGCCGCCGCGCGGGGTGCGTTTCCAGGAGAGGATGCGGGGCGAGGTCGACGGCGCCGAACTCGTCCTGGACGTCACCGTCGAACTGCCGCTGCCCGCGGGCGGTGCCCCCTCGCCCGGCGCGCGGCTGGTGGGGCACGTCGACCACGAGCCGTGGGGCGGCCGGGTGCTGCTGGCGGACGGCCGGATCGAGGTGGATGGGGCCGATGTGACGTATGCGGCGCGAGCCCGGGTGTCCGGCGCGTGGCAGGAGGTCCGGGCCCGGCGCGAGCTGGCCGATGACCCGGGCGCGGACCTGTGGTCCGACGCCCGCACGGTGGCTTTCTCGGCAGGCGACGGGTGCTCGACGGAGCTGCAGCGGGGGCTACGCGACACGGCCCGGGCGCTGGCGTCCGTGGAGCCGTACGGCGCACACGGCTTCCGGGACCGCGCCGAGGCGCTGGCGGAACTGGCCCGAGTGGGCCTGCGTCGTGCCCTGGCGGCGTACTGATGGCCGGCTGGCCGGGGCAACTCCGGGCCCTGTCCTTCAGCGGCGGCATCGTCGATCAGCCCCGTTCGGCGCCGTACGGCCCAGTCCCGGGCAACGAGAAGAGCCCACAGGCTGCGGCGGTGGACGGTGGCCTGACATTGCGGCACGTCCGCAACGCCGCGGGAGATGTAGGCCCGCAAAGTAGAGGCGGCCATACCGCCGATCCCGGCCAACTCCACGACTCCTATGAGCTGGTCCCCTGCGAGCTCGGGAGCAGAGAGGCGCACGACGCACTCCCCCGGCCCTGGCCACCGCGGTCCGCGCGGCGGCACGGAAGGCGTATCTGATCCTCGACGGAACGCTGCTGCCCATCGACCGGATCGCCGCCGATCGACCGTAATACTCCGGCTGTGATCGTACGAAGGACCAGGACGAACCCAAGCAAGAAGGTAAGGAGGATGATGGTCGTGTCGTTCCGGCCGTGGCTTGACTCGTACTCTGGCTGGCTGCTTGTGCCTTGTGTTTGATCTGTCGGCCCGGCCGGAGCGGCGCATACCGGCACCGGGCCGGCGGAGCGTGTCCCGATAGGGGCCTTGGCCTAGAAGGCACCGTCACAGTCCTGACCGCTCCACCGACCGGCGCTGGCCATCGGCACCGCATCGTCGAACTGGAGCACCGTGACCACCCTCAGCATGCCCGCTGCTTTCCGCACTGCCCAAGCCGCCAGGGCCGCTGCCGCGCTGCGTTCGGTGGTGCTCGGCGTCGACACCCACAAGGACGTGCACGTCGCTGCCGTCCTTGACCACCTGGGCGGGCTGCTGGACACCCGGGAGTTCCCGGCCACCGCGGCCGGCTACCGCCAACTTCTTGATTGGGCACGCCAGTTCGGAACAGTACTGCGGGCCGGGGTGGAGTGCACCGGCTCCTACGGCGCTGGCCTCGCCCGCTACCTCGCGACCCAGCGGGTGCCGGTGGTAGAGGTCAACCAGCCCGACCGATCCGCCCGGCGTCGCCGCGGCAAGACCGACGCCGTCGACGCCGAGGCTGCCGCCCGGGCCGCACTGTCGGGCACCGCACGGGCGCTGCCGAAGAGTGGCGACGGGCAGGTGGAGGTGCTGCGCATGCTCCGGTTGGCGAAGAACTCCGCGGTCAAGGCCCGTACCCAGGCGCTCAACCAGCTCAAGGCCGTGCTGGTCAACGCTCCCTCCGACCTGCGCGAGGAGCTGGAGCCACTCTCGACTGCGCTACTGGTCCGCCGTTGCGCGGAGCTGGTCGACCCCCGCGACGGCAACCCGGCAGCCGACACGGCAGCCTTCACGCTCCGTCTGCTCGCACAGCGCGTCTTGCGGCTTCGGCAGGAGGTCACCGAGCTCGGGCGGCGAATGACCGCAGCGGTCCGGGCCAGCGCGCCCAGCCTGCTGGAGCGGCTCGGGATCGGGCCGGACAGTGCCGCGGCCCTGCTGATCACCGCCGGCGACAATCCCGAGCGGCTGAGCAGCGAGGCCTCCTTCGCCGCGCTGTGCGGCCCAGCCCCGTCGAGAAGTCCTCGGGCAAGACCCGGCGCCGTCGGCTCAACCGGGGCGGGGACCGGCAGGCCAACGGGCCGACATGATCACATGCCATCAGCGGCCTGACGATCCATCAACCCTCACGACCGCGGCTTGACGAACATAGGGGCATCAAGCACCGCAAGCACGGGATGAACGTCCAGGCCCTCGCCGTTCCGGCGGGCAGGCTGCTGTGGGCATCGCCCACGCTGCCCGCCACCTGTGGTGGAAACAGCTCTGAGCGGGTGTCCGAACAGCTCGCCAGTACCGGCTGGATCAGTGCACGTTCCTGATGGGGATGACGGCCAGTGCGCCGATCACACAGACCGCGGCGGCGGCGCCGAGCAGCAGGTGGTATGCGTGGCCGCCTGCGGCGTTGACCAGCAGCACGCCGAAGGCGGGGGCGATGGACTGCGGTGCGGCATTGGCGATGTTGAACACGCCCAGGTCCTTGGCCGCGTCCTCCGGATCAGGCAGGACATCGAGGACGAGGGCGAGGTCCACGCTCATATAGACGCCGAAACCGAGGCCGAGGACGACTTCTGCGGCGTAGAAGCCGACGACGGAGTGCGTCGTGATCAGGAGAGCCGTGCCGATACCGAAGACCAGCGCGGAGAACCCGACGAAGACCTTGCGCCGCCGCAAACGGTCGGACAGCCAACCGGCGAGCTGGCCCGCGGCCATCAGGACCAGGGTGTAGAGCAGCACACCGGTGGCCATGACGGACACCGCGCGGTCGTCCGACAGGCCCAGCTGGTCCTCCAGGAACAGCAGCCGGAAGGTGGTGAACATGAACATCGCCAGGATGATCATGAAGCGGGAGACGAAGGCCCAGCCGAAGTCCGGGTGCTTGCGGGGGTTTACCCAGAACGTCTTGAGCACCGTGCGAAGGCCGCCGTCGGACGGCGGCCGCTGCGGCAGCGCCTTGTCGGGCAGTGCGACCACGTACAACACGACAAGGGCTAGCCCGACCGCCGCCGGAACCATGAACAGCAGCATTCCGTCCGTGCCGAGGACCTTCGCCGCGTAGGCGGCGCCGAGGATGGCCACGTTCTGCATAACGCCGATGAGGCCGGCGACTTTGCCCCGCTGAACGACCGGTACCTGGTCGGCAACCGACGCGGTGAACGCGGCCAGGGCGGCGTTGGCGAACATCTGGCTCAGGAACCAGGCGACGGCGACGACCGCCAGACTATGCGCCGTTGCGATGACGGCGAGACCGACAGTCAGCCCGAGAGCACCGATCACCAGCCAGGGCCGGCGTCGGCCGAACCGGCTGGTCGTCCGGTCACTGATCCGGCCGAAGACTGGGTTGGCCAGGAGCGCGGCCAGTGCGCCAGGGCCGCTCACCATGCCGAGCGCGGAGACCTGGTCGTCCTTGGGGACGATGTCCTGCACCTTGATGGCCAGGCTGGCGAAGACCGGGGTGAGCAGGGCTAGGAAGAGTCCGAGCTGTGCCAGGGCCATCGTGGTGACGACCCAGGGGCGAGCACTCCGCTCGAACGAGGAGAGCCGCTCCGTGTACGGGGGAGCGGGATCAGGGCGGGGAGAAGCGGTGGTCATGTGACCGCCTTCGTGCTGGGGAGACGCGATCGGGGATGCGGCGAGGGGCCGCGCGGAGATCGCCGACACTACTAGTACGTGTGACCAACACGTACTAGTAACAGTAAATAAGCACGCGGCGGGCCATGCGTTGGCCGGAAGCGGACGGAGACCTCTTCTTCCGTTCCACCGCGAGCGTCGTCCTCAACGACACCCCGTACCCGAAGATGCCCGGTTCGACCGGTCGGCGCGTTTCCCGACTGCCGCATGGGCCGGCGCGGGTCAACAGTGCAGGTCCCTGCCCACGGCTGAAGTCAGGCAACCTTCGATTTGCCTCACCCCCCCGCTACAGCCCGGCGCACTGCGTATGACCCCGGTAGCCACTGTCTTCTCAGACGTTGTGGTGTCGGTCAGGGCTGGACGATGCCGTGTGCGTGGAGGATGTCGCGCAGTGCGCGCAGCGCGTAGTAGCTGCGTGATTTGACGGTTCCGGGAGGGATGCCGAGGGATGTGGCGGCTTGGGCGACGCTGTAGCCGTGGTAGTACGTCAGGGTGAGTATCTCCCGGTGGGGAGGCGCGAGTTGGCCGAGGGCATCCAGGACGATTTGTGTGGTGAGGATGTTGTCTATGGCGTCGTCGACTATTAGGTCGAGGTCGTCGAGAGGTTGGGATTCGGGGGGGCGGATGCCGCGGGCGCGGTGGTGGTCGATGGCGAGGTTGCGTACGACGGTGAACAGCCAGGGACGGATGGAGATGGCGTCGGTGCTGTCGGAGGCGAAGTGTTTCCATGCACGGGCCGTGGCTTCCTGGAGCAGGTCTTCTGCCTTGTGCCAGTCGCCGCGCAGCAGGCGGGCTGCGTAGCGCAGCAGCGGGGTGGCGTGGTGGTGGTAGACGGCACGTACGAACTCCTCGCATCCGTCGGACTGCAGGGAAGTGGCACTGGCACCCGACATCGATGCTCCGGCTTCCGAAGTCCCCCTCATGTTCTGACACCCTTTGCTCATCAGTGGTCCAGTTCTGTGGCATGCCCCGTTCCCGCGGTGTGCAGGAGGCATCAGGCTTTCCGCACCAACCTGAAGGCGCATACCCAGGCGGCGTACACCCGGGTGGCGTGCGCCCGTTCCTGAGGTGCGGTGCGTGGTTCCTCACGTGCAAGGGGGGCTCGGCACTTCGGCGCCGTTCCTCTCGACCCGGCCCCTGGTGCCGAGCGATTCGACCCTCGCTGTGCTGGCTCTGTGGGCGGATGACGCGCTCTGCGTGGGGCACGGTGGGGCGGTGGGCACGTGCACCCCTGGGCAAGTGCCCACGGCGTGGCCTATGGGTCCGCGCCTGGACTGTGCGCCCATCCGTCACGTGACCTGCGCGTGCCGGCCAGGGCCACCGGGGCATGGGCAGCGGGGGCGTCCATGGGTCTTGGGCTCCCGGCCAGGCGGGCCTGGCGGGATCAGGGTGCGGCCAGCGGCATTCGGAGGCTGTCGTCCCCCTGTCCTGCCGACACGGTCTGCACCTCGCACTGTCAGTCGGCCCGGAGGTACGGCATGGCTTGCTCCCCTCCCGTCGGTGTGACCAACCGACGCTTACAGTCCGGCGGTTGGTGCGCCCATTCTCCGGTGCCCGGAGCTGCGAGACATCTGTCAGATGACAGCGGTCGGCGTCACAGATCGGTGGGAATGGCTGCGGGGTCGCGGCTGAACGCCTCCCGGGCGATCTCCACGCGGCTGCGTATCCCGAGCTTGGCGAGGATGTGCGAGATGTGCGTCTGGGTGGTGCGTCTAGTGAGGAACATGCTCTGCGCGATGTCGGATGTGGAGCGGCCGGCCGTGACCAGGAGGGCGATCTTGTGCTCGGTCGGGGTCAGGGCGTCCCAGCCGTGCGCGGGCCGCTTGGCCCGGGCACGGCGCGCGCCGTAGCGGATCCCGTATCGGCGCAGGCGCGCCTCGGCCCGGCGGATGTCCCAGACCGCGCCGAACGCGCCGTACAGGTCAAGCGCTTCACCCATGACGTGCCTGGACCCGACCGTGTCCCCGTGCTCGGCGAGGACGACGGCGAGGTCCTCCAACGCCCCCGCCAGCTCCACCGGCACGCCGACGGAGCGGTAGTGGTCTACCGCCGACCGCAGCGGTGCCGGATCGCCCTCGTAGAGTCCTGTACACCAGTCGGCGGCCGCCGTGGCTCGGGCGGGGACCTGCTCTGCGGCCGCCTCGGCCCGGCAGGCGTCCAGTGCGGCCGCGGCGGCCGACCGGTCGTCGAGGGCGAGTGCCAGGCGGACGAGCGCCGGCAGCCATTGGTGGATCAGCGTCATCTCGCCGGGCCGCCGGTCGAGGAGGCCGCTGAGGTGCGAGAGGGCCAGGTGCTGGTCCCCGTCCTGTTCGGCGGCAAGTGCCTGCGCGAGCAGCAGGAAGTCGGTGTTCTCCCGATCGGCGACCGTGGCAGGTGGCTGACGCAGTCCGGCCCGAATGTGCGCTTCGGCATTGGCACGATCGTCCCGGCGGACGGCGATGAGGGCGGCCACGCCGTGATGCAGCCACAGGGGGCCGCGCTCGCGCAGTCCCCTGTAGGTCATCGCGGAGACGCTCTGGTCGACCGAGTTGAGCTCCGCCAGCGTGTCATCCCACCGGCCCAGCCAGTACATGAGTACCGCGGCGGTGACGCTGGACATGACGTCATCATCGGCTCGATCGGCGTCGAGCATGAACTGCCGCGCGTCATGAAGGGCCGCCTCGGCATCGGACCACCGGCTCAGATTCTGCAGGGTGAAGATCCGGGAATGCAGCGCGTACGCCCGCAGGTCCGCGTGGTCGTCAGCGGCGTTCAGCGTCTCCAGCGCCCGGTCCACGCATTCCAGCGCGGACAGATGCCGCCGCTGTACAGAGTGGTTGAGCCACAGATCCGTAAGCGCGTACGCGACGGCGAACGTGTCCCGGGCACTCTCGCCGATCTCCAATGCGCGGCGCGCGGTGGCGTCCGCGGCGTCCAGCGCGCCCGATCCCGCTCGCTGGAACATCGCCAGCGAGGCGAGCAGCCGGGCGCGCCAGGCGTCGGGCAGGTCGGTCCGCTCCAATGCCTGTTCCAGGGTCGTGACGGCCGCGTCGTTGTGACCGCCGCTGAACAGCGCGCGGGCCAGTACCCAGTACATCCGCCCTCGGTCGGCCGGCTCCGCCAGTACGGCGAGGGCCTGCCGGGCGCGTGCCGCGGCCTCCTCGTGTCCGCCCGTGCCGACCAGGATGTGGGCATGAGCCATGCTCAACGCGGCACGGTCACGCTCGTCGGCAACCCCGTGGCCCAGTTCCCGACGCAGCAGCTCGGCAGCGATGTGCGGGGCCCTGACCGCCAGCACCGGCGCGGTATCGATGAGCCAGCGCCGGGCCCAGCGGTCGCCGGCGAGGCCCGCCGCCAGCAGTTGCTGTGCCACCCGTTGGGGCTCGACACCGCCGATGCCGTCCAGTGCCTGGGCCGCATCCCGGTGCAGCGCGAGGCGCAGCGCGGCAGGCATGCCGTCGTAAAGCGCCTGGCGGATCAGCGGATGCCGGAATCCCATCCGCTGACCGGCATCGACGAGGATCCCGGCCGCCACCGCCTCCTGGAGATCACCGGAGATGTCGATGACGGACCGGCCCAGGAGCGCTGCCACCTCCGTGACCGAGAACTCCCGTCCGAGCAGCGCGGCAACCCGCAGCATGTCGAGCGCGCCGGGCCCAACGAAGCTCAGCCGGTTGTCCAGCGCCGCGGCCAGCGACCTCGGGACTGTGCTCAACGAGGTCTCCCGCAGCTCGGCGCGCGCACCGACCGTCACCTCGCCTTCCCGCACCAGGGACTCGACCAGCTCCCGCACGTACAGGGGATTGCCGCTCGCCTGGGCGGCAAGCTCGACCAGCGCGGGGCCCGGCTGCGCTCCCGCGACATCGGAAACCAGATCGTGAATCGCGTCCACGCCGAGAGGCCCCAACGAGATCGTTGTCGTGGCGCGGCCGGGCAGCGCGGCACGCAGGTGCCGCATGCCCGGCCCGCGAGGCACCGCCCGGAAGGACAGGACCAACAGCAACGGCAGGTGCACCGCGATCGATGCCAGGCGCCGGCACACCTCCAGCGACACGTCGTCGGCCCACTGCACATCGTCGAGCACCATCACGGTCGACGATCCCGCGCACAGCTCCTCGACCAGGGTGAGGATCATCTCAGCGACCGAGGCGTGCGCTGCGTTGCTCAGGACGACGTCGGGCCGCCGGGCGCGCACGAACCGCGCGATCTCCGCGCGGCCGGGATCGGGCGCGCCCTGCGTGATCTCCAGGCAGTCGAACAGCAGCCGCAACGGCAGCGGGTGCGCGACCTGATCAGCAGTGCCGCGCAGTACCGTACAACCGGACTCCTCGCCGACCGCGGCCGCCGCGGCGACCAACGACGACTTGCCTATGCCAGGCTCGCCCTCGACCAGGACCACGCCGCCGGTGCCGGCTCGCAGCTGCGCGATGGCATTGCGCAGCACTGCCAGCTCGGCCTCGCGTCCGACCAGGTGATTTGGTTGCTTGCCAACCCGCTCACTCGCCGTCATTTGACCGGTCTCCCCCCGCTGCAACCCATGTGTCCCATGATCGCAGCAGAGAGCTCATCGCCACAGTCGCTCCGCCTGTGCCATCGGCCTCTCTCGCGCCACGATGAGCCGAAGCACGATAGGTGTCACCTTCGAGACTGGGTGAGCCGGCCTTTCGGGACCCCGGAAGCACGTTGGCTGTCACGAGTGAGGCACCGTACTTGTCAGCACCGGCCATTTCGATGAAAGAACACCATGATTTCGGAGTACCAGCAGCGACTGCGTGAGAAGTTTCTGCCCGTCCCCGAGGCTCCGCCGCCAGCCCCCTGGCGCACAGTCCTGGACCGGCGAACCCCCATAGGCGGCCTGCTCGGCATCGGCTTCGCCGTCGCTCCCGACAGCGGTCGCGACCTCGTCATGGTGGTCTCCGTTGACGGGCACGGGCTCTTCGACACCGACACCGGGGAGAAGGTAGCCCGGGACCGCGACCCTGATCCCGACGACAGCACACCAGACGCCGTGCCCGATCTCACCTGCCCCGGACTCGGACCCGTCACTGGGACCCGAGTGCGCATCGCCGGACTCTTCGGAGGCGGCCTCCACACCACCACCCTCGACGGATGGAACCTGGAGGTCGTCAGCCCCGAGTGGCCCCACCACCGCGTTCTGCTCTCCACGGACGGAGGAATGCCCCACAGCGGACCGCACGGTGAACGCTGGTGGCACATCCTCGACTCCGACTACTTAGGCCGCGGCCTGCCGGGTCAGAACGGGGCAGGCCCGAGCCGAGCGCGAGATGTGCGGCATGCAAACTCCGCTACATCGTCGAGCGGACTTTCACCTTCCTGCACCAGTTCAAACGCCTCGCCGTCCGCTGGGAGCCGCCCCCGAACTCCGCAACGCCTTCGTCTCGTTGGCGCGTGGCCTCATCTGCCATAGGCGACTGAAGAAGCACCGATCAATCGTGTTACAAGTTCTAGTAGGACTCCGTTAGGTCTTCCGGCCGGGCCTGTTCGGGAGCATGGTAAGTGTGTGGAAGCACATCAAGTGAACCGTGTTCGGGCGAAGTTGGCGTTATATGTCGCGGATGTGTTCGCGTCGGTGCCGCGGAAGGACCAGCGGGCCAAGGGCGACTGCTATCTGCGGGGACTGATGCTGGACGGCCGCCGCAAGTCGATCCAGGCCATGGCCTCACGGCTGCCGGACGGCAACGAACAGAACCTGCAGCAGTTCGTGAACCAGTCCACGTGGGATCCGCTGCCGGTGCAGCGGCGGATCGCTGAGCGGATGCTGCCGCTGATCAACCCCACGGCGTGGGTGATCGACGATGTGTCGGTGCCCAAGGACGGCCGGATGTCGGTCGCCGTGGCCCCGCAGTACTGCGGGGCGTTGGGCAAACGCGCCAATTGCCAGGTCGCGGTCAGCGTCCACGCCGCGACCGACACGGCCTCCTGCCCGCTGCAGTGGCGGCTGTTCCTGCCCGAAGAGTGGGCGTCGGACACCGAGCGCCGGACCATGACCCGCATCCCGCCCGAGGTCACGCACCGCGAGAAGTGGCGCCTGGCTTTGGACATGCTCGACACACTCGCCA
>NZ_JBIRYJ010000017.1:0-137698 GCF_044389785.1 Streptomyces sp. NPDC019443
GGGAAACGCCCGGTTACATTCCGAACCCGGAAGCTAAGCCTTTCAGCGCCGATGGTACTGCAGGGGGGACCCTGTGGGAGAGTAGGACGCCGCCGGACAATCATTGTGGGAAAGCCCCGCACCATTTTGGTGCGGGGCTTTTCTGCGTTTAGGGTCCAAGCATGCGCTACGACCTTGTGATCTTCGACAACGACGGTGTACTCGTCGACAGCGAGCCCATCTCCAACGCCATCCTGGCCGGCTACCTCACCGAGCTCGGGCACCCCACCTCGTACGAAGAGTCCATTCGTGACTACATGGGGGCCGCTGTGCACCGGGTACACGATCTGGTGAAGGAGCGGACCGGGCAGTCGTTGCCCGTGGACTTCGACGACACTCTGCATGCTCGCGTCTTTGCCGCCTTCGAGCGGGAGTTGGTCGCCGTGGCCGGCGTGACGGAGGTGCTGGAGAAGTTGGTCGCCGACGGGGTGTCGTACTGCGTCGCGTCGTCAGGGAGTCATGCGCGGATCCGGGTCGGGCACCGGAAGACCGGTCTTGACCGGTGGTTCGAGGACGGGACGGTCTTCAGTGCGCAGGATGTGGGGCGAGGGAAGCCGGCACCGGATCTGTTTCTGCATGCCGCCGAGCGGATGGGGGTCGCACCGGAGCGGTGTGTGGTTGTGGAGGACAGTCCCCTCGGGGTGGCGGCGGCCGGGGCGGCCGGGATGGATGTGTACGCGTTCACGGCGATGACGCCGGCCGAGAAACTGGACGGGGCCAAGGGGTACTTCGGGGCGATGGCGGAGTTGCCCGCATTGCTTGCGTGATCTATCTACCCATGAGTATTTGAGCGGCCTACGCTGTGCGGCCATGACAGATGCGCGATTGCGGCATGGTCGGGCCTCCTTGGCGTTGAGTTTCTTCGCGCAGGGAGTGGCCTTCGCGCTGCTCGTGACGCGTATCCCCGCCATCCAGGACCGGTACGGGATATCTGACGGGCTGCTGCCCGCGTTTCTGGCGGCCGTGCCCGTACTCGCCGGGGTGGCCAGTGTGGTCACCGAACGGCTGGTGAAGCGGATCGCGCCGAGTGTCGTGCTGCGGTGGGCCCAGCCGCTCGTGGTTCTGGCGCTGCTCGGGGTCGCGGCCGGGAGCGAAGTCTGGCAAGTGGCGCTCGCGCTGGGCGTGTTCGGGCTGGCAGTGGGGGCGCTGGATGCGTCCATGAACATGCTCGGGGTGAGCCTGCAGCGGGCGTACGGGCGGAGCATCATGCTCGGCTTCCATGCGGCGTACAGCCTGGGTGGGATCGCCGGGGCCTCGTTCGCGTGGGTCGGGGCGCACTGGGATCTGTCGCTGCTCGTGTCGTATCTGCCGGTGGCCGGTGTGCTGTTGCCGGCGGCGCTGGTCGGGAGCCGGTGGTACGCGGACGGGGAACGGGACGGGGAGCGGGGTGGGGAACGGGGTGGGGAGAGGGCCGGGGAAGCGGCGCGGAAAGGGGCTTTGGAGGGGCAGGGGGTCGCCTTCAAGCTGTTGCTGCCGCTCTGTCTGGTCATGACCTTCGCGTACATCGGGGACTCGACCGTCTCGAATTGGAGCGCGAAGTATCTGCAGGACGTGCTGGGGAGTTCGGAGGAGCTCGCGACCGTTCCGTACAACGCCTATATGGTCACGACGCTGCTCGGGCGGGCCGTCGGGGATCTTGGGGTGCGTCGGTTCGGGGCGGTGGCGGTTGTGCGGTGCGGGACCGTGCTCGCGGCGGCCGGGTTCGGGGTGGTGGCCGTGGCGCCGGGGGCCTGGGTGGGGATTCTCGGGTTCACCATGCTGGGGCTCGGGCTGTGTGTGATCGTGCCGCAGACGTTCGCGGCGGCGGGGCGGCTGGCTGTGGAGAGCGGCGGTCCTGGGGCGAGTGATGCTGCTGTGGCGCGGCTGAATGTCTTCAACTACGTGGGGTTTCTGGTCGGCTCGCCGCTTGTGGGGGCGCTCGGGGATGTGTGGAGCTATCGCTGGGCGATGGTCGTGCCGATGGTGTTGGTGCTTGTGACGTTGCGGTATGCCCGTTCGTTCGAGATGCAACAAGCCGGATACGGTGTTGGGCATGAGCGGCCGCGGGTTGTTGATGTGGGACGAGGCGGTAACGAAGTATGACTTCGGGAACGGCCATCCGATGGATCCGGTGCGGCTTGCGCTGACCATGGAGTTGGTGCGGGCGTACGGGCTTGATCGTGCCCTGGATGTGGTGGCCGCCAAGCCGGCCGGGGACTCGACGCTCCGGCTCGTACACCGCGAGGACTATGTGGCGGCGGTGCGGGCGGCATCGGCGGATCCGCGGGCGGCGGACCAGGCGTACGGGCTGGGGACGATGGACGACCCGGCGTTCGTGGGGATGCATGAGGCGTCGGCGCTGATCGCGGGGCAGTCGGTGGGGGCTGCGGAGGCGGTGTGGCGCGGGGAGGCGACGCATGCGGTGAACTTCGCGGGCGGGCTGCACCATGCGATGCCGGGTTCGGCGGCAGGGTTTTGCATCTACAACGACGCGTCGCTGGCCATTGCCCGACTGCTGGAGCTGGGGGCGGAGCGGGTCGCGTATGTGGACGTCGATGTGCATCACGGCGATGGGGTGCAGGCGACATTCTGGGACGACCCGCGGGTGCTGACGGTGTCGCTGCATGAGCATCCGCGCACGCTCTTTCCGGGGACGGGGTGGCCCGAGGAGACGGGTGCGCCGGGGGCGGGCGAGGGCAGTGCGGTGAATCTGGCGCTGCCGGCCGGGACGGGGGACGCGGGGTGGCTGCGGGCGTTTCACGCGGTGGTGCCGGAGTTGCTGGCGAGCTTCCGGCCGCAGGTGCTGGTGACGCAGCACGGGGCCGATACGCACTTCGAGGATCCGCTGGCGCATCTGGCGGTGTCGTTGGATGCGCAGCGGGTGGTGCAGGCCTCTTGTCACGCGTTGGCGCATGAGTTCGTGGACGGGGGACGCTGGGTCGCCCTGGGGGGCGGCGGGTACGAAGTCGTGGAAGTGGTGCCGCGGTCGTGGACGCACTTGGTGGGCATCGCGGGGCACGTGCCGGTGGAGCCGGAGTCGGTGATTCCGTCGTCGTGGCGGGATGCGGTGTATGCGCGGACGCGGCGGGTGGCGCCTGGGCGGATGACGGATGGGCTGGAGCCGGTGTGGCGGGGGTGGGAGGAGGGGTACGACCCGGCGGATCGGGTTGATCAGGCGGTGCTGGCTACGCGGCGGGCGGTGTTTCCGCTGCGGGGGTTGTTGGCGTAGGGGTCTGCGGTACGGGTCCCGGAGGTCCGCGGGGCGGTCCCCGGTGGCGGGGTCTGCGGTACGGGTCCCGGGTCCTGGTTGCCGGCGTCTGTGCGGTGCGGGTGTTCGCGGCGCCGGCGTCTGTGCGGTGCGGGTGTTCGCGGTGCGGGGCGTTCGCGGTGTGGGCGGGCCCCGCTGCGCGGGGCGATTCCCCACCCCACCCCGTCCCTTCCCGAACCGGGGCTCCGCCCCGGACCCCCCGGGGGGGGATGACCCCGCCCACCCTTGATCCCACGCCCCTGGCGGTGCGCGGCTGCTGCGCGCCGCGGTTTCCCCGTCCCACTACGGGACCCCGCGGGTGCCGCTGTGCGGGGTGCCCAGTGCCGTTACGCCAACTGTGCGGCTTATCCAGTCTTTTGGCCCGTCAAATCAGAGCCGTGCGGGAGCATCAGCAACGTGTTGAGTACCGGAGCGTTACGTGCGCATCTCCTCGCCGCACGGCTGGCCGGGCCCGTGGCCACGTCGCGGGAGGAGAGTCTGCGCAGCTATCGGCTCTTCGCCGCCAGGGATCCCCGCGTCACCCTCGGGCTCGATCCCGAATGGGACTGGGGCGAGCGGGACTTGATCGCGCTGATGGCCGACAAGTGCGGTGTTTCGGACGACCCCCACCACACCGCAGGGCCCGATGTCATCGATCCGGAGCGGACGTTGAGCGGGCTCGTCGCGTTCGCCGACCGGCTTGGGGAGGTGGCCGCGCGGCGCGGTGCCGTGCTGTTCGGGACCGGGCATCCGCATCGGCTGCTCGGGTTCTACGCCGGGCTGGCAGACGCTTTGTCGGCGGCGGGATGTCTCGTACTCACACCCGCGCAGGGGCGATGTGTCGACATAACGACCCGGTTCGGCGTACGCACGTACAACCTTGAGTACGCACGAGGAGTCGCGCTGATGCGGGAACCCGGCGCACGGGGCGCCGGCAGTGGGACCGGCGCACACACCCACTCACCGCTCCCGGTTCGGGCCGCTCTGGAGAGCGTCGCGCAGTGCGGAGGGCCGCTGCCCGAGCTGGTCGTCGGGGACCATGGCTGGGTCTGCGGGGCAGGTCAGCTGGGGATTGAGGCCATCGGCCTGGCCGATACGGACGATCCCGCGCTGTTCGTCGGCGAGGCCGAGGGGCGGGTGTCCGTCGCCGTTCCGCTTGATGACGCTGTGCGGTCTGATTACTACCGACCGCTTACTCGCTATGTACTCAATCGAGCGTGTCTGTCACAGTAGGCGGCCGATGGCTGCTCCTCTTCCCCACTCGCATCACCCGCCCCTAGTCTGGGGAGTGAGCGCACAGCGACGAAGAGTCACCGGAGGGGAAGCCGGTGTGCGTCGGGTGCGGAAGGTACAGGTGGGTCATGGCTGCTGGCAGCGAGAGGCCTCTCAACGAGGTCAAGTTCCTTACCGTGGCGGAAGTCGCCTCGGTGATGCGAGTGTCGAAGATGACCGTGTACCGCTTGGTGCACAGCGGTCATCTGCCGGCGATCCGGGTGGGCAGGTCCTTCCGGGTTCCGGAGCAAGCGGTTCACGAGTACCTCCGCGAATCCTTCGTGGGGGTGGAATCCGCGTAGTCGGAGCCGGTCGGTTCCCCTCGGATTACGTCCCTCACTCGGCGACAGGTAGGCTAGGCCGACGTAGGTCGTGTGGGCCCAGACGCCCCGCACCGAGTGAAGAGAAGTGAGCGAGGGTAGTCGTGGGCTCTGTTATCAAGAAGCGGCGCAAGCGGATGGCGAAGAAGAAGCACCGCAAGCTGCTCAAGCGCACCCGCGTTCAGCGTCGTAACAAGAAGTAAGCGACAGGCTGTACGTGTCGCCGCGGCCCTTCCACCAGCACGGTGGGAGGGCCGCGGTGTTGTGGTGACCCATTTTCGCGTCCATTTCTGCGACGCCAGCAAAAGTGCGCCGCGCGGTCATCACAGCGCAACACCGAACCGCTACGGTGACGCGTAAAGGTGGACCTAGGCGGACCTATGGGAAGGCGCTGGTCTTGGGGAAGGTCGTGCTCGTCACCGGAGTGGCCCGGCAGCTCGGAGGCCGTCTCGTACGGCGCATCCAGCGGGATCCCGAGGTGGACCGGGTGATCGGCGTCGACGCGGTTGGGCCCCAGCATCATCTGGGCGGGGCCGATTTCGTCCGCGCGGACATCCGCCAGCCGGCAATAGCGCGGGTGCTGGCCGAGTATGCCGTCGACACCGTCGTGCACATGGACGTCACGGGTACGCCGCTCGGCGCCGGCGGCCGTACGACGGTCAAGGAGACCAACGTCATCGGCACCATGCAGCTGCTCGGCGCCTGCCAGAAGTCGCCGACCGTCAAGCGGCTGGTGATCAAGTCCAGTACGAGCGTGTACGGCTCCGCGCCCCGCGACCCCGCCGTCTTCACCGAGACCACCCCGCCCAAGTCCCTGCCGAGCGGCGGCTTCGCGAAGGACGCGGTGGAGGTCGAGGGCTACGTACGCGGCTTCGCCCGGCGGCGGCCCGACGTCGCGGTGTGCGTGCTGCGCTTCGCGAACATTCTCGGGCCGTGCGCGGACTCCCCGCTCGCCGAGTTCTTCTCGCTGCCCGTCATGCCGACCGTCTTCGGCTACGACCCGCGGCTGCAGTTCGTCCACGAGGACGATGTGATCGACGTGCTGCGGATCGCTCTGCACGAGCCGCGGCGCGGGACGCTCAACAGCGGCACGTTCAATGTCGCGGGCGACGGCGTGCTGCTGCTCTCGCAGTGCTCACGGCGGCTGGGGCGGCCGACGATGCCGGTGCTGCTGCCCGCCGTCACCTGGGTCGGCTCCGCGCTGCGTACGGTCGGCGTCACGGACTTCTCGCCCGAGCAGATCCGGCTGCTCACGCATGGCCGGGTGGTGAGCACATCGCAGATGCGCGAAACACTGGGCTTCGACCCGAAGTACACGACCGCGGAGACCTTCGCGGACTTCGCCCGCAGCCGGGGTCCGGGGCTGCTGCCGCCGGAGACCCTCGCGAGGGCGGTGGACCAGGTGGCGGCGGCGCTGCCCTTCGTGGGCGGTGTGCATGCCCGTACGACAGCCGGGCAGATGGCCGCCACCACCCAGACCACCCGGACCACCAAGACGACACAGACGACTCAGAGCGACGCCGAATAAGGAGCGCAGCCAACGATGGCGGACGCCAAGGTCATTCCGTTCGACGACGACCGTTCGCGCGGCAGCGCGCAGCGATCGGCGCGGCGGCGCCCCGCGGGGGGCAGTCGCCGGAAGGCCGAGCCCGCGGCCGTACGCGAGGTTCCGGTCAGCCCCGTCCCCGCGCAGGGGGTGGTGCGTGCTGCCGAATCGATTGGCCAGGAGCCCCCGACCGTCCAGGAGCGGGTGGGCGGGAGCGCCGGCTGGGAGCGGCGGATCGCGGGCGGTCTGGCGTTCCTGCGCCGACGGATCACCGGTGACTACGAGGTCGACGAGTTCGGTTACGACAAGGAGCTCACCGACCAGGTCCTGATGTCGATGGTCCGGCCGCTGTACGAGAAGTACTTCCGGGTCGAAGTGAAGGGCATCGAGAACATCCCGTCGGACGGCGGGGCGCTGGTGGTGGCGAACCACTCGGGGACGCTGCCGCTGGACGGGCTGATGATGCAGGTCGCTGTCCACGACAACCATCCGGCAAACCGGCATCTGCGGCTGCTTGCCGCCGACTTGGTCTTCATGCTTCCCGTGGTCAACGAACTGGCCCGCAAGGCCGGGCACACGCTGGCGTGCTCTGAGGACGCGGAGCGGCTGCTGCAGCGCGGTGAGGTGGTCGGGGTGATGCCGGAGGGCTTCAAGGGCATCGGCAAGCCGTTCAGCGACCGCTACAAGCTTCAGCGGTTCGGGCGCGGCGGCTTTGTGTCGACGGCGCTGCGGGCGGGGGCGCCGATTGTGCCGTGCTCGATCGTCGGGGCGGAGGAGATCTACCCGATGCTCGGCAACGCGAAGACGCTTGCGCGTCTGCTGGGCTTCCCGTACTTCCCGATCACGCCGACTTTCCCGTGGCTTGGGCCGCTGGGTGCGGTGCCGCTGCCGACGAAGTGGACGATCCAGTTCGGCGAGCCGATCCCGACGGACGGGTATCCGCCGGAGGCGGCGGAGGATCCGATGCTGATGTTCAACCTGACGGATCAGGTGCGGGAGCAGATCCAGCACACGCTGTACAAGTTGCTGGTGCAGCGCCGCTCGGTGTTCTTCTGAGACCTGTTCTTCTGCGACTGTTCTTCTGCGACCTGTTCTTCTGAGACATGGGTGAGGGCGACTGCTCCTTCTGGGAGCAGTCGCCCTCACCCATCTACCGACATACTTACTCGTCGTCCTCGCTGTCGAAGCCAAGCCCCGGCAGGATCCCCGGCAGCAGCGGCGGGATCGTGACATCCGGCTGCGGCGGCATGGAGTTCTTACCGGACGGGTACGGTGACGCGCCGTTCGCCGGGGTCTCGAACAGGCCGCCCGTGTTCCCGCCGAGCAGGCCCTCGTCCGCCGTGGTGCCCGAACCGGACGGGTGCGGCCGGCCCACCTCGCCGGGGCGGTTGTCGCCGGTGCCGGATGCGGACGGTGTCGTGAGCCCGGGGCCCGAGGTCCGGCCGGAGTCCTGCGTGGCCGTGCCGGACTGCTGGGAGCCGCGGCCCTTCTCCGGGGCCCGGGGCAGCAGCGACTCCAGTGGGCCGACCTCCTGGTCTATGGCGTCGAAGACGGAGTTCACCTCGTCGCCGACGTCGGTCAGCTGGACCGGCAGCCGGTCACGGAGCCCGTTCCACGCGTCGCGGTGGGACCGGGAGAACGAATTGAGCGTTGCCATCGGGCCGAGCGATCCGTCCCGTTCGTACGCCGCGCTCAGCAGGCGGTGTCCCTCGCTGGCGTCGTGCCGCATGCCGTTGAGCGCGCGGCGGACCTCGCCGAGCGACTCGTGGTCCATGTCGCCCGCCCGGCCGCGCTCCATGAGGCGGCGGGCCTCGCTGAGGCGGTTGGACGCCTGGTCGAGGTAGAGCCCGCCGCGGTCGGAGTCGTCGTCCGCCATGCCGAGCTTGAAATCTTCCATGCCACGCTTCAGCCCGTACAGCGAGTCACCTGGAAGAGCCTCGGAACTCGCAGCGGCCACTCCGCCGAAGGCCCCCGCGGCGACGCCGACGGTGAGACCGCCGGCTGCGATCCCCTTCGTCCAGCGCGAGCGCGGGCGCAGTTTCCGGAGCCGGGAGGCCCGATGGGCGCCTCGGCCGGTGGTCCGTTGCCCGGGCACCGTGGAGCCCGCGGACGCACCTCCCGAGGCGAACATCTCTTCCATGGCAGCCACGAGCTGTGCTCGCTGCACCACCTTGACCTCGGGGTCCAGCTCCGGCTTCGGCAGCTCGCCGAGACCGTTCGCCAGGGCCAACAGCCGTCCGTGCTCGGTCGGTTCGACCGATTCCGTGGGCTGCTCGGCCGCCTGGTCTTCCAAGGCCTGGGCGAAGGCGTTCGCCCGCCGGTGCGCCGAAACTTGTCCGATCACTGGCGGCACCTCCTCTCGTCATGACGATCGACTCCCCTGGGGGTCCGGAAGGTTGCACGCCTTGAGCACATCCACACGATCGAGTGAGTGGCTGTGGGCATGGCGTGACCACAGGGAGCCTGCATCCCGCACAACGAGCGTCGCGGCACTTGGGTTACGCGCGAAAGATGATCGGACCAGTGCGTCATCAAGGCGTCACCGATTGTGAGTTGAGGAGTCAGCGGGCGTCGTCGGGGAGGAGCCGGGCGAGGGTACGCACCGCCCGGTACTGGAGGGTCTTGATCGCGCCCTCGTTCTTGCCCATCACCCTGGCCGTCTCGGCGACCGAGAGGCCCTGCAGGAAGCGCAGAGTCACGCACTCCTGCTGCTGAGGGTTGAGCTTGCGGACCGCTTCCAGCAGCGCGGCGTTCGACAGGGATTCCAGGACGGAGTCTTCGGGGCTGCGCTCGACCTCATTGGCGTCGAGCATTTCGCCGGTGGTCACTTCCAGCCGGAAACGGCTGGACTTGAAGTGGTCGGCCACCAGATTGCGGGCGATCGTGACCAGCCAGGCGCCGAAGTCGCGGCCCTGCCAGGTGAAGGTGGAGATACGGCGCAGGGCGCGCAGGAAGGTCTCGCTGGTGAGGTCCTCCGCCGTCGCCTTGCCGCCGACGCGGTAGTAGATATAGCGGTAGACGGTGTCGCTGTACTGGTCGTAGAGACGGCCGAAGGCGTCGGCCTCGCCCGCCTGGGCGCGCTCGACCAGGTCCATCATGCGGGCGCTGTCGCTGTCGGCGCTGGGCCGGCGTGCGGTGGTCGAGGCGCCGGAGCCGCCCCGGCTGCCCCGTCTGCCGACATCCCGCCCGCCGCCCGACCTCCGCCCCTCAACGACGGCGCTGCGCCCCGGCACCTTCTCGATGCCGTCGGCCAGGGCGTAGCAGGGGGCGGCAGGGCCGCTTACGGCAAGGCGGGGCGTGGCGAATGCGGGGACGGCGTACGCGGTGGGGACGAAGCCGCGCATGTGGTCGAGGACCGTTGCGCGCAGCGTAGCCAGGCCCGAGGCGTCAACCCCGACGTGTGGGTACACGGGACTCCCAGAGGCAGAGCTTCCATCACGTGCAGTGCGGGATCATTCACCCGTCGTGATGACTGGTGAGATCCGTCATGCGTCTGAGGAGAATAACGCTTCGTACAGGCAGTGCTACACCCAGTTGCCCAAATCGTCGTTTCCGTCGCTTCTCTTACGCCTCTGCGGCGCATCAAGTAACACTTTGTGAGCGCTTGTTGATCGAATTGCGTCACGATCTGTCTTGTCGCGCGGTGAGTTGTGCCCGGCCGACGGCATCAGGACTGGCCGGGGGCCTGCCCGGGTAAGGGGCCCGGATTGGCCCTCGGCGCGTCGTCCGCCTCGGCGTCGGCCGAGGGGTCAGCGGCCGAGGGGTCAGTGGCGGCGGGTCGTCAGCGGCGGCGGCGGTGCAGGGCGACCGCGGCGGCCGTCCCGCCCGCGATGGCGCCCACGCCGGCCGCGGCCGGGATGCCGACCTTGGCGGCCTTGCGGCCCGTCCGGTAGTCACGCAGCCGCCATTCGAGCGCACGTGCGTGCTTGCGGAGCTTGGTGTCCGGGTTGATGGCGTACGGATGTCCCACCAGCGAAAGCATCGGGATGTCGTTGTGCGAGTCGCTGTACGCCGCGCAGCGGGTCAGGTCCAGGCCCTCGGCGGCGGCCAGCGCGCGCACGGCCTCGGCCTTGGCGGGGCCGTGCAGCGGCTCGCCCACCAGCTTGCCGGTGTACACGCCGTCCACCGACTCGGCGACGGTGCCCAGCGCGCCGGTCAGGCCGAGGCGGCGGGCGATGATCGTCGCGGTCTCCACCGGAGCCGCGGTCACCAGCCAGACCTTCTGGCCCGCGTCGAGGTGGGCCTGGGCGAGGGCGCGGGTGCCGGGCCAGATGCGGTCGGCCATGTACTCGTCGTAGATCTCCTCGCCGATGCTCATCAGCTCGGAGACGCGGTGGCCCTTGACGATGGACAGGGCGGACTCGCGAACGTCCTGCATATGCTCCGGGTCCTCGACGCCGGCGAGCCGGAACCACGTCTGCTGCCAGGCGAACCGGGCCAGTTCGCGGCGCTGGAAGAACTTCCGCTTGTACAGGCCGCGGCCGAAGTGAAAGATCGCGGCGCCCTGCATCACGGTGTTGTCGAGGTCGAAGAAGGCTGCGGCCCGGTCGTCCCCGGCTACGGGGAACTCCGGTTCGCCGGCCGGGGCAGTACCGTCCCGCGCCTCGAGTGCATCGAGCGCCTCGAGTTGCTGCGACGACTTACGCGCTGCCTCGGCTGCTGCCTCGCCTGCGAGCACGCTCCGCGCGGTGGCGGAGCGTCTACGGGGGGTGAGCCATCCCAGTGCGGCCATGTCGTGAGCATAGCCAGTCCGTTCGGCACTTCCCGACACGCCGAGATGCCATGGCGTGAACTCTCCGCGACCGCTCTGTTAAACGGGTGATTCCGTACGTACGGGACTGGGCGCCGCATCGCGCGGACGCGGGCGGAGAATGGCTGCATGAGTCCTGTGTTGCGGCGTACGAAGAAGAAGGCCGGCGAGCGCGTGGTGACGCTGATCGGGAAGCCGGGGTGTCACCTCTGTGACGACGCGCGGGTCGTGATCGAGGAGGTGTGCACCGAGACGGGTGCGTCCTGGGAGGAGAAGGACATCACTCAGGACGAGGCGCTGCACCGGGCGTACTGGGAGCAGATTCCGGTTGTCCTGGTCGACGGGGAGCAGCACACCTTCTGGCGTGTCGACGCCGGGCGGCTGCGACGCGCGCTGGGGGCGTAAACCGGAAAGTTCGTCACCATCATGGCCGTTTTGCTGGGATTTCTCCGGCGGACCCGACTCTATCGGGACGTGATGGGGACAGGGCACAGTGGGCTGTCTCGGGGGCGTATTCGTAAGGAGCGTGTGCGGCTTTGCCCCCTTCGCGTCTCGAACGGACCGGTGCGGTTCGTGGTTCCTGGATCGCGCGCCCGAATCGCGTGACCCCGGTCACTTTGCACGGACAAAACGGACACCATCTTTGTGCACGCGTTCACAAAGACATAGCCTGCATTCGACGGGGCGGTCCTTGGACATACGACCGCCTAGAGCTTCGCTCATCCCGCAGGAGCACCGTGGCAACTGGCCGAAATCACCGACCGGCGACCCGTAGCCGAGGAATCCCCGAGGCCACCGTCGCCCGGCTTCCGCTGTACCTGCGCGCCCTGACCGCGCTGTCCGAGCGGTCCGTGCCCACGGTCTCGTCCGAGGAGCTCGCGGCCGCGGCCGGGGTCAACTCCGCGAAGCTGCGCAAGGACTTCTCCTACCTCGGCTCCTACGGGACGCGGGGCGTCGGCTACGACGTGGAATACCTCGTCTACCAGATCTCCCGCGAGCTGGGCCTGACCCAGGACTGGCCGGTCGTCATCGTCGGCATCGGTAACCTCGGCGCCGCGCTCGCCAACTACGGCGGATTCGCCTCGCGTGGCTTCCGGGTCGCCGCGCTGATCGACGCGGACCCCACGATGGCCGGGAAGCCGGTGGCCGGGATTCCCGTCCAGCACACCGATGAGCTCGAGAAGATCATCAGCGACAACGGAGTGTCGATCGGTGTCATCTCGACGCCCGCCGGCGCGGCGCAGCAGGTGTGCGAACGCCTGATCGCGGCCGGCGTCACCTCCATCCTCAACTTCGCCCCCACCGTCCTCTCCGTGCCCGACGGCGTGGATGTGCGCAAGGTCGACCTCTCGATCGAGCTGCAGATCCTCGCCTTCCACGAGCAGCGGAAGGCCGGCGAGGAGGCCGAGGCCGCGGCAGGCCGGAAGGGACCGGACGGGGACATGCCCGCCGTGATGCCGGCATGAGCCTTCTGGTCGTCGGACTGAGCCACCGCAGTGCGCCGGTGAGCGTGCTGGAGCGGGCCTCGCTGGCCGCGGACACGCAGGTCAAGCTGCTCCAGGACACGCTGGCCGCGGAGCCTGCGGCGGAGGCCGCGGTGCTTGCCACGTGCAACCGCATCGAGCTGTACGCGGACGTGGACAAGTTCCACGCGGGTGTCGCCGAGCTGTCGACGCTGCTGGCGCAGCACAGCGGGGTCGGGCTCGAGGAGCTCACTCCGTATCTCTATGTGCACTACGAGGACCGGGCCGTCCACCACCTCTTCTCGGTGGCGTGCGGGCTCGACTCCATGGTCGTCGGCGAGGGGCAGATCCTCGGGCAGATCAAGGACGCGCTCGCGCTCGGGCAGGACCTGCACACCGCGGGCCGGCTGATCAACGACCTCTTCCAGCAGGCGCTGCGCGTCGGCAAGCGCGCGCACAGCGAGACCGGGATCGACCGGGCGGGGCAATCGCTCGTCACGTTCGGCCTGGAGCAGCTGGCGGACGGCGCGGACGTCGAGGGCTGGGCCGCGGGCAAGCGGGTGCTGGTCATCGGCGCGGGCTCGATGTCCTCGCTGGCCGCGACGACGCTGGCGCGGCTGGGCGTACGTGAACTTGTCATCGCCAACCGGACGCTGGAGCGCGCGGAGCGGCTGGCCGCGGTGCTGAACGAGCCGGGCGGGATGACGGTGCGCGCGGTGACGATGGCCTCCGTTGCCGACGAGCTGACACGTGCCGATGTGGCGGTGTCGTGCACGGGTGCGACGGGGCTGGTCCTGACGGCGGAATCGGTCGCGGCGGCACTCGCGGTCCCGTCCGCCCCACAGACGCGGGACGACCTGCGTGCCCCGGACGGCAGCCTGGTGGCCCGCCTCGCGGCGATGGCGGCGAGGGACGGGCGTATCGCGGACCCCTCGGCCGGTGTTCCAGCCCGTCCGGCGAGTGAGGACACTCCCCCTACGCCCGGAGGGCGTGGGGGGACCCCCAGCGGGCGTGCCGACAGCAGCGAGCTCGCTGAAGGTTGCCCCGTGGGGCTGGACCAGCTGCACGCCGAGGACTTCGCGCAGCACGGGGCCTGGGTCGACAACGCGGACCGGCCCGCCCGCAGCGTCGTCGTAGCGGCCGACAGGGTGACCCGCACCCCTCGCGTGCGGCTTGCGCTGCTCGATCTGGCCATGCCGCGGGACATCGACGGCGCCGTCCACCGGCTCGCCGGGGTCCGGGTCGTCGACATCGAGTCGCTCGCCGAGGCCTCCGCCGACGCCCCCATGGCCGCCGACGTGGACCAGGTGCGCGGCATAGTCTCCGACGAAGTCGCCGCCTTCGGCGCCGCCCAGCGTGCCGCGCACATCACGCCGACCGTCGTCGCCCTGCGCACCATGGCGGCCGATGTCGTCGCCGGTGAAGTCGCTCGGCTCGAAGGCCGTCTTCCCGACCTGGACGACAAGGAGCGCGCCGAGATCACCCAGACGGTGCGCCGCGTCGTCGACAAGCTCCTGCACGCGCCCACCGTGCGGGTGAAGCAGCTCGCCAGCGAGCCCGGCGGTGCCGGGTACGCGGACGCGCTGCGGACACTCTTCGACCTCGACCCGGAGACGGTCGCCTCCGTCAGCCGGGCCGACATGAATGACGCCGATGTCAAGAACCGAGGGCGAGTATGACCGAGAGGGCCGAAAGGCCACTGAGGCTCGGGACCAGGCGCAGCGCGCTGGCCATGGCCCAGTCCGGGCAAGTGGCTCAGGCGGTGCGCCAGTTGACCGGCCGTGCCGTTGAGCTTGTCGAGATCACCACGTACGGGGACACCTCCCGTGAGGCTCTCGCACAGATCGGCGGTACGGGGGTCTTCGTCACCGCATTGCGGGACGCCCTGCTGCGGGATGAAGTCGACTTCGCCGTTCACTCGCTGAAGGACCTGCCCACCGGGCAGCCCGTCGACCTGACGCTCGCGGCCGTGCCGCTGCGTGAGGACCCGCGGGACGCGCTGGTGGCACGCGACGGCCTGACCTTCGCCGAGTTGCCGTCCGGTGCTCGCATCGGTACCGGCTCGCCGCGCAGGATGGCGCAGCTCAACGCCTACGCCCGCAGCCACGGCATGGCCATTGAGACCGTGCCGATCCGCGGAAACGTCGACACCCGGATCGGATATGTACGCAGCGGGGAGCTGGACGCCGTGGTGCTTGCCGCGGCCGGGCTCAACCGCCTCGGCAGGACCGACGAGGTCACCGACTTCCTGTCGGTCGACTTCGTCCTGCCCGCCCCCGGCCAGGGGGCCCTGGCGATCGAGTGCGCCGCGGTCAACGCGGACCTCGCCGCCGCGCTCGCCGAGCTCGACGACCCGGAGACCCGGGCCGCCGTGACCGCCGAGCGTTCCCTGCTCGCCGCCCTGGAGGCCGGCTGCTCCGCACCTGTGGGTGCGCTGGCCGACCTGCTGGGCGACGGACAGGTTGTCACTGAGATGCGCCTGCGCGGCGTCGTCGGCACGACCGACGGCTCGACGCTGGTGCAGCTGTCCACCACCGGTCCCGTACCCACGTCGCACGGCGACGCCATCGCGCTCGGTCGCGAACTCGCGTCCGAGATGCTCGCCAAGGGTGCGGCCGGTCTTATGGGGGAGCGAGCACTTTGAGCCCCACCGCCAATGCATCCTCAACGTTCTCGGCACACGGGCACGTCACTTTCCTCGGCGCCGGACCCGGCGACCCCGGACTGCTGACACTGCGCGCCGTCGAGGCGCTCGCGCGCGCCGACGTACTGATCGCCGAGCCGGATGTGCTCGACGTCGTACGCAGCCATGCGCGAGCGGGTGTAAGCACGCCTGAACTGACGGTTGTTGACGAGGCATCAACAGCCGCCGGGATCCCCGTACTCAGGGATGCGGCCAATCTTGTCATGGAGGCCGCACGGGGCGGCAAGCGGGTCGTACGTGCGGTGACCGGCGACCCGGGCCTGGACACCGACGCAGGTCAGGAGATGCTCGCGTGCGCCGCGGAGGGGATTACCTTCGAGGTCGTGCCGGGTGTCGCCACCGCGGTGGGCGTGCCCGCGTACGCCGGTGTGCCGCTGCGTGACCCGCAGGGTACGGACGTCCGCTTCGTCGACGCCCGTACCGCGAGTGAGCGGTGCTGGATCGAGGTCGGCGCGAGCGACGCCACGGTCGTCGTCTCCACGACGCTGGAGACGGTCGCCGCGGCGGCGGGCGAGCTGGTGGCCGCGGGCCGCAAGCCGGACACCCCGCTGACCGTCACCGTCGCCGGTACCACGACGCGCCAGCGGACGTGGACCGCGACGCTGGGCACGATCGCGCAGACGCTGAAGCAGGCGAAGGTGCTGCCGTCCCCGGAGGGCCACCAGTCCGTCATAGCCGTGGTCGGTGAGCGCAGTGCCGCCGCCCAGCGCGACCAGCTCGCGTGGTTCGAGTCCAAGCCGCTGTTCGGCTGGAAGGTACTTGTACCGCGGACCAAGGAGCAGGCGGCTTCGCTCTCCGACCAGTTGCGTTCGTACGGTGCTGTGCCGCACGAGGTGCCGACCATCGCGGTCGAACCGCCGCGCACGCCGCAGCAGATGGAGCGCGCGGTCAAGGGCCTGGTGACGGGCCGCTATGAGTGGATCGCCTTCACCTCGGTGAACGCGGTCAAGGCCGTGCGGGAGAAGTTCGAGGAGTACGGGCTCGACGCCCGTGCTTTCGCGGGGATCAAGGTCGCCGCGGTGGGGGAGCAGACGGCCGCCGCGCTGGTCGACTTCGGCGTCAAGCCGGACCTGGTGCCGAGCGGGGAGCAGTCCGCGGCGGGGCTGCTCGAGGACTGGCCGCCGTACGACCCCGTCTTCGACCCGATCGACCGAGTGTTCCTGCCGCGTGCCGACATCGCCACGGAGACGCTGGTCGCCGGGCTGATCGAGCTCGGGTGGGAGGTCGACGACGTCACCGCGTACCGGACGGTGCGGGCGTCGCCGCCGCCGGCGGACACGCGTGAGGCGATCAAGGGCGGTGGCTTCGACGCAGTGCTGTTCACGTCGTCGAGCACGGTGCGGAATCTGGTCGGCATCGCCGGCAAGCCGCACAACGTGACCGTCATCGCGTGTATCGGTCCCGCGACCGCGAAGACCGCGGAGGAGCACGGCCTGCGGGTGGATGTGCTGTCGCCGGAGCCGTCGGTGCACAAGCTGGCGGAGGCCCTGGCGGAGTTCGGCGCGCAGCGGCGGGCGGCGGCGGTGGAGGCGGGGGAGCATGTGACGCGGCCGAGTGAGCGGCGGCCTGGCGGACGGCGGAGACGGACGACGTAGCCGGAGCGTTGGGGTACGGGTTTCGCGGGGCGGCGGCTGGGGTTTTCCCCCAGCCCGCCGCAGGCGACCCACCCGCGCCGACGGGCTGTCGGTACGTGTGACCCCCGGACGGGCGTAGCGTTGCCGCTATGACTGCGTACGGATCCTTTCCCGGCGCGCGGCCGCGGCGGCTGCGCACGACCCCCGCGATGCGGCGCATGGTCGCCGAGACCCGGCTCCACCCCGCCGATCTGATCCTCCCCGCCTTCGTACGGGAAGGGATCAGCGAGCCCGTCGCCATCTCCGCGATGCCCGGCGTCGTACAGCACACCCGCGACACCCTCCGTAAGGCCGCCGTCGAGGCGCGGGAGGCGGGCGTGGCCGGGATCATGATCTTCGGGGTGCCGGAGGACGCGAAGAAGGATGCGGCCGGGACGGCGGGAACGGACCCGGACGGGATTCTCCAGGTCGCGATCCGGGACGTGAAGTCCGAGGTCGGGGACGAGCTCGTGATCATGTCCGATCTATGTCTCGACGAGTACACCGATCACGGTCACTGCGGGGTGCTCGATGCCGAGGGACGCGTCGACAACGACGCCACCCTTGAGCGGTACGCCGAGATGGCTCAGGTCCAGGCCGACGCCGGCGTCCATGTCGTCGGGCCCAGCGGCATGATGGACGGTCAGGTCGGCGTCGTCCGCGATGCGCTCGACACCATCGGCAAGGAGGACGTGTCGATCCTGGCCTATACGGCCAAGTACTCGTCCGCTTTCTACGGGCCGTTCCGCGAGGCCGTCGGCTCCTCGCTCCGCGGTGACCGCAAGACGTACCAGCAGGACCCCGCCAATGTCGGCGAGTCCCTGCGGGAGTTGGCGCTGGACCTGGAAGAGGGCGCCGACATGGTGATGGTCAAGCCGGCGGGCCCGTATCTCGATGTGCTGGCGAAGTTCGCCGAGGCCGTGGACGTGCCGGTCGCCGCGTACCAGATCAGCGGTGAGTACGCGATGGTCGAGGCCGCGGCCGAGAAGGGCTGGATCGAACGGGACAAGGCGATCGCCGAGACCCTGCTGGGTATCAAGCGCGCGGGCGCAAACATGATCCTCACCTACTGGGCGACGGAGGTCGCGCAGGGGCTCGGCGCAGGTCGCTGACGAAGGAACTTTCCCGACGGCCCGGTGCGCGCACGCGCACCGGGCCGTCCGCTTTCCCAGGCCTTCTTCACGACTCACCTCGGCCACCAGGAACAGGCCGTCGCCGAAGGCTTCGCCTCCCTCACGCGGCCCGACGCCGCGGTGGACACAGTCCTGCGGCGGCGCGGCATCGAGTCCTCGCCTTCACCCTCACGGGGCTGGAGGCCGAGGAGAAGCGGCTGCGTGGCGAGGGCGTCGAGATCACCTTCGTCAATGGGTCACGCCCGCCGACGCTCAGGAGGAGAGCAAGTGGGAGCCGGGGCGCGGACTGCTGCTGGTGGACGCGCCGGCCGACACCTGGGGCGTCGGCCGGCGCGATCCGGGCAAGATGGTGTGATGCGCGTTCACCCTGCCATGAGGCGTGGCGCCTACGGTGCGTCGAGCACCGTGCCGGTCAGGACCGGGCCGTTCGGCTTGCCCTCGTCGTCGGTGGGCTGGAGGCCCACGTGCTCCGTCGGCTCGGCCACCTGGTCGCGGACCGTGGGTACGAGCACCTCGGCGCTCGTCTTCCCGGCCGGTATCCCGGCACCCAGGTAGGCGTACTCCAGCTGGGACAGCGGCACTTCACCGTCCGGGACCTCGCCGAGTATGTCGAGCAGCCACTGCCGGTCGACGTCCTTGGTGGACAGCTGGGGGCGGCCCGGGACGGGAACGATCTGCAGCGTCTTCGTGATCTCCACGTCGGCGGGAGCGGACAAAGAGATCTGCCACTTGAGGGGCTGCCCCTCGGTCACCTTGTCGGCGACCGGCTTCACGGTGATCTCGGGCATCGGGTCGTCGTTCTCGGCGGTGACCCCGCCGGCGTGCGAGCCGACGACGGTTCCGCGGAGCGCCTTCACGAGCACGTCGTGGGACACGTCCCAGGCGTACCGCTTGTTGCCCTTCACCTGCACCGACACGTCGATGGTGCTGCCACCGGGCCGCACTGTCACCAGCCGGTCCTTCGCCTTGCCGGTGGCCGGGTCGAGGACGTACAGCCGGACCGTGCCGCTGCCCTTCCCGGACACGCGGACGGGCACCCGGTACGTGTGGACGCCCGAGTCGCCCTCCTTGACCTTGAGGCGACCGATGTCGACACGGTTCAGGGAGGCTTCCTTCACGGCGGGGGTGCCGGGGCTCCACGCCCAGGCGTCCATCAGCCACGCCTGTCCGGAGCTGGTGCGCGGGGTCAGCTCCAGAGAGGCGATGTGGCGCAGGTCGAGGCCGGCGCGGGTGGCCGCGGTGAGCGGTACGCGCACCTCGCGCGCCCAGTAGGAGGCGGTACGGTCGCTGCCCGGGAGGCCGTCCACCTGCACGCGGCCGAGGTTCGCCCGCTTGCCGGAGGCGTCGGTGACGGACACGTCGAGCTGTGTGCCGGTGGAGTTCGGCGGCACGAACACGCGCAGCGCGAGGCTCTTGGCGTCCTTGACGGACAGCGGCTTCTCGGGGCGGACCTTCACCGCCGAGCCGGGCGCGGTCCAGCGCAGGGCCACCGCCCGGCGGCCCGTCTCGCGTTCCGGCTGCCAGTGCGCGAAGTGCGGCGAGCTGCCGCCCGCCGCTACGTCCAGACAGGCGGCGCGCGGGTCGGGATCGATCGCGGAGCACAGCCGTCCGCCAGTCACCTTCACGGAGCCGTCCGGCAGGAACCCGGCGCCGCGGTTCGCGCCGACCGCGTGGGTCAGCACCCGCGCGGGATCTGCGGAGGGGGCCCGGCGGCCCGAGCCGTCGAGCAGTTCGCGCACCCGGTCGTCACCGGCGACGAACAGCCGGGCCGCGGCGGCGATGTAGGTGGCGCCGGCCCGGTGCTGCTGGTCGGCGGTCAGCCGGGTCGCGGTGCCCGGCGAGCACACCGGGTCCGGCTGCTCGGGGTCGTGCCAGAAGTCGTCGTTGGCGGGCGCCTGGGCCTGGCCCGGCGTCCACTCGCTGTTGAAGTAGTTGTGGTTGGCTCCGACCATGTAGACCGCGCTGTGCAGGGCCTTGCCCCGGCTGACCCCGCGGGTGCCGTCGGCGTACACCTGGCCCTGGAGGTCGGAGACGTCGCCGTCGCAGCCCGGCAGGATCGTCAGCGACGGCACGTCCGGCACCGGGTTCTGGCCGAAGATCGTCGGCCCGATGAGCACGGTCCCGCTGATGTGCCAGCGTACCTTTCCGCGGTAGCCGTCCTGGGCGGGCGGGGGCGGGTACAGGCTGTCCATGGCGGCGCGGTTGACGCCCTCGCCGCCGCGCGAGTGACCGACGAGCAGGACGCGGGACAGGTCGGCCTTCGGTGCCTTCCGTACGGCCGCAGGTGCCGCGGCCGGCTTTGCGGCCCAGTCGGCCCAGCGGGCCAGGTGGGTGCGCACCAGGGAGGAGCGCGCCTGCGCGCCGCTGTCCTCGGCGGCTGCGTCCTGGCCGTTGATGCCGTTGGCGGAGATCGACACGGTCACATAGCCCTGGGAGGCCAGCAGTTCCTGGTCCCGCAGATAGCCCCGGTGGCTCGGGATCGGCTTGGCGCCCTTGGCGCAGGGCCAGTCGATGTTCACGTCCTCGCTGCCCGGGACGTAGCAGGTGGCATGCCTGCCGTGCAGGAACAGCGCGACCGGACGCTTGCCCTTGGCGTCCTTCGGTGCGACGACGACGCCGCGCATCTCGACGGGCGCGGAGTAGCCGGGCAGGCGGACCGGGGCGAGTGCGTACTCGCCGGTGACCGTGCGGTACGTGCCGGGCTTGCCCGGGTCGACGGAGCCCGCCGGAAGCTTGGCAGGCGGTTTCGCGGCAGAAGGGGAGCGCCGGTCACGAGCGCCGTCGGCATCCTGGTCCAGCCGCCGGCCGGCCGCCAGCACCTGAAGATCCGCCAGATCCGCTGTGCGCGCGCTGTCGAGCGGCAGACGGAAGGTCCGGCCGTCCTTCTCCGGCTCGGGCACACCGACCAGCTTGCCGTCGGCATGGAACTCCACGCGCGCGTCGCCCGCGGGGACCCGGCGCGGGGACCGCCACTCCAGCGCGTGCTCCCCGTCGGTGTTCGTGATCCGCCAGCCGGGCGGCAGGTCATCCTCGTCATTCGCCGCCGTGGCGGGCCGGACGTCAGGTGGCTGCGGCTGGGCGTAAGCCACTGCAGGGGACACCCCCGCCACCGTGAGCACCGCTATCGCGGTGGCCCATACTCTCCGGGCACGTATCAACTTCTCTCTCCTCAACCCCCCGCGTGGGGCGCCCGGTTGGGCCCGGGTGCCTCTCGAACTCGGAGGACGGGGAGAAGATCCTGTGGGTTGCCTGGGGGCGCGTGAACAGGGAGTGGCCACGGTGACTGTGGCGCGAAATGGGGCTCACATGGCTGACCGCGGGCCGGGGGAGTGTTCTCCCCGGCCCGCGGTCTGTGTGGGGGGCGGTGTCAGCAGTACAGGTTGGAACCTGTCGGCACGCCCAGGATCTGCGTGAACCGGGTGTAGTTGTTCACGCGGCTCTGCACCTGCGCCGGGTTCTTTCCGTCGCATTCGAGCGAGCCGTTGATGGAGCGGATGGTCTGGCCGAAGCCGGCCTGGTTGACCATCGCGTTGTGCGGGGTCATCGTGCCCGGGCCGTTCTGGGTGTTCCAGTACCAAAGGCCCGTCTTCCAGGCCACCGCGGCGTCGTTCTGCACAAGCCAGGGGTTGTTGAGCAGGTCGATGCCGAGAGCGTCGCCGGCTGCCTTGTAGTTGAAGTTCCAGCTGAGCTGGATCGGCCCACGGCCGTAGTACGCAGCCTGGCCTGCGGGGCAGCCGTAGGGCTGGCTCCAGTCGCAGTAGTGCGGGTAGTTGGCCTGGTTCTGCTCCACGATGTGGACCAGACCGCCCGTCTCGTGGCTGACGTTGGCGAGGAAGGCGGCGGCCTCCTGCTTCTTGACTGTGTCACTGCCGGTGTTCGCGAAGCCCGGGTACGCGCTCAGCGCCGCGGTCAGGCCGCTGTACGTGTAGAACGAATTCCGGTTCGGGAACATCTGGTTGAACTGCGACTCGCTCACGACGAAGCCGGACGGGGACGGGTTCCCGCCGCCGCTGCAGGTGTACGGGTCCCAGTACCAGGTGCTGATGGTCGGGTCGTACCCCGGGTTGTCGTGCTCGGCGATGTAGTACTTGCCGTCCGTGTACTTGACAACGTTGCCAGTGGTGTACCAGGCGCCCTGCTGCCAGTTGGGCGCGGAGGTGCAGGCGTCCGCCGCGGCGGAGGGGGCTGCGGTTGCGGACGGTATGAGCCCGGCTGCGAGCCCGACTCCGGCGACGAGAGCGACCAGCCATACCTTGATGCGACGTCTCAGCACTCGCTCACTCCTTCACAGCAACGGCGATGCCGTGGTGGGGGGTTGTGCCGCACACTCAAGCGCGTTGACGTGATCGAGTCAAGGTATAGACCAATGAGGATCTTGGTCTAGTCCAAAATTGAGGCTGTGAACGCGGTCCAAGTGGCCGGATCCAGCGTGAGGATGGGGCCGTCGGGGTTCTTGGAGTCGCGGATGTGGACGGCGGCGGGGTGAGCGGCGACCTCGACGCACTCGCCGCCGTCGCTGCCGCTGTACGTGGACTTGCGCCAGGCGTACGCCACTTCGAGGCACTCCCCGCCCTCTTCGCTGCTGTAGCTGGACTTGAACCACTCAAGTGCGGTGCTCATTGCTCTCCTAGCAGCCGGTCCAACAGGCCCTTTGTCTCCTCTGGATTGAGGGCCTGGGTCCGCAGCATCGCATATTTCTGCGCCAGGATGCTGACCTCATCTCGGTCAGTAACGAGCTGGCTGCCACGCTGAGTTTCGGTGTAGGCGAGATGCTGATGGTCCGGTGTTTCCAGCAGGATGAAAGGGCCCGCCAGTCCGGCGTGGGTCTCGCGGCCCAGCGGCATGACCTGCAGAGTGATGCCAGGGAGGTCGGCACAAGCGCGGAGATGGCGAAGTGTTTCCGCGTACACCTCGTCGCTGCCGAGTCGGTCCACCACGATTGCCTCGGAGATGATGAAGCTGGAAGTCGGTGGCTCCTTACGGTGCAGGATCTCTTGGCGTTCCAGTCGGGCGGCAACCTGTGCGTTGATCTCCTCTTCGCTGAGGGCGGGGACCTTATTGCGGAAGACCGCCCTTGCGTAGTTCTCCGTTTGCAGCAGCCCCGGCAAGACCTGGTTCGCGTAGAACGAGAGAGCGATTGCCTCGCGCTCGATGTCCATGTACTGCTCCGCCCATGCCGGCACCAAGTCGATCTCCGGCATGTTCGCAACCGCCGTCTCCAGCGCCCTCTTCGTATCGAGGACCCGGTCCAGCACCTTCGCCAAGTCCGGCTTCAGCGGGCGGCGGCCCTGTTCCACAGAGGCGATCGTCTCCTCGTGCACGCAGACGCGGTCGGCCAGTTCGCGCTGCGTAAGCCCCGCGAATTCCCGGAACTGGCCCACCAGCGCGCCCACGAGCTTCATCGCCGACGCGTTCTTCCGCTGCCGCTTTCTGGGGTGCATGCCCGTCCAACTCCCCACCAGTATCAGTACGTCACGCACTGCGCGCCCGTACGGATTTCTTGTACGGGTTCGCGTACTGCACCACCGTAGTCACGGGGAGTGACGCTCGTCTCATGGATGACGTCATTCAACAACCCTGTCTGCGCGAGCAGTTCTACCGCCGCGCGCTGCGATCCGTGCCCGCTGCCAGGAAGTTCGTACGCACCGCCGTGACCGACTGGGGCCTCGGCTCACGCATCGACGACGTATTGCTCTGCGTGAGCGAGCTGACCACCAACGCCCTCGTGCACGGCGTCCCGCCGGGGCGCGGCTACCGACTGCGGCTGTGGCTGTACGGGGACGGGCTGCTCCGTATCGAGGTGCATGACAGCGGCGACGGGAAGCCCGGGGTGCGGGAGCCGGACGGGGAGTCGGGGCGGGGGTTGATGCTCGTGGATGCGCTCGCCGACAAGTGGGGGGTCGGCGAGCGCGATCCGGGGAAAATCGTGTGGTGCGAGTTCGGCCCTACTTCTTGAGAAGGTCCGCGAGGCGGGACAGGCCGTCGGCCTCGTAGCCCTGCTCGATCGCGCGGTCCAGGATCGCCTGGAACGGCTCGAAGAATTCCGTGCTGACTCCCTGGTCGCGGAAGGTGTTCAGGAGGTTGGGGAAGGCGGCCTGGCTCACGGCGAGGCTGGAGACATCCGTCAGGTGCTGTCCCGAGTCGATCGCCTTGCCCAGCTCCGGCGCGCCCGCGAGCATCGCGCCTATCCAGGGGACCAGGAGCTCGGAGAATTCGGTGGCCGGGATGTTCTCCGTACGCACGAGTGCGAAGGCCTGCAGGACGCCCATGAGCATCCCGTACATGCCGGTCAGCAGCGCCAGGTCCTGCAGGGCCGCGAGGCCAGGGTCGGTGCCGGTCCACTTGGTGCCGCCGAGGGCGGCGAGGGTGGGGCGGTGGGTCTCGTAGGCCTGCTCGTCGCCGCTGTAGAGGACGTACGCGTGCGGGCCCGCGATCATCTGCGGTACGGCCATGATGCCGCCGTCGATGTAGTGGGCGCCGTGCTTGGCGGCCCAGGCGGCCAGGTCGCGGGCCTGGGCCGGGGTGCCGTTGGTGAGGTTGACCAGGGTCTTGCCGGCGACGGCTTCGGGGAGGGTGGCGAACAGCTCCTCGACGTTGTCGTTGGTCAGCAGGCAGAAGACGACGAGCGGGCTGTCGGCCACCGCCTCGGCGGCGGTCTTCGCGGGGAGCGCACCCTGGGCGACCAGCGGGCCGGTCTTGGCGGAGGAGCGGTTCCAGACGGTGACGGGGTATCCGGCCTTCAGGAACGCGGCGGCGAGGGCCGTGCCCATCATCCCGAGGCCGAGTACGGAGACGGGGGGCTTGTTCTCGGGCATGACGAGGTTCCTCCGGAAGGAAGGAAAGGAGAAGTAAGGAAGGGAATGCGGTGCTGGATCGCTTCTGATCCTTGCCGCGCGGCGAAGAGGGAACAAGTACCGACTATTAAGTCGGGTACTCACCAGCTGGTAAGTGATGGATCTGGTAAGTGCTGTGGTGATCTCCGGCCGGGCGGCGCACTCTGGAAGGAGTACCGCTGGAGGTGATCCGCCATGAAGACACTCGTCGGATGGCACATCGAGATGGAGTTCCAGGAGGAAGGCGACCGGACGAGAGCGGCCGCCCTGGTGAGGCTCGGCGACGGCACGGAAATGCGCGGGCACGGCAATGCCCAGCGCCACCATTCCGACCCGGAGCAGCTGCGTGTGGGCGAGGAGATCTCGGGCGCACGGGCGCTCATGGACCTCGCCTCGCAAATGCTGCAGAAGGCCCACACGGAGATCGATGAAGCATCGGGCAGAACGTCCCGCCCGCTGATGTGACTGGAATGCGGTGACAGCCCCCGCCGGGGAACCGGTGGGGGCTGTCGCATGGTGTGCGTCAGTACGTGGTGTGCGTCAGTACGTGAGCGCGTCGGACATGCTGCTCTGCCAGTAGCTGACGGCCGCGGTGTCGTCGATGTACGTGCCCGCGGGGAGGGAGAGCACGTGGGGGTTGCCGATAGAGCCTGAGCCGTCGCGCGGGGCGAACATGACGGCGAGGGTCTTTGCCGTACCCCCGTTCTCGCCGCTGCCGTCGGCGGAGGCCAGGAGGATCGAGGCGTACGCGGACTGTCCGGGGGCGATGGTGACGACCGCCTGCGGCTTGCTCTCGTCCATGATCTGGGTGGCGGCCTGGCCGTCGTCGAAGCGGAGGAGCGGGGCGTGGTAGGCGTTGCACGCCTTGGAGCCGGTGTTGGTGACGGTGAGCAGCAGGTGGTTGATGGGGCGGCTCACCTTGCTGACGGTGACCTTGGTGTTCGCGCCGGTGCAGGCGGTGGTGACGGGGCCGGTGCCATCGCCGGTCTTTCCGTTGCCCTTGGGGGTGGGCTTGGTGTCCGCCGTGGGCTGCTTGGTCTTGTCCGCGGCCGGGGTCTTGGCGCCGGTCGCGGGCTTGCCGGCCGCGGGGGCGCTCGTGGACGGGGCCGACGCGCTGGGCTTCTTTCCGTCGTCGTCGGCGGACTGGCACGCGGTCAGTGAGAGGGCGGCCAGCAGAGCGGTGGCGGCTACGGCGGCGTTGCGCATGGTGTTCGGTTCTCCCCGTGTTGACGGTCTGTAGGTCAGAAGTGGCAGATGAGGTTCGTGACGATCGCGGTCGCCGCGATCAGTACGAGTACCGCCACGGCATCAGTGAGGCTGTCGCGGATACGGCTTCGCATTGATCACAGGCTGGGCCGCGGCGGATTCCAGCCGCAACAGGCCCTGAACCATTGGGGATGCTGGAACGCTTCCGCGTACTGTGACCTGGTCGGATTTCACGTTCCTGGAACGGCGTTCCGGGACGGTCGGCAGGTTCACAAGGGGGGAACACGGCAGTGGCGACGCCAGAGGCCCAGGATTTCGCGGTCCTGCTCAGAGAACTGAAGGACCGCTCCGGACGCAGCTACGGCGTGCTGGCGGGCAAGCTCCATGTCAGTACGTCCACGCTGCACCGGTACTGCAACGGCGACGCCATCCCGACCGAGTACGCCCCGGTGGAACGGCTCGCGCGGCTGTGCGCGGCGACGCCGGACGAGCTGGTGGAGCTGCACCGGCGCTGGATTCTGGCGGACGGCGCGCGGAAGCGGGCGCGGGTGGAGGGCGTGGCTCCGGTGGCGGTGGCGGAGGCAGCCCCAGCGGCCCCCGAGATCGCGCCCGAGGTCGCGCCAGACTCCGGGGCCGAGGTCGCGCCAGAGACCGAGGCCGACGCCACGCCGCGCGCCCGCGGCCCCAAGCGGCTGCGGATAGGCCTTGCTGCGGGGGCTGTTGTCGCCCTTGCCGTGCCCGCCGCAATCGTCGTCGGCCACGCGGTCACAGGGGACGAGGGCGGGAAGAGGACCGGCGCCGTCTCCGGGGCCGGCGCCCCGCCAGACACCGCCGCGCCCCGTTCCACGGCCCCGAGCGTCTCGCCGAGCGGCAGTCCTTCCGCGAGCGCGTCGCCGACCGGGAGCCCGTCGGCCGCGACGGCTCCGAGCCGCCGCGCCACGCCCGCGGCGACCGGCGGCGTACCGCTGGGGGTGGGCATCAGCTCGTACAACTGGGACGAGCCCTGCGGGCAGTTCTATGTGCTGGACCAGGGCCCGGACGCCGTCCCGCCGCCGCCCGCGCCGCAGGACGTCCGCGGCTGGGCCCGTGCGCTGGGAGGTGTCGACGGCGGCCACATGCGGCTTCAGCTGACAGCGACGGGCAAGACCGCGGACTCGGTGGTGCTGAACGCCGTACATGTACGGGTCGTCGGGCGCAGGGCACCCCTCGACTGGGATGCGTACTCGATGGGAGACGGCTGCGGCAGCGGTGTCACCCCGCAGACCTTCGACGTCGACCTGGACGCTCCGCATCCGCTGGTGAAGCCCGTGGCGGGGCAGGACGGGGACACCGTCGTGCCCGCCAAGGACTTCCCGTACAAGGTCGCGTCCAACGATCCGCAGGTGCTCAACCTCGACGTCCACACCGAGGGACACGACGTGAGCTGGTACCTGGAGCTCGACTGGAGCAGCGGGGACCGGCGGGGCACGGTGCGTGTCGACGACGGCGGGAAGCCGTTTCGTACGAGCGCGATCGAGGGACGGACACAGTACGGCCACTGGCCGGACAGGAGCGCCTGGGTCGCGCAGCCCGCGTCCTGAAGGTCTCTGAGGGGCGGCCGGCCCTCAGAGACCCTGAGGGTCAGAGACGCTCGGGGGTGCGGATGCCGAGGAGTGCCATGCCCCGGTGGAGCGTGCGGGCCGTCAGGTCGCAGAGGAACAGACGGTTCTCGACCTGGGCCGGGGTGTCCGCCTTGAGGACCGGGCACTTGTCGTAGAACGTCGTGTACAGCGACGCCAGCTGGTAGAGGTACGCGGCCAGCTTGTGCGGCTCGTACGAGCCCGCGACCTCCGCCAGCGTCTCGCCGAACTGGTCCAGGTGCAGGCCCAACGCGCGCTCTGCCGGGGTCAGTTCGAGCTCCGGGTGGGCGGCCGGCTTGACGTCTCCCGCCTTGCGGAGGATGGACTGGATACGGGCGTAGGCGTACTGGAGATACACGGACGTGTCGCCGTTGAGCGAGACCATCTGGTCCAGGTCGAACTTGTAGTCCCGCGCCGCCGACGTCGACAGGTCCGCGTACTTGATCGCGCCGATGCCCACCTGGGTGGCGCGCTCGGCGATCTCCTCCTCCGTCAGGTCCTGGGCCTTCTCGCGCACGACCGCCGTCGCCCGCTCCACCGCCTCGTCCAGCAGGTCAACCAGCCGTACCGTCTCGCCCTCACGGGTCTTGAACGGCTTGCCGTCCTTGCCGAGCACCGTGCCGAACGCCAGCTGGACGGCCTTCACCTCGTCGTTCAGCCAGCCCGCCCGGCGCGCGGTCTCGAAGACCATCTTGAAGTGCAGGGACTGCCGGGCGTCCACGACGTAGATGAGCGTGTCCGCCTTGAGGTTCTGCACCCGGTCGCGGATGGCGGAGAGGTCGGTGGCCGCATAGCCGTAGCCGCCGTTGCTCTTCTTGACGATGAGCGGGGTCGGGTTGCCGTCCGGGCCCTTCACGTCGTCGAAGAACACGCACAGCGCACCCTCCGAGCGGACCGCCACACCCGATTCCTCCAGCAGGCGGCAGGTCTCGTCGAGCATGTCGTTGTAGCCGGACTCGCCGACGATGTCGGGGTCGCGGATCTCCATGTCGAGCTTGTTGAAGACCGAGTAGAAGTAGATCTTCGACTCGTCGACGAACCGCTGCCAGTGGGCACGCGTCTCCGGGTCCCCGGCCTGCAGGGCCACCACCCTGTTGCGGGCGCGGTCCTTGAACTCCTCGTCGGAGTCGAAGAGCGCGCGGGAGGCCTTGTAGATGCGGTCCAGGGACGACATGGCCTCCTCGCCGGAGACCTCCTCGACGCCCTCGTGGTCCAACTCGTGCGGGTGCTCGATCAGGTACTGGATGAGCATGCCGTACTGGGTGCCCCAGTCGCCGATGTGGTGGCGCCTGATCACCTCCTCGCCCGTGAACTCCAGGATCTGCACCATCGCGTCGCCGATCACCGCGGAGCGGAGGTGGCCGACGTGCATCTCCTTGGCCACGTTCGGCTGGGCGTAGTCGATGACCGTCGTGCCCGCGTTCTCGGCGTACGGAACTCCCAGCCGGTCGTCGGCGGTGCGGGCGGCCAGGGTCTCGGTGATCGCCTGGTCCGTGATCGTGATGTTCAGGAAGCCGGGGCCGGAGACCTCGATGTCCCCCAGCACATCATTGGCCGGGATCGACTCGACGACCTTGGTCGCCAGCTCGCGCGGATTGCCCTTCAGTTTCTTGGCGAGGGCCAGGATGCCGTTGGCCTGGAAGTCGGCCCGATCGCTTCGGCGCAGCAGCGGGTCGGCGGAGTTGGCCTCCGGCAGAGCTGCCGAGAGGGCGTCCGCGAGGTGCTGCTGCACGGTCGAAGCGAGGGAAGGGACCGAGGCCATGAGCTTCCGTTCCTGTCGAGGGTGTCGTGGGGTGTCTGGACGGTTGTCAAGTATCCCATGGAGACACAAGCCATTTCCCGCGAGAATGGCGGGGGAGCGGGCAACCTCGGAGGGGTGCCTCCCGTCTGGGAGAATGGTTTACATCCCAAGCGACCGAACCAACCCGAGTAACCCGAGCATCAAGGACGAGGACGTGCCGATCGTGGCTCAGAGCAGCACCGAGACCGACTGGGTCTCCCGTTTCGCGGACGAGGTCATCGCCGAGTCGGAGCGACGTGCGCCTGGCAAACCGGTCGTCGTCGCGTCCGGCCTGTCGCCCTCCGGCCCGATCCACCTGGGCAATCTGCGTGAGGTGATGACCCCGCACCTGGTCGCCGACGAGGTCCGGCGGCGTGGGTACGAGGTCCGGCATCTGATCTCCTGGGACGACTACGACCGGTACCGCAAGGTGCCGGCCGGGGTTCCTGGCGTGGACGACTCGTGGAGTGAGCACATCGGCAAGCCGCTCACCTCGGTGCCCGCGCCGGCCGGGTCGGCGTACCCGAACTGGGCCGAGCACTTCAAGGCCGCGATGGTCGAGGCGCTGGCCGAGCTGGGTGTCGAGTACGACGGCATCAGCCAGACCGAGCAGTACACGGCGGGCGCGTACCGCGAGCAGATCCTGCACGCGATGAAGAACCGGGCGAAGATCGACGCGATCCTCGACCAGTACCGGACCAAGAAGGCTCCCGCGAAGAAGTCGCAGAAGCCGGTGGACGAGGCGGAGCTGGAGGCGGCGGAGGGTTCCGGCGCGGCCGCCGAGGACGACGGCAGCGGGGGCACCGGGGGCTACTTCCCGTACAAGCCCTACTGCGGGCAGTGCGGGAAGGACCTGACGACCGTCTCGTCGTACGACGACGAGACGACCGAGCTGGCGTACACCTGCTCGGCGTGCGGGTTCGGGGAGACGGTGCGGCTGAGCGAGTTCAACCGCGGCAAGCTGGTCTGGAAGGTCGACTGGCCGATGCGCTGGGCGTACGAGGGCGTGATCTTCGAGCCGAGCGGCGTGGACCACTCGTCGCCGGGGTCGTCGTTCGTCGTCGGCGGGCAGATCGTGCGGGAGATCTTCGACGGTGTGCAGCCGATCGGCCCGATGTACGCGTTCGTGGGGATCAGCGGGATGGCGAAGATGTCTTCCTCGCGCGGTGGCGTGCCGACGCCGGCCGACGCGCTGAAGATCATGGAGCCGCAGCTGCTGCGCTGGCTGTACGCGCGGCGGCGCCCGAACCAGTCCTTCAAGATCGCCTTCGACCAGGAGATCCAGCGGCTCTACGACGAGTGGGACAAGCTCGACGCCAAGGTCGCGGAGGGGACGGCGCTGCCCGCGGACGCCGCGGCGCACGCGCGGGCGGCGCGTACCGCCGCGGGTGAGCTGCCGCGTACGCCGCGCCCGTTGCCGTACCGCACGCTCGCCTCGGTCGTCGACATCACGGCGGGCCACGACGAGCAGACGATCCGCATCCTGAGCGACCTGGACCCGGCGAACCCGCTGTCCTCGCTGGACGAGGTCCGGCCCCGGCTGGACTGCGCCGAGAACTGGATCACCACCCAGGTCCCGGCCGACCAGCGCACCCTGGTGCGCGAGGAGCCGGACACGGAGCTGCTCGGCTCGCTGGACGACCAGGGGCGCGAGTCGCTGCGGCTGCTGCTCGAGGGGCTGGACACGCACTGGTCCCTGGACGGTCTGACGACGCTGGTCTACGGCGTACCGAAGGTGATGGCGGGCCTGGAGCCGGACGCCAAGCCGACGCCGGAGCTGAAGGTCGCGCAGCGGTCGTTCTTCGCGTTGCTGTACCACCTGCTGGTGGGCAAGGACACGGGGCCGCGGCTGCCGACGCTGCTGCTGGCGGTGGGCGCGGACCGGGTGCGGAAGCTTCTGGGGGCGTAGGGCTCGCCTGCGGCGGGCCTGTCCCCCGCCCCGCCCCTTCCCGAACTGGGGGCAAGCCCCCAGACCCGCTCCCCTACGCCCTGGCGGGCGTGGGGGAGTGTCCTCAATCGCCGGACGGGCTTGATATGCCGGGTGCCCCAGTTGCGGGGCGCGGCCCGGGCTACGCGATGTGTTCCGCCTCGAGATCCGACTGGTAGCGGTTCCTGAACGCAGGGATCAGCCGACGCAGCAGCGCGGGGCTGCGGGGGTGCTGGACGCCGTGGCCGTCGTTGAGGTGTATGTCGAGTTGTTCGGCGCTGGGGAAGTCCCCATGCTGCTGCACGTACGTCCGGAAGACCGGGTACGCGAGCTCGGCGAACTCCTCGTCCTCCGCCGGGCCGGGAACGGCAGGCGCCTCCAGCACCTCGTCCACCGGCTCGGGGAAGGCCTGGGGCTCCGGCTGCTGGGCCTCCGTGCGGGGGCCGGGGACCATGCCGCCGAGAGGGCGGGTGCGGCCCGGGCCCGCGGGGACGCGTACGGGGGTGGGCTCCAGGCCCTCGACGTACGTCGGGTTGAAGGCGGCGCTCTCGTATGCCTCCTGCGGCACCTGCGGCGCGGCGAACCATGGGCTCTCGTGGATGTCTGAGCCGTCCTCACCGGGCTGCGACTGGGGCTGGGGCTGCTGCGCGGCGTACTGCTCTTGCTGCGGGACGTATTGCTGGTCGTACTGGTCGTACTGCTCGTACTGCTGGTCGTACTGCTCCTGGTACTCGTCGTGCTCCTGCGGCCACTCCTGCCCGCGCGGCAGCTCCGGATGGGGCTGCGGCTGGGCCTGGACCTGGACCTTCGGCCGGGGCTGCGACTCGACCTGGGACTGGGGCGCCGGAGGCAGCAGCACCGGCTCGACGCCCGCCGCGGCCAGCCCCGCCGGGGCCGTCTCCGCGAGCGGTACGCCGTACTTCGCGAGCCGCAGCGGCATCAGCGACTCGATCGGGGCCTTGCGTCTCCAGCCCCGCCCGAACCGGGCCTGGAGGCGCGCCTGGTAGATCAGCCGGTCCTGCTCCAGCCTGATGACCTGCTCGTAACTGCGCAGCTCCCACAGCTTCATCCGGCGCCACAGCTTGAACGTGGGGATGGGGGACAGCAGCCAGCGGGTGAGGCGCACGCCCTCCATGTGCTTGTCCGCCGTGATGTCCGCGATCCGCCCCACCGCGTGCCGCGCGGCCTCGACGGAGACCACGAACAGCACCGGGATGACCGCGTGCATGCCGACGCCGAGAGGGTCGGGCCAGGACGCCGCGCCGTTGAAGGCGATCGTGGCGACTGTCAGCAGCCAGGCCGTCTGGCGCAGCAGCGGGAACGGGATGCGCAGCCAGGTCAGCAGCAGATCCAGGGCGAGCAGGACGCAGATGCCTGCGTCGATGCCGATGGGGAAGACGAGGGAGAAGTCGCCGAAGCCCTTCCGCACGGCGAGCTCGCGTACGGCGGCGTACGACCCGGCGAAGCCGATCGCGGCGATGATCACCGCGCCCGCGACGACGAGCGCAATGAGTATTCGGTGCGTGCGTGTCAGCTGCATCGCGGCCACCCGCGATCCCCTCCCGTTTTCGAACCCAGCGGGCACAGCCTGGCACACGCTTGCGGAGCCCGTCCCTCCGGGCGTGCTTCGAAAGGGTTACGGGCTCCGTCAACAAGCGGTGGCCGGAACGTACTTGAGGCCGTGGCCGGAACTTACTTGTTGGCGACGCCGACCGAGGCCACGGCCTCCTTGGCGGCCGCCGTCGCGCTCGCCAGCAGGTCGGCGGAGTCCGGGGACTTCGCGCCCGCGTAGCCGGTGCCGTTGTAGGTGAGCGTGATCACTATGTTGTCCGTACGTGTCACGATCGTGGCGTAGGAGAAGTCCTCGCCGGTCTTCTTCAGCTCGTAACGGATGGCCGTGGCCGCCTCGCCGACGGCCTTTATCGCCGAAGTCCGGACATTCTTCGCGCCCTCGGTGGCCTGCGTCTTGGCGATCTCCTTGGCGTAGTTGTCCTCGGCGCGCTTCTGGCCGCTGACGCCGAGGGAGGTCTCGGAGTCGTACCGGAGGAAGGAGACGTCGAACCAGCGGTACTGCGAGCCCTTCACGCCGTTGTCGTCCAGGCCGTTCCAGGAGCAGCTGCCGCGGCTGGTGATATCGCTTGACTTGCCCGATGTGCCCGCCTTGGACTTCGTGGCCGGGACCAGCTTCTCGATCGTCTTCGTGGAGACCGACTTGCAGGGGTTGGGCAGCTTTGCGTACTTGGCGGGCGCGACGGTCGCGGGCTTCTGCCCGCTCTGCTGGTCCTTGGCGGAGGCAGAGGAGGACGAGCCCGAGTCCTTGCCGGAGTCCGAGCCGGAGTCCGAGGAGCAGCCGGCGACGACGAGCATCACCGGGACGGCTGCGCAGGCGAGTATGCGGGTGAGTCGCGGGGCTGAACGCTGCATGGTTCCTTCAGTGGATCGATTGTCGTGTCGTACGGGCTGTCCGGCTTTCCGGTTGTCCGTCCGTCCGACTGCCCGTCCGGTCGGCGAGGCCACGGTACGCGGACATGGCGCGTCCGCGGGTGTGTCTGTCGATACGTACGCCACTGACCGGCCGGTCCGCGGGGCCGGTCAGTCGCTGAACTCCTCGGCGAGTCTGCCGGCCAGACTCTGTGCCTTTTCCTGCAGTTCCTTGCTGTCCGGGACCTCTGTCGTACGGGCGGGCTGCGCGCCGTAGACGATGGTCACGATCACGTTCGATGTGCGGAAGACCACGCTCACGGTGCGGCGCTGGGCGGTCGATCCGGCACCCGCTCCGGTGAGGACGTCGTCGATGAAGGCGGCGTCGCCGAGGCTGTCGAGGACGCGCGGTTCGAGCCCGTCGGGGGTGCCGGACGGGGTGCCGGAGGGGTTACCCGTCGGCGTCGCGCTCCCCGTCGGTGTCGGCTTCGGCGTGGTGGACGGTGACTGGGGCTGGGAGGGGGAGGAGCCGGTGGCCGTGGACTCCTGGCCCTTCTCGTCGCGGGGGTCGGCGGGGACCGGCAGCGCGGCCGCGGCCTGCTTCTTGGCGAAGACCTCCTGCGCCCGGTCGTCGTCGCTCACGGCCGGGTCGTACGAGACGACCCGCTCGAAGTCGACGCTGAGGACGTGGGAGGCGTCCGTGGAGTCCGCCTTCCAGCCGCAGCCGACGCGGCGGTCGGTGTCGTAGGTGACGACGGCCGTGCCGCGGAAGATCCTCTGCTGCTGTTCCTCGGGCAGCTCGGCGGCTCCGGGCAGCAGGTCCTTGAGGGTGGAGCGCCCGATGGAGCCGCAGGGCTCACGGAGCGTGCGGTACTTGCCGGGGGCGGCGACGGAGGACTTGGGACCGCCGGCCTTGGAGTCGATGGCGGAGCCGCCGGTGCCGGTGTCGGCGGTGCAGCCGGCGACGAGCGCCGCGAGGAGCGCCGCGAGGCCGGGTACGTACGCCTTTCGTTGCACGGTCCCAGGCTCCCTTCGAGAGGAAAAACGGTTGCCGCCCGACAGCGGCCGATGGACACAATGTCTATCGCACGCGCAGCCGGGGATGCCGGTCCGTTGAGTCTTTTGCGGGCCTTCAGGCAGGTTTTGCGCTTTGAGACTTTTATGGGCTTTCGGGGGAATCGAGGAAGTATGTCGTACGTAGAGGTACCGGGTGCCAAGGTCCCGATCCGGATGTGGACAGACCCTTCGACGGTCGAGGGCGGCGCCATGCAGCAGCTGCAGAACGTCGCCACCCTGCCGTGGATCAAGGGCCTCGCCGTGATGCCGGACGTCCACTACGGCAAGGGCGCGACGGTTGGCTCGGTGATCGCGATGCGCGGGGCGGTCTGCCCGGCGGCGGTCGGCGTCGACATCGGCTGCGGCATGTCGGCGGTGAAGACCTCGCTGACCGCGAACGACCTGCCGGGCGACCTTTCCCGGCTCCGCTCAAAGATCGAGCAGGCGATTCCGGTCGGCAGGGGGATGCACGACGATCCGGTGGACCCGGGTCGGCTGCACGGTTTTCCGACGGCGGGGTGGGGTGACTTCTGGAGCCGGTTCGACGGGGTGGCCGATGCGGTCAAGTTCCGTCAGGAGCGGGCGACGAAGCAGATGGGTTCGCTCGGAAGCGGAAATCACTTCATTGAGTTCTGCCTGGACGAGTCGGGATCGGTCTGGCTGATGCTGCACTCCGGATCCCGGAACATCGGCAAGGAGCTCGCCGAGTACCACATCGGCGAGGCCCAGAAGCTGCCGCACAACCAGGGTCTGATCGACCGTGACCTGGCGGTCTTCATCGCGGACACGCCGCAGATGGCGGCGTACCGTAATGATCTTTTCTGGGCGCAGGAGTACGCGAAGTACAACCGCGCGATCATGATGGGACTCTTCCAGGACGTGGTCCGCAAGGAGTTCAAGAAGGCGAAGGTGACCTTCGAGCCTGTCATCTCCTGCCAGCAGGAGGATGCCGAAGGTCAGATGAGGACCGTCGAGTACCGCCCTGGTGTGATCAGCTGCCATCACAACTATGTCAGTGAAGAGCGGTACGAGGGGATGGATCTGCTGGTTACCCGCAAGGGGGCCATCAGCGCCGGCTCGGGGGAGTGGGGGATCATCCCGGGCTCGATGGGCACGGGCTCGTACATCGTGCGCGGCCTGGGGAACGAGAAGTCGTTCAACTCGGCCTCGCACGGGGCGGGCCGGAGGATGAGCCGGAACGCGGCGAAGCGGAAGTTCACGGCGAAGGACCTGGAGGACCAGACGCGGGGTGTGGAGTGCCGCAAGGACTCCGGCGTCGTGGACGAGATCCCGGCGGCGTACAAGCCGATCGAGAAGGTGATGGAGCAGCAGCGGGACCTGGTGCAGGTGGTCGCGAAGCTCAAGCAGGTCATCTGCGTCAAGGGCTGAAGTCCAGCACATCACCTCGTCGGCGGGTCCCGGGCTGAAGGCAGCCCGGGGCCCGTTGCCGCTGTCTCGCCTGTGGGTGTGTGCGGCAGCGGCGCGGTGGGCGGAGAGTCCGGTGCTCTGTGTGCCTTACGCGATGTGAGGGTGCCCGGTCGCGATGGCGAGCCTGCGTGCCACATAGGGGAACCGACGAATTGCGCTTGGCGATCCGGTCGGCCGCGGCGGTGTGATTGTCCGCCGTGGCCGTGGCCGTGGCCGTGGCCGTGGCCGTGACCGCGGGCAAAGGGGAGCCGATCGCTGTATTCGACATACCCGTGATCAGCGAAACCCACCTGCTCCGCTAGCATGTTCGAGCTCGCAACGATCACGTTGAAATATGACAAATCGGCTGAAAAATTGATATCTACGGTAACGCGAGGGCTTTCGCGAATAGGCGGCAGCCTTCGGTTGGCTGCATGGCGTCAACCACGCGTCATGCTGTGGGTCGCGGTGAGTGTGGTGGGCCTCGGATTCCTCATTGCGCTGGAGATCGCCGCGCGTCGGTACGGCGTGCCGGGGCCGATGACCAACCAGGTGCGAGAGGTGATACTCGCCCCCAAATCAGGGCCGCTGCTGTACGCCGGTATGGCGTTGATGATGGTGGTGCTCACCTGGCGGCAGCGGTTCGTCGCGGTCGGCGCCGCGATCGGCATCGACGTCGTCTTCTGGCTCGTGCGGTGGGCGGTCGACGCCGAGATGATGGCCGGCAACGGCGCGTTGTGGGTGGTCTTGGCCCATGCCGTCATCGCTGTCACGCGCCGCACCGGTCGGGACCGTGTCCTGCTGCTGAAAGGCGTCGGACTGGGCCTGCTGCTGGTGGCCGGCCGCAAGACCGGCGACACCTGGCTGCTGATCACGTCGAAGACACGTCCGGTGGTGCTCGACCAGTACATGGCAGCCGCCGATCACGCGTTGGGCAGCCCGTCGTGGCTGGTGGGCCGGATCGTCGAGGCAACCGGCCCGGTCGGCGCCCACGTTCTCGACTGGGTCTACGTGCAGCTCGGGGTGGCCGCGGTCGTCGTCGCGCTGTACCAGTTGCGCAATGTGGCGGTCGAGCGCCGCTTCCCGGGCCATCACCTGGTGTGCACTTTCCTGGTCATCGGCCTGCTCGGGCCGGGCATCTACATGATCTTCCCGGTGGTCGGACCGATCTTCGCCTACGGTGCTGACGGGGGGAACTGGGCGGTGGCCAACCTGTGGCCGGACACGCCGCCACCGGTCAGTACCCCGCAACCGATGCCCTTCGACGAGATCACCCCGCGCAATTGCATGCCCAGTCTGCACACGGCGTGGGCCACCGCGATCTTCATTCATTCCCGCAAGGGCCCGCGTGCTCTGAGAGTCGCAGGCGCGTTCTGGCTGATCGCCACGCTCGGCGCGACGCTGGGCTTCGGCTACCACTACGGCGCGGACATCGTCGCCGGTGTGGTGTTCACGCTCACGATCGAGACGGCGCTGCGCTCGCTCGACCGCGGCTGGGACCGGCCGGGAGTCCAGCTCGTCGTCTACGGCGCCGCGGTCTTCACTGCGCTCTTGGCGTCGTATCGCTATCTGTCGATGGAGATGGCCGAACATCCGTGGGTGTTCGGACCGCTGCTCATTCTGGCGATGACCTCAGTGGTCTACGGCTACGTACGGAACACCAAGCTGTGGGAGCGGAAGCCCGAGTCGGCGCATCTGCCGGAACCGCGACCCGAACCGCAGCCCGAACTGGTTTGAAGCCAGTACGCGGCCGCGAACTCGCCCCACGGGTCAGGTCAGTTGTAGTCGCAGGGACTCCGGCGTCGTGGACGAGATCCCGGCCGCGTACAAGCCGATCGGGCAGGTGATCGACCAGCAGAAGGATTTGGTGCAGGTCGTCGCGAAGCTCAAGCAGGTCATTTGCGTCAAGGGCTGAGTTCTCAGCGCGCCACGTGATCGACAGGCCCCGGACTGAGTGCAGTCCGGGGCTTTGTGCTCACGGGAGAGAGCGGCCCGCAGCATTGATCGACGGTGAAAGACGACTGGTGGCCGGGTTCCGGACGCAGTTCGCCCCCGACCAATTTCTCACTGGTCATCGATGCATCCTCCGTGATCAGGAGTTACACCGAACGATTTGCAGCCCCACACCTGACTGGCCCGGTACCGCCCGTCGAGCCCCTCCGCGCAACCGGTCCGGTCGTCTTTTCCTCTATCCCGGCGGGACCGGCGCCTCACGGAGTTCGCCAGGAGTCCGGCCCGGCTCTGGACATCGGGAGAGGGGACCATGATGACGTCACGTCGACCCGTCGGCACGGGTACAGGAAGAACGGTGAGCCGGGTGCTCGCCGCCGGCCTCCTGGTAGGCGCCTACCTGACGGAGGTGAGCACGCCCGCGCTGGCGTCGAACGGGACGGTGGCCGCCCCCGGCTCCATCACGACCGACAACGACCGGGTTCGCGTCGTCACCGAGACCTACGACCTGGGTGACGAGGCCTTCACCATCCCCACCAGCGGCACCGTCAGTGAGATACGCGCGGTGGTGCACCGCCCGAGTACCGTGCGGGGACGACTCCCCGTGGTGATCGTTTCCCACGGGTCGTGGTACGGGTGCACCGATCCTGAGGCCCAGAAGTGGCCCTGCGAGAACGGCACGCCCTACCCCAGCTACCGCGGTTACGACTACTTCGCGAAGGCACTCGTACAACGCGGCTTCGTGGTCGTCTCGCTCAGCGCGGATGCCATCAACATGACGTCCTTCGACTACGGGGACCGCGCCCGACTGATCAACGAGCACCTGCGCCTGTGGCGGCAACTGTCCGACGGTAAGGGGGTTCTGGCCGAGCGTCTGCCCGCGCTGAGCATGCACGTGGACATGCAGCGCGTCGGAACCGTGGGGCACTCCCGGGGAGGCAAGGGCGTGATGTGGCAGGCCTCCGACAAGTACCGGGACGAGGTACCCGACGGTGTTCGCATCGGGGCGGTCCTGGCCCTCGCGCCCGTGAAGTTCGACGATCCGGAAGGGGACAACAGCGACACCCTGGTCACGGACACTCCCGTGGCCGTGGTCACCAGCGGCTGCGACGGCGCGGTGGGCGAACAAGGTCAGGAGTATCTCGACGACGCCAAGGGACACTCCACCAAACCGGCGTACTCCGTCTCGCTACGCGACGGGAACCACAACTTCTTCAACACCCAGTGGACCCCCCCGGCCCCGCTCGGCGAGGACGACAGCACCGGCCCCGCACGCGAACTGAGCCCCGAGAGCCAACAGGATGCCTTCACCGCATACGCCACGGCCTTTTTCGAGAAGCACCTCAACGACAACCTCGAGGGCGAAGACCTGCTCACGGGTAGGAAGCCTCTCCCCTGCGTGGAGTCAGCGACCCGTGTGGTCGAACCGGTAACAGACTGACCCACAGGGGGCGCTCCGGGAACGGACGCCGGGTGAAGGCTGCTTCCGCCTTGCCAGTGGCCTGCCCCGGGTGCACCCCCGGGCAGGCCGGAAAAAGGCGCGTCGCGGACCTGATCGACAGGCCCCGGACCGGCAGCGGTCCGGGGCCTGCCGCTGTGATCGTGATTGTCGGAGCCTGGTGTCACAGCGCCGCCTGTCCGGCCAGTCGTGGTGTTCTGGAGGTTGAGCGGCCCGGCACCCCGGTCGTCACACGCCGGCCTCCGCTGCGAGATGCTGATTGCACCGACAGCCGTGCTGGGTTCGGTGGCGAAGGAGGTTCTTACGGCATGCACCCCGACTACGCCGAGGCACTGCTCCACGCGCTGTTCACCGAGCCCCCGGTCGGCCTGCACGTACTGGACCCCGATCTACGGATCGTGCGGTTCAACGCCGCGGCGCCGGGCGCGCAGGGCTTCAGCGAGAGTGAGGCCGTGGGCCGTACCTGGTGGGATCTCGGGTTCGTCGTGGACGACATCGAGCGCATGCTCCGCGGGGTGCTGGCCACCGGGGAACCGGTCAGCAACTTCCAGTACGAAGGCCGTCTGCCCCGCGGTCCCGGTGGAGTGCGGGTGCTGTCCGTCTCGGCATTCCGCCTTCAGGGCGCCGACGGCCGCACCTTGGGGGTCGCCGCCACGGTGGTCGACATCACCGAGCAGCACCGCGCCCAGCGACGGCTGGAACTGCTGTACCGCGCCGGTGAACAGATCGGGACCACCCTGGACGTGTTCCGTACGGCGCAGGAGCTGGCTGATATCGCCGCGCCGGGCCTGGCCGACGTGGTGGCGGTCGACGTTCTCGATACCGTGCTGCACGGCGAAGCCCCCGCTCCGGGGCCCTTGCTCAACTCGGTCACCCTGCGGCGGGCGGGCTTCCAGGCGGCCGCCCCGGAGGCAGTGCGGACCTCTTACGAGGTTGGGGATGTCAGGGTGTTGCGGTACGGCAGCCCGTACGCACAGTCCCTGACGGACCTGCGGCCCCGTCTCATTCGCAGACTCGGTGCGGACGAGAGGTGGCCCACCAGGGATCCGGTTGCCGCCCAGATGCTGCGGGACGCGGGTGCGCACTCGCTCATGGCGGTGCCGCTGGCGGCGCGTGGAGTAGTCCTCGGGATGGCGGCCTTCTTCCGCACGAATGGTTCATCGCCCTTCGAGGAAGCCGACCTGAGCGTCGCCGCTGACCTGGTGGCCCGTGCCGCGGTATGCATCGACAACGCCCGCCGCTACACGCGCGAGCACACCCTCGCCCGACTCACCCAACGGTCGTTGGTGCCCACCCGGCTGCCCACACACACGGCCGTGGAGACCGCGTACACCTATTTGCCGGTGGCCTCCAGCGGCGCCTGGTACGACGTCATCCCGCTGTCCGGCGCGCGGGTCGCGCTCGTGGCCGGCGATGTCTCCGGGAGGGGCATGGGGACCGTGACCACCATGGGACGACTGCGTACGGCAGTCACGGCCTTCGCCGCCATGGACCTGCCGCCCGACGAGCTTCTCGAACGCCTCCACAGCCTGACCGAGGAACTCTCACACGGCTACCCGCCTGCGCAGGACGACCACCGGCCGCCGCTCACGGCGACCTGCCTCTACACCGTCTACGACCCCTCCGACGGCAGCTGTGTACTCTCCCGCGCCGGCCACCCTCCGCCCGTCCTCGGCGTACCCGATGGCACGGTGCGGATCGTTGAAAGCCCGACCGGCCCCGTCCTGGGACGAGGAGCCTCCTCGTACACGACCACGCGGGTGGACGTGCCCGAGGGCAGCATCCTCGCCCTCCACAACACCGGGCTCATCCAGGGGGGCACCACGGAAAGCCGGCTCCCCCACTACCGGGAAGCACTCGGCAGACCCACGGGAACCCTGCAGGACACGTGCGACGCACTGGCTGCCGCACTGCTCCCCGAGCCCCCCGACGACGACGCCCTGCTGCTACTGGCACGCACCCGCGCACTCGGCCCGGACAAGCTGGCTTCCTGGACGCTGGCCAACGCCCCGGAGAGCGCCGCCGAGGCCCGCCGTCTGGTCAGCGGCCGACTCGCGGAATGGGACCTCACCGACCTCGACTTCACCACCGGGCTCATCGCCAGCGAACTGGTGACCAATGCCGTCCGCTACTCCGAAGGGCCGATCGGGCTCCGCCTGATCCGCGACGCTGTTCTGACCTGTGAGGTCGCGGACTCCAGCAACGCCTCTCCACATCTGCGCCACGCCGAGGACGACGACGAAGGCGGCCGCGGCCTGTACCTGGTCGCCCAGTTCACCCAGGACTGGGGCACCCGACGCACGGGGAGAGGCAAGACCATCTGGACGGAGCAGCCGCTCCACTGAGGCAGGCGTATGTGCACGTGAACGGCAGGCTCCGGACCGAAAGCGGTCCGGGGCCGTCTGCTGCTTCGGCTCAGCCTTGCTGATATCCGGGAGGGATCTGGTCCATCGGCTCCCAAGCGGCCGACGGGTGGGGCTCTGGCCAGTCGGTGTCCCAGACGAGCTTGGCCAAGTGTGTGCGGTGCGTTTGCACAGAGCCGTCGGTAACTGTGTGAACCGAGGGGCATGGGGGTCTGGCCGAGGGGCGGTGAAGGGGTCTATATGATCCGCCCATCATTAGATCGTTTCGAGTGCACGTACTCGAAAATTGCACACATCCTGGGGGGATTGGGTGCGTTTCTTCTCTTCGCGCGTCGTTCACGGCGCGCTCACGGCCGGTGCCGCCGCGGGGCTGATCGCCACCGTCACCACCGCGCCGGCCCAGGCTTCGAGCGGGTATGACCGCTGTGCCTGGGGCAAGCTCTGCGTCTTCAGCGAGCCGCTGGGCCAGGGCGAGATGCTGGTCGTCAACGGGGGCACGCTCAAGCTCGGGGCGTGGGACAACCGCATCAGCTCGTTCGTGAACTCCACCGACTGGCCGGTGTGCTTCTACCCCGAGCCGGGGCTCGACCCGTCGGGTGCCACGCACTACTACTCGTCTCAGGTGTCCTTCGACGAGAGTACGAGGCCCGACCTCGACAACGCCGTCAGCTCCATCGACCTGGGTCCCGAGGCGGACGACTTCTGCGGGTCCGAGAGCCGGTTCGCGGTCTACCAGTGGGACAACCAGCCCAAGCCCCGGCCCGCCGGGCTGCCGGTCAACGGCGCCTTCGGCGATGCCAACGGCGACGGGTACGCCGATCTGTTCTCCCGTAACAAGTTCGGGCAGCTGTGGACGTCCCACGTCTACGAGAGCACGGGGCAGACCCGGCTTGTCGGGGCCGGCTGGAACTCCATGACCAAGCTCACCCGGCACGGCGACTACAACCAAGACGCCAAGGAGGACCTGTTCGCCCGGGACAGCGCCGGGGTGCTGTGGTTCTACCCCGGCACGGGCACCGGCACCTTCGGTACGAGGGCCAGGATCGGCAGCGGCTGGAACACCATGGGCGACCTCGTCGCCGCCGGTGACCTGACCGGGGACAGCAAGGCCGATCTGCTTGCCGTCGACAGCGCGGGCGCCCTGTGGACGTACCCGGGCAACGGCAGGGGCTCCTTCGGGGCACGGCAGAAGGTCGGCACCGGCTGGAAGGTCATGAACGAGCTCGTCGGTGCGGGCGACATGAACTCCGACAAGCGGGCCGACCTAGTGGCCCGCGACACCGCCGGGAAGCTGTGGTTCTACCCGGGCAACGGCAAGGGTACCTTCGGCGCCCGCAAGCTCATCGGGAGCGGCGGCTGGAACGGGCTCACCGAGCTCGCCGGCCTGGGCGACATCACCGGGGACGGGCGGCCGGACCTGGTCGCGCACGCGCCGGGCGAGAGCTCCGTCCGCGTGTACCCGGGGACGGGCGCGGCGGACGGCACCCTCAAGGCCCCGAAGACGCTCGCCTCGGCCCAGGCGACCCACCTCGTCTTCTGATCAGTCTTCTGCATCTCAGTCTTCTTAAGTCTTCTCAGTCTTCTGCATCGAACGGAGTTCGGTTCATGCTCGGATCCACCCTGGGCCGACGCGCCCTCGGCACGGCTGTCGCCGTCGCCGCGTCGCTGGCCACGCTCGTCACCACTGCCCCGGCGGCATCGGCCGCGGACAACTCCGCCCGCTGCCCCGCCGGCAAGTTCTGTGTCTTCCAGTACAAGGACTACCTGGGCGAGATGAAGATCTACTCGTCCTCCCAGGCCACGCTCGGCACGTGGAACGACAAGATCTCGTCGATCGTCAACAACAGCGGCCTGTGGGCGACGCTGTACGTGCAGCCCAACTACGGCACCGACCCCGACTTCCTGGTGGTCTCGCCGCACAACGGCGCGATCTCCCTCGGAGACGGCGCGTTCGACGGAGCATTCGACAACAAGATCAGCTCCATGCGGGTCACCACGACCGAGTACGAGGCATTCCAGGGCGTCCCGTACATGTCCTGGTCCACCTTTCCCGAGGCCAAGCGGCCCGCCGGGCTGCCCGCCGTCGCCCAGTTCGGTGACCTGAACAACGACGGCCGCGCCGATCTCCTGGAGCGCGCGAACGACGGCCGGCTTTGGTTCCTGTCAGGCATCAGCGACGCCAATGGGGTCACGCAGGGGAAGCTCGTCGGCGGCGGCTGGAACGCCATGACCCAGCTGGTCCGCCACGGCGACTACAACGCCAACGGCAGGGAAGACCTCTTCGCCCGCGACAAGTCGGGGGTGCTGTGGTTCTACCCCGGCAGGGGCGACGGCACCTTCGGTACGAGGGTGAAGGTCGGCGCGGGCTGGAACACCATGCGCGAGATCAGCGCGGCCGGAGACCTGACCGGCGACGGGCGCCGGGACCTGCTCGCCCGCGACACCCTCGGTGTGCTGTGGACCTACCCGGGCAACGGCAAGGGCGCCTTCGGCGTCCGCAAGAAGGTCGGCGGCGGCTGGAACGTCATGAACCGGCTCACCTCGCCCGGCGATCTGACCGGTGACGGCAAGGCCGACCTGCTCGCCCGCGACGGAGCGCGGGCGCTGTGGCTGTACCCCGGCAACGGCCAGGGCGCCTTCGGCACGCGCAAGAAGCTCCCGTACGCCTGGCCCGCCGACCAGCCGGTCATGGCCACCGGCGACGTGAACGGCGACGGACTGTCCGACATCATGCGGCCCATCGACTACCAGCTGTTCCTCTACCACGGGAACGGGGCCGGCGGGATCAGCGGCCCGAACGCAGACATGCTCTGGGACTCCGCGCCCAACGTCCGCGTCTTCTGACGCCCAGGTGGTGTGGGTGAAGGGCTGAGGTCCAGCCCGGTACGGAGGGCCCCGGACCGTCATCAACGGTCCGGGGCCCTCCGTTTGCCGTCACAGCTCCCTGTGGACCTTGGAGTTGGAGGCCTGGGCGCGGGGGCGGACCACCAGTAGGTCGATGTTCACGTGGGAGGGGCGGGTGACCGCCCAGGTGATGGTGTCGGCGACGTCGTCGGCGGTGAGGGGCTCGGCCACGCCCGCGTAGACCTTCGCGGCCTTCTCCTCGTCGCCGCGGAAGCGGGTCGTGGCGAACTCCTCGGTCTTCACCATGCCGGGGGCGATCTCGATCACGCGGACCGGGGTGCCGACGATCTCCAGGCGGAGGGTCTCGGCGAGGACGTGGGCGCCGTGCTTGGCCGCGACGTAGCCTCCGCCACCCTCGTAGGTGGAGTGGCCCGCGGTGGAGGAGATGACCACAACGGTGCCGTCGCCGCCGGCGGTGAGGGCCGGGAGGAGGGCCTGCGTCGTGTTGAGGGTGCCGATGACGTTGACCTCGAACATCTGGCGCCAGTCGGCGGGGTCGCCGGTGGCGACGGGGTCCGCGCCGAGTGCGCCGCCCGCGTTGTTGACGAGGACGTCGCAGCGGTCGAGGGACGCGGCGAAGTCGTCGACGGCCGGGCGGTCGGTGACGTCGAGGACGTATGCGGTGGCCCGGTGGCCCGCGCCGGTGAGCTCGTCGGCGAGCGCTTGGATGCGGTCCTTGCGGCGAGCGGTGAGGACGACGTGGTAGTCGGCGGCCGCGAGCCGGCGTGCGGTGGCGGCGCCGATGCCGCTGCTGGCTCCGGTGATGACGGCGACGGCGGTCCCAGCGGCGGTCATGTCCTACTCCTCGTGCGTGTGATCGATACGGCGCCCAGGATAGGCGGCCGACCCGGCGGGCGGAGCGGTCGTGGCGGGTGGGGCGGTCCTGGCGGGCGGAGCGGTCGTGGCGGGTGGGGCGGTCGTGGCGTCAGCGGCTCCGCGGGGCGTACATGATCAAAGCCATGCCCGCGAGGCAGACCAGCGCGCCGATCACGTCCCACCGGTCCGGGCGGTAGCCGTCCGCGACCATGCCCCAGGCGATGGAGCCCGCGACGAAGACTCCGCCGTACGCGGCGAGGATGCGGCCGAACTCGCCCTCCGGCTGGAGCGTGGCCACAAAGCCGTACGCACCGAGAGCGATGACGCCCGCGCCGATCCAGATCCAGCCCCGGTGTTCCCGGAACCCCTGCCAGACGAGCCAGGCGCCGCCGATCTCGAAGAGGCCGGCGAGGAGGAAGAGAGCGGCGGAACGGACGACGAGCATGGCGTCAGCGTGCCACGCAATGAACCCAAGACTCGCCGGAGCTGATGGACAATCAAGGGCAATAGCCTCCAACAGGTATCTTCGGGTTATGTGCCTGAAGCGCAAGGTGCTGCCGGCGGTTTCCGCCGCAGTGGTGATGGTGGTTGGTCTGGGTACGAGCGCGGGCGCCGGTGAGCGGGCAATCGCGCCGGAGGCGGACGTGGCGCACCACGGCCATGTCTCGTTGGCGAGCGGGCGGCTCGGGGTCTCGCTGGTCACCGAGAATCATGGTCCGTCGAGTCTCGCGAACGCGACGGTGCGGCTGTCCTTCTCGGTGCGGCTGCCCGCCGCTCAGGCTTTGCCCGCCGGGTGTCTGTGGGCGGGTGACGAGCTGGTGCTGTGTGCGACGGGCCCGCTTCGGGCGGCCGGCAGAGGACACCGGGTCACGCTCGATCTGCGGACGGTGGGCACGCCGGACGAGGTGATCGTGCGGGTCGGAACGCAGTGGAACGGCGGCGCGACCGACCGGAACCCGGACAACAACGAGCACGAGGTGCTGGTGCCGGCCACTGGCGACCGGTACGTGTTCTGACGTCTGCGTCGGGGTATCGGGCGCGGCATGCGTCTGCTCCGTACAATCTCTGCATGACGCAGAAGAATGCGGCCGGGCGCGGCAGGCTGATGGACGAGCTGTCCACCGCCTCGCGCCGCTACATGGCCTCGTACGCGCTGTTCAACCAGGCTCTCGCCGACCATCTGCGGCTCCACCCCACGGATCTGCAGTGCCTCAACCTGCTGGGGCTCGAACCCGGTCCGGTCACCACCGGCCGGGTCGCCGAGCTGACCGGGCTGACCACCGGGTCCGCGACGCGGCTCGTCGACCGGCTGGAGCGGGCGGGGTATGTCACGCGCGAGCGTGACGCCGAGGACCGGCGGCGGGTGCTGGTGACACTGGTGCCCGCGCGGATGGCGGAGTTCGGTGCGGTGTGGCAGAAGCTGAACGGCTCCTGGTTCGCCATGTTCGACGCGTACAGCGACGAGGAGATCGCCCTCCTCACCGCACATATGCGGCGGACCGTGGAGCTCAGCGCCGCGCAGGTCGAGCGACTGCGGGAAGGTGAGCTGTAAGGCGGAGCCGGCTGCGTCGCGCAGATGCGACGCGCAGATGGGACGCGCAGATGGGACGCGAGGCTGCGGCGCGCAGCTGCGCGCCGCTGGGACGCCCTGCTCGCCCTGTCCCGGCCGGCTGCCGGGGCGAACTACGCGGCTGCGCCGCCGAATTCCCGCAGCGCCTCCGCGACGATGGCCTCCAGGCGGGCGTGGTGCGCGCCCCGCCAGTACACGCGCTCGCACGCCGTGCACTGTGCGAACACGTCGTACGTGCGCTGCGTGCCCTGCTCCAACTGGTCCTGGACCGAGTCCTTGTCGGCGTCCGTCAGCCGGCCGTTGCAGGCCGTGCAGCGGGTCCAGGGCGCAAGCGCGGGCGTGAACCGCTCCAGTACGTCGCGCAGTTGGTCCTCGGGCCGGTCGCTGTAGACGTACGCCCCCGCCCAGATCTCCCGGCGCCGAAGCAGCCCGCGGTCCCGGGAGAGCAGCACCCGGCGCTCCTGCGCCGAGAGGGTGGCCAGCGCCGGGTCGCCGATGTCCTCGCTCTCGTACGCCGCATCGACGCCGAGGAGCCGCAGCCGCCGCGCCAGCGTGCCGAGGTGGACGTCGAGCAGGAACCGCAGCGGGGCGCCGGGGACCTGCTGCGGCCGTTCGACGCCGTACACCTCGACGTGTTCGCCCGCGCGGGGGATGTGCGAGGCGGCCACCTGGATGCCGTCGACAAGCAGTCGGCCCGCCTCGGTGAGCGGGACGCCGACCGACTCGACGACATGGCCGAGCGTCGACGATCCGTCGGTGACCAGAGTCGTACGCCCCTGGCGGCGCTCCGGTGGGACGAAGAGGCGCAGCTCAGGAGCGACGCTGAGGTGGATTTCCGGTCCGTTCACGCTGTCAGCATGTCATCGGGCGGCGTGTGCCAGCCAGGGTGTTTCGGGGGGACTCAGGCGCGGAAGGCGTCCGCGTTCTCCTTGGCCCAAGCGGCGAAGGTGCGGGCGGGGTGGCCGGTCAGTTCCTCGACGCCGCGGGTGAGGGGAGCGGGCGAGCCGTCCGTCGAGGCCCAGTAGTCGAGCAGCGCGTCCGCGAAGGCGCTCGGCATGTACTTGGCCATGGACTCTTTCCATGCCTCACGGGTCACGGTGTTGAAGGGGACGGGTCGGCCTGAGGCGCGTTCGATGATCGCGATCTGCTGGGCGAAGGTGAGCGTTTCGGGGCCGGTCAGGTGGTACGTCGCGCCCCGCAGCGGCGGCCGGGTGAGGACGGCGAGCGCGGCTTCGGCGATGTCCCGCTCGTGGATGGGATCTCCGTAACTGCCCGGGTAGGGAAGGTCGATCGCGCCCGTGGACTTCAGCGCCCACGGCCACTGGAGCGAGTTGCTCGCGAACGCGCCCGGTTGCAGCACGGTCGTCTCGATCGGCGAGGCCGCCAGCGCCTGCTCGACCGCGAGGTGGGACGCGGCGATCGGGTTGCCGGCGGCGTCGGGGTCCAGAACGGAGCTGGAGGAGAGCAGCACGATGTGTTCGACGCCCGCCGCTCCCGCCTCGTCGAGGAACGCGTCGATCTGCGACGCCTCTGCGTACAGGAACACGGAGGTCACGGAGTCCAGGGCCGCCGGGAAGGTCGTGGGGTCGTCGAGCGCGCACTTCACGGCGTCGACGGGCGCGGGGAGGCTGAGCCTGTCGGGGCTGCCGGACGCCGCCCGGACCGCGGCTCCCGCCTCGTGGAGGAGCGTGAGGAGGGTGGAGCCGACTTTGCCCCGGCTTCCGGTGATCAGGATGGTCATGTCTGGGGTTCCTTGAGGGAGTTGGGGGCAGCCGCAACACAAGAAATAGCCAAATAGCTGATTGCACGCAGAAGCTGCGTCGTGCAGATAAATATCCGCGAAAAGGGCTTGCTCGTCAAGCGGGTCCAACCCTGGCGCGGTTACGCCACGACGCGGTCACGCGCAGAGGGCTGGGGGCTACGGCGTCGGCTCCTCCTCCTGGTCCCACCGCTCCTCCAGGTCAAGCCGCCAGTCGTTCGACCGCAGCAGGTTCCCCGGGGGGTACTCGAAGTCGCACTCGCCCACCAGCGAGAAGCCCGCCTTCCTGCACACCGCGTTCGACGGCCCGTTGGCGAGGGACGGGAACGCGTGCAGATATCGGTGCTTGTGCTCCGCCCTCGACTCCTCGACCACCGCCACCGTGCCCGCCGTCGCTATGCCCCGCCCCTGGAAGGCCGGCAGGACGCTCCAGCCCGTCTCGTACACCTGCCGCCCGCCCCACGTCTGCTCCCAGAAGCCGATCGTGCCCGCCGCCTCCCCGCCCGCCGGCAGGACGATGCGGTACATCCGGCCTTTCCCCGTCCGGTCCGCGCTGAGATCGACATACCGCTGGTGCCGCTTGATCAGCTGTTCTTCCGTCTCAGGGCCTCCCAGGTGATCCATCAGCTCCGGCGCGTTAGCAGCGCGGAGCAGGTCGAAGTCGTCCTCGGACCATGGCTCGATCCGTACCGCCGGTGCTTTGATCTCCATGTCACGCACTGTAGGACGAGGGTCTGGCAACCGGGGGTCGGACGATGAGCTTCATTGGTTTATGGGCGGTCGGCGCCGTCCCCGATGCCGAAGTCGCGGCCCTGCCGGGGCGGTTCGCGCACCTCGAGGGGGAGTGGACCACGCCCCCCGACTACGCAGCGGACCTGATTTGGTGGCTCAGCGGTGGCGACCGCGAGCCGTACTTCACACCCGAACCCACGCCCGCTGCCCGCCGTTTCGCCGCCTTCGCGCGCAGCGGCGGCCCCAGCGCACCGGCCGTCACCGCCATGAAGGAGGCCGGAATGGATCTGCTCCGCGACGCAGAAGGGGCCGGGGATACGGAGGGCAGCGCCGCCTTTGTCGCCGCCGCGCGCAAGGGAGATCCGGCCGTCGCCCTCTGTTACGGCCTCGGGGCGGAGGCCGCGGCCCGGCTGCCCGGCTGGTTCGGCGACTTCCTGCTGACCGCCGCCGAGGTACGGGCCGTCCTCCCGCACGCCGAGTCCGTCCTCGCCGTCGCCGGGCCCCGCCGCACCGAGATCCTGGCCCGTATCGACGCCTGGATGTCGGCCATGAGCGACCACCCCGGCTTCGACGCGCACACGCTGCTCGACGGGCCGCTGCGGGTGCTGCGGTACGCGGCCGCCAATGGCATGGGCGCGATCGGCGTCACCGGCTCCTACCGACAGTCATCCACTGCTACGGACAGCTACTGACCGCTTCTGGCAGTAGCTACATGGGCGCCGGGCGGGCGTATGCGGTCGGCGGCACTCCCACCGTCGCCGTGAAGTCCCGTACGAGATGGGCCTGATCGCTGTACCCCAGCTCGGCGGCCAGCGCCGCCCAGTCCAGCGCACTCTCGCCCGCCCCCGTCCCCGCCCCGGCCTGCACCCCCGCGCCCGGGTCCTGCGAGGCTTCACCCGACTCGGCGCGCTCCAGCGCCTCATGGATGCGGTAGCGCAGGATGACCCACTTCGGACCGACTCCGACGTACGCCGCGAAGAGCCGCTGCAGCGAACGCGCCGAGACCCCCTCCACCGCCGCCAGCTCGGCGACCCGCCGGATCGTACGGTCCCTACGCACCAGGTCGACCAGCTCCATCGCGCGCACAGCCTGCGGATCCGCTGCCGGTTCGAGGCCCAGCAGAAAGGCGTCCAGCGCGGCGACCCGCGCGTCCTCCCTCTCCGGTCCGAGGATTCCGCGCACAGTCTCCGGGTCCGCGCCCGCCAGGACGTCCGCGACCGGCACCCGCTGCCCCGTCCAGTCGGACACCGGCCGCTTGGGCGCGAACGGCCGGAAGCCGCCGGGCCGGAACTGCACCCCGCACACCCGCCCCCGCCCCTCCAGCTTCTGAGTGAACAGGCCAAGGCCGATGCCCGCGACCTCGCCCCACGGCGCCTCGTCGCCGTAGCGCTGGAAGACCACGTTCACTGACGGATGCGGCACCACATGGGAGGCGTACGGCTCCGAAAGGTCCCAGTCGATGAGCCAGTAGTGCTCGAGATACGGACGCAGCGCCGGGGCAGGCTCGCGGCGGCGGAATCGCACCCGCGCGAAGAGTTCGCGGGCTTCGACGATGCCCCTGGTGTCGCGTCGCGGACTTGCCATGCGGGGGATCCTATGTCGCGTTTGTTCAATCCGCAGGGCGCAGGCCGCCCCTACCGTCGAGCCATGACGAATACCATCAGTGACCTGCTCGAATCGGCGGCGCAGCGTGCCGTTCCGGTGGTGCTTGGCATCACCGACGAGCGGCTGGCCGACCCCACGCCGTGCAGCGAGTACGACGTACGCGCCCTGACGGATCACCTCATCCAGGTGGTGATCAACTTCCAGGCGCTGGCGGCGAAGAAGAACGCCGACTTCGCCGCCGTACCGCATTACATCGACGACGACGCCGGCGACTGGCGGGCCCGGTTCGCCGACGAGACCGCCAGGCTCGTCGCGGCGTGGGCGGCCCCCGGCGCCGAGGAGGGCACCTCGGGGACCATGGGTTTTCCGGCCAGGACCGTCGGCCACATGGTGCTGGGCGATCTGACCGTGCACGCCTGGGACCTGGCCCGCGCGACCGGGCAGGAGTTCACGCCGGACCCGGCCGTGGTCGGTGAAATCGGGCCCGCGCTCGCGGAGATGGCGCCGATGGGCCGCAAGGGGGGCATGTTCGGTGAGCCGTTCCCGCTGCCCGACGACGAGGGAGTCTCGGACTTCGACCGGGTGCTGGCCCTGACCGGCCGGGACCCGCATTGGCGGCCGCCCGCGTAGCACGCCCGTAGCAAGCGGGGCGGCGAGCGCGTGGACGCCGCCCCGCTGAGGCTCAGGGCCAGACCAAGCAGTACGGCTGGTGCCCCGCCTCGTGCAGCCGGACCGAGAAGTCCTGCCACTCGTGCAGCAGCTGGTAGACGTTGAACGCGTCCCGCGGCCCGCCCCGGTCCGGGACCGTCGACCAGATGAATGCCGCCGCGCCCACCGACTCCTCGCCAATGCCGCGCAGCGGGTCGACCACCGTCATCGGAAGCTTGACCACCGCATAGTCGGGGTGGAGCACCACCAGCTCCAGCGGCGGCACCTTGTTCAGCGGCATGCCCTGGATGCCGGTCAGCACCATCGCGGCTATGGTCTCCGGTTTGATCTTGGCGAACATCCCGCCCATGCCGAGCTCGTCGCCGCCCAGTTCCTCCGGGCGCATCGAGATCGGCACCCGTGCGGCCGTGGCTCCGTCAGGCGCGCCGAAATATTTGTAGGTCACCCCCACTCGGCCGCTCCTGCTTCCCATGGGCTCGTCGGCGCCCGCGTCGCCTCGCCGGTGCTTTCCACGCCGGGCAGGCTCAGGACCCAGGTCGTCGGTCCCTTCGCCCAGTCCGCCACCGCGATGCATATCTCCACCCGACCACTCGCAGCCCCCGCCGCGCAACCCGATCATCGTGACAGTGACCTCCCCCACGAACGTGCTGTGAAACACCACTCGCCAAGAACGTCGGGGCCTCTGACACCATGGATTCCGTGAGCTTTCCCTATGTCGCCCCAGTTTCGCAGACGCGAGAGGGGTGACGCCCTTTCGTAATACGAGGAGACCGCGCTCCCTGCTCACCGGTGGCCGAGATCCTCCGTCCCGGCCCCCCGCACATCCGAATCGCAGATCAGGACCAAAGTGGCGTATTCATACGAAGCCCCAGTTTCGCAGACGCTGTTCGACCGGGCGTCCCTTGTGACGCCCGGCGGCGTGAACTCTCCCGTCCGTGCCTTCCGAGCCGTGGGCGGTACGCCCCGGTTCATGGTGTCCGGTACCGGCCCGTACCTCACCGACGCGGACGGCCGCGAATATGTCGACCTCGTCTGCTCGTGGGGGCCGATGATCCTCGGCCACTCGCACCCGGCCGTCATCGAGGCGGTGCAGGCGGCGGTCGCCCGCGGCACGTCCTTCGGCACGCCCGGCGAGGGCGAGGTCGCACTCGCCGAGGAAATCGTGGCCCGGATCGAGCCCGTCGAGCAGGTACGGCTGGTTTCCAGCGGTACGGAAGCGACGATGTCCGCGATCCGGCTCGCCCGCGGCTTCACCGGCCGGGCCAAGGTCGTGAAGTTCGCCGGCTGCTACCACGGTCATGTCGACGCGCTGCTCGCCGCGGCCGGTTCGGGAGTGGCGACTTTCGGGCTGCCGGACACCCCGGGGGTCACGGGCGCGCAGGCCGGGGACACGATCGTCCTGCCGTACAACGATCTGGAAGCGGTGCACGAGGCCTTCCACGCGCACCCGGGCGAGATCGCCTGTGTGATCACCGAGGCGTCGCCGGGCAACATGGGCGTCGTGCCGCCGCGGCCGGGCTTCAATGAGGGGCTCAGGTCGGCCTGCGAGAAGAACGGCGCGCTGTACATCTCTGACGAGGTCATGACCGGCTTCCGTACGTCGAAGGCCGGCTGGTACGGCGTCGACGGCGTCGCGCCCGACCTGATGACCTTCGGCAAGGTGATGGGCGGCGGCTTCCCCGCCGCGGCCTTCGGCGGCCGCGCGGACGTCATGGCGCACCTCGCACCCAGCGGGCCCGTCTACCAGGCGGGCACCCTGTCCGGTAACCCGGTCGCCACCGCCGCCGGGCTCGCGCAGCTGCGGCTGCTCGACGACGCCGCGTACGAGAAGGTCAACGCGGTCTCGGCCGAGATCCAGGCTCTGGTGACGGACGCGCTCGGCAAGGAGGGCGTGGCCCACCGGCTGCAGACGGCGAGCAACATGTTCTCCGTCTTCTTCACCGGCGCCGACGTCAGGAATTACGAGGACGCGAAGCGGCAGCAGTCCTTCCGCTTCACCGCCTTCTTCCACGCGATGCTCTCCCGGGGCGTCTATCTCCCGCCGTCCGCCTTCGAGTCCTGGTTCGTCTCCACGGCCCACGACGAGCGGGCGATCGAGCGGATCGCCGCCGCGCTGCCGGCCGCCGCGCGGGCCGCCGCCGAGGCGACGGAGGCATCGGCATGAGCGAGAACACCCTGCACAGCGAGAGCGGCGCCAACGGCGAGGGCAGCCCGGACAGCGAGATCACCGTCGTCCATCTGGTGCGGCACGGCGAGGTCGAGAACCCCGACGGCGTCCTCTACGGCCGCCGGGCCGGCTACCACCTCTCCGAACTCGGCCGCCAGATGGCCGACCGGGTCGCCGAGTATCTCGCGGACCGCGACATCACCCATGTCGTCGCCTCCCCGCTGGAGCGCGCCCAGGAGACCGCGGCCCCCGTCGCCAAGGGCCACAGCCTCACCCTCGACACCGACGAGCGGCTGATCGAGGCGGCCAATGTCTTCGAGGGCAAGACCTTCGGGGTGGGCGACGGCGCGCTGCGCAAGCCGGCCAACTGGAAGCATCTGACCAATCCGTTCCGCCCGTCCTGGGGGGAGCCGTACGTCGATCAGGTCGTACGGATGATGGGCGCGCTGGGCGCCGCGCGGGACGCCGCCCGCGGGCACGAGGCGGTCTGCGTCAGCCACCAGCTGCCGATCTGGATCGTGCGGAGTTTCGTCGAGCGGCGCCGGCTGTGGCACGACCCGCGCCGCCGGCAGTGCACGCTCGCGTCGCTGACCACGTTCACGTATCAGGGCGACCGGATTGTCTCCGTCGGCTACTCCGAGCCCGCGCGAGATCTTGTTCCGGCGCATCTTCTCGCGGGTGCAAAACCCGTGAAGGGCAAGGCCAAAGCATTCGGCGCGTAGTTGGCTGGGTAGTTGGCCGCGTTAATTGGCTGGGCAGTTCCTCCTGAATCCTTTCGAAAATAGGCGCTAGTCCCCGGAACCCCCGTCTTCCGTACGGCATCTAAACCGGTAGCGGTTTGGATCGGCTCTCCCGACCGGGAGGGCGCGGATGGGGGCGATATGCGCGACATCAGTCGAAGGGGCTTGCTCGGGACGGGACTTGGGGCCGCAGTCGCGATCGGAATCGCGGGCTGCGGCCTGGCCGAACGGGGCAGAGCCGGACAGACCGGACATGATGGGAGCGCCGGCGAGGGTAGCGGCGGCAGTCCCTCCCCCTCCAAGAGCGAGGGCCGGCTCATAGGCGACGGCTCCACGTCCGACACCGGAAAGCAGCCCAACCAACCGGACAGGCCCGTGCCCCTGGAACCGGGTCAGACGCCGCCGCAATTCGTGATCTTTTCCTGGGACGGCGCGGGCGAGGTCGGCAATGGTCTCTTCCCGCGCTTCCTCGAACTCGCCAAGAACCACGACGCGGCGATGACCTTCTTTCTCTCCGGGATCTATCTGCTCCCCGAGTCCAAGAAGACGCTCTACCGCCCGCCGAACAATGGCATCGGCGCGTCCGACATCGGTTATCTCACGGACGGTCACATCAAGGAGACGCTGAAGTACGTACGCCAGGCATGGCTCGACGGCCATGAGATAGGCACGCACTTCAACGGACATTTCTGCGCCGGATCCGGATCGGTCGGCAACTGGACACCCGCGGACTGGCGGAACGAGATAGACCAGGCTGTGTCGTTCGTCACGCAGTGGCGTACGAACAGCGGTTGGCAGGACATCGATCCGCTGCCCTTCGACTACCGCAAGGAACTCGTCGGCGGCCGCACACCCTGCCTGCTCGGCCAGGACAAGCTGCTGCCCACCGCCAAGAAGCTCGGCTGGCGCTACGACGCGAGCTCGCCCGGTGGCCGCCAGAAGTGGCCGGAGAAGCGCCAGGGCCTGTGGGATCTGCCGCTGCAGCAGGTGCCGTTCCCCGGGCGCTCCTTCGAAGTCCTCTCGATGGACTACAACATGCTCGCCAATCAGTCGCAGAATTCGACCCAGGGCGTGCCCGAGCGTTATCCCAGGTGGAAGAAGCAGGCCACCGAGGCGTACCTCGCCGGATTCAATCGCGCCTACGAGTCCAATCGCGCGCCCTTCTACATAGGCAACCACTTCGAGCGGTGGAACGGAGGCATCTACATGGACGCCGTCGAGGAAGCCCTCATGGGCATGGCCGGCAAGAAGGACGTACGGCTCGTCTCCTTCCGGCAGTTCTGTGACTGGCTCGACGTCCAGGATCCGCAGATGCTCGCCAAGCTCCGTACGCTCGAGGTCGGCCAGTCCCCGGCGGGCGGCTGGAACACTTTCCTCAAGGCGGCCTGACAACGGGTTCAGGGCGCCTGCATCGGGTTCCTCAAGGCGGCCTGACATCGGGCCTTACGGGCACCCAGGGGGGCGCGGAAAGATCCCCGTATCGGCCATGCGAAACTTTTCACATGAGCCTTAGCCGTGCCCCCCGCGCTGCCCTGCTGACCGGCCTGGTCGCCGTCGGCGCGCTCACCCTGTCGGCCTGCGGCGGCGGGGGCGGCGCGAAGTCCGGCGGTGGCGGTGACACCAACTTCGTCACCGACACCGGCGGTATCTCCACCGCCGCGAAGGGGAAGCGCACGGCCCCCAACAAGCTCTCCGGCGAGACCCTCCAGGGCAAGCCGCTCGACGTCGCCGACTTCAAGGGCAAGGTCGTCGTGATGAACGTCTGGGGCTCCTGGTGCCCGCCCTGCCGCGCCGAGGCCCCGCATTTCGCCAAGGTCGCCCAGGAGACCAAGGCCAAGGGCGTGGAGTTCGTCGGGATCAATACCCGCGACGCCAACAAGGGCCCGGCGATCGCCTTCGAGACGGACTACAAGATCAGTTATCCCAGTCTGTACGACCCGATGGGCAAGCTGATCGTCAATGGCTTCCCCAAGGGCAGCCTCAATCCGCAGTCCATTCCCTCCACGATCGTGCTCGACCGCGAGGGGAAGATCGCGGCCCGCTCGCTGAAGGCGCTCGACGACGAAGAACTCCACAAGATCATCGATCCGTTGATCGCGGAGAAGTGATCCTGTGGACGTTGGTGAATACCGGTGAACGAGACGGTCTTCGGCGGGGCGCTGATCCTCGCACTGCCCATCGCCGTACTGGGCGGGCTGGTTTCCTTCTTCTCGCCCTGCGTGCTGCCGCTCGTACCCGGCTATCTCTCGTACGTCACCGGAGTCAGCGGCACTGACCTGGCCGAGGCCAAGCGCGGCCGGATGGTCGCGGGAGCCTCCCTCTTCGTACTCGGCTTCACCGCCGTCTTCGTCTCCGGCGGCGCGCTCTTCGGCTACTTCGGCTCGACCCTGCAGGGGCAGAAGGAGATCCTCACCAAGGTCCTCGGGGCCCTGATGATCCTGCTGGGCGTGTTCTTCATGGGGCTGATGCCCTGGCTCACCCAGCGTGAATTCCGCCTCCACAAGCGTCCGGTGACCGGGCTTGTGGGCGCGCCGCTGCTCGGCGCTCTGTTCGGCGTCGGCTGGACGCCGTGCATCGGACCGACGCTCGCGTCCGTGAACGCCCTCGCCGCCGAGCAGGCGAGCGCGGGCCGGGGGGCCATACTGACCGTCGCGTACTGCATCGGTCTCGGACTGCCCTTCGTGCTAGCTGCGGTGGCCTTCCGCAAGGCGCTCGGCGCGTTCGGCTGGGTCAAGCGCCACTACGCCTGGGTGATGCGGATCGGCGGCATCATGATGATCGCGACCGGTCTGCTGCTGCTGACCGGGGTATGGGACAGCCTCGTGCAGGAGATGCAGGTCTGGTCCAACGGCTTCACGGTGGGGATCTAGTTCGATGAGCAAGACAGAGGCAGAGGCTCACAAGGCAGCGGCTCAAGAGACAGAGGCCGAGAAGCAGGGCACAGCGCAGGACCTCGGCGCGGCCGGTGAACAGCTCTCCACCGCGCCCAGGGAAGAGCTCCTCGGCGGGCCATCCCTCTCGGTCATCGGCTGGGCCCGCTGGTTCTGGCGGCAGCTGACCTCCATGCGGGTCGCGCTGATCCTGCTGTTCCTGCTCTCCCTCGGCGCGATCCCCGGCTCGCTCATCCCGCAGAACAGCGTGGACGAGCTCAAAGTGCAGACGTTCAAGGAAAATAACGAGTTCTGGACGCCGGTCTTCGAGAAGCTGCAGTTCTTCGACGTCTACAGCTCGGTCTGGTTCTCGGCGATCTACATACTGCTGTTCGTCTCACTCATCGGCTGCATCGTGCCGCGCTCCTGGCAGTTCGTCGGCCAGCTGCGCGGCCGCCCGCCGGGCGCCCCCGGCCGCCTGACCCGGCTGCCCGCGTACACCACCTGGCGCACCGACACCGGTCCCGAGCAGGTGCGCGAGGCGGCGCTCGCGATGCTGAAGAAGCGCCGCTTCCGCGCCCACACCGTCGGCGACGCGGTCGCCGCCGAGAAGGGCTATCTGCGTGAGGCCGGCAACCTCCTCTTCCACATCGCCCTGATCGTCATGCTGGTGGCCTTCGCCGCGGGCCAGCTCTTCAAGTCCGAGGGCGGCAAGCTGATCGTCGAGGGCGACGGCTTCTCCAACACCCTCACGCAGTACGACGACTTCAAGTCCGGATCGCTGTTCAGCACGGACGAACTCGCGCCGTTCAGCTTCCGGCTGGACGCCTTCACGGGGACGTACCAAAAGGGCGGCCCGCAGCGCGGCACCCCGCGTACCTTCGAGGCCGACGTCACCTACTCCAAGGGCGGTGGCCCGGACAAGAAGTCCGTCATCGAGGTGAACAAGCCCCTGGTCATCGACGGCACCAAGATCTATCTGCTCTCGCACGGATACGCGCCCGTCGTCACCGTCCGGGACGGCAAGGGCAACGTCGTCTTCAACGGCGCGGTGCCGCTGCTGCCGATCGACAACAACATCACCTCGACCGGCGCGATCAAGGTGATGGACGGCTACCGCGACAGAAACGGCAAGAAGGACCAGCTGGGTTTCCAGGCCTTCTTCGTGCCGACGTTCGGCGGCGCCGGCAAGGGCGACATGTTCTCGCAGTTCCCGGGCCTCGAGTTCCCGGTCCTCGCGCTCACCGGGTACCACGGCAGCCTGGGCGTAGACGCGGGCCTGCCGCAGAACGTGTACCAGCTCGACACCGGCAAGCTGACCCAGTTCAAGGACGCGCACGGCCAGATCCTCAAGGCACGGCTGCTGCCCGGCGAGAAGATGACACTGCCGGACGGAGCGGGCTCCATCACCTTCGAGAAGGAAGTGAAGGAGTGGGCCAGCTTCCAGGTCTCGCGGCAGCCCGGCAACGGATGGGCTCTGACCGGTGCGATCGCCGCCATCGCGGGCCTCGTGGGCTCGCTGTTCATTCAGCGCCGCCGGGTCTGGGTCCGGGCGGTGGCGGGTGCGGACGGCGTCACCGTCGTCGAAATGGCGGGGCTCGGCCGCAGCGAGTCCGCGAAGCTGCCCGAAGAGCTGGCCGACCTGGCCGTAACCCTCAACTCCGAGGCGCCGACGGCGCCCGATCCCTCAGACGTACCTGCCGAAGGGGCTGAGAAGTGACTCTCGCCGCCGCAACCAACGAAAATCTGGCTCAGTTCAGCAATTCGCTGATCTATGCCTCGATGGCCGTCTACACGCTGGCGTTCTTCGCGCACATCGCGGAATGGGTCTTCGGCAGCCGCAGCAAGGTCGGCCGCACGGCCGCCGCGCTGACCGGCGCCGGGACGGCCGCCGCGGCTCCCGCGGTAAAGGTCCAGGTGAAGCACCAGGGCGGGGGCACCGCCGTACTGGACAAGCCGAAGATCGTCACTCGCTCCGCGGTCGGCAGCCGGGACGTCCCGGACGGGCCCGGCGCGGCGGGCGGCACGGTGAAGGGCGATCTGTACGGGCGGATCGCCGTCTCGCTGACCGTACTGGCCTTCCTCATCGAGGCGACCGGGGTCGTCACCCGCGCGGTGGCGGTACAGCGTGCCCCTTGGGGCAACATGTACGAGTTCTCCACCACCTTCTCCACGGTGGCGGTCGGCGCGTACATCGGCTTCCTGCTCGCGAAGAAGCCCGTCCGCTGGATCGGTCTGCCGCTGGTCACCACGGTCCTGCTCGACCTGGGCGTCGCCGTCACCTGGCTGTACACAAAGAGCGACCAGCTGGTCCCGGCCCTGCACTCGTACTGGCTGTGGATCCATGTCTCCACCGCGATCTTCTGCGGCGCGGTCTTCTACCTCGGTGCCGTCGGCACGCTGCTCTACCTGTTCCGTGACTCTTACGAGAACAAGCTCGCCCGCGGCGGCAAGCCCGGCGCCTTCGCCCGCTCCGTGCTGGAGCGGCTGCCCGCCGCGGCCAGCCTGGACAAGTTCTCGTACCGCATCAACGCCGCGGTCTTCCCGCTGTGGACCTTCACGATCATCGCCGGTGCGATCTGGGCCGGTGACGCCTGGGGCCGTTACTGGGGCTGGGACGCCAAGGAGGTCTGGTCCTTCATCACCTGGGTCGCCTACGCCGCGTACCTGCACGCCCGCGCGACGGCGGGCTGGAAGGGCCGCAAGGCCGCGTACATCGGTCTTGTCGCCTTCGCCTGCTTCCTCTTCAACTACTACGGCGTGAACATCTTTGTGAACAGCCTGCACTCGTACGCGGGCGTCTGAGCTAGCGCGTGGGCCGCCCCGGAGCGACGCTGGTGCCATGACCGTAGTCATCCGGCATGGCACCAGCGAGACCCGGGACGGCGGCATTCACCTGCTGCACTTCGAGCTGCGGCTGCCGCACCCGGTGATCCGGGTATGGGCCGCCGTCGCCACGCCCGAGGGCCTGCCGACCTGGCTCGCCGCCGCCGACGTCCTCGAACCGCGCATCGGCGGGGCGGTCACCCTGCGCTGGCTCAACACCGATCCGCAGGGCCGCCACACCATCGCCCAGGGCACGGTCACCGCCTGGGACCTGGAGCGGGTCGCCGAGTACACGGTCAGCGTCCACGGCCGGATCCGCTTCCATCTGGAGCCGTTCGGCTCGCGCGGGAGCGCCGACGGCACGGTGGTCCGCTTCACCAATGAGTTCCGCGGCACGGACGAGCTGCGTCTCGACTACCTGGCGGGCTGGCACCACCACTTCGAGCTGCTGGCGGACGCGCTGGACGGGCACCCGATGACGGCCGAGGACTGGGCGCAGTGGACGCCGGGGCGCTGGCAGGAGCTGCGGGACCAGTACGTCAGCCGGCCGTGATCGCGTCGAGCTGGGCGCGCAGATACGTGTGCGAATCGATGCCCCGGACGGCCGTGCCCGGATCGCACTCGTAGAAGTACACCAGCGAGATCAGCTCCTCGGCCGGTGCGTCCGCCGGCGGCGGCAGCACCCGGTGGCGGCCCGAGCGCCAGCGGTCGCCCGTCCAGCGGGCCATCAGATCGCCGATGTTGATGGTGAAGGCCTCCGGGTCGTACGGCGCGTCCTCCCAGCCGACGCCTCCGTCCGCGGGGTCCGTGAAGACCTGGAGCCCGCCCTTGCCCGCCTGACGGTCGAGGACGGTGACGGTGCCGAAGTCGGTGTGCGGGCCGATGCGGAACTGGCCCGGCTGCGGTTCGCCCACCCGGTCCCGGCCCGGGTACCAGTTGACGTTGAAGCCCCAGGTCGGGTGCGTGGTGTGCCGGGTGAAGAAGTCCTCGGGCTCGCCCAGGGCGACGCCGAGGAGCTCAAGCAGCTGGTCGGAGAGGGTGCGCATACCGGCGAGGTAGGACTCCACCAGGTCCCTCAGGTGCGGCACCTCGGCGGGCCAGGTGTTGGGCAGGAACCACTCGGCGTCGACCGCCGGGTCGCCGGTCGGGTCCTCCGCGGCGAAGGACAGCGACTCCTTCAGGTCCGGGGGAGTCTCGGTCCCTTCCGCGTACGCATTGGCCTCAGCGCCAGGACCCAGCCAGCCGCGCCCGCCGACCTTCACGGCGTACGGCTCCTTCTGCCGGTCCGGAAGCCGGAAGAAGTCCCGTGCCGCCTCCCGGATCCCGCCGCGCAGCCCCGGATCGACTCCGTGCCCCGTGACCAGCAGGAAGCCGGCGGTCCGCAGGGCCTGGTCGACACTCTCCGCGATCCGGGCACGGGCCGCCGGGTCCCCGGAGCGCCATGCGCGCAGGTCAATGGTGGGAATCCTGGCGTCAGTCACCGATGTCCTCACTCCACAGTTCGGGATCGGCCCGGATGAAGTCGCGCATCAGGCCCTTGCACTCGGCGTCGTCCAGCAGCACGATCTCCACGCCGTGTTCGGCCAGCCAGTCGTGCCCTCCGCAGAAGGTCTCCGCCTCGCCGACCACCACCCGGGAGATCCCGAACTGCCGGACCAGACCACTGCAGTACCAGCAGGGCGAGAGGGTCGTCACCATCGTCGTACCCCGGTACGAGCGCTGTCTCCCGGCGGCGCGGAAGGCCGCGGTCTCCGCATGCATCGACGGATCGCCGTCCTGCACCCGACGATTGCGCCCGCGCCCCAGCAGGGCCCCGTCCGCCCCGTACAGCGCGGCCCCGATCGGGATCCCGCCTTCGGCCAGCCCGGCCCTGGCCTCCTCGACGGCTGTCGTCAGCCACTTCGCGTACTCCATGGCGCTCACCATCCGAACGTACGTCATCGGCCGGGCCGATCGGCCCATCGGCAGGACGCCCCACTGGCTCGTGGACCGGCCGCTGCCCCGCTCGTAGCGTCAAAGCCATGACAAGCGACAAGTCCCTGGAGAACAAGGGCACCCTCGAACTGACCGCGGCCATGGTGCTCTCCGGCACCCTCGGCATCTTCGTCGTCGAGTCCGGCGCGTCGGCCTTCAACGTCGTGTTCTTCCGCAGTCTCTTCGGCGCGCTGGCGCTGGGCGCCTACGCCCTGGCCCGCGGCTACTTCACGAACCACGGTTTCACCCCGAAGAAGCTCGCCCTTGCCGCGCTCGGCGGCGTGTTCATCGTCTTCAACCGGGTGTTCGTCTCGAGGCGAAGGTGACCAGCAGACGCAGCTCCATCAGGGCTGGTCGTCCCCGTCCTGCTTCTTCTTGTCGTTGTTCTCGTTGTGCTTCTCGTCCTTGAGGGACCGCAGGAAGTCGGGGTTGTCGTCGGGCGCGACCCAGCCGCGCGAGCCGGCCGAACTCCGCGAGCCGGGCACCGCATGGCGCTGCTTGCCCGCCACCAGCCAGACGACGGGGCCGACGATCGTGAAGATGAGGATGATCAGTACCCAGACGACCTTGGGCAGGTGCTTGACCTCTTCCTCGGGCGTGTTGAGGCAGTCGATGAAGGCGTAGATAGTCAGCGCCAGCATCAGAAGGAACGGCAGGTACCTGAGCATCGTGGAGCGGGTCCCCCCAAGTACGGCGGCAGGGGCTGGGTGCGGCCCCGGTGACAGGTCCAGGGTAGTCGGTGGCCGATACTGGGGGGCATGGCTTATGACGATCTTCGCTCCCTGCTCCGGGCGCTGGAGCGCGAGGGAGACCTCAAGCGCATCAAGGCCGAGGTCGACCCGTATCTGGAGGTCGGGGAGATCGTCGACCGCGTGAACAAGGCGGGCGGCCCGGCCCTGCTGTTCGAGAACGTGCGCGGGTCGGCGATGCCGCTCGCGATGAACGTCTTCGGCACGGACCGCCGGCTCCTCAAGGCGCTCGGCCTCAAGTCCTATTCGGAGATCAGCGACAAGATCGGCGGGCTGCTCAAGCCGGAGCTGCCGCACGGCTTCGTCGGCGTGCGCGAGGCGTTCGGGAAGCTCGGCACGATGGTCCACGTACCGCCGAAGAAGGTGAAGGACGCGCCGGTGCAGGAGGTCGTCCTGCGCGGCGACGACGTCGACCTGGACCAGCTGCCGGCGCTGTTCACCTGGCCCGAGGACGGCGGGTCCTTCTTCAACTTGGGCCTGACACACACCAAGCACCCGGAGACGGGGGTGCGCAACCTCGGTCTGTACCGCCTCCAGCGCCACGACCGCCGCACCATCGGCATGCACTGGCAGATCCACAAGGACAGCCGCAACCACTACCAGGTGGCCGCCAAGCGCGGCGAGCGGCTGCCGGTCGCGATTGCCTTCGGCTGCCCGCCCGCGGTGACGTACGCGTCGACCGCACCGCTGCCCGGCGACATCGACGAGTACCTCTTCGCGGGGTTCGTACAGGGCAAGCGGATCGAGATGGTCGACTGCAAGACGGTCCCGCTGCAGGTGCCCGCGCAGGCAGAGGTCGTGATCGAGGGCTGGCTGGAGCCGGGGAAGATGCTGCCGGAGGGCCCGTTCGGCGACCACACCGGCTTCTACACCCCGCAGGAGCCCTTCCCGGCGCTGACCATCGACTGTCTGACGATGCGCAAGCGCCCGCTGCTCCAGTCGATCGTGGTGGGCCGCCCGCCGACGGAGGACGGGCCGCTGGGACGCGCGACGGAGCGTTTCTTCCTGCCCCTGCTCAAGATCATCGTGCCGGACATCGTCGACTACCACCTGCCCGAGTCGGGCGGCTTCCACAACTGCGCGATCGTCTCGATCGACAAGAAGTACCCGAAGCACGCGCAGAAGGTCATGCACGCGATCTGGGGCGCGCACATGATGTCGCTGACGAAGCTGATCGTGGTGGTGGACGCGGACTGCGACGTCCACGATCTGCACGAGGTCTCGTGGCGCGCGCTCGGCAACACGGACTACGCCCGCGACCTCACGGTGGTGGAGGGCCCGGTCGACCACCTCGACCACGCCTCGTACCAGCAGTTCTGGGGCGGCAAGGCGGGCATCGACGCGACGAAGAAGCTCCCCGAGGAGGGGTACGTCCGGGACGGCGGCTGGCCGAACATGGTCGAGTCCGACCCGGAGACATCCGAACGGGTGACCCGTCGCTGGAAGGAGTACGGGCTGTGAGGCGAAGGCCGACCATGGAGAACGGCAGCGCGGAGCCGGGGTTTCCCCGCCTCTGCGGGGATGAACCGGAGTACGGCCTGTGAGCGCGTCCGCCGCGGCGGTACCGGGTCCGGGCAGGACCAAGGCCTTCCTCCGGCTGGTGATGATCGAGCACTCGGTCTTCGCGCTGCCCTTCGCGTACATCGCCTCCCTCACCGCGATGTTCCAGCTCGACAGGAACATCCACTGGGGGCGGCTGCTCCTGGTGACGATCGCCATGGTCGGGCTGCGTACGTTCGCGATGGCCTGCAACCGGATCATCGACCGCGAGATCGACGCCCGTAATCCCCGTACCGCCGGGCGTGAGCTCGTCACCGGCGCGGTGTCGGTGAAGTCCGCCTGGACCGGCGCGCTGATCGCGGTCGTCGTCTTCCTGGGCGCCGCGGCCGCGCTGAACCCGCTGTGTCTCGCGCTCGCCCCCATCGCGGTGATCCCGATGGTGGTCTATCCGTACGGCAAGCGGTTCACGAACTTCCCGCACGCCATCCTCGGCCTCGCACAGGCCATGGGCCCGGTCGGCGCGTGGATCGCGATCACCGGGCAGTGGTCCTGGGACGCGGTGATCCTCGGCCTCGCGGTCGGCATCTGGATCGGCGGCTTCGACCTGATCTTCGCCTGTCAGGACGTCGATGCCGACCGCGCCCACGGTGTGCTGTCGGTGCCGGCCCGCTTCGGCGTCCCGGCGGCGCTGTACGGTGCGCGGGCCTCGCATCTTGTGACGGCGGTTCTGCTGGCCTGGTACGCGCTGGCGACGGACGCGGGCGTGTTCTTCTGGACGGGCCTGGTGATCGTCGCGGCGGCGTTCCTCTACGAGCACACGATCGTGAAGCCGAACGATCTGTCCCGCCTCAACCGCGCGTTCTTCACCGTCAACGGGTTCATCGGGATTGCCCTGTTCGGGTGTGCGCTGCTGGATCTCCTGGTTCGTGGTCTGACCGTTTAGCCACGGCGCGTCGTACCATCGCCGGCCGACCCGAACGCCTGACGTATCGCTCCACAGGCCGCCGGATAGGCTCACCGGTGTGGAGCCAGGAGAAGTGAAGAGCCGCCACCCCTGGATCGTCGGGGTCTCCGGCGCGTCCGGGACGCCGTACGCCGCCGCCGTGCTGCGTGGGCTGCTTGCCGCGGGCGAGAGCGTGGACCTGGTGGTCAGCCGTGCCTCGCGGCTGACGCTGCTCGACGAGACGGGGATCGCCTTCCGCGACGCGCACTGGCGCGAGGATCTGCGGGAGTGGCTGGCGCGAGGGGCCGACGGAAAGCCGGGTACCTTCCGGGTGGACATCGACGGTGTCCGGCACTGGGCCGCCGGGGACCTGGCCGCTGGGCCTTCGTCAGGTTCGTATCCGGTCAAGGGGATGCTGATTGTCCCGGCGTCCACGGCGTGTGTGGCCGGGGTCGCGCTCGGACTGTCGAAGGATCTGCTGCAGCGCGCCGCGAGCGTCACGCTCAAGGAACGGCGGAGGCTTGTGGTCGCGATCCGGGAGACGCCCTTGAACGGGCAGACCCTCAAGCATCTGGTGACGCTGGACGAGGCGGGCGCCGTGGTGCTGCCCGCCTCTCCGGCGTTCTATGCGGGAGCGACGCACATCCAGGATCTGGTGGACTTCGTCGCGGGGCGGGTGCTGGATGCGGCAGGCGTGCCGCATCAGCTGTACCGCCGTTGGGAGGGAGAGCTCGGTGGCTCTCGTACGGATTAGCCGGGTCAGCGCTTCTTGGCGCGGCGTGCGGTACGGGTCTTGTCGACGCGGTGCGCGGCAGCCGGCTGGTGGGCACGCGAGCGGTTGGCCAGCTCCTGCAGCTCTCGCATGTGGGCGTAGGCCATCTCGATCGTGTACACGGTGAGTGTCATCTCCTGAAAGATCGTCTTTGATCGTTTGAAAGATTCGCAGGGTGTTTGCCCTGCATGCCTTAGATTCTATACGTAGACTTGCGAGATTGCTAAACAATGGAAGGGTCCAGGCATATGGACACGGTGGACAGGCAGCTCATCCAGGCCCTCAGAGAGAACGGCAGGGCCTCGTACGCCGAGCTCGGCCGGCTCGTCGGGCTCTCCGGGCCCTCCGTCACCGATCGCATCAACCGCCTCGAGGCGGCAGGCGTCATCACCGGCTACCGCGCCACCGTCGACGCAGCCTCGCTCGGCCTCGGCGTCACCGCCCTGATCGGCATCTCGCTCTCCGATGCCGCAGACCACGAGGACGTGGCGCGGCGGCTGAAGGACCTCGCCGAGATCGAGGACTGCTGGTTCATCGCGGGCGACGACTCGTACATGCTCAAGGTGCGGGCGAGCGACGTGGACGGTCTGGAGAAGACGATCCGCAGGCTGTCAGGGACCAGGGGTGTGTCCCGTACGCGTACGACCATCGTGCTCTCCACCAAGTGGGAGAACCGGGTCGGGGATCTGCCCGAGGAGCGCTAGGGATACGGTGGGCGGAGCCTGTTACGAGACACATGGGAGGCGGCCGTCTATGGACGCGGGACTCAAGCGCGAGCTGGAGGAGAAGGTCCGGGCCGGGGAGCGGCTGACCCGTGAGGACGGCATCGCCCTCTATGAGTCGGACGACCTCGCGTGGCTCGGCGGCCTCGCGCACGAGGTGCGTACGCGCAAGAACGGTGACGTCGTCCACTTCAACGTCAACCGCCACCTCAATATGACGAATGTGTGCACCGCGTCGTGCGCGTACTGCTCGTTCCAGCGCAAGCCGGGCGAGAAGGACGCGTACACCATGCGCATCGAGGAGGCCGTCCGCCTCGCCAAGGCGATGGAGGGCGAGAACCTCACCGAGCTGCACATCGTCAACGGGCTCCACCCCAACCTGCCGTGGCGCTACTACCCGCGCTCTCTCAGCGAGCTGAAGAAGGCTCTGCCGAACGTCTCCCTGAAGGCCTTCACCGCCACCGAGATCCACCACTTCGAGACCATCTCCGGCCTGTCCGCGTCCGAGATCCTCGACGAGCTGATCGAGGCCGGTCTGGAGTCGCTGACCGGCGGCGGCGCCGAGATCTTCGACTGGGAGGTCCGGCAGCACATCGTCGACCACCGCACCCACTGGGAGGACTGGTCGCGCATCCACCGGCTCGCGCACGAGAAGGGTCTCAAGACCCCGTGCACGATGCTGTACGGGCACATCGAGGAGCCCCGCCACCGCGTCGACCATGTGCTGCGGCTGCGTGAGCTGCAGGACGAGACCGGCGGCTTCCAGGTCTTCATCCCGCTGCGCTACCAGCACGACTTCGTCGACATGCAGGACGGCAAGGTCCGCAACCGCCTGCAGGCCCGGACGACCATGGCGACCGGCGCGGAAGCGCTGAAGACCTTCGCGGTCTCGCGTCTCCTCTTCGACAACGTCCAGCACGTCAAGGTCTTCTGGGTGATGCACGGTGTGCAGACCGCCCAACTGGCCCTGCAGCACGGCGCGGACGACATGGACGGCTCGGTCGTCGAGTACAAGATCACGCACGACGCGGACAACTACGGCACGCCGAACAAGCTGACCCGCGACGATCTCCTCGACCTGATCCGCGACGCGGGCTTCCGCCCGGTCGAGCGGAACACCCGCTACGAGATCATCCGCGAGTACCCGGGCCCGGACGCCGACCGCCGTGAGTCGCCGCAGCCCATGCGGGTCTGAGGCCGCCGATGAGTCTCACGTTCCACCTCGACCCGCCGGTCGACCGCGCCCTGCGGGACGGGATCCTCGCGCTCTGGGTCGACGTGTCCAACGCCGACGGCGCGGTCGGCTTCGTGCCCCCGGTCGACCGCGAGGCCGTACGGCCCGAGCTTGTGAGGCATCTGGCCTCGATGGCCGAGGGCCGCACCCGGCTGCTCGTGGGGTACGACGAGGAGGGGGCGGTCGCCGCCACCGCCTTTTTCACGCACAACACGCACCGGCTGATGCTGCATTGGGTCTGGCTGTACACGGTCATGGTGCACCCGCGCCACCAGGGCATGGGCTATGGCCGCGATCTGATGGCCGCGGCCGCCGACGCGGCCCGCGGCTTCGAGGGCATCGAGGCGATACGGCTCACCTGCCGCGGCGGCACCGGCGTCGACCGCTTCTACGGGGCCTGCGGCTACAAGGAGGTCGGGCGGGTGCCTGGCGCGATCCGGGTGGCCGACGGTGACGACCGCGACGACATCACGATGCTGCTCCCGCTGCTCTGATGCCCGCTTGGAGCAGGCACTGCCGGCCGTGCTTCACTGGTTGGGCACGACCTGTCGTACGAAGAGAGAAGGCCCGCCGTGTCCGCTGCCAGGACGAGCGCCGCGATCCGGTATACCGCCATGCGCTTCGCCATCTTTATCGGCTGCCTCGTCGTCGTGGGCGGCCTGGTCCAGTTCGGCCTACTGCCCAAGGGGCTTGGCGACTCGAACTTCGTCTGGGTCGTCCTGCTCGCTCTCGTCCTGTCCGCGCCGCTCAGCTTCGTACTGCTGCGCAAGCAGCGTGACGCGATGTCCGAGCAGCTCGTCGGCAAGGTCGACAAGGCCAAGGCCCGCCTCGATGCGAACCGTACGCAGGAGGACGGCGCCGTCCAGTAGGCGCCGTGAGCACCGCATAAGCCTCGCCATACTCAACTCGCGCCCCGGATCTCGTCCGATCCGGGGCGCTTCGGCGCGCACGACGTAGCCGCCGCAGTCGCCGCGCTCCCGCTCCGGAACAATAATTAAACGGGCAAACAGGGGAAAACGGTCGTATTGGGTATGCCGTGCCTCCTGTTGGTCCATCAAGACCCCTACGGTCGTCGGGCTACCGCCGCGAGTAAGGGTTCGACATGGCACTTTTCTCCCCTTCCCAGGCCCAGGATCGGACACCTCCTGATGAGGGCGCCGACGCGGTTCAAGTGTCGGAAGCGCAGCGGGATGTCCGCGGGACGCTGCGCAGCGTATGGCCGTGGCCGGCGCTGGCCACACTGGCGCTGACGGTGTATCAGATCGGCCTCCCCCAGATGTGGGAGGACGAGCTGATCAGCTGGGACGTGGCCTCCCGCAGCACCGAACAGCTGCTGGCTGTTGTGCGGCAGGTGGATGCGGCGCTTGGCACGTACTACCTTTTCCTGCACGGGTGGATGGCGGTCTTCGGGGATTCCGCCCCGGCCCTGCGTATGCCCTCGGCGCTGGCCATGGCCGGCACCGCCGCTTGCGTGGCGCTGATCGGGCAGCGGTTGTTCGGCCGCCGGGCCGGACTGTTCGGCGGCCTGGTGTTCGCTCTCATTCCGGTGGTGACCCGGTACGCCCACGAGGCCCGCCCCTATGCCCTGGTTGTCCTGGCTGTGGCCTTGGCCACCTTGCTGCTGCTTCGGGCCCTGGACCGCCCCGAGAGCAGGTGGCGGTGGACGGGCTATGCCCTGTGCGTGGGCGCCATCGGCCTCCTGCACGTGGTGGCGCTGACCGCCTTGGCCGGGCATCTGGTCGCGGTGCTCATGCGGATCCGGTCCGAGCGTTCGGTCGCCTGGCGCTTCTGCCTTGCCGCCATGACCGGCGTGGCCTGTGCGGCCCCGGTGGTACTGCTGGGCATGGAGCAGGCCACCCGGCAGATCACCTGGATTCCCAAGCCGGACATGTGGACGCTTATCAATTTCTGGCCGCAGCTGTATGCCTCCGCCCTGGCCGCCGGAGCGGTGATGACACTCGCCGTGCTGGCGTGGCGAGGGCGCCGTGACGCCGTTCTGTTCGTCATCGCGCTGGCAGTGCTGCCCCCGTTGGTGGTTTGGGCGGTCTCGCACGGGGAGGTCTCGTACTTCTTCTACAGGTATCTGCTGTTCATCCTGCCGGCGTGGGCGGTGCTGGCCGGGGCCGGTCTCACCGCTGTGCGATCCCGAGCGGCGGTTGCGGCGGCGCTGGTGGTGCTCGCTCTGCTCACGCTGCCCGAGCAGCAGGGGGTGCGGAAGCCATACGCACACTTCTGGGAAGGGCTGGACTACGCAGGCGCCGCGCGCACCATCCAGAAAGCTCACCGGCCCGGGGACGCGGTGGTCTACGACCGCGGGGACGACGCCGGGCGCAGGCTCGACGTAGGTGTCCGCTTCTACCTCCCCCGCGACCTGCAGTTGCGCGATGTCTTCCGCTCCGCGTCGGCTGCCGAGCGCAACGGCCTGTGGTCGGCGGAGTGCCCGGACCCGGCCGCATGCGTGAGAGACGAGCGGCGTATCTGGCTGGTGGTGGCCGGCAATGTCCCGGATCCGCTTCGTTGGGGGCTGCCCGGGGACCAGTCGCAGGCCTTGCGCGCGCGCTATACGGCGACGGGGACCGAGCACCTGACCGGCCTGACGGTGACACTGCTGCAGCGCAATCCGTAGCGTAGGACGGAGCGTCAGCTGTGGGTCTTTCCGTCAGGGTCGGGCGAGACCGGCGGCGCCGTCCAGTAGCGGCCGCGCCGCGGTTGTCAGCGTTTCTTCGAACCCGTACGCGCTCGCCTGGCCGCCCTGGATCCGGTGGACGGCTCGGGAATCGCCGCAAGCCGCTGTGCCGCGAATGTGCGGTTGGCTCGTGTCTGCTCGCGATAGGCGTCGGGCACGTCGGGCATCGCCAGAAGACGGTCGCACGCCTGGAGCGAGCCGGTGAAGTCGCCCACCCAGTAGGCCGTGATCGAGAACTCGAACAGCAGACCCCAGCGATACACCCATGGCTGGACGAACAGCAGGTCCGCCGGCTGCCTCCGGCCGAGCCCGGCGCGGACGATCGAGTGCGCGAGATGGTAGCGGCCCAGTTTGCGCAGCCGCGCGGCCAGTTCGTAACACGCTTCGAGCCGTTGCGGACGCGACTCCCAGGCGCGTGAGAAGGCGTCCATGGCTCCCGGCCAGTCGTCGGATCTGGCTCTGAGGATCCCGACCTGCAACAGCGCGTAGTACACCTCTTCGGGCCAGCCTCCCATCTCCGCGCGGCGCTCGTACAGAGTGATCGCCTCGTCGTCGTTGCCCATGTCGCGCATGGTCTGCGCCAGATAGAAGACCGTGCGTGAATTGGCGGGGTCGCGCTCGAGCTCGGCGCCCAGCAGGCGCGCGTCGCGCTCGAACTTGTCGTGCCGTGAGCCCCCGTCCGCGAAGTCCTCGATGACGAGCGCGTCGAGATTCTTCTGGCTGTGCTGCTGGTCGGTGGTGATGTATTCGTGGGTGACGCCCTCGTAGCGCCAGGCGATGTCGCCGCGGACCAGGCGCTTGATGCGGTACTCGGTCGCGCCCTCGTGCCGGAGCATGTAGGAATCGGCGGTCAGGCGGGGCAGGGGGCCGTCCCGCCGGATCACGAGGTCGGCGTCGAGGAGGAGCAGATAGTCGGCCTTGCCGCGGGCGTGCTCGATGTTCAGGGACCGGTTGTGGCCGAAGTTGACCCAGGGCTCCTCGTGAAGCTCGCCAGGGATGCCATCCAGTGCCGTACGGATCAGCTGCTGGGTTCCGTCGGTCGAGCCGGTGTCCGAGATGACCCAGGTGCTCACCAGGTCACGGACGGAGGTGAGGCATCGCTCGATGACTTTTGCTTCGTTCTTGACGATCATGCAGAGGCAGATGGACGGCTTCATGGCATCACCACTCCCGGCGGTTCGGACCGGCCGACCTTATGCACTGGGCCTGCGCGCCCTGATGACGGCACGCCGACCTCGGTACAGGGTTCGCTGTTGCGCATGCGCCCATTGGAGTCCCCCTGATACGCCATCCTGTTGATAACACTGCAAGGTTCTCAAGGCATTGCGTCTGTGAACCGATGAATCCCAGGGAAGCTCGAACTCGCTTCCGGCGCATCATCCGATCCGGTTCCAAGATCCGGTTCCAAAAGGAGCAGTGAATGAATCCTGAGAACAGGACCAGGTCCTCCCTTGGTCCGCTTCCCAGACGCAGTGCCTGGCTGACCGGCGGCACCGTCGCGTCGATGGTCCTCATGCTTGCGGGGTTCGCGAGCCCCGCGGTTGCCGTATCGCACAGTCCCATGGCGCCTGGCGCCGTGAGTGTGGCAGGCCCGTCGGGTGGGGACGACGACTACTGCGAGATCACGGTGGAGGACGGGAAGGCTGTACTGTCCGGCGGCGGCGACGACGACTGCGATGACAGGGACGGCACGGGTGCGACGGGTGCGACGGGCGCCACGGGCGCTACGGGTGCCACGGGTGCGACCGGTGCCACGGGTGCCACCGGTGCCACCGGTGCCACCGGCCCTGGGTCGTGCAACGACATCGACACCTACAACCCCCTTGTGCTCGATGCGGTTGCCCTCCACCAGGTCAGCGCCACGCTCTTCGATCCGGACGGCGCGGGCCCGGGCACTGTCGAGGCCCACGCGGGCGTCCGGACGGTCCCCGGCGGCACCTACGCCTGGACGGAAATCAGCGACGATGACAGCTTCCCGGTGGACGCCTGCTCCATCTCGGCGTCCGCCAACGGGCTGGATGTGATTGCGACGGAGGGCGTCTCGATCCAGGTGACGACCACGGCCGGGGTCGTGTATGAGACCCAGTGCACCCTGGTCCCCTTCGACCCTGGTCCTCCGGCGGTGGCCCCGACCCTTACGTGCGACGACGCTTGGACAGAGGTAACGCTTCAGCCGTAGCCCGCTCCAGGCGCTCGACTCGGCCAGCGGTTCCGGTCAGGTTGCAGGCCTGACCTGGTCTGGCTCGTGGCGCGGTCCTCCTTCCACGCTGGAAGGGGGACCGTTCCGCGTTTCTGGGCTCCTGTTGGGGGTCGTAGGCTTACCGCGAAGTAAGGATGTGTGGGGCGGGAGGATGTCTGACATGGGTGCTGTGAAGGGCGTCAGGAGCAAACGCATGCCGCGCGCCGTGCGCGAGCGGCAGATGATGGACGCCGCCGTGCAGACCTTCGGGCAGCGCGGCTACCGGGCGGCCTCCATGGACGAGATCGCGGAGCTGGCCGGGGTCTCCAAGCCGCTGGTCTATCTGTACCTGAGCTCCAAGGAAGAGCTCTTCACAGCGTGCATCCGGCGCGAGTCCGAGGCGCTGATCGCGGCCGTGCAGGCCGGGGCCGAGCCGGGGCTGCCGGCTGACCGGCAACTGTGGGCGGGCCTCGGGGCGTTCTTCACACACACCGCCGAGAACCCCGATGGCTGGTCGGTGCTGCACCGGCAGGCGCGGACGCACGGGGAGCCGTTCGCCGCGGAGGTGGCGGCGATGCGGGACGAGATCGTGGCGTTCGTGACCGGTCTGATCGGGGCCGCGGCTCGCGAGGCCCACCAGGGCCCCGAGCTGGCCGACCGGGATCTGGCGGGGCTCGCACAGGCGTTGGTCGGTGCGGCCGAGTCGCTCGCGGGGTGGGCGAACGAGACCGGGGGCGTCTCGGCGAAGGAAGCGGCGGGGACGCTCATGAACTTCGCTTGGATGGGGCTGGGCGACCTGATGAAGGGTGAGCGCTGGTCTCCCCGGTGAGGTGGACGCGGTCGCCGCTGCGGAGTTGGAAGGCGGTGCCGTCGGTTGCGTAGGTCACGGTCGTGGGGAGCGGTACAGGGGCCTTGAACTCCGCTCGTACGCAGGCTGCTTGACCCGTGTCCGCCTCGGCCAGGCAGCGGGCGAGCGTCCACATGCCGTGGGCGATCGCGCGCGGAAAGCCGAACAGCTTCGCGGTCAGCGGGTGCAGATGGATGGGGTTGCGGTCGCCCGAGGCAGCGCCGTAGCGGCGCCCGAGGCCGGCGGGGAGCTGCCACTCGGCGACCGCGGGGAGGGGGAGAGAGGGGGTGCTCTCGCGAGGGCCGTCGGGAGGACCGGATCGCATGGTTCTGTGACGGGCCAGATAGACGCTGCGGGATTCCCACACCGGATTCCTGTCCATGCGTGCTTCCGTCACCATCGTGACTTCCGTGCCGCGACGGTGGGGCGTCAACTCATCTGCGTACACGGTGAGTTCAAGAGGGTCCTCGGGGCGCAGGGCGTGGTGCTGGGTGATCTCGATACGGGTGTGGACCAGGCCGAGGAGAGGGAGCGGGAAGCTCCGGTCCGTCATCAGCCGCATCGTGAGCGGGAATCCGAGGATGTGCGGATACGGGAGGGGCAGCGGGTCCGCCTGCTGGAAGCCGCAGAGATGTGAGTACGCGGCGAGGCGGACCGGGTCGATCCGTACGCCCGGCTCCACCAGCCGGGCCCCGGGGAGCCGGGCCCCCGCATGGATGTTCCGCTTCAGCGGCGACGTCAGCGCGCCGCGCGCCAGGGTGAGCGCGAGGGGCATTCTCCTGCTCCCAGCAGGCTCTGCCCGTCGACGCGTACCACCTGGTCGGTCGGTCATTGTCCTGACTCCCCTGCTGGGTCGCAGATTTACTGCGAAGTCAGGTTACTCAGCCATACCTGGGTGTGAGTACGCCTGAACACGCCGCCCGAACGCCACTTGCGGTTGCCGGTCGAGTAGGACGCGTCGGACGGCCGCCCCGCATGAACGCAGGGTGACCGGCGAGTGCCCTTCGCCACATTCGGGCGGTCGGCGCCGGGCCGGGACGTTGTACGGAGAGTGGGTCCATCCACCCTTCCGAGCAGGGGTGATGGCGTTCGATCGCGGTCCGGGCGGGCCGACGGGAACGAATGGCCTGTGCCGCGCACAACAGGCGAGTCGGGTTAACGCTGGATAAACTCGCCGATTGCCGTGCGCGGAATGGGGATTCGCAGCGCACTCGACACGACCTACGGAGAGTGAGAGATGCGTACGAATCGGGCCGTCATCCACAGGAACCAACCTCTGCCGGGCAACCTGCGGGACGCTGTATGACCGTGGCCGCCGAGTCCCTGACGCTGCTCGACCCGCTGCTCGACCAGGCGCCCGCGCCCGCGCTCTTCACCGCGGGAGCCGCAGCCCCCGAGCGCACCCTCCTCGACATCCTCGCCGAGACCACCCGCCGTCACCCGAATGCATCAGCCGTCGACGACGGCACCGTGCCCCTCACGTACCGCGAACTGCTCGCCGAGGTCGAGACGATGCGGCTGCGTCTGGCCGCCGCCGGGATCGGTGTCGGCGACCGCGTCGGCGTACGCGTGCCGTCCGGGACCGCCGACCTGTACGTGTCGATTCTCGCCGTACTCGCGGCGGGCGCCGCCTACGTCCCGGTCGACGCCGAGGACCCCGACGAGCGCGCCGAGCTGGTTTTCACCGAGGCCGCGGTGAGCGCGGTCATCGGCGCCGGGCGGACGATCGTGCCGTGCGGTGCCCCCGCCGGTGACACGGGCAAGCGCCCAAGGCCGGACGACGACGCGTGGATCATCTTCACCTCCGGTTCCACCGGCAAGCCCAAGGGCGTCGCGGTCACCCACCGCAGCGCCGCCGCATTCGTCGACGCCGAGGCCCGCCTTTTCCTGGCGGAGAAGCCCCTCGCCCCCGGCGACCGCGTTCTCGCCGGGCTGTCCGTCGCCTTCGACGCCTCCTGCGAGGAGATGTGGCTCGCCTGGCGGCACGGCGCCTGCCTGGTCCCCGCGCCCCGCTCCCTCGTACGTACCGGCCTCGACCTCGGCCCCTGGCTGGTCGAGCAGCGCATCACCGTCGTCTCGACGGTCCCCACCCTCGCCGCGCTGTGGCCGGCCGAGGCACTCGACGACGTACGGCTGCTGATCTTCGGCGGCGAGGCCTGCCCGCCCGAGCTGGCCGAGCGCATGGCCGTCACGGGGCGTGAGGTCTGGAACACCTACGGCCCGACCGAGGCCACCGTCGTCGCCTGCGGCGCGCTCCTGACCGGCGAAGGGCCGGTACGGATCGGGTTGCCGCTCGACGGCTGGGAGCTCGCCGTCGTGGACGCCCAGGGCGACCTCGTGTCCATGGGCGAGACCGGTGAGCTCGTCATCGGCGGCGTCGGCCTGGCCCGTTACCTGGACGCGGAGAAGGACGCAGAGAAGTACGCACCCCTGCCCGCCCTCGGCTGGAGCCGCGCCTACCGCAGCGGCGACCTGGTGAGGGCGGAGGCGGACGGCCTGCTCTTCGTCGGCCGCGCCGACGAGCAGATCAAGCTCGGCGGCCGCCGTATCGAACTCGGCGAGATCGACGCGGCGCTGCAAGCCCTGCCGGGCGTGGCGGGAGCGGCAGCCGCGGTTCGTACCACCGCAGCCGGACATCAGCTGCTGGTCGGCTATGTCGTAGAGAGCGACGCCGCCGGAAGGGACGGCGTCGAGAGCGAAGGCGCCGGAAGGGACGGCGTCGGGAGCGAAGGCGTCGGGAGTGCTGGTGCCGGGACTGACGGCGTCGAGAGCGACGGCTTCGACCAGGCCGACAGCGTGAGACGGCTGCGCAAGGAGCTGCCCGCAGCCCTCGTGCCGCTGCTCGCCGTCGTCGACACCCTCCCCACCCGTACCTCCGGCAAGGTGGACCGGGCCGCGCTGCCCTGGCCCTTGCCGAACGTGGACACACCGGCTGAGGATGCCGAACTCACCGTCACCGAAGCCTGGCTGGCCGAGCAGTGGGCCGAACTCCTCGGCACCCCGGTCACCGGCCCCGACGCGGACTTCTTCGTGAACGGCGGCGGCAGTCTGGCCGCCGCGCAGCTCGTGTCACGCATCCGGGAGCGGTACGCGGCCGGGTCGGTCGGCGACATCTACCAGAACCCGACGCTCGGCGCGCTCGCCCGGACGCTGGACGCGTCCTCCACCGGCGGACCCGAGGCCGGGGAGGTGCGGCCGGTGCCGCGCCGTACCGGATTCGCGCAGACGCTTCTCATGCTGCCGCTGCTCGGCGTTGTCGGGCTGCGCTGGGGCGTGGTGGCGGTCGCGGTCAGCAATCTCCTGGGGAACGTGCTCGGCCTGCCGTGGGCGCCCACCGTGGCGTGGTGGTGGGTGGGCCTCGGCTGGCTGCTCATCGTCAGCCCGCCCGGGCGGATCGTGATCGCGGCGGGTGGTGCGCGGTTGCTGCTGCGCGGCCTGCGCCCCGGTACGTATCCGCGCGGCGGCGGCGTCCATCTGCGGCTGTGGACGGCCGAACGCCTCGCCGAACTCAGCGGCGCCACCAGCCTCGCCGGCGTATGGCTCACGTACTACGCACGGGCGCTCGGCGTCCGTATCGGCGACGACGTCGATCTGCACGCGCTGCCGCCGGTGAGCGGGATGCTGCGCCTCGGCAAGGGCTGCGCGGTCGAGCCCGAGGTGGATCTGTCCGGGCACTGGCTCGACGGCGACCGGCTGCACATCGGCACCGTACGGATCGGCGCCGGAGCCACTGTCGGCGCACGCAGCACGCTCTTCCCCGGCGCTCGTGTCGGCAAGCGTGCCGAGATCGCGCCGGGCTCCGGTGTGACCGCAACGGTCCCGGCCGGCGAGCGCTGGGCGGGCGTGCCCGCCTCCCGCAAGGGGAAGGCCAACCGCCGTCTCCCCGACGGCCGCCCGCCGCGCAGGCGGCGTTGGACCACGGTCTACTCGCTCACCTCGCTGGCGCTCGGGCTGCTGCCCGCGCTCGCGGCGCTGCCGGGCCTGCTGGTGATCGGCCTGTTCCTGCGCGGCCGCACGGGCATCGGTGAAGCGCTGACGGCCGCCCTGACCGCCGTGCCGCTCGCGACGGTCGTCGCCGTGGTCACGTACGCGCTGATCGTCCTGGTCGGCGTACGGCTGCTCAGCATCGGCCTGCGAGAGGGCTACCACCCCGTCCACGGCCGGGTCGCCTGGCAGGCGTGGGCGACCGAGCGGCTGATGGACATGGCGCGGGTCCATCTCTTCCCGCTGTACGCGAGCCTGTTCACGCCCGTGTGGCTACGGGCCCTGGGCATGAAAGTGGGCCGCCGGGTCGAGGCGTCGACCGTGCTGGCGCTGCCCGCGATGACGACGGTCGGCGACGGGGCGTTCCTCGCCGACGACACGATGGTCGCCTCGTACGAACTCGGCGGCGGCTGGCTGCGGATCGCCGAGGCGCGGATAGGCAAGCGGGCCTTCCTCGGCAACTCCGGGATGACGGCCGCGGGCCGTTCCGTACCCAAACGCGGCCTGGTCGGCGTACTGTCCGCCACCCCGAAGCGGGCGAAGGCGGGCAGCTCCTGGCTCGGGATGCCCCCGATGAAGCTGCCCCGGTCGGCCGAAGAGGGCGACCAGAGCCGTACCTTCCACCCGCCGAAGCGGCTGATGTGGGCCCGGGCGGCCGTCGAGGTCTGCCGGATCGTGCCGGTCATGTGCGGAGCGGCACTCGCCGTACTGGCCCTCGCGGCCTTCGAGCTGCTTGCCGCCCGCATCGGCGTCGGCCTCGCGGTGCTGTGCGGCGGCGGGGTGCTGCTCGCCGCGGGATTGGTGGCCTGCGTCGTCGCGATCGCGGCGAAGTGGCTGCTGGTCGGCCGTTTCCGGGCCGTTGAGCACCCGCTGTGGTCGTCCTTCGTGTGGCGCAACGAGCTCGCCGACACCTTTGTGGAGGTGCTCGCCGTGCCGTGGCTGGTCGGCGCCACCAGCGGGACCCCGCTGATGAACCTGTGGCTGCGCGGGCTCGGCGCCCGCATCGGCCGCGGGGCGTGGTGCGAGACGTACTGGCTGCCGGAGGCCGACCTTGTGACGGTCGGCGGCGGGGCGAACGTCAATCGCGGGTGTGTTGTGCAGACGCACCTCTTCCATGACCGGATCATGCGTATGGACAATGTCGTCCTCGAAGCGGGCGCGACGCTGGGCCCGCACGGCATCGCGCTGCCCGGCGCGGTCATCGGCGAGCGGGCGACGGTCGGCCCGGCGTCGCTGGTGATGCGAGGGGAGAGGGTGCCGGCGGGGACCCGCTGGCTGGGGAACCCGATCGCGGCCTGGCAAGGCGATGACCGGGGCACGGATGCACGATGAGAAAGACCGCGGCACCGAAATCGCACGATGAGAAAGACACAGAGGTCGTACAAGGGTGACGGATTCGTACCTGCCGCAGCACGGTGACAGCGGCTACCGGACGACGGAGTACGACCTGGAGCTGGACTACCGTCCGTACGCCGGCCGGCTCTCCGGCCGGGCCAGGATCAGCGCCGTCGCCGAACGCGAGCTGGCCGAGGTCGCCCTGGACCTCGGCCCGTTCCGTATCAACCGCGTACTCGTGGACGACGCCCGCCCGGCCCGGTACACGCACCGCGCCGACAAGCTGCGAGTACGGCCTGCCCGGCCGTTGCGCGCCGGGGCCGCCTTCACCGTCGAGGTGCGTTACACCGGCGTCCCGCGGCCCGTCCGCACCCGCGACTGGGGCGACCTCGGCTGGGAACAGCTGGAGGAGGGCGCGCTGGTGGCCTCCCAGCCGAGCGGTGCCCGCTCCTGGTTCCCCTGCAACGACCGCCCCAGCGACAAGGCCGCCTACCGGATCGCGGTGACCACGCCGTCCCCGTACACGGTGGTCGCCAACGGCACCCTCACCTCTCGTACGATCAGCGCCTCCACCACCACCTGGGTGTACGAGCACCCGGCGCCCATGGCCAGCTATCTCGCGACCGTCCAGATCGGCCCGTACGAGCTCATCGAGGTGAAGCACGCCGGGCAGGTGCCGCAGCCGGCCGCCGTGCCCCGGCGGCTGCTCAGCCGTTTCGAGCACGACTTCGCCCGGCAGCCGCAGATGATGACCGCCTTCACGGACCTCTTCGGCCCCTACCCCTTCGACGACTACGCGGTCGTGGTGGTGGACGAGGAACTGGACGTGCCTGTAGAGGCACAGAGTCTTTCGATCTTCGGTGCCAATCATGTGGACGGGCGGCGCGGCAGCGAACGCCTGGTCGCGCACGAGCTGGCCCACCAGTGGTTCGGCAACAGCCTGACCGTCGCGGACTGGCGGCACATATGGCTCAACGAGGGCTTCGCGAAGTACGCAGAGTGGCTCTGGTCCGAGGTGTCCGGCGGCCCCTCGGCTGCCACGCTGGCCGCCAAGTCCCGGGCAAAGCTGGCACTGATGCGCCAGGACATCCGCATCGGCGACCCGGGGCTGCGGCGGCTGTTCGACGACCGGCTCTACGAGCGGGGCGGGCTCACGCTGCACGCGCTGCGTACGGTGCTCGGGCACGCGGCGTTCGTGAGGCTGCTGCGGGAGTGGACCGCGAGCCACCGGCACGGGGTGGTGACCACGGAGGAGTTCATCGCGCTCGCGCAGCGGCACTCCTCGCACCCGCTCGACGGCCTGTTCACGATGTGGCTGTACGACGCGAAACTGCCGACTCTGCCGCAACCGCGCCACTGACGTCGGGGACTCTCAGCCTGCGGGCCGGCCGGAGCGCCAGTCGCGTACGACAGCGTCCACGTCGAAGGGCTGGAGCCCCAGCGGGGGACCGGGCGGAGGGCGGCGGACCGCCGCGGCGATCTTCTCGTTGACCTCGGCCAGGATTCGCCGTACTTCGGCCGCGGACGGCGCCCGCCGGGCGGCCTCCAGGGCGTCCTCTGCCTCCTTGCGGAGGGCGAGCGTGGGCGGCAGGCAGGAGAGGTGCTCGCGGTGCATCTTCTGCTTGACCCACCACAGGTCGTCGTATGTGCGATCAACGTCGGGCAGCGGCTTCCCGAACCCCGGCAGGTCCTTGAAGTCCCCACGCTCGGACGCCTCGCGGATCTGCTTGTCGACCCACGACTCGAAGCTGACGCCCGGCGGCTTGCGTTCGGTCACGACTCGTCCTCCCGCTCGACCCGCTGCTTTCACACCTCTGTCCCCAATCGTGGCATGTGTCGCACGTGGTGATGGTGGGGGAGAAAGGCCAAAAAGCCGGAAAGGCAGGAGCCCCGATCCATAAAGAACGGGGCTCCTTGGTACTGCTAAGTCGTTCGCGATCGCCGACCCGTGGCTGACTAGGCCGGGGTGACGTTCTCCGCCTGCGGGCCCTTCGGGCCCTGGGTGACGTCGAAGTTCACGACCTGGTTCTCCTCGAGGGAGCGGAAGCCGGTCGCGTTGATCGCGGAGTAGTGGACGAAGACATCCGGGCCGCCGCCGTCCTGGGCGATGAAGCCGAAGCCCTTTTCAGCGTTGAACCACTTGACGGTTCCGGTAGCCATAAGCCCTCCTTGGGCCAAAGGGTTGCCCTGCTCCAGAACCTGCAAGAAGTCTGAAAACTACAAAAGCCTGCGGGTTACATGCTCCGCAGGCTCTGTACTGCAAGGGAAACCAAACTGCAACTTGCGTTGAGCCTAGCACGCAGCGTGTGCGCAGCGGTAGAGGGAAAGATCACCTCACCCGGACGTTTGACGGGGCCTTGATCCGCTGACGATTGGCCCGCGAATCGCGGACGAATCGCAGCTCGGGACGGGTGTGTGTACGGGCGCGTGTACGGGTGCTTGTACGGGCGTGAGTACGGCCCCGGCGCCCCCGCCCGTAGGTCACAGGTCTAGCCTCGCGATGTGGACAGTCTTGGAGAAGGCACAGCAACCGACCACCGTCGCAGCCGGCCCCGCGTCGGTCACATCCAGTTCCTGAACTGTCTGCCCCTGTACTGGGGTCTGGCGCGTACCGGAACTCTCCTCGATCTCGAGCTGACGAAGGACACCCCGGAGAAGCTCAGCGAGCAGCTGGTGCGCGGCGCCCTCGACATCGCGCCGATCACCCTCGTCGAATTCCTGCGCAATGCCGATCAGCTCGTCGCCTTCCCCGACCTCGCGGTCGGCTGTGACGGGCCGGTCATGTCCTGCGTGATCGTGTCCCAGGTGCCGCTGGAGCAGCTCGACGGGGCGCGGGTGGCGCTCGGCTCCACGTCGCGTACGTCGGTACGGCTGGCCCAGCTGCTGCTGGCCGAGCAGTACAAGGTGACGCCCGACTACTACACGTGCCCGCCCGACCTCGGCCTGATGATGCAGGAGGCGGACGCGGCCGTACTGATCGGCGACGCCGCGCTGCGGGCCTCGCTGCACGACGCGCCGAAGCTCGGCCTCCAGGTCCACGACCTGGGGCTGATGTGGAAGGAGTGGACCGGGCTGCCGTTCGTCTTCGCGGTGTGGGCGGCGCGCAAGGACTATCTGGCGCGCGAGCCCGTCGTCGTACAGAAGGTGCACGAGGCCTTCCTCGCCTCGCGGGATGTCTCCCTGGAGGAGGTCACCAAGGTGGCCGAGCAGGCGGCGCGCTGGGAGACCTTCGACGCGGAACTCCTTGAGCGCTACTTCACGACTCTGGACTTCCGTTTCGGGGCCGAGCAGCTCGCGGGCGTACGGGAATTCGCGCGCCGGACCGGGCCGACGACCGGCTTCCCGGCTGATGTGACGGTGGAGCTGCTCGGCGGCCGGCAGTTGTGACGAGGCGGGTCGGGGTCAGGACTCGGGGATGGGAGCCTGCATGTGCTCGCTGATCCACTGGATGGTTCCGTCCTCCATGCCCTTCACATAGGTCTTGGCGTTGTGCTCGCCGTCCTGGATGACCTGGAGGCGGGTCTTGACCGGGCCCTTGCCGTAGTCGCGGATGAAGTCCTTGAGCTTGTTCACGCCGGACTCCTTGGTGCCGATCTGGAAGGCCAGATAGACGTCGTTGTCCTTGGTGTCGGGCTTGGCGGACAGGGCCTTGGCGAGCTTCTCCGGGTTGTTGGCCTGCCGCTGCGCCTCGTGGCCCGCCCACAGTGGTGAGTCCGGGACGGTGTCGGGACCGGAGGCGATCACGGCCTTGAACTTGTCCGAGTGCTGCAGCACGGACTTCAGGCCGACGAACGCACCGGAGGATGAGCCCATGAAGGCCCAGCCGTCCCGGGACTTGAACGTACGGAAGTTGGCTTTTACGAAGTCGGGGACGTCCTCGGTCATCCAGGTGCCCATCTTCGGCCGGCCCGGTATGTCGCTGCCGTCGTAGTAGTACTTGGCGTCCGGGTTCAGCACCGGCATGACCACGATGAACGGCAGGCTCTTGCCCTCCTGCGACCACTTGCTGATGCTGCTCTGCAGTTTGAGGTCGGTGCCCATCCAGTAGTTCTTGGGGTAGCCGTTGCCGCCGGGGAGGGCGATCAGCACGGGGAAACCGCTGTTCGCGTACTTGGGGTCGAAGTACTCCTTCGGGGCCCAGACCCACACCTTGCCCTGGAAGCCGGACTTCTTGCCGTCCAGCGTGGTGACGCCGATCTTGGTGCCGTCGTCGAGAGTGTTCTGGGTGGTGAACTCGGCCTTCGGGCCGGTCGGCATCAGTGTCTTCGCCGCGGCTTCCGCGGCCGCCTTGTCGGCGCTGCCGCCGGAGCCGCCGCCCGACTGCTCGGCGGCGGGGGCCTTCGCGGTGGGCCCGTCGAAGGAGACCGGGTCACCCTCGTCCGAGCAGCCGGCGACGAGCGCGACAGAGCCGAGGGCGACGGCGGCTATGAGGGCCTTGGGCAGGCGTTTCATTGGGGAACTCCGAGGGTTCTGGCACAGGCGGTTTTCGGACAAGCCGTGTGATTTACGACCAGAGAGATGACGGAACGCCCGGTTCGGTTCGCTCCGTGGCGGCGGGAATCCTCGTGATGCCGAACACGCCGGGCCTAGGCTGAAGCGCAGTAGGCGCGACGCGACGCGAGGCAGCGCAGGGCAACAGGCAATCGGGGGAGTGCAGATGCAGCCGCTGGATCCGGGCGAGCCGCAGAGCATCGGGGCGTACCGGCTGCTCGGCAGGCTGGGGGCGGGCGGGATGGGCCGCGTCTATCTCGGGCGCAGCGCCGGCGGCCGTACGGTCGCGGTGAAGGTGGTCCATCCGCATTTCGCGCTCGACGAGGAGTTCCGGGCGCGGTTCCGGCGCGAGGTGGAGGCGGCGCGGCGGGTCGGCGGGCAGTGGACGGCGCCGGTGCTGGACGCCGACCCGGAGGCGCCGGTGCCCTGGGTGGCGACCGGGTACGTGGCCGGTCCTGCCCTGTCCCAGGCGGTCGCCGACCACGGTCCGCTGCCCACGCACTCGGTACGGGTGCTGGGCGCCGGCCTCGCGGAGGCGCTGGCGGCCGTGCACGCTCTTGAACTGGTGCACCGGGATGTGAAGCCGTCCAATGTGCTGATGACCCTGGACGGGCCGCGGCTGATCGACTTCGGGATCGCCCGGGCCACCGACGGCACCGCCTCGCTCACCTCCACCGGGGTCTCGGTCGGCTCGCCCGGCTATATGTCGCCGGAGCAGATTCTCGGCAAGGGCGTCACGGGCGCGGCCGATGTCTTCTCGCTGGGCGCGGTGCTGGCGTACGCGGCGGTGGGCGCGGCGCCCTTCCCGGGCGACTCCTCGGCCGCGCTGCTCTACAAGGTGGTGCACGGGGAGCCCGAACTGGGTTCCCTGGAGGGCGACTTGCGCGAGCTGGTCGCAGACTGCCTCGCCAAGGACCCGGCCGCGCGGCCCGCGCCCGCCGACATCGCGAACCGGCTGGCCCCGGGTGGGGCGGCCGCGCTGGTCGGGGCGGGATGGCTGCCGGGCCCGCTGGTCGAGCAGGTCAGCCGGTCGGCGGTCAGACTGCTGGATCTGGAGCCGTCGCAGGCGGAGCCGGTGGGTTCGGGGCCGGTGGGTTCGGGGCCGGTTGCGTCGGACCCCGTTGCGTCGGGGCCGGTGGCGTTCAGCAGCGCCGCGGTCGGGGCGTTCGGGCCGCCGGTGGAGACGCCCAGGGACTCGTCGCTGCCGGGCCAACACAGCTCCAGCGGGCGGCTCTCCGTCTCGATGACGGCCGACTCCGTACCGACCGGGTCCGGTGAGCCGGGCGAGCGCCGGGGCCGGAAGGTGAGCTGCACGGTGGCCCTGGCGGTGGCGGGTGCGCTGGCGGCGGTGACGGTGGGCGGGGCGGTGCTGTCCGATCTGTTCTCGGGCGGGAACGACAACAGCGACAGTTCGGCGGCTGAGCCGGCGAAGACCAAGAGCCCGTCCGTGTCGGACAGCTTCATCGGCACCTGGAAGGGCCCCTTCCAGGTCGAGTTCGCCGGAAGCAAGATCAATGCGGGGACCTTCACGATCGTCATCGGCTCCGGAAAGACGGGCGCGAAGGTCGGCACGGTCAACCAGTTCGACGCCCTGGGGAGCTTCGCCTGCGAGGACAACCTCGTACTGCGCAGCGCGAGCAGGACGGAGCTGGTCGCCGAGGGCAAGTCCAGCGGCAAGGAAGGCAACACCTGCACGGCGGGCAGGCACACGGTGAAGCTGCGGCTCACCGAGGGCCGCCTGGAGTACACCTCCCAGGACCCACGGGCGGGCAACCCGCGTGCCCTGCTGGAAAAGTCGAGGTGATCGTCACCGTGGCGGGCAACGCACCGGCGCCGTGCCGACCGTGCCCGCAGGTTGCCACAACCCCTGGCGTAGGCTGGATCGGCCCGCAGATGCTCTGAACCACCGCCGAAAGGTGACACCCGGTGACCGAGAAGGCCGACCTTCAGTCCGCGCTGGACCGTGCTGCCGAGGGTGGGCGGATCACCCCGGAGGAGGCGCTCGAGCTGTACCGTTCCGCGCCGTTGCACGCGCTGGGCGCGGTGGCGGACGCCGTACGGCGGCGGCGTTACGCGGGTACGGAGCACATCGCGACGTACATCATCGAGCGCAACATCAACTACACCAACGTGTGTGTCACCGCCTGCAAGTTCTGTGCCTTCTACGCTCCGCCGAAGGACACCGGCAAGGGCTGGACGCGCGACCTCGACGACATCCTGCGGCGCTGCGCCGAGACGGTCGAGCTGGGCGGCACCCAGATCATGTTCCAGGGCGGGCACCACCCGGACTACGGCGTCGAGTACTACGAGAAGCACTTCTCGGCGATCAAGACGGCGTACCCGGAGCTCGTGATCCACTCCCTCGGTGCCTCCGAGGTCGAGCACATGGCCCGTATCTCCAAGGTGTCGGTCGAGGAGGCGATCTCCCGGATCCACGCCGCCGGCCTCGACTCCTTCGCGGGCGCCGGCGCCGAGCTGCTGCCCGAGCGGCCGCGCAAGGCGATCGCGCCGCTCAAGGAGTCCGGCGAGCGGTGGCTGGAGATCATGGAGGCCGCGCACCGGCTGGGCGTCGAGTCGACGTCGACCATGCTGATGGGCACCGGCGAGACCAACGCCGAACGGATCGAGCACCTGCGGATGATCCGCGACGTGCAGGACCGGACGGGCGGCTTCCGGGCCTTCATCCCGTACACCTACCAGCCCGAGAACAACCACCTCAAGGGCCGTACGCAGGCGACGCTCTTCGAGTACTTGCGCATGATCGCGATCGCGCGCCTCTTCCTCGACAACGTCGCCCACATCCAGGGCTCGTGGCTGACCACGGGCAAGGAGGTCGGCCAGCTGTCGCTGCACTACGGCGCGGACGACCTGGGTTCGATCATGCTCGAGGAGAACGTCGTCTCCTCGGCGGGCGCGAAGCACCGGTCGAACCGGCTGGAGATCATCGACCTGATCCGTAAGTCGGGCCGGGTGCCCGCGCAGCGGACGACGACGTACGAACACATCGTCGTGCACGACGATCCGGCGGACGACCCGGTCGACGAGCGCGTCGCCTCGCACATCTCGTCCACGGCGATCGAGGGTGGTACGGCCCACCCCGAGCTGAAGCTGCTCGCCTCCAACTAAGAGCGGTACGAGGCCGAGTTGCAGACCATCCATGTGGCGGACGACGTCTTTGCGGGCGGCCGCCGGGGGGTCCACGCGGTTGCCGTGGACGCCGGTTTGATCATCGCGATGGGCACGTACGAGGAGATGGCTGCCGCCCGCCCGCAGGCGCGGGTGCGGCGCTGGCCCGGGCTGCTGACCCCCGGGCTGCGGCACCCGCAGGCCGCCGCGCTGCTCGAGGCGGCCTACCACCCCGATCCGCGCGAGGCCGGCCGGCTCGGCACCGAGCCGCTGACCGGCGAGGCGCTGGCGGCGCTGGAGATGGACGAGGCTCGCTGGGGCGCGAGCGCGCGGCGCGGGTTGCAGCGGTTGCTGCGGCACGGGGTGACCGCGGTCTGCGGCCCGTTCACCCGGCCCGCGGTGCGGACAGCGGTGGCACGGTCGGGGCTGTATGTACGCGAACCGATGGGTGGTGCAGAGCGCGAGGCGCTCACGCTCGACCCGTTCAAGGGCTACCCGCTGAACGTCCTGCTCGACCGGAGCCTCACGGTCGGCGGGCCCGCCGACTTCGCGGTCTTCGACGTACCGGTCGACGAAGTACCGATCGACGATGTCCTGGCCGACGACGTCCCGGCGCGGATGCTGCGGCTGCACGGCGCGGGGACCTGCGTCGCGACCGTACTCGGTGGACGTCTGGTGTACCGACGCGCGTAGGGTAACCCCGCCCAAGTGACGGGAGAGGCCTGTGGTTTACATGGTGCGGATGGTGTCAGCAGCCACCGTCGTGGTGCTCGCCGCGGCCGGCACGGCCCACGCGGCGGCCACGGCGGCAGTCGCGGCTGACCCGCCGCCCACCCGCGCCGACATCGCCGCCGACGCCCTGCGCAAGATCCGCGAGCGGCTCGGTGCGTCCAAGGTGCCGATCTATGTCGTGGTCACGCCGAACAGCCACGACCACACCGACCCGTACGAAGGCGACCCGGAGATCCTGCTCGCCTTCGTGTACGACCGGCTGCGGCGCGACGGCGTGTACGTGGTCGCGGACGAGGACGGTGACGACCTGGTCGCCCAGGAGTACGGAGTCGAGCGGGACGCGGAGACGGCCACGCTGCTCGGCGAGTATGGCGACCCGCTCCGCGTCTCGCTGCCCCGCTTCGTGGATGTCCTCGCCTCCGGCACGGCCGAGGAGCGGTACGAGAAGGAGAACGGCTGGGGCGACGGAGATGAGGACGGGGCCCAGGACCGGAAGGGGAGCATGTCCTGGTGGACCGCGCTCGGCCTGTTCGGCGTGATCATCGTGGCCGGCCTCGGGCTCTTCGCGTACGCCATCAGGAGGTCGCAGAGAGACGGCGGGAGCCGGCCCCGGTTCCGGTGAGCCCTGCCGGGCGGCGTGATGTTTCAACGTGCTGCTTGAATGGGGTGCGTGACCCGAGCAACTCTGGACAAGCAGCCGCACGAAGTCGCCTCGATGTTCGACGACGTGGCGGCGAACTACGACCTCACCAACGATGTGCTCTCGCTCGGTCAGGACCGGCGGTGGCGCAAGGAGGTCGCGAAGGCGGTGGACGCCCGCCCGGCGCAGAAGGTCCTGGACCTGGCCGCGGGCACGGGCACGTCCTCGCTTCCGTTCACCGCGACCGGCGCATACGTAATCCCCTGTGACTTCTCCCTCGGCATGCTGCGCGAGGGCAAGAAGCGCAACCCGTGGCTGCCGCTCACCGCGGGCAACGCGACGAAGCTGCCGTTCCGCGACGGTGTCTTCGACGCCGTGACGATCTCGTTCGGGCTGCGCAATGTGCAGGACACGGACGCGGCGCTGCGCGAGCTGTACCGGGTGACGAAGCCGGGCGGGCGGGTCGTGATCTGCGAGTTCTCGCAGCCGACCTGGGCGCCGTTCCGTACGGTCTACACCGAGTATCTGATGCGGGCGCTGCCGCCGGTGGCGCGGGCGGTTTCGTCGAACCCGGACGCGTACGTCTATCTCGCCGAGTCGATCCGTGCCTGGCCCGACCAGGCGGGGCTGGCGCAGCGGCTCCAGCAGGCAGGCTGGTCCAAGGTCGCGTGGCGGAATCTGTCCGGCGGGATCGTGGCGCTGCACCGCGGCACCAAGCCGCAGTAACCCGCGCCGTCATGGACTACCAGGCGGTCCTGGAACGGATCGCGGCAGACATCGCACCGCAGATCGGCAGCGGCAGGCCCGCCGAGTACATCCCGGCACTCGCCGCCGTCGACCCGCGCCGTTTCGGCATGGCCATCGCGGACGTGGACGGCAAGGTGTACGGAGTGGGGGACTGGCAGCGCCCCTTCTCCACCCAGTCGATCACCAAGGTCTTCTCCCTCGCGCTGGCCATGACCCACGGCGACGCCGGCCTCTGGGAGCGCGTCGGCCGTGAGCCGTCCGGCAACCCCTTCAACTCGCTGGTGCAACTGGAGTACGAGAACGGGATTCCGCGCAATCCCTTCATCAACGCGGGCGCGCTCGTCGTCACCGACATCCTGCAGACCCTGACCGGCGACGCGAGCAGCGAACTGCTGGAATTCCTGCGGCAGGAGAGCGGCAACCCGCACCTGGCCTTCGACCCGGATGTCGCCGAGTCGGAGGCCGCGTACGGCGACCGCAATGCCGCCCTGGCCCACTTCATGGCCTCGTACGGCAATATCGTCAACCCCGTACCGACTCTCCTCGACCACTACTTCTGGCAGTGCTCGATCGAGATGAGCTGCGCCGATCTGACCCTGGCGGCCCGCTTCCTGGCCCGCCACGGGCTGCGCGCCGACGACTCCCGCCTGCTGACCCGCAGCGAGGCCAAGCAGATGAACGCCGTGATGCTCACCTGCGGTACATACGACGCGGCCGGCGACTTCGCCTACCGGGTCGGACTGCCGGGCAAGAGCGGCGTGGGCGGCGGGATCGTCGCTGTGGTGCCGGGGCGCTGCACCTTGTGCGTCTGGAGCCCGGGCCTGGACGCGCGCGGCAACTCGGTGGCGGGGGTGGCGGCGTTGGACCGCTTCACGACGCTGACCGGGCTTTCGGTGTTCTAGCCCGAGACTGCTGCCGTGAACAGCCGTCAGCGGCCGCGAACTGCCTTGAATGTGGCGTGAATTGGCCCAACCCAGCCGGATGTTGACGGGAACCGGCGGGCGGGGAAGATGAGTCAGTTGTTTACGACGTTCTCATCTCCCCGCCCGTCCCCACTTGTCACCTCGGAGTCTCCCCATGGCGTCGTTCTGCCCGCACTGCGGCAATCCATCTCCGGATGAGGCTCGCTTCTGCATGAAGTGCGGACGGGAGAGGTTGCCGGAGGCTTCGGCCCCGCCCGCGATGCCTCCGGCTCCACCTGCTTTTGCGGTTGGGCAGCCCGCCCAGCCCGCCCAGCCTTCCCCCGTCGGGGCGTTCTTCGGACGGGTGTTCCGCGGCGACTGGCTGGCAGCCGCGAAGGCCGCGGCCTGGCCGGCCGGACTGCTGCTGGCGCTGGCGGTGGTGCTCGCCATTCCGTCGTACGGCCAGGACGACGAGGTCGTCGTCGGCTGGAGCGACCGGCTGCGGATCGCGCTCGCGATGCTGCTGCAAGGGTTCGGCGGCGGCTTCGAGGTGAAGGCGGCGGGCGGCTCGTCACCGTTCGGCTCGGGCTCGGGCTCAGGCTCGGATTCGGGCTCAGGCTCCGGCTCCTCGGGCGGGATCTTCGGCGGCGGCGGAGGGTACCCCGACACCTCGGGCGCGGGCCCCTCGGACTATGGCGACTCGGGCATCGACGCGATGGGCGCGGCCTCGCTCTCCGTGGTGCCGCTGACGGTGACGCTGTTGTGGATCGGCGCGCTGTACGTGGGTGCACGGATGCTGCGTACGCGAGGGGCCGGGCTGGAAGCCGCCGTACGGCTCTCGCTGCTGGTCACCGGTGTGGTCCTCGTGCTCGGCCTGTTCGCGCAGCCCGAGATCGCGGGCGTGGCGGTCTCCTCGTCCCCGCTGCTCGCGGCGCTCGGCGCCCTGGCGATCTCGCTCGCGGTGACCTGCGGGGTGCTGCAGCGCGACGACCTCGCGGCGTGGCTGGCGCAGCGGCCCGCGGCACGCTCGACGGTACGTGCGCTGGGGACGGCGGTGCGCGCGCTCGGCGCCGTGCTGGCGCTCTGCTCGCTGGTCGGCTTTGTCGCGTATGCCAACGCCGACGACGTGGACGGCACGGCCATGCTGGTCGCGCTGGCGATCCTGCCCAACATCGGCTTCGCGGTGCTCGGGCTGAGCTGGGGCGTGCCGGTGGAGTACGACGTCCAGGGCCAGTTCAGCGCGATCGGCTCCAGCACGGAGCACGGCAGTTTCGGACTCCCGGAGATCAACGATGTGTGGGGCGGCGGGGCGGTCGCCGGGGCGCTCGCCCTCGGTGCGGTCTGCGCGCTCACGCTCGGCGTGTGGGCGGCTCGCCGCTCGGCGGACCGTCGCGAGCAGCTGCTGGCCGGCGGCTTCTCGCTGGGGCTCGTCCTGCTGTTCACGGGCGTCAGCGGAGTCTCGGCCGACTTTGCGGGCGGCCTCGCGGACTTTGGCGGTCAGGGCACCTCGGAGTTCGCGCCGAGCGTTCCGGACGCGCTGCTGTTCGGGCTGCTGTGGGTGGGGGCGGCGACGTTCCTGGGCCCGTATGTGCTGCGGATGGTGGGGCAGCAAGCGGCAGTTCTGCCGGTTCTGCCGGTTCCGCCAGTTCCGGCGGTTCCGGCGCATGGCCCGCTGGCGACCCCGGTGACTCCGGCGGCCCCCGCCACGCCTCCTGCCACGGCTCCCGCCACACCTCCTGCCGCTCCCTATGTGGCTGACCCCCACACCGTGCACCTCGCCGCCGCGCCGGGGGTTGCCCACGATCCAGCCGCCACGGCAGCCGCGGCCGAGCGCAAGCGCAAGGTCCTTGTCTGGACGGCCACCCTCACCGCCGCGTTCGTCATCGGCGGCGGCGCGACAGCCGGGGCGCTGCTCCTGAAGAAGAACGACGACGAGTCGGACCAGGCGCAGAACAAGCCACCCGCCGCCTCGCAGTCGCCCACCCCCAAGCAGGACCCGCCGGCGTCCGCCTCACCATCCGCCTCGCCTTCCGACTCAGCTCCCGTGTCCCCCGCCGCCACCCCGTCCACCAACCCCGCCCAGTCCCAATCCCCGGGCGGCGCCGCGCTCCCCGCCGGCTTTGTAGTGAAGCGGGACCCCGCCGGGTTCACCGTCGGGGTGATGGACGGCTGGAAGCGCCGGCAGGCGGGCAGCCAGATCTTCTACGAGGCCCCGACGGGTGGTTCGTACATCCAGATCGGGATCGTCAAGAACACCCCCATGTCCTCGTACGAGAACTTCCTCGGCCTGGAGAAGAAGCACCTGGAGACCCCCGAGACCGACTACCAGCGCAGCCGGCTGGCGCAGAACACCTACCAGGGACGGCCGGGCGCGCTCTGGGAGTTCACCCACATCCCCGAACCGGACCAGGGCGGCCTGCGGCGGCACGTCATCGACCAGGCGTTCGTGGCCGCGGACGGCACGGAGTACGCCATCCTCGCCGCGGGCCGCGCCGACCTCTGGGACGCGAACAGGGACGTGGTGTTCTCCACCGCGATCAACACGTTCAAGGCGAACTGAGTTGCAGCCGGAAGCAGTACCCCTTCTGCTGGGACACCGGCGTCGTGAACGTCTCGGCCAGCTCCATCCCCAGCCGCCGGATCACCGCGATCGAGCGCTCGTTGCGGGCGTTCACCATCGCCACGACCCGCTCGACGCCCACCGCCCGCACCCGCTCCAGCGTGGTGCGGGCGGCGGCCGTCGCGTACCCCTTGCCCCACGCGGACCGCGCCAGCCGCCAGCCGATCTCGATCTCGCCGACCGGGCCGAAGCCCTCGTGCGGCCAGGGCTGTGCGCCGGTGAAGCCGATGACCTCGCCGTCCTCGTCGAGCATGGTCCAGAAGCAGAAGCCGCGCTCGGCGTCGTGTCTGCGCTGGCGGGCGGTCAGCTCCTCGTAGACCGAAAGCTCGGCCGACGTCCCGCCGTGGAACTCCATGACGTCCGGATCGTTGAAGATCCTGTGCCAGGCCAGGGCGTCCTCGTCGGTGGGCACGCGCAGCTGTACGGCGGGGAGCGGCCTGCTCATAGGGGGGAACCCTTCAGTTTGTGGATCAGTACGCCCCCATAGACTGCACACGTCCTGTGCCATTCGGTACGCAATATCGAGTCTTCGGGAGAACCCGCCGTGACCGAGCCCCTCTCCGAACACACCGCCGATGTGATCGTCGTCGGGGCAGGCCCGGCCGGCTCCACAACCGCGTACTACCTCGCCAAGGCCGGACTCGACGTCCTGCTCCTCGAGAAGACCGCCTTCCCGCGCGAGAAGGTGTGCGGCGACGGCCTTACGCCCCGCGCGACCAAGCAGCTGGTCGCGATGGGTATCGACATCTCCGAGGAAGCCGGCTGGCTGCGGAACAAGGGCCTGCGGATCATCGGCGGCGGGGTGCGCCTGCAGCTCGACTGGCCGGATCTCGCCTCGTACCCGGACTACGGACTCGTCCGCAAGCGCGACGACTTCGACGAGCAGCTGGCCCGGCAGGCGCAGAAGGCGGGCGCGCGGTTGTACGAGCGGTGCAATGTCGGGGCTCCGATCATCGACGACCGCACCGGCCGTATCACCGGCGTGAACGCCAAGGTGGGTGAGGAGAAGACCCCGGTCACCTTCCACGCGCCGCTCGTCGTCGCCGCCGACGGCAACTCCTCGCGGATCTCCCTCGCCATGGGGCTGCACCGGCGTGAGGACCGGCCGATGGGCGTGGCCGTACGGACGTACTTCACCTCGCCCCGCCACGACGACGACTACCTGGAGTCCTGGCTGGAGCTGTGGGACCGCCGCGGCCCGGGCGAGGACCGGCTGCTGCCCGGCTACGGCTGGATCTTCGGCATGGGCGACGGCACCTCCAACGTCGGCCTCGGCGTACTCAACACCTCCGCCTCCTTCAAGGAGCTGGACTGGCGCGAGGTGCTCAAGGCCTGGTGCGCCTCGATGCCGGAGGACTGGGGGTACACCGAGGAGAACATGACGATGCCGATCCGCGGCGCCGCGCTCCCGATGGCCTTCAACCGCCAGCCGCACTACACCAAGGGCCTGCTGCTGGTCGGCGACGCGGGAGGGCTGGTCAACCCGTTCAACGGTGAGGGCATCGCGTACGCCATGGAGTCCGGGCAGATCGCCGCCGATGTGATCGTGCAGGCGCACGCCCGGCAGACCCCGGCGCAGCGGGAGCTGGCGCTGCACCGCTACCCGAAGGTCCTCAAGGACACATACGGCGGCTACTACACCCTCGGCCGGGCGTTCGTGAAGCTCATCGGCAACCCGAAGGTCATGAAGATCGCGACGCAGCGCGGTCTGACCCACCCGCTGCTGATGAAGTTCACGCTGAAGATGCTGGCGAACCTGACCGACCCGACGGGCGGCGACGCGATGGACCGGATCATCAACGGCCTCTCGAAGGTGGCCCCGAAGGCCTGATACGGGCCCACTGCCCACCCCGAGTGAGCAATCCGCGCCGATATGTAACCGAAATGGGCAGGCCGGTGAACGGACGAAGGGCCGCGGCTCCACCCCCGAGCGGGGGAGCCGCGGCCCTTCGTGGTGTGCGTGCCGTCAGAGAACCCGGACCGCACCGCTCGCCGGGTAGCCCGACAGGTCCTGGATGACGACGCCCTTGCCGGGGTTGGCGGCGTCGAGGTACTTGCCGTCGCCGATGTAGACACCGGTGTGGTACGCGGAACCGGCGCCGCCCCAGTAGAGGATGTCGCCGACCTGGAGGTTGGAGGTGCCCACCTGGGTGCCGGCCACCGACTGGTCCTGCGAGACGCGCGGGAGGTCGACGCCGACCGTCCGGAAAGCGGCCTGGACGAGGCTGGAGCAGTCCCAGGAGTTGGGGCCGGAGGCGCCCATGACGTAGGCGTCGCCGAGCTGTGCCTTGAGGAAGGCGACAACGGTCGCTGCGGAGCCCGTGGCGTTCGAGGTGGGGGCGGAGAGCGTGGTGCGCTCGGAGGAGCGGGAGGCGCGCTCCTTGGCCTCGGCCTCGGCGCGCTTCTTCGCCTCGGCCTTCTTCTTGGCCTCGGCCTTGCGCTCGGCCTCGGCGTGGGCCAGCTTGGCGGACTTCGCGGCCTTGGCGGCGGCGGCGTCCTCCTGGGCCTGCAACTCGAGGTCGAGGGCGACCTGCTGAGTGGCCTCGGCGGACTGCGAGACGGCGGCGGAGAGGGCGCCGGAGGTGAGCGTCGGCATTTCGATGGTCTCGGTCACCGGCTCGGCGTTCGCCGGCCCGGCAGCTCCGGCCACTGCCATGGTGCTGAGGACGCCACCGGCAACTCCGGCCCGGAGCGCGAGTTTCGATGCGCTGCGGCGGGGCTTCCGGTGGCTGGGTATGTGAGCGGTGTGGGACATGAGTACAACCGCTATCAGGGGCGCGCGGTTCCCTTCAAGAAACGTGTGTTGCGCCACAGTTACGACCGGAATCTCTGAATCCGCTCCACCTGGACCCTTATTGACGCCGTAACGGGCAATACGGGCATGCGTGATCACGGCTTTGATCAAGGGCTTTCCGTAAAAGGTCCGAATTGCCTGGCGCCTACCACCCCTTCACACCGTTGGCCAAGCCCGCTTTTGTTGAAGTCACAAGCGCGTGGCGCAGGTCACAGAAAGGTCAACGTCCGGGTGGCCGGAGGTTCGTGAATGCGGGCACGTTGTCCACTTCGGTCCGCCCGTGCCCCCACCCGGGTGGGGCGGCGTCCACTATCACCCGTTGAGGTCCATCGCCAATTTGCCCGAACGGGCCACTGCTTGGTAGAGCGCACAGCCTCCGACCAGCGGTAACACCGTCGGATGTCACGTCTGGTGACCACTCGGGCGCTTCGCGTATGTAGATCACCGCTCATCCGACTTCATGATCGTTCGACGGGTGGTGGAGATCACAAAGGCGTTGTCGCACCCCGTGTCGCAGATCACAGACCGGCAGGCATAGGATGCGGAGCAGTCGGGCTTGTGAACTGCCTCACATGTGCACGATCTTCGCTGAGGCGGCGAGGCGGATGCCCGGCGCGGTCCAACGGTCAAGGACGACTGGAAGGAGCGAGGAGGGTGAATGCTTACGCGCCCATCCTTGTGCTCGGCGCCCTCGGGGCAGGGTTTGCGATCTTCTCCGTGGTCATGGCCACGCTTATCGGCCCCAAACGGTACAACCGGGCAAAAATGGAGGCGTACGAGTGCGGCATCGAGCCGACTCCGACGCCGGCCGGAGGCGGCCGCTTTCCCATCAAGTACTACCTGACGGCGATGCTCTTCATCGTCTTCGACATCGAGATCGTCTTCCTCTACCCCTGGGCGGTCACCTTCGACGCCCTGGGGCTTTTCGGGCTCGTGGAGATGCTGCTCTTCGTGCTCACCGTCTTCGTCGCCTACGCGTATGTATGGCGGCGGGGCGGCCTGGAATGGGACTGAGGGGCTGAGGAGCACACCAATGGGAATCGAAGAGAAGCTGCCGAGCGGTTTCCTGCTGACCACCGTCGAACAGGCCTCGGGCTGGGTGCGCAAGTCATCCGTCTTCCCGGCGACCTTCGGCCTTGCCTGCTGCGCCATCGAGATGATGACGACCGGCGCCGGCCGTTACGACCTGGCCCGCTTCGGCATGGAGGTCTTCCGCGGCTCGCCGCGCCAGGCCGACCTGATGATCGTGGCGGGGCGGGTCAGTCAGAAGATGGCGCCCGTCCTGCGGCAGGTCTACGACCAGATGCCCAACCCCAAGTGGGTTATTTCCATGGGTGTTTGCGCATCATCGGGCGGAATGTTCAACAATTACGCGATTGTGCAGGGCGTTGACCACATTGTTCCTGTTGACATCTATTTGCCAGGCTGCCCGCCGCGTCCGGAGATGCTGATGGACGCGATCCTCAAGCTTCACCAGAAGATCCAGACCTCCAAGCTCGGCGTGAACGCGGAGGAGGCGGCCCGCGAGGCGGAGGAAGCGGCCCTCAAGGCGCTCCCCACCATTGAGATGAAGGGGCTGCTCCGGTGAGCGAGACCAGTGAGCCGAACCCCGACAAGGAAGTCGGCGCGCAGAACCTGCCCGGCCAGCGTGGTGAGCACGGCGAGGAGATCCGCGTCCAGCGCGGCATGTTCGGTGCGAACAACGGCGGCGACACCTCCGGCTACGGCGGGCTCATCCGCTCCGTACGCCTCCCGGGGCCCGCGAGCCGCCCCTACGGCGGGTACTTCGACGAGGTGGCCGACGAGCTGGAAGGCGCGCTGGAAGAACAGGGACTCGTCCCCGAGAACGCCATCGAGAAGACGGTCGTCGACCGCGGCGAGGTCACCTTCCACATCGCCCGCGAGCACCTCCTGAAAGTGGCGCGCACCCTGCGCGACGACCCGGCGCTCCGCTTCGAGCTCTGTACGGGCGTCAGCGGTGTCCACTTCCCCGAGGACAAGGGCCGCGAGCTGCACGCCGTCTACCACCTGCGCTCGATCACCCACGGCCGGCTGATCCGCCTCGAGGTCTCCGCACCGGACAGCGATCCGCACGTCCCGTCGCTGGTCGCGGTCTACCCGACCAACGACTGGCACGAGCGCGAGACGTACGACTTCTTCGGGCTCGTCTTCGACGGCCACCCCGCCCTGACGCGGATCATGATGCCGGACGACTGGCAGGGCTTCCCGCAGCGCAAGGACTATCCGCTCGGCGGCATCGCCGTCGAGTACAAGGGCGCTCAGATCCCGGCTCCGGACCAGCGGAGGTCGTACAGCTGATGTCTACTTCTCACGCTTCTGCCCGCGAGACCACCGAGGGAACTGTCTATACAGTCACCGGCGGCGACTGGGACGAGGTCGTCCAGTCCGCGGCCAAGGCCGACGACGAGCGGATCGTCGTCAACATGGGCCCGCAGCATCCCTCCACACACGGTGTGCTCCGGCTGATCCTGGAGATCGACGGAGAGACGGTCACCGAGGCCCGCTGCGGCATCGGCTACCTCCACACCGGCATCGAGAAGAACCTCGAATTCCGGACCTGGACGCAGGGCACGACCTTCGTCACGCGCATGGACTACCTCACCTCGTTCTACAACGAGACGGCGTACTGCCTGGGCGTGGAGAAGCTGCTCGGCATCACCGACCAGATCCCGGACCGGGCCACCATCATCCGCGTCCTGCTGATGGAGCTCAACCGCCTCTCGTCCCACCTGGTGGCCATCGCCACCGGCGGTATGGAGCTCGGCGCCACCACGATCATGATCTACGGGTTCCGGGACCGCGAAATGATCCTGGACCTGTACGAACTGATCACCGGCCTGCGGATGAACCACGCGTTCATCCGGCCCGGAGGACTCGCCCAGGACCTGCCGCCCGGCGCGGTCGACGCCATGCGCGAGTTCGTCAAGAAGATGACCAAGAACCTGCCGGAGTACGACAAGCTCGCCACCGGCAACCCCATCTTCAAGGCCCGCATGCAGGACGTCGGCTACCTCGATCTGACCGGCTGCATGGCACTGGGCGCCACCGGGCCGATCCTGCGCGCCGCGGGCCTCGCCCACGATCTGCGCAAGACCGACCCCTACTGCGGTTACGAGACGTACGAGTTCGACGTCCCGACCGCCGACAGCTGCGACGCGTACGGCCGCTTCCTCGTCCGCCTGGAGGAGATGCGGCAGTCGCTGCGCATCGTCGAGCAGTGCCTGGACCGGCTCGAGCCGGGACCGGTCATGGTCGCCGACAAGAAGATCGCCTGGCCCGCGCAGCTCGCGCTCGGCCCCGACGGTCTCGGCAACTCCCTCGATCACATCAAGAAGATCATGGGCACCTCGATGGAGGCCCTGATCCACCACTTCAAGCTGGTGACCGAGGGGTTCCGGGTGCCGCCCGGACAGGCGTACGCGGCCGTCGAGTCGCCCAAGGGCGAGCTCGGCGTCCATGTCGTCTCCGACGGCGGCACCCGCCCCTACCGGGTCCACTTCCGCGACCCGTCCTTCACCAATCTGCAGGCCATGGCGGCGATGTGCGAGGGCGGCCAGGTCGCCGACGTCATCGTCGCCGTCGCGTCCATCGACCCCGTGATGGGAGGCGTCGACCGGTGACAGCCACACCAGCTAATCAAGAGGTGAGCCTGGGCATGCCCCAGCTCCCCGCCCCCGACTACCCGGCCGATGTGCGCGCCCGGCTCGAAGCGGACGCGAGGGAACTCATCGCCCGCTACCCCGACAGCCGGTCCGCCCTGCTGCCGCTGCTGCACCTCGTGCAGTCCGAGGAGGGGTACGTCACCCGCACCGGCGTCCGCTTCTGCGCCGAGATGCTGGACCTGACCACCGCGGAGGTCACCGCGGTCTCCACCTTCTACACGATGTACCGGCGGGTGCCCTCCGGCGACTACCAGGTCGGTGTCTGCACCAACACGCTCTGCGCGGTGATGGGCGGCGACGCCATCTTCGACGAGCTCAAGCAGCACCTCGGCGTCGGCAACAGCGAGACGACCGAGGACGGCAAGGTCACCCTCGAGCACATCGAGTGCAACGCGGCCTGCGACTTCGCCCCCGTGGTGATGGTCAACTGGGAGTTCTTCGACAACCAGACACCCGAGACCGCCAAGCGCCTCGTCGACGATCTGCGCGCGGGACGGCCCGTCGAGCCGACCCGCGGCGCTCCACTGTGTACGTACAAGGAGACCGCGCGGATCCTCGCGGGCTTCCCCGACGAGCGCCCGGGCGCGGTCGGGGCGAGCGGCGGCGCGGGACCCGCCTCGCTGATCGGCCTGCGCCTGGCCAAGGGCGAGAGTCCGGCGGCGCGAGTGGTCTCCCCGCGCGGCGAGGCAGCGCACGACGCACCGCCCCAGCCCGGTTCCGAGCACCTCAGCTCGCACGACGCACCGCAGCAGACCTCGGCCTCCGACCCTGACCACCCGGCCGGACCCGCAGCCGAGGAGGGGGAGTGATGACCTTGTCCACCGAGTTTGGGGGCACCGCCGGACCGGAGGCCGGGGGAGAGACGAGTCCCGAGAAGCTTCTCGTGCCCGTCCTCTCCGCCTTCTGGGACGAGGCGGAGTCCTGGACGCTGGACACCTACCGGCGGCACGAGGGGTACGAGGGGCTGCGCAAGGCGCTGGCCATGTCGCCGGACGACCTCATCGCGTACGTCAAGGACTCCGGACTGCGCGGCCGCGGCGGCGCGGGCTTCCCCACCGGGATGAAGTGGCAGTTCATTCCGCAGGGCGACGGCAAGCCGCACTACCTCGTTGTCAACGCCGACGAATCGGAGCCCGGGACCTGCAAGGACATCCCGCTCCTGTTCGCCAACCCGCACTCCCTCATCGAGGGAATCGTGATCGCCTGCTACGCGATCCGGTCGAATCACGCGTTCATCTATCTGCGCGGTGAAGTCGTCCCCGTACTGCGGCGGCTGCACGAAGCCGTACGCGAGGCATACGAGGCGGGCTTCCTCGGCAAGGACATCCTGGGGTCCGGACTCGACCTCGAAGTCACCGTGCACGCGGGCGCGGGCGCGTACATCTGCGGTGAGGAGACCGCGCTGCTGGACTCCCTGGAAGGACGTCGCGGTCAGCCCCGGCTGCGTCCCCCCTTCCCCGCGGTCGCCGGTCTGTACGCGTGTCCCACTGTGGTGAACAACGTCGAGTCCATCGCGTCCGTTCCCGCGATCCTTCATCGAGGCAAGGACTGGTTCAAGTCGATGGGCAGCGAGAAGTCCCCGGGCTTCACGCTGTACTCGCTCAGCGGCCATGTCACCAACCCCGGCCAGTACGAGGCCCCGCTCGGCATCACACTGCGCCAGCTGCTCGACATGAGCGGCGGCATGCGCAAGGGCCACAGCCTCAAGTTCTGGACTCCGGGCGGCTCCTCGACCCCGATGTTCACCGACGAGCACCTCGATGTGCCGCTGGACTACGAGGGCGTGGGCGCCGCCGGTTCGATGCTCGGCACCAAGGCGCTGCAGTGCTTCGACGAGACGACCTGCGTGGTGCGGGCCGTGACGCGGTGGACCGAGTTCTACGCCCATGAGTCCTGCGGCAAGTGCACGCCGTGCCGCGAAGGCACGTACTGGCTGGTGCAGTTGCTGCGCGACATCGAGGCCGGCAAGGGCGTCATGTCCGACCTCGACAAGCTGAACGACATCGCCGACAACATCAACGGCAAGTCCTTCTGCGCACTGGGCGACGGAGCCGCGTCCCCGATCTTCTCCTCGCTCAAGTACTTCCGCGAGGAGTACGAGCAGCACATCACCGGCAAGGGCTGCCCCTTCGACCCCGCGAGGTCGACCGCCTGGGCCGACAAGCACCTGGAGGTGACCGCATGACTGAGGCGTATGCGCCGAGCCCCGGCCGCGGCTTCGCCGCCCACCGTCCTGCGGGCGAAGCACCGCAGTCCGACTCACCTCGTGCGGAGGTACGGGCATGACCGTCACGACGTCCAACCCCGCCGGAGGCGGCAACGCGGCCGTTCCGCCGGAAGATCTCGTGTCGCTGACGATCGACGGCATCGAGATCAGCGTGCCCAAGGGCACTCTGGTCATCCGGGCCGCCGAAATGCTCGGCATCGAGATCCCGCGGTTCTGCGACCACCCCCTCCTCGACCCGGCCGGCGCCTGCCGCCAGTGCATCGTCGAGGTCGAGGGCCAGCGCAAGCCGATGGCGTCCTGCACCATCACCTGCACCGACGGCATGGTCGTCAAGTCGCAGCTCACCTCGCCGGTCGCCGAGAAGGCCCAGCGCGGTGTGATGGAGCTGCTCCTCATCAACCACCCGCTGGACTGCCCGGTCTGCGACAAGGGCGGCGAGTGCCCCCTGCAGAACCAGGCGATGCAGGTCGGCGACCCGGACACCCGCTTCGAGGGCAAGAAGCGGACGTTCGAGAAGCCCGTCCCGATCTCCACACAGGTGCTGCTCGACCGCGAGCGGTGCGTGCTGTGCGCCCGGTGCACCCGGTTCTCCAACCAGGTCGCGGGCGACCCGATGATCGAGCTGCTCGAGCGCGGTGCGCTCCAGCAGGTCGGCACCGGAGAGGGCGACCCGTTCGAGTCGTACTTCTCCGGGAACACCATCCAGATCTGCCCGGTGGGCGCGCTGACGTCGGCCGCGTACCGCTTCCGCTCCCGCCCCTTCGACCTGGTGTCGTCGCCTTCGGTGTGCGAGCACTGCGCGGGCGGCTGCGCGACGCGTACGGACCACCGGCGCGGCAAGGTCATGCGGCGGCTCGCGGCCGAGGACCCCGAGGTCAACGAGGAGTGGATGTGCGACAAGGGGCGCTTCGGCTTCCGCTACGCGCAGAAGCCGGACCGGCTCACGACTCCTCTTGTACGCAACGAGCAGGGTGAACTGGAGCCGGCGAGCTGGCCGGAGGCGCTGGAGGCGGCGGCCCGCGGACTGAGCGCGGCCCGCGGCCGGGCCGGTGTCCTGGTGGGCGGCCGGCTGACCGTCGAGGACTCGTACGCGTACGCCAAGTTCGCCCGAGTCGCCCTGGACACCAACGACGTCGACTTCCGCGCACGCGTGCACAGCAGCGAGGAGGCCGACTTCCTGGCCGCCCGCGTCGCGGGGCGCGGCCGGGACCTGGACGGCAGCGGGGTCACCTACACCTCCCTGGAGAAGGCCCCGGCGGTCCTGCTGGTCGGGATCGAGTCCGAGGAGGAGGCCCCCGGTGTCTTCCTGCGGCTGCGCAAGGCCAACCGCAAGCACGGGCAGCGCACCTTCGCGCTGGCCACGCACGCCACCCGCGGCTTGACGAAGGCGGGCGGCACACTGCTCCCCGCCGCCCCCGGCACCGAGACCGAGTGGCTGGACGCGTTGAGCGGCGGCGCGGGCCTGGACGGCGACGGCGCGAAGGCGGCCGAGGCGCTGCGCTCCGACGGCGCGGTGATCGTCGTCGGCGAGCGGCTCGCTGCCGTGCCCGGCGGACCGACCGCCGCGGTACGGGCCGCGACCGCGACCGGCGCGCAGCTGGTGTGGATCCCGCGCAGGGCGGGCGAGCGCGGCGCGCTCGAGGCGGGCGCGATCCCCTCGCTGCTGCCCGGCGGCCGCCCGGCCACCGACCCGCGGGCCCGCGAGGAGACCGCGGTGGCCTGGCGCGTACGCGAACTCCCGCTCCGTTACGGCCGCGACACCGGCCAGATCGTCGAGGCCGCGGCCACCGGCGAACTGGGCGCGCTGCTGGTGGCGGGCGTCGAGGTCGCGGACCTGCCCGATCCGCAGCGCGCACGTGAGGCACTCGACGCGGTCGGCTTCCTGGTCTCCCTGGAGCTGCGGCCCAGCGAGGTCACCGAGCGGGCGGACGTGGTCTTCCCGGTCGCGGCCGTCGCCGAGAAGCCGGGCACGTTCCTCAACTGGGAGGGCAGGGCGAGGCTGTTCGAGGCCGCGCTGAAGCCCGAGCACATGACGCGCCGCCTGGCGCCGGCCGATGCGCGGGTGCTGCACATGCTGGCGGACGCGCTCGACGTCAGCTTCGGGCTGCCGGACCTCAAGTCCGTACGCAACGAGCTGGACCGGCTGGGCACGTGGGACGGACCGCGGGCCACCGAGCCCAATGAGTCCGCACAGTCCCTGCCCCGCCCGGGCGAGGGCGAGGCGGTCCTCGCCGGCCACCGGCTGCTGCTCGACCAGGGCCTGCTTCAGCAGGGCGACGAGGCGCTGGCGGGCACCCGCCACGCGGCGGTCGCCCGGCTCTCCGCGGCGACGGCGGCCGAGACGGGTGTGAAGGACGGCGACGTCCTCGCCGTCACCGGCCCCGCCGGCTCGGTCAGGTTCCCGCTCCAGGTGAGCGAGATGCCCGACCGGGTGGTGTGGCTCCCGCTGAACTCGGCCGGCGGCGGCGTCACTTCGGACACCGGTGCGATCCCCGGGCAGCTGGTCCGCATCGGCCCGGCGGCGGCAGAGACCGCCACCCCTGACGTACCGGAGGTGCGAGCGTGAACCCGACCCTCGCAAATATCGCGGAGGCCCAGCGGAGCGTGCTCGCGGCTGAGGATCTTTCGATGTTCGGACGCGACCCCTGGTGGCTCGTCGTCATCAAGGCCGTGTTCTGCTTCGCCTTCCTGATGATCACCGTGCTCTTCTCCATCGTGTGGGAGCGCAAGGTCGTCGCCTGGATGCAGCTGCGCATCGGCCCCAACCGGCACGGCCCCTGGGGCATGCTCCAGTCGCTCGCCGACGGCATCAAGCTGATGCTGAAGGAAGACTTGATCGTCAAGCGTGCGGACAAGGTCGTCTATGTCCTCGCGCCGGTCATCGCCGCGATCCCGGCCTTCATGGCGATCGCCGTGATCCCCTTCGGGCCGGCCGGCAACGAGGTCTCGATCTTCGGTCACCGCACCTCGATGCAGCTCACCGACCTTCCGATCGCGATGCTCTACATCCTCGCGGTCGCCTCGGTCGGGATCTACGGCATCGTGCTGGCCGGCTGGTCGTCGGGATCGACGTATCCGCTGCTGGGCGGCTTGAGGTCGTGCGCGCAGATGATCTCGTACGAGATCGCGATGGGCGCGGCCTTCGCCTCCGTCTTCCTCTACTCCGGGTCGATGTCGACCTCGGCGATCGTCGAGGCGCAGGCGGACCGCTGGTTCATCATCCTGCTGCCGGTCTCCTTCATCATCTACGTCGTCACGATGGTCGGCGAGACGAACCGTGCTCCGTTCGACATGCCGGAGTCCGAGGGCGACCTGGTCGGCGGCTTCAACACCGAGTACAGCTCGATCAAGTTCGCGATGTTCATGCTGGCCGAGTACGTCAACATGGTCACCGTCTCCGCCGTCTCGGCCACCCTCTTCCTGGGCGGCTGGCGGGCCCCGTACCCCATCTCGACCTTCTGGGAGGGCGCGAACCACGGCTGGTGGCCGATGCTCTGGTTCGTCATCAAGGTCCAGCTGCTGCTGTTCTTCTTCATCTGGCTGCGCGGCACGCTGCCCCGCGTCCGCTACGACCAGCTGATGAAGCTCGGCTGGAAGGTGCTGATCCCGGTATCGGTGGTCTGGCTGATGCTGGTGGCGACCGTACGGGCGCTGCGGAACGAGAACTACGACTTCCAGCAGATCGTGCTGTACGTCGGTGGCGCGGTCATCGCGGTGCTGCTGCTCTCCTTCGTCGCCGACATCTTCCGCGGCAAGAAGGAGAAGGAGGCGGAGGCGGAGGCCGCGGAGACGGAGCCCGCCTTCGACCCGATGGCGGGCGGATTCCCCGTACCGCCGCTGCCGGGGCAGACCCTGCCGCCGGTGCCGCGCAGGCGGCCGCGCCACGAGCGCGAGTTGATTGTCAGTGGTGGCCCCGGCAGCGACATTTCCGGGGGCGGCGACCCCCGAACCCCCGGGGCGAGTGACGGTCCTAGTGACGGAAAGGAGGCTGACGGTGTCTGAGGAATCCGAGAACAAGTTCCAGAACCCGGTCGCCGGCTTCGGCGTGACCTTCAAGGCCATGTTCAGGAAGCGGCTGACCGAGCAGTACCCGGAACAGCAGAAGGTCACGGCGCCGCGCTTCCACGGCAGGCACCAGCTCAACCGTCATCCGGACGGGCTCGAGAAGTGCATCGGGTGCGAGCTGTGCGCGTGGGCCTGCCCGGCGGACGCGATCTATGTGGAGGGCGCGGACAACACCGAGGAGGAGCGCTACTCCCCGGGGGAGCGGTACGGCCGGGTCTACCAGATCAACTACGCCCGCTGCATTCTGTGCGGGCTGTGCATCGAGGCCTGTCCGACGCGGGCGCTGACCATGACGAACGAGTTCGAACTGGCCGACAGCTCCCGCGAGAGCCTCATCTATACGAAGGAGCAACTGCTCGCCGGTCTCGAGGAGGGCATGGTCGACTCCCCGCACTCGATCTTCCCGGGCATGGACGAGCAGGACTACTACCGCGGGCTGGTCAGCGAGGCCGCTCCCGGCACGGTCCAGCAGGTCGCCGTCTCCAAGGGGGAGAAGGACGAGGAGGTGGACGTATGAACACCCTCGCCGCCTCCACCACTTCCATGGGCGAGGCCGTCCAGTTCTGGGTGCTCGGCACCATCGCCGTCGCCGGGGCGCTCGGCACGATCCTGATGCGGCGGGCCGTGCACAGTGCGCTCTGTCTCGCAGGGACCATGATCGTCCTGGCCGTCTTCTACCTCGCCAACGGCGCGTACTTCCTCGGTGTCGTCCAGATCATCGTCTACACCGGTGCGATCATGATGCTGTTCCTCTTCGTCGTCATGCTGGTCGGCGTCACCGCCGCCGACTCGCTCAGGGAGACGCTGAAGGGGCAGCGCTGGCTGGCCGCGGCCTGCGGTCTGGGCTTCGGCATGCTGCTGATCGCCGGCATCGGCAATGCCTCGCTCAAGACGTTCAACGGCCTGGGCGCGGCCAACTCCGCGCACGGCGGCAATGTCGAGGGCCTGGCCCAACTCCTCTTCAGCAAGTACGTCTTCGCCTTCGAGATCACCAGCGCGCTGCTGATCACGGCGGCCGTCGGCGCGATGGTGCTCACCCACCGGGAGCGCACCGAGCGGGCCAAGACCCAGCGCGAGCTGGCCGAGCAGCGCGTACGGGAAGGCAAGCACCTTCCGCCGCTGCCCGCGCCCGGTGTCTACGCCCGGCACAACGCCGTGGACATCGCCGGTCTGCTGCCGGACGGCACGCCGTCCGAGCTCACCGTCAACAAGACGCTGCGGGCGCGCGGCCAGATCCGCGATGTGTCGAGCGAGGCGCTGAACGACCTGCGGGCGCTGGAGCAGCGCGCGGAGGAGCGGCTCGGCCGTGAGACCGAGTCGCGCGAGTCGCGCGACCGAAACAACTCGCACGACTCGCACGACTCGCACGACGAGGAGGTCGCGAAGTGAACCCCGTCAACTATCTGTATCTCGCGGCGCTGTTGTTCACCATCGGCGCGGCCGGGGTGCTGATCAGGCGGAACGCGATCGTGCTCTTCATGTGCATCGAGCTGATGCTCAACGCCTGCAACCTCGCGTTCGTCGCCTTCTCCCGTATGCACGGCAATCTCGACGGCCAGATCATCGCCTTCTTCACGATGGTCGTCGCCGCCGCTGAAGTCGTGGTCGGGCTAGCGATCATCGTGTCGCTGTTCCGTTCCCGCCACTCGGCCTCGGTCGACGACGCCAGCCTGATGAAGCTGTAAGGGGTCGCTGAATCGTGGAGAACCTGATTGCGCTGCTTGTCGCGGCGCCTTTGCTCGGAGCGGCGGTCCTGCTGTGCGGCGGGCGGCGGCTCGACCGCAGCGGCCACTGGATCGGCACGCTGTTCGCGGCCGCGTCCTTCGTGGTCGGCGCGGTGCTGTTCGTGGACATGCTGGGCAAGGGCGCGGATGAACGCGCCCTCTCCCAGACGCTGTTCAGCTGGATTCCCGTCGAGGGCTTCCAGGCTGACGTGGCCTTCCAGCTGGATCAGCTGTCGATGACGTTCGTCCTGCTGATCACGGGCGTCGGCTCGCTGATCCATGTGTACTCGATCGGGTACATGGAGCACGACGAGCGCCGCCGCCGCTTCTTCGGCTATCTGAACCTCTTCCTCGCGGCGATGCTGCTGCTGGTCCTCGCAGACAACTACCTCCTGCTGTACGTCGGCTGGGAGGGCGTCGGCCTCGCCTCGTACCTCCTGATCGGCTTCTGGCAGCACAAGCCCAGCGCGGCGACGGCGGCGAAGAAAGCCTTCCTGGTCAACCGCGTCGGCGACATGGGTCTGTCGATCGCGATCATGCTGATGTTCACCACCTTCGGGACGTTCGCCTTCGGGCCTGTGCTGGAGGCGACCGGTGAGACGAGCGAGGGCATGCTGACGGCCATCGGGCTGATGCTGCTGCTCGCGGCGTGCGGCAAGTCCGCACAGGTGCCGCTGCAGTCCTGGCTCGGGGACGCGATGGAGGGCCCGACTCCGGTCTCGGCCCTGATCCACGCGGCGACCATGGTGACCGCAGGCGTCTACCTCATCACCCGGTCCGGGGCGATCTTCAACGCGGCCCCGGACGCGCAGTTGGCGGTCGCGGTCGTCGGCGCGGTGACGCTGATCTTCGGTGCCATCGTCGGTTGCGCGAAGGACGACATCAAGAAGGCGCTGGCCGGTTCGACGATGTCGCAGATCGGCTACATGATCCTCGCGGCCGGCCTCGGCCCGATCGGATACGCCTTCGCGATCATGCACCTGGTGACGCACGGCTTTTTCAAGGCCGGGCTGTTCCTCGGCGCGGGCTCGGTGATGCACGGCATGAACGACGAGGTCGACATGCGCAAGTACGGCGGCCTGCGGAAGTACATGCCGATCACCTTCGTCACCTTCGGGCTCGGCTATCTGGCGATCATCGGCTTCCCCGGTCTGTCCGGCTTCTTCTCCAAGGACAAGATCATCGAGGCGGCCTTCGCCAAGGGCGGTACGGAGGGCTGGATCCTCGGCGGTACGGCACTGCTGGGCGCCGCGATCACCGCGTACTACATGACGCGCGTGATGCTGCTGACGTTCTTCGGTGAGAAGCGCTGGCAGCCCGCCCCCGACCCGGACACGGCACCGAGCGTCGAGCCCGGCATCGAGGTGCACGTCGGCGAGATGCCGCATCCGCACGAGTCGCCGAAGTCGATGACCATCCCCATGGTGGTGCTCGCCTTCGGGTCCGTCTTCGCCGGAGGCCTGTTCAGTCTCAACGACGCGTTCGTGAACTGGCTGAAGCCCGTCACGAACTTCGAGCACGGGCATCCGCCCATCAGCGCGACAGCGGTGACTTCGGCAACGGTCGTCGCTCTCGTCATCGGCCTGGGCATCGCCTACGCCCAGTACGGGCGGCGCCCGGTTCCCGTGGTCGCCCCGCGAGGGAGTCTGCTCACCCGGGCCGCCCGCCGCGATCTCCTCCAGGACGACTTCAACCATGTGGTTCTGGTCCGCGGCGGCGAGCACCTCACCCGCTCCCTGGTCTACGTCGACCACACCCTGGTAGACGGCGTGGTCAACGGCACGGCCGCCTCGTTCGGCGGGCTCTCCGGCCGGCTGCGCAAGCTGCAGAACGGCTACGCCCGCACCTACGCGGTCTCGATGTTCGGAGGTACGGCAGTGCTGATCGCCGCGACCCTGCTGATGAGGGCGGTGTAACTGTTATGTCGTTCCCTCTCCTTACGGTGACGGCGGCACTCCCGGCGGTCGGCGCGATCGCCACCGCCGCCGTCCCGGCCGCGCGGCGCACCGCCGCCAAGTGGCTGGCGCTGCTGGTTTCGCTCGGCACACTGGTGCTGGCCGCGATCGTGCTCGTGCGGTTCGAGCCCGGCGGCGACCGCTATCAGCTGACCGAGTCGCACGCCTGGATCAAGGACTTCGGCGTCCGGTACGAACTGGGCGTGGACGGCATCGGGGTGGCGCTGCTGGCGCTGACCGCGCTGCTGATCCCGTTCGTGATCCTGGCGGGCTGGCACGACGCCGACCCTCTGGAGACGAAGTCGTCGCGGTGGCGGCCGACGCAGGGCTTCTTCGCCCTGATCCTGGCCGTCGAGGCGATGGTGATCCTCTCCTTCGAGGCCACCGACGTCTTCCTCTTCTACATCCTGTTCGAAGCCATGCTCATCCCGATGTACTTCCTCATCGGCGGCTTCGGGGACCGTGCCCACGCGGGCAGCGACGAGAACGCCGCGGCCCAACGCTCGTACGCGGCCGTGAAGTTCCTGCTCTACAACCTGGTCGGCGGCCTGATCATGCTGGCCGCGGTCATCGGGCTCTATGTCGTCGCGGGCAGCTTCTCGCTCAACGAGATCGCCGAGGCCCGGGCGTCCGGGACGCTCGACATGGCGACCAACACCGAGCGGCTGCTGTTCCTCGGCTTCTTCTTCGCCTTCGCGGTGAAGGCGCCGCTGTGGCCGCTGCACACCTGGCTGCCCAACGCCATGGGTGAGGCGACCGCGCCGGTCGCCGTGCTGATCACCGCGGTCGTCGACAAGGTCGGCACGTTCGCGATGCTGCGCTTCTGCCTCCAGCTCTTCCCGGACGCCTCCAAGTGGGCCACGCCCGTGATCCTGGTGCTTGCGCTGATCAGCATCGTCTACGGCGCGCTGCTCGCGGTCGGCCAGCGCGACATCAAGCGCCTTGTCGCGTACGCCTCGATCTCGCACTTCGGCTTCATCATCCTGGGCATCTTCGCGATGACGTCCCAGGGACAGTCGGGCGCGACGCTCTACATGGTCAACCACGGGATCTCGACGGCCGCGCTGATGCTGGTGGCCGGGTTCCTGATCTCCCGGCGCGGCTCGCGGCTCATCGCGGACTACGGCGGGGTGCAGAAGGTCGCCCCGGTACTCGCCGGCACCTTCCTGATCGGCGGTCTGGCCACGCTCTCGCTACCGGGCCTCGCGCCCTTCGTGAGCGAATTCCTGGTCCTGGTCGGCACATACTCGCGCTATCCGGTGGCCGGAATCATCGCCACCTTCGGCATTGTGCTCGCCGCGCTCTACACCCTCGTCCTCTACCAGCGGACGATGACGGGCCCGGTGAAGACCGAGGTGCGGGAGATGCCAGACCTCAAGGTCCGTGAGCTGGCCGTGGTCGCTCCGCTGATCGCGCTGCTGCTCTTCCTCGGCGTCTTCCCGAAGCCGCTGACAGACATCGTCAACCCGGCGGTGGAGCACACGATGTCCGACGTACAGAAGAAGGACCCCCAGCCCGAGGTGGAGGCGGCCAAGTGAGCGCTACAGCTGTCCACAGCCTGTGGACAACGGCAGCCGAGCCGATCGACAAGATCCCGGCTCCGACTGTCGAGTACGCCCAGCTGGCACCGGCGCTGATCGTCGTCGGCGCCGCCATCGTGGGTGTGCTCGTGGAGGCATTCGTTCCACGCAAGGTCCGTTACCACGTCCAGGTGTTCCTGACCGTTGTCGCCCTCGTGGCCGCCTTTGCGGCGGTCGTCGCTCTCGCGGCCGGGGGATACGGCACCACCAAGGCGAAGATCGCGGCGATGGGCGCGATCGCGGTCGACGGCCCGGCGCTCTTCCTGCAGGGCACCATCCTGCTGGCCTCGCTGGTCGCGGTCTTCACCTTCGCCGAGCGCCGCCTCGACCCGGAGGTGCACGGCAACCGAGTCGACTCGTTTGCCGCGCAGGCCGCGTCCGTACCCGGCAGCGACAGCGAAAAGGCCGCGGTCAAGGCCGGGTTCACCACCACCGAGGTCTTCCCGCTGGTGCTCTTCGCGATCACCGGCATGCTGGTCTTCCCGGCCGCCAACGATCTCCTGACGCTCTTCATCGCGCTGGAAGTCTTCTCGCTCCCGCTCTACCTCCTGTGCGCCGTCGCCCGCCGCAAGCGGCTGATGTCGCAGGAGGCGGCGGTGAAGTACTTCCTGCTGGGAGCCTTCTCGTCGGCGTTCCTGCTGTTCGGGATCGCCCTGCTGTACGGGTACGCGGGCTCGGTGTCGTACGCGAGGATTGCGGACGTCGTCGACGGCAGCGTGCGTACCATCGACCCGGCTCTCGCCGACACCATGGGGAACGACGCGCTGCTGCTGATCGGCGGCGCGATGATCCTGATGGGGCTGCTGTTCAAGGTCGGCGCGGTGCCGTTCCACATGTGGACGCCGGACGTCTACCAGGGCGCGCCGACTCCGGTCACCGGCTTCATGGCGGCGGCGACGAAGGTGGCCGCGTTCGGCGCGCTGCTGCGCCTTCTGTACGTCGTGCTGCCGGGGCTGCGCTGGGACTGGCGGCCGGTCATGTGGGCGATCGCGATCGTCACCATGCTGGGCGGTGCGATCGTCGCGATCACGCAGACCGACATCAAGCGGCTCCTTGCGTACTCCTCGATCGCGCACGCCGGATTCATCCTGGCCGGTGTCATCGCGACGACGCCCGACGGCATCTCGTCCGTCCTCTTCTACCTTGCGGCGTACTCCTTTGTGACGATCGGCGCGTTCGCGGTGGTCACGCTGGTGCGGGACGCGGGCGGCGAGGCGACGCATCTGTCCAAGTGGGCGGGGCTCGGGCGGCGTTCGCCGCTGGTGGCGGCGGTCTTCGCGGTGTTCCTGCTGGCCTTTGCAGGCATTCCGCTGACGTCGGGCTTCTCAGGGAAGTTCGCGGTCTTCAAGGCGGCGGCGGAGGGCGGCGCGGGCGCGCTGGTCGTGGTCGGTGTGATCTCGTCGGCGATCGCCGCGTTCTTCTACATCCGGGTCATCGTGCTGATGTTCTTCAGCGAGCCGAAGGCGGAGGGCCCCACGGTGGCGGTGCCTTCGCCGCTGACGATGACGACGATCGCGGTGGGTTTGGCGGTGACGCTGGTGCTGGGCGTGGCCCCGCAGTACTTCCTGGACCTGGCAAGCCAGGCGAGCGTGTTCGTGCGGTAGCCCGGCCCCGGCTTCTGAGCGCTCGCCGTGGTGTCTTCGACGACGCCGCGGCGAGCGCTTTTTTATGCCGCGAGGAGTGCGCCGCGTGTGGCGGAGCCGCGTCAAGCCGCCGAGGAACGCCCCCCGGCGATGCATCATCAAGCTGGTGGCGTTCGTGCGCGGTGAAGGCAAACGTCGAGGTGTCGCCGTCCAGGTCGATCGTCAGCGAGCGTCCAGGGCCTTGGCCAGGCGCGTCAGCAGCGGCAGGGTCGGTACGGAGTCGCCGCCCTCGATGTTGCCCCGTCGTCTCGGGCCCGGGGCCTCGGTGAGGTGCCTGGCCTTCGTACGCGACCGACCGGCTACTCTTCGGCGGTCCTGTTTCGGCGGGACTTGATCTGGGTGAGGTCGAGGTCGACGGCGAAGGGGACGGAGACCTTCATCCGGTCGTGGAAGATGCCGGTGCTGGTGTACGCGCCCGTGGTCGGCTCCAGTTCGAAGACGTAGACGACGGCCTGGCCCTCATTGTCCTCCACCCGCCAGTAGTGCGGGATCTTGGCCCGTGCGTACTTCACCGGCTTCGTCTCGCGATCCCGGGTCACGGAGTCGGTGGAGACGACCTCGATGGCCAGCATGACGGACTCGGCCGGGAACCGGGTCTGGTCCGATTCCTCGATGGCCTCTCCGCGCACGACGAACACATCGGGCTCCGGCCTGTTCTGCCGGTCGATGTCGATGGTGAATTCCCGGCAGACCTCGAGGTCCTGCGGAACGACCGACTGCAGCTGCCACTCGAAGAAGCTGACCGCGCGCATGTGGAAGACGGTTTGCGGACTCACGAAGACAAGGCTCCCGTCGATCAGCTCCGTGTGCGGAGGCAGGTTCGGAAGCCGGTCCAGGTCGTCGGCCGTCCAGCCACCCACGGGCGGGACGGGCCAGCTGGGCTTCGAGGCCTGGGGTTCGACGCTCATCAGTGCTCCCATGGGACGGAGTCTCGCGGGTCTGATCAGCGTATCCGGAGGGAACGGGACAAGGCCCCCACGCACGTGTGAACGAATCACGTGCCGTTGACGCGCACTGTGTGTCGGCTAGCGTCGGCGACCATGGACGACATCTGGCAGTTGCTGGAATGCGTACACGCGCCCGTCTACTTCGCGCCCGAGACGGGGCCCGTCTACTCCGCCGTCGGGTCCGGGCTCAAGGGCTTCTGGATGGGGTACTTCGCCTCCCGCGCCGCCGCGCTCGGTGCGGTGGCGCCGGAGGTGGTGACCGCTGCCTTCTACAACTTCGCGCCCGCCCGGGTTGCCCGGGCGATTCCGGATGCCTGGGATCGGTGTCCGCCCGAGCAGGTCCTCGCGGCCCGGCTCGATGTGGCTGACCAGGCTTTGCGGCGGCTGCTCGGGGAACTCGTCGACGGGCCGGAGGTCGTCGAGGCCGCGGAGCTCGGGCGGCGGGCGGTTCAGGCGTTGCCGGTGGCCGGGCGGGTGCTGTTTGCGGCGCATGCCGCTTTGCCGGTGCCCGAGCAGCCCCATCTGGCGCTGTGGTGGGCGGCGACCGCGCTGCGGGAATTCCGTGGCGACGGGCATGTCGTCGCACTCCTGGCTGCCGGGGTGGACGGGTGTGAGGCCAATGTGATCAGCGTGGCGCTGGGGCTCGCCCCGGCCGAGCAGCGGCTCAACCGTGGGTGGAGCGAGGACGAGTGGCAGGACGCCGAGGGACGTCTCCGTGAGCGGGGAGTGCTGGCCGAGGACGGCACCCTCACCGACGCGGGCTGCCTGGAGCGGGATGCGATCGAGGTCACCACCGATCGGCTCGCCCGGCCCCTCCTCGGCGACGTGAGGCTCGCCGAGTGCCTGCGTCCGCTCGCGCGGCGGATCGTCGAGGCGGGCGGGGTGCCGTTTCCCAATGCGATGGGGCTGCCGCCGCTCAGGCCGGAGTAGCCGCCCGGGAGGCGTAGGCGCGTACGTCCGCGTCCGGGTCGTGGACCGCAGTGGACAGGGCGGCGCGGGCCTCCGGGGTGGCGGTGTGCCGGAGCAGGGACAGGACCGCCGCCTTGCGGACGTCGGCGTTCGGGTCGGCGAGTGCCTTGGTCAGGGCGGGGACGGCTAGTTCTGGGCCGGCCGCGCCCAGGGCCGAGGCAGCGCCCGTGCGGATCTGCCAGGCGGGGGCGGTCAGCGCGGTGACGGCCGCGGTGTCGTACGGGGCGGGGCACCCGGTGGTGGACAGGGCGGCGAGTGCGGCCGCGCGGACCAGGACGTCCGGGTCCTGGAGGAGAGGGGCGAGGGCTCCCGGGGCGTTCAGGCTGCGGGCCACCGTGACGCGGACCTCGCGGGCCGGGTCGGCGGTTGCACGGGCGACGACATCGAGGGCGTCGACCGAGACCAGGGCGCGTACGGAGGCGATGCGGACCTCGATGTCCGGGTCGTCGAGCGTACGGGCGTAGGCGGCGGCTTCGCCCAGGCGCAGGGCGCGCAGGACGTCGAGCGCGGTGGAGCGGACCGTGGGGTCGTCGCAGCCGAGTGCTGCCAGAAGCAGAGTGCTCAACTCGCCCGTCGGCGGCAGGACTTCCACCAGCTCCTGGAGGGAGGCCGCTGCACCCGCCCGTACCGCCGCGTCCTCGTCCACCAGGGCGGCGGCGAGTGCCGGGCCTGTGCCGTCCGGGGTGGTCTCGGTGAGCGTGGCGACTGCGGCGGCTCGGACCGCCGGGTCGGCGTCCGAGAGATAGGGGCTCAACTCCACCAGCGAGGGCTCCTCTTCGGTAAGGGCGAGGAGTTCGAGGATGCGGGGGGAGTGGGCTGAGACATGCGTCTCGGTGCGTACGGGAGCGGTGATTCGGGAGCCGGTCGGCGCGATATCGCGCTGTCCGGCGGTGGAGACCTGCTCAGGGTGGACCTCCCCGAGGTGGCGGGACAGCCCGCCGGTGGGGCTGAATTCGTTGACCGGCACCAGATAGGGCGAGACGGGGCGGGCCGTGAACTCCATTGCCCCGGACGGGGATTTGCGCAGGTCCAGGTGGTGCAGCCAGTCCTCGTCGTCGCGCTGCGGGTGGTCCGTACGCTCGTGGTAGAGGCCCCAGCGGGATTCCGTACGGGCGAGCGAGGAGCGCGCCGCCATCTCCGCGCAGTCGCGGATGAAGCTCACCTCGGCGCAGCGCATCAGCTCGTGCGGGGTCTCGGCGCCCATCTCGGCGATCTCGCCGCGCATCCGCTCGAAGTGCTCCACGGCGAGGGAGAGCCGGGCGCCGGACTTGGGCGGGGCGACGTAGTCGTTCACGAAGCGACGGAGTTTGTACTCGACCTGGGGCTGCGGCGGGCCGTCAGGGTTGCGCAGCGGGCCGTAGATCAGCTCGTGGGCGTCGCGGACCTGGTCGGTGGGCAACTCGCCTTCGTACGCCGTGAATTGCGAGGCGTCCGCCCCAGCCAGGTCGCCGAAGACGAACGCGCCGATCATGTAGTTGTGCGGGACGCAGGCCAGGTCCCCGGCCGCGTACAGACCGGGCACGGTGGTGCGGGCGTGGTCGTCGACGCGGACGCCGGAGGCCGAGTGGCCGTGCCGACCGCCACCCCGGCGACGGCCGCGAGGGCGAAGCCGGTGACGATACGGGTGAGGCTGTCGGTCAGGTCCTGCCAGTACGAGCCGCTGCCGATCCGCTCCCCGAACTCGCGGGCGACGTCCGTGACGGTGGGGAACTGCTCGAAGCGCAGCCACAGATTGACGTCGAGGGCGGTCAGCAGCTGCCACAGCCCGAGCGCCCCGGCGAGCGAGAGGACGCGCAGGACGTGACGCGCGTGCCGGGAGTGCCGGGCGGTCATGACGCCCGCTCCAGGGCTTCGGCGTACGGGATCGTACGAGCGCCCGCGTGCACTGCGGCATACGCGGCGGCCGCCGACGGGGTGACGAAGGGCAGCAACTTGGTGCCGTCCGCCACCCACACCGCCTTGTCCGCGAACCAGAGCGTGCCGGTCGTGGCGTCGGGGACGTACGCGGCCCGGACGTTCGCGGCGTTCTGAGCGAGGTAAGCCAGCAGCAGGCCCGGGCTGTCGAAGGACTGCGTGGTCCCGCCCTTCAGCCACACCTCGCTCCGCGCGGGCGCCGGGGTGGCGGCGAGTGCCTTCGCATAGCCGTCGCCGTACGCCCGCTTCACGTACTGGTCGTCGACGAAGCCGTCCACATCCACATCACCGACGAGCTTCGCCGAGCGCAGCACCGGCACGTCCTTCTTCAGCGCGTCCACCAGCGCGGGCTTGATCGACGGGTCGAAGGTGGCGATGCCGTTCGCGCCGTTGTAGAGGTAGACGACCTCGGGCGGCAGCCCGGTGGCCTTGGCCACCGACTCGGCGGCCGCGACCGGCTGCTTGCGCAGATACTCCGTCGCGTCGGCCTGGGCGCGCAGGAAGTCCTCCAGCACGGCGGGCCGCTTCTTGGCGAACTCCTCGCGTGCGGTGACACCATGGAAGGTAGGCAGGTTCAGCTCCGCGCCGTCGTACAGCGCCCGCGCCCGGCCCTGGAAGGCGAGCAGCCCCGGCCAGGCCACGAACTGCGAGAGCGCGTCCGCGCTGCCCGCCTGGAGGGCCGAAGCGCCCACCGCGGGCTGCTGGTTGAGCTTGCGGATGTCCTTCTCCGGGTCGATGTCCGCCCGCTGGAGCGCCCGTACGAGCGGCCCGTCGGCCGCCGAGCCGACGCTTGTCGAGACCTTCTTGCCACGCAGGTCCGCCAGCGAGTCCAGCTTCGAACCGAGCGGGGTGACCACGGTGTTGAGGCCGCCGCGAAGGTTGTAGCCGGTGACCGAGACGAGTTTCGTCGGCCGGTTCAGCTGCTTGCCGCGGGCCGCGTTGATCAGCAGCGGGAAGTCACCCATCGAGCCGATGTCGATCTTCCCGGCGGTCATCTGCGCCGTGATCGGCGCGCCCGTGGCGTAGTCCTGCCACTTCACCTTGTACGTGACGCCGTCACGCTTGCCGCGCGCGGCGAGCTCCCGCTCGAAGTAACCGAGGGAGCGCAGCAGGGTGCCGGCGGTGACGGTGTTGATGGTCTTGGACTGGTAGCCGACGGTCACGGTGACCGTGCCTGAGCCGCCCGCGTTGGCGTCGCCGCCGCAGCCCGCGGCGAGCGGGACGGTCAGCAGGACGGCCAGTGCAGCGGTAAGTGCCTTGCGCATCATGGGAGTTCGGACCTCTCGACCTTTGCCGGCTTCACCGGAGCAGATAGGGCATGTTGACCGTGACCGCGTCCGTGGGACAGCGGGCCGCGCACGGGCCGCAGTACCAGCACTCGTCGACGTGCATGTAGGCCTTGCCGCTGTCCGGGTTGATGGCGAGGGAGTCGAGCGGGCACATGTCGACGCAGAGGGTGCAGCCGTCGATGCACTTCGACTCGTCGATGGTCACGGGCACGTCGGCGCGCTGGGGGGCCAGAGCCATGGCTGTCTCCCGGGGAAAGGGGTGAGGGCGAAGAAGGGCGTCAGAGGGAGCGGTGGAGCAGCCCGCTCATGGTGATGCGGTCGCCGCGGAAGCGGATGAACTCCAGGTCCACAGGGCGCCCGTCGGACAGATGCGTGAGCCGTTCGAGCATGAGCACGGCCGCGCCGCGCGGGGCCTGCAGTACGGCGGCGGAGTGCGCGTCGGCGTTGACGGCCTCCAGAGTGATCTCGGCCGTGCCCAGCGGCTGCCCGGTCAGGGTCTCGAGCAGCCGGAACACATCGGTGTGCTCCAGGTCGCAGCCGAGCAGACCGGCGCCGATGTCGAGGGGGATGTAGGTGAGGTCGAGGGAGAGGGGCAGGCCGTTCAGCCGGCGCAGCCGCTCGATGTAGAGGACGTCGGCGTGGTCCGCCAGGCCGAGCCGCCGGGCCACGGGCGCTGGCGCGCAGACGGGTCCGACCGTACGGACTTCATTGGTGACGTCGCCGTGCTCGTGCAGGGTCTCGGCGAGACCCTGCAGCCGGTCCAGGCCGTGCGGGTACTTCTCGGACACCACGACGGTGCCGACGCCGGGCTGACGCTCGACCAGCCCCTCGGCCCGGAGCAGATCGAGCGCCTGCCGGACGGTGTTCCGGGAGACCCGGTAGTCGTCGCCGATGGTGCCTTCGAGTAGCAGTACGCCGCCTGGGAAGCCGCCCGTACGCACCTGGTGGCGCAACAGGTCGGCGAGCTGCCGCGCCTGGTCCGCGCGCAGCCGCCGCCGGCGCGCCGCGGCGACCGGCACGGTGTGCTCACGGATTCGTTCGGCTGGCATGCGGTGGACCATACCGAGGCTTTCCCACGCATGGTGTTGCCGGAGTGTTGCGCCACCAGAGCCCGCCGGAACACCCGGCTGACCTGCGGTGACGCAGGTCAGCCGGAAAGATCTGCCACCGCGGGGGCGTCAGTCGCCACCGCCCCCACCGTCGCCTCCGCCGCCGGACCCGTCCCCGATGCTGATGCTGCTACTGCTCGACCGCTTGTCCTGCTTGACGGCGCGGTGCACCGCGTACGGGGCCCACTCCTCCCGTACGAGAACGCGCAGCGCGCCGCTCTCCCGCCAGGTGCGGCCCGGATGCAGCACCCGCGCAAGACCGATCGCCGTGGTGAAGGCGGCCAGCAGCCGGCTGCGGCGGTCCGGGAAACCGGCCGCCATCGACTGGGCGTAGCGCGCACGCGTCGGGACCGACCAGTCCTCGGCCGCCGCGGGGTAGCGGTGGTACGGGAAGAGGCCCAGGAAGCGGCGGGTCTCCACCCGCAGCGCACCGCGCCCCACCAGCTGGTGCAAGCACAGCTCCTCGACGTGACGCCCCGTGCGCCTGACCCAGGGCCGGGCGCGTACGCCGCCGCCGAACCGGCTCGTGCCCGGGGCCGGGAGGCTCGCCAGTATCTGCGCCGACAGCGGGTCCTGCGGCGGCAGCGGATTGACCACGGTCACCCGGCCGCGCGCCTCGGCGACCCTGCCCTGGAGCTCCAGTTCGGCCAGGGCGGCGCCGGCCAGACCGTACTGGAGGTAGCTCCTTCCGCAGTGCCGACGGCCCGTCGCCGGGTCGAGGGCGAGCAGCAACAGCTCCTCGGGCAGGGTGAGTTCACTCATCAGCCGGCGCTCGGGATGATCCGGCCGGTCACTTCGCCGAGGCCCACCCGGGTGCCGTCCGGGCCGGGCGCCCACGCGGTCATCGTCACCACGTCGCCGTCCTCCAGGAACGTCCGCTTGCCCTCCGGGAGCTCGAACGGGTCCCGGCCGTTCCAGGTGAGCTCCAGCAGCGAGCCGCGCTGGTGGACCTCGGGGCCGCTGACCGTTCCGGAGCCGTAGAGATCGCCCGTACGCAGCGAGGCGCCGTTGACCGTCATATGCGCCAGTTGCTGGGCGGCCGTCCAGTACATGGTGGCGAACGGCGGCTCGGCGATCACCTGGCCGTTGACCGCCACCGTGATGCGCAGGTCGAAGCCGCCCGGCTCGTCCTCGTCCGAGTCGTCGAGGTAGGGGAGCAGATCGAAGTCGCGGGCGGGCGGGGCGGACCGCGCCGCGTCCAGGGCCTCCAGCGGGGTCACCCAGGCGGAGACGGAGGTGGCGAACGACTTGCCGAGGAACGGGCCGAGCGGGACGTACTCCCAGGCCTGGATGTCACGCGCCGACCAGTCGTTGAGCAGCGAGACGCCGAAGACATGCTCGCGGAAGTCCCCGAGGGCCACCGGCCTGCCCAGCTCGGAGGGGGTGCCGACGAGGAAGGCGACCTCCGCCTCGATGTCGAGCTTGACCGACGGGCCGAAGACGGGGGCGGCGTCGGCGGGCGTCTTGCGCTGGCCACAGGGGCGCACCACGTCTGTGCCGGAGACGATGACGGTGCCGGACCGGCCGTGGTAACCGATCGGCAGGTGCTTCCAGTTGGGGGTCAGCGCGTCCCCGTCCGGCCGGAAGATCTTGCCGACGTTGGTGGCGTGGTTCTCGCTCGCGTAGAAGTCGACATAGTCGGCCACCTCGTACGGAAGATGCAGCGTGACCGAGTCGAGCGCGTGCAGCAGCGGCTCGATGTCCTGCCGGTGGGCGGGCACGGTGAGCCAGGCGGTGAGCGCGCGGCGTACGTCGCGCCAGGCGGTGCGGCCCGCCGCAAGCAGCGGGTTGAGGCTCGGCCGGGCCAGCAGGGCGGCGTAGGGGGAGCCGAGGACGTGGGCCGCCGCTCCGGCGTCGAGCACGTGGTTGCCGATGCGGACGCCGAGCCGTCGGCGGTCGGGCTCGTCGGCGGTGGTGAAGACGCCGTACGGGAGGTTGTGCGGGCCGAAGGGATCGCCCTCGGCCAGATCGAGCGGGCTCTGCTCGGGCATCGGTGCTTGCCTCGCTTTCCACGGGTGTGGGACACACGTTACGTGGGCGTCGCCCCGCCGCGGCACTGCGCCCGGACCGGCAGGAAGGACCGGCTTGGACCGGCTTGGACCGGCTTGGACCGGCGCCGGAAAGTCCGGCCCGGACCGGCTGTCAGCCGGCCATCCGCGGGATGCGCTTCTCCCAGGTGCGGTGGAAGACGACCTCGTTGTGGTCCTTGCACACCACCTCGTTCGACGTGATGAAGTCGGCCGCGTCGCAGGTGATCTCGGAGCGCGTCTCGATCCGTACGTCCCAGGCCAGCTCCGGTCGGTGCAGCCGGATCGTCCAGTCCGAGCGGGCGCGGGCCGAGTGCGGGTCGTCCTGGCGGATCGAGTACGTCTCCAGTGCCTCCTCGGTGAATTCCAGGCCGTCGGGGTGGACGCGGGTGCCGTCGTGGCATGGGTCGACCTCCAGCCGCCATTCGCCCTTGGCGACGTCCCGGACCACCAGCCGCTCCGGGCGCTGCTCGTCGAGCGTGGCGGGGGAGCTGACACCCAGTGGCGCGGACTGTTCGGGTTCCTCGAAGGTGATCGTGTCCGCTGTGCTCTCACCGGTCTCGCGTACGGGGAGTTCGAGGCGGGAGCCCGCCGGGTCCAGGGTGAAGCCGGCCGAGCCGGTCTGCGGCCAGATCCACGGCCAGTACGCGGAGGAGACGGCGAGCCGGATGCGGTGGCCGGGCGGGAAGGTGTGGCCGATGCCGTTCAGCTCGAATGAGACGTCCTCGCTCGCGCCGGGCGTCCAGGCGTTGGCGCGTTCGCGGCCGTGGCGCGCGGAGAGGTTGAGGACCCCGCGGGTGACCAGGGTTGACGCGCCGTCCGGGGCGACGTCGCAGATCCGGGCGATCGCCTGGCCGTAGGGCACGTCCAGGCGCAGCCGCAGGGTGAGGCGGGGGCGGCCCAGGATCTCGATCGGGTCACCGGTGACCGGGAATTCGAAGCAGGCCGAGCGGGCGTCCTCGTCGCGCTGGTCGGGTGGCAGGTCGGCGTCGTTGCCGGAGGGGAGGAAGCTGCCGGCGTCCACTCCGGTGTGCTGGGGCGAGTCGACGATCAACGGTTCGCCCTGGAGTGTGTACAGGACGGGCGTGATGTGCGGCGAGGGCCACGCGGGTTCCCCGACCCAGCGGCCGGGCAGCTCGGGGTAGCTCGTAGCGGGCGGGTGCGACTCGCTGATCCAGGAGCGCAGCAGGGGCTCGGCCATGACGCCCGTGGCAGCGTCTTTGAGCCAGTGGTCCCACCATCGGAGCGTCTCCTGGAGGAAACCGATCGCTGGACCCGGCGGCCGGCCCCGGTCGGGGTACTGGTGGGACCACGGGCCGATCAGGCCCCGTACGCGATCGTGCGGCAGATGCTCGACGAGCCGCAGCACGGTGTCCCGGTAGGGGTCGTGCCGGCCGCCCACCGCCAGGACCGCCGCGTCGATGGCGGCGTAGTCCTCGCGGACACTGCCGTGCTTCCAGTAGTCGTCGCGGATCTGGTGGCCGAGCCAGGTGTGGATGAGGGGGGCGACGGCCTCCAGCCGCTTCAGCCACATCTCGCGCCACTCGGCGCCGACGAAGAGGGGGTCCGGCGGGCGGGAGACGAAGGCGAGCATGGTGGCGGCCCGGGCGTGCATGGCGGCGGCGAGCATCGAACCGCCCAGGTAGTGCCCGTCATTGTCGTAGCGGTCGTCCGTCGAGCAGACGGTGACGATCGCCTTGAGCGGCTCTGGTGCGAGAGCGGCGATCCGGAGCGAGTTGACGCCGCCCCAGGCGATGCCGAACATGCCGACCCGGCCGGTGCACCACGGCTGCCGGGCCAGCCAGTTGACGACCTCGACGCCGTCGGCCAGCTCGGTCGCGTCGTACTCGTCGCCGGGCAGGCCCTCACTGTTGCCGTGTCCGCGCACGTCGACACGTACGGAGGCGTAGCCGTGGCCCGCATACCAGGGGTGGCGCTGCCAGTCGCGCGGCGCGGTCCAGTCGGTCAGCCGGCAGGGCAGATACTCGAGCAGGGCGGGGACGGGCTCGTCGGTCAGTGGCCGCCAGATCCGCGCGTACAGCCTCGTACCGTCCGGCATCGCGATACGGATGTCCTCGTGGGCGGTCTCGTACGGGAAATCGGTGCGGATGTGCATGGCATGACCTCAGCGAATGTTCCGGGCAAAGGGGCCACTCATGGTCGTATGGACTGATCACGAACATACCGGGGGAGGCGGGAAGGCGCCCACGGTGATCGAAAGGCGACCGGATACGCTGACTTGAGTGTTTCCAGCGACACATCGACAATCCGTGTGATCGTCAGCAGACAGGAGATCCCCTCGTGACCGTCGTCGGGCCGTTCGGGCTGAGCGTGCGGGACCAGGCTCTTGAGGCCGATGTCCAGACCGGATTGGCGGCTGTCGAGGCGGGACTGCTCGATGCCACCAAGAGCGAGGTGCCCTTCATTACGGAGGCCGCACGGCACCTCGTACGCGCCGGGGGCAAGCGCTTCCGGCCGCTGCTGGTGATGCTCGCGTCCCAGTTCGGCGATCCGTACGCGCCGGGTGTGGTGCCCTCTGCCGTGGTCGTCGAGCTCACCCATCTGGCGACGCTGTACCACGACGATGTGATGGACGAGGCCGATGTGCGGCGCGGCGTGGACAGCGCCAACGCCCGCTGGGGCAACTCGGTGGCGGTGCTGACCGGCGACTTCCTGTTCGCGCGGGCCTCGCACATACTGGCCGACCTTGGCCCGGAGGCCGTCCGCATTCAGGCGGAGGCCTTCGAGCGGCTGGTCACCGGCCAGATCCTGGAGACGGCGGGGCCGCGCGACGGCCGCGACCCGGTCGAGCACTACCTCGATGTCATCGGGGGCAAGACGGGCTCGCTGATCGCGGTCTCGGGCAGGTTCGGCGCAATGATGTCCGGCGCGGACGAGGGTGTCGTGGACATCCTCACCCAGTACGGCGAACGGCTCGGCGTGGCGTTCCAGCTCGCCGACGACGTGCTCGACATTGCCAGCGACGCGCACGAGTCGGGCAAGACGCCCGGCACAGATCTGCGCGAGGGCATCCCGACGCTGCCGGTGCTGCATCTGCGCGCGCAGGCGGCGGCGCAGGGGCGGGCCGAGGACCTGGAGCTCGTTGCCCTGCTCGACGGGGATCTGACGGACGACGACCGGCACGCCGAGGCGCTGCGACTGCTGCGTGTCCACCCGGCGCTGGAGCAGGCCAGGCGGGACACCGTGCGGTACGCGGAGGAGGCGCGGGCGATGCTCGCTCCGCTGCCCGACTGCTTTGCGAAGGCCGCCCTGGAAGAGCTCTGCGACGCGGTGGTCCACCGGGCCGGCTGACGGGCCCAGTACCACGGCCGCGGCCGGATCCGGCGTCAACTCGGAGTATGTGATGCAGGTCACATTCTTGGATTGAGCCTAATCTCGGATCCGCTTCGTACCCCTGCCCGGAAGCCGACGCAACGGGCGTAGGCATCATGTACGGGGAGATTCCAGAATGAAGCGGAACAAGACCTTCCTTATCGGTACCACCGCCGTCGCCGCCGCCGCGGGCGTAACCCTCGCCGTTCTGCCGGCCTTCGCCGACAGCAAGAGCTCCACCGCCGGTCACACGGGGCACGGGGGCAGCGCCGCGAGCATCTCGGTGCAGAGCGGCGCGGGCGGCAGCGGCTCGGACCGCGCCGCCTCCCTCTTCGTGGCGAGCCTGAACGGCGCGAACGAGGAGCCGGTGCAGGGCGGACCCGCCGTCGGTGACCGCGACGGCACCGCGCTGGAGTTTGTGAAGGTCAAGGGGGACAAGGTGTCCGTCGCCGTGAAGTTCCGCGGCACCGACAAGCCGACCGCCCTCCACGTCCACCAGGGTGCGAGGGGGACCAACGGCGGAATCAAGATCGACTTCACGGAGCTGCTCAGCAAGGGCAAGACCCACTCCAAGGGCTGGACCGGCGCGGTCGTCGGCACGGTGAAGGTCAAGGACAAGGCGGTGCTCGACGCCTTCAAGACCGACCCGAACGGCTTCTACGCCAATCTGCACACCGCGCAGTTCCCGGGCGGCGCCGTCCGCGGCCAGTTCCACAAGGTGACCGGCTCCTTCAACGTCGCCGACGCCCTCGACAACTTCCAGGCCTCCGTGGTCAAGGGCAAGCAGATCTACGAGTGCAAGAAGGGCGACGACGGCAAGAGCTCCTTCCAGCAGCGCGATGTCCGCGCCGTCCTCGGCGGGAACATCGCCCACTCCTTCGTCGCCCCCAACTCGGGCACGCCGCAGTGGGTCGCGCAGGACCACAGCGCCGTCACCGGCAAGCTGATCAGCAAGACCCCGAACGGCGACAAGAACATCCCTGAACTGGACCTGAAGGCCACCCAGTCCGGCAAGAAGCGGGGGCTGTTCGCGGGCACCCAGGAGATCTTCCGGCTGAACACCGTGGGCGGCGTCGCCCCGGCCGGCAGCTGCGAGAAGGGAGCGATCGCCGGCGTCCCCTACGGGGCGGACTACGTCTTCATCCAGAAGTAACCCTTCCGGCAACAGGGCTCGCGGCGCTTCCCCTACTGGTTGGGGGAGGCGCCGCGTCCTACTGTCATCCCATAGCAGTACGCCAAGTTGCTCCCGCGGTCTGACGCTTCTGTACGCCCCATTTGGTCAGATGAATACCACCACGCCTGACCAACCACGGAGGTAGGGCACACCATGGCACCGAACGACAGCGCACAGACCACCGAAGAGGCCAAGGACCTCGCAGCGGGCCGCCGTAAGGCAGCGCGCTACATCGTCCCGGCCGCGGTGGCCGGGGTGGCGGCGGCGACCATCGGGCTCGTCCCGGCGCTCGCTGCCTCCGGTGACCCCGATCTGCCGAAGATCACCGCGCAGGAACTCATCGAGAAGATGGCCGCGTCGGACACCCAGCAGCTCTCCGGCACGGTGAAGATCAACACGGACCTCGGCCTTCCGTCCCTGGGTGCCCTCGGCGACCTGGGCGGCGGCTCCTTCGCCCCCAAGGGCGGGGACGGAGGGACGGGCTCGTCCGCGTCGCCCGGCAGCAAGCTGATGGAGCTGGCCTCCGGCTCGCACACACTGCGGGTCGCGGCCGACGGTCCCGACAAGCAGAAGCTGTCGATCCTTCAGGACACCGCCGAGTACAGCATGATCCACAACGGCGACGAGGTCTGGGCGTACGACAGCGCGTCGAACGAGGCCTTCCACTCCAAGGACGACGGCTCCGGCAAGGGTTCAGGCAACGGTTCAGGCAAGGCGCACGAGGCCGCGCCGAAGGACCTGCCGACCACGCCCAAGGAGCTCGCCGACGAGGCGCTGAAGGCCGCGGACGAGACCACGTCGGTGACCGTGGGCGGCACCGCGCAGGTGGCCGGCCGTGATGCGTACCAGCTGGTCATCAAGCCGAAGCAGAGCGGTTCGACGATCGGCTCGATCAAGATCGCGGTGGACGCGAAGAACGGCGTGCCGCTGAAGTTCACGCTCACCCCGAGCAGCGGCGGCAAGGCCGCGATCGACGCCGGCTTCACCAAGGTCGACTTCTCCAAGCCGGCCGCGTCCACCTTCGACTTCACCCCGCCCAAGGGCGCGAAGGTGACCGAGGCGGACGAGGTGGAGAAGGGGAAGGGCCAGGAGCACGGCGCGAAGAACCACGAGGAGTTCAAGGGCCTGGAGGACTTCCAGGGGCTGAACATCATCGGCAAGGGCTGGACCTCCATCGCCAAGATCGAGACGCCTGGCGGCGAGGGCTTCAGCGCGCCGAAGGACGGCGAGGTCCCGCCGGAGGCCGAGAAGTTCCTGAACGCGCTGGGCGACCAGGTCGACGGGAAGTTCGGCTCGGGCACGGTCTTCAAGACCCGTCTGGTCAACGCCCTGATGACGGACGACGGCACGGTCTACGTCGGCGCCGTCACCAAGGACGCACTCGTGAAGGCCGCGAACGAGGCGAAGTAACCCAAGGCGCGCTTTCTGTCCGCCCCGCCGTACGCTCCGTACGGTGGGGCGGAGCGCTGACCCGATTGAACGGGGGACACCAATGACAGCCGGCATGGAGACTGTCGACGAGAGCGGCGTCGAGACCGGCGTCGAGACTGTCATCGAGACGCGCGGGCTCACCAAGCGTTACCGGGGCGGGCAGTTGGCCGTCGACGGGCTCGATCTCACCGTGCCCGCCGGCAGCGTCTTCGGGTTCCTCGGCCCCAACGGGTCGGGCAAGACCACCACCATCCGGATGCTGATGGGACTGATCGATCCCACCGCGGGCGGCGCCACGGTCCTCGGCAGGCCCATGCCACGCGCCGTGCGCACGGTGCTGCCCCAGGTGGGCGCGCTGATCGAAGGGCCCGCGCTGTACGGGTATCTGACCGGCCGGGACAATCTGCTGCGCTACGACTCCGCCGACCCGAGCGCCGATCCGCGTACCCGCGGCTCCCGCGTCGCCGCCGCGCTGGACCGGGTCGGGCTCACTTCCGCCGCCGGCAAGAAGGCCAAGGCGTACTCCCTCGGGATGAAACAGCGGCTCGGGCTCGCGGCCGCGTTGCTGCAGCCCCGCAGACTTCTGGTGCTCGACGAGCCGACGAACGGCCTCGATCCGCAGGGCATGCGGGAAATCCGTTCCCTGGTACGGGAGTTGGCGGCCGACGGCACCACCGTCTTTCTCTCCTCCCACCTCCTCGACGAGATCGAGCAAGTCTGCACGCATGCCGCGGTGATGGCTCAGGGGCGGCTGCTCACCCAGGGGCCGGTCGCCGATCTCGCGGCGGGCGCCCGGGGCAGGCTGGCCGTCGTCACGCCCGACCCGGGGGACGCGGCCGGGCTGCTCAAAGAGCTGGGCGTCACCGAGCTGACCGTCGAAGAGGACCGGGTGACCGGTGAGCTGCCGGCCGCGGATGTGGAGCTGGCGGAGGTCAATGCCGCGCTGGTGCACGGCGGTGTACGGGTACGAGGGTTCGGGATCGAGCGCGCCTCGCTGGAGGACGCGTTCGTCGCGCTGACCGGGGAGGGATTCGATGTCGCGGGTTGAGGAGGTCGAGGGGGCCGGGGCGGTCGGGACGGCAGACGTGACAGCTGACGCGGTCGGGACGGCTGACGCGACCGGGACGCTTCGCAGGCCCAGCCCGCTGTGGACCCTGGGGCTGTTCCGCTCCGAGCTGACCACCACCTTCCGGCGCTGGCGCACGCTCGCGCTGCTGGGGGTGCTGGCAGCCGTACCCGTACTGATCGGCATCGCCGTGAAGATCGAGACGAGCGACGGCGGTCCGGCCGGTGACGGCAGCGGGCACGGCCCGGCCTTCGTCACACAGATCACCAACAACGGGCTGTTCCTGGTCTTCGCCGCCCTCGCCGCGACCCTGCCCGTCTTCCTCCCGATGGCCATCGGCGTCGTCGCGGGCGATGCCATCGCGGGCGAGGCGAACTCCGGCACCCTGCGCTATCTGCTGGTCGCCCCGGCCGGACGCACCCGGCTGCTGTTCGCCAAGTACGCCGCGGCCTGCGCGTTCTGCCTGGTGGCGACCCTGGTCGTGGCGGCTTCGGCGCTCGCGGTCGGGGCGCTGCTCTTCCCGCTCGGCGATGTCGTCACGATCTCCGGCACCCGGATCTCGTTCGGGGACGGGCTGCTGCGTGCCGCACTGGTCGCGGTCGTCGTCGCGGCCTCGCTGACCGGGATCGCGGCGCTCGGCCTGTTCGTCTCGACCCTCACCGGCAGCGGCATCGCGGCGATGGCGACGACCGTCGGACTGCTGATCACGGTGCAGATCCTGGACACGATTCCGCAACTGCACGGGATCCACCCCTACCTCTTCCCGCACTACTGGCTGTCTTTCGCGGACCTCATGCGGGAGCCCGTCTACTGGGACGAGGTGGTCAAGAACCTCGGCCTGCAGGGCGTGTACGTGGCGGTGTTCGGGTCGGCGGCGTGGGCCCGCTTCACGACGAAGGACATCACGGCGTAGCCGGAGCGGCCGGCTTACGTACTCAAGCACTCCAGAGACGACTGCATGCGTGCGCAGTATCTGCACACGCATGCAGCCTGTGGGGGGTGGCGGTCAGAAGGTGAGCTTCCAGCTGTCGATGTAACCGGTGTCCTGCGCCGCGACGTCCTGGACGCGCAGCTTCCAGGCCCCGTTCGCCGTCTCGCTCGACGCGTCGACGGTGTACGTGGCGATGACGTTGTCGGCCGAGTCGTTGCCGCTGGAGTTCTTCAGCCGGTACGCCGTCCCGTCCGGCGCCACGAGGTCGACGACCAGGTCGCCGCGCCAGGTGTGCTTGATGTCCACGCCGACCTTGAGGGCGGCCGGGGCGTTGCCGGTGCGGCCCGTGACGGTCACGGTGGAGGTGACGGCCGCGCCGATGTCCGGGACGGCGACGTCGGCGGCGTTCTCGTAGAAGTCGCCGGGCGGGACGGTCGGCTCGGTGGACAGGGTCCAGACGGCGTGGGCGATCGCGTCGCTGTTGCGGTCCAGTGCGGTGTCGTTGATGTTCGTGCTGGAGTCGCAGGAGGAGTGGTAGCAGCGGTCGAAGGCCTGGCCGGCCGTGCCGCCCCACTTCTGGGCCTGGGCGCTGGACTTCGTACGGCTCGCGCCGGTGAACAGACCGCCGACCGGTATGCCCACGTTCTTGAACGAGGCGTGGTCGGAGCGGCCGTCGCCCTCGGTCTCGATCTCGGTGGCCACGCCGAGGCCCGCGAAGTAGTCCTTGAAGGTCTTCTCGATCGCCGGGTCGTCGTCGTAGACGAAGTAGCCGGGGTTCGGGGAGCCGATCATGTCGAAATTGAGATAGCCGGAGATCTTTGAACGCTCGGCCGAGGGAAGGTTGTTGACGTAGTACTTCGACCCGACCAGGCCCAGTTCCTCCGCGCCCCACCAGCCGAACCGCAGGTGTTTCGTCGGCTTGAGCTGGGCGCGGGAGACGGCGAGGGCGGTCTCGAGTATGCCGGCGGAGCCCGAGCCGTTGTCGTTGATGCCGGCGCCCGAGGTGACCGAGTCCAGGTGCGCGCCGGCCATGACGACCGAGTTGGCGTCGCCGCCGGGCCAGTCGGCGATCAGGTTGTAGCCGGTGGCACCGCTGGTGGTGAACTGCTGGACGGATGTGGTGAATCCGGCCGCGTCCAGCTTGGCCTTCACATAGTCGATGGAGGCCTTGTAGCCGGCCCGGCCGTGCGCGCGGTTGCCGCCGTTGGCGGTGGCGATCGACTGGAGCTCGCTGAGATGCGCCTTGACGTTGGCGAGCGGTATGTCGGGGGCTGCGAGCGCGGACGCCGGGGCGGCGGGGGCCGCGGTCGCGGCGGGGGCGGCCGCGGCGGAGGCGAGCAGCCCGGCGAGGGCGAGCGCGGCCGCCGCGGCGGTTCTTCTGGGGGCGGAGAGCTTCACGTGGGGGGTCATGTGTGGGGGCTCCGACTTCCGTACGGGGACAGGACGGAACGTGCGAGACGCCCTGGGACGGCGGGTCCCAGGGCGTTGGAGCTGGTGGTGCGCAGTGCGTGCTGTGAGTTCAGCGAGAGTTTGACTCACCGTCAAGGGCGGAAACCGGTCAGTGGTGTTCACATAACGGACGCCCGCTCCCCGTCTCTGCCTCCACTACTCCACGCAGAACTCATTTCCCTCGGGGTTCGACATGGTGGTCCAGACGCCGATCGGCTCGTTCGCGTGGTACAGAACGGACGCCCCCAGGCCCTCCAGGCGCGCGACCTCTGCCTCCCGGTTCTCCTCGCCTACGTGCAGGTCGAGATGGAGTCGGTTCTTGGTCGTCTTCCCTTCGGAGACTTGCATTGAAGACGTAACCAGGCGTTCGGTAGCGTAGTCCCCGCTCTCGCCGAGCCTGGAGGCTACGCTGCCTCGTCCAGAACTGCCCGCACTTCCGGCACGTCCCTGTATTCATCCAGCCTATGAAGAACGACCCTTACACGTTCCGCTGTGCGTTCGCTCGCGACGTCTGCGGAAAGCGAGATGACCCGCTGTGCCGTTGCTGCCGCTTCCTCTGGTTCGTTGGCGTCGGCCAGTGCTACGGCAAGCCACGAGAGGTACAGGGCAAGTTCACGGGTATGCGTAGCGTCGTACCGGGCCAGCACTTCCCGGAGGAGTGGCACAGCGCGTAAAGGCTTCTTCAGCTCCGTATAGACGCGCGACTCCATCACTTGCAACTCGCCTGCGTCCACCCAGTACAGGTATTGGGGCGACTCCCTCACTGCGCTGTCGTTTGCCAGTGCTGCGGATGCCTCGCCCAGCGCGCGAATTGCTGGCTGCGCTTCATTGGCCTGCGTGTGCGCCCAGGCGATTCGGTCAAGATACAGCGCGCGCGCTCTAGGGGGCGTGTCGTCGCCTGCCGCTTCCAACGCAGCCTGAGCGAGCGTAAGGCCCTCTTTCACGTTCCCTGTATTGCTGTACTGGTACGCGAGCGATCCGGCGAGATTGCCGACTAGCGTTCCGTCCTGCGCCTGTCGGGCAGCGCTCATGCCGAGTTTGTAGATGCGTTCCGCTTCCTCATGGCGCCCAGCGTCAGAGGCAATCCACCCGGCAATCTGTGCCAGCTCACCAATCTGCACGAGCAACGCGCGCCCGACTTCTTCTGTGTGGCTTCCCTCGCGGTACAGCTTTACCGCGGAACGCAACTCCCTAAGCGCCGGGCCGATTAGATCACCACCCGCTAGAAAGTCATCCGCGAGGCGCAATCCGTGCACTCGGCCGGCTAGGTCGGTAACGTCACCCGCACCAATTCGGCGCCCCTGTCTAGCTTTCAGTGGCGCCAATGGGTTGGTATCTGGGAGGAAGTCAGCCACCGTGACAGGAGCGCCCCCCTGGGCGTCGCACGCGGCTGCCTGTTCAAGCTCAGTGGCAGGCACGTCCAAAGCGGCGGCAAGGGAAGGCAGCCATTCACGCGGCGTGCGCTTGCCTTTCTCGTACCGGTAGATGTCCTGCCGGGTGAGGGAATCGGGCGGTAAACCCGCCGCGCGGCATGCCTCTGCCGCTAGCCGCGCCTGACTCCATCCTTTGCCTTGCCGTAGGCGCCGGATCATGTGGGCCGCTGTTTCTCCGCGCATGTCTCAAGTCTGGCCTACACGGGGCCTACACGTGGCCGCTAGGCACCGATTCGTCCCAGCGGCAGCGTGGTTCGACGCAGGACCCCCGCACCGCTGGAACGGCCGGGGGCGTGGACCACCTGAGAGAGCAGGCAGTCATGGACTTTGTAACACGGTTACTCGCGTGGCTGACAGGCGCGCTGGGGTGCCGCCGTACGCCCGGTAGGCACAGCCGCACCGACGCGCCCCCCGCGGCCCAGCCCAGCCCCGCCGTATGCGGCGCGCGGCTGGTCGCAGCCCGCAGGCATCGAGCGAGGCGCGCCCCAGACGTGCCGACCCTCCCGGAGCCTCGCGCCCAGTGGTTCCCGCCTGCCCCCTGGGAACGGCCCCTGACCCTGGTCCGGCCCTACCTGTTGTGCCACCTGGGCGAGGACTGGCGCCATGCGGCATCCGGAAAAGGCGCGTGATCGCGTGGCCACCATCACGATCAGTGTGTATCGGGTCAATAGCGAGACAGGCGCCCGGACGGAAGTCCAGGACAAGACAACGCACCTGTGTCCCCCCGGCAATCCGTCCGATGCGGGATTCGGTTTCCCGCCCTGCACATGCCCGCCCTGCAAAGCAACTCGCCAGGCCCAGGGGCATCGTGACCCGCTCAGTAATACGTTTCGTGAAGCACACGATCCGGCATGTGCCGGACGGCGGAGTCACGTTCGAGGCGTTCTGCACTGCGCCTCACTGCGATGGGAATTCCGGCCCCATGGACGACCAGGAAGCGGCACAGGATTGGTGTTTGCGCCATACCGGCAGCACTGGACATGACATGTTCCGCCGCGTGGTGACCGACCATGCGTGCGTGACGCGCGACGAGTAGGCGCCCCAGCAAGACCAGCAAGAAACCCGATGGCGGCCATTCCGGGCAAGGGCCGCAACGAATGCCCCCGTGCCGGTCGCCCCCGTCCGGTACGGGTCAGCGCCCCCACCTGCGTGAGCTACGGCCGTAGTTGGGGGCGCACTGCAATACGGCGCGGGGACCGATTCCCCGCACTCAGAGGGAAGGGAATAGCTCCATGGACGCAGAGTTTGTATTCCGAACGTCCACGGCGTGCCAGTACAACAACAAAGACCCCCGCTGTGTGGAGATCGCAACGAACGTTCCCGGCAAGGTGGCAGTCCGGAATTCAGCGACCGGTGAAACCGTCGAGTTCACGGCGGTTGAGTGGACCGACTTCCTGAGCGGTGCCAAGCTGGGCGAGTTCGACGTCACGGCGTAGGGAGTAGTCATGGGGCAGTGTCCGCGGTGCGGCGGCACCGTAGAGCGCGACCCGGAGCACCTCACGGTGCGGCGGTGTCTGTCGTGCTGGCATGCCTGGGCGCTGCCCCTGGAGCGGCCATGTCCGGGCTTCCGGCCGACGCTGGGCGCGGCCCTGCGGAAGCTGGAAGAGGACCGGGACCTACGCCGCTAGGCACCCCGCTTAGGCGCCCCCGACCGTGGCAGCAAGGGCCGCAGTCGGGGGCGCGTTTGGTTACGTCTTCGCTACGACTTCCCTCCGGTACGCGCTGGAAGAGGAGCCTGCGTCCGAGCCCCGCACCGCTGACCTTGTCGAAGGGGTCGTCCGGATGCCGGACGGCGACGTAATCACGCCAGGCATCCCGACCGTGCGACTGGACCGTCGATCCTTCCGGCAGTTGTCCGTATCCACGCAGGCGCTCGATGAGGCCGCCGCCGCTGGTGCGCGATGGAACGGTGCAGCAATCGCAACAAGGTGCGGGCGCACCGCGTCCGCCACGCGGAGCACGCAGTAGGAGACGGACGATGACCGCGGAACGGCCCGCGGAATGGCCCGCGGAACGGCCCACGGGACTGACCCAGGACGCAGGCTGGGAGGTCGGTGTGTCGAAGACGCTGCCACTCCCGTCTCCGCCGTGTGGGACTTCATCGCGAGCCCCGAGGGTGTCGCCCTCTGGCTCGGCAGGGTCGCCCAACTGCCCACCGAGAAGGGCGAGTCGTACGAAACCGGGGACGGTATCGCGGGCGAGCTGCGCAGCTACCGGCCCGGGGACCGGGTCCGGCGCACGTACGGCACGACCACCCTCCAGGTCGCGGTCTCCGCGTCGGGGGCGGGGGAGAAGGCTGTACTCCGCTTCCATCAGGAGCATCTGGCGAACGGGGTGGCGCGTGAGCGGCAGCGGGCGCACTGGAAGGCCGTGATGGCCGATGTCGTACAGGCCCTTGGGGGTGCCTCGTCAGGTGGCGTCGTAGGCGGAGCGGGACCTTCACATCGGGTCGATGTTCTCCGGTTCGTCCGCCGGACTTACGCGCCTTGGCGGGCGAGCCCGCCGCTCGGTGGGCGGCCGGCCCGCAGTCGTGTCCCGCCCGCCCCGTTCGTACGCGCCGGTGGTGCCGCGGGCCCGGGCCGCCTCCTGTTCGGCGGCCGACAGCCACCGCTCCCAGCGGTGGCGCATCGGGTTGATCAGGCCGCCGCCGACGCCCACGATCAGGATGCCCGCCATCGAGGCGAGCGCCGCCGTGAGCACCGGGCCGGTCACCGAGGTCGCGATCTCCGCCTGGCTGAGCGCCGCGATCACGCCGAGTGCCACGATGGACGCCCAGGCCACCGTGGACAGGATCTTGCCGTACGAGGTCTCGCCCAGCGCCCCCTGGACGATGTCGCGGACCGCGCGTGCGATGGCCAGGGCCACGACGACGATCACACACGCGACGATTGCCTTCGGCAGCCACCCGACAACACTGTTGATCATGCCGCTGACAGGGTTCGGTCCGAAGACGCCGAAGCCCAGCTGCAGCGCGATCAGCAGGATCCCGTAGTAGAGGATCTTGACGAGGATCCCGGTCGCGTCGTACTTCGACCCGTGCAGAGCATTGGCGACCCCGCTGCGTTCCGAGAGCCTCTCGAAGCCGACCCTGCGCAGGAGTTGGTCGGCGCCCCGGGCCACCAGCTTCGCCACGAGCCAGCCGATGAGCAGGATGACCAGGAAGCCGATGAACTTCGGCACGAACCTGGCCACTGCCGACCACGCGTCGGTGATCCCCTGTCCGAAGTCGACCGTAAGGGCGAGGGGCGGGACGAGGGGCTGGGCGAGGGGCTGCGACATGACGCACTCACTCCGCTCCGGGGGCCGCGCACATCGGGGCCTGTACATCCGGTGGTAGCACCGGTCGAGCGGTCGGGGCCTGCGCCCAGCCCCGCAGGTGAGCCGATCGAGTGTTAATTCCCGGGGACGGATGCGTCAGGCGGTGGGCTCCGCAGGAGCCGGCGTCGCCCGCGTCGGAGCAGGAGCAGGAGCAGCAGCCGTCGCCGCCGCCAGCCGCAGCGCCGCCGCCTTCGTACGCCGTGCCGTGCGCAGTGCGTCCCAGGTCAGACAGGTCAGCGCCAGCCAGACCAGCGCGAAGCCGGCCCAACGCTCGGCCGGCATCTCCTCGTGGAAGTACAGGATCCCCAGCAGGAACTGGAAGACCGGCGCCAGGTACTGCAGCAGCCCCAGCGTCGAGAGGGGCACCCGGATCGCCGCCGCGCCGAAGCAGACCAGCGGCACCGCGGTCACCACTCCCGTCGCGGCGAGCAGTGCCGCATGCCCCGCGCCGTGCGCCCCGAAGGTGGCGGATCCGTCCGCGCCGAGCCAGAGCAGAAAGCCGAGCGCCGGGAGGAACTGGATCGCGGTCTCGGCGGCCAGCGACTCGAGCCCGCCGATGTTGACCTTCTTCTTGACCAGGCCGTACGTCGCGAACGAGAAGGCCAGCACCAGCGAGATCCACGGCGGCTGCCCGTACCCGATCGCCAGCACCAGCACCGCGGCGAAGCCGGTGCCGACCGCCGCCCACTGCGCCGGACGCAGCCGCTCCTTCAGGAGCAGCACGCCCATCGCGATGGTGACCAGCGGGTTGATGAAGTAGCCGAGCGACGCCTCGACGACATGGCCGGAGTTCACGGCCCAGATGTAGACGCCCCAGTTGACGGTGATCACCGCCGCGGCGACCGTGATCAGCCCCAGCTTGCGGGGCTGCCGTATCAGCTCCCGTAGCCAGCCCCAGCGCTTCAGCGCCAGCAGCGCGATGCCGACGACGGCCAGCGACCAGACCATCCGGTGTGCCAGGATCTCCGTCGCTCCCGACGGCTTCAGCAGCGGCCAGAAGAGCGGGACCAGGCCCCACATTCCGTAGGCCCCGATCCCGTACAGCAGTCCTGCCCGCTGTTCACCGTCCGACTTCACTGGCCCCTCCCGCCCTGCGCGCATCACCCGCGCATCACCACGAAGAAGGTACGCGGCGCAGGGCCGGGCTGTCATGCCCGTATCGCTATACGGTCATGACGGATCTTGGCCGGTCGGATGGCCGGTCGGATGGCCGGTCGGTCCGGCGGTCAGTCAGGCGGTCTGCAAGTCAGTCGGTGGCGAGCGCCGCCGCCACCGAGTCGGCGAGCGGCGTCGTGGGGCGCCCGGCCAGCCGCGCCAGGTCACCCGTCGTGCCGGCCAGCAGCCCGCGTCCGACCGCCGCGTCGACGTCGACGAGGATCTCGGCGAACGGCCCGGGGATGCCCGTGCCCGTCAGGATTCCCACGTGCGCCTCGGCGGGTACGTTGCTGTACGCGATCGTCCGGCCGGTCTGCCGGGAGAGCTCGGCCGCGTACTCCGCGAAGGACCAGGCGGCGTCGCCGCTCAGTTCGTACGCCTTGCCCAGGTGGCCTTCGCCGGTCAGCACGGCGGCCGCCGCGGCGGCGTAGTCGGCGCGGGCGGCCGAGGCGATCCGGCCGTCGCCGGCGCTCGCGACGACGGCGTTGTGCGCGAGGACCGGGGCGAGGTGCTCGGTGTAGTTCTCCGTGTACCAGCCATTGCGCAGGAAGGTGTACGGCAGGCCCGAGTCGAGGATCACCCGCTCGGTGACCTTGTGCTCGGCGGCCAGCTGGAAGTCGGCGTCGGGGCCGCCCAGTACGCCCGTGTACGCGAGCTGTGCGACGCCTGCCGTCTTCGCGGCCTCGACCACGGCGGTGTGCTGCGCCACCCGCTGTCCGACCTCGCTGCCGGATATCAGCAGCACGCGGTCACCGGCGCGGAAGGCCCCGGCCAGCGTCTCGGGAGCGCTGTAGTCGGCGATGCGCAGTTCGACGCCGCGCGCCGCGAGGTCCGCGGCCTTCTCCTTGTCGCGGACGACCGCGGCGACCTGGTCGGCCTGGACCGTGGCGAGCAGCTCGTCGATGACGAGACGGCCGAGGGCTCCGGTGGCTCCGGTGACGACGATGCTCATGGTGTTTCTCCAATTCGTAGGGCTCGGCACTCACCCTACGAAGGGTGCTAACTAAACGAAAGTACCCACTTTGAAGTAAGGTACTGGTATGAGCGTAAGCAGGAATCCGGACGTGAACGACAAGATGTGCCCCTCCCGCATCGTCCTGGAGCACGTCACCAGCCGCTGGGGGGTGCTCGTCCTCGCCGCGCTGCTGGAGCGTTCGTACCGCTTCAGCGAACTGCGCCGGGAGGTCGGCGGCGTCAGCGAGAAGATGCTGGCGCAGACACTCCAGACCCTGGAGCGCGACGGCTTTGTGCACCGCGACGCCAAGCCGGTGATCCCGCCACGTGTCGACTACTCCCTGACCGCGCTCGGCAAGGAGGCCGCCGAGCAGGTGTGGGGGCTGGCCCGCTGGACCGAACGGCGGTTCGACGAGGTGCAGCAGGCCCGTGCCGTGTACGACGAAGCCCGGACCTCCTGACAGGAGATCCGGGCTTCGGGGCGCCTCAGTGACACATCAGCCGACGACGGTCCAGGTGTCGTTGCCGGTGAGGAGGGCGGCGAGGTCGCCCTTGCCGTTCTGTTCGATGGCGGTGTCGAGTTGGTCGGCCATCATCGTG
>NZ_JBIRYJ010000018.1:0-126685 GCF_044389785.1 Streptomyces sp. NPDC019443
GGACTTCAAAGGAACCACGACCATCCGAAGATGGACGGGGTATCAACATATCTGGCGTTGACTTTTGGCACGCTGTTGAGTTCTCAAGGAACGGACGCTTCCTTCAGACCCTTTTCACGGGGCCCTCCGGGCGCTTCCCTTCGGTCTTGCGTTTCCGACTCTATCAGACTCTTTCGTGTCCGATTCCCCGTCAGAAGGGGCTCGCTTTCCAGCCTTTCAGCTTTCCGGCGTTTCCGACTCTATCAGATCCTTTCGGGCCTGATTCCCGGTCGAACTCGGGTTGCCTTTCCGACTGTTGGGCCGTTCCGACGTCCGAACTCTAGCGGATTTCCCGGGCGACTCATAATCCAGTCTTCGAAATGAATTACGGCATGCCGAAATTCATCCCGGTTGGGAGATCGTGCTGAGTTGGGTGCCGCATTCGCGGCGGGAGTGGCTGCCGCGGAACCGTTCCGGCTCCGTGACAACTCGAAGAACCTTACGTACGGGTGCAGGGTGTGTCAACTCCGCCCCACCGGCGTCCTAGTCCAGGTCGGTGAGCCTGCCGCCGGCGTCCGGCTGGGCGTGTTCCACGCGACGCAGGACGCGGATCAGGAGCTCACCGAGCAAGGCCCGTTCGTCCGACGAGAGGTCCTGGAGCAGGTCCTCCTCGAAGTTCGTCGCCATGCGCATCGCCTCGAGCCACTTCGTACGGCCCTCGTCCGTCAGCTCCACGATGACCCGCACCCGATTGGTCTCGTCGCGGTCGCGGGTGACCAGGCCCTCGTTCGCCATGCGGTCGATGCGGTGGGTCATCGCGGCCGGGGTGAGGCCGAGGCGCTTTGCGAGTTCGCCCGGGCCCATCCGGTACGGGGCCCCCGCGAGCACCAGGCTCTTCAGGACTTCCCACTCGGCGTTGCTGATGCCGAGCTCGGCGACCTGGCGGCCGTACGCGACGTTCATCCGGCGGTTGAGGCGGCCCAGAGCCGAGACGACCTTCTCGACCTGGGGGTCCAGGTCGCCGAACTCGCGCTGATAGGCGGCGATCTGTTCGTCGAGGCTCGGTTCCTGCAGGCCGGGGCCGGGACTGCCGGGCGACTCGGGGCCCTCGGGGCTCTCGGTTGGCATGCGCCGAAGTATCGCACGGGGTGCGTTGGCGTTGAAGTCCTTCACTGTGTACTGTTGAGGATCTAACTTTAGTATTGAAGTCTTCAGACTTCAGTCCTTCAAGACCTCAAGGCAGGTGAGTGTGACCAGGGCGACGGGTGCAGCGATGCGCCGGATTCAGGCGGGGAACGCGCTGAGCGCGTTCGGACTCGGCTTCACCGTTCCGTATCTCTACGTCTATGTGGCGCAGGTGCGGGACCTGGGCGCGACGACGGCCGGTGCCGTCCTCGCCGTCTTCGCGTTGGCCGCACTCGTCGCTCTCCCCTTCACCGGGCGGGTCATCGACCGGCGCGGGCCGCTGCCCGTGCTGGTGGGGGCTGCCGTGCTCGCGTCCGTCGGCGCGGCGTCGATGGGGCTCGCGGGGAGTGTGCCGGCCGCTGTGCTGTCGGCCGCGCTGCTCGGGGCCGGCACGGCCGTGATGCAGCCCGCGCTCGCCACGATGATCGTCTGGAGCTCGGACGCCTCGACCCGTACCCGCGCCTTCGCCACGCAGTTCTTTCTGCAGAACCTCGGGCTCGGCATCGGCGGGCTGATCGGCGGGCACATCGTCGACGAGAGCCGGCCGGGGAGCTTCCTCCTGCTGTTCGGCATCGAGGCCGCGATGTTCCTGGTGCTCGCGGGGATCGCGTTCAGTGTGCGGCTGCCGCGTTCCCTCTCGCTGCAGGAGGTGCGGCCCGAGAACGCCGAGGCCAAGGCCAAGGGCGGGATGCGCGCGCTGCTCGGGCACCGGGCCATGGTGCAGCTGTGCGTGCTGGGCTTTGTCCTCTTCTTCGCCTGCTACGGACAGTTCGAGTCGGGGCTCGCCGCGTACGGGACCGAGGCCGCCGGGATCGAGCCCGCGACCCTCGGGACGGCGCTGGCTGCCAACACCGCGGTGATCGTGGTCGCGCAGTTCGTCGTGCTGAAGTTCGTCGAGCGGCGCAGGCGCAGCCGGGTGATCGCAGTCGTCGGGCTGATCTGGGCCGTCGCGTGGATCGCGGCGGGGTACGCGGGACTCGGGCACGGCAGCCAGGCGATGGCGACCGCCGCGTTCGTCTCCGCATACGGGCTCTTCGGCCTCGGTGAGGCGATGCTGTCGCCGACCGTCGCGCCGCTTGTCGCCGATCTGGCGCCGGAGGCGATGGTCGGGCAGTACAACTCCGCTTTCGCCCTGGTCAAGCAGCTCGCGCTGGCGGTCGGTCCGGCCGTGGGCGGCCCGATGGGGGCCGCGCTGCACGGGCCGTACATCGTGACGTTCGTGCTGTTCTCGCTGGGCATCAGCCTGCTGGCGCTGCGGCTGGGCAGGCGGCTCACTCCCGTACAGGACCAGCCCTCGCTCGGGTCGAGGTCGCGGGTGGTCGCCACGCACAAGCCGGCCGAGCAGATGGAGCCCGCTGCCTGACGAGGCACGCGGGAAGGACTACGCGGGCAGGGCGAACTCGCACCACACCGCTTTGCCGCCGCCCGGAGTGCGGCGGCTCCCCCAGGACGAGGCGATCGTCGCGACGATGGAAATCCCGCGGCCCGCCTCGTCTTCCGTTTCCGCGCGGCGGCGGCGCGGCAGGTGGTCGTCGCCGTCCGTCACTTCGATGATCAGGCGGCGGTCGGTGCGGCGGAGTCTGAGGCGCATGGGCGGGGTGCCGTGCTGAAGGGAGTTGGCAACCAGTTCGCTGGCGGCCAGCACCCCCAGATCGTGCAGCTCGGGAGAGAAACGCCAGGAGGCCAGGACGCCGGAGGCGAAGGCGCGGGCGCGCGGCGCCGCTTCGATGCCGCCGAGCAGCTCCAGGGCGGCGTTGTGGAAGAGCTCGGCGGATACACCCGTACGCGTGGGGTGTTGCACGACCAGTACGGCCACGTCGTCGTCGTGCTCCGCGGTCACTCCCAGGGAGCGGATCAGCCGGTCGCAGACGACCTGCGGCGTGCCGGTCGCTCCGCGGAGCGCGCGCTCCAGGGCGGCCACTCCCTCGTCGATGTCCTCGCCGCGGCGCTCGACAAGACCGTCCGTATAGAGGACGGCACTGGAGCCGGGCGGGAGGGCGATGGTGCCGGAGGTGTGGAGCCAGCCGCCGGTGCCGAGCGGCGGGCCGGTCGGTTCCTCCGCGCGGCGGACCGTGCCGTCCTCGTCCCGTACGAGGATCGGGAGGTGACCCGCCGACGCGTAGACGAGCCGGCCTTCGTTCGGGTCGTGGACGGCGTAGACGCAGGTGGCGATCTGGTTGGCGTCGATCTCGGAGGCCAGGCCGTCCAGCAGCTGGAGCACCTCGTGCGGCGGGAGGTCGAGGCGGGCGTAGGCCCGCACGGCCGTGCGGAGCTGGCCCATGACGGCGGCCGCGCGGACACCGCGGCCCATCACGTCGCCGATGACGAGGGCGGTGCGGCCGGCGCCGAGGGTGATGACGTCGTACCAGTCGCCGCCGACCGCGGCGTCCGTGCCGCCCGGTTGATATGTCGCGGCGATGCGCAGGTCGTCGGGCTGCTCCAACTCCTGCGGGAGCAGCGATCTCTGGAGGGTGACAGCGGTCTCGCGGTGGCGGCGCTCGCTGGCGCGCAGGCGTTCGGCGGCCTCGGCGTGGTCGGTGACGTCGGCGGCGAAGACGAGGACTCCGCCGCCTTCCTTGGGACTCTCGGCGGGCAGGCAGGTGACGGTGTACGAGCCTTGGCCGTGGACCTTGCGGGACTTGACGGTGCGGGGCTTGCCGCTGCGCAGCACCTGGTCCATGAGCGGCAGCAGGCCCAGTTCGGCGAGCTCGGGGCAGGTGTCGGCGGCGGCCGTGCCGGCCGGGCGGTGGCCGAAGGCCGAGGCGTACGCGTCGTTGACGTACGCGACGCGGTGCTCGGTGCCGTACACCACGGCGACCAGGGCGGGCAGGCGGCCGAGGATCTCGGGCACGGAGAAGTCATCGAGGGCGGGGACGTCGGACAGGGGCTCCGGCTGCTGTTCGTACTCGACGCGGGCCGCCGGCACGGAGCCTTCCCCTCGCTGAGCGGGGGAGATCCCACGGTCGGTCCTCCGCGCTGCGGCGCGGCGCTGCGTCCCCGGGAGCCTTGCGCTCCAACGCGTGAAGTTCACTGACTTTCTAGCCTCAATGGTTGTCGCCAAGGGTCACTCTGTGCAGGTGTGAGCCCACCTATGGTCACACGTCCAGTGTGACCGACCGGACTGACAGTCCTCGTCGTCCAGTTCCCTCAGTTCCCTCTGGAGCCGCCCTGCGGGTCGCCGTCGGAGCCGGGCTCGGGTCCGGGCCTCGGTCCGGGCGTGGAGCCGGGCTGGGAGCCGGGTTTGGGCCCCGGTTTGGGTCCATGGTGCGGTGCGCTGTCCGGTCCGTGGCCCGGGCGTCTGCCGCCCGCGGCGAGTTCGAATTCGGCGCGCGGGTGTTCCAGCGAGCCGAGGGAGACGATCTCGCGTTTGAACAGCCCGGACAAGGTCCACTCGGCGAGTACCCGGGCCTTGCGGTTGAAGGTGGGGACGCGGCTGAGGTGATACACGCGGTGCATCAGCCAGGCCGGATAGCCCTTGAGCTTACGGCCGTAGATATGCGCGACGCCCTTGTGGAGGCCGAGGGAGGCGACCGATCCGACGTACTTGTGGGCGTACTCCTTGAGGGGCTCGCCGCGCAGCGACGCCGTGATGTTCTCGGCGAGGACCTTGGTCTGGCGCACTGCGTGCTGGGCGTTGGGCGCGCATTCCTTGCCCGGCTCTTCGGTGGTGACGTCCGGAACGGCCGCGGCGTCGCCTGCTGCCCAGGCGTGGTCGACGCCGGCGACGGCGAGCTTGGCGGTGCAGACGAGCCGGCCGCGCTCATTGAGCGGCAGATCCGTGGCGGCGAGGACCGGCGCCGGCTTGACGCCCGCGGTCCAGACGACCGTGCGGGTCGGGAAGCGGGTGCCGTCGCTGAGTACGGCGACACGGTCCTCGCAGGAGTCCAGGCGGGTTTCGAGGCGTACGTCGATATTGCGCGAACGCAACTCGCGGATGGCGTACTTGCCCATCTCCTCGCCGACCTCGGGGAGGATGCGGTTGCTGGCCTCGACGAGGATCCACTTCAGGTCCTCGGGCTTGATGTTGTGGTAGTACCGCGCGGTGTAGCGGGCCATGTCCTCCAGCTCGGCGAGTGCCTCCACGCCCGCGTAGCCACCGCCGACGAAGACGAAGGTGAGGGCCGCGTCACGGATCGCGGGGTCGCGGGTGGAGGAGGCGATGTCCATCTGCTCGATGACGTGGTTGCGCAGGCCGATGGCTTCCTCGACGGTCTTGAAGCCGATGGCGTAGTCGGCGAGGCCGGGGATCGGGAGGGTGCGGGAGACCGAGCCCGGCGCGATGACGAGTTCGTCGTAGATGATCTCCACCGGGCCGGTGCCCTCTTCCAGGGTGGCGAGGGTGGCGACGGTCGCGGTGCGCTTGCCGTGGTCGACTGCCTTGGCCTCGCCGATGACGATCTTGCACTGGTTGAGCACGCGGCGCAGGGGGACCACGACATGACGCGGGGAGATGGAACCGGCGGCCGCTTCCGGGAGGAAGGGCTGATAGGTCATGTACGGGTCGGGCGCGACCACCATGATCTCCGCCTCGCCACGAGCCAGCTCCTGCTTCAGTTTCCGCTGGAGACGCAGTGCCGTGTACATCCCGACGTAGCCGCCGCCGACGACGAGAATGCGCGCGCCCTGCGGGGGGCCGGGGGTCGTCCCCCGGAAGTTAGCAGCCTTCACCATCCCATGAGGCAACGACCTCAGGCGTTTGTCCACAGCCTCGGCAAATTGTGTGACCGGAGGCTTCACGCCACTCTGCGGCGGCGCTCCGCCGGGCGGCGGGGAAGGTGTGCAGGTCAGACCCTGCGAGGAGGGTTGTGGGAGGGGGCCTAAACAGGAACCTTCCGGCCCTTGCTCCGATCGGGGGGCGCTCTGTGCGGAAGTACCCCCTTCTGAATTGACCCTGGCTCAACTATGTTCGTACCTCGTCGGGGTGTCCGGTCAAGGCACGCTCGGCAGACTGGGCGGGGAGGTCTCCGGGGGGAGACATCATGACCGGGGGAACGTGTATGACCATTCAGGATTCGCATTGGCAGGCTGCCGTCGCACAGGGTTCGACGGCCGACGGGAACGGACGGGCGGGATCGGGCGGGGCCAGCCGCTCGGCGCCGCTGCGTGTGGACGCACAGCGCAATCTCGAGCATGTACTGCGGGCTGCTCGCGAGGTGTTCGGCGAGCTGGGGTACGGCGCGCCGATGGAGGACGTGGCGCGCCGGGCCAGGGTCGGCGTCGGAACGGTGTACCGCCGCTTCCCGAGCAAGGACGTGCTGGTGCGGCGTATAGCCGAGGAGGAGACCTCCCGGCTGACGGAGCAGGCGCGTACGGCTCTGGGGCAGGAGGAGGAGCCGTGGTCGGCGCTCTCCCGTTTCCTGCGGACGTCGGTGGCTTCGGGCGCGGGACGGCTGCTGCCGCCGCAGGTGCTGCGGGTGGGCGTGGACGCCGACGAGTCGACGGCCGGCGTACGGGACGCGGCGCGGGTGCCGCTTCAGCGGGTCGGCGCGCAGCCCGGGCTGCGGGTGGTCGGGCCGCGTCCGGTGCCGGCCGATGAGCAGGACGACACGGGCGCGGCGGATCTGCTGGAGGTCGTGGGGCAGCTGGTCGACCGGGCGCGGGCGGCGGGTGAGCTGCGCGACGATGTGACCGTGGCGGACGTGCTGCTGGTGATAGCCACGGCCGCGCCTTCGCTGCCGGATGCGGCACAGCAGGCGGCGGCTTCGGCCCGGCTGCTGGACATCCTGCTGGAGGGGCTGCGGTCGCGATCCGCGTGAGGTGCGCCTGCGGTGAGTGAGCGATCCGCCGGTTCTGCTCTTGCCTGGTCGCCAACTGACTTTTACACAAGGCTGGTTGAGCCTTCCCCGAACGAGTGAGGGGTGGCTCGGATCCGGGAGCCTCCCCGGATGAGTGGTTGACGTGGCAGGGGGTATGGACCCATGCCGCTCTGTGGCACTCTTGGCCGGTGTTCGGGTCTGATGGTGCTTTACGGGGGCTTCCGCGATGAGCGGTGACGGTCGGGACGAGTCACTCGATGGATCGGGCGGCACTGAGCGGGCCGAGCTGCCCTCTCGGCAGGTGCCGGGCCCTCGAGGGCCCGGCGGGTCGTCCGGGGTGCCTGGCGCCTCGGGTCCCGCTGGTGCGTCCTGCGCGTCCGGTTCCGGGGTGGGTGGCGCGCACGAGCATGTCGTGCCGTCGCAGCGCGAGGGCGGGAGCCTCGGGGGTGGGAGCCTCGACTCCGTAACTCCGCCGCGCGAACTGCCGGCGTCCGACGCCGAGTTGATTCAGCGGATGCGGGACGGCGACGACAGCGCCTACGAGGAGCTGTTCCGCCGCCACTCGGTCGCCGTCCGCCGTTATGCGCGCACCTGCTGCCGGGACGCGCACACCGCCGACGATCTGACGGCCGAGGTGTTCGCGCGCACACTGCAGGCGGTACGCGGGGGCTCGGGGCCCGAACAGGCGGTGCGGGCGTATCTCCTCACGACCGTCCGGCGCGTCGCCGCCGCCTGGATGAAAACGGCAAAGCGGGAGCAACTGGTCGAGGACTTCGCGGTGTTCGCCGCGGAAGCCGCCCGCAGTTCGGACGCGGCCAACGACGTCGCGCTCGACCTGGGCGCCGATGTGCGCGCGATGCACGAGGCGGAGCAGTCGCTGGCCATCCGGGCCTTCCGCTCGCTGCCCGAGCGCTGGCAGGCGGTCCTCTGGCACACCACCGTCGAGGAGGAGTCGCCGAGCGAGGTCGCGCCGCTCTTCGGGCTGACCGCCAACGCCACGGCGGTGCTGGCCAGCCGGGCCCGCGAAGGCCTCAAGCAGGCCTATCTGCAGGCCCATGTGAGCACCGCGCTCACCTCCGGCGGCGACTGCGCCCGGTACGCCGACCGGCTGGGGGCGTATGCCCGCGGGGGTCTGCGGATGCGGGCAGAGCGGGGGCTGCGCAAGCACCTGGACGAATGCCCCAGGTGCCGGCTGGCCGCGCGCGAGCTCGCGCATGTCAACGCCGGGATTCCGGCGCTGCTGCCGGTCGCGGTCATCGGCTGGTTCGCCGCCGGGTACTCCCTCAAGGTCGCCGGGGTCGTGGCCGGCGGGGCCGCGGGGGCCGGTGCGGCCGCCGCTGCCGCGGGCGGTGCGTCGGGCGGCTCCGGGGGTGCGGCCGGTGGAGCCGCGGCAGCGGAGGGACTGGGCGCACCGGCGAAGGCCGGTATCGCGGCGGCGGTGGCCGTCGCGGCGGCCGCCGGGCTGGTGTGGGCGTTCTCGGGCGACGGCCCCAAGACCGCGCCGCAGCCCGAGGCGAAGCCCTCGGCCGCGCAACCCGTCGTACCGCAGAAGCCCGCGCCGTCATCGAAGCCGGAGCCCCCGGCGCGGTCCGCGGCGGACCCGAACCCGTCGGAGCCGACCCCGCCGCCGAAGAATTCCACGGCCGCGTCGGCGCCCACGCCGACCGCCGAGCCGACGCCGACTTCGACTTCGACGCCCGGACCCACGCCTGCCCAGCCAGAGCCCAAGCCTCCGGCCCCGCCCGCGCCGCCCACCCCCAAGCCCACGCCGAAGCCCACCCCGCCGCCCGCTCCGGCCCTGCGGGTGTACCAGGTCAACCGGCTGGAGTACGGCCTGTTGGGCGACCACACCCGGCCCGAGGTGCGCCTGCGTGGGAGCAGCTGGCTCTGGCAGCGCTCGGGGATGTCGATCGACGGCAGGCGGTACGGACACGGGGTGACCGTGCACGCCAAGTCCTCCGTCACCATCGACCTCAACCGGCAGTGCGCCAGTTACGACGCGCTGGTCGGGGTCGACGACCTGACGCTGGGCCTGGGCGCGATGCGCTTCTCCGTCTACGGCGACGGCTATCGGCTGTGGCGGTCCCCGGTGATGCGCGGTGGGGGCGCGGCCGTGCCGGCGCATGTGTCCCTCGCCGGACTGAAGACGATCCGGCTGGTCGTCGAACCGCAGAAGGCGCTCGACTCGGCGGCGCTCGGAGACTGGGCCCAGTCCCGGATCAGCTGCCGCTGACCGGGCCCGACTGCAGCCCAGCCCCCGGCCCCACGGCTCCCGGGCCCCACGGCTCCCGGGCCGCCTCGCTGCCGCCACCCGCAGCCGTCACCCACAGCCATCACCCCGCAGCCGTCACCCCGATTGCAGCGTCGGCCTCGGCGGAACCCCTCCCGCCACCGCCCTCTGCCTCGGCGCCGCCGTGCCCGTCCAGCACGTGCCCCGGCGAGAGAGCAACCGCCGCAGCCACAGTTCCGTCGAGATCAGATCCGCCAGACCGTCCAGCGGAACCGGTTCGCCCTCCGACGCCGCGCGGAGAGCCTTGCGGATGACGCGGGCCTCCACCAGGCCGGCGTCCGCGAGCAGCGGGACGTCGAAGAGGGCGATCAGGTGGGGGAGCGAGGCGCGCAGGCCCGTGCGGGCCGCCGCCGTGGACGATGCGTGGGTTGTCGCGCCCCAGCCGGGGGGCAGGTCATGGATGCCCGCGCCCGCGAGGACCTTGCGGAGGACTTCCGCGCGGGCGCCCGGCTTGACCCGTAGCGATTCGGGAAGGTCGCGGCAGGCCCGTACGACCTGGTTGTCCAGAAAGGGCGCATGCAGGCGCTGGCTGCGGATTTCCGCGGCCTGTTCCAGGATCCGCTGGTCCGACGCGTGGCGGGTCAGCGCCGCTCGGGCGCGTGCCTCGCCGGGGCGCTGGACCGACGTCGGGCGCGTCGCCGCCCCCGTCAGGCGAACCGATACTTCAGCAAGCGCCTCACCCGTCAGCCAGCGCGCGGCAGGCCCCGGCCGGGACCAGGTCAGCGCGGCGAGCGACGCACCCAGCGGCCCGGTGCCGCCCCGCAGGCCGCCGGGCCGGTTCGCCTCGAGCAGGTGGTCCGCCGCCGCCTCCAGGCCGGTGCGGTAGGGCGTACGGGCCAGCCGCCGCGCCGCCCGGTACACCGTCAGCGGGATGAACAGCGACTGCGGCGAGGGGCCCTCGGCGCGCGCCAACGCCGCGGCCGGGCGCAGCAGATGACGGCGCCGCCGGTCCAGCAGCAAGTCCGCCAGCCGCGCCGGATGCGCGTCCAGGACCTGCCGCGCACCCGCCCCTGTGAAGTGGTCGGCGCTCCCCGCGGCCAGCCGACTGCGGTGACGTTCCGCCGTGACCAGCGACGGCGCGGGCTCGTCGGTCAGCGCCCCGTCGAGGCCCGCGTACGGCAGGCTCTCCTCCCCGGCCGCGACCACCACATGGTGCAGCCGCGGATTCGCCGCGATCGCCCGCGCCCGTTCCAGTTCGGCTGTCTCTTCCGCCTCGCGCCCGCCCGTCACCAGATCGTTGAAGGTGACCGCGAGCAGCCGCTCCCCCGCGCCCGTGCCATGGCCGAGCACCATGCCCGGCCGTCCCGGCAGCCCCGCCGCCAGCAGCGCGATCGTGCCGGACGCGCTACCGCCGGACAGGTCCGCGCCGATCCCCGGAGCCGGACCCCCGCGCGCGGCGCGCCGATCCGCGGGCCCCATCCCCGGTACGGGCCCTGGGTCGGGCGGCAGGGTCTCGGGCGCGTGCCGTGGCGCGGTGAGCCTGGCCCGTACCGCATCGATCAGCGCGTCCCGTACGCCGTCCACCGCGCGCTCCGCCTCGATCTGCGGCCCGGCCACCGCGAGCGAGGCCACCGGCTCGTATCCGGTGATCTCCCTCGACCCCTCGCGGAGGATCAGCGCGTGCCCCGGCGGGATGCGCTTCACACCGTCGTACGGAGTCGAGTCGCGCAGCGCCTCCGGCGTCTCCGGGCAGGCGAGCAGCGCCGCCAAGTGTCCGATGTCCAGCTGTGCTTCGATCAGGTCGGCGAGCGGCAGCGCGGCGGTCGCGTACGCGGTGCCGTTCGCCCACGGCGTGTAGAAGACGGGTCTCGCCCCGGCGAGATCGCCGACGATCGTGATCCGGCGGCCGACCTGCACGACGCACGTATAGCTGCCGGCCCACGCGGTCAGATGCCTAAGCGCCCCGCCGCGCGCCGCGAAGAGCCCGACGCGCAGCTCCTCGTCAGTGGCCGCGCAGCAGCCGAGGACAGCGAGTTTGGTGATGGAATCGACGGTGACTATGCGCACCTCGTCGGGTCGCCAGTCGCCGACCGCCCAGAGTGGATCCGGGTCGCCCCACAGGAGTTGGGCGCCCACGGGGTGGACGGTACGGCCCTCGTCGGACGCCCCGACGGCCCCGGCCGTGCCGAAGCTCGCGGCGATACTGCTCCAGCCCACCAACCACCGCATCGCCGCCTCCACAGGCTGTGGACAAACCCGGCCCCTGGCCGTAGCCGTCCGGGAACATGCCGCTTCGGGAACATGCTGCCACGAAGGCGGCGCACAGGAGGGGCTCCGGGTCGCGCGCGCAAAAAGTGAACGCGCCCCTGGCATTGGCGATTTGACGACGTTCCAGGACACATCCAGGACACGACGTAAGGACGGCCGACGCCCACAAAGGCGCAAAAGGGACGCGAAGGACGGTCAGCATTCAGCCATTCTGCGGACATTCTCCGGGCCGCTGACCCGTCCATCACCGGTGCACACGCAGTCCGGGAGGCGCTGTTCGCCTCCCGGACCGGTCCGCCACCCGCGGGGATTGAGGCAGCGGTGTCCCCCAGCCCACTGGTTCCAGTACGCAGTGGGCCGACCCACGCAGGACTCATCGAAGCGCTCGCCCACCGGCCCGGCCAGAGCGCACGGACGGGCGCACGGCCACACGCCCGGAGCACGCCAGGGAGCACGACGACAACCCGCCCTCCACCCGCCGTCTCCTCCAACACACAACAATCTCGCCATACGGAACACCGCCTCTTAACGGTCGGGATGCGGCGAACTACGCTGGGTTTACTGATGTTCTCCGCACGGGTGCATATTCCGAGGGGCTCGGCCAGGTGCTTTTGCAGCCGGGACTCCCAGAGCTGCTCGGAGCTGTTCACCAGCGGAGGACACAGCACGAATGCCGTGCGCCCAGGCAGCGACGCGGCGGCCGTCTGTGTGTCGAGGGGTGGCTCATGTCCAGGGAGCAACGCGGGCCGAACGAAAAACTCGGAACCGTTCTCGCCCTCGCGGGAATCAGCAACGCCGGCCTCGCCCGGCGGGTCAACGACCTCGGCGCGCAGCGCGGTCTGACCCTTCGATACGACAAGACCTCCGTAGCGAGATGGGTGTCCAAGGGCATGGTGCCGCAGGGCGCCGCGCCTCATCTCATCGCCGCCGCGATCGGCGCCAAACTGGGCCGTCCGGTGCCGCTGCACGAGATCGGTCTGGCGGACGCCGACCCGGCCCCCGAGGTCGGGCTCGCCTTCCCCCGCGATGTCGGCGAGGCGGTGAAATCGGCCACCGAGCTGTACCGCCTGGATCTGGCGGGGCGGCGGGCGGGCAGCGGCGGCATCTGGCAGTCGCTGGCCGGTTCCTTCGCAGTGAGCGCTTACGCGACGCCCGCGTCCCGATGGCTGATAACCCCCGCCGACTCCTCGGTCGAGCGGTCGGTGGACGCGGCGGAGGACACCCCCGCCCGCGTGGGTCACAGCGACGTGGCCAAGCTCAGGGAGGCGGCGGAGGACGCGCGGCGCTGGGACTCCAAGTACGGCGGTGGGGACTGGCGTTCGTCGATGGTGCCGGAGTGTCTGCGGGTGGACGCGGCGCCGCTGCTCCTCGGGTCGTATTCGGACGAAGTGGGGCGCGCGTTGTTCGGCGCAGCCGCCGAACTGACCCGGCTGGCCGGGTGGATGGCCTTCGACACGGGTCAGCAGGAGGCGGCGCAGCGGTACTACATCCAGGCGTTGCGGCTGGCCCGCGCGGCGGCCGACGTGCCGTTGGGGGGCTACGTCCTGGCCTCGATGTCGCTGCAGGCGACGTACCGCGGCTTCGCGGACGAGGGCGTGGACCTGGCGCAGGCGGCACTGGAGCGCAACCGCGGCCTCGCCACCGCCCGCACCATGAGCTTCTTCCGGCTGGTGGAGGCGCGGGCGCATGCGAAGGCGAGCGACGCGCCGGCGTCGGGGGCCGCGCTGAAGGCGGCGGAGGGCTGGCTGGAGCGCTCGCGGGAGGGCGACGCGGACCCGTCCTGGCTGGGCTTCTACTCGTACGACAGGTTCGCCGCGGACGCCGCCGAGTGCTACCGCGATCTGAAGGCGCCGCGCCAGGTGCGGCGCTTCACCGAGCAGGCGCTGTCGCGGCCCACGGAGGAGTTCGTGCGCTCGCACGGGCTGCGGCTCGTGGTGTCGGCCGTCGCCGAACTGGAGTCGGGAAACCTGGACGCGGCGTGCGCGGCGGGCACCCGCGCCGTGGAGGTCGCGGGGCGGATCTCCTCGGCGCGGACCACGGAGTACGTACGGGATCTGCTGCACCGGCTGGAGCCGTACGGCGACGAGCCGCGGGTGGTGGAGCTGCGGGAGCGGGCCCGGCCGCTGCTGGTGGCTCCGGCGTAGGACTACTGGCCGATGGCGCGCAACCCGGCTCACCTGGTTTAAGGGCATTGTCAGTGGGCCAGTGCACTATCGGGGTGGGAGGTGACGCGGTGACGGCGTCCGGGCAGGACTTCGCGCATGGCCACGGGCATGGCCATGGGCATGGTTTCGACTGTGACGTGCTGGTGATCGGCGGCGGGATCGTCGGCCTGTCGACTGCGTATGCGCTCACGCGCGCGGCTCCCGGCACCCGGGTGACGGTCCTGGAGAAGGAGCCCGGGCCCGCGCGGCACCAGACCGGCCGGAACAGCGGAGTGATCCACAGCGGGATCTATTACCGGCCGGGGTCGCTCAAGGCGCGGTTCGCGGTGCGCGGGGCGGCCGAGATGGTCAAGTTCTGCGCGGAGTACGGCATCGAGCACGAGGTCACCGGAAAGCTGATCGTGGCCACCGGCCGCGACGAGCTGCCGCGGCTGCACGCACTGGTCCAGCGCGGCCGGGAGAACGGCATTCCGGTGCGGGAGCTGGGCCCCGCCCAGATCATGGAGTACGAGCCGCAGGTGCGGGGCCTCGCGGCGATCCGGGTCGGCACCACGGGGGTGTGCGACTTCGGGGCGGTGGCGGCGCAGCTGGGGGCCGCGTCCGACGCGGACATCCGGTACGGCGAGGAAGTCGCCGCGATCGACCGCCGCAGCTGGGGCGTCGCGGTGCGTACGGCATCGGGGGCGGTGATCAGGGCGCGGGTGCTGGTCAACTGCGCGGGGCTGCAGTGCGACCGGGTCGCACTGCTGGCGGGCGACGATCCGGGGATGCGAATCGTCCCCTTCCGGGGTGAGTACTACGAGCTGACGCGGCCCGAGCTGGTCCGGGGCCTGGTCTACCCCGTCCCGGACCCGGCCTTCCCGTTCCTCGGGGTCCACCTCACCCGCGGCATCGACGGCGGCGTCCACGTCGGACCGAACGCGGTCCCGGCGCTGGCCCGCGAGGGCTACAGCTGGTCGGCGGTCCGCCTCCGGGACATGGCACAGACGCTGGCCTGGCCGGGTTCGTGGCGGATCGCCCGCAGGCACTGGCGGTACGGAGCGGGGGAGCTGCACCGCTCGCTGTCGAGGCGGGCGTTCGCGACGGCGGTGCGGAGGCTGCTCCCGGCGGTGACTGAGGACGATCTGCGCCCGGCCCCTGCGGGGGTGCGGGCGCAGGCGGTGCTGCGGGACGGGACGCTGGTGGACGACTTCCTGATCCGCGAGGCCCCCCGGACGGTGCATGTGCTGAACGCGCCGTCCCCTGCGGCGACGGCGTCGCTGCCGATCGGCCGCGAGGTGGCGCGCAGGGCCCTGACCGCGCTGACGGGCGGCAACCTGGCCCAGTCGCGCCGCTAGCCCGTGCGGGCCTTGTCGCTCGACGCTTGATTTGACGCTTGATTTCATGCCGTCCGGCGTCTGCATGCCGTCCGGCGTTTGCGGACAAAGCCGACCGCCGGCGGGCCCCGACCCCACCTCCACGCCCCCGTAGAATTAACCCACTGTGTCTGAGCTCCGAAACCACACCCCCGACGGCCCCCCGGCCCCCATCCACGCCAACCGCGAGCCCCGCTTCCCCGGCGGGCCCGTCGCCGATCCCGCCGGGTCGCACCATGAGCGGCGTATCCGCAGCTTCCAGCCGCGGCGGAGCCGGGTGACCGCCGGGCAGGGCGATGCGCTTCAGCGGCTGTGGCCCGTCTGGGGCCTCGACATCGACGGGCATCGCGTCCTCGACCTCGAGGAGATGTTCGGCGGACTGCCCGTAATCCTGGAGATCGGGTTCGGGATGGGCGAGGCCACCGCACAGATGGCCGGCGCGGACCCCGGCACCGGGATTCTCGCCGTCGACGTCCACACTCCCGGCCAGGGCAACCTCCTCGGTCTCGCGGAGCGGAACGGACTGTCCAACATCCGGGTGGCCAACGGCGACGCGATCATCCTCCTGCGGGAGATGCTCCCGCCCCGCTCGCTCGACGGGCTGCGCGTCTTCTTCCCCGACCCCTGGCCCAAGAAGCGGCACCACAAGCGACGGCTGATCCAGCCCGAGTTCCTCTCCCTCGCCGCCACCTGCATGAAGCCCGGCGCGATCCTGCACTGCGCGACCGACTGGGAGCCGTACGCCGAGCAGATGCTCGAGGTGCTCTCCGCGCACGCGGACTTCGAGAACACCCAGGAGGACGGCGGCTACGCCCCGCGCCCCGCCTTCCGCCCGCTCACCCGGTTCGAAGGACAGGGCCTGGACAAGGGGCACAAGGTTCACGACCTGCTGTTCCGCCGCCCGTTGGGGCCCGCGTAACCGTGAGTAGCACCCCAGACACCGTCGCCAGTTGTCAGTGACCCTCGTTAGGGTCATTGGGTGTCCGAGTCGCCCCCGCAGGACCCCGCACCGCATCCGGCGGTCCCGGCGTTCGAGCAGCAGCACCTCGCCGAGCTGCTCGCCGCCGTGCCGGAGCGTGCCCGCTGGCGCTACAAACCGCGCCGCGCCTCCCAGCTCTGGCGCAGCAGGGCGGTACGGGCGGGAGCGCTGATCACCCTCCTCGCCCTCTCCGGCCTCGTCATTCTCGCGCTCGTACGCGAACAGACCGGCACCCAGGGCTTCCTGGTCGGTCTCGGCCTCGCGACCCTTCCCGTCCCGCTCCTCGCCGCGGCCTTCCGCTGGCTGGACCGGGTCGAGCCGGGCCCCTGGAAGAACCTTCTCTTCGCCTTCGCCTGGGGCGCGTTCGCCGCCGCCCTCGTCGCGATCATCGCGAACACCTTCGCGACCCGCTGGATAGCCACCGCCACCGCCGACCCGGCGAGTGCGGACACGCTCGGCGCGACGGTGATCGCCCCGATCGTCGAGGAGAGCGCGAAGGCCACGGCGATCCTGCTGATCTTCATCTTCCGCAGACGGGACTTCACCGGGATCGTCGACGGCGTGGTCGTGGCCGGCTTCACCGCGACCGGCTTCGCCTTCACCGAGAACATCCTCTACCTGGGCAGCGCCTTCGGCGAGGACCAGGAGATAGGCACATCGGGGTTCGCCTCGGTGACCGCGGCGACTTTCTTCGTACGCGTCGTCATGTCGCCGTTCGCGCACCCGCTCTTCACCGTGCTGACCGGCATCGGCTTCGGGATCGCCGCGCTCGCCGCCCAGCGCCAGCGCATCCGCCGGATCGCGCTGCCGCTGCTCGGCCTCGCCCTCGCCATGGGCATGCACGCCCTGTGGAACGGCTCGTCGTCGCTCTTCGGCCCGTGGGGCTTCTACGCCGTGTACGGGGCGTTCATGGTCCCCGTCTTCGGGCTGCTGACCTGGCTGACGGTCTGGACCCGGCAGCGCGAACTGCGCACGATATCCACCGAGCTGCCCGCGTACGCCGCGGCCGGCTGGCTGACCGCCGCCGAGCCGCGCGCGCTCTCCTCGATGCGGGCGCGCACGATGGCCCGCGACGTCGCCCGGCGCGCGCACGGACCGGCCGCCGCGCACGCCGTCTCGGAGTACCAGCGGTTCGCGACGTCCCTGGCCTTTCTGCGCCACCGGGCCCACCGCGGCGCGGCGGGCCCGGACTTCGCGGAGCGCGAGCAGGAGCTGCTGCACCACCTGTGGCAGCGCAAGGACGTCGCCGGTCCCGCGCTGACGTACGCCGCACGGGCGACGGGCCGGGTGTGGACGCCGCCGCCGTACCGCGACTACGGCGGCTACAACCCGTACCGCGGCTAGGTCTACTGACGGTCGTTATTGACAGGTGGGTCTCTCGTATCGGTGGGGGCACCCCCGGACGAAGTCGGGGAGAGATCACCCTCGTACTGGACGTACTTGGGCGACTGAGACAACATCGCGTGGGGGCACCTCCCGGCGGTAGCCGGGGGAGTGCGTGCCAGGCGTCGCGGGGCTGGGGGCACCTCCCAGGCAAAGCTCTGGGGAGGGACTTCTAAAACACGCCCTAGCTGTCCGACGCCGCGGTCAGCTCGGCCAGTTCCTCGGCCGTCAGCTCCAGCTCGGCGACCGCGGTCAGCGCGGGCAGCTGATCGACCGTGCGGGCCGAGGCGATCGGCGCGACGACGGTCGGCTGCGCGGCCAGCCAGGCGAGCGCGACGGTCGCGACCTGCGCGCCACGGGCCCGGGCGACCTTGTCGAGCGCGGCAAGGACCGTCAGGCCCCGCCCGGTCTCCAGGTGCTTGCCGGCGCCCGCTGCCCGTGCGCTGTCCACCGCCACACCCGGACGGTACTTGCCGGTGAGGAAGCCGGAGGCGAGCGCGGAGTAGGGGACGGCGGCGAGCCCGGCACGGGCGGCGGTGTCCCGCAGCTCGCCCTCGTATGTGTCGCGGGAGACCAGGTTGTATTGCGGTTGCAGCGCGACATAACGGGCAACCCCCTCGCGCTCCGAGAAGTCCAGGGACGCCTGGAGCCGCTCGGCGCTGAGGTTGGAGGCGGCGATGGCACGGACCTTGCCGTCGTGCACCAGCTGGTCGAGGGCGGTGATGATCTCCTCGACGGGGACGCTCGGGTCGTCGAAGTGCGTGTAGTACAGGTCGATGTAGTCGGTACGCAGCCGCTTCAGGGATTCCTCGGCCGCGGCCCTGACAGTCGTGGCGGAGAGCCCCCGGTACTGGGGGTGCGCGCCGACCTTGGTCGCGACGACGACGTCGGAACGGTTGCCGCGCGCGGCGAGCCAGTTGCCGATGACGGTCTCGGACTCGCCGCCCACGTGGCCCGGCGCCCAGGAGGAGTAGGCGTCGGCAGTGTCGACGAAGTTGCCGCCGACGGCGGCGTACGCGTCGAGCACGGCGAAGGACTGCGCCTGGTCGGCGGTCCAGCCGAAGACATTGCCGCCGAGGGCGAGCGGGGAGACGGCGATGTCGGACGAGCCGAGGGTCCGGAGAGAAGTCATGGGCTGATCAACGACCGTGGTGGCGCGCGCTATTCCGATCTACGCGCTGTTCCGTTCTGCGCGCTGTACCTCTACGCGCTGTCCGGGTCTACGCGCTGTACCGGCAGCTCCGGCGTCGGGGGGTGTGCGCCAGAGCTGCCGGGGACTGTGGCGCACGATCAGACGCTGAGGCCCTTGCCGCGCAGCCACGCCATCGGGTCGAGCCCCGACCCGCCAGGCGTGTGGACCTCCAGGTGCAGGTGCGGGCCCGTCACATTGCCCGTCGCGCCGACGCGGCCGATCGTCTCGCCCGTCGTCACCTTCTGGCCGGCGCTGACCGAGATCGAGGACTGGTGGGCGTACCAGACCTCCGTGCCGTCTTCGAGCTCCAGCACCGTGCGGTAGCCGTAAGAACCGGACCAGCCCGCCGACTTGACGGTGCCGCTGTGCACCGCCTTGATCGGCGTGCCCGTCGGGGCCGCGAAGTCCAGGCCGGTGTGGTAGCCCGAGGACCACATGGAGCCGGACTCGCCGAACGTGGAGGTGATCGTGTACGAGGAGGTGGGCAGGGCGTAGCTCTTTGCGAGCTGGGCCAGCCGCTCGGCCTCCGCCTTGGCCGCCGCAGCCTTCTCGGCCGCGAGCTTCTCGGCCTCGGCCTTGGCCTCCGCCGCGGTCTGCTGCTTCGCGGCCTCCGCCGCGGCCTTCTCGGCCGCGAGCTTCTCCGCGGCCGCCTTCGCCTCGGCGTCCGCCTCGGCCTGCTGCTGCTCGGCCTGCTGGAGAATGCGGGCGCGCAGCGCCTCACCGGCGCCGGCCGCGCTGTCCGTTCCGGCCTCGGCGCCGGAGTCCGTGGCGAGGCTCATCGCCGTGAGCGGGGCCGCGTTCACGTTCCCCGCGTCGGCGTCCGACGCGTCGTCCATCAGGGAGCCCACGCCCGGCAGGGACTTGGCGTCGGGCAGGTTGTCCGCGATCGAGTCGGGGAGCGATATGGAGACCGGCGGCTTGCTCTGCGCGGTTGCCATGCCGCCCGCGCCTACCGCGGCGATCACGCCGACGCCGAGCACCGTGGAGCTGCGGGCGAGCCCGCCGCGCTGCTTCATGACACGGTGCCGGCCGCGCACCGGACGGACGGAGTCCTCGGTGGGGTTCCATTCCTCCCATGCCCGCTCCGCCGGTTCGTCGCCGAAGAAGTCAGTTTCCAGGGTTCCGAAGGGTGCTTCGGGGGCAGGCTTGTTGGACGCCACGGAGGCGTGCTCCTTTCCTTCCTTCTCGCCTACCGGGTTAGCTGACGGGTTCGGAGCAGGAAGGTCTCCTACGGGCGCCTCGACCGCGGAAAGAGCGGCAAAGGTGCCCGATTCACCCCAATTGGTGGTTCCCCGGTTCCCTTGCGGGATTCGGCGCGTGCGCACGGTGCCGTCTCTAGCGACGACTGGGACGACCGCGCTGCGTTATCGAACGTTAATAGACTCCGGGGTCGTATTCCAAGCTGTTCCGACTGATCATTAACGACTTTGACGGGGACCAACCAGGACACAAGCGGCCGGAGTCGGGCGACTTGATCTACTCTCGGGCCGGAGCCCTCGTCTGACAGTGCTTCAAATGTTATGCGGAGGGGTGCGCTTCGACTACGCACGGTGCCGGGTCCTGCGTCGGACGCGTCGGGTCCGTGGCCGCGTCCTTCGTCGGGCCCATGGCCGCGCGATGGGCCTTCACTCGCTCCGGCGCTCCGATCCTGCAAGGGCTCTGACGACCGGCACGGTCCTGCGGCGGTCCGGCTGCCCCTGAGCGGGGCGGCCGACCGCCAGCAGCGCCATGTCGTCCGTGGCCGCGCCGCGCGTATGCCGTCGTACGTCGTCGACGAGCGCGTCCAGCAGCTCCTCGGGCCCGGGAAAGAGCCGACCCGCGAGCCGCTCGCCGGGGTCGTAGAAGACGCCGCCCGCATCACGCGCCTCGGAGAGACCGTCCGTGTAGAGGAGCAGTGTGGCCCCGGGGGGCAGCGGATGCGCATCCGACCGGTCCGGCCACGCCCCCAGTTCGCCCATTCCCAGCGGCAGCGCGGCCTGGGTCGGCTCCAGGATGTCCACGTCCCCGTCGGCGTACAGCACCAGCGGTTCCGGGTGGCCCCGGTTCACCACCCGCACCACGCCCTCGCCGCGCGGGATCTCGGCGAGCACGGCGGTGGTGAACCCCTCGACGGCGTCCAGTTCGTCCTGCCGCGTGCCCTCGCGCGCCAGTGCCCGCTCAAGACGCGCGGCGACCCCTTCGAGCGAACTCTCCTGCTCGGCAGCCTCCCGGAAGGCCCCGAGGATCACGGCCACCGTTTCGACCGCCTCCAGCCCCTTGCCCCGTACGTCTCCGACCACCAGCCGCACCCCGAAGGGCGTGTCCTGTACGGCGAAGAGGTCGCCGCCGATGAAGGCGTCGGCCTCCGCCGCCTCGTACCGCGCGGCGATGTGCAGCCCGGCGATCCGGGCAGCGGGGGCGGGCAGCACGGCGCGCTGGGCGGCCTCGGCGATCACCCTGGCGGAGGCGAGGCGCTCACGGCTGAGCCGTACGAGGCGGTTGATGAGCAGGGCGAGCCCGGCGACGGTGAGAACGGTGAACAGCTCGGTGAACGACGTGACCTCGGACACGGTCTCGTTGTAGTAGCGCAGACCGAGCACGGACAGGGTCGCCGCGATGCCGGTCAGCAGCGTGGCGATCCAGGAGGAGAAGGGCGCGGCGATCAGCGGGGCGGCCGTGAAGAACGGCACGGCAGTGAATCTGGGCGGGGTGAAGTAGTCGAAGACAAGACCGCCGACGATCATCAGCGTGGGCAGCACACGGACGATACGAGGAGCGCTGTAGCCGCCGGCCTGCTGTCGGTGCGCCACCTGTGATCTCCTGCCCGTCCGCCTGGCTGCGGACGGTACCGCGCCCTTCCCAGGCTGGCCGTAGCCGCGCCGGGCGGCGACTCACCATCGGCCAACCGGGCGACGCGAGTGTGAGCGCGAAAGGCGTGAGTGAGGGGATACGACAGTGGCCCGGCACTCTCATCGAGTGCCGGGCCACTGTCTTCAGTAGCGGGGACAGGATTTGAACCTGCGACCTCTGGGTTATGAGCCCAGCGAGCTACCGAGCTGCTCCACCCCGCGTCGGTGAACACAACCTTACGCCATCCGGAGCAAGATCAACTCCATTTTACGAGCACGCCTGCTCTGAAGCCGCATTGAAGCCGCTTTGAAGCCGCTCCCGAGCCCTCCGGAGCGGCTCAGGAGCCCCTCCGGAGGGATGTGTCGCCCGGCTGCGAAGCGGCAAGGCGCGCTGTTTTTTCAGCGGCGGCGCAGGCGGAGTGCCGTGAGCGCGCCGCCGGCGGCGATCAGGACCGCGGCGGCGATCGCCGCGTACCGGGTGGAGCTGGAAGAGCCAGTACTGGCGAGGGCGCCGGTGGTGGTGACGGCGTCGTTCGCTGCGGCCGCCGCCGAGGTCGTGGCGGAAGCGGACGGGGTCCCGGACGGAGTCGCGGACGGAGTCGGGGAGGGCGAGGCAGACGCGGTCGGGGAGGGGTTCGTGGTCGGCTCGCCGCTCGGGGCGGTGCCGCGCTCGGGGGCGACCGTGATCTTGGCCTCGGCCTCCAGGAACGGCCTCGTGTTGCCCTCGGTCAGCGATGTCGTCGCCCGCAGCGTGAGCTTGACCGGCTTCTGGATGCCCTTGAAGTCGATGACGCGCACGCGAAGGATGTAGCGGTGCAGCTTCCCCTTCTCGGTGAAGTAACTCTTGGGGAGGTCGGCCAGCTGCCACCTGTCCAGGCCTGGCACCTTCGGGGCCCTGACCAGCTTGCCGTCGCCGAGCCACTCCTCGATCACCAGCTCCGGAACCTCTCCGTCGGCGTCGGGCTCCGGAGCGATCTCCAGGGTGGTCGCCAGATCGGTGTCGAAGGTTCCCTCGCCCTTGAGCTGGTGGAACAGGTCGACGTTGCCCCACAGGCCGGGCTTGATGGGCTCGTTCTCGTCGGTTCTGAGCCACATGGAGGCGGGTGCGGCGTTGATCTTCGGGCTGGTCTCGAAGGCGACGCCGTCGTCCTTCTCGTACTGCGCGTTCCCGGCCAGGTCTGCGGCGACGAGCCTCAGGTTGCCGTTGTTGGACGGGTAGTTCTTGCCGAGGCCGATGGACACCTTCCAGCTCAGCTCGCCCTTGGCCGGCACGGAGAAGGGGGCGTGCCTGCCCTGCTGGGCCGGGTGGAAGTAGCCCTGCGCGCCGATGCCCTGCTGCCCGACGAACTCGTCGGTCGCCGGGGCGTTCACCGGCTGCACGTCGAAGACGAGGTGCGAGGCCGCGAAGGGGCTCGCGCCGTCCGTCTCACCGACCAGCCACGGCTGGAAGTCCACCGGCTTGTCCGCGGAGTTCTTCACCGTGAAGGAGAAGGTCTCGCTCGCGCCGCCACGGGTCAGCGGCCCGCCCGGCGCCGGGGCGCCCAGCTCGATGGTGAGCGGCTTGCCGGAGGCCACCGGGGTGGCGTAGGCGGCGGCGGTGAGCGGGACAAGGGTGGCGCCGGCGGTGGCGGCGACGGTGATCGCGGCTGCGGCGGCAAGGCGAACGGACATGGTGGACTCCCCCCAAGGAATCGACTAGGGGCCGAACTACCGCTGGATGGGCGACAGTTGGCCGTAGGAAAGAGCAGCGCGGCAGAGCGCCGCGACAGGCGGTCAACCGAGATGAGAGATCGCCGTCCGTCCGGTCCTCTTCGGTCCCTCTGGGTCCCTCGCAGGCCTCTGGGTCCCTCGCAGGCCCTGGGTCCCTCTGGGTCCCTCTGGGTCCCTCCAGGGCCTCTTCGGGCCCGTTCGGTGCTTTGCGGTCCCGGCTTGCGGCGATGTGCTCATCTTCACCGCTCAAGATCGGCCGGACAATCCCCGTACCGTCACCACTTCGCAACAGCGCCCGCCGTGCCAAAACCCGCCGCTGGCCGGGGGGGTTGGCCGGTCCGGCTGCGAGCTGCGCCGACCGCGTCAGGGCAGCAGACGAGCCGCCCGCATCTGGAGGTAGCGCGTCTCCGGGACGCTGAGGGTGCGCCGGGCGGCCAACTGGTAGGCGGCGCGTGCGCCTTCGACGTCTCCCGCCCTCTCCAGCAGGTGCGCGCGTACGGCGTCGAGCCGGTGGTGGCCCGCCAACCGGTCCTCCAGCTTGGCGACTTCGGCGAGCCCGGCCTCGGGCCCGTGCACCATGGCGACGGCCACGGCCCGGCCGAGTTCGGCCATCGGCTCGGGAGCGAGGCGTACGAGAAGGTCGTACAGGCCGAGGATCTGCGGCCAGTCCGTGTCATCGGCGCGCGCCGCCTCGTCGTGCAGCGCCGCGATCGCCGCCTGCAGCTGGTAGGCCCCGGCCGGCCCCTCGGACAGGGCCTCCTCCACCAGGGATGTGCCCTCCGCGATCGACTCCTGGTCCCAGCGGGTGCGGTCCTGCTCGTCGAGCGGGATCAGCTCGCCGTGCGGGCCGGTGCGCGCCGCGCTGCGGGCGTCGGTGAGCAGCATCAGCGCCAGCAGCCCCGCCACCGCACCCTCCTTGGGCAGCAGCCGGCGTACGGCCCGGGTCAGCCGGATCGCTTCGCCGGCCAGGTCGGCACGGTGCAGATCGCTGCCGGACGTGGCCGTGTAGCCCTCGTTGAAGATCAGGTAGAGCACCTGGAGCACCACGGCGAGCCGCCGATCGCGATCTTCGGGCCCCGGCTGCCGAAAGGGCACGCCCTTGATCTTCTGCTTGGCACGGCTGATCCGCTGGGCCATAGTCGCCTCGGGCACCATATGCGCGCGGGCGATCTCGGCCGTGGTCAGACCGCCGACGGCCCGCAGCGTGAGCGCGACCTGCGCGGCCGGGGTGAGTTCGGGGTGGCTGCACAGAAAGAGCAGAGTGAGCGTGTCGTCCTCGGAGGGGGCGCGGCTCTCACCGGGCGCGGGCGCCGTGAACGCGTCCCGGGGGGTCAGCGCCGCGACCGTCTCCTCGCGTCTGCGCCGGGCCTCTTCGCTGCGCAGCTGCTCCGTCAGACGACGGGACGCGACCTTGATCAGCCAGCCGCGCGGATTGTCGGGCAGTCCCTGCTCAGGCCACTGCTGCGCGGCGGCGAGCAGCGCCTCCTGTACGGAGTCCTCGGCCGGGCCGAAGTGTCCGTACCGCCGTACCAGCGCACCGAGGACCTGCGGCGCGTGCAGGCGCAGCAGGTCCTCGACCTCGGTCGTACGTCTCAACAACCGCCTCCGCCGTCTTGGATGGGCCGGATGACCACGGGGTAGTCGGTGGCTCCTTCGGGAACGGGGCACTGCGCGACGCGCGCGGCAATCTCGGTGACCCGCTCCAGGCTCTCGCAGTCGAGCACCCAGTACCCGGCGAGCAGCTCCTTGGTCTCTCCGTACGGACCGTCGGTGATCACAGGCCGTCCGTCCTTGTCCACGGTGACATGGCGGGTCAGGGCCGGCTCGGCCAGTCCCTGCCCGTCCACGAGCTCGCCGGACTCGGAGAGGTCGTTGTTGACCTCGCCCATGAAGGCGAACATCGCCTGCAGATCCTTCTCGCTCCAGGCCGGGCTGTGGGCGGACGCCGTGCCGCGCATCGCTTCGTAGTCGGCCTGCGAGCCCTGGACCATCACCAGATACTTCATGTCGTCGCTCCTTCGGATGCGTAGCCACCCTTGGTGGGCAACTCTCACAGGGGACGTCGCAGCCGATGACGGATTCTCGACATCGCGCCGAGAATTTTTCGGAACCACTTGTCCGAACCACTCGCCGGAACCACTCGCCGGGAGCATGCGGGGCTGATCGGGGAGCAGGCCCTGCCCGGCGCGGCGCCCCGACCGGTGGAGCCCTGTCGGGGCGCCGCGTATCAGGTCCGCGGGCGTCACCTCAGCCCTGCTCCTCCTCTTCAGCCTCCATGACGCGGATTCCTTGATGTGTCAGCGTGACCATCGAGGGCGTATTTCCCGTCGCCCAGTCGACGGCGATCAGCCCTTCGCCCACCAGATACGTGCACGCCGCAGCCAGGTCCTCCTCATGGACACCGAGGTCGTCGCGCAACTTCGCCCCGGTGACACCCAGAAGACGGTTGCCCTCGGTGGCTTCGTACAGGGCCTTCATCACCTGCTCCCGATAGGTCTTCCGCTCGCGCAGTGTTGCCATGACTGCCTGCCGTCCTCTCGTGCTCGGCGTGGGTGCAGGAGTCCTGCTGCGTCAGGTGTCGTCCGCCTGCGCAGGGTCGTCGCCCGCTGACCGGCTGGCCGCAAGCCACGACTGCGCGGGCTCGGCGGCATGCGTGGTGTCCACGGTGAGGTGGAGTCTGGTGCCACCGTCACGGCCGGCGGGGTAGCTGCGCTGTTCGGTGGAGGCGAAGCAGCGCCGCAGAACCTCTGCGACCTGTCGGGCGGCCCCGGGGGACGCGGCGACGATCTGGACTTCGGCGCGCCCGGCGGCAGGCACTCCTTCCGCGGAGCTCATCCGCGGCCTCCATCGTGCTGGTCGCCGTGGGTACCGGCCTCGGGCGGTCCGGCGGGCCCTGTGGCCGGCCGACGGCGCCTCGGCCTCCGGCGGCGGCCCAGTCCCTGCATGGCTTCGCCGTAGTGGAACGAGGCGATGCGTGCGTCGTGCTGCGCATTCAGCTGATGGATCAGAAAGATTCCCATGGCGATCACGGCGAGAACCACTGCCACGGTGATGATGGTCTCCATATTGCTCACATCCCTTGGGCGCAGCGCTGGAGGCCGCTCGGGACCCCGAGCGGTGAGGACCCGGCCCCGCCGGACCCGGCCCCGCCGTCGGTCTCCCATTCCTCTTCCCGGCTCCGGGCATCCGTCGCGCCGCGAGCAATGGCCTCGTCGGCCATCAGACGGCTGGCTGTGCGGAAACTCCCGGGGGTGGCTGCGGCGGCCATGAGCCGCGCGGCGGAAGCCGCATCGGTTTCCGGTGGAATCACCAACAGGTCCCAGCGGCCGACGGTGTAGGAAAGCAGAATCAATTGGTGCGGGTCCTGCTCGTCCCTGAACCACCCCACGTGCAGCATGCGCCCGGTGACCGGCACCTTGCGCGGGACCACGGGCCAATAGGTCGGATTCACCGTGACGCGCGTGATCCTGCCCCAGAGTCCGTCCAGCGCGTCCGTCAGGGCAGGGAGTTCGCGGGAGAGGTCGCGGGAGCGAGGCCACCAGGCGCCGTCCAGCAGACCCGGAACCGAGCCCGCCGACGTCAGGGACAAGCGGGCCTCCGGCGAGGAAACCCGCCCGGAGACTGTCGTGCGGTCGATGGTCACGGTCATGATGCGGACCCGCCCCCGGGCCGTCGCAAAACGGCCCGGTGTTTCTGCTCGCCGAGAACGGCACCCGCATGGGAGCAGATGCGCGAAATACCCCCGGTCTCTTCAATGTACTCCGGTCCAGGGGCCACAAACATGCGTGCGACCAGGCATTTCCTCCGGATTCTCAGCACCGCGCCGGGGCTCGGGCCAGAGGCTGCGCCCGCTCCCCGGGGGTACGGTTGAGCCAAGGAGACTTCCCTGGCGCGCAGCCACGCCGACACCGCCATCCCATCTGACGACCGGCAGACACAGGAGTCTCGGACGGGCGGACACGCAATGGGCGACTCCGACACCCCCGACCTTGGCAAGCTCCTGCCGGACGCCATTTACCACGCCGTGAAACCCGGCACAGCTCTCTTGCGGCTGGAAACGACCCGGGCCCGGGAGGGGACGCTGGACGGCGCGTGGTGGCCGCATTCCCGCAGGATCGACGCCGAGCTGCCCAGCCTTGTCTCCGCGTTGACCGAACACCTCGGCCCCGTCACCCGCGTCGGACTGGATGCGAGCGCCTGGGAGGGACTCCCGACGCGCCTGACCATCGACGACCGGGTCGTGCACATCGACTCGTTCCCCGTGGGTGACGACACCGTCCTCATCACCCGAGGCGACGGGGATCACTTCTCACTGCTGGTGGTGCCGCCGCAGGCAACACCCGATGCGGCGCGCGCCGCGATGGCCAGAGCGGTCGAGGCACACAACACCACCGAGGCCGAACAGATCCTCATCGACACCGGCGCCAACTCGGCCCGCTCGTGACCGGGGCCGTCCGCACACGCGTGAGGCTCGCTTGAGGCATATGGAGGCATATGGAGGCATATGCATGAGACGCTCGTGCATGAGGCTCACGCATCACTCACACACAGCGGCCCCTGGCAATGACGCCCAACGGGGGGAACCCCATTCGCCACCTCCAACTCGGCGATGGGCATGGGGCCTTCGCCGTGTCAGGGATACCTGGCCGCCAAGTCCATCGCGTTCCCGGCATAGGCGGCCTCGGTGAGCCTGCGCTGGTCGATGTACGGCCGAACCTTCGACACGATCGCCGGAATACTGGGAAACAGAGCGACTACGTCCTCTAACTCAACCAGCCCCCGGCTCACCAGAAACGACACAAGCTCCAGCTTCTGCAAGAGATCCTCAAGAGCCTCCCTGTCCTCATCGCCCAGGGCGGAGACCTCTAACTCCCCCATACGGATACGCCTTCGCACCTTCCTCAGCGGCGGCGCTTGGTATTCCTGATGAATGGTCACCAGCGAATGAATCGCGCGTGTGTGCTTCGCTTCACGCACCTGCCCGGCGGCGTACATGCAGGCAACAATCACGACCACGGCGCTCAATGCGCCGCTCACTGCTTGAATGGCGTCCCAGACAGCCATGCCCCTCCCCGGCTCGAACATCAGTCGTCGGCTGCATACCCAGGGTCATGGGGCAGCACAACCGAAGGACTTGTCCACGGCGTGTGCCCGTTGATGTCCCCCTCATGACGCAACATCCTGGCGGATCATGCGCACCAGAACCCCCGAGGCCATGGCGGCGCTCCTGGTTGGCGTCATGGGGCCCGCCCGCGCAGGCGCTGCATCTCGCACGGCATGGTCGACGGGACGCCAAGGCGTTGCCGTTTTCTCAGTTGCGGTCAGGGGTTGCACGGCGGCGGCGGGCGCGGGAGTTCCGGCGGCACGTCGCCGGGGCCCTCGCCCCTTGCCCCACGGCGGCGGTGGTGATCTCCACACGATCAACGAGACCCTGCTCCACTCCGCGATCACGCTCACGCTCGCCTCGGACACGTACACGTACACGAGCCTGATCGTGCCTGTTCGTGCTTGTTCGTGATCGACGGCCGTGGACGGGCAATGCGATTATGGGATACTTCAAAATGACTTACGGAAGGGTACTTTCGTGATCAATGGGGACAGCGGGACCGGCTACGAGAGCATTCGGCTCGACCGCAGGGGCCAGGCCGAGGCCTTCGACGCCATAGGCGACCGCTACGACGAGGCCTTCCCGCACAAGGAGGGCCAGCTCTCCGCCGGTGAATGGCTGGCCGCGTCCCTGCCTACCGGATCCCGGGTGCTGGACTTGGGCTGCGGCACCGGCGTCCCGACCGCGCGCCAGATGGCGGACGCGGGGTTCGAGGTTGTGGGCGTCGACCTGTCCGACGGGATGGTGACACTCGCCCGGCAGTACGTCCCCGGCGCGACATTCCACCAGCTGGACATCGCAGACCTGCGGCCCGGTGGCCCGGCGGACCTGGGCCGCTTCGACGCGGTCGCGGCCTTCTTCTCCCTGCTGATGCTCCCGCGCGCCGAGATCCCCCTCGCGCTGCGGACTGTCCACGAGCTGCTGGTTCCCGGCGGGCTGTTCATCATGTCGATGGTGGAGGCCGATGTGGACGACTTCTCGATCCCCTTCCTCGGAAACACCATCCGGGTGTCCGGCTACCTACGTGAGGACCTGCACAGGGTCATGGGGGAGGGCGGCTTCGAGATCATCAAGGAGTCCTCCTACACCTACGCCCCGGCGATCACCGACGTGCCGCCCGAGGAGCAGCTCTTCCTCTGCTGCAGGCGACGCGGCTGAGACGCGCCATCCCTCTGCCGCGGTCCGCGGCGCCGACCCTCCGAACGGGACGAAACGCGTGACGGAGCACTGTATCCCCGATGAAGGCCCAGCCGGGCCGTCCGCCGAGGCCGCCCGGCCGGGCGGTCCCCTGGGTCAGGTGGGGGGTACCGCGCCCATGGACCCGCGGGTCACCCGGACACCCGGGCCGCCCCCGCCGCGCCGTGGCCGCGCCGGGGACGCGTCCGGGCGGCCGGAGTGGGGGCCGCTCGCCCCGGCCCGCGACACGGGGCGAACCGCGTCGCGCGCCGAAAGTCCCGAAGTGGAACATTCCCGGGACGCGGCGATACACGATGCCGGGCCACAGACGGACCGGCTTCGATACCTCGACGTGGCGACCCGGCAGATCGCCCGCGGGATGGACCTGGACGAGACGCTCCTGGAACTGCGCCGGGCAGCCGTCCCCGCGTTCGCCGACGCAATAGTCATCCATCTGCACGATCCGCTGCCGGTCGGGGACGAGAAGTCGGCCACGCCCGTCGCGCTGAAGCTGCACAGCATCGACGTCGCGCCGGAGGCCCGGGACGCCGACTGGTCCCGGATGCCCCTGCTGGGCAGCCTTCTCACCTGCCCGGATGTCGCCGAGCTCACGCAGCTGCTGTGGGCCGGGCGGCCGGCGTTCGGCGACAAGCCGGAGCTCGCGCCCGCGGTGGCCCAGTTGCTGGGGCCGACAGCGAGTGACCCGGGGACGCTGCCGCCGGGCCGGAGGCTGATTATCGCCCCGTTGCACGGCCGCCACCGCGTCCTGGGCACCGTCGTCCTCCTGCGCCGGCCCGACCGGCCCGCCTTCACCGGTGACGACCTGCTCGTCGCCTCCCAGCTCGCGACGCACACCGCTCTCGGCGTCCAGAAGGCAGTGATGTACGGACACGAGGCCTCCGTCACGGACACGCTGCAACGCACCATGCTTCCGTCGTCGCTGCCCGAGCCCACCGGCGTCCGGCTGGCCAGCAGGTACCTGCCCGCCTCGGAGACCGCCCAGGTCGGCGGCGACTGGTACGACGCGATACCCCTCCCCGGCAATCGCGTCGCGCTGATCGTCGGCGACGTCATGGGCCATTCCATGACATCGGCCGCGATCATGGGCCAGCTGCGCACCATCGTGCAGACCCTCGCCGGGCTCGACCTGCCCCCGGACGAGGTCCTGCACCACCTCGACGAGCAGGCCCAGCGCCTCGGCAGCGAGCACATAGCGACCTGCCTCTACGCGGTCTACGACCCGATATCGCACCGACTGCTGGTGGCCAACGCCGGCCATCCGCCCGCGGTGCTCCTGCACCCGGACGGTCGCGGGGAGGTGCTGCGCGTCCCGCCGGGCGCGCCGATCGGTGTCGGCGGCGTCGCGTTCGAATCCGTGGAGATGCCCGCGCCCACCGGAGCGACCCTGTTGCTCTACACGGACGGCCTCGTCGAGTCCCGCGGCACAGACGTGTGGACAGGGATTGAGTCGCTGCGCGCCCGCCTCCAAGCCGCAGCCCAAAAGCTCGTATCCGCACCACTGGAACTGTTGTGCGACCAGGTGCTGGACACCTTGGGCCCGGGCGACCGGGACGACGACATCGCACTGCTCACCGCCCGGTTCGACGGCTTCCCTCCGGACAGCGTCGCGTACTGGTTCCTGGAACCTCATCCGCTGACCGCGGGGCGGGCACGCCGGCTGACCCGCAGGGCACTGCACCGCTGGGGCCTGGACTCCATGCTCGATTCGACGGAACTCCTGGTCAGCGAGGTCGTGACGAACGCCGTACGCTTCGCCTCCCGGCCCGTCGCGCTGCGGCTGCTGCGCACCGACGTGCTCCGCTGCGAGGTGGCCGACGACTCGCCGCAAGTGCCCAGGATGCGGCACGCGGAGCCGGGTGACGAGGGCGGCCGCGGCCTGTTCCTGGTCGATCAGCTCGCGCGGCGCTGGGGAGCGAGGAGGCTGAGCACCGGCAAGGTCGTCTGGTTCGAGCAGCAGATCCCCGAGGGACTTCGCGAGGGGCGCCCGGAAGCGCCGTAACACCAGCCGGAGTTGGTCTACGGCACCCCGGTATACGTCGACGGGAACCTCGACGCTGACCGTCACTCCGTTCGCCCACCAGCCCAACGTCAAGTACTACGGCAGGGTCTCCGGCAGACGCGGCCACTGGACCCATCGTGTGCCTCGTCGACGACTGGGACCACCTCTCCCGTGACGCCTCACACAGTGCCGTCATGCGCCGCCGCATCGGGCAGGCCGGCGGGCACTGCGAGACCGCCGAAGGTGAGAGCGACGAGCCCGCTGAGAATGCGCGCGGCCGGCTGCGTACACCCCACTGACGCCCGCCCCGACCGGATGACTCCGGCCAGGAAACCCCGGCCGGGGCGGGTTGCACGGACAGCGCACATCCACGAGAGAGGACACCACTCATGGGCACACTCAGCAATGGCCGCGGAACGGTCGCTTTCGAGAATGCGAACGCCCCCGGGCTGGACTGGCACAAGGCAGGGCGGACCGACCTCGACCCGATCGTGAAGGACTGCGTGATTCTGGCCGCTGCGCCGGACGCCAAGGACCATCCGCACGACCGCATCCCGGACGGCACCCGCATGGTGGCCATCTCCGACGACAAGGACACGGACGGTCCGGTCCTGTTCATGAGCCGTGTGGAGATCAGCAAGTTCTTCGACGGAGTGCTCGCGGGCGAATTCGACCACCTCCGGGCGAGCGAGGAGGAGCTGGCGGCCGCTCTGGAGATCGCCGCGGCTGTCTGACCATGGACGCGAGCCAGGTGGTTCAGGCACAAAGGTGCATCGAGCAGTTCCGCCACACCCGTGCCGGGAGTGCCGGAGTCGGCAGGCGGTCCCGCTGATCTATCAGAGCCTGGTCGTCGTCTCTTGCGAGAACTGCGGGGGGAGCCACGCCGAAGGGCCGCCTCTCCGGTAGCGCGCCAGCCACCGCCTAGCCCTCTCCAACTGCCCCGGCCTGTCTGCGTCCCCCGTCGCGGACAGGCCGGGGCGCTTTTCATGTCTTGATCGTTTGCCGATCGGGCAAGCAGTCGACCCCGGCACCCCCGGAAACAAGATCACCCCAAGCCAGAGAGTCTCTGACCTGGGGCCGAGTGATAGGCCATGTGAAAGTGCGAGCCCTCATCGAAGAGCTCGCAGACGAGGAAATCCATGCGCGGAAAGTCGATGTCGAGTACGCCCCGCACAACCGTTCGTAGTACGCGTGCTCCCAGTTGATCGCCGCGTCCGAGAACTTCAGGGGGTACTCGAGTACTTCCTGTTGCCGGTGCTGCAATTTCGAGAAATGTCAGTGAGAGGGGAAGCGCCATGAAGCTACGCTTTATCGGCACCACCTCGGGCGGCGGCAACTGCCCGACGCTGTACGAGACCGACCGCGGCACCATCGTCGTCCAGGGCTACAAGGTCACCGACGAGGAGGCCCTCGGCCAACTGCGGGACGTCCTCGACGGCGAGACGTTCGTCGAGATCCCCCGCGAACTCCTCACCCGATTCGCACCAAGGAGTGACGTGCCCGACCTGATCACGGGCGAGGCGTTCGGCCGCCTCTTCGAGGACTTCGAGCACACCGCGTGGCGGCTGGAGACCCGCACGCTCTACACCGTCGAGGAGGAGCTGGAGCCTTTCGCCCGCCACCGGCGCGGCGAGAACCCCGGCACCGACTGGTTCCAGCCGTGGCTCGACACCATGCGTCGTGGCATCGAGCAAGGCAAGCGGATCGAGCGCGTCCGGGTCGTCCCGGACGTCCTGACCGACTACCTCGAGTTCGAGCTGTGGCTGTGCCAGTTCAACGTCCAGGTCGGCGAGGACATCCGGTACCTGTCGCAGGACCAGGCGGACAAGCTCGGCCTACCGGGCTATGACTACTGGCTCTTCGATTCCCGTCGGCTGGGCCGTATGCACTTCACTGAGGATGGCGTCCCCCTCGGTACCGAGATGATCGAGGACCCTGCCGGGGTGGTCAGGCACAGCTACCTGCGTGACACGGCCTGGCACCACGCCATCCCGTATGCCGCCTACGTCGCCGGGCGGACCATCACCCGGTGACAAAGATCCACGAAGCGCGTGAAGCGCTCGGTCAGCGCCTCCGTGAACTCCGCCGTGACGCATCACTCAACGGCAAAGAGCTCGCGGAGGCGTTGGGCTGGCCAGCCAGCAAGGTCAGCAAGATTGAGCTCGGCAAGCAGACGCCGTCCGAGGTGGACATCTCCGTATGGGCCCGCGCCTGCGGCGCTCCGGACGCGGCCCTCGCGCTGACCGCGGCGCTGCGCAACCTCGAGACCCAGTACGCGGAATGGCGACGCCAGTTGCGGGACGGCACGAAGCTGCGCCAGCAGGCCCTCGCCGAGGTCGACGCCACCACCCGCACCATCCGCGCCTTCGAGAACACGTGGGTGCCCGGCCTGCTGCAAACACCCGAGTACGCGCGCTGCCGCCTCGCCGAGGTCGTCGACCTGTACGGCATCGTCAACGACATCGACGCCGGCGTGCAGGCCCGCATGGAGCGACAGAACGCCCTGTACCAGCCAGGCCGCCGCTTCCACTTCGTCATCACCGAGGCGGTGTTGCGGTACGGCACGGCACCGCGCGGCGACATGGCTGGCCAGATCGACCGCCTGATGAGCGCCACATCACTCCCCTCGGTCCGGCTGGGCATCGTCCCGTTCGGGGTGCGTCTGCCCGTCAGCCCGCTGCACGGGTTCTGGCTCTTCGACGACCGGATCGTCATGGTCGAGACGTTCGCCGCGGAGATGCGTCTCACGCAGCCTGAGGAGCTGGCCCTGTACCGAGCCGTCTTCGATCGGCTCGCCACCATGGCGCGGTACGACGCCGATGCACGCCAGCTGCTGCACGCAGCGATGGACGCACCAGCCCCATAGGACGTAATCCGTCCGGCAGTTGGAGAAATCCTGAGCAATTTCCTCGGGCTTTCTCGGCAGCGTTCCTACGGTCGGTGACAGGCCAGTCACTGCGACCGAGGGGCGCTGTCGATGAACTGCACCTACTGCGGGCTGCCCGGCGCTGACCGCCTGGTGGCGATCGTCCACAGCAAGAGCGGCGGCGGCTGGGCCCGCCGCGCGCACTCGTCCTGCGCCGACACCCGCCGCGTGAAGGCGCTCGACACACGCCTGCCCGCCGAGCGGGAAGCCGCGACGGCGAGGAGCTCGGCATGACGCCGGCCCTCCCGGCAATCGGGACGCTGACTCAGCGCCAGCAGCGCGGTATGGACTGCGTGTTCTGCGGCATCACCCTCGTCGCAGGCTCAGTCGTCGACCTCGGCCCGCAACGGCTACGCCGAGGCGACTGGGTCACCCGCTGGTTCCCCCGCGCCTGCAAGCGCCACCCCGAGGGGAGCGCCTCGTGACCTGCGCCCGGTACCACCGGACCATCATGCCCGGCGAGGACTACGAGGTGATCGACAAGTTCGCCACCTCTGGTGCCGGGCCGACGATGCACGTCCATAGGAAGTGCCCGCGGCCGCCCTTCAGAGCGGCCCACTGACTCCCGTCCGCACCGGTGCACCCCTGACCCGGTGCGGACGGGGCTGCCCCTCACCCGAGGGCAACGTCCACACAGGAGGAAGCATGACCATCGCGTTAGACCGTCCCGTGGGCACCACCGACGCGGCCGAGCTCGTCGGCCCCGAGATGACGGAGCGCCTCAGCGCCCGCATCGTCAAGGACCACCCCGAGATCGACCACACCACCGCGCAGCGCATCATCGCGCAGACCGCCGCGTTCCTCGCCGCAGGCGCCCAGCGCCCCGACCTGGAACTGTCCCCGAGCAAGCTCGTAGACATCGGCTGGCACACCTGGATCCTCCACACCGTCGACTACGCCGTGTTCTGCGAGCGGGTCGCCGGGCGGTTCATCCACCACGTCCCGACCGTGGACGGCGAGCAGGTCGAGGGCGGCCCCGCGGCGGCGCGTGAGCGTACCCTCGCGGCCATCTCCGAGGCAGGATTCGCGATCGACGCCGATTTGTGGCCCGCGGCGGCGAAGATGGGCGACTGCAACCAGTGCTACGCGGGGTGCACCGACAGCCCCAACGGCGGCAAGAATTAGCAGCAGCTTCACGCTGGCCGCCCGGCCCGAGTGCCGGGCGGCTGGCCCCACGAACGGAGCAGCAGTGACGGACACCAAGGCGTGGGACACCTACTCGCAGCAGAAGCCGGAACGGCACCCCACGAACGCGGCCGGCGAGACGACCTGGTTCAACTGGACCCAGTACCCCGACCACGGACCGGGCGCGGAGGTCCTCGGTATCGGCCCGGGCGCCGCTGTGCTGGATCTCGGCTGCGGCAAGGGCGGCAACCTCGCCCACTGCGCCACGCTCGGCGCCCGCGCGGTCGGCATCGACGTGTCCCTCGCGCAGCTGAGGGCCGCGGAGGCGCGCTGGGCTGACATCGACGGTATGGTCCTGCGCCGCGGCGACGCCGTGCAGCTCCTCGCCGACACCGCCGAGGACTTCGACGCGGTCTACTCCGTATTCGGCGCCCTCTGGTTCACCGACCCGGACGAGCTGTTGCCCGTCATCCGTAAGCGGCTGCGCCCCGGCGGCGTCCTCGCTTTCTCCCAGCGGCCGCCCATTGAGGGCTGCTACGGCTGCCAGGCGTCATACATCAACCGGTCGGAGGACGAGGACCCGCTCGTCGTGAAGCGCTGGGACTACGAGCCCGAGCGGTGGATGGAGATTCTGGCCGACCACGGCTTCACCGCGGCGTCGGCTCGCGTCCTGCCCGCTCCGCCTGGCCGTCGGAAGGTCGGCACGCTCCTCGTCCGCGCCCGCGGATAGCACCCGCTCCCCTCACCGCCCCGGTCTGTCCGCGTCCCCCGTCGCGGACGGGCCGGGGGCTTCTTCATGTTCCCGCGGCGGGCGTCCGGATGCGTGCGGATCGGTCCGGATGGACGCTGGGTGTATGGCTGAAGAGGCGCCTGTGGTCATCCACGCTGTGTCGTCTGATGGCGGCAGGGTGGTGACGGTCCGCGGTGAGCGCGTGGGCGTCGCGTATCACCTGCTCGACGTGCTGGAGTTCCTGCGCCGCGCGGGCCTGCCCGAGACGGACACGGTGGTCGATGATCCGGAGCTGATCGAGTGGCGGGGCGGCGGGCCGGATGTCTGGTCCGACCGCCCTCAAAGACATGATCGTTGACGCTTCGGCTGAGCATCGGCTGAGCAGGCGTCCGGTATGTCCCCTGAAACGCGTCCAGTCCCAGATCAGATGCGCTCTGACCTGGGGCTGAGCGGTAGGCCGCGTGGGGCTCGAACCCACAACCAACGGATTAAAAGTCCCCCGCTTCCTCCTGCTGGGCGGTTCCGGGTCATCCTTCGCTGTCCACTCTTGCCTGGTCAGAGGCGTGCGCTTTTGCGGCCCAGTCCAGGACCGGCGTGTGCTTCCCCATCCGCTCGCGCATCGCTCACGCAGGAAGGCACGCTGACCAGTGGAGTCGACGTGGCATCCGGCGGTTTGAATGCCCATTATGCGACAAGACCCCGGAGGCACTTTCCCACCTGCTTCCCTGACCCGCCATGCCTCCGAGCAGCGGTCCAGCGCCTCGCGAAGCCAGCGCTTTCGGTCTCCGAGACCGTTCACGCCCACGGGCTTCGGCCCTCTCGCTTCCGCTTCGCCACCTCCGTCTGTTCGTCAGGCGTCGGACTTTTCGCCCCGTCGCCCTGGTCCTGGTCCTGGTCCTGGTCCTGGTCGATCTTGCGCGGCAAGTAGGCGGCCTGGGCGAGGAGGTCAACAAGATCGGTGTCGCCGACGACGCGGTTGGCCATCTTCTCCATGACCCCGGGATGTCGAGCACGGCGTCGATGACCTTGGTCGGCAGGGTCGGCGACTTGCGGAACTGGTCGATCTCGTTGGCGTCGATCTCATCGGCGACCTCGGGGGCGGATGATCCGAAGTCCGTGCCCTGTGGCTCCAGAACAGGCAATAGCCCGTTCGAGGGGCATAATCAGGCGCGTGACCGCAAGGGAGGCCTGGACCGACAGCTTGGCGAAGACACCCAAGGCTGCCGTCGGATGCTGATCGTCATGAAGGTGAGGCCGTGGGATCGTCCGGGGCCTCGGAAGGCCCGTCGGAGGGCGACGCGGTGGGCTCCGCACGATCAGCCGTTGGCAACCCGCTTGTCGACGTACTGCCGGGTCCTTCGCTGTTGGACGGAGTGATGGCCGGTTTCTCGAGGGCAGGCGGCCGCCCGGGATCGTCGTAACGTGTGCTGATGCCGAAGGCCAGCACGCTGGCGACCAATGCTGTCGCTGCTGTCCCAATCAGAAGCATCATCCTTCTGCGCGAAGGCGGCGATGAAGCAAGGGGCGCCGCACCGTCGTCCCGCGCCTGCGGCAGCTGGCCTTCGCGATCGATCTCCTGCTTATGCGCCGCATCGGCGGCAGGGGCAGTTGGTTTGACCACCGGAGTGGAGCCAGTCGACCTCGGGCCGCCCAGCTCAGCAGCCACGATATCCGCGGGGGGTCCGAGCCGTTCCAGGACGGCTCGGACTGCTTCGGCGTGTAGGGCGTCTGCTTCTTCCATGCCAGCATCGATGTGTTCGACGATCTCCTGCCTGAGCTCTTTGCGTCGATCAGTTGCGAGGAACACAGCAGCGTTGTCGAAGCGGCGCAAGTACTCGTCTATGAGCTGACTTTGACTTGAGGTCACTCGTGGCTCTCCTCACTGTCCAAGAGGTTGTCAACGGCGGTTTTGAAAGGTCCCCACTCATCGGCGAATTCAGCCAGGGCCTGTCGCCCCGTCGCGGTGAGGGTGTAGTAGCGGCGTGGAGGCCCTGAGTCGGACTCCTTCCAGACCGTGTTGACCCACCCTTCCCTCCGAAGCCTTGAGAGCAGCGGATAGATGGTGCCCTCACTGGTCGCGAGTCCGTGGGCATCACACAGTTCCCGCACCAGTTCAAAGGCATACCTTTCGCCGTCACGCAGCAGCGCCAAGACGCAGAATTGCAGGACTCCCCGCCGGAGTTGACTCACTCCAGAACGTGCTCCACCCGGCAGTACCATGCGCAACAAGGTACCTGCTGCCGAATCGTACCGCTAGCCTCGCGGTCTCCGGCAGTTCCCTTGCGGGGTGGATGAGTGCGGGGATCAGCGTGCTCACTTGCCCAACGCTCGGCGAGCGACCTCCGCCGAGAGGTGGCTGGCGCTCATGTGTTCGCCAGCCCGCCACGGCGGCCCTCCTCCGTCCACGTGGGGCCGATGTCAACACCGCCCTGCTCGGCGGCGCTTCGATGGCCCTGGCGCTGGCCACGTTCCGCGATGAACTCTCCCCCTGTGGCCGTGATCCTGGTCGCCGTGGTCTGGTTCTGGGTGGTACTCACCCTGGACAGCTGGCTGGTGTCCAGCACCCATGGCATACCGACCCAGAGCCCGCTGCGGATCCTGCTGCCCCGCCTCGTCCTCTCCGTACTCCTCGGCCTCTTCATCGCCGAGCCGCTCCTCTTCAAGATCTTCGACAAGGAGATCCGCCAGGAGATCGCGGTGGGCAACGAGGGAAAGGTGGCCGGCTACCGGGGAATGCTCGTCTCCGGCAACCCGCCGGACGGCAAGAAGACCACCGGCCGCCCCGAATGCGGCTGCTACCAGCTGAAGGTGCCCGGCTCCCCGGCCACGCCGAAGGGCCAGATCAAGAGCAACACCGCGCGCACCAAGGCAGTCCAGACCCAGGTCGACCGGATCAACAAGACCCTGAACACCAAGATGGCCACCGAACAGCGCGGGTGCGCCCGGGACAAGTGGATCTGGTGGAACTGCATTGCCGACGTGAGCGAGACCTGCGAGCGCGCCCGCGCGGACTCCTCGTCCTACCTCACGACCGGCAAGTTCAAGAAGTACGAGGGTGAGCTGGCGGCCCTCGCCGAAAAGGGTCACAACCTGGCGGCCAAGGAGACACGGTGACAGCTATCAGACCGCCCCTCCAGCGGCGCATCGACGCCAGGACCCAACAACGCTCGGCCGACCTCGACGACGACGGCATCCTCACCCAGGCCCATGATCTGGGTGCCGTCGCCGGGTCGGACTTGTATGCCGGCTTCGTGGCCCTCGTGCTGCACGCCCTGCTACTCATGGTGGACGCCATGCCCGTCCTGGCAAAGCATGGAACACGATGTCCAGTTGCCACCGCATCAAGCTGGAAACCGCCGACCGCATGAACCGCCTCGATCACCATTACCGCCTGGAACAGCCGAACGCGCCGTACGGTTCCGGACCGAACTCGACGCCCGCGCCGCTCGCATCCTGCGGAGTGACAGCCGCTGACTGGCTGGAAACGGCTCGCAGAGGATGTGGACTTGGGAAGTCGGGCGCATCCGCACCCGGAAGAGTCGCCTCTGGCCGAAGTGCCGCCACGGCTGCGGTAAGACCTGGGGCGTAAGTGCGCCGGGTGCTGCAGCGCGTGCAGGTCAGCCCGGGAAGTCCCGGACGAGGCGGAGGATCGTCGGCCTGCCGGACGAGCTGTGAACGACCCGATGCCGAAGGGGGCGCGAAGCAGGTTGGAAGCGGCCTGAGAGGTGCCCTGGACAGCGAACCCGGTACGGCCCGGCGGCTAGGGCTGCAGGCCACAACTGAGACGGAGAACGTCGAGGGGCCCCATCGCGAACGGTGGGGCCCCTCGACATCATGCCCGGTGAGGCACTGGCGGAGGGTACGAGATTCGGACTCGTGAGAGGTTGCCCCTAACACGCTTTCCAAATGTTCGTACGGGGGTTCGGGGATGCGCTGGGGCGTCCTGACTTGCGGCGGAGCCAGTGTCGGCCAGAGCGATGGACCGGCCGGACGCCCCTGGATGAGACCACGGCGGCCGAGTTCCGGCAGCCAGTAACGCCTTCTCGGCCATAGCTGACAAGGGTCCGTTTCGGCTTGAGGTCAGCAGTCCAGACTGCTGCAGAGGGTTGATCAGGCCACCCGACCAGTTGCCGGTTAATGGGACAAGTTCCTGGTCATCAGCGCCCGGGATGACACGTTCACACGCGTGGCTCTGCGGTCTGGGTCTTCGCCCATCGCCCGAGCTGGCGAGTCGGTGCAGGTGAAAGACGGCAGCAAGAAGGCAGAGCTGCAGCCTGTTGAGCCCGCCGAGCTTCTTCCGGATGTTGGCGAGGTGCCATTTCGCGGTACGGACAGTGATTTGCATCCGCTCGGCTACGTCTCGGTCGGACGCGCCTCCAGCCATGCCGGTCAGTATCTCGCACTCACGCTCGGTCAGTGCTTCGAGATGGGGGAACGCTCTCAGGACGGAAGCCATGGGGTCGGCGTGGTCGATGTCGACAGCAAGGCAGGCCAGGCAGATTCTGGACATATTTCCCCCCGGGGATGGTGACGATCGCACGCCGATCGATGGCCTGTACCTGGGGGGCGGATGGATCATAGCGGCAGGATCCCGCGGCTGGGCTGGTCGTATCACCTGATGAGTGAGTCGGCGAGCCGCAGCCGGTCATCAAGCTGCTCATCGGCCTTCTTCAGGGTCTCGGCGTTCTGGTCAATCAGTCGGTTCTGGTAGGAGGTCTCGACGGCGGACCAGATGCCGACGAGGTTCACCTCCTTCTTGCAGGCGACGTCCTGCTTGGCCGCGGTGATGGCCTCGGGGCTCGAATGCTCACTCTCCTTGAAGCCAAGGTCGTTCATGGGGCCGACGGGTTCGTCGGTCCGGTAGCCGTGGTCGGCCATGCAGTCGGACCATGACCGCATGGCTTTGACGACACGGGAGTCCTGCTGTGAACGGCCATACGCGTCGAATGTCAGGTTCTGAATGAACATGTAGTCGACGGTGTCCTTGGTCGGAGTGAAGAGTTTCAAGGCTGACTCGCGTACACAGCCGCCGGCCGGTACCTTGCGACCGTCGGCCACGGTCGTTCCTTCGTCCGACTTCTCGGCTTCTTCCTGACTATTGGGCCACTTCGCCGCGTCCTGGTCATCGCGCCCGTGCAGGACGAGCTTCTCGTTGGGGCCCATGTCGTCCATCGGCGGCCTCTCCGGAGCCGCGCGAACGCTATTGGCGTAGCCATACTTGGCTGCCTGGGAGGGACTGGAGACTCCGTAGCGCCGGGCATTCCCGGTGCCACCGCCCAGGAATTCCGCTGGCCGGCCCGGGTAGCGGAATCCGTAACGCCGCATGCACTGGTCGATCAGGTTGTCCTGGGCCCGTTGCAGCTTCTCGCGTTGTTCCGCTGTGGGTTGGTAGCTCTCCAGGGGAAGGCGGAGTCCTGCCGTGTCCAGCATGGTGGGCGTCGCCGTGACGGCGGGTTCGGCGCTGTTGTCGCTGCTGACTACAGAGCCGGAGCAGCCGACTAGTGCGAGTGCGGTGACGAGTAGGGCGGTACTTCCCGCGATCACGGCGGCGGGAGGAGAAGTGGGGCGGGGGCTGGGCAACGTGACTCCGTTTTGGACGCGGTACCATGCGGTGACCGCCGTTCTGCCCGGCGCTTTCGGGCAGAACGGCGGTCTTGTGTGCTCAGGGTTTGAGCGAACCCGCCCCGTGGCCGAAGGGCAGGCTCACGAGGCTGGTCAGGAGTACGGGTTGTACCAGTACGCCGACGAAACCTCGTTCTTGAAGTTCGTCGAGAAGTTGCCCTTTATGCCGCTGTCGAGCCACCCATGGACGCCTCCGCCGGAGGAGTCAGTGAACACGTGCCATGTGTAGTTATCCCAGTTGTGGAACGAGGCGGTGTTGTCGTTGGTGCTCTCCCCCATTCCACCGCAGGATGATCTGTAAGGGCCGGTCTTGAAGTAGTTGCCGCTGAAGTTTCCGTCCGCATTGAAAAGGTCGAAGACGCAGCCGCCCTGGTACGAGTTGTAGTACATCCCGAACTCGCCCTGTTCCATGACCCCGTTGTCATGGGTGGCGGCGGACGCGGAGCCGGCCGTGGCGAGGGACGCGCTGCCCAGGGCCACTAGTGACAGGCCCGTGACGGCAGCGCGACGAAATATGGTGTGAGTGCTTTGACGCATGTCTTGGCTAGCCTCTCTTTCGAAACTGTTTCGACTGTCGGTGGCTGATGATCGACAACGATCAAACACAGTCAAAAGCCTGCGCGTCTACTGTCCCTCGGGACAGGTGTGGTGAACTGCCTGCCGTGCTTAGCATGGCGGGAGCGGCCATTTCATGGTGCCGCTTGAGCGCCCAGTCGTGAGAGCGGCGCTCCTGAGCCGAAGCCCCGCCCAATCCCTCGATGGCGTGTGGCTTCACCCGCAGTCAGGTGCTGCCCGGGTGATCCGTGGGTCACGAAGCCGGGGATCCACAGAAAGTGATGCGACATGACCACACAACACATACGGCTCGCCGCAGCACCGCTGTTGGCCGCTTCGCTCTTCCTTGTCGGCTGCGCCGGGACGACCTCCGACTCGGCCAAGGGACCCGGCGCAGGGCAGGCACCCTCGGAGACGCCCACCCCGATGGACCCGCAGGAGAAGGAGTACTACCTCTGCCTGGAGAAGCATGGGGTGGTGCTGGACAAGGAGGGCGGGCGGCTCCGGGTGGACAAGGACAACTACGACGCCAAGGCAGAGAAGAAGGCGCAGGAGCAGTGCGCCGATCTGCTGCCTGCTCGCGAGGAGAGGGAGGCGGCAGCCAAGCGAGACGCGCAGCGCATGGCGGACTGCATGCGCGAGCAGGGCGTGAAGGACTATCCGGATCCCGACCCGGAGACCGGAGAGGTCGAGTTCACTAGGGAAATGAAGAGTGACCCGGCCTTCAAACACGCATCGGTGGTGTGTGTAGAGCACGCGGACGGTTAGGGGACGCGGCCCGACCGATGAGGCATGCTCCGTGCCGCCCTCCGATCACTGCCTGCTGAAGATCGTTTACTACACCTGAAACAACTGGAGATCTGACCCGTGTCAGACGACGAGACGCAGATTCTGTCCCGCGGGAAAGACGAGTTGGGGACAGTGTCGCAGCGACCGCCGGGCGAGGCGCCTGAACTCGATACAACGTCCCATCGACCAGACTCGGGCTCTGGCACCCGGCCCGACACCCGATCCGGCCTGTCCCGTCGCCGCAAGTGGGTGGCCGTTGTCGCCGCGAGTGCGGTCGTGCTGGCGGGCGCCGGGGTGGCCGCGTCTTCCGTCATCAAGTCGCCCGCGCAGGCTGCGGCGGAAGCGGGCCCGCCGCCGGAGGACGTGCTGATCGCCACAGTGGAACGACGGGTCCTCCAAGAGACCGTGGTCCTGCGCGGGGCAGTCACGGCCGGTCAGTCCGTACAGGTCAATCCCACCGGCGGCGGCAGGGAGGGGGCGGCGAAGTCGGTCGTCACCAAGATGTCGGTGAAGGTCGGGGACACGGTCAAGAAGGGACAGGCGTTGCTGGAGGTGTCCGGTCGGCCGGTGTTCGCCCTGAAAGGCGATCTACCGGTGTACCGGGACCTCAAGCCTGGCGCGACGGGTAACGACGTCAAACAGTTGCAGCAGGCACTCCGAAGTATGGGACACGGGTCGGGATCCGATGCGGCGGGCATGTTCGGGCCCGGGACGAAGAAGGCGCTGAAGGCGTTCTACGCGTCTCTTGGGTACGATCCGCTGCCGGCCCAGGCGGACGGCGGCGCGGCGGTTACCGCCGCGGAGGAGGCCGTGAGCAGCGCCGAGCGGGCGTTGGAGGACACCAGGGACGCGCTGGACACCGCAACCGGCTCCGAAGCGGCGGTCGACACGGAAACTCAAGGCGCGGACGGGAAAGCCGCCGACGCCGACGGCGGTACGGGCGGCCGCAGCGCGGGTGGCGGTGGAGCCGATGCGCAAAAGGCTGTGGAACGTGCCGAGGAGGACCTCGCCAAGGCGCGCGAAGACCTCGCCGAAACGCGGGCCGCGGACGGGCCGATGCTCCCCTCCTCGGAGGTCGTGTTCCTGGAGGGCTTCCCGGCCAGGGTCGACGCGGTGCAGGCTCGCGTAGGCACGGAGGTGTCCGGGTCGGTCATGACCGTGTCCGCCGGTGCGCTCGTGGTGCACGGGTATTTGCAGGAGCACCAGAAGGGCATGGTGAGGCCCGGCCAAAAAGTGGAGATCCTCTCCGAAGCCAGCGGGATCACAGCGTCCGGGAAGGTGCTGTCCGTCGCCGACAGCGTCGACAGTGGGCCCGGCGGGCAGTCGTCGCAGCAGGACGGTCAGAGCCGCGGGGAGGACGACGCGGGTGGCGCCTCGTCCGGTGGCGCGCGCGGCCACCTCATGATTGTCGAGCCGGACAAGCCGCTGAGTACCGAACTGGCCGGACAGGATGTGCGGTTGACCATTGAGGCGGCGTCGACGGACGGGAAGGCATTGGTCGTACCCGTGACCGCCATCTCGGCGGGCGCGGACGGCAAGACGGTCGTCACGGTCGTGTCGGGAACCGGCAAGCAGCGGCGGGTGCAGGTGCGGCCGGGGACCACGGGTGACGGATTCGTGGAGGTGACTCCGGTGGCCGACGGGGAGCTGGCCGAGGGCGACAACGTGGTGACCGGGGTCAACCCCGGTACACAAGATCGGACCGCGCAGTGACGGAATGCGCACCCAAGGCCCTTGGAGCTCCGTCGGTCGCGGACCGGCCGGGCACCGACGGCCACCCCGTAAAGCCGGTGATCGAGGCCGCGGTGACTGACACTCCCGTGACTGACCCCCCAGTGATCGAGTTCCGGCAGGTGGGGCTGACCTATCCGGGCCCGCCGCCGGTGGAGGCGTTCAAGCCGTGTGACCTCACGGTCGCCAAAGGCGAGTTCGTGACCGTCGTCGGCCCGTCCGGCTCGGGAAAGTCGACGTTCCTCAACATCGCCGGGCTGCTGGACGCCCCCACCTCCGGCACGTACCTCCTCGACGGGATCGACACTGGCGCCCTGAAGGACGGTGACCGGACAGCGCTGCGCGGCCGGCGGATCGGCTTCGTCTTCCAGTCCTTCCATCTGCTGCCGCATCGCAGTGCGCTGGAGAACGTTCTGCTCGCCCTGGTCTACAGCGGAACACCGAGGGCCGAGCGCAAGCCCCGGGCCCACGAAGCGCTGACACAGGTGGGCCTCGGACACCGCATCGACGCGCTGCCCACGCGGCTCTCCGGTGGCGAGCGACAGCGCGTCGCCATCGCTCGCTCACTGGTCGCCCGACCGTCCCTGTTGCTGTGTGATGAGCCCACCGGGAATCTCGACTCCGCCAACGCCGAGTCAGTCCTGGCGCTGCTGGAGGAGCTGCATGAGTCCGGTATGACGGTTCTGGTGATCACACATGATCCCGCGGTCGCTGCCCGCGGCTCCCGGATGGTTGGTATCCATGACGGGGTGCTGCGAGAGAGGGTGGCCGCGTGAGGCCGCGCCTGTGGCGCCGTAGCCACCGTGCCATCCAGCCGTCCGTCTTCGCCCCACGTGACCTGCTGTCCGAATCCCTCGCCGGGATCCTGCAGCGACTTGCCCGCTCCGCGCTGACCGCCCTCGGCACGGTCTTGGGCGTCGGCACGTTTGTGGCGATCCTCGGCCTCACCGCAACCGCATCCTCGCAGATCGATTCGCGCTTCAATCTGCTCACCGCGACAGAGGTGACCATCGAGGACAAGGCTGCCCAGCAGAACGAATTCGCGGGGATGAGCTTCCCCGCCGACGCCGACGAGCGGGTCGGGAGGCTGAACGGCGTCAAGCACGCCGGTGTCTACTGGACCGTACGGCTGGGCAGTGGCACCATCGTGCGCTCCTCTCCGGTCGGCGACGACGCCGCGGGTGAGGCCGATGTCGTCGCCGCCTCCCCTGGAGCCCTCCGGGCCGCGGTGCCGCATCTGAAGCAGGGACGCCTCTACGACAGCTATCTGTCGGATTCGGCGCAGCCCGTGGCCGTCATCGGCGCCAGCGTCGCCGCCCGTCTCGGCATCACCACGCTGGCGACGCACCCGGCGGTCTTCATCGGGGACGAACCATTCACCGTCACCGGCATCATCGACGACGTCGAGCGCGAGCCCGGTCTCCTGCTGTCCGTGATCGTCCCGCGCACCACGGCCGAGCGGATCTGGGGCCCACCGTCGGCGGGCGCCAAAATGCTCGTCTCCACCGAGATCGGCGCCGCCCAGCAGGTTGCCCGGCTCGCCCCCACCGCACTGCGCCCCGACCACCCCGAGTACCTCAATTCCGTCCCGCCGCCCGACCCCAAGACCTTGCGCTCGAACGTCACCTCTGACCTCAATCAGCTCTTCCTGCTACTGGCTGCGATCTGTCTGGTCATCGGTGCGGTCGGCATCGCCAACACCACTCTCGTCGCCGTTCTGGAACGCACGGGTGAGATCGGTCTCCGGCGTGCCCTGGGGGCTCGGAGTCGGCATATCACGGCTCAGTTCCTGGCCGAGTCCGGGGCGCTGGGCACTCTCGGCGGTCTGATCGGTACGAGCCTGGGTACTGTCGTGGTCGTGGCCGTGGCCGTGGCACGAGACTGGACACCTGTCGTCCACCCAGGGACAGTGGCCACTGCCCCAGCGATCGGCCTGGCGACCGGTGTCCTCGCGGGCCTGTACCCGGCCTGGCGAGCATCCCGTGTCCAGCCCGCCGAAGCGCTTCGCCACTGAGCAGGGACAGGGCCATACCTACGCCCGGCATATTCATCGGCGGCTTTGGCGTGGCATGGCAGCTCACCGGGGCGTTGCCTGTGTGTACCAGAGCAGGAAAGTTACGGCTTTGGACAGGAGCCGGAGCATGGCGGCCGGGTCTCCTCCGGAGCCCTAGGCCAGGGCGCAGGCGTGGCGGATAGTGTCGTTGACGATGTCGCGGGCCCGTCCGTCTTCCAGCGCGGCGGCGTACCTCAACGAAGTTGCGAGGAGTTGCGCAGATTCACCGGAGGGTCGACGGCGGAGGCTATGAGGGCCCGAGCGGGCTCGCCGTGGACGGCCATTTTCGACAGCTCTCCGAACGCCTTGCCGTAGTCGGGGAGTTCGCGTGGCTGGGTGACGTTGACCTCGGCGGTGAGGGTTTCCACGACGCCCCGGTGATGGGCGTAGAGGTAGAACACCTCCAGCGGCCAGACGGTGCGCTGGGCGGTGAACGGGATGATCCCGAGGGAGACCGACACGAGCGGCCCTGAACGCTGGGCTGATCACACCCGCCAAAAAGATCGTGGTGGTGGGATCCATACGAGTCGCGCCAAAGACCCACGGCAGCGCCAGCACCATCGCCCTCGACAGCCTGAACGTGGCCGTCCTCCGCGAACACCGCGAGCGCCAGCTCAAGGAAAAGGAAAAGTGGGGCACGGCCTGGCAGGACACCGGCAAGGTGTTCACGCAGGAGAACGGTTCGTGGCTCCATCCGGAGACGGTCTCGGAGACCTTCCGCCGCATCCTCGCGCGCACCGATCTTCCGCCCATCACCCTCCGCGACCTGCGGCACGTCTCCGCGACCCTGACCCACGGCGGTGGTGACCTCCACACGATCAAGGAGACGCTGCGGCACTCCACGATCACCCTGACGTCGGACACGTACACGAGCCTGCTGCCTGAGGTCGACAAAGCCGCAGCAGAAGCCGCCGCCCAGCTGGTACCTCGTGCCCGTAACGCCGCCTCCGTAGCGGCTGCTGCCGGGCCGTCCGCTCACGCATCGCTCACGCATGAGGCCGGAAACGACGAAGCGCCCCGACCGGCCGAAGCCAGTCGAGGCGCTAAGTAGCAGGTCAGAGGGGTTAACCCCTCCCTGCCGCAGGTAGGCCGTGTGGGACTCGAACCCACAACCAACGGATTAAAAGTCCGCTGCTCTGCCAATTGAGCTAACGGCCCTCGGCACAACACCCCCGAGCATAGCCGGACGGAACCGGTGAGCCGATCGGGTATCGGATCACCGGCCCGTCGCCGGTCACAAGATGGGGCACGCCAGGCGCAGTGCCCTCGCCCGGGAGGCTAGGACAGCGCCTTGTACGTCTGCCAGCCGGGCCCGATCTTCACGCGGGCGGCGAAGGTGCCCGTACCCGTGCCGTTGTAGCGCCACAGCACACCCGCGGCGTCCCGGGAAACCAGATCCGCCTTGCCGTCGCCGGTGATGTCGCCGACACCGGAAACCGAGTTGTAGATCTGCCAGCCGGAGCCGACCTTCACTCGCGCGCTCAGCGTGCCCTTGCCCGTGCCGTTGTAGCGCCACAGCACTCCGGCGCTGTCCCGGGCCAGCAGGTCACCGAACGTGTCTCCGTTCAGATCTCCGGCGCCCACGACCGAGTTGTAGATCTGCCAGCCCGTGCCGATCTTCACCCGGGCCTTCAGCTTGCCCGCTCCACTGTCCGCGTACAGGTACAGCTCACCGCCCGGTGCACGCGCCAGCAGGTCGGCCCGACCGTCGCCCGTCAGATCGCCGGGCGAGGTCAGCGTGTTGTAGATGCTCCAGCCGGTGCCTAGCGCCAGCTTCGGGCCACTCGGCGAGAACGCCTTGCCGCAACTGCCGTCGTACCGCGTCAGCGCGCCCGACGAGCTCCGTACGAGGAGGTCGTTGCACTTGTCCCCGGACAGATCGCCGAACGGGACGACGAGCGAAGACGACGGCCAGCCGGTCGCCGACACGCCAGTCGCGAGTCCTCCGGTGCCCGTCCCGGTGCGCACGGCCAGCGTCCCGCCGGATGTGAGAGCGAGCAGGTCGCCCCTGCCGTCGCCGCTGAAGTCGCGCCACTTGGGCAGGGGCGCGGGAGGTGCGGGAGCAGTGGTGGCGGCGCGCACCTGGGAGGTGGGCTCGCCGGTGGCCTGATGCCACACCGCGACGGGGCGGTTGCCGGCGTCGACGGTGATCTGGCCCAGGGAGTTGCCCTCGATCTGGGTGCTCAGCTTCACGGGCGCGGTCCAGACGCCGTTCACGCGGGAGGCGGTGTGCAGCTCCTGCCGACGGGTGTCGCCGTGGTACTCCTGCGTCCAGACGGCGTGCGGCGTTCCGTCCGCGCCCACCGTCAGGTCGAACAAGTAGTCCTGCCCGTACGCGGTGGAAAGCGTCTTCACGGCGGACCATGTGCCCGTGGCCGCGGACCGGGTGGTGGTACGGGCCTGGAATCCGGTGAGTTCGCCGTAGTGGGGCCAGAGCACGGTGATGTCGCCCTCGGGGCCGACGGTCACGTTGGGTACGTCCCTGAGCCCGACCCCAGTCATCGGCTCCGAGGCTCCCCAGGTCAGGCTGCCGGCCGGCCGCTGCGCGACCGTCGCGGAGCTGCTCGACGTCCAGACGAGCACCGCCCGGCCGTCCTGGCCCAGCCTCAGCTGGGCACGGTCCGAGCCGCCCCCGTGTTCCGGATCGGCGATCGTGACCGGCTTGGTCCAGCCTTCGCCGTTGGCGACCAGGTCGGCGGCCTTGACGGCGAAGCCGCCGTAGACCGACATCCCGAATGCCACGGTCGCCGTACCGTCATTCGCGTACACGAGTTGCGGATCGTAGGCGGAGTTGCCCGGGGCCTGGTCCAGCGGGGCCGGCTGCGACCATGCGGCGCCGGGCGCGGAGCGGACGGAGGTGTGGATTCCCCAATCCGTCTGTCCCGTGATGATCTCCCGCCAGACCGCGACGAGCCTCCCGGAGGGGGAGCCGGCGAGCCGCGCCCCCCGAATGTTTTCGGAGGCCGCGATCTCGGCGGGGTCGGACCACGCGGTGGCACCCGCCGCGAGCACGGACATCCGGAAGACGCCGCCGGGCCTCGCGCTGTCGGGCGGGACGTCGTTGGGGTGCTCCAGCCAGGCAGCGGTGACGGCGCCGTCGGGCGAGGTGACGAGTTGCGCGTCGCCCCGTTCGGTGGGGGTAGTGGCCAGGACCTGCGGCGCACCCCAGACGGTAGCGCCGGCCGGGCGCACCGCCACGACGAGTTCGCGCTTGCTGCGATCGGCCGGCAGACGGTTCCAGAGGGCGACGAGGGCTCCGTCCTTGGCCGTCTTGAGGTCGATGACGCTCTGGATGGTCGTGCCGTCCGTCAGCGGGACGGAGGCGGACCAGGGGTCGAGCGCGGCCACGGCGGTGACCGCCACCGAGGCCGGGGCGGCGAAAGCGGCCGGGGCGCCGGTAGCGGCGATGCCGAGCCCGAGGACAGGGACGAGTGCGGTGCCGAGTATCCGGCGGACGGTGGCCCGCCGGAGCTGAGCGTGTCGAGTCACGGGTGTCTCCATACGGCGATTCGGCGCATGGAGAGGACGCGGCACGATGTGCCGCGGTCGACCTCACGAAGTGTTGAGCCCCCCGGGCGCTACCCCCCATGCCAGTGACCGGAGCGTAACAGCTGCACCGTCAGGCACAGAAGACAGCTTCCGCATCTCCCGCCGCAGGTGGGAGGGGCAAGCCGCATGCAGCGGACGGGGCACAACTGTCGCCTCACAGCAGCAGACAGGGCCCGTACGGCATCCGACTGCCGTACGGGCCCTGTGTCAGTCGCTCACGGCAGGACTCGATCGTTCCAAGGCACCACGTCGGCACATTCGTTGGCGTAAAGGCGCCGGGAACGGTCAGAACAGCTCGGCGTACTTCTGCCAGCCGGTCCCGATCTTCACCCTGGCCGTGAAGGTGCCCTGTCCCGTGCCGTTGTAACGCCACAGAACGCCGACGGTGTCACGAGCCACCAGATCGGCCCTGCCGTCGCCGCTGAGGTCACCGATGCCGACGACCGCGTTGTAGATCTGCCAGCCGCTGCCGACCTTGACACGGTTCGTGAGGGTGCCACCACCGGTGCCGTTGTACCGCCACAGTGCCCCGGAGGCGTCGCGCGTCAGAACATCTCCCTTGCCGTCACCGTTCAGATCGCCTGCGCCCACGGTCATGAGGCCCTTCCAGCCCTTGCCGATAAGGACGCCCGCGCGCACTCCGCCGCCCGAGGCGTTGGCCGCGTACAGGAAGAGGTCACCCGTGGTCGTCTGACGGGCCAGCATGTCGGGGCGGCCGTCGCCGGTGAGGTCACCCGGGGACACCATCACGTCGAACTGGTTCCAGCCGCTGCTGCCGACCAGCTTGTCCGGGACGTCTCCCCACAGATGCCTGGTGCAGCCGCCGTCCATCAGGTAGAGCCGTCCCGGCCACCGGCGGACCAGGAAGTCGTTGCACCGGTCCCCGTTCAGGTCGCCCATCGGGACGATCTTCGCCCTGTCGTCGAGGGCGGGTCCGCCCTCGTATCCGCCGATCGTTCCGTTGCTCCGGCCCGGCCTGATGGACATGACCGGGTTGCCCCTGCTGAGGGTGATCAGATCGCCGATCGCGTCTCGCCCATCGAGGTCCCGCCACGCCGGCGTTCCGTACATCTGCTGGAAGGTCCCGCTCCAGACTCCTGAGGCGCCATGGCCGTCGGCGGGCCGCGCGGTCACGGTCCAGATGTAGCGGCCGTTCGCCAGCCGGGTGCCGCTGTCCGAGAGCCCGCTCCATTCGGCGCGGAGGGTGTGCCGGGCCTCGCCGCCCGTCTGTGTGCTGACGATCTTCCCGGTACGGGGGTCCTCGAGGGTCACGGCCCAGTCGCGAACCGGCTTGGAGAGGCGCACCGAGAACAGCCCCGTGTCGGTCAGGTCCGACGGGTTGTGGCTGTCCCACGGGCCGGAACCCGTGTGCCGGTACAAGGTGCGCCACCCGCTGAGTGGCTGGGTGGCGACCCCCATCGGCACCACATGCACGCGCTGAGCGGAATCCGCGTACGCGACATGACCGCCGGACTTGTCGACCGTCCAGGTCACCCGGCGCTGCGGCCTCTGAGTGGCGGGAAAGTCGGCCAGCGGGCGGTCGACTGCCGTTCCGGAGGAGAAGTCGGTCAGCTCGAGCTTGCCGTCGGACTTGTTGTGCCGTACGAGATAGCCGTCGCCCAGCAGTGCCTCATCGGCCGGTACGGGGACGGACTTCTTCGCCGTACGGTCGTACACACCGGCTCGGGTGCCGCAGGACCAGTACAGCCAGCGGCCGAGTGCCTGAAGCTCCTCGTGGGTGCAGCCCGAGCCGGTGTCGATCTCGCCTGCGGGCTTCTTGGCCGCCAGGTCGTACGCGGTCACGGTGCCGGAGCCAGTGCCGGAGCCCCCCGTCGCACTCCACAGCGTGTCGGCCCACAGGGCGGAGGCCACCGGAGTGCGCGTCAGAACCTTCTTCTCGGTGCCGCCCCGGGTGTTGTAGACGATCTGCTGGTTCGTGCCCTTGTGGGTGTAGACGACATAGTGGTCGGCCGCGTCCGTGATGGTCCCGCCGGACAGGCCAGTGGGCACGACGCCGCCGTAGCGCGTCGTGATCTGGTCATCTCCGTCCGCCCTGTGGGTGAGGCTGACCATGTCCCCGCCGTCGGAGTACAGCTGGTGGCAGTCGGGGGCGGACGGCAGGCAGTCTCCGCCGAGTGGCATGACCGGGCCGCGCTGACCGTATTCGGGCGTCCCCTGCACACGGAGTTCCCGTGTGTAGGCGTGGCGCTTGCCGCTGCTGTTGTCGCCGAGGAAAAGGGTGCCCCCGCCCGCTGCCAGGCCCTGGACCGTGGCCGGCACCGGCGACAGGTCCACCACCCGGGTCACGACGGGCGAGCCGTCCGCGCCCTCGGTGATGCGGTACGCGCCCCAGTCCGCGGTGCCCGTTGCACCGCCCACGATCGTGGCGGAGCCGTCCTCCGCCGAGGCGAGGCGCAGTGCGCTGTCCTTCAACAGCCGGCGCGGTTCGCCACCGTTCATGGGCGTCGCCATGACCGGCTGGCCGGGGCCCTTGAAGTGGATCACCCAGTCACCGACGATGGCGATCTCGTAGCTGTAGCGGTCCGCCCCAAGGGGGGCCGGGAGCACCGTCGGCTCTGCGCCGAGATCGGACCTGGGAACCACCCTGATCTCGCTCTGCCCGGTCCCGACCGTGTACCAGGCGACATGACGGGGCGACAGCAGTACGGCGGGCCGGTCGAGCAGCTGGGTGTGGCCGGTCATCCGGGCGGTCGCGACATCGATGTTCGCCAGCCGTGGGATCCCATCCACCTTCAGCCGGAGCAGGATGGACTGCGAGTCACCGCCCGCCGACGCACCGGGCCAGATCATCTCGGCGCCCTCAGGCAGCCCTTCGACCGGCCGGCTGCGTACGACACCATCCTCGGCCACGTCCAGCAGCTGGGGCTCCACGGCCTTGGTGGTGGTCGTACCGCCGGACTCCTCGGTCACGGTCTTCACGGCGAGGATGGTGTTGCCGTACGCCCCGCCGAAGACGAAACCTTGCGGCACGGTTATGAACCGGGTCGTCCCGGCAGCCATGTCGCGCAGCTGGATCGACCTGTTCCCGAAGTACACGATGGTGTCCGTGCCGGTGCCTCGAGCGGATCCCCAGCCGGTTCCGGTCGGATTCGCGGAGAACGACTGCCCGTCCGAGTAGCGCGTCCAGAAGTAGTGGCCGGTGCCGCTGTCGCGGTGGAAGAACCCGAGCCGGCCCGCCCCGTCCGCGTAGAGCGGGTTACCGGTTTCCACCAGGTGCATCGATCCTTTCTGTGTCGTGAAGGTGGCCGGGATCTCCACGGCGTCCTCCGGCGTTACGGAGACAACGCCGGCCTCGGCTTGCGCGGCCGCAGAACCGAGCCCGGCTGCGAGAGAAAGCGAAATGGTCGCGGCTACGGCGCCGCGCATGAGGGCACGATGGGCCACTCAGTCCCTCCCCAGGACAAGAAGATGGCGAAGACGGCGTGGGAGGGCCAAGCACCTGTCCGGCACCGGAATCTTGTTGAGCTGCCCCCCGGCAGAACCCCCACGCGAGTGGACGGATCGTAACAGCAGCAACAGCCGCCTCACAGACGCAAACAGGGCCCGTACGACACCGAAGTGTCGTACGGGCCCTGTCAGTCAGACCGTCGGATCAGACCGTCTGGTCAGACCGGATCTGATCAGCCGTTGCGCTTCCAGCGCGGCTTGTCGTCACGGCGCCCGAAGGAACCCGTGTTCGTGCCGGTACCGGTACCTCCGCGGTGGTCGTCGCGGCGGCCGTACGGACGGTCGCTGCCACCGGAGCGGAAGCCGCCCGCGGGGCGGTCGTCGCGGCGGTCGCGGTTGAACGGACGGTCGCTGCCACGGTGGCCGCCGGTCGGGCGGTCGTCGCGGCGGAAGCCGCCCGCGGGGCGGTCGTCACGGCGCTCGAAGGAACGGCCACCACGGTCGTCACGGTCACGGTTGAAGCCACCCGTGGGGCGGTCGTCGCGGCGGAAGCCACCGGACGACGGACGGTCGTTGTCACGACGGAAGCCGCCGCGGTCGTCACGACGCTCGAACGAACGGCCACCACGGTCGCCGTCACGACGGTCATTGTCACGGCGGAAGCCACCCGACGACGGACGGTCGTTGTCACGACGGAAGCCGCCGCGGTCGTCACGACGCTCGAACGAACGGCCACCACGGTCGCCGTCACGACGGTCATTGTCACGGCGGAAACCGCCCGACGGACGGTCGTTGTCACGACGGAAGCCACCGCGGTCACCCCGGTCGCCACCCCGGCGCTCGAAGTTGCCCCGGTCGTCACGACGCTCCTCGCGACGCTCCGACGCCTGCTCCGGCACGGACGCCGCGGCAGCGGCGGCCTCCACCTCGGCCTCGGCGACAGCCGTCGCCTCGGCAACCGCGGTCTCCGGGTCGTCGCCGCGCTCGCGCGCCGCGCGCGCCACCAGGCGGTCGGCCTCCTCGCGGAGTTCGGCCGCACGGCGCTGCACGCGCTCGAGCTGCTTGGTCAGGTCGACGACCTCGCGCTCCGCCTGCTTGGCGGCGTTGTTCGCGGAGTCGGCCTGGACCTCGGTCAGCGAACGCGCCCCGGTGATCTCGGCGACCTCCGGGTCGAACGCGCCCGCTCCGGCCACGATGTGGCGCGAGGCGTCGACGCCCGCGTCCTCCATCAGACGGAAGATCTGGCGGCGCTGGTGCGGCAGCGAGAGGGAGACGACAACACCGGACCGGCCGGCGCGAGCCGTACGGCCCGAACGGTGCAGGTAGTCCTTGTGGTCGCCGGCCGGGTCCACGTTCAGGACCAGGTCGATGCCGTCGACGTGGATACCGCGGGCGGCGACGTCAGTCGCGACGAGCGCGTTGACGTAGCCCTTCTTGAAGTCCTCGAGGACGCGGGTACGGGCACCCTGCGTCATGCCGCCGTGCAGCGCGTCGGCCTTCACGCCCGAGTCGCACAGCTGCTCCGCGATGCGGTCAGCGCCCAGCTGGGTGCGTACGAAGATGATGGTGCGGCCCTTGCGGGCGGCGATCGCCGCGGTGACCGGCGCCTTGTCCTTCGGCTTCACGACGAGCACGTGGTGCGTCATGGTCGTGACGTTGCCCTGGGCGCTGTCGACCTCGTGGCTGACCGGGTTGACCAGGTAGCGGCGGACGAGCGTCCCGATCTCGTTCTCCATGGTGGCGGAGAAGAGCATCCGCTGGCCGCCGGCCGGGATCTGGTCGAACAGCTCGGTGACCTCGGGCAGGAAGCCCAGGTCGGACATCTGGTCGGCCTCGTCGAGGATCGCGACCTGGACGTTCTCGAGCGAGCAGGCGCCGCGGTTGATGATGTCGCGCAGTCGGCCCGGGGTGGCGACGAGTACGTCGACGCCGCGCTCGAGCGCGTAGATCTGGTTGCCCATGGACGTACCGCCACAGACGACCTTCATCTTCAGGCCGAGCACATCGCCGTACGGCTGGAGAGCGTCCGCGACCTGCATCGCCAGCTCACGGGTCGGGGTGAGGATGATGCCGCGGGGCTTCTTCTTGTCGGTGTGGCCGCCGGCCAGGGTGGCGAGCAGCGGGAGGCCGAAGGAGAGGGTCTTGCCGGAGCCGGTGCGGCCGCGGCCCAGGATGTCCTTGCCGGCCAGGGCGTCCGGGATGGTCGCGGCCTGGATCGGGAAGGGCGTGGTGACGCCGTTCTGCGCGAGCTTGCGGACGACGCCCTCGGGCAGGCCAAGGTCGGCGAAGGTGACAGTCGGCTCAGCGGCCTCGGTGTCAGGGACCTCGTCGGACTCGACAGCCTCGACGGCGTCGAGGGCCTCGGCAGCGGAAGCCGCCACGGCCTCGTCGTTCTCGGGCATGACGGCGTGATCAGTACTGAAAGTGGACATGCGAAATGCGAAACCTTCCGGAGTCTCGGCACGCGCCCAAACTCCGTGATTCGCAATTCGACCGCCTCAATGCGGTCAGCCACGGCTAGGGAGAGTACGCGCCACGCGGCGCTCTTCTGTGTCGGCGCCGGGCAATGGGATCAAACGATCTACCACCATACGCACCCTCCCCCACTAAAGGCAAACCCGGCCCAAGTGACCCCCGTTACATGGGTCCCACCTGCGGCGACGCCGCAGGTTCCGTATACATCCCCTGCCCGTCGGCCCCTTGTATTGCCCCCGCGTGCACCTCAGGAGCGGACGACGGCGGCGGCGGATCGGACGGCTCGCTCGGCTGTGGCGTTGGACTCACCGGTGGCGGCTCGGACGGCGTCGGCTGCGGCGGCTGTTCGGACGGGGACGCTCCACCTCCGGTCGGCTGGGGATCCCGCGGCGGCTGCGGCTTCTGCCCGCCCCGCGCGGGCTTCGCCGCGGGCTTCGCGGTACCGCTCGGGCTCGGTGACGCGCCCTTGCCGACCGCACCCCCCTTGCCGGCCTTGTCCGGCTCGCCGTGCTCGCCGCGCGCCCGGTGCCCGCCCGGCGCCGCCCGCCCGCCGTCCGGCTCTGCCACCGCCCCACGCCGGTCCGTGGCCGTACGGGGTGGCGGTTTCCCACCCTCGTCGTCGCTCACGCTCATACAGCCTGCCGAGGCCGCGATCGCCAGCGAAGCGGCGATCGCGACAGCCAAACGGCCGGGTGCGGACAGCTGGCGCACGGGCGGCACCTCCAGGGCACAGGACGCGGGTTTCACTGCCCAACTCCCTGTGCCCCACAAGGGACACGCCCCCGCGCCCCACAAGGAACGCGCCCTTGTACTCCCCCTACGGCACGAGCCCCCGCGCCAACTCCGCGCCCATGAAGACCGATCCGAGCCCCACCAGCAGCGACGCGCCCACATTCGCCGCCGCCAGGAATATCCACCCGCGCTCGGCCAGCCGCAGCGTCTCGTACGAAAACGTCGAGTACGTGGTGAGCGCCCCGCACAGACCCGTACCGAGGAGGGCGTACGTCCCCGAGGTCACCGCCGCCCCCGAGAGCGCGCCCAGCACCAGGCTCCCGGCCGCGTTGACGACGAAGGTCCCCCACGGGAACACCGAGTCGTGGCGCGCCTGCACCGCACGGTCCGTCAGATACCGCAGGGGCGCGCCGACCGCAGCGCCCACCACCACCATCAGCCAGTTCACCGCGCGGCCCCTCTGGTCAGGACCGCCCTGGTCGCCGAGGCGGCCAGCCACACCGCGGCCATCGCGCCCACGACGGTCCCGGCCGCATACGCCAGCGCGGTGTCCGCCTCCTCACGCTCGAGGAGCTCGGAGAAGTCGAGCGCGTATGTCGAGAAGGTCGTGAACCCGCCGAGCACCCCGACTCCGAGGAACGGCCGCACGAGCGGATGCGCGCTCCGGCCGCCCTCGCTGACCAGCACCATCAGCACCCCGATCAGCGCGCAGCCCAGCACATTGACCCAGAAGGTCGCCCATGGGAACGCGCCCGGTGCCGCGGGCCACAGCACCAAGGCGGCGTACCGCGCCGTCGCCCCCACCGCGCCGCCCGTCGAGATCGCCGCGAGCACCGGCCACTTGTGGCTGCCCGCGGTCTCGGCGCGCTGCGCGGGCACATGCAGATCGACATCCGGATCGATCGCCTCCGGCGGCGGCGGTCCCGGACTTGTCACCCGTACCCCAGCGCATGCAGCCGCTCGTCGTCGATCCCGAAGTGATGGGCGATCTCGTGCACCACGGTGATCTCGGTCTCCGCGACCACGTCCTCGCGGGTCTCACACATCCGCAGCGTCGGCCCGCGGTAGATGGTGATCCGGTCCGGCAGCACGCCCGCGTACCACTCGCCGCGATCGGTGAGCGGAGTCCCCTCGTAGAGCCCGAGCAGCTCGGGATCGTCGGCGGTGGGCTCGTCCTCGACGAACACCGCGACGTTGTCCATAAGCCGCGTCAGCTCCGGCGGAATCCTGTCCAGGGCTTCGGCGACCAGTTCCTCGAACTCCTCGCGCGTCATCTCCAGCACCTGGCCATTGTCACGTACGCCGTGCGACCGGTCGCCCCGGCATGGCCGCCCGCCGGGCTGGGCATACGGGACCAATGGCCCGCGAAGCCCCGGAACGGATCCGAGCCGCGCTCACCCGGCTCCAGCACCACTACCGCTCACGCAACACCGGCCCGACCAGCACCCTCGTCCACACCCCGCACCCCTGGGCCCGCGCGCTGGGCCTTGCTTCCGTGGTCCTCCTCGGCGCCTGGCTCGGCCTGCTGATCGTCGGCAGCGTCCGTACGCCGGTCGGCCCGATGGACACGAGCATGACCCTGCGCCCGTCCCTGTCCGGCGGCACAAAGATCAACGTCTCGCCGCTGGGCGCCCTGGAGCTCGACTCCCATGTCGCACCCATCCGACTCGACGTCGACGTCGACCAGCTCGACCCGGTCCGCTCCCAGGCCCTGGTCGAGCACCCCGAACGCCTCTCCGGCCTCCAGGACGAGGTCGCCCACGACGTGACGGACGGGACCACCGAGCTGGCCGTACGCTCCTGCGTCGCCGTCGTCTCCGGCGCGACCGCCCTAGGCCTCGCCGTCTACCGCCGCCCACGCCGGGCACTCGCCGCGGGCGGCCTCGCGCTGGCCCTCCTGACCGCCTCCGGCATCTCCGCGTACGCGACGTGGAACCCGAAGTCCGTCCTGGAGCCGAAGTTCTCCGGACTGCTCTCCAGCGCCCCCTCGGTCGTCGGCAACGCGCGCTCCATCGTCACCGAATTCGACGTCTACCAGCAGGAGTTGGCGCGCCTGGTCACCAATGTCACCAAGCTGTACGAGGCGACCTCGACCCTCCCCACCTACCAGCCGGACCCCCGCACGATGCGGGTGCTGCACGTCTCCGACATCCACCTCAACCCGGCGTCGTGGCACATCATCGGCTCGCTCGTCGAGCAGTACGGAATCGACGTGATCATTGACTCCGGCGACACGATGGACCACGGCACCGCCGCCGAGAACGGCTTCCTCGACCCGATCCCCGACCTCGGCGCGCCCTACGTCTGGGTCCGCGGCAACCACGACTCCGGCACCACCCAGGCGTATCTCTCCCGCCTCAAGAACGTGCACGTCCTGGACGACGGCCGGGCCGTCACCGTCGCCGGCCTGCGCATCGCGGGCATCGGCGACCCCCAGTTCACCCCCGACCGCTCGGTCGTCGCCCAGGGCGACCCGGCCGAACGCATGGCGGGCATCCGCCTCGCCTCCGCCCTGCGCGACCAGACCCGCGCGGGCACGCCCGTCGACATCGCGATCGCCCACAACCCGGTCGCGGCCCGCGAGACGGACGGCGAGGTCCCGCTGGTCCTGGCGGGCCATGTCCACCACCGCGAAACGGAGGTACTCGGACAGGGCACGCGCCTGAAGGTCGAGGGCTCGACGGGCGGCGGGGGCCTGCGCGCGCTGCAGAACAAGAAGCCGGAGAAGGTTCGGGCGTCGGTCCTCTATCTGGACCGTACGACCAGACGGCTGCAGGCGTGGGACGAGATCACGCTGGGCGGCCTGGGCTTGACGACGGCCGAGGTCAGCCGCCACCTCCCGGACGAGAACGCCCCCGGGGCGACCCCGTCCCCGAGCGCTCCCTCCGGCACCCCCTCCCAGCGCCGGTAAACCGTTTTGGCGATAGCTCCCCGCATCCCATATGCTTCTCACGTCCCCGACGCGCTGCGAAGCGCCCAGGTGGGCCCTTAGCCCTCATCGTCTAGTGGCCCAGGACGCCGCCCTTTCAAGGCGGTAGCACGGGTTCGAATCCCGTTGGGGGCACGCATCACCGTGTGCGAGACTTGTGCTCGCACATTGCTTGGTCCTGTGGAGCAGTTTGGAGTGCTCGCCACCCTGTCAAGGTGGAGGCCGCGGGTTCAAATCCCGTCAGGACCGCTGCGGCTGTCGAAGGCCGCGTGGCTGGGTAGCTCAGTTGGTACGAGCGATCGCCTGAAAAGCGATAGGTCGCCGGTTCGACCCCGGCCCCAGCCACAACCCGAAAGCCCCGGCCCCCACGGATCGGGGCTTTCGCCATACCCCCAGGTCGCCGACGCCCAGCGTGGCCCGTCCGGTCCAGGGCTGGTGGAAATGTGTTCGCCAGCGCTTTCCCGGGGGTGCGATCCTGGGATCCGTATGTCTACTTCCTTCGCCGACCTTCAGACCCTGCTGGCCGGGGCGTCCCTGCGCGACGCCCACCGGCTCGGCCGCCGTCTCGAAGGCGCCCGCCGTATCCGTAAGCCCGAGGCGCGGCAGGCGGTGCTCAATGAGATCGCCGCCGAGGCCGAGCAGTCCGCGGCCCGCACGGCCCGGCGGGCCGACCGGGTGCCCGGGGTCACGTACCCCGAGCAGCTGCCGGTCAGCCAGCGGAGGGACGAGATCCTCGAGGCGATACGGGACCACCAGGTCGTGATCGTCGCGGGCGAGACCGGCTCGGGCAAGACCACCCAGATCCCGAAGATCTGCCTCGAGCTGGGCCGCGGCGTACGCGGCATGATCGGCCATACGCAGCCGCGAAGGATCGCCGCCCGCACCGTCGCCGAACGTGTCGCGGAAGAGCTCCGCACGCCCCTCGGCGAGGCTGTCGGCTGGAAAGTCCGGTTCACGGACCAGGTCGGCGGCGACACCTTCGTCAAGCTGATGACGGACGGCATCCTCCTCGCCGAGATCCAGACGGACCGCGAGCTGCGCGCGTACGACACGATCATCATCGACGAGGCCCACGAGCGTTCCCTCAACATCGACTTCCTGCTCGGCTATCTCGCCCAGCTGCTGCCCAGACGCCCCGACCTCAAGGTGATCATCACCTCCGCCACGATCGACCCGGAGCGCTTCTCCCGCCACTTCGGCGACGCCCCGATCGTCGAGGTCAGCGGCCGTACGTACCCCGTAGAGGTGCGCTACCGCCCCCTCCTCGAGGACGACAGCGAGGACAGCGACCGCGACCAGATCACCGCCGTCTGCGACGCCGTCGAGGAGCTCCAGGGCGAGGGCAAGGGCGACATCCTCGTCTTCCTCTCCGGCGAGCGCGAGATCCGCGACACCGCGGACGCGCTCAACAAGAAGCAGTACCGCTTCACAGAGGTACTCCCCCTCTACGCACGGCTCTCGCACGCCGAGCAGCACCGCGTCTTCCAGGCGCACACCGGCCGCCGCATCGTCCTCGCCACGAACGTCGCCGAGACCTCGCTGACCGTCCCCGGCATCAAGTACGTGATCGACCCGGGCACCGCCCGTATCTCCCGCTACAGCCACCGCACCAAGGTCCAGCGCCTCCCCATCGAGCGGATCAGCCAGGCCAGCGCCAACCAGCGGAAGGGCCGCTGCGGCCGTACGTCCGACGGCATCTGCATCCGTCTGTACTCCGAGGACGACTTCGACTCCCGTCCCGAGTTCACGGACGCCGAGATCCTGCGTACGAACCTCGCCTCCGTCATCCTCCAGATGACCGCCGCCGGGCTCGGCGACATCGAGAAGTTCCCCTTCATCGACCCGCCGGACCACCGCAATATCCGCGACGGCGTCCAACTCCTCCAGGAACTGGGCGCGTTCGACCCGGCCCAGAAAGATCCCAAGAAGAAGCTCACGCAGCTCGGCCGCAAGCTCTCCCAGCTCCCGGTAGACCCGCGCCTGGCCCGTATGGTCATCGAGGCCGACAAGAACGGCTGCGTACGCGAAGTCATGGTGATCGCTGCCGCGCTCTCCATCCAGGACCCGCGCGAGCGGCCCTCCGACAAGCAGACGCAGGCCGACCAGCAGCACGCCCGGTTCAAGGACGAGACCTCCGACTTCCTCGCGTACCTCAACCTCTGGCGCTACATCCGCGAGCAGCAGAAGGAGCGCGGTTCCTCCAGCTTCCGCCGCATGTGCAAGCAGGAGTATCTGAACTTCCTGCGCATCCGCGAGTGGCAGGACATCTATGCGCAGCTGCGTACGGTCGCCAAGCAGATGGGCCTACATCTCGAGGAGCCCTCGGCGGACACGGTCGCTCCCGAGCAGTCCGTCCACACCTCGCTGCTGGCGGGCCTGCTCTCGCACATCGGCCTCAAGGACACCGACAAGAACGAGTATCTGGGCGCCCGCAGCGCCAAGTTCGCCGTCTTCCCCGGCTCGGCGCTCTTCAAGAAGCCCCCGCGCTTCATCATGTCGGCGGAGCTCGTCGAGACGTCCCGGCTGTGGGCCCGCGTCAACGCCAAGGTGGAGCCCGAGTGGATCGAGCCGCTCGCGCAGCATCTGATCAAGCGCACCTACAGCGAGCCGCACTGGGAGAAGGACGCGGCCGCCGTGATGGCGTACGAGCGGGTCACGCTGTACGGCGTGCCGATCGTCGCCCAGCGCAAGGTGAACTACGGGCGCATCGACCCCGAGACCTCCCGCGATCTGTTCATCCGTAACGCGCTGGTCGAGGGCGACTGGCGTACACACCACAAGTTCTTCGCCGACAACCGCAAACTCCTCACCGAGGTAGAGGAGTTGGAGCACCGGGCGCGGCGCCGCGACATCCTCGTGGACGACGAGACGCTCTTCGACTTCTACGACCAGCGCGTGCCCGAACACGTGGTCTCGGGCGCACACTTCGACTCCTGGTGGAAGCACAAGCGCCGGGACGAGCCCGAACTCCTCGATTTCGAGCGCGAGATGCTCATCAACGAGAAGGCCGGGCAGGTCACCAAGGACGACTATCCGGACTCCTGGCGGCAGGGCGGGCTGAAATTCCGGGTGACCTACCAGTTCGAGCCGGGCGCGGACGCGGACGGTGTGACCGTCCACATCCCGCTCCAGGTGCTGAACCAGGTCACGAGCGAGGGCTTCGACTGGCAGATCCCGGGGCTGCGCGAGGAGGTGGTGATGGAGCTGATCCGCTCCCTCCCCAAGCCGATCCGCCGGCACTACGTCCCCGCCCCGAACTATGCGAAGGCCTTCCTGGAGCGGGCTGTGCCGCTCCAGGAGCCGATGCCCGTCACCCTCGCGCGCGAGCTGCAGCGCATGGTCGGCGTCCCGGTCACGGCGGACGACTTCGATCTGTCCCGGGTCCCCGACCACCTCAAGATCACGTTCCGGATCGTCGACGAGCGGCGCAAGAAGCTCGCGGAGGCCAAGGACCTGGAGGCCCTGAAGCTCCAGCTCAAGCCGGAGGCGCGCCAGGCACTCTCGAAGGCCGCCGCGGCCGCCACGTCCGGGCCTGCCGGCCAGTCCCTGGAGCGCACCGGCCTCACGGACTGGACGATCGGCACGCTGTCCCGCGTCTTCGAGACGCGCAGGGCCGGCCAGCCGGTCAAGGCGTACCCGGCGCTCGTCGACGCCGGTGAGAGCGTGTCCGTACGCCTCTTCGACACCGAGGCCGAGCAGCAGCAGGCGATGTGGCAGGGCACGCGCAAGCTGATCCTGCTCAACATCCCGGTGAACCCCGCCAAGTTCGCCTCGGACAAGCTCACCAACCAGCAGAAGCTGGCCCTGTCCCGTAATCCGCACGGCTCGATCCAGGCGCTCTTCGACGACTGCGCCTCGGCCGCGGCGGACAAGCTGATCGCCGACCACGGCGGCCCGGCGTGGGACGAGGAGTCGTTCCGCAAGCTGTACGACAAGGTCCGCGCGGATCTCGTCGACGCGACGGTACGGACGGTGGACCAGGTCCAGCAGATCCTGGCCGCCTGGCAGGCCTGCGAGCGCCGCCTGAAGGCGACGAACAGCCTGGCCCTGGTCGCCAGTGTCCAGGACGTCCGCAAGCAGCTGGCGGCCCTCATGCCGCCCGGCTTCGTCACCAGGACCGGCCTGAGGCGGCTGCCGGACCTCATGCGCTATCTGGTCGCGGTGGACCGCCGCCTCCAGCAGATGCCGACGAACGTCCAGCGCGACACGACGCGCATGGAGAAGGTCCACGAGATGCAGGACGAGTACGCCTGGCTGCTGGAGCAGATGCCACAGGGCCGCCCGGTCCCGCGGGAGGTCCTGGACATCCGCTGGATGATCGAGGAGCTGCGAGTGAGCTACTTCGCGCACGCGCTGGGGACGGCGTACCCGGTCTCGGACAAGCGCATCGTGAAGGCGATCGACGCGGCGGCGCCGTAATGCGTCCGTCGCCTTGAGTGAGTTCGACCGGACCCTCTGAGCTGCTGTACAGTTTTGCTTCGCAGCGCACGGCAAGAAGCGCGGCGAAATCTGGTCCTGTGGAGCAGTTTGGAGTGCTCGCCACCCTGTCAAGGTGGAGGCCGCGGGTTCAAATCCCGTCAGGACCGCAGTGATACGAAGGCCCGCATCCGTCAAGGACGCGGGCCTTCGCCGTACGTGGACACGGCCCCCAAGGCCGCGCCCGCGGCGGAGCCGCAATCAGACACAGCAAATCCCGTCAGGACCGCCCGCCCCACACAACGCCCGCATCCGTCAAGGACGCGGGCCTTCGCCGTGCCCGCACCCCTCCCACGCGCCGGCCTTCCCCATCCGGGCGTCTTGACGGCGTCATCTGCCGCCGGTACCCAATCACTAAGGGGACGGCACACACCGGAGGTGACGTGCATGGCGGCGTCCGCAGCGAGGCAGCACGAGACCAGGGCGCTGTTGCGCGCCCATCTGAAGGCCGCAGCGTCCGGCTACCGGCATCTCACCCGTCACTGCCCCATATGCCATCGCCTCCAGCGGCTCGCCATGGAACCTTCCCCACCCGGCTCCGCCGAGGACGAAAGCCCCATCACCGAGTGACAGACTCGGCTTTGGCAAGGGTTGTGCAATGTGACGGGAGTCACCGAACGGGTTTCCCGAACCGGTGAACTTACCCCCTCCCTACAACCAGCCAATTTAATATGTGCAATTGCACCACCCCCTGAGCACCTCCGCGCACCTCCACCCACCCCCCGGGCCGGCCGCGCCCCACCCTTCCCCAGGCACAAAAAAGATCGCGCTAGACCCGGCGGAGTCCAGCGCGATCGATGACGAAGTCCGTTGGGGCAGACGCCCGTCATGTGGAGCTATAGGTGGGCTTACCGGGATGGGGGTCCCGGAAATGCCCGATCAATGGGGTGTTCAGGCCTCGCTACGCTGCTGCGGAATACCCGCAAGCAGTGCGCGGACCTCTGCCTCGCGATACCGACGATGCCCACCGAGCGTGCGGATGGACGTGAGCTTGCCTGCCTTGGCCCAGCGGGTGACCGTCTTCGGGTCCACGCGGAACATCGTGGCAACCTCAGCCGGGGTCAGCAGCGGCTCGGCATCAGGGGTGCGAGCGGTCATGAGCGGCCTCCTCGGGAGAACCGAACCTTCTCGGTTCTTTCCTCTAAATTCTGCACCTTGACCCGCGTTGCCCGAAATGGCGGATGCGGGTCGAGTCGGTTATAGGACGAACGGCTTGTCCTCGGCACTACAACTACACCATCCGTCCAGCCACGTCGGCCAAACCGACGGAATTGCCCTCTGAGGTGTTCATCAGCGGCGGAAGTCCGATGGACCATGCCATAACGGACAGTTACGTCGCAGTGACGATCAGTCACAGAGCTATCAGGAGTCGCCAGACCCCCCATAGAGTGCAATGCCGAGTTTTCCGCCCTTAGTTGGACGGAAGGAGTCCTCCCCGGACTCCTTGTCCTATTTTGACACGAGGGTAGGTGATAGGCGCAAGGGCCCAGTAAGTGCCGTCCGTCACGCTTGAGACAAAGGCCCGGATCGGAACCTACGTCCTGGACCGATGGCCTCGGTGATCCTCAATGCCCATCAGAAACGCTCAGTTCGCGAACTGAAGGTCCCTCACAGCCCGCCAGCGCTCCACCAGACGGGCGTACGCCTCGCCCGCCGCCTCGCCGTCTCCGGCCCGCAGCGCCTCGATCCCCGCGGCCAGATCCGCCGCCGAGCGGTCCTCTGCGAGCTGGGGTCCCGCAAGAGCGTGCACCAGGCCGCCGTAGTCGAGCTCGACCAGGGAGCGCGGATGGAACTCCTCCAGCCACCGCCCCACGTCCACCAGGCCTTCGGTCAGCTGTCCCCCGTCGATCGTCTCTCGCAGCGTCTTCAACGCGCGGGCCACCCGCCGCCTGGCCTGCACCATCGGCGTCCGGTAGCGCAGCACGGGCGCCGCGGGCCCCGCCGGCTCGTACTCGCGCTCTTCGTCCGAGAAGAGCGCGAACCAGCGCACCGGCACCTGCCAGACCGACGTACGGATCCAGGGCCGCGCGTCCGGGTTGCGCTCGCGCCACTGCTCGTAGTCCGCGGCCGCCTGCCCGCGCACCACCGGCGGCAGCACCGCGTCGAGGAGCGCGGTGGGCAACAGCTCCGTCAGCTCCTCCAGCGCCAGCCAGCCGCGCAGCCTGGTGCGCCACGGGCAGACGCACACCACGCCGTCCACCTCCGTGACAAAGGCGTCGCCGCTCTCGTGGACCGGCACCGGGACCGGCGGGGTGGGCAGCAAGTCGGCCAGCGAACGCCGCAGTTCGTCCTGTGCGGTGGGGGTGTGCTCCCGGCGGGCATAGCGGGCCCAGTGGCCCCGCTCCGGCTCGGGAAAGGCCGCCAGCGGCTCGTACACCCGCAGGTAGGCCGCGTACGGGACGAGGACCGAGGACAGCGCTGGCATGCCGCGAATCCTTCCACGCCAGTACTCCGCCAGGGGGTGATCCTCAGCACTGCGTCGGATCTACGCACGCGTAGGACTTACTCTCGTGCCGAAACTTAAGGCTTCCCCACCCTTCCCCTGCCACAAGCGACGGGGAGACCCCAAGGAAGCCCTTCCACCGCCGCTTCGTACTTGGGAGTCACCACCGTGACCGATGTGACCGACGGCGTCCTGCACACCCTGTTCCGATCGGACCAGGGAGGCCACGAGCAAGTCGTGCTGTGCCAGGACCGCGCCTCTGGCCTGAAGGCCGTCATCGCCATCCACTCCACCGCCCTGGGCCCGGCCCTCGGCGGCACCCGCTTCTACCCGTACGCCACCGAGGAAGAGGCCGTCGCGGACGCGCTGAACCTGTCCCGGGGGATGTCGTACAAGAACGCCATGGCCGGTCTTGACCACGGCGGCGGCAAGGCCGTGATCATCGGTGACTCGGAGAAGATCGAAGCCAGTCAGAGAACAGAGCTGCTGCTCGCCTACGGCCGCTTCGTGGACTCCCTCGGTGGCCGCTATGTGACGGCCTGCGACGTCGGCACGTACGTCGCGGACATGGACGTCGTGGCCCGCGAGACGCGCTGGGCCACCGGCCGCTCCCCCGAGAACGGCGGCGCCGGCGACTCGTCGGTCCTCACGGCCTACGGCGTCTTCCAGGGCATGCGGGCCTCGGCCCAGCACCTGTGGGGCGACCCGACGCTGCGCGGCCGCAAGGTCGGCATCGCGGGCGTCGGCAAGGTCGGGCACCACCTGGTCGAGCACCTGCTGCAGGACGGCGCCGAGATCGTGATCACGGATGTGCGCGAGGAATCCGTACGCCGGATTCTCGACAAGCACCCGCAGGTCACAGCGGTGGCGGACACGGGCGCCCTGATCCGTACGGAGGGCCTGGACGTCTACGCCCCGTGCGCGCTCGGCGGCGCGCTGAACGACGACTCCGTGTCCGTCCTCACTGCGAAGGTGGTGTGCGGCGCTGCCAACAACCAGCTCGCGCACCCGGGCGTCGAGAAGGACATCGCGGACCACGGGATCCTCTACGCCCCCGACTATGTGGTGAACGCCGGCGGAGTCATCCAGGTCGCCGACGAACTGCACGGCTTCGACTTCGACCGCTGCAAGGCGAAGGCGGCGAAGATCTTCGACACCACGCTGGCAATATTCGCACGTGCGAAGGAAGACGGGATTCCGCCGGCCGCGGCGGCGGACCGGATCGCCGAGCAGCGGATGGCGGAGGCCCGCGGCCATTGACCTGGCAGGCCCTCGCCCGCCGACTGGGAGACAAGACTCACCCCGGTCGGCGGGTCGACTGCCGAGAAGAGGTTAAAATCGCAGTTGACCAGCGAGGACAGGGCTCCTCGCGGGTCCTGTGAAGTGGCGCGTCATGCGGGCGGCGTACCGTATGGCCGCGGAAGCAGGTACCGTTGAAGCCCTACGGACCGGTCTCTCCACGGAGAGCCCGTTCCGAATCATGAACGCGTGTCAAGACTCTGGGGCCGTCGAGCCCCGTCACCGAGGGGGTCGAGCCATGGGGCGCGGCCGGGCCAAGGCCAAGCAGACAAAGGTCGCCCGCCAGCTGAAGTACAACAGCGGCGGGACTGACCTGTCGCGTCTGGCCAACGAGCTGGGCGCTTCGACTTCGAGTCAGCCTCCGAACGGCGAGCCGTTCGAGGACGACGACGAGGAAGACGACCCGTACGCACAGTACGCGGATCTGTACAACGACGACGAGGACGAGGACGACGAGTCCGGTCCGTCGTCGCAGCGCCGCGGCGCTTGACGTTGCACTAGACCGTTGCACTAGGCACACACCGACCCGGTCCGGGGCTCACCCACGGACCGGGTTCTGTGCTGTTCAGCTTGCGACTGTGCCTAATGTGAATACGTGCCCGTGAGGGTCGCGCCCGTGGCGCGGTCGCCACGCTCCGTGATCTCTCCCGCGACCCAGGCATCGACGCCGCGGTCCGCGAGCGTGGTCAGCGCCGCGTCCACCGACTCCTCGGGGACGACGGCGATCATGCCCACTCCCATGTTGAGGGTCTTCTCAAGCTCGAGGCGCTCGACCTGGCCGGCCTTGCCGACGAGGTCGAAGACCGCGCCGGGGGTCCAGGTCGAACGGTCGACGACCGCATGCAGATTGTCCGGAATGACCCGGGCGAGGTTGTTGGCAAGACCGCCGCCGGTGATATGGCTGAAAGCGTGCACCTTGGTGGTCCGGGTGAGCGCCAGGCAGTCGAGCGAGTAGATCTTGGTGGGCTCGAGCAGTTCCTCGCCGAGGGTGCGCCCGAACTCCTCCACCTCCTGGTCCAGCGCCATGTTCGCGCGGTCGAAGAGCACGTGCCGTACGAGCGAGTACCCGTTGGAGTGAAGCCCGGAGGACGCCATGGCGATGACCGCGTCACCCGTACGGATACGATCCGCGCCCAGCAGCCGGTCGGCCTCGACCACGCCCGTACCGGCGCCGGCGACGTCGAAGTCGTCCTCACCGAGCAGTCCGGGGTGCTCGGCGGTCTCGCCGCCGACCAGCGCGCAGCCGGCCAGCACACAGCCCTCGGCGATGCCCTTGACGATGGCGGCGACGCGCTCAGGGTGGACCTTGCCGACGCAGATGTAGTCGGTCATGAAGAGCGGCTCGGCGCCGCAGACGACAAGGTCGTCGACGACCATGCCGACGAGGTCGTGGCCGATCGTGTCGTACACGCCCATCCGGCGGGCGAGGTCGACCTTCGTGCCGACGCCGTCCGTGGCCGAGGCGAGCAGCGGGCGCTCGTAACGCTTGAGGGCGGAGGCGTCGAAGAGACCGGCGAAGCCGCCGAGGCCGCCGAGGACCTCGGGGCGCTGCGTCTTCTTGACCCACTCCTTCATCAGCTCGACCGCGCGGTCACCCGCCTCGATGTCGACACCTGCGGACGCGTAGCTGGCACCGGTGGACTCAGCAGACATAGCCAAGAACTTTCGTGTCGTAAAACGGGGGCGTTACGGGCGACGGAGCGCGTCGGCGGCATCGGCGCCGCCCGCCAGCTCGGTCTCCAGAAGCTGCTTGCCGAGCAGCTCGGGATCGGGCAGATCCATCGGGTACTCGCCGTCGAAGCAGGCGCGGCAGAGATTCGGCTTGGCGATGGTGGTCGCCTCGATCATGCCGTCGAGAGAGATGTACGAGAGGGAGTCGGCGCCCAGCGAGGTGCCGATCTCCTCGATCGTCATGCCGTTGGCGATCAGCTCGGCGCGGGTCGCGAAGTCGATGCCGAAGAAGCAGGGCCACTTCACCGGCGGGGACGAGATCCGGATGTGGACCTCGGCGGCGCCGGCCTCGCGGAGCATCTTGACCAGGGCGCGCTGGGTGTTGCCGCGGACGATCGAGTCGTCGACGACGACCAGGCGCTTGCCCCGGATGACTTCCTTGAGGGGGTTCAGCTTGAGGCGGATGCCGAGCTGGCGGATGGTCTGGGAGGGCTGGATGAAGGTGCGGCCGACGTAGGCGTTCTTCACCAGACCGGAGCCGTAGGGGATTCCGCTGGCTTCGGCGTAGCCGATGGCGGCGGGGGTGCCGGACTCCGGCGTCGCTATCACCAGATCCGCGTCGACCGGGGCTTCCTTGGCGAGCCTGCGGCCCATCTCGACACGGGAGAGATAGACGTTCCGGCCGGCGATGTCGGTGTCGGGGCGAGCGAGGTAGACGTACTCGAAGACACAGCCCTTGGGCTTCGCTTCCGCGAAGCGGGAGGTGCGGATGCCGTTCTCGTCGATGGCGATGAGCTCGCCCGGCTCGATCTCGCGGACGAAGCTGGCGCCGCAGATGTCGAGCGCGGCGGACTCGCTCGCGACGACCCAGCCGCGTTCGAGGCGGCCGAGGACGAGGGGGCGGATGCCCTGCGGGTCGCGGGCGGCGTACAGGGTGCCCTCGTCCATGAAGACGAGGGAGAACGCGCCCTTGACGTCCGGGAGCACCTTGGCCGCGGCCGCTTCTATGGTGAGCGGCTTGCCGTCGTCGTCGACCTGGCCCGCGAGGAGCGCGGTGACCAGATCGGTGTCGTTGGTGGCGGCGACCCGGGTGGCCCGGCCGTTCTCCTTGGGGAGGGCGGCGACCATCTCGGCGAGCTGGGCCGTGTTGACCAGGTTTCCGTTGTGGCCGAGCGCGATGGAGCCGTGGGCGGTGGCCCGGAAGGTCGGCTGTGCGTTCTCCCACACGGAGGCGCCCGTGGTCGAGTAGCGGGCGTGACCGACCGCGATGTGGCCCTGGAGCGAGCCGAGAGAAGTTTCGTCGAAGACCTGGGAAACCAGGCCCATGTCCTTGAATACGAGGATCTGGGAGCCGTTGCTCACCGCGATTCCCGCGGATTCCTGGCCTCGATGTTGGAGGGCGTAGAGCCCAAAGTAAGTGAGCTTCGCGACCTCTTCGCCCGGAGCCCAGACACCGAAGACGCCGCAAGCGTCCTGGGGGCCTTTCTCACCGGGGAGCAGGTCGTGGTTGAGTCGTCCGTCACCACGTGGCACGGCACCGAGTGTAGGCGAGATCGACCACTGGTCCGAATTGGGGATGCGGGGGAGGGGTCGACGGGGGTGGGGGTGGGGGTGTCCGTGGGGGCTCGATCGGGGCTGGGCCTGCGGGTCAGCGCCCGGAGGGGCGTCCGGACGGGCGTCCACACTGCGGGACGATCGTTGACAGGTACGCGCCCCTGAGACGGGCTGACCCCGTCTGATCACCCCGTCTGATCACTTACCCCGTCTGATCACTTCGCCGGCGCCGCCGTCGCGGCCAGTCCCTTGCCGTCCGCCGCGGTGAGGGACAGGCCGCGGTGGTGCAGTTTGTACGTCACCTTGCCGTCGAGGACCTTGAGCAGGTGGCTCTCCAGCGTCATCGCCGTACCCGTGCACACCTTCCGTGTCGTGGCCAGGCGGTCGAAGGTGATCGTGGAGCCGGAGATCTTCGCGGTGCTGGTGAAGGTGTTGCAGCCGAGGCTGCCGCGTACCGAACCGTCCTTGCCGAAGGTCAGATGCGCGTTCTTCTCCGTGCCGGGAGGCAGCGAGGAGGCGGTCTCGCCGGAGAGGAGCGAGTTCACGGTCCACTTGGTGCCGACCAGCGGCGCCGGGGGCTCGGAGGTGAGGGCGACGGAGTCACCCTTCGCGGTGGTCAGCGTGAGCTTCTCATCGGCGATCTTGGCCTTGAGCTTGCCGGAGAAGGCCGCCCGCAGCGCGTCCTCGAAGCCCTGGATGTCCTTGGCGCAGGCCATCTCGGTCATCTCACCCGGGCCCACGGTAATCGTGTCACCGGCGACCTTGACGTCCGCACCGAAGTGATTGCAGCCGTAGTTGCCCTGGGCGCGGCCCTTGCTGGTGATCTCGACATGCGCGCCGGCCGGGGCCGCGGACTTCTTGCCGTCGACGGTCACGCTGTCGACGGACCAGTGGACGCCGGTGAGGGGCAGATCGGTCGTGACCGATCCGTCTCCGTCGCCGCCGGCACCGGATCCGGAACCCGATTCCGTGCCGCAGGCGGCGAGGGCGAGGAGGGCCAGGGCGGTGACAGGAATGCTCAACTGGTTACGCATACCGATGGGACGGGGGTGGCGAAGCTCTGGTTCCCCCGTTCCCCCGGTTGCCGCGGCCGGAACTCCGCCGTCAGCCCAGGATCGGGAGCAGGCCCGAAAGGTCGGCGCGCTCGCCGCTCGCGCTGGCCTTCGCCGCGTCGACGGCCTCGGCCCATCCTGTACGCCCGGTGGCGAGACGGATCCAGGTCAGCGGGTCGGTCTCGACGACATTGGGCGGGGTGCCACGGGTGTGCCGCGGTCCCTCGACGCACTGGACGACGGCGAACGGCGGCACCCGCACCTCGACCGACCCGCCGGGCGCCTTCACCGCGAGGGCGTCGGCGAGCAGGCGCGTGCAGGCCGCGAGCGCATTGCGGTCGTACGGGATGTCCAGCCCGGTCGCCGCGTTCAGATCGTCGGTGTGGACGATCAGCTCGACGGTCCGGGTGACCAGGAAGTCCCCGAGCCGCATCCCGCCGAACCGCATCGGCACCAGCCGGTTCTCGGAAGCGGCCGGCAGCAGCTCTTCGAGCCGGGCCGCCGTACGCGCGAACAGCTCGCCGGGCTCGGAGGCCGCCGCGAAGGCCCTGGTGTCCTCGTCGACCTGCCCGGCGGCCGTGACCGTCGCGAACGGCCAGTCCAGCAGGGCGACGTCCGCCTTCTCCGGCTCGGGCAGGGTGAGGTAGCGGGCTACGAGGCCGGCGACCAGGGCGATGTGCGCGGTCAGTTCGCGCACGGTCCAGTCCCCCAGGCGTGTGGGCAGCGCGAACTGCTCTGGTGTGAGGGTGTTTACCGCGTGCCGTACATGCCCGAACTGGGCGAGCACAGCGGCGCGGATGGTGGCGTGGTCGTAGCTGCGGGTGCGCTTCTTGGCCGGTGGCATGGGACCGACATTAAGGGTTGGGTACGACAGCGGCCGTGGTCACTTCGTGGCCAAGTCCGCGGGCTTGGGGAACTTCACATCCGTGCAGCCGCGGCGCTCGGTGACGTCGTCGACGTACGCACGCAGCAGCGCGCCCAACTGCTTGCGGACAGCCTTCTCGTAGTGGTCGGCCACGGTCAGCGTGTGCACGGCCGGTACGCCCCGGCAGACGGCCGAGGCCCACCAGGCGTTCGCCCGCGGATAGCCGCCGGCGGTGCCGGGTGCGAGGTGGCGCTGGGACTTGTAGCCGGCCTCCGCGTACACGATTTTCGCCTCGTCCCCGAACCAGGAGTCCAGGGCGGCCCACCACGGGTCGGGACCGTGGAGCCCGTCGTCGGCCTCCTCGCCGCTCTCCCGCGCGGCCCGCGCGGTGGCGGACGGGCTGAGCGCCGGCAGGCCCGCGGCCGGATCGACCACGTCCCCACAGGCCTCCGCGATCGCCTTCTCGCTTGCCGCCCAGTCCCTGTTCTCGTCGTACTCCAGCCAGAAACCCCAGCAGGCCCCGCCGATCCCCGCCACCGCCACCGCGCACAGCAGCCGGTCGACCGTATTGCGCAGACGGCTCCCGCGGTCCGGGAACAGCCGCGGGGCGCGGTCCGGAAAGGCGACGTGCGTGCCCGGATCGTCGGGCCAGCGCGGTATGTGCGAGTGATTCATGGACTCCCCCTACGACGAGCCGGTGTCGGCCCGGCCGCCGAAGTCATCAGGCGGGCAGCACCGGCTCCCCGGCGGTGAACGGCTCGCCGTTCCTCGGGACTCCGATGCCCCGCCACCGGAACGGGATGCCCCGCGCCGTGTCCAGGTCCAGCCCGTCCATCAACTGGAAGTGGACATGCGGCTCGGTGGAGTTGCCGGAGTTCCCGCAACGGGCGAGCTGCTGTCCGGCCCGCACCCGGTCGCCTTCGCGGACGGCGAGCGAGCCGCGCTGGAGGTGCGCGTACATCGCGTACGTACCGTCCCCGAGGTCCAGCACGATGTGGTTGCCCGTGACACGCGTGGCGCCGCTCATCTCCCGTACGGCTGCCTCGATGAGCATCAGATAGACCAGCGCAGGAAGGGAGTTGCGGCTCAGATGGTCGCGCTGACCGTCGGTCGCGCGGACGACGGTGGCGTCGGCCACCGCGAGCAGCGGGGCCCCGAAGGCCGGGAAGTCACGGCTGCGGCGGACGACGGGCCACAGCCAGCGAAAGGCGGGACGGGAGGTGGGACGGGAGTCGTCCTTCGCCTCCGGGGGCCCTTCCGGTTCGGCCACGATGTCGATCGCGTACGTCTGTCCGTAGCCGTGCGTGCCATGGCTCGGGACCTTGTCCGCGGGGCTGTTCAGCGCCGACCAGCGGCCGGTCACCGGCGCGTCCACCTCGACGGCGGGCGGCCGCCCAGCCTGTTCAGCGCGGGCCTTGCGGCTCATCCCGAGGGCGATGGCAATCGCCAGTGCCGCCGGCACCCAGACCCATGCCAGGGGCAGATCGGTGAGAACCGCGACGACGACCAGGGCGATGAAGGCCACGATGCAGCAGCGGTAGGCGATCATGAACAGCTTACGGACGGACATACTCGTTCCCCCTTGGCGGTGACGTCAGTGCGGGCGGGCGGCGGTCAGCACCACGAGCAGCGGCACCACCCGGGTGCCCGGCACCTCGTAGCGGCCGCGGCTCGGCGTGTGCAGCCAGCCCGCACCGGTCAGCTGGCGCAGATGGTGATAGATCTGGCCTGTCGTGCCGAGCCCTTCGAGCTCGGTCAGTTCGGCAGCCGTACGCCGGCCGCCGAGGATCTCCCGCAGGAGCCGCAGCCGCACGGCATTGCCGAGCGCCGCGAAGGACTCCGCGGTCTGCTCCCAGTCGGCGGCGAGCAGGCCGTGCGTGAGCGCGCCGTACTGCCAGTCGTACCGCTCCTGCGTGGGCAGTCGTACGGACCCGGTGAACAGCACACCTCCGTCCGGCGCTTCGGCCACGGCGAGCTGCTGTTTGAGGCCTTCCAGTGCCCAGAAGTCGCCGGCGCCCAGCTCCGGTGTCTCGGCCGGCGCCGCGCTCTCCAGCGCCGCGAACCGGCGCTCCAGCTCGGCGACGCGCTCCTCCAGACCCATGTTTTAAAGCTACGTAGTTACGTAATCTCGCGCAAGAGGGAAACGACTGAGCCCCCACCCCGAGAGGGGCAGGGGCTCGGCCGGCAGTGCGCCGATCCAGCAGACGGCCTGAGCAGCAGACGTCAGACCAGCAGACCGGGAATGGTCTCCTCGTGCGCCGTACGCAGCTCCCCCAGCGGGATGCTGAACTCGCCCTGGATCTCGACCTCTTCGCCGTCCACGACGCCGATCCGCGTCACCGGCAGCCCCCGCGCCCCGCACATGTCGTTGAAGCGGAGCTCCTCGCTGCGCGGCACCGAGACGACCGCGCGCCCCGCCGACTCGCTGAACAGGAACGTGAACGCGTCCAGCCCGTCGGGCACGATCAGCCGCGCGCCCGTCCCGCCGCGCAGGCACGACTCGACGACAGCCTGGATCAGACCGCCGTCCGACAGGTCGTGCGCCGCGTCGATCATGCCGTCGCGGGACGCGGAGATCAGGATCTCGCCGAGCAGCTTCTCGCGGTCCAGGTCCACGGCCGGCGGCAGTCCGCCGAGGTGGTCGTGGATCACCTGCGACCAGGCCGAGCCGCCGAACTCCTCACGCGTGTCGCCCAGCAGGTAGAGGAGCTGGCCCTCTTCCTTGAAGGCGATCGGCGTACGGCGGTTGACGTCGTCGATCACACCGAGCACCGCCACGACCGGCGTCGGGTGGATTGCGGTCTCGCCGGTCTGGTTGTAGAGCGAGACATTGCCGCCCGTGACCGGGGTGCCCAGCTGGAGGCAGCCGTCCGCGAGACCGCGCGTGGCCTCCGCGAACTGCCACATGACGGCCGGGTCCTCGGGCGAGCCGAAGTTCAGGCAGTCCGAGATGGCGAGCGGCTTGGCTCCGGACGCGGCGACATTGCGGTACGCCTCCGCCAGCGCGAGCTGCGCGCCCGTGTACGGGTCGAGCTTCGCGTACCGGCCATTGCCGTCGGTCGCCATGGCCACGCCCAGGTTCGACTCCTCGTCGATCCGGACCATGCCCGCGTCCTCGGGCTGGGCAAGCACGGTGTTGCCCTGCACGAAACGGTCGTACTGGTCGGTGATCCAGGACTTCGAGGCCTGGTTCGGCGAGGAGACCAGGGCGAGGACCTGCTCACGCAGCTCGTCGGAGCTCGCAGGCCGGGGAAGCTTGTTCGCGTCGTCGGCCTGGAGCGCGTCCTGCCACTCGGGACGGGCGTAGGGACGCTCGTACACCGGGCCCTCGTGGGCAACGGTCCGCGGCGGGACGTCGACGATCTGCTCGCCGTGCCAGAAGATCTCCAGACGCTCGCCCTCGGTCACCTCACCGATGACGGTGGCGATGACGTCCCACTTCTCGCAGATCTCCAGGAAGCGCCCGACCTTGTCGGGCTCGACGATCGCGCACATGCGCTCCTGCGACTCGCTCATGAGGATTTCCTCGGGCGAGAGGCTCGCGTCACGCAGCGGGACGGTGTCGAGCTCGACGCGCATACCGCCGGAGCCGGCGCTCGCCAGCTCGCTCGTCGCGCAGGACAGGCCCGCGCCGCCGAGGTCCTGGATGCCCGCGACCAGCTTCTCCTTGAAGATCTCGAGCGTGCACTCGATGAGGAGCTTCTCCTGGAAGGGGTCGCCGACCTGGACGGCGGGGCGCTTGGCGGGACCCGTCGAATCGAACGTCTCACTCGCCAGGACCGAGACGCCGCCGATGCCGTCGCCGCCCGTGCGGGCGCCGTACAGGATGACCTTGTTGCCGGGGCCCGAGGCCTGCGCGAGGTGGATGTCCTCGTGCTTCATCACGCCGATGCAGCCCGCGTTGACCAGCGGGTTGCCCTGGTAGCAGGAGTCGAAGACGACCTCGCCGCCGATGTTCGGCAGGCCGAGGCAGTTGCCGTAGCCGCCGATGCCCGCGACGACGCCCGGCAGGACGCGCTTGGTGTCGGGGTGGTCGGCAGCTCCGAAGCGCAGCGGGTCGACGACCGCGACCGGGCGGGCGCCCATGGCGAGGATGTCGCGGACGATGCCGCCGACGCCGGTGGCCGCGCCCTGGTAGGGCTCGATGTACGACGGGTGGTTGTGCGACTCGACCTTGAAGGTGACCGCGTACCCCTGGCCGACGTCCACGACGCCCGCGTTCTCGCCGATGCCGACGAGCATCGCGTCGTTCTCCGGGACCTTCTCGCCGAACTGCCTGAGGTGGACCTTGCTGCTCTTGTACGAGCAGTGCTCGGACCACATCACGGAGTACATGGCGAGCTCGGCACCGGTGGGACGGCGGCCGAGGATCCCGCGGATGCGCTCGTACTCGTCCTGCTTGAGACCGAGTTCGGCCCAGGGCTGCTCGACGTCCGGGGTCTCGGTCGCGTGCTTGACCGTATCCAGGCTCATGCTGCGGCCCTTTCGTTCTCCCCCAGAGCTGACGCCTGGGTGGTGCCCCCATCTCCGCCCACGCGGCGCAGAGGTGCGGCTTGCTTCTTCGTCTGCCCGGCGGCCACGCGTGCGTCGCTCACAGGGAGACCAGCTTCTTGAGGATCGAGGTGAAGAAACCGAGGCCGTCGGTGCGGCCCGTGCCGATCAGGGGCTCGACGGCGTGCTCCGGGTGCGGCATCAGGCCGACGACATTGCCCGCGGCGTTGGTGATGCCTGCGATGTCGCGCAGCGAACCGTTCGGGTTGAAGTCCAGATAGCGGAAGGCGACCCGGCCCTCGGCCTCCAGCTCGTCGAGAGTGCGCTCGTCGGCGACGTACCGCCCGTCCATGTTCTTGAGCGGGACCGAGATCTCCTGGCCGGCGGTGTAGTCCGCGGTCCAGGCCGTCTCGCTCGTCTCCACCCGCAGCTTCTGCTCACGGCAGATGAAGTGCAGGTGGTTGTTCTGGAGCATGGCGCCCGGCAGCAGATGCGACTCGGTGAGGATCTGGAAGCCGTTGCAGATCCCGAGAACCGGCATACCGGCCTTCGCCTGGTCGATGATCGTTTCCATCACCGGCGAGAACCGGGAGATGGCTCCGGCCCGCAGATAGTCGCCGTAGGAGAAACCCCCGGCGAGAACCACGGCGTCGACCTGCTTGAGGTCCTTGTCGCGGTGCCAGAGCGAGACCGGCTCGGCGCCCGCGAGACGTACGGCGCGCAGGCTGTCCCGGTCGTCGAGCGTGCCGGGGAATGTGACGACTCCGATACGAGAGGTCACGACTCCACCTTCACGACGAAGTCCTCGATGACGGTGTTGGCGAGGAACGTTTCGGCCATCTCATGGATGCGGGCGAGGGCGGCGTCGTCGACCGGCCCCTCCACCTCCAGCTCGAAGCGCTTTCCCTGACGTACGTCCGCGATTCCGTCGAATCCGAGACGGGGCAGTGCACGCTGTACTGCCTGTCCCTGGGGGTCGAGGATCTCGGGCTTGAGCATGACGTCGACTACGACGCGTGCCACGGGCACTCCCGGTGGTGTGTTGCGAAGGCGGTTCCCTCAGCGTACCCGCCCGAAAAATCTACGCGGGTAGATATCCGGAGAACGCGCAACCAAAATCCCGGGAAAATATCCCGCCACCCATTGCCCCGGACACGCGCATGTAATTGGCTGGGCTTCACAATGCGTCGCCTGTCGCTGTACAAAGGAATACAGAGGAAAGCAGCATTGCCCCTCAGCATCCGCAAAGTCGGTATCGCCGCATGTCACAACAGCATGTCAAACCGGTGATACCGCAGGAAAGGACCGATATCCGTGGCTCAGCGAGTAGTGGTCACGCTCTCCGACGACATCGACGGCGGAGAAGCGGCGGAAACGGTCGCGTTCGCCGTGGACGGGAAGTCGTACGAGATCGACCTCAATCCCTCCAATGCAAAGAAACTGCGCAAGGCCCTGGCCCCGTACATGGCGGCCGGCCGGAAGCGGACATACGCCGGGAAGCGTGACAAGTCCCGCGTCACCTACCGGCACACCTCGCTCGAGCCCGCCCCGGCGGCCGTTCGGGCCTGGGCGCAGTCCAACAAGATGGACGTGCCGGCCCGCGGCCGAATCCCCAAGCGGGTCTACGAGGCCTTCCGCCAAGCCAGTTGAGGGGCACGAGCGGATCCGAGTTGCGCTGCACCCCTGGCGGTCGGCTAGAGTCTGGAGCACGCCGAAGGGCGAGGCCGCAAGGCTCCGTCTCACGCAGCGTGCGGGTGTAGTTCAGTAGTAGAACATCCCCCTTCCAGGGGGAAGGCGCAGTGTGCAATTCCTGTCACCCGCTCTGCATCGCTTTACCGGCCACTGATGTGGATCAGGTAGAGTGGTGGAAGCACCGCACAGTGAGAGCTGAGCGGCAGCAATGCGGACGTGGCTCAGTTGGTAGAGCATCACCTTGCCAAGGTGAGGGTCGCGAGTTCGAATCTCGTCGTCCGCTCAGAGAAGAAGGCCCTGGTCGATTCGACCGGGGCCTTCGTCGTATGCGCTGGACGGGTGCGAACCCCGATGACATTTGTCATCGGGGCCGGTGACAGCACGCACTGCCCGTCGCTCCTGGTCGGCGGAAGCCTTGAGCCATGACCAGCGACGAGTACGTGATCGAGGCGGAAGGGCTGCGGCGGACCTACGCCGGTGGCTTCGAGGCAGTGACCGGGATCTCCTTCTCCGTGGCGCGCGGCGAGATCTTCGCCCTGCTCGGGACCAACGGCGCGGGCAAGACCTCCACGGTCGAGCTGCTGGAGGGCCTCGCCGCCCCCGACGACGGACGGGTTCGGGTGCTCGGCCACGATCCCTTCCGCGAGCGCGCCGCCGTCCGGCCCCGGATCGGCGTGATGCTCCAGGAGGGCGGCTTTCCCTCCGACCTGACGGTCGCCGAGACCACCCGGATGTGGGCGGGGTGCACCAGCGGGGCACGCCCCACCGGGGAGGCGCTGAAGCTGGTGGGGCTCGCGGAGCGCTCCGGTGTACGGGCCAAGCAGCTGTCCGGCGGTGAGCGGCGGCGGCTGGATCTGGCGCTGGCGCTGCTCGGGCGGCCCGAGGTGCTCTTCCTCGACGAGCCGACGGCCGGTCTTGACGCGGAGGGGCGCCGCGACACCTGGGAGTTGGTGCGTGCGCTGCGGGACGGAGGCACCACCGTGCTGCTGACCACGCACTATCTGGAGGAAGCCGAGTCGCTCGCCGACCGGCTGGCGATCATGCACCGGGGGCGGATCGTGACCACGGGAACTCCGTCCGAGGTGACGGCGGCGCGGCCTGCCCGCATCCGTTTCGTACTGCCCGAGTGGGTGGCGGCGGAGCGGCTGCCGCTCTCGCTGCGGGCCGCGGCGGCCGGCCGGCGGATCGAGATCCGTACGCACCACCTGCAGCAGTCCCTCGGTGAACTGCTGCTGTGGGCAAAGGAGTCGGACGTACGCCTGGAAGAGCTCGACGCCCGTTCGGCCTCGCTCGAAGAGGCCTTCCTCGATATCGCGCAGACTCAGACGGCGGGTGTGTGACATGACTGCGACGGCCGGACGGCTGACCGCTCTCGGGCGGGCCGAACTGACTCTTCTCCTGCGCAACCGGACCGCTCTCTGCGTGGCGCTGCTGATGCCCGGGGCGATGGTGGTGGGGGTGAAGTCGTCGCTGGACCAGATCGATCCCGACCAGGCCGGGATGAGCGCCGCCGAGGCGGCGATGACCGGAGCGATCGGCATGGTGCTGATCCTGGTCGTCCATCTCAACCTCGTCTCGGCCTATGTGGCCCGGCGCGAGGAGCTGGTGCTCAAGCGGCTGCGTACAGGCGAGGTGCCGGACCGCGAGATCCTCGTCGGGACGGCACTGCCCGCGGCCGGTCTCGCCCTCGCGCAGTGCGTCCTGCTGGTGGTGGCGGGGGTCGCGCTCCTGCGCCTGGGGGCGCCGGAGCGGCCCGGACTGCTCGTGCTGGGTGTGGTGTTGGGGATAGTGCTGCTGACCGCACTGGCGGCGGTGACGTCCGCGGTGACCCAGACCGTGGAGAGCGCACAGATCACCACCATGCCGATGTTCGTGATCTCGATGGCGGGCTCCGGTCCCTTCGTACCCCTGGAGGTGATGCCGGAGAAGCTCGCGTCGATCTGCGAACTGCTGCCCCTGACCGGGGTGATGACGCTCGTACGGGCCGGATGGCTGGGCGGGGCCGACGCCCATGACGTGGTCGGGGCCGTGGTGACGGCTCTGGCCTGGACCGCGCTCTCGGTGTTTGCTGTGCAGCGGTGGTTCCGCTGGGAGCCCCGCCGCTGACTTCGGGAGTTTCTGTGCGGGTGAAGGGCTGGAGCGGCCGCAGCGGACTGGCGAAGGTGGACCTGTATACCCGCGGCACGGTCTATCTGATCGTGTGGGCGGGGGTCCTCGGGCTGACCTTGCTGCTGCAGGCCCGGCCGGTCCACGAGGACGGGCAGCTGATGCTGGTCATGAGCGCCTCGCTGCTCGCCGTCGCGGAGGGGGTGCTCTGCGGACGGCTCGGCCGGCACGCGATGGACGCCTATCTGGGGCAGGGGCAGGTGCCCCGGAGCCTGGTCTCGCGGGCGGCGGGGGTGACGGCCGCGACGACGGCCGCCGTGGTGGCGCTGGCGGCGACGGTCGATCTGACAGGTCTGCTGCCGACGATGCTGGCGGCAGGGCTGGCGCCGTTCCTGACCGTCCACTGTCTGCTCGTACGCAACCGGACCACGGCCCTGATCCAACTGGCGGTGCTGGCCGTGGTGGGCGGGCTGGTTGCGCTGACCGGCAGCACCGCCGCTCAGGCGCTGTTCGCCGTCGTGACGACCGGCTTCGTGACCGGCTGGATGGCGTTCACGGCCCGGTGGTCCATGTGGGTACTGGCGGTGATGTGGGAGCTGCGCGAGGCGCGCGACGTAAAGGCGCGGCTCGCCGTCGCCGAGGAACGGCTGCGCTTCGGCCGCGATCTGCACGACGTGATGGGCCGGAATCTCGCCGTGATCGCGCTGAAGAGCGAGCTCGCGGTACAGCTGGCGCGGCGCGGGCGGCCTGCGGTCGACCAGATGACCGAGGTCCAGCGCATCGCCCAGGAGTCGCAGCGAGAGGTACGGGACGTGGTGCGCGGCTACCGGGAGGCGGACCTGAGCGTGGAACTGGAGGGTGCGTGGGGCGTCTTGGCGGCGGCCGGGATCGCCTGCACGGTCCGGTCCGGGGACGCGGAGCTGCCGGTCGGCGTCCAGTCGGCGCTCGGCTGGGTGGTCCGGGAGGCCACGACGAACGTGCTGCGGCACGGGGACGCGCGGCGCTGCACGATATCGCTGCGCACCGCGGACGACACGGTGGTGCTGGTCGTCGAGAACGACGGGGCGGCCGAGGCGGCCGCCGGCACCCCGGGCTCGGGCCTGGCCGGCCTGCGCGAGCGACTGTCCGCCGTGGACGGCACGCTGGAGGCGGGACCGGCGGGGGGCGGGCGGTTCCGTCTGACGGCCCGCGTTCCGCTGGGACAGCAGACCGGACAGGACAGGGAGGAGGCGGTGTGACCGTACGGGTACTGCTCGCCGATGACGAGCATCTGATCCGCGGCGCACTGGCCGCGCTGCTCGCGCTCGAGGACGATCTCGTGGTGGTCGCCGAGGCGGCCTCGGGCACCGAGGCCCTTGCCATGGCGCGGGCGCACCGGCCCGACGTCGCAGTCCTCGATCTTCGGATGCCCGCCCCGGACGGTGTGAGCGTGGCCACATCCCTGCGGGCCGAGCTGCCGGAATGCCGGACGATGATCGTGACCAGTCACGGGCGGCCCGGGCACCTGAAGAGAGCGCTGGCTGCGGGCGTGCGGGGCTTTGTCCCGAAGACGGTCAGCGCCCAGCGGCTGGCGGAGATCATCCGTACCGTGCACGCCGGAAACCGTTATGTGGACCCGGAGTTGGCGGCGGACGCGATCTCCGCGGGGGACTCGCCGCTGACCGCCCGCGAAGCGGAAGTGCTGGAACTGGCGGCGGACGGGGCACCGATCGCGGAGATCGCGGAGCGGGCCTCGCTGTCCCAGGGGACCGTGCGGAACTACCTGTCATCGGCCGCCTCCAAGCTGGGGGCCGAGAATCGGCACGCGGCGGTGCGTCTCGCACGTGAGCGAGGTTGGGTATAGTGGTCTCCGCGCAAGGCGCATGCGGACGTAGCTCAGTTGGTAGAGCGCAACCTTGCCAAGGTTGAGGTCGCCAGTTCGAACCTGGTCGTCCGCTCAGATTGAAGGCCCCGGTCACCACGACCGGGGCCTTCTTCGTGTCTACGACCAGCCTTCGTGGCTACGACCGGCCTTCGTGGCTACGACCAGCTCGTGCCGGTCAGCAGCTCGTACGCGTCGATGTACTTGGCGCGGGTCGCGTCGACGATCTCCTGCGGGAGGGCCGGCGGCGGCTGTTCGCTCCTGCGGTCCCAGCCGGAGGCGGGCGAGGTCAGCCAGTCGCGGACGTACTGCTTGTCGTACGAGGGCTGGGCTCGGCCGGGCTGCCAGGAGGCGGCGGGCCAGAAGCGGGACGAGTCCGGGGTCAGCACCTCATCGGCGATCACGAGGTCGTCGCCGTCGAAGCCGAACTCGAACTTGGTGTCCGCCAGGATGATGCCGCGGTCGCGGGCGATGTCGCGGGCCCGGCTGTAGACGGCGAGGGTGGTCTGGCGCAGCTGGGCGGCGGTCTCGGCGCCGGCCTGGCGGACCACCTCCTCGTAACTGACGTTCTCGTCGTGGTCTCCGACGGCCGCCTTGGTGGCGGGCGTGAAGATCGGGGCGGGGAGCTCGGAGCCGTCGGAGAGGCCCTCGGGCAGCGCGAGCCCGCAGACGGTACGGGTCTCGTTGTACTCGGCGAGGCCCGAGCCGGTGAGGTAGCCACGGGCGACGCACTCGACCGGGACCATGCGCAGGGACTTGCAGACGAGGGTGCGGCCGGCCCAGTCGGCGGGGGCGCCGGCGGGCAGCTCGGTGGAGATCACATGGTTGGGGACGAGGTCCTCGAGGCGCTCGAACCACCACAGCGACAGCTGGGTGAGGACCCGGCCCTTGTCGGGGATCTCGGTGGGCAGCACCCAGTCGTAGGCGGAGATGCGGTCGCTGGCGACCATCACGAGGTCGCCCGCCTCGTTCTGGTACAGGTCGCGCACCTTGCCGGTGTGCAGATGTACCAGGCCCGGCACCTGAAGCGGCTCGGGCTTTTCGACGAATCCGGACACGGTTCCTCCCCGTGGTTGAACAAAAGGGGCGCCCCGAAGGGGCACAAGTAAGGCGGTGGTGGGAGACGGGCGGGCCAATCGCCTCGATTCTCCCGTATGCGGGGAGGGCGGGCCCCGTCAGGGGGTCCTGTCGGTCGTGTTCGCGCCTGTCGGTCCTAATCGCGTTTGCAGATGCGGTCGAGGAGGTTGGCCGTCGCCCGCTGGACGCGGGTCTCGACATGACCGGGCCGGTCCAGCGCCGGGGACCAGGCGAAAGTGCCGGACGCGAAGACCAGGGCGCCGGAGGGTGCGCGGTACAGCGATGTCTCCTGGTGGCGCACGGCGCCGTCGCTGTCCTGGTACGGGGAGTGGGCCAACAGGATCCGTCCCCGGTGCTCGGGGAGCGCGGTGCGCGGGAAGTAACGGTCGGCCTCGCCCGCGACCAGGCCGGGGAGTTCGTCGCCCTCGGCTGCGCCCGTCGCCTCCCAGAGCCAGTGGTCGGCGTTCCGTACGACAAGAGGGTGCGGCTCGGGGACCCTCCCCGCGTACTGGATGCCGAGCAGTTGCTGCTCGGCCCGGTCGATCTCGCGCCACAGGGCGGACTTTCCCGGGCTGCGGCGCTTGCGGCAGGTGAGAAGGCGGTCGTCGACGCCGGAGGGGGACGGGCCGAGCTCGACCTGCCAGTACATGGTGTTGGCGGAGAGGAAGACGAGCGAGGTGCCGTGGTCGCGGGCGAGTTCGGCGGTGCGGCGCATGGGGGCCGACCAGTACTCGTCGTGGCCGGGGAAGACCAGTCCGCGGTAGCGGGTGGGGTCGACGCGGCCGGCGTGGAGGTCGCGGGTGTCGGCGTAGGCGAGGTCGTAGCCGTACCGCTCGGCCCAGCGGATGAAGTCGTAGGCGTGGCCGACGTGGAGAGGCAGGCCCGCGCCGGCGTACGGGCGGTCGAAGGACACCGTCATCGCGGCGTCCTCCTCGCCGAGCAGCCGGCCCGTCTCGTCCCAGGCGTGGTAGAGGCTGGCGCCGGTGTGGCCGTCCTCCGGGTAGAGGTTGTACGCCTGCCAGGTGATGTCCGGGAGGAGCAGGAGGAGGTCGGCGGGGTGGTCGTCGCGGACGGTGAAGGGGATGTGGGAGCGGTAGCCGTCGGCGGTGGTGAGCACGGCGACGTAGGCGCCGATGGACCAGTAGGAAGGAATCTGCAGCCGCCAGGAGAGCCACCAGTGGTGGCAGGAGACCGTGCGCTGGGCGGTGAGCGGGGCCGGCTGGACGATGCCGGACAGGCGGGGGCTGGTAGTGATCTTGGCAGCGCCGTCGCCCGCGTAGTGGCCGATGCGGTAGATGTCGACCGAGAACTGCTGGGGCGGGTCCACGGTGATGTGGAAGTCGATCGCCTCGCCGGGGGCGACGGCGCCGGTGGCTGTGAAGCCCTTGATCTGACGGCGTACGTCATCGGCGGTACGCGGCCCGCCGGAGCGGCCGCCGGCCAGTGTGGGATCGACGTACCAGGGGACGACCTGGCCGGTGTCGTCGAAGTAGTGCTCGCTGCCGCGGAGCCAGGGCAGGGGGCCCTGACCGAAAGGGTCTGTGACGGCGTGGGCGAGGGCGCCCGATTCCCATCGCCGGATCTGATCTGCCCCCATGCTGCGCCCTCCCTCGATGCCCTGGGACAACTGCGATGCGCCGACTGTTCAGCGCCGGTCTCCAGCACATCACATAACGCACTCACTCCGTCACCGTTCGTCGCGAATTGGCGTGAACGGAACGCAGGGTTCCAGGGGTGGGGTGGCCTTGGAGGCGCCCCGGGGTGGCGGGGTCAGACCAGGCGGACCGGCTTTTCCGGGCGGACGCCGAGGGCGGAGAGCCAGGTGCGGAGCGGCGCCGCGTCACCGTCCTCGGTCAGGCTCAGGACCCGGGCGGCCAGATCCGCGCGGCGTTCGCCGTTGATCAGCAGGGCCGGACCGTCGAGCCAGTCGAGGCCGGGGGCCGCGCCCGCCGTGTCGACGGCGGCGCAGCAGACCATCGCGGTGACATGGTCGGCGAGCAGCTCGCGGCCGGTACGGGGCGGCTGCAAGGGGAAGAGGGGAAGCGGGTCCGCGCCCCAGCCGTTCAGGGCGTCGGCCGGGCTCTTGGGCACCGGCGGAGCCGCCGCTTCCTCCTCGCGCACGGCCTCCTCGCGGGCGACCTCCGCGCTGATCCCGGCCGCCAGGGTGTCGCCGGCCTCGGCGGTGTGGGCGGTGCCGCCGGTGTCGCCTGTGTCGGCGGTGTGGGCGGTCTTGGCGGCCTCACCACTGTGGGCGGTCTGGGTGCCCCGGCCGGACAGATGGTCCATCACCCGGGCGAGCGTCGGGCCGTTCGGGCCGGCCGACGGCGGCACGCCCAGGTCGTCGAGCACCCGGTGGAGACGGGCCGCTTCCGTACGCCACTTCCGGTCGACAACCTCTTCCGGGTACTGCTGCCAGTCGACCGGGGACCAGTCGGGGCCCGCCTCGGCCGGGCCGCCGTGGAAGAGGCGGGCGGCCAGCAGGGACGCGGCCTCGTCGACCGCGCCTGGCTCTTCCAGCAGGTCACAGGCGGGCCGCTCGCCCAGCCGGGAGGCGAAGCCCTCGGCCAGTCGGTCGCGGCGGGAGAGTTCGGTCAGCGCGGAGACGACGCCCGCGTCGAGCCGGGACGGCCAGCGGCCCATGCGCCAGGCGGGCAGCGCGACCCGGGTCAGCAGCCGGTCCCAGCCTGCGTAGGCGAGGCCGACCTGCTCCTGGGCGACGATCCGCAGGCCGTAATCCACAGCCTGTGCACGCTCGGACGCGGCGGCCGCGACACCCCGCTCCATCTCGGCTGCCTGCACTTGGCAGCTGCGCAGCAGCAGTCGGGTTATCCGGCCGACGAAGCCGAGCGCCACCTTGCCTATCGGCCCCAGACCGGGGTCGGCCGCGACGGCGACCGCCGCGTCCAGGCCTCGTACGAAACGGCGGGCCGCGGCTATGTCGGGGTGCGCGGAGGGAGAGGTCCCGGCGACGACCGGCGCCAGCACCGCCCGCAGCTCGGCGACCCGCATCCACCACAGGAAGGGCGAGCCGATCACCAGCACGGGCGCCTCGGCGGTCCGACGCCGGCGCCCGCTTCGTATCGCATGGGCCGGGTGGGAACGGTCCTCGAGCCAGCTGTCGCAGTCCGGGGTGAGCGCCAGCGCCGACGGCGCGGGCACCTCGAGGCGCTCGGCCAGATCCCGCACCAGCCGGTACAGATCGGGGGCCGCCCGCTCCGAGAGCCCGACGGTCGGGCTGAGCGCCGGGCTCGCTCGTACGATCACGGCCGCGACCGCCGCGGCGAGCAGCAGCACGACCACCGCGAAGACCGTCACGGCCAAGCGCGCGGCGTCCCAACTCCGGCCCTCCATACGCCCCGTGGCACCGCCGACGAGGAGCACGACGGCCACGGCCGCGGGCAGCAGCGCCACGGCCACTGCCCTACTGCGGATGCGCAGCACGGCGAGAGCTCGGGAGCGCGCTGCCTGCGCGCCCATCGACTCACCGATACCGGTACCGGACACGGCCGGACCTCACCCCCTCTGCCCTGCGACGGTGTTGCTCACTCCCCCACTGTGGCACCCGTCACTGACATCGCAATGCCGGTGGGCCAAGTGCCGGAACGCCTGCGCCGCACCCTAGTTGGGGCTCCGACGGGCGTCATCCGGATGGCTCAGCCGTCACTCGATGGAATGGCTTTGGTCAAAGGTGATGACGGTTCTCAGGCGCTAGGGGTTCACTCCCCGGCGGCCTTGCGCGCGATGTCCGTACGGTGCTGGGAACCGTCCAGCCGGATCCGGGCCACGGCCTTGTACGCGCGCTCACGCGCCTGCGTCAGGTCTCTTCCGGTCGCGGTGACCGAGAGTACCCGCCCGCCGGTGCTCAAAATCGCGTCGCCGTCCCGCCTTGTCCCGGCATGCAGGACGTACGCATGGGGCGCATCCTTGGCCGCGACCTCGTCCAGGCCCTCGATCGGGTCGCCGGTGCGCGGGGTGTCCGGGTAGTTGTGCGAGGCGATGACCACGGTCACGGCGGCGTCATCACGCCACCGCAGCGGCGGCTCGAGGTCGAGGGTGCCCTGGGCGGCGTGGAGCAGCAGGCCCGCGAGCGGGGTCTGCAGACGGGCCAGGACCACCTGGGTCTCCGGGTCGCCGAAACGGGCGTTGAACTCGATGACCCGTACGCCGCGACTTGTGATCGCGAGGCCCGCGTACAGCAGCCCGGAGAAGGGCGTGCCGCGGCGGTGCAGTTCGTCGACGGTGGGCTGGAGGACGGTCGCCATGACCTCGTCGACCATCTTGGGGTCGGCCCACGGGAGGGGGGAGTACGCGCCCATGCCGCCGGTGTTGGGGCCCGCGTCGCCGTCGAGTGCGCGCTTGAAGTCCTGGGCGGGCGTAAGGGGGAGGACGGTCTGGCCGTCGGTGATGGCGAAGAGGGAGACCTCGGGGCCGTCGAGGAACTCCTCGATGACCACGCGTTCGCAGGCCAGCGCGTGCTCGCGGGCGGCGGCGAGGTCGTCGGTGACGACGACGCCCTTGCCGGCGGCGAGGCCGTCGTCCTTGACGACGTACGGAGCGCCGAAGGCGTCGAGGGCCTCGTCGATCTCCTCGGGCGTCGTACAGACATAGCTGCGGGCGGTGGGCACTTCGGCCGCCGCCATCACTTCCTTGGCGAAGGCCTTGGAGCCTTCCAGCTCGGCAGCCTCGCGGGAGGGGCCGAAGCAGGGGATGCCCGCGGCCCGTACGGCGTCGGCGACCCCGGCGACGAGCGGCGCCTCGGGGCCGACGACGACGAGTTCGGCCGCCAGCTCGGTGGCGAGCCGCGCCACGGCCGCGCCGTCCAGCGCGTCGACCGGGTGCAGCTGGGCGACCTCGCCGATGCCGGCGTTTCCGGGCGCGCAGTGCAGAGCGGTGACGTCGGGGTCGAGGGAGAGAGAGCGGCACAGGGCGTGTTCGCGGGCGCCGCCGCCGATGACGAGGACCTTCACGGCAGCCAGCCTAACCGCCCGGGAGTGGCTGACCTGTACGGGCCTCCGAGGCGGCCTCCCCTACTCGTTCGTATATTCCTCCACGACCGTGGCGCCGAGCTCGCGCACGATCAGGTCGTGGCCGGAGAGTGCGGAGTCGACGAGGTCGGGGTCGTCCTCTTCCGGCACGTCGTCCTCGGGGGCGACCGGGGGCGGGGTGTGGGGAGTGTGCGGGGTGCGCGCGGGGTCGGCGCGCGAGGGCTCGGGGACGGAGGCCTGTGGGGCCGGAGCGGACGAGGACGCCGGGGAGGACTGTGAGCTTTGAGGTGCCTGGGGGGCTGCCGGGGCGGGGCGGGGCGCTGGTGCTGGGGCCTGCGGGGCCGGGGCCGACGAGGGCCGGCCTCCGCCGTAGCCGCCTCCGCCACCACCGCCGTAGCCACCGCCGCCGGACGGGGGCTGCGTGCCGCCGCCGGGGCCGCCCACGCCGCCCGAGGGATCGATGATCGCCTCGACCTTCCACTGCACGTTGAACTGCTCGGCGAGTGCCTGCTTCAGCACTTCCTCGCTGCCGCTGCTCGTGAAGTTGTCGCGGGCGCCGGCATTGATGAAGCCGAGCTGGAGGGTGGTTCCGTCGAAGCCTGCAACCTGCGCGTTCTGACTGAGCAGGATCCAGGTGAAGCGGCGGCGGTTCTTCACGGCCTCCAGGATGTCCGGCCACATGTTCCGCACCTGTACGGTGCCCTGGGCCGGGCCCGCACTGGGCGCGGCGGGGGTGGGGGCGGGTGCCGGTGCTGGGGCTGAGGCGGTCGGGGCGGGAGGAGCGGGCTGGGCCGCGGAGGGGCGGCCGCCGCCCTGACCAGGGCTCGACGCCGTGGGCCAGCCGCCGGGACGCCGCCCGGCCTCGGAACCCGTTGCGGCCGCGGCGGGCCATGCTCCGGGGCGCTGTCCGGCGGGCGGCTGCTCTGCTGGGGGAGCGACGGGCTCGGGTGCGGGGGCCTGCGCCGGCGCGGGCGTAGGCGTGGAGGCGGGCGCGGGTGCCTGGGCAGCCGAACGTGCGACGGCCGGCCCGCCGCCCTGCGGCGCGGACGGTGCGGGCGGTGCGGTTGGTACGGACGGTGCGTGCGGCACGGGCGCGTGGGCCTGGGCCTCGGGCCCGGGGACGTACCCCATCGCTGGCCCCGGACCCCCGGTCGAGAACGTCGCCCCTCGCTCCAGCCGGTCCAGCCTCGCCTGTACCGACCTCTCGTCGTCGAAGGCGGCGGGCAGCAGTACCCGCGCGCAGATCAGCTCCAGCTGCAGCCTCGGCGAGGTGGCGCCACGCATTTCCGTCAGCCCGGTATTGACCAGGTCCGCGGCCCGGCTCAGCTCCGCGGCCCCGAGGACGGACGCCTGCGCCTGCATCCGCTCGACCACGTCGGCCGGGGCGTCGATGAGTCCCTTGTCCGCCGCGTCCGGCACGGCGGCCAGGATCACCAGGTCCCGCAGCCGCTCCAGCAGGTCGGCGACGAAGCGCCGCGGGTCGTTGCCGCCCTCGATCACCCGGTCCACGACCTCGAAGGCCGCGGCCCCGTCGCCCGCCGCGAAGGCGTCCACGACCGAGTCGAGCAACGAGCCGTCCGTGTACCCGAGGAGGGCGGTGGCCATGGCGTACGTCACACCTTCCTCGGTCGCGCCGGCCAGCAGCTGGTCCATGACGGACATGGAGTCACGCACGGACCCCGCGCCCGCCCGTACGACGAGCGGCAGCACGCCGTCCGCGACCGGGATGTTCTCCTTGCCGCACACCTCGCCCAGGTACTCACGCAGCGTCCCGGGGGGCACCAGCCGGAACGGATAGTGGTGCGTACGCGACCGGATCGTGCCGATGACCTTCTCCGGCTCGGTCGTCGCGAAGATGAACTTGAGGTGCTCCGGCGGCTCCTCGACCACCTTCAGCAGAGCGTTGAAGCCCTGCGGGGTGACCATGTGCGCCTCGTCGATGATGTAGATCTTGTACCGGCTGCTCGCCGGCCCGAAGAAGGCCTTCTCCCGAAGATCACGCGCATCGTCCACGCCACCGTGCGAAGCAGCGTCGATCTCGATGACGTCGATCGACCCCGGCCCGTTCCTGGCGAGGTCGCGGCAGGACTGGCACTCGCCGCACGGCGTCGGCGTGGGCCCCTGCTCGCAGTTCAGACAGCGGGCGAGGATGCGCGCGCTGGTCGTCTTTCCGCATCCGCGCGGCCCGCTGAACAGGTACGCGTGATTGACCCGGTTGTTCCGCAGGGCCTGCTGCAGCGGGTCAGTGACATGCTCCTGCCCGATGACCTCGGCGAACGACTCGGGGCGATAGCGGCGGTACAGCGCAAGGGACGACACGCCTACGAGGTTATCGGGGCCTACTGACAAGCGACGCCGCCCGCCGATGTCTGCCCCTGCCGAGCGGGGCCGGGCCGGTGTCCGACCGGGCCCTGCAGCGTCCGCCGGCAGCGCCGCCGTCCGCAAACGCAAGCGCCCCTCACGCACCCGCCAGAGCCGACCTACCCTTGCTGCCTTCCGGCCCTGGGGGAGTTCAGTCAGATAGCGCCACGTGAGGGGCTCCGCACAGGGTACCTGATGGCAGGGGGTGGGAACGAGTTCGCTAGCACTCCTCAGCGTCTTGTATTGTTTGCCGCGGAGGATTCGCCTAGTGGCCTAGGGCGCACGCTTGGAAAGCGTGTTGGGGGCAACCCCTCACGAGTTCGAATCTCGTATCCTCCGCCAGTGCCTCACCGGGCACGATGTCGAAGGGCCCCACCGTTCGCGGTGGGGCCCTTCGTCGTTGTCCGGACCACCGGCTTCGACTCCATCCACTCCGCCGTCGACGACCACAGCCGCCTCGCCTACAGCCAGATCCACGCGGACGAGAAGGCCGCCACCTGCGCGGCCTTCCTCCGCAGGGCCGCACACTTCTTCTCCACCGCGGGCATCGACCGCGTCGAGCGGGTCCTGACCGACAACGCCTGGCCCTACCGCAAGAGCTTCGCCTGGCAACAAGCCCTTGCCGACCTCGGCGCGACCGGCAAACTCACCAGCCCCTACCGGCCACAAACGAACGGCAAGGTCGAACGCTTCAACCGCACCCTGCTCGACGAATGGGCCTACGTCCGGCCCTACACCACACGCCGAACGCACCGAAGCCCTGGCAGACTTCCTGCACACCTACAACCACCACCGCAGCCACACCGCACTCGCAGGCCAGCCACCGATCACCCGCGTGAACAACGCTCCAGGTCAATACACCTAGTCCCCGGAATGGCTGCACGCTATCGGCACGCGCAGACGCTGATGGCGCTCCCTGAAAACGGCCCCCCTGTACTCGGGGTGGCCCCCAGACCTGCTCAGTGGGTCTCCCCATCAGAACAGCGCCTGGGCTTCGGGCAGATCCAGTGTGGAGGGGGCAGCCCAAGAGTCGGCCACTTCCCAGAGCGGGCCGCCCGGGGCGCTGTCCCACGAACACCACCGCGCTGGGCGGCTCGGAGCTTGACGCCTGGCCGCTGGTGCTGACCAGTTGGCCTCGCCAGGTCCGCCGAGGTGGCCGCCACGTACTGGCCGAGCGGAGAACGCGCCTGTTGTTGCCCGCCGTTCGGCTCAAATGGTCAGTCGCTTCCTGGCACGGTGAGGGCTACACGAAGCAGGTCCAAGAAGGCTGTGGCTGCGGGGCTGGAGGGACCGTCCGTCCGCCAGGCCAGAGCGATGCGGCCCCGCAGCTGCGGCCCCGTGATCTCCAGGGTCCGCAGCCCGAGGGCTGACGCCACGTCGGTCGGCAGGGGCGGAACGACCGCCACGCCGAGACCGCGGACGGCGAGCTGTGCGAGGAACTGCGGTGCAGCTGCCTCGAAAGCAATGCGGGGCTGGAACCCGGCCTGTGCACAAGCACGGTCGAGTACCGCGCGCAGACCTGTGCCACGTGGCAGGCTGATCAGCGGGCGGTCACGGAGCTCGGCCAACGGAATGCTCGTGCGACCGACGTGCGTGAGCACAGGGTCGCCCGGGGCGACGGCGACGACAAGGGGTTCGTCGATCACGACCTGGAGCGAGATGCCCGGTGGGGGTTCTTCAGCCGTGAGTCCGATTAGGGCGATGTCGAGCTCCCCGCGATTCAGTGCGGCGAGCATCCGCTCCGATGTGTCCTCGGTCAGGCCGATTTCCACCTGGGGGTGGTCATCGTGGAAGCTCGCCAGAAGGGAAGCCAAGTCGAATTCGTGGGCGACGGCGCCCGAGACGAAGCCGATGTTGACATGGCCACGGAGCAGCCCGGTGAACTCCTCCACGGTCTGACGTACCGATTCGACCGCGGCGAGCGCAGCCCGCGCGTACGGCAGTACTGCCTCGCCCACCTCCGTCAGGGTCACCGATCCGCCGGAGCGGTCCAACAGCGGCTGTCCGAGTTCCCTTTCGAGCTGCCGGACCTGGGCGCTCACCCCGGGCTGCGCCAGGTGCAAGCGGGCGGCCGCACGGGTGAAGTTGGCTTCCTCCACCACAGTGACGAAGTACCGCAGCCGCCGAATGTCCATAACTGATCATTCTAGCTGCAAGAAATACAGAGTCTTGGACTTATGGCAGGGCTGCCGAGACCCTTGAGGCCATGGGGAACAAGACGCACCGCAGGCCGGCGACGGACATCAGAGCCGCGATCGCGGCTGAACGCCAGGAGCTGGCCGCCCTGCTGGACGGCCTGTCGGCCGAGGAATGGGACGCGCCGACCCTGTGCGCGGGCTGGCGGGTACGGGAAGTCGCGGCCCACATGACGATGGGGTTCCGGTACTCGCTCCCCAAAATGGCGCGGGAACTCGTCAGAGCGCGGGGCAACCTCCATCGGATGACCGATCGGTGCGCCCACAAGGACGCAGCCACCTATTCCACGCGTGAACTCGCCGCATTGCTTCGTGACAACGCCAGCCACCCCTGGAGGCCGCCGGTCGGCGGAATCGAGGCTGCCTTGGGCCACGACGTCATCCACGGGCTGGACATCACGGTCGCGCTGAACCTCGACCGCCGGGTTCCCGAAGACCGCTTGCGCATCCTCTTGGAGAGCATCAACGCCAGGACCCTCAAGTTCTTCGGAGCCGACCTGCGCGGCATCGAACTCCGTGCCACCGACCTCGGCTGGTCCTTCGGGACCGGAACGCCCCTGTCCGGCGCCGCACAGGATCTCCTCCTGCTCGCATACGGCCGGAAGCTCCCCCCGGGGCGCCTCCACGGCGAACTGAGAGATCGCTTCGTTGCTGTGCAGGCGGCGCCCCCGCGGAAACCTGACGACTGCCGGTGACCGTGATGCGCCACAGGCCTGGCTCTGGTCCTCCAGCACCACCGCCACCGCTCAGGACGTCGACCGGACGAAGCCTCATAAGCCCCCATGAACTGGAGCCAACGAACATGCGCATCCGACTCCTCCAAGGACTCGCCCTGCTTGCCACCGGCCTCCTCGCCGGCGCATTCGGTTACGGCGCGGCCAACCTCGTCCCCACCTTCAATGCCGTACCGCTCGACATGCGGCTGTCATTCCACGCCGAACTGATGAAGATGAACGGCATCACCATGCAGGCGGCAATGGCCGCGTCGACGCTGAGCTCCCTGACTCTCGCCACCCTGACACGCGGCCGCGCCCGGCTGATCGCAGGTACGGCAGGTCTGCTGACTCTCACGTCCTTCCTGATAACCCGGCTCGGTAATGTGCCGATCAACGGCCGAATCAAGGAATGGGCGCTCACCTCCGCCCCGGTCGATCATGCGGAGATCCTGCGGCGCTGGGAGCAGTTCAACAACCTGCGCACGCTCACCGCCCTCACCGCTTTCGCTCTGCTGATCATCCTCTCCCTGAGGCAACCACCGGCTGACCACACTGCTCCGCACAAGCAATTGCCAACCACCCCAGCCTGAACACGGTAAGGGGCCGGATCAGTGCAGGTCGCCTGTTGCAGAGGCTCTGCCCTCTCCATACCTGCTCCGCGCTCGCTCGGGCTCCTCAGTCTCTTGAACCCCGGAAGGAGTGTGGCGACGAGCAGGTCTGGCCGGCTTCACAGATCCCCATCAACGCGAGTCCGTCGAGCGAAAGGCCAAGGCGCGTGGGTGCCGCAAGAGACGCAATCACGGGATGGTGACATCCATGGCTGACATCAACGGCAGCGAACAGCAGCAGCCCCGAGCGGTCTGAGGTAGCCGCAATAGCGGCGGACCGACCGGGCGTTGAGACGGTCTGATCGAACTTCTCAAGCACTACAGAGCGCAGAAGCGTTGAACCGTCGTGCCCCGTGCGTGCCCGATCAGTCGGGCCCGAGCGGGGAACCATGGGGAACCGGAGCGATGCAGCCGTTCTGCCCCAGGTCAGAGTCCCCGCAGCTCAGCCGGGCGGTTACGCGATCTTCCAAACTGGGGCTCCAGGGCACACGCGGCGGCGCTTAACTTGGTCATTGAGTAATCCGATCTCCTGAACCGGTCTTCCTCATGGGGCCAGTCGGAGGAACTCGTTCCTGCCGTACGGGTACAGCCATGGGTTATGGCCACCGGCTTGGAGCGGTCGATCGCGATCAGCGCGTCCACCGCGGTCTTGCAGCGCGGGTGCTGTGTGGCGAAGGTGGCGATGCGGGCGCGCTAGGTGGGCAGCCAGGCAGCGACCACCTGGGGGTCGCCGTCGTACCACCACGTGAACTGATGGGCCCCCGCGACGCGGCACCGCGCACCGCGAGGGCCGCAGGCCCGCAACCCGCCGCGGTGCTACGGGTGTAGGAGGCGGTCAGCGTCGAGCCTCGTCAGGGCTGGTCGGCGTGGTGGGCCGGCGGGCGGGTTGGAACAGTTCGATGAGGTTGCCTGCCGGGTCGGCCAGCAGGATCTGGCGTCCTCCGGGACCGGCGACGACCTCACTGAGGAAGGAGAGACCGGCGCTGCGCAGCCGAGCGATCTCGGCATCGAGGTCGTCGTAGGTGAGGTGGATGCGATTGCCGCCCGCGACGGCAGCCTCCTTCGGGGTGGCCCGGGCGCCCGAGCTTGCAGGGCCCGACAGCAGCAGCCGCAGCCGGCCACGGACCACATCGGCGAAGGCAGGGGCGGCGCTGGAGTGCAGCGTGAACCCGAGGTGGGTGGTGTAGAAGTCGGTGGCGGCCTGCACGTCATCGACGAGGTAGCGGACGCTGACGTATTCGTCGTGAGTGGTCATGGCTCGAACCTCGCAACGGTCTCGGGGGTGTTCAGGACCGGCATCAGGTGCCTGATACGGGTGTCTATGTCTGCCGCCGCTTGCTGAAAGGCCGCGTAGCGGGCCTGGCCGGTGTCACCGGCCAGGCCCGGGTCGGCCATGCTCCAGTGAACCCGCCGCGGGCCGAACTCCGGGCAGACCTCGCGAGCCTTGTCGCACAAGGTGATCACGTGGTCGAAGCGGCGGCCGGCCAGGTCGTCCACGTGCTGGGTACGCCGACCGGAGAGGTCGATGCCGAACGACTCGCGCAGCACCCGGACGGCATGCGGGTGCACCTGCGGCTTGGGGCTGGTGCCGGCACTGGCCGCAGTTACGCGGCCGGCGGTGTGGTGGCGCAGCAGGGCTTCAGCGATCGGCGAGCGGGCGCTGTTGCCGGTGCAGACGAAGAGCACCGCAACACGGCGGGCTCGCGGCCGGGTGATCGGACGACGCGGCGGTGAGGGGTCCTGGCACAACGCCGGGTGCAGGGCGGCACCGCTGGCGGCCAGCGCCTCAGCGCAATGCTCCAAGTCCAGGCGGTAGTAGCTGTCCCGGCCATCGAAGCTGCTGCGCCTGGCCGTGACCAGACCGCCGTCGCGCAGCAGCCGCAGGTGATACGAGACCAGGTTCTGCGGCTCCCCGACACGTTCCACCAGTTCACGGACCCGATAGTCACCGTCGGCGAGTTCCGCCAGCAGCCGCCAGCGCAGCGGATGCGCGGCCAGCCGGACGAACTCGGGCGGCGCGACGGTCGCGTCCCAGGGGCGGGATCCCATATGTCGAGGATACATCAAGCCAGATTGATGTATCAATGTCAATTGATCAGATGCTGGCGTGCGCGGCGATCCGAAGCGCGCACCACAACCGCACCAGATCGAACGGGGAGTCACGGTGAAAGCAGCTCCACCCGATGAGGCCACGCCTCGGCCGTCCTAACAGGTCAGCGCCTAACAGCCCTCAAGTTCCGCAGCTTCCCAAGCCCAGGCCTCAGGCGAACGGCGAAATCCCCATGATTTCCAAGTGCGCGAGAATTGCCTCAAGGCATGCGTCGGCGGACGCCTCATCTGACCTGAAGAACGATTCCGCGCCCAAGACACCTCCGGAGACGATCACCATCCAGCGATGCCCCCGTGATCTCTCACCGTCAGCCTTGAAGACCACCGAGCACCCTCGCTCGGCTAGCCACCCCATCAGTTCCACAACGTCCACATCCGCCCCCTCCAGGTGGATCGTGCCAGCCACGGGGATGCGACATCGTCGGGCAGTCTCGGGGCCCTACGAGGGCGACCAGGCGGAGCGACTGCACTGAGCACGCCGCCGCAGCAGCGCAGTACCGCAACTGCAGCAGCCTCCCCCGCCCGGTAGCGTCCCTGTGCGGCCTCGAAGCGATCTGTATGAACGTCGCTGACCGATCCGGCTAGAGCTACGGATCAAGAAGGTAGCTGTGCCCTTCCCGTGCCCGTTCGGCCGGGAAACAGCGGGGAACGGCGGTCGCTGGCGGACAACGCTCATGAGAACGGCCCTCGACTGAGTTATCTGCTCAAGGGCCGTTCACCTGCGGTGGGTGTGGGATTTGAACCCACGGTGACATCGCTGCCCCGACGGTTTTCAAGATCGTTCAAGGCTGGACTGGTTGAAAGTCTGCTGACCTGCGGCCGTGCTGCTACCCACCACCGACTGGAAGACCGATCATGAGGTCATGGTGTCAAGCATCGTCGTCCAGTACACCGAGCTACTACGGACCAGTTCGTATGACCTTTGGATTCGCTTGCGGGAGCTACTGAAGGTCCAAGGGCTTGACCCCAATGAAACGGTCATGGTCGAGCTCTTGCAGGGAGGCCCCGATCACGAAGACGGCCAAGTCGTCTCTGACCAGGGCAGGGTCTACACGTTCAGACTGTTCTACGACCAAGCGGCAGAGCACGGTGCCCTCAGCGCTGAGCTCCGAAACTGGACCGACATCACGGAATCGTGGCGGTCCGGGTTGCTAGCTACTCGGACTGCAGAGGCCTTCACATGGAAGTCCTGCGGTACGGGCTGACACAGCCCGAGCAGCGTAGCCGTCTCAGTTTCCGTCTCATTCACCCACGGCCATGGGCGTTCGCAGGCGTCCAGAGCGCCTCGCCGAGTGCTTCGGCAGCCCGGAGAGTACGCAGGTGAACGGCGATGACATGCTGGCGCCGCCTGGACCGGTGGCAGAGGGCGGGAGTCTTCGACCGGCTGCACCGGGTCCTGCTCGCGGAACTGAACGCGGCCGGCGAACTCGACTGGTCACGTGCGTGCGTGGACGGCTCCCACATCCGCGCGAAAAAGGGGGCGCCGACACCGGTCCGTCGCCGGTCGACCGGCGGAAAACGGGCAGCAAACACCACCTGATCTGCGACGGACGCGGCACCCCGCTCAAAGTCATCACAACCGCGGCCAACGTCAACGACGTGACCCAGACCCTCGCCCTGGTCGACGGGATCCCGTCGATCGCGGGCCGCCCCGGCCGACCCCGCCGCAGGCCCGAAGCCTTGCTCGGCGACAAGGGCTACGACTCCAACGCCCACCGCGACGAGCTGCTTCGCCGAAGGATCCTGCCGGTCATCTCCGGCAAGGGGTCACCGAACATCAAGGGCATCGGCAAGCTCCGCTACGTGGTGGAGCAGACTTTCGCCCTGCTCCACCACTTCAAACGCCTCGCCGTCCGATGGGAGTTCCGCACCGAACTCCACGACGCCTTCGTCTCTCTCGCCTGCAGCCTCATCTGCTGGCGACGCCTTCGGAAGCCCAGGAACGACTGACCGGTGTCAGGGCAGGTCACAGCTCCAGCGGGCTGCTTCAGAACATTGGTACTCTCCGCGTCTACGGCGACGCGGGGGAGATGATCGTGGGAGCAGAGCCGTCGAGTCCTCCGAGCCGCTGGTTCAGAGGTACTGGCAGGGGTGTCCTCTTCGGTGGGCTGACCGCGGTGGTGTCCACTGCTGCGATTGGGAGGGCATGGGCTGCTTGTGACATCGGTAGCACCGCAGCTGCCAACGGCATGACTTTGCTGTTTCTTGCGCCTCTCATATGGATCGCGGCTGCGGTTCCGTGGGTGATCCTGCACAGCGCCCTCGGAAGACGTCATCGCAGGACAGCCCTGACTGCAGGGCTCATCTTCACCTTGTGGTTCACCTGGTTCCTTGTCACATGGCTCGGCATGCCGGACTCCTACCCCGCCCCGTTCTGCCCGGGCAACGTCCCACCCTGGTGGCCGCGCTTCATCCCGGCATGACTCCGGCGAAGCCTGTGAACGACCTTGGCACCGGCAGCGGCAACTTACTCAACAGCGCCCCCGACCAGCCGCTGCATGCCAGCAAGATCGTGTTACAAGTTCTAAGGCGGTGGTCAGATCGCTCTGACGTGCAGTCAAGGCGCCCCAGTAACCCAGCCCGGTAGGTCACTTGAGTCATTGAGACTCCACCGACCTTGATCTTCTTCTGCTCGCTGAGGCAGTTTTCTGCTAGGAAGCAGTCATGGAAGCTGCACTCGTCGGACTTGCGGGCACAACGGTGGGGGCTGTCACCGGCTTTGCGGGCGCATGGCTTGCTCAGCGCGGACAGGTACGTATCCAGCAAGAGCAACGAGCACATGCAGAACAGGTGCGCTGGCTGGATGACAAGAAGGGCCTGTACAGGGACCTCTTGATCAGGCTCTACGGCTGGCATGACTCTCTTGCCTCCATCATGAAGGACGAGGATGACGGGAAGCTGTTCGACAATCGGTCCGCCGCTTACAAGTGGATCGTCGAGGCGTCCCTGATATCTGGCGACGAGGTTCGTTCCGCTGTGAGTGAGGTGCACAGTGCCCTGCTTCGGGTCCAGCCCGTGATCTTCGAGGGCACCCCAACGACGGACGAATGGCCGCTCCAGGGCGTGGAGGATGGTCTTTCAGCACTGGAAGACGCGCTACGGGCCGAACTGGCCATGCCAGGGCGCGTGGGTTCGCGGCCCCGGCCGGGCCGCCGTTGACGAACGAGGACGTGCCACAACCGCGCCGGATCGGCGTTGAGTCGCCTGTGATTCCCAAGCTCAGAGCGCGCGTGAATCACCAGGGCTCCGACGTGTCGCCGTCGGCGGTGAGGCCGTATCGCAACAGGTTCTCCCAATCGGGGTCCCACCGCCTGCGCAGCTCCGCCAGCCGGGTCAGCGCTTCGCCGTATCCCGCATCAGCAGCGGCACGGTAAAGACGGTCGGCGTCCTGGAACTTTCCTCTTCCGGCGCGCAGTTGGGCGAGAGCGGAGAACGCCTCCACGTCACCGGCATGCGCCGCCCTCCGGGCGAACTCGTCCGCCGCCTCGTGGTCCTCGGCCTCTTCCTTCAGACGGGCCAGCTCCCCCAGCACCCGGGTCTCCCCCTGGTCGGCCGCGAGGCGGTACAGACGCTCCGCGTCCTGAGTCCTTCCGGCCACCTCCCGTAGTTGGGCCAGTTCGGCCAGCACCCGACTGCCTCCTGCCGAGGCCAGGCGTTCGGCCCCTTCACAGTCGCCGCTCGCCTCTCTACGTAGAACGAACTCATTGAGCGCGAGGCTGTGGCCGGCAAGAGCCGCACGGAGCACGAGATGTTCGGCGCCCTTCTTGTCCCCGGCCTCTTCACGCAACCGGGCGAGCAGTACGAGCGCTCCTGTGTTGCCCGCACGCTGAGCGGTGTCCGCCAGGCGCTCGGCACCGTGGCGGTCACGAGTCTTCTCCCGCAGCCACACCAACTCGAGCAGGGCGAAGGTACTGCCCGCATCAGCGGCGCTGCAGGCCATGCGTTCAGCCTCCTCGCCGGCCCCCGCCTCCTCCCGCAGCAGAGCCAGGGCGGCCAGCGCATCGGTGCTGCCCTTATCGGCCGCGGCACGGTACAGACGCAGCGCTCCCTCCGCGTCGCCCGCCTTCTCCCGCAGGCGAGCCAGCTCGGTCAGGGCAATCGTGCTGCCCTGGTGCACAGCCGAACGAAGCAGTCGTTCCGCCCCGTTGCTGTCTCCCGCCCTCCTCCGCAGGCGAGCCCGCTCGGTCAGGGCGAACCTGCTGCCTGAACCGGCAGCGAGGTCCAGAAGGCGTTCCGCACTCTCGCTGTCGCCGGCCCGCTGCCTCATCCGGGCCAGCCTGACCGCCGGGCGGACCTTGCCCCGCGCCACGGCAGCCTGCACCAGGCGCTCGGCACCCTCACCGTCGCCGGACTTCTCCCGCATGCGCACCAGTTCCGACAGGGCGTACGTACTGCCCGCTCGAGTCAGAGCCGTGAAGGCAAGTTCCTCCGCTCCTTCTTGGTTTCCCGCACCTTCCCTGGACCGGGCCAGCTCAGCGAACGTCTTGATCTCCCCTATGGCAGCGGCGGCGCGCATCAGGCGCTCCGCACTCTCCTCGTCGCCGGACTCCTGCCGCAGCCGAGCCAGCCGCGTCAGGGGGGTGGTGTCGCCCTGGTTGGCGGCCGCGTTGGCCAATTCCTCGGCTTCCCCCACCTCCCCTGTGATCTCCCGCAGCCGGACGAGCTCCCATCGCGCCTGGCGATCGGCCTTCAAGGCGGCCTCGTAGAGCTCCTTTGCCTTGGCGATGTCTCCCGCGCCTTCGCGGAGCCGGGCCAGGTCGGGCTGCACGTCGGTGTTCCCGTCCTCGAGAGCCACCTCGTAGAGACCCACGGCAGCACGCAGCCGCCCCCGGACCTCCGCCGCCTGCGCCAGCGTGGCGCGGTCCTCGTTGCCGTGGCAGTGACGGGCGGCTGCCTCCCAGAAGGAGGCCCCCGGGCACAGCAGCCGACGCTCCACGCGGCCCTGCTGTTCCAGATAGTCGGCGAGCCGGTACGCCGTCCCGCCGACATCGTTGCTCCTGCGGGGAATCCGTGTCAGCGGCCCCGGAACCCCGTGGCACGGCGTCGCGCAGTACGCCAGAGCCTCATCCAACCAGTCGTCTCCGAGGCAGCCGAGTTCATGGTCCGTGAGGTAGCCCTCGGCAGCCTCGGCGAGGAGCGCATGGGGCATCGCGGGGCCATGTCCGAGTCGTCGGTAGTCCATGGCCGCATGGATCAGCGCCGCCGCGCCGGGGGGCGCGCAACGATAGCGGGTCATGAGCCTCGGGACGCCGGCGAGGAACTGTGTGATCTCCCCATCGGTGGCGCCGGCCAGGGCACTTGCCAGTCGTGGGTCGCCGCCCGCCTCCCGACGTGCCTGGCACATGTCGCTGTCGGTGAACGCCTTGGGCACCAGGATGTACCGGCCGACCCCTGTGAGGAGTTTGCGCTGCTGTTCGAACCGGTCGTCGAAGCCCGTGGCGGAGGGAACCGTCAGAGGGTCCCAGAATCGCGGCCAGATGGTGGCGAGGACCAGCAGAGGGCTGCGCCGTCGGTCACCGAGAGCCGTGCGCAGTCCAGCGGTGATGCGTTCGGCGGCCTTCGCGTCCGGGGCGAGGAGGTAGTGCTGCGCTTCATTGAGCCAGATCACGGTTCGTGGGCCGGCTTCCGCGATGTGAACAAGCGCGGCATCGGGGCGCGTCGGATCGTAGGGGTGCCACACACGCCATCCTTCAGGGAGTCGGCGTAACGCCTCCCAGCAGGCCCGGGTCTTCCCCGTCGAGGACTCCCCGACCAACGTGACAAGGAGGCTCTCGCCACCTGCCGCCCGGTCCACGACCTCGCTCAGCGCGAAATCGTGATCCCGCTCGACGTAGCGGGGCAGCGTGGGCAGCGACTCCTGACCGGGCACGGTGATGGCCCGGTGTACCTCCAGGGCGAACGGATCGAGGTCCTTCACCGGGGTGCCCAGAGGCTGTGCGAGCCGGGCGGCGACCCACATGCTCTTGACCCGGATCTCCACCTCGCTTGCGTCCCTGCCCGCCTCGCGTGCCAGCAGCACGGCAACGGAGACGACGTCTTCCTGTCCCGCCAGCAGTTCCTCTGAGCCGATGATCCGGTGGACCGTCGCCTTCGAAGGGCTGCCGCGGAACGTGTCGTCGTTCTCGATCTCACTCGCTATGTGCTGCACGGGCGGTGTCCCGGCCTCCACATAGAGCTGGTACACGTAGTCCTTCAAGTCACGCAGCGCCGCCGGGGTCACGGCCCGGGGCTGCGGGATGCACCGCTGGCTGCCCTGCCGCGGACTACTCCTGTGACCGGTCATCGAAGCATCCTTGCGTATCGGAACCGACGCCACACACAAGGTGACGGATTGCCAAGGGCGCAGGGCATTCGTCGTCCGCGCCTTCGTTGCTGTACCGGAGCGGGGGGCGCGTCACGGCGTGTGCCAAGGCGTTTCGAGTTCGCCTGCTCACGGCAGGAGCATCCTCAAGGCCTCGCTGGTGGCCGCTCCCGCGATGGCGGAAACGAGGCTGCCCAGGATGATTCCCATCAGGGTCAGTCGCTCGCGACGGCTCAGTGGTCGTCGGGGCATGCCAGGTCTCCCGTCTCGGTGCGTTCGACCGGCAGGTGGCCGGCCTGACACACCCACACTCCCGGACGGGAAAGCGCCGTGGACGAGTTGAGACGAGGCAGCGGCAGCCCGTCCCGTTCGCCCAGGTGAGGCGTGTGGGCGCGGGGCCGTCCCCGATGAAGGCGAGACGAGTCGCGCGGCAGGACCGGGTGAAGCGAACCGCGGGGGCGGCACACACGCGCCGCGGGACAATCGGACGTCCTGCGCCGGTACTTCCCCGGGGGGGCGTACGGATCACCCGCGAGGGACGCAATCCGCGGCCTTCGAGACGTACGCCGTCGCCGACCTGCGCGCGAGCGTCGGACGGTTCCCCGGCGATCCGTGCCTGCTCGGGCTCGTCGACGAACTGCGTTCGGTCAGCCCGCGTTTCGCGGAACTGTGGGCGCGCACTGACGTCGCCGCGAGCACCTCGCAGATCAAGACGGTTGAGCATCCCGAGGCCGGGCGGCTGACGCTCGACTGCGATGTGCTGGAGGCCGCGGGTTCGACGCCGCGCCTGGTCGTCTACACCGCCGCGCCGGGCACACCCGACCACCAGGCCCTGGAGCTGCTCGCCGCCGTGGGCTCGCAGACGTTCGGGTGACGCGCGTGCCCGACGATGCACGCCGGCACTTCTGCAATACCCGTCGTGCCTTCCCCCTCGCATCCGCGCATAAAACCCCTCCGGAAAATGCATGGACCCCGGAACTGGAGGTTCCGGGGTCCTGGCCAACCCTATTGGTATTTAGATGCACCGGTGGGTCGAGTAATACTCCCGGCCATAACACCTTGTCGCAAAAGCCGCTGTCAGATGCCGGCGGTCTGCACCGTGACGAGGCTGGAGAGCTGCGAAACGGGCAGGGCGGGAGCGAGGGACTGGGCAGTCCCGACGACGTCGCCGACGCTCACGGAGGCGCCGCGGCCGGCAACATCGGCACCGGCGCTGGCGATACCACCGGAAATGTTGTCCAGCTCGCTGTCGGAAATCTCGCCGGTCTCGACCTGAGGGGTGAAGTCCTTACGCATGACTTTCCCTTCCTTTCAATGCTCTGGGGTTCCTGAAGTGGCGCCGGCCGGGTTTACGGCAAAGCAAAGGCCGGGTGAACGGTCGCCTGGCGCCCGAAACCGGGCACCGATAATCAGACTTCCGCACCCCGCAGATGCAATCACGCCAACGGACCGCCCGGCAACTTACTGTCCGGTCTTTTCCGGGTACACACTTCGTCACCACAACATGCCCCTGAAGTGCAGTTTCGAACGCCAGTCGGTGACGAACCCCATCGCATGGAATCTACTGGTCAACACTCACGGAAAAGCCCTGGACACGACCCCGGCTGGGTATATCTGCATTTACGGTTCGACGGATACCCAGTGAGGCGAGATGGCGCGAGATGTCCGAATCTTCTGCTTATCGATGTACAGGTGAACCGAAAACGGCATTTAGCCGTGAGGCCCCCCTGGGACATATGCCGCCCCACTCCCGTGGACAGCAAAGAGAAAATGACTCTGCCACGCGGAAAACGCCCGACGGTGCGCTGTCGCAAAAGAAGGAATTTCGGCAGGCTTCCGGCACCGGTTTCTACCGGAGTACGTGCCTGATCGGGTGTGACATGCCGCCTTTGGCGCAATGGGCGCATTGGGCCGGTTTGGCGGTGTCAGGCTGTAGACAGCCGCCAGTAGGCCCCCGACCAGCGGGACGAAGGGATACAGGCAAAGACGATGGAGGGTGAGCGAGAGCCGAGCAAGATCGAGGTGGACCGATCCGAGGGATTCGGTGAGCGGTTGCTGGGTGTGCTGCTGGACCGGGCTCACGAGATGCCGCCACAGCTGATCGCCCCGCTCGTCGCCGAAGAGGTGGCCAGGATCGGTGGCCGGGACCTCTCCATCCTCCTGCAGGACTACGAGCAAATGCTCCTGGTGCCGCTGCCGGGCCGACGGCTGACGGTCGGTGACCCCGAACCGATCGAGGACTCCCCCGCCGGCACGGCATTCCTGAACCGCACAACCGTCGAGGTGCCACAGGACGGCAATGTGCGGATGTATCTGCCGCTGCTGGACGGCAGTGCCCAGATCGGGGTCATGGTCGTCACCCTGGACAGCGTCGACGACGACGACCGGCGGCTGCTGCGCAGACTCGCCGGTCTGGTCGCCGACATGATCGTCACCAAGGACGCCTACACGGACGAGTTCTTCCAGGCCCGCCGCCGCGCCCCGATGAACGTGGCCGCCGAGATCCAGTGGTCACTGCTGCCCCCGCTGTCGATGACCGTCCCACAGGTCGAGGTGGCCGGAATTCTGGAACCCGCCTACGACGTGGCCGGCGACAGCTTCGACTACGCCCTCAACGGCGACATCCTGCACGTGGCCATGATCGACGCGATGGGCCACTCTCTGGGCGCCGCGACCATGGCGACCGTCGCCATCGGTGCCTATCGCCACACCCGACGCGCCAACACCGATCTGTCCCAGGTGTACGAGTTCATGGACAGAGCCATCAACGAGCAGTTCGGGCCGGACCACTTCGTCACCGCGCAGATGATGTGCCTGAACATCGCCACGGGCCATCTGCAATGGGTCAACGCCGGCCACCCGGCCCCACTGCTGATCCGCGACCGCGCCGTGGTGGACCGGCTGGAGAGCCCGACCACGTTGCCGGTCGGCTTCGGCGGTGAGCGGCCGCAAGTCAGCGAGCGGATGCTGGAACTCGGGGACCGGGTGCTGTGCTTCACCGACGGCCTGGTCGAGGAGCACCAAGCCGGCGGGGAACAGTTCGGTGAGGAACAGCTCATCGAGTTCACCAACCGCGTCGTCCGTGACCACGGTCCGGTGCGGACGGTAGTGCGCGCGCTGTCCCACGCGCTGAAACTGGAACGAGGCGGCATCACCACCGACGACGCGACCATCCTCATCATCGAATGGCGCGGCGGCGACGCCGATCATCTCGCCATCCTCGATTGAGCGGCTACGGCAGGACAAATACGGAAATGATGCACTAGGGGCAGTAGGCTTGACTCTGGGTTGGTGCACTCTCACGTGCAACCGCCCGGAAGGGCGGCCCCGGCGTGTATACGCCGGGGCCGTTGTTCGGGCCGACACCACGGCAGACGCCGTACTCGCCTTCGGGGCAAGCTCGGAGGGACATCCGACCGGTGCACGCTCAGGAAGGAGAGTGCATGATCCAGGCAGCCGACATCCGCGAGTGGCGCAATCACGATGTCGTCGACCCGAAGGGGCACAAGATCGGCGTGCTCGAAGCGATCTACGTGGACACCACCACCGACGAACCGGCCATGGCCACCGTCCGGGCCGGGCTACTCAGCCGCCAGCGTCTGGTCTTCGTACCCCTCGACGAGGCAATCCTCGGGCCCGGCTACATCAGGGTCGCCTACGCCAAGGGGCTGGTGAGGAAGGCCCCTTCGATCGGCACGGACGACGTACTGCCCGCCGAGCAGGAGGAGTCGATCTTCAAGCACTACGGCCTGCCCTACCGGCAGGGCGCCAACGGCGAACGGCAACTCGCGCGGCGCTGACCGCCCGTGCTCAGTACAACCAGCACAGCTCAGCTCAGCACAGAGGAGGTGTTCGGGTGATGGTGCTCTTCCTGCTTCTCGTCCTGGTGGCCGTCGTACTGGGAATCATCGGTGTGGCAGCAGAGGGCCTGGGCTATCTGTTGATCATCGGCATCGTGCTCCTGGTGGCCGATGTGGCGTTCACTGCCGTGCGGTGGTCCCGGCGCGCCGGGCGGCGTCCCATCCGCTGACGGGCTGCCGCAAGATCCCGCCACACGCCGACGCCTCCGCCGCCCGCGCGGCACCAGCCGGGCCCGGCCGCACCCGAGAGCCCGCCATGATCAAGGGTTATGGCCGCGGTAGAAAGCAAGTCTTGGGCGTATGGCGGGGTGCGGCCCAGAGTCGTGGCATCAGGCCGTACGCAGCGGAGAGCGGCGGCCGCACCGCAGCGGCGGCGGCCGGCTCGCCTGACGCTCATACCGACGCTCATAGGGGAGGCCCGGACCGCATCGCGGTCCGGGCCTCCCCCTGCCGACGGGGGCCCGCCGGCAGAGGTCCGTGCCTACTCCACGCGCGGGGAACTCGCGTGCCGGTCCGCGCACAGCGCCCAGATCACGAAGACGCCGATCGCGATGCCGATGAGCCCCCAGAGAGGCAGGTACGGCAGCCAGATGAAGTTCATGATGATGATGAGGCCCGCCAGCGCCACACCCACTGCGCGGGCCCAGCCCGCGTTCCTGAGGATGCCAACGCCGGTGACGGCCGCGATCGCGCCGATGATCAGGTGGATCCAGCCCCAGGCGGTCAGGTCCCACTCGAAGACGTAGCTGCCGATACGCCTGTAGACGTCGTCCGCGGCTATGCCCGCGATGCCGTTGAGGATGCCGAGGATGCCGTCCACGAGGAGCAGGACTCCGGCGAACATGGTGCCGCCGGCCGCCCATGCCTGGCCGGGAGCGGGCGCGGGGGACCGGGTGGTGCCGGACGAGGTCGATGCCTGCTGTGCCATGAGAGCTCCTTGGTCGGGATGACTCCGAGCGTGAGCGGGAGCCTCCCGCACGACCACGCGGACGCGTCCATTCGGGTGAATTACCGGCGCTTGTGTGACCGTGCGGGTACAGAGCGCAGTCGGCCGGTGGAGCCTGGAGCTGACCGCGGACCAGCGGGTAAGGCTCGACGCGGCGGGGTGACACCGCCTCAGGCGGGCGGCTGCCAAGTGGGGTGCTCGGCGTCGTGCAGCAGTCCGATCAGGGAGCTGCGCGCCCGCGCCACCCGGGAGCGGACGGTGCCCACCGGACAGCCGCTGACCAGGGCTGCTTCGGCGTACGGCAGTCCCAGCAGCTGTGTGAGGACGAACGCCTCCCGTCGCTCGTCCGGGAGGGTCGCCAGGAGTTCGGCCAGAGCGACGCCGTCGTCGAAGCCCGGCAGATTCCGGGACTGGGCGCGCTCGGCGGCCGACTGCCAGTCGTCCGTGTCCGCGAGCCGGGGGCGCGCGGCGGTGTAGCGGAGGCTGTCGATCACCGCGCGGCGGGCTATGGAGAGCAGCCAGGTGCGGGCCGACGAGCGGCCTTCGAAACGGTGCAGGCTGCCCAGCGCCCTGAGGAAGGTGTCCTGGGTCAGATCGTCGGCGGCTTGCGGGTCCGCGCTGAGGTAGGCGACGTACCGACGTACGTCGCGGTGCAGCGCGCGCACGAAACGCTCAACCGCCAGGGGGTCACCGCCGCGTGCGGCGAGCGCCCACGCGGTGATCGCGTCGTCGTGACCGGTCGTACATCGCGGCATGGTCGAGGTGAGGGCAGCGTTCATCGCCTGGTGTCCTTCTCGGGAATCCGGGATCCGGACCGGCATGTCTGCGGGCCCGGTGAGTCGTACGGCCGCACGCGAAGGGCGCGGCCGATGCCCGAGCGCCGGGGGCTGACCCCATGGCGGCATCGGGAAGCCGGCTGTCAGACGACAGCGGTCCCGGCGGGCGGACCCCGAGAAGTGAGGACGTGAACGAGCAGCCGCTGCCGGGGCGTACGCGTGGCACGGTTCCGGCGCGGGCGGACGCGTGGCCGGTGCGGCATCGCGGGGACGCGGACCGGCAGACACAGCGGTGCGACGAGCCACCCGGCGACGGCGCGCAGGATCCGGAACGCCGCCCGCTCGCCGTACGCGAGCCAGAGGCCGCTCAGCAGCGCGGCCAGCAGATGGGCGGCGAGCATTCCGGTCGACGACATGTCGCTCATGTCGTGGCTGGTCGGTGCCATGGATGCCATGGACTGCATTGCGGACCCGGCATGGTGGTGGTGCACGGGCTGCGCGGGCTCAACTGCCGTCTGGGACAAGGAGAACGCGGTGTGCAGTGCGCTCTGGGCGACCAGGGCGAAGGCCACAACCGGGAGCAGGCCGTACTCCCGCCCGGCCAGACACCACGCCGCCGCGCCCGTCACCGTGACTCCGGCGACCGGCGCCCACCAGGGAAGACCCGCCTTCGACATGAGTACGTGGCCGATGGTGGCGAGCAGCACGCAGACGGCCGCGAACACAGCAGCCCGTACCGCGCGCACTCCCCGTCCAGCAATCATGGCGGGCTCATCCTTGCATTCGCCGCGAGTTCTTCAAGGGGGGATACGGGACTTCCCGAGCGCCGCCCGAGGTTCGGGCACGTGATTCAAGCCATAGAAATCCGCGGGAACTTGAGGGGCGGTCCGGCCGACTCCTGGCACGGCTGGCGGGACCCGGACACCCGGGTGGAACCGCCCGGGGCGGCAACAGATGGAGAGGGTGCCTGTGGGGGCAGAGCAGAAAGTGGTGGGCGCCGCGGCGGGCACGAGGCGTCGGACGAGTGCCACGACGGCGCTGCTGACCTGCGCCATGGCGTTCTCGATGATGCAGCTGTTCCTGCTCGGGGCGCTGGGCCCACGGCTGGTGGACGAGCTGGATGTATCGCCCACCGTGCTCGGTCTGACGACGACCATCGGCTTCGGCGCCGCGGCCGTGCTCTCACCGGTCGGCGGCCGGGTGGTCGACCGGGTGGGGCCGCGCAGCTGTCTGGTCGCGCTGCTCTTCGTCTCCGCCGTGGCGCTGGCGCTGATCGGATCGGCGCCCGGCGTCGGACTGCTCCTGGCGGCGGTCGCGCTCGGCGGGCTGCCGCAGGCGCTGGCCAACCCGGCCACCAACAAGGCGATCCTGGCCACGGTGCCGCCCCAGCGGCGCGGCTCTGTGACCGGGATGAAGCAGTCGGGCGTACAGCTCGGGGCGTTCGCCGCCGGACTGCCGCTCGCCGCGCTGGCCGGGGTCGCGGGCTGGCGGGGCGCGGTGTGGACGGCAGCCGCTGCGGCGGCGGGGGCGGCCCTCTGGGCGGCGCGCGGACTGCCCGCCGATGCGCCGCCGGTCTCCGCCGGACCGCGCTCGTCGCTGGTGCCCCGGGGCGCGATCGCCTGGCTCGCGGTCTTCTCACTCCTGCTGGGCTGCGGGATCGCGTCGGTCAATACCTACCTGGCGCTGTACGGCACGCAGCGGCTCGGCCTCGGCCCCACGGCCGCCGGTGCGCTCGTGGCCGTACTGGGTGTCGCGGGTGTCGCGGGCCGCGTGGGCTGGTCGAAGGTGGCCGGGCATCCCCGCCGTGCCGTGTGGCTGCCGGGCGGTCTCGCCGCGGGGTCGGTGGCGGCTGCGCTGCTGCTGGCGGGCGCGTCCTTCGTGCACCCGCTGGCGTGGGTCGCGGCGGTCGCCGTCGGCGTCTTCGCGGTCGCCGCCAACGCGGTGTCGATGGTGCTGGTCATGCAGCGGGCGGCGCCCGGGCGGGCGGGGCAGGACTCGGCGCTGGTCTCTGCGGGGTTCTTCGCCGGGTTCGCGGTCGGGCCGCCGCTGTTCGGCCTGCTGGCCGAGTCAGGGCACTACGGGCCCGGGTGGGTGCTGGTAGCGGGTGAGTTCGCGGGGGCTTGTGCGGTCGCGGTGTGCTGGGCCGTACGGGACCGGCGCGAGGCGCGCGCGTGAGTACGCCACTGAATGCGCCGCTGAATACGCCGCATTGGGCCGAGCCCGCCCTGGCCAGGGTCCTCGACCGGGTCGCCGTGACCCGGACCGAAGTCGGCGACCGATTCCCGCTGTACGCGGACCAGGAGACCGGGCGGTGGACGGCGACCAGGCGCGGCTCGTGGACCGGCGGATTCTGGGCGGGACTGCTGTGGCTGCGCGCCCGGCACACCGATGACGTACGCGACCGGGAGGCGGCCCGGGCCACCACGAAGCGGCTCGCCGACTGGGCAGGGGCCGACACCGCGACCCGCGGCCTGATCCTCTGGTACGGCACCGCCCTCGCGGACGATCCCGGGGCCGTGGCGCTGCAAGAGCGCGCGGCACGCGCCTGCCTCAATGCGTACGACCATGAACTCGGGCTGGTTCCTTGGGGATCGGCCTTCGGCGGCCCCCGGTGCGTGGCGCGCGTGGACGGCGCACCGGGCATGGTGCCACTGCTCGCGTCGGTGAACGCCAAAGCGGCCGAATCCCATCTGCGCGCGCATCTCGGACTCGGCTCGCCCGGGTGGAGCCGTGGCCGCGCCTGGTTGCTGCTCGCGGTGGCGGACGCACTGCGGTGCCTGGACGTGCCCGATCTTCGCGGTGTGGCACGGGAGTTGACGCCTTCGCGACGTGTTCCGCTCGCTGCCGAGGAGCGTCCCGACGGACCCCTCGACACCTCCGCCGCCGCCATCACGGCTGTGGCCCTGCTCAAACTCGGGCAGCGCGAGCATGCCGTCGCGGTGCTGGAAGAGCTCGTACGCGTACATCTGGCGGCCAACGGCGCGCTGCGGCACGGCTGCTACGACCTTGGCAGTGGCACCGCCACACAGCACGAGCTGGTGTGGGGCAGTTTCTTTCTCGCGTTCGGACTGGCCGTGCTGACGGGGCTCGTCGACGCCCACTCCGCCTAGGACGTACGCAGCACCCGCCGCGCCACGGAAGTGATGTGCAGTTCGTCCGGGCCGTCGAGTATCCGCGCCATCCGTCCCGTACGGAACAGCGCGGGCAGCGCCGTGTCGGGGCCGAGACCCGCCGCGCCGTGCACCTGGATCGCCGCGTCCGCGACCTGCTGGAGCATGCGGGCCGCCGCGACCTTCGCCAGGCCCACCTCCACATGGGCGTCGCGCCCGGCGTCGAGGTGGGCCACCGCCTCGTACACCAGCGGGCGCGTGGTGCGCAGGGCAAGCAACGCCTCGAAGATATGGCGCTGGACGAGCTGCAGGTCACCGAGCGGTCCGCCTGACCGGCCCGACCGGGTGCGGGTGATGGCCCGCTCGCGCATCAGGTCGAATGCCCGGTTTGCCTGGCCGAGCCAGCGCAGACAGCGCAGGGTGCGGCCGAGCTGGAGCCGCTCGCCGGCGATGGCCAGGGCCTTGCCGCGTTCGGCGAGCAGATGATCGCCGTCCACGGGCACCGCGTCCAGGGCGATCTCCCACTGGCCGCCAGCCCCCAGCACGGGCAGCTCGCGCACCACCCGGAAGCCGGGCGAGTCCGTGCCGACGAGCAGCAGCGACAGACCGTCGCGGTCCGGCGGCACACCGTCGGTGCGGGCGAGGACGGTGACCAGGTCGGCGTCGGTGGCAGCGCTGGTGAACCACTTGCGGCCGCTGACGCGCCACGTGCCGTCCGCCGCGGGCTCGGCGCGGGTTTCGGTGAGGAAGGGGTCGGTGCCGGGGGTTTCGGGTTCGGTCATGGCGTAGCAGGAGCGGATCTCGCCCTCGACCAGCCGCTTCAGATACTGGTCGCGTACGCGCGCGCTGCCGTGCCGCCGCAGCATCAGCACGTCCAGCAGGGACGCGGAGCCGAGTACCACCGGCCCGTGGTCACTGGCGCCCTCGGCCTCCGCGATATGCGCGTACGACAGGAGGGGCAGCCCCTTGCCGCCGAGTTCGGCGGGGAGGGGCAGCGCCCACAGGCCCTGCTCCTTGGCCTCGTGCCGGAGCCCGCGCAGCACGGCGGCGGCGTCCGGGCCGCCCAGGTCGAGCACGGGCTCCCGCGGCATGACCCGGTCCCGTACGAAGTCGGCGACTCCGTCCCTCAACTCCCGTACATCGGGCGGGCATGGGGGAAGTCCGGCCGTCACCGACGCCTCACGCTGCACCACTTTCCGCCGCCTTCCGGGAACCCATGGGAACGACTGTCCGACTGCCTCTCACACGGAACTGGTCGGGCGCGAGGGCTCCCGGGTTCCCACCACTTCGGGGAGAGCAGAGGCATGGCACCAGGCATGGCATCAGGCACCGCGTCACCGGCCACCACGCGAGCGGTCCGGCCGCTGGACGGACTGCGGACGCACACGTCGGGGCCGCCGGGGCCGGGCGCCGGGCTCGTGGCGGAGCATCTGCGGCTGCTGGGCGCGGGGCCCTCCAGCGCCTTGGGCCCTCGTGCCGCCGGTTCTCGTGCCGCCGGTTCCCATGTCGCCGGTTCTCATGTGGTCGGTTCTCATGTCGTCGTCGAGGGCGCGGGGTTCGACGGGCTCGCCGCCCGGGCCGTTTGGAGCGAGGCCGCGGGCGACCTCACCGACGAGGCCACCGTGCAGGCCGCCACCGGGATCATGGCGGTGCACGGGCGGCGCGACGGTGGCCCGCGCGGCATCGCGGCCGACTACGCCGCCACCGCCACCGCCGTACTGACCGTGCAGGGCGTGCTGGCAGGACTGCTGGCCCAGGCGCGCGGCGGACAGGTCGCGCAGGTGTCGACCAGCGCCTGCCGGGCGGGGCTGCTGGCCGTCTCGCAGTATCTGGCCGCGGCCGGAGCGGAGGAGGGCGAGGCGGCGGAACTCGCCCCGGGCGGGCCGCCCTTCACATCCGCCGAGGGGACCGTCTTCGAGCTCGAGACCCTGGACCCGGGAGCGTGGGCCGCGTTCTGGCGCACGCTCGGCGCTCCGGAAGAAGCGATACGGGCGGGCTGGCGGCCCTTCCAGTTCCGTTACGCCACGGCCTGCGCGCCCTTCGCCGAAGTCCTGCACACCACCGTCAACGGATGTTCCTGGGAGCGGATCCGGTACGCCGCCGAGGCGTCCGGCGCGGAAGTGTGCCCTCTGCGCTCCCTCGCCGACAGGGGCATCGCCGACGCGCCGCCGTGGGCACTGACCTCGTACGAAGCGTCCTACTCCTCGAGATACTCCTCGAGCACACCCCCGCTCGGCCTGCCGCTCACCGGGCTGACCGTCCTGGAGGCGGGACGGCGCATCCAGGCCCCACTCTCCGCACACCTGTTGGGCCTGCTCGGCGCGGAGGTCGTCCGTATCGAGCCGCCGGGCGGCGACCCGTTGCGCGGTATGCCGCCCTCCTGCTCCGGGATCTCGGCGCGCTGGCTCGCGCTCAACCGGGGCAAGAAGGCCGTCGAGGTCGACATCAAGTCGGCCCCCGACCGGCGGCGGCTGCGCGAGATGGCGGCCGGAGCCGACGTCTTCCTGCACAACTGGGCCCCGGGCAAGGCCGCCGAGCTCGGCCTCGACCGTGATCAGCTGGCCGCCGCCAACCCCGCGCTTGTCTACGCGTACACCAGCGGCTGGGCGGACCGGCTGCACGCGGCGCCCATGGGCACCGACTTCATGGTGCAGGCCCGTACGGGTGTCGGCGAGGCGGTCCGGCCGGCCGACGAACCACCCGCGCCGTCCCTGATGACCCTGCTCGATGTGCTCGGCGGGCTGCTCGGTGCGGAAGCAGTGCTGGCCGGGCTGCTGCTGCGGGAGCGCACGGGCAACGGCGTACGGGTGGACTCATCCCTCCTCGGGGCGGCCGATGTCCTCACCGCGCCCGCGCTCCGTCGTCTCGCGGACGGCCGGGGCGCGCGCCGCCCCGCCGGATTCCGCCGCCCCTTGCCCACCGCCGACGGCTGGCTCGCGCCCACCGACCCCTGCGCGGTCGCGGCCGCGGCGTACGACCTGCGCGAACTGCCCACGGCCGAGGCGCTGGCGCAGCTGCGCGCGCACGGACTGACCGCGACCGCGGTCACCGCCGACCTGGCAGCTCTGCACGACGACCCGCGCTTCGCCGGCTCGATCAGCCGCGACGCGCATGGTGCCCCTGCCGTTCCCGACCCCTGGAGCTTCCTGTGACCGTCGCCCTGCACGACCTGCTGCCCGCCGACCTGCGCCGCTCCTGGACGGTCGACGGCACCTGCCCCGACCTCGACGTGTACAGCCTCTACCGGGCTCGCCAGATCGCCGACCTGCATCGAACCGCGGTGATCGACGCCAAGGGGAAACTCTGTTACACGGCGCTCGACCGCAAGGTGCGATGTCTGGCCGCCGGCCTCACCGGCCTGGGCATACGCCCGGGCGATGTGGTCGGCGTACAGCTTCCGGGCGGCCGCAACGCCGTCGTCGCCGACCTGGCGCTGGCCGCGATCGGCGCGGTCGCGCTGCCGTTCCCGGTGGGCCGGGGAGGGCGCGAGGCGGCGTCGCTGCTGAGCAGATCCGAGGCGGTCGCCGTGATCGCCGCCATCGAGCACAGGGGCTGCCGACACGCCGCCGATCTGGTCGGCCTCGTCGGTAAGCCCGGCGAGTCCGGTGAATCCGGTGAACTGCCCGCCCTGCGCACGGTGATCGCCGCCGGGCCGGGCACCGCGCCGGAAGGCTCCGTACCGCTGTCGCGGCTGCTGCGTACCGACGCGAGCGCCTTCGTCCCGGCCCGCCCTGACCCCGAGTCCGCCGTACGCATCCTGGTCTCTTCGGGCTCCGAGGCCGAGCCCAAGATGATCGCGTACTCGCACAACGCGCTGGCCGGCGGCCGCGGCAACTTCCTGGCATCCCTGATGAAGGACGGGCAGCCGCCGCGCTGCCTCTTCCTCGTCCCGCTCGCCTCCGCCTTCGGCAGCAACGCCACGGCGGTCGCCCTCGCCCGGCACGGCGGAACCCTCGTCCTGCTCGACCACTTCACGCCCGAGGCGGCCCTGGACGCCATCGCCGAGCACGAGCCGACGCATGTGCTGGGCGTGCCGACGATGATCCGGACGATGCTCGACCGGCTGGCCGAGCGGCCGCGCGAACTTCCGGCGCCCACCGCGCTGGTGCTCGGCGGCTCGGTCCTCGACGCAGCCACCGCGGACGAGGCGCGCCGCGTCTTCGGCTGCCCGGTGGTCAATCTGTACGGGTCGGCGGACGGCGTCAACTGCCATACGGGGCTTGGCGACGAGGCGCTGAAGCCGACCGGTCCCGGCGTGCTCGCGGGCCACCCGGACCCGCGCGTCGCGGACATCCGGGTCGCGGTCCCGGACACCCACGAGATGGAGGAGGTGCCCGCGGGGACGGTCGGCGAGATCGTCGCCCGCGGCCCGATGACCCCGCTCTGCTACGTCGGCGCGCCCGAGCTCGATGCCCGCTACCGCACGGCCGACGGCTGGGTGCGCACCGGAGACCTCGGCATCCTGTCGGAGGACGGCGCGCTTCGGGTCGTGGGCCGCCTCAAGGACGTGGTGATCCGCGGCGGCGCGAACATCAGCCCCGCCGAGGTCGAGATCGAACTGGCCGCGCATCCGGGGATACGGGACGTGGTGTGCGTCGGCGTCCCGGACCCGCTGATGGGCGAGCGGCTCGCGGCCTGCGTGGTCATCCGGGACGGCCACGCCCCCGCGCTCGACGACCTGTGCGCCCACCTCGACGCCCGCGGCCTGGAGCGCCGCAAGCACCCGGAACGCCTGCTGGTGGTGGCGGCGGTTCCACTGACCCCGGCGGGCAAGCCGGACCGGGCGTCCCTGCGGGAGCAGTTCGCCGGTGATCCGTTGGTTCAGGCGGTCTGACCCGCGGGATCGTCCTGTGGTTCAGGCGGTCTGACCCGCGGGGATCGTCCTGAATCGCCGGACGGGCTTGATGATCAAGCCCGTCCGGCGCAGGGCTCAGACCCCCGCCATCGCCTTCTTCAGCGCCGACGCCGCATCGCGGTACACCGGCAGCAGATCCAGGTCCTTCCCCGGGAAGTTGACGATCTTCACCTGCTTCGCGCCCGTGTCGGGCAGCACCGTCCCCGTCGACATATGCGCGTTGTCCATAACCAGCGCGGGCTTCTTCGCCGACAGGTCCGAGAGCTGCTTCGCGGTCACGGCCTCGGGACCGTACGTCCCCACCACCTCCGCGCCCGCCAGTTTCGCCGACCACGCGGTGAAGACCTGCGTGACGACAGCAGGGGCCTTGCCGCCCGGCCACGCCGCCTTCAACTCCCGCTGCAGATCCGCGTACTGCGTCCGGAAGGTCTTCTGCCACGTCGCTGCCGCGTCCTGCGTGCCGAACAGCTTGCCCAGCCGGGTCACTTCCGCGCTCGCCTTGTCCGCGTCGTTGTCGAGATTCACCTCGACCAGCTCGGCGTCCGAGCCTGCCGCCTCCTTGATCTTCTCGGCGTACGGCTCGAAGGGCGCGTAGAGGACGAAGTCGGCGTCGGCCACCGCCGCGAGGTCGGACGGCTTCGGGTCGTAGTCGGGGGCGTGCTGCACCGACTGCGGAACGATGACCTTGACGTCCTTCGCACCCGCGGCCCTGGCGAAAGCGCCCTCCCACGTCGTCGTCGCCACGACCACCGGGGCCCCGTCGTGCGGGTGCCCGCCGTCGCCGGACGAGGAGTCCGAGGTGTCCGAACCGCCGCAGCCGGCCGTCAGGGCGAGGGCCGCGGTCAGTGCGACGAGGGGTGCCGCGAGGGAGGGGAAGCGGACGCGGTTGCGCGCCATGGGCGGGTTCTCCGTTCAGGTACGAGATGGACGCCGAGGGCCACTGCCCCGGCCGTCAGGACGAGGACAGGACCGGGCGGCAGGTCAAGGGAGAGGGCGACGAGGAAGCCGGTCGCGTTGACGGCGACGCCGATGGACACCGCCCACGCGGTGATCGACTTCAGCGAGGAGCCCAGGCGTCGCGCGGCGAGCGCGGGCAGCAGGGTCAGCGCGTCGACGAGCAGCGCGCCGGTCAGCTTGATCGCGCCGGCGACGGCCACCGCGACCAGGACGAGCAGGAGGAGCGTCAGCCGCTCGACCTGCACGCCTGAGCAGAGGGCGAGTTCACGGTCGTACAGCAGCAGGGCGATGTCACGCCGCCGCCACCAGAAGAGCCCCGGCACTACGACGGCGAGCGCCCCCAGCACCCACAGATCAGCCGTGCCCACCGAGAGGATCGAGCCCCACAGCAGCGCGAACGCGCCCGCGGCGTTGACCCCTGAGACGGCGAGCACCAGCAGCGCGGCCGCGATGGCGAGACTCATCAACAGGCCCATCGCGCCGGAGAGTCCGTCCGGTGTACGGGCGAGCGGCGCGACTCCGGCGCCGGCGAGCGCACACGCGAGAAGCGCGCACAGCATGGGGTCGAGGCCGGTCAGCAGGCCCACGGCGATCCCCAGCAGAGCCACGTGCATCATCGCGAAGCGCACCGGCATGATGTCGAGCCCGACGATCACCACGCCGATGACCGGGAGCCCGACGGCGGCCAACAGCAGGGCGACGCCTGCCCGTTGCACGGGTACGAGCTGCAGCAGTTCGCCGAGACCGGCGGCGAGGTCGGCGGCGTGGTCGGCGGCGAGAGTCATCCGGCCTCCCGCAGCCGCCCGGCGGCCATCTCGAGCACCCGCTCACAGCGGTCGGCCAGCGCCCGGTCGTGCGTCACCAGGACGAGGGTCGCGGGCAGCGCCAGCAGTACGTCAGCGGCCTCTTCCTGACCGGCGAAGTCGAGCGCGGCGGTGGGCTCGTCGGCCAGCAGCACGCCGGCCCCAGCGGCGACGGATCCGACCGCCCGCGCCAGATACATACGCTGCAACTGTCCCCCGGACAGGGTGTGCAGCGGCCGCCGGTCCAGCTGCCCCACGCCCAGCTTCTCCGCGGCGTCCGCCGCCTCCGCGCGAGCTCCGCTGCTCGCCAGCAACTCCCCTGCTTGCAGCGGGAACCGCCCGGCCGCGGGCTTCTGCGGAATCCACGCACACGCCCGCCGCCGCCAGGCCCACTCGGCGGCGGTACGCGCCTGCCGCCCGCCGACCAGGATCTCGCCGTCGGCCGTGCGGTGCAGGCCGAGCAGGGCCCGCAGCAGCGTGGTCTTGCCGGATCCATTGGTGCCGGTCAGCGCCACGCGCTCACCGGCGGCGACGTCGAGATCGACGCCGCGTACGGCATCCACGCGGCCGTGCCGGCAGCCGACGTGGCGCATCCGGATGTCCAGCCCACCCATTCCACCTCCCAGGTCACGGGAGAGGAGTCGGACGAAGGGGCGGTTCGGTTCCCGCGCTCTGCCAGGTCACTGACCTCGCCAGATCACTCCCCGGCCCGCACCACCACCGCCGCCGCCCGCACCGTACTCCCGTCCCCGAACCGCAGGACGAACTCGACCCGCTCGCCCAGCTTCAGCGCCGGCGGCTCCTCGACCATCACGTCCCCACAGCAGGGGACATCCTCAGCTCGCCGCCCGCCGGCACCTTCAGTGCGGACACCGCCTCCATCCGGCCCGCGCCGTCCGTCTCGACGTCGCGGGCCAGCATGGTGGGGGAGCCGAGCAGCGGGGCGTCGGCCGAGACCAGGGTGGCGTCGGTGCCGCCGGTGTTGCGCAGGTCGATGTAGGCCACCGTGTCCCGGTCCGGGAGCGGCTGGACGAGGCGGGCGCGGGTGACGGTGATCTCGGCGGGCGGGATGCCGGCCGCGCCGCTCGTCACATAGGCCGTGAGCAGGGCGAGCGTCACGGCGCAGGCCGCCACCGGGACCAGTACGGCCCCGGCCACGGCTGCCTGCGTCCCGGGGAGGTCGTCGGAGCCTTCAGCGGAGGCTGAGGTCATCGGAGCCCCTCCGGGCGTCGGCGGAACGGTAGGTGACGCGCGCCGGGTTCGCGGGGCGGGTGCGCCGCTGGGACCTGTGCGTACGCAGCCGCAGGCTGTTGCCGACGACCAGCACGGAGCTGGCGGACATCGCGAGCGCCGCGAACATCGGGGTGAGCCAGCCGGTCGCGGCCAGCGGCACGGTGACCACGTTGTAGCCGAAGGCCCAGACGAGATTGGCCCGGATCGTGGTGAGCGTGCGGCGGGTGAGGAGTACCGCCGCGACGACCGCCGCCATGTCCTCCCGTACGAGAGTGATGTCGGCGGCCCCGATCGCCGCGTCCGTGCCGCTGCCCATGGCGATGCCGAGGTCCGCGGATGCGAGGGCGGCCGCGTCGTTGACGCCGTCGCCGATCACCGCGACGTGCCGCCCCTCGGCACGCAGCGAGGCGACCAGCCCCGCCTTGCCCTCGGGGCTGACGCCCGCGTGCACGGCGGTGATGCTCAGCGCACGGGCGACCGCCCGCGCCGCGGCCGGTCCGTCCCCGGTCACCAGGACGGCCTCGATGCCCAGGCGCTTCAGCTTGGTCACCGCGGCGCCACTGGAGGGGCGCAGGGTGTCCCCGACGGCGAGCAGCGCCACGGGCCGGGAGTCGATCTCGACGACGACCGCCGTGAGCCCTGCCTCCTCGGCGCGCAGCAGGGCGGCCTGCAGGGCGTCCGGGAGCGGGGCCGCCGCGCGTGGACTGCGTACGGAGATCTCCCGGCCCTCGACCCGGCCGTGCACGCCCTCGCCTCGCACGGCCCGGAAGCCGGCCACCTCGGGCAGCGCGTCGTCGCCGGTCTGCCGACGAGCGGCGGCCACCAGGGCGCGGCCGATGGGGTGTTCGGAGCCGTACTCCACCGCGCCCGCGAGACGCAGCACGGCCGCGGCGTCCAGCCCCTCGGCCACCACCGTCTCGACGAGCGTCATACGGCCCGTGGTGAGCGTGCCCGTCTTGTCGAAGACCGCGGTGTCGACGCGGCGCAGCCGCTCCAGCGCGCCCGGCTCCTTGATCAGTACGCCGAGCTGCGCGCCGTGCCCCGTTGCCGCCAGGAACGCGGTGGGGGTCGCAAGGCCCAGGGCGCACGGGCAGGCCACGACGAGCACGGCGACCGCGGCGGTGACGGCCGCCTCCGGCTCGGCACCGGCCCCGAGCCAGAAGCCGAGCACGCACGCCGCGACCGTCACGATCGCCGGGACGAACACCCCGGCGATCGCGTCGGCGAGCCGCTGGATGCGCGCCTTGCCCGCCTGGGCATCGGTCACCAGCCGGGTGATACGGGCGAGTTGGGTGTCGGCCCCGACGGCGGTCGCGCGGACGACGAGCAGTCCGCCGGAGTTGACGGCACCACCCACCACACGAAAGCCGGGCCCCACTTCCACCGGTGTCGACTCACCGGTGACCAGGGAGAGATCCAGCGCCGAGCTGCCCTCGGTCACCACCCCGTCGGTGGCGATCTTCTCGCCCGGCCGGACCATGAACTCCTGGCCGGTCCGCAGCTCCGACACCGGGATACGGCGGCTGCCGCTCCCCTCCAACTCCACGTCCCTCGCTCCGAGTTCGGCGAGCGCCCGGAGCGCGGACCCGGTGCCGTGCCTGGCACGCGCCTCCAGATACCGGCCGGTGAGGACGAAGAGCGGAACGCCGACCGCGGCCTCCAGATACACATGCGCGGTTCCGCCGTCCGCGCTGGGCAGCCAGCTGAACGGCATCCGCATGTCCGGATCGCCGGCGCCGCCGAAGTACAGGGCGTACACGGACCAGAGGTAGGACGCGATCACGCCGAGGGAGACGAGGGTGTCCATGGTGGCCGTGGCATGCCGCAGGCCCCGCAGCGCCCGGGCGTGGAAGGGCTGGGAGCTCCAGACGACGACGGGGCCCGCGAGGGTGAAGCAGAGCCACTGCCAGTAGTCGAACTGCAGGGCGGGGACCATGGACAGGACCAGGACCGGGACCGCCAGCACGGCGGTGATCAGCAGCCGCTCGCGGCCCTCGGCCCGCTCCTCGTCGTCGCCGTCGTCTTCGTCGTCGGAAGTCTCGTCGGCCGGTGGCGGCGGCAACTGGGCGGTGTAGCCCGCACGTTCCACCGTGGAGATCAGCTCGTCCGCGCTCACCTCGGGCGGATGCGCGATCCGGGCCAGGCCGGTGGCCAGATTGACGGTGGCGCTCACCCCGTCGATGCGGTTCAGCCTCTTCTCGACCCGGGCCACGCACGCCGCGCACGTCATGCCGCCGACCAGCAGGTCCGTCATCGGCCCTCCCCCGCGCCGTGCATGCCGGGCATGCCGGGCATACGGTCGGGGCTCTCCTCGACGCGGTGCAGACCCGGCGCCACCGGACCGACGGCACGTCCCACCGCGTACGAGACGGCCGTCAGCGCGAACACCAGGAGCACGAACCCCACCAGAGCCGGGGGCGCGGGTATCCGTGAAGTCCTCATGCGTCCATACCGTAAGGGGGTATGGACACGAGGCGAACCCCCCGGCGCTGTGAGGAACAACAGCGCCCCAGCCGGGAACCCGCGGGGGCACCGCTCCGACTGCGTCCGGTCAGATCCGGCTGGCCGGTCGGCCGACGATCACTGGCGGCGCGCCCAGGGCCGGGCGATCATCGGGACATGAGCCCCGTGATTCATCTCGCCCAGCAGCCCGAGGCCGACGAACTGCTCGGCCGCAGTCCGCTCGCCGTCCTCGTCGGCATGCTGCTCGACCAGCAGGTCCCCATGGAGTGGGCGTTCTCCGGCCCGTACACCATCGCGCAGCGCATGGGCAGCGACGATCTCGACGCCGCCCAGATCGCCTCGTACGACCCCGATGCCTTCGCCGAGCTGCTGAAGCAGAAGCCCGCAGTCCACCGCTACCCGGGAAGCATGGCCAAGCGGGTGCATCAGCTGTGCCAGTACCTGGTCGACAATTACGACGGCGACGTGAGCGCCATCTGGCGCGACGTGGCGACCGGGGACGAGCTGCTGGCGCGGCTGAAGGCGCTGCCGGGCTTCGGCGAGCAGAAGGCGAAGATCTTCCTGGCGCTGCTGGGCAAGCAGTACGGGGTGCAGCCCAAGGGCTGGCGCGAGGCGGCCGGGGCGTACGGCGAGAAGGGCTCGTACCGCTCGGCCGCCGACATCACCGGGCCCGAGTCACTGGCCAAGGTGCGCGAGTACAAGCAGATGGCGAAGCGCGCCGCAAAGGCGGCCAGAGAGACCTGACGCCCCGCTGTGCCCGCTCGGCGTGTTGAAGTGGATGGATCACCTCCTGGTGTCAATGCGATGAAATGCGCCGTGAGTTGAGGCACAACTGTTCACAGAACCCGCAGAGATCGCTAACTTCCCCTCAACCTCGTACACACCGGGAAGGATCTCTGTGAAGGCAACCCATCGCAGAGCCGTGGCCACCATGGCCGCCGCCGCACTCGCGACCCCGCTCCTGCTGGCATCCGCCTCCCCCTCCGTCGCGCACCGCCACAGCCCTGGCGAGCAGGCGGCGAAGGACGCGTCGAAGCTGGCCAGGAAGCTGGTCGACAAGTCGTCCGCCACGGACGCCTACAAGCACCTGCAGAAGTTCCAGCAGATAGCCGACACGACGGGCGGCCACCGGGCCGCGGGCACGCTCGGGCACGACGCCTCCGCGGCCTACGTCTACCAGCAGCTGAAGAAATTCGGCTACGACGTCTCGTACCACCAGTTCGACTTCATCTACACCGAGACACAGGCCGAGAAGCTCTCGGTGCTCACGCCCGCGCCGCGCGACATCGAGATCAAGGCGATGACGTACACCAAGTCCACGCCGGTGGGCGGCATCAAGGCCGATCTGGCGGCGGTGCCTGTGGACGAAACGACCGGCTGCGAGCCCGCCGACTACGCGTCGGGGACCTTCACCGGCAAGATCGCGCTGATCAAGCGGGGCGGCTGCACCTTCGGCGCGAAGCAGGCAGCCGCGGCAGACGCGGGCGCGGCCGGCGCGATCATCTACAACAACACCGACGGCGCGCTCGCCGGCACCCTCGGCGACTCGGCCACCGGCAAGATACCGACCGGCGGAATCACCAAGGCGGAGGGCGAGAAGCTCGCCGCCGACCTCGCCACGGGCCCGGTGAACATCTCCTTCGAGATCCGCCAGCTGCAGCAGAAGCGCGTCACCAACAACGTCATCGCGGAGACCCGCGGCGGCAACGCGGCCAACACCGTCATGCTCGGCTCGCACCTCGACTCGGTGACCGCGGGCCCCGGCATCAACGACAACGGCTCCGGCTCGGCCGGACTCCTCGAAGTCGCCCAGGAACTCGCCAAGTCCAAGTCGAAGCCCGCCAACAAGGTCCGCTTCGCCTGGTGGTCGGCGGAGGAGAACGGCCTGCTCGGCTCGGAGGCGTACGTCGCGCAGCTGAGCTCCCTGGGCAAGCAGGAGATCAAGCTCTACCTGAACTTCGACATGATCGCCTCGCCGAACTACGGGCTCTTCGTCTACGACGGCGACGACTCGGACGGCGTGGGGGCGGGTCCCGGCCCGGTCGGCTCTGCCCAACTCGAACGCGACATCAACGAATTCCTCGACAAGCGGGGCACGCCGCACGAGGGCACGGACTTCACCGGCCGCTCCGACTACGGCCCGTTCATCGAGGTCGGCATCCCGTCCGGTGGCACGTTCACGGGCGCGGAGGGCATCAAGACGGACAAGCAGGCGGAGAAGTTCGGCGGCACGGCGGGCGTCGCGTACGACTCCTGCTACCACGCCAAGTGCGACACGATCAGCAACATCGACATGAAGGCGTTCGCCGTCAACATCGGCGTCATCGCCAACGCGGTGGGTACCTACGCCCACGACCTGAGCTCGCTGCGCAAGCCGGTGGTCACCGTCCCGACGGACGGCGACGCGGGCAGCGGCGGCGGCCTGCACGACGGTCACGGCCACGAAGTGACCGAGTAACCGGTCCGGGGGACCCCCAAGAGACTGAAACTCATGAGAACACTTCCCCCACGTCCTGCGGGCGTGGGGGAAGTGCACGTTCAGCGCCGGCGCGACCGTCCCGACCCGCCCGGCCGTAGGCGCGGGCGTGTCCGTTTCCGGCGCGGTCGGCGGCTGGTCGGTGACGCTCATGACACCCCTCTATTCCAGGTTTGCGTCATTTTGATCAACATTGCACTGGCGCTGCGTGGCTGCGCCAAGAGCCGCTTGACCGGTAGGCTTTCCGTGTGATCTTCAAGCGCATCGGTAACGGGCGGCCGTATCCCGACCACGGCCGGGAAAGCACCCGGCAGTGGGCGGATGTCGCGCCGCGCCCGGTCCGCCTCGATCAGCTCGTGACCACCAAGGGCCAGCTCGATCTCGAAACGCTGCTCGCCGAGGACTCCACGTTCTACGGCGACCTCTTCGCCCATGTCGTGAAGTGGCAGGGCGACCTCTACCTCGAGGACGGCCTGCACCGCGCCGTGCGCGCCGCGCTGCAGCAGCGCCAGGTGCTGCACGCCCGCGTGCTCGAGCTGGGCTGAGCCGGAGCGGCCACGGTCGCCGACTGACCCTTTCGGGCCCTTTCGGGACCGTACGGACGCAATCGGTTGATCATTTAGTAGGCATCGGCATCAGGCCGCACTACGCTGCGCCCATGAGCATGCTCACTCCCCCCGGCATGGGCGGAAAGTACCGCATCACGGGCGACAGGTACCCCCGAATGCGACGCCCGCGCAACCGCGGCAGGATCGTTGTGGCAGCCGTTGCCGCGGTGATCGCCCTCGGCCTGGCCGGGTGGGGAACGCTGCAGCTCATCGACGTCTTCACCGGCAACGGCAAGAGCACGTCCGCGGCCGTCCGCACGACGGACTGCAAACACTCACCCGAGCCGTCCGGCGCGCCCGTGCGGCCCGTGACGCTCGAGCCGGGCCAGATCACGGTGAACGTCTACAACGCGACTCCCCGCAGCGGCCTCGCCAAGGCGGCCGCCGACGAGCTGAAGAAGCGCGGCTTCGCCATCGGCAAGGTGGGCAACGCCCCGGCGGAGTACGACAAGAAGATCCCAGGCACCGCGATACTGCTGGGCGCGCCGGCGGCCACCAACGGCCCCTTCTCGGTGCTCGGCACCCAGCTGAAGAGCGCCACGACCAAGACCGACGCCCGTACGACCCCTGACGTCGACCTGATCCTCGGCACGGCCTTCAGGACCCTGGACGCGCCGAAGGACGCGGATGCGGCCCTGGCCACGTTGGCCAACCCCGCGCCCGCGCCCTCCAGGAAATGCTGAACTAGTCTTCTGAGTCAGGAATTCTGTTGAGATGTGTAGGCTTGCTCTATGGCGGGGATGGGGCGGCCGAAGGCCGAGTTGACGCTGTCGGATGAG